>CAVYVA010000001.1:0-1352473 GCA_963771835.1 uncultured Actinomycetota bacterium
GAGGCGTACCACCATGCCGGTGGCGTGCGCGGGGCGCTGGAGTCGATGGCCGAGGAGTCGTTCGCCGCCCTCGGGGCGCCCGCGCAGGCAGCGGCCCGGCGGCTGCTGCTCGGGATGGCGACCCGTTCCGCCGGGCTGTGGACCCGTCGGCCGGTGCAGCTCGTGGACACCGTGCCCGAGGGCGACGAAGCGGCGCGGGACGCGCTGGCGCAGCTGGCCTTGGCTCGGCTGGTGACGGTCGGCGCCGGGACGGTCGAGCTCGCCCACGAGGCCCTGCTCGGCGGCTGGCCACGGCTGCGGATGGCTCGACGAACGGGCGGTTGTCGCGGACCAGCTCGAGCACCTCGCCGGGTCGACCTAGGCATGGGAGCAGGCCGGGCGCCCGGACGCCGACCTGATCCGCGGGCCGCGCCTGCAGGCCGCCCTGGACTGGGTCGAGCACCACCCCGACGACCGTCGGGACCCGACGCGAGTACGCGAGGCGTCCCGCGCGGCGGTCGGCGCCAGCTGGCCAGCGAACGCCGTCGCCGGCGGCGGCTCACGGCCGCGACCGCGGGTGTCGCCGTCGCGGCCCTCGTCGCGACCGTCGTCGGCGTAGTCGCCGTACACGAACGCGACAATGCCGACCGGGCCGCGCTGTCGGCGGACGCTCGGCGCCTCGCCGCACAGTCGTACACCGTGCCCGACCGCACCACCTCGCTGCTGCTCGCGGCCGCTTCGTACCGGCTGCAGGACTCACCGGACACCCGTGGGGCACTGCTGTCGGCGGTCCAGGCGGACGGCGGCGCGGTGTTCCGCATCCAGACCGAAAACCGCCTGCTCTGGGCGGAGCGCCGGCGGACGGCTCTCGCGTGCTCGCCTACGACAACAGCCGCAACGTCCTCGTGTTCGACCCGGCGAGCCGTAAGTTGGTCACCGCGTACCGGCTGGCGGGAGACAGGGTCGGCGACCTGAGCCCCGACGGCTCGACGCTCGCGAGTGCGGGCAGCAGGACGGACAGGGAGTGCTCGTCGCGGACGCCCGTACCGGAGCGGTTGTGCGCACGCTGGACATCGTCGCAACCGAGGCGAGCACCCCCACGTGCGCGCGCTTCACCGGCAACGGCCGTTACCTGGTCGTCACCGCCTCGTCAACCGGTAGGGGGCTGGGGGACAGGCTCGAGGTGTACGACACCGCGAACTGGGCCGCCGCGCCCCGCATCCTCCGCTCGGGCGTGCCCATCTCGTCGTTCGGCACCGGCGACGACCGCATGGTGATCCAGCGCAGCGACGAGTCGCTGCAGGTCGTCAAGGCGTCGGACCTGCACGTGGTGGCTCGCGGCCGGCCGGCCGGAGCGGCCACGTGCACGAACGAGACCGTCCACTGCGTCGTCGCGATCGACCCCGCAGGGACCGGGTCGCGTACGTGGACCCGACCAACCCGCAGACCCCCGAGCAGACGGCGGTGACGGCGCTGTCGGGACCGGCGCGCTCCGGCCAGGGGCTCGGGACCTCGATCACGCACCTGGCCTTCTCACCGGACGGGACCCGGCTGGCCGCGGCCGCCAGCGACGGCTCGGTGCTCGTGCTCACCGCGCCGGCTGGCGCCACGGTGGTGTCCCAGACCGGGAACGGCGCCATCCAGGGTCTGGCCTGGGCCGGCAGCGGCAGCTCGGCTTCGCTGTACACCGACGGTCTGGACTCCCAGATCGTCTCCTGGGACCTGCGCTCGGTGCCGCGCACGGTGCAGGCCGGCGCGGCCGTGCCGCCGGACGACCAGGACCAGGCGCTGTTCGGGCATTACCTCGTCGGGACCCGACCGGCGTCGGGCGGGGGTCAGGGAGCCGAGCAGGTCTACCGCACGGATCTTCGAACCGCAACGACGACCGCCTGGCCCCTCACCGTGCCCGCCGGCCTGACCATCGAGTGGGTCACCGCGACGCCCGACGGCGCACGCGCCGTTCTCAGCCTGGGCAGCACGGGCACCTTCGCCCGGTTCGTGGTGATGGACCTGGCCACCGGGGCGGTACTGCTCGACCACCCGGCAAACGTCCCGGAACACGACCCTGCGGTGGCGTTCGTGGCCGCCCCCTCCGCCGACGGGCGCACGCTCTTCGCAGGGGTCGACCAGTACGAGCTGCAGCAGATCGACGTCGCCTCGGGACGGGTGCAGCGCACCCTGACACTGACGTTCGCCGGACCCCAGGCGCACCTGCAGTGGGCGATCCCTTTGGAGGTGGACCCCCGCGGGGGTCTGCTGGTGATGGGCTACCAGCCCCGAGGCGAGGCAGCCTCCGGTGGGGTGTCCGGGACGGCTCCGCACCGGTCGCAGTCACTCGTCCTGGTCGACACGGCCTCGGGTAGGACGGACGCGCAGGCCGAGCTGGGTTCGTTGCCGGCGACGGTGCTGGCGTGGTCGCCGGACGACGCCCGGCTCGCGGTCGGCACCGGCGGCGGCACCATCGCCGAGTTCGACGCGGCCACACTGGCGCCGCTCACGGACCGGGTGCTCGCGCACACCGGCGTGACCCTCGCGCTGTCGTACGCATCCGACGGGAGCATGCTCGTCTCGTCCGGGAGCGACGGCACCGTGGCGATGTGGGACGCCGCCACGCTGCGGCGGCTGGGCGCGGCTACGACACTCGGTCGGGTTGGCCCGGCCTGGTCCTGGGTGACGCCGACGGGCGACATCGCCGGGACGATGCCCCGTGACGTCACCGACGCCGTCGCGGACACCTGGTTCACGATGCCCGGCACGCCTCGGCAGTGGCTGGCTGATGCGTGCACGTTCGCCGGCCGCGACCTGACGACGACGGAGTGGGCGCGCTACGTTGGCGACCAGCCGTTCCAGCCGACCTGCCCCGCGCGGGGATAGGCACCGGGCAAACGTCGCGAACGCGAGCGCCGTGGTGCGACATATGTGAGTTTTGCTTGTGGTTGAGCGGGCGGCCGGCTCTCGGGCCGGCTGTCGTCGTGTGGGAGCTGCTCTTCCCCGTGGCTTCGGCGAATCGTGGGAGAGGCGCTCCCTGGGCAGTCACCCGGCGTCATGGTCAGGCCTTGGCGGGTCATGCCTCCGATCGGTTCTCGGGGCAGCGCTTGAACACGTAGTAGCCCTTGACCGTCCCTTTGATGGCCACGTTCTGCCCCGAGGACATGAACTTGTCGCGGCTCCGCTGACCTTCCTCCACAAACACAAACGACCCGGAGATGACGGAGTGCCATTGGTCCCGCGGTAGTTCATCAAGCTACGGCGGGAACCGGGGCTACTCCCGCAGTAGCTCGTTGAATAGTTCTGTGTATTGGATCAGGTGCCGGTCGCCGAGGTACTGGTCGCGCACCCTCTTGCCGGCGGCGTCACCCAGCCGCTGTGCGAGGTTGTCATCATCGAGCACGGTGGCGATCAGATCCGTGAAGCCACCCAGGTCGGCTGGGTCGGCCAGCATCAGGCCACTCTCCCCGTCCACGATCTGGTCCTGGATGCCACCGACGGCGGAGGCGACTACCGGACGGTTCTTCCACATCGGCTCGGTCACCGTCAGCCCGAAGCCCTCGACGAGGCTCTTCTGCACGACGACAGTGGCGTGCCGCTGCAAGGCGTTGACGAGGTGGGCGTTCTCGTCCACGTCGTCCATCGGCAACGAGACCAGATGCACGCGTTGTCTCGCCTGAATCGGCAGCGTCTTCCACAGGTCGACGCACTCGAAGAGCACTTCGGCGCCCTCCGGGTCGTCGCTCACCCCCAACACATCGGGCCCCACCAGCATCAGGTGAGTATCGCTCGGCAGTCGGGACAGGCTGGTGGCGAAGGCGGTCAGTACCCCGGCCATGTCCTTGAGCCGGTCCCAACGGCTGATCTGTACCACGACGCGCACGTCCCCGGGCACCATGTCGCCGGCGACGACGAGGTTGCCGTGGGCGCGCACCGTACCAGTGGAGCCGTCGCGCCGGCCGAAGGCCAAACTGCCCTGCTCCCCGGGCCTGGCCACAAGGCCGGCGTAGCGCAGGGTCGCGTCGACATCGGCTGGTGGCAGCTGGACATTCTTGGTGCTGAACGGGTCCAGCGACGGAGGGATGATCCGCGAGCGTCGCCGATCCAACCATCGGGGGCCGTAGGCTTCGCGCGAGAAGATCGTGGCGTCCGCCTGATTGACGTAGGGCTCCAAGAAGTTCCAGCCGACGTCGGTGAGCTCGGTCGGTGTGTCCCGGCCGATGTGACAGCGCCACACAACATGAGCGCCCGCCGCACGCAGTCCCTCTGCCATCCCTGCTGCCTGCGGGTCGTGCAGGAGCACGATGTCCCCAGCCCGCACCCGTGACTTCATGTTGTCGAGGTTGCCGGCGAGGACCGACTCGTACTCGTCTCGCTCCGCGTCACCCAGTGGGCCACCGTCACCAGGTGCCCCGTGCAGGAGGTTGTGCAGACGCTTGGTGATCCGGAAGAACCTCGGGTTCCCCTCCAGGACCAGCCAACGCGCGTCGACACCTGCCCCGCGGCTATAGGCCAACAGCGTCGTGAGCATCTCCGCGACCCCTCCACCGGAGGCCGTCGCGTTCACGTTCCACACGACCCGACCGTCCAGGATGCGCCGTGCGAGGACCACGTTGCTCTTGAGCCGCCCAGCACGCTCCGCGTCCAGAAGTCGTGCCAGCCGTTCCAGCGATACCGGGTCGATGCGAACCTCACGCACACCCGATGCTCCCATCTGAAGGCCCGCCTTGCAGGAAGGCAGTCGACCGCTTCAGCCTGAGGAAGGGCTGTCTCGAGCCACCCCCCCGGCGTCGAGGTCCTCCACGACGACCGCTGGCTGCCAGGGCAGCTCACCTGGGCGTCGAAGACGACGGAAGGCTGGCGGGATGGTCTACTGCTTCCGCCACCAGACGGTGCTACGGGCCGCGGATGGAATGAGAGATCCGCCGGCGACATACCGACCGCTGCATAACGGCACTTCGGTGCGCCAGCCTCCCGACAGGGAAACCCTGGCTGGACCGTTCGCCAACCGTGCCTGGACCGATCCGGTGACTCACTGCGTCGACCAATCCGGTCCCAGCGCTCTGTCCAGAAGACCGCTCAGGGTGTTACCTGGCCGGTCGCCCCAGCCTCCAAGCGACTCAACGGCCACGACGACGTTGCCCTCGCGGGCCGCGTACACCTGGTAGTGGCCCGGATCTTCCCCTTCGAACATGTCATCGATCGGGCCGGTGGGCGCCACGAACACGGAGTCAGGGATCGGGTAGAGGAACGCAGGATTGCTCTGCTGGCGGTGACAACGCGCGAACTTGGTGCGCATGTTTGCGAACGCGGTGGTGGCGCTGCCGCCGTCGTCATAGCGCAGCACGAACTCGTTGTTGAACCCCCCTCCGGGCTGCACGTAGGTCGCGGCCGCGATCTCGGTTGCCCCCAACTGGTGCACGTCGCCGATGCACTCCATGAGCGCCGGCTCGGTGTTCGTACGATTCACGGTAGGTCCCCCAGCACCCCAGAAGCCGGCCCAGCCGACACCAGACAGGAACGGGTCCGGGGCAAGGGTGTACACCCCCGGCGTTGGTTTCGGACTGGGTGTGGTTATCGGCTCAGGCTCGGACAGGGTGTGCCCGCCCAAGCCGACTCCGAAAAGAACGGCCACCACGACGGCGCCCACCAGCGCTCCGCCTACCACGCGCCGCACCCGGCGAGCGCGTTCGGCTTCTCGCCGCACCTCGCGGGCGGGGCGCACGGCTCCGGGGATCCGCTCGGCGCTCGCGTGCAGGCGCTCGGTCAATAGATCGCTCATTGCTCACCTTCTCGAACGATCGTCGGGCCAGGCTGCAACGGCTCGGACGCGAGCTGGTCGTCTGCCAGAAGCACGGCAAGCGCTGCGCGTCCGCGGACCAGCCGTTGCTTCACTGCGGACACGCTCGCTCCCGTCTCCTTCGCGACCTGCTCTACCGGCAGGTCGGCTAGGTGGTGCAGGACGATCGCCACGCGCTGCGCCTCGGGCAGCTGGCCCAGGGCGATCAGCAGCGCAACGCGCTCGGGGTCCAGCCCGGGTGAGTCCGGAGTTGCACCGCGTCTAAGCCAGGCAGCGGACGCATTGCGCAACCGGCGCCACCGACTCACTGCTAGCCGCCGGGCAACAGTGCGCACCCACGCCTCAGGCGACCCGCAGTCCTGGACCGTCGACCACCGCAGCCAGGCCCGCTCGAACGCCTCCTGTGTGACGTCCTCCGCCTCTGCCAGATCACCGGTCAGCAGAACCATTTGACGCAGGACCCGCGTCGCGGTACCGGCATAGAACAAGTCGAACTCCGCGGCGGCGCCACCCCCCGGCCCTCCAACCATGCGGGCCTCCTGTCCGACAGTCCTGGCAGGGACGATCCCAGCCCAATGACGCCTGGGATAGCCGCGTGGTTACATGACGAGATCTGCGCCCTTCCCGAAACAACCCCCGCCGCGTTGTCTCCGCCGTCGCGGGGGGACGGCGCACCGAATGCCGGTTCTTGTGCTGTCAGGCGGCTGCCGGCGATGAAGGCGGCGACGATGTAGTTGGCGTGGCGGTCCAGGTTGCCGCGGGCTCGGTCGTAGCGGGTGGTGGTGCGGGGGTCGGCGTGCCGGGCGGCGATCTGGACGTCGCGGAGCGGGACGCCGGCGTCTAGGGCGGCGGTGATGTAGGAGTGGCGCAGGGAGTGGCAGCCGACCCGGTGGTCGATCCCGGCCTTCTTGGCCAGGCGGTGCACGATCCGGGAGGCGGCGTAGCGGTCCATCCGCCGACCGGTCCGGGTCAGCAGCAGCGGTCCGGTGCCGCGCTGGTCGGCGGCCAGGTCCAGGGTGCGGGCCACCGGGGGTGGCAGCGGGATGAGGGCGGGTTTGCCGCCCTTGCCGATGATGTGCAGGGTGCGGTGGCCGCGTTCGGCGCCGAAGTCCTCCAGGTCGACCGAGCAGGCGTCGGAGACCCGCAGGCCCAGGAGACCGAGCAGGGTGATCAGGGCGGCGTCCATCGGGCCGGACCCGCGGGCGACCGCGACCAGGGTGCCGAGCTGCATCCGGTCCAGGCCCAGGGCCTGGGAGTCCGGCGAGACCCGGGGTCGGCGCACGTACTGGGCCGGTGACTTGTCCAGCCGCCCGTCGATGACCATGAACCGGTAGAAGCCGATCACGGTGGACAGCCGGCGGGCCACGGTGGCCGGCGCGAGGTGGCGGTCTTCTTCGAGCCAGCGGGTGTAGATCTCGATGTGCGGGCGGGTCGCAGCGAATACGTCCAGCTGGCGGCTGGCGCACCAGGCCAGGTAGCCGCGCAGGTCGGCGGCGTAGGCGTCGCGGGTGCGGCCGGCGTAGCGGGCCAAGAACCCGGCCGCGGCCAAGTGGGCCCCGGAGAACCGGTCGAACGGCTCGGGACGGACGAGGGTGGACTGATCGGACATGGCGGACCTCCCCGGACGATGACCAGGGCCCCACGATCCGGGGTTGTCGACAGCCCAAGAACCGGCAGTATGTGCGGGTGTCGAGGCCGAGATAACCGTGAGGACGCGTTGCCCAGGGTCGGACACGGCCGCTTCGCCTCGACACCCCAGAACCGGCATTCTCCATCAACCGAAAGCACTGGCTTGGCCTATTGTTCGGCGATGGCTGGCAACTCGAATGGCGGATGGCGGCGCTTGTGCGAGTGAATGCTGGTCTGCCCACTGCCTTGCCAAGCAGGTGATGCGGCGGGCACGCGTAGTGCCGCTCCGACGCCACGAACTGGCGCTGCTAACCGGCTTCGCCGTGGTGGCACTTATGACCGTTGGATGGACCTGAGTAGATGATCCGTCGAAAGACGCGGCATGTGACCCTGGCGGCATCAAGACGAGCACAGGCGCCCTTCGTCGTTCGGCGCCAAGCGCCATGGCGCCTCAGCGTCGCGACGGGCGCGTGCGCTTCAGCCCGATCATCAGGACGGCGATGCCGATGAGGGCGGCTGTGAAGATCGTCGACTCCGCCTCCTGCCGCAGCCCAAACCCGACGAGCAGGGCAAGCGCGAACGAGATCACCGCGCCGATTACTGCTTGGGTCGCCGTGGTGGCGGGGCCGAGGACGCTAGCGCGTATGTTCATGGGCTGATTGTTCCACGCACCAAGCCCGCGTACTAGCGGCTCTTTGACCGCGCAAGCGGGGCCGATAGCCCGCCTGGGAAGGCGCTCAGGGAGATGGCGGTCAAGTCACGATTGCGCGTCGTGCACGAGAATCGCGATGTGCACCCGGTTCGTGACTGCGAGCTTGGTGAGAAGACGCGAGACGTGCGCTTTGACGGTGGCCTCGCTCATGAACAGAGATGCGGCAACCTCGGCGTTGGATGCGCCGGACCCCACCGCAGTCGCGACCTCCCGCTCCCGGTCTGTGAGCGACGTCAGGCGCTGGGCAGCGAAGCGACGGCGATCTGTCATTTCGTCGTTGCCGAGGTGAGAGAGAAGTGTGCGGGTGACCGACGGTGAGAGCATCGCTTCTCCTGCAGCCACGAGGCGCACTGCGTTGACGATCTCCGTGGGCGCGGTGTCCTTCAACAGGAACCCGTCGGCGCCGGCCCGAAGCGCGCTCATGACATGCTCGTCGGCCTGGAATGTGGTCAGGACGATCACGTGCGGCGGAGTCGCAAGACGGCGTAGGGCCGACGTGGCGGCAATGCCGTCCATCCCGGGCATCCGGATGTCCATCAGGACGACATCGGGTCGATGCGCCTGCGCGGCCGCGACGGCGTCGGCGCCGTCGGCAGCCTCGCCCACCACCTCCAGCTCCTCTGACGACGACAGGATCATCCGGAGACCGGCACGCACCAACGCGTCGTCGTCGACCAGAAGCACCCGGACCTTCACCACGGCAGGTCGGCCTCGACGACGAAGTCACCGGAAGCGTCCGGTCCGTGCACCAGGACGCCATTGGCCAGGGTCACCCGCTCCTGCAGACCAAGGAGGCCGGTGCCGGAACCCGGCAGAGCCGGACGGTCGTGGGCGCCCACTGCGGGTGGGTTCCGAACGCTTACGTGCAGGCCGCGGTTCGGCGCTCCCGCCACCCGAACCTGGGCGAGGGTGCCGCGAGCGTGCTTGCTGATGTTGGTCAGCGCTTCCTGCACGATGCGATAGGCGTCACGACCCAAGGGGCCAGGTGCGGCAGCTGCACCGTCCACCCGCATCTCGAAGTCGACCTTTGCGCCGGAACGGCGAGTCTCCTCCACCAAGCGTGGAATGTCAGCCAACGTCGGTTGAGGCACCGTCGACGGCCGCTCCTGCCCCGGCTCCTCCCGCAGCACGCCGATCACGTCCCGCAGCTCCTCCAGCGCTTGGTGGGCCGTCAACCGCAACAGCGCTGCGCTCTCCCGCACCTGGGCGGGAGGCAGGTCGAGTGCGACCTCGAGCGCACCGGCGTGCAGCGCCACCAGGGAGATGCGGTGGGCGAGCACGTCGTGCATCTCCCGTGCGATGCGGGTTCGCTCAGCCAGGCGCGCACTTTCGGCGCGGACGAGCTGATCGGCCTCGGCACGTTGGGCACGGTCGCGCAGGGTGGAGAGGAGCTGACGCCGGGCGCGGACGAACATGCCCCATGCGGTTGCGGCGGCCGCAAGCGCCGCCGTCGGCAGCATCACCGACCAGGTATTGGTCCGCCCGAGCCAGATCGAGCACACCACTGCGGACGGAACGAACAGCGCGGCGACGAGCAGGGCGGGCCGGACATGGCGGTGCACAGCCAGCGAGGACAGTGCGAGCAGGCCGGCGACCGTGCCAAACGTCGAGAACGCGCCCAACAGGACGCAAACCAGCGCCACCCCGAACGGCCAGCGCCGCCGCCACCACAGTGAGATGACAGCAAAGAGCTCCGAACGCGGCGTCGGTGGCCACCTGCCCCGAGGTCATCCGATTGGCGGCGTCATCCACGGTGACGCTCAGGATGAGGGCGCCGAGAGCGGCGGCGATGACGAACGCACCGGCGTCGACGGACCAGTCGCGCGCAGTCCTGGGCGCCACGTTGTCGGGATGGGCCGGGTCGCTCGGTGCCAGCATCGCCGTGGGGGCGGTCTGGGCCCACCATCTGCGAAGCCAGGACATGACCCGAGCGTACGGCTCAGGGCCCCCGTGCAACATCGACGAAAGTCGACACTGCAACCAACGAAAGAGCGAGACGTCGGAAGCGGCCGGCCTCCCTTCGGACATCGGATCGTGGCCGTCCGCCCGATGCGGCGGCGCACCGGGCGGTTCAGGCTGGCCACATGATCACGACAACCGCTCTCACCAAGAGCTACAAGAAGGTTCCGGTCGTCCGCGACGTCTCGTTGCGCTGCGAACCCGGGACCATCACCGGTTTCCTCGGGGCCAACGGCGCCGGGAAGTCCACCACGCTGAAGATGATCGTCGGGCTGGTGCGACCCGATCGCGGCACGGCGACCATCGACGGCCGACCGTTCGTCGAGCTGCCCAACCCGACGCGCGTGGTCGGGACGCTGCTCGACGCGTCTGCGATGCATCCCGGGCGCAGTGGCCGGGCGACGCTCACGATCGCAGCGCGGCTGGCAGGCGTTCACACGAGGCGGGTCGAGCACCTGTTGGACCTCGTCGGGATCGCCGATGCCGCGGAGAAGCGGGTCGGGACCTACTCACTTGGCATGCGCCAGCGCCTCGGCGTCGCCCAGGCCCTCGTCGGTGAACCGGCGGCGCTGATCCTCGATGAACCGGCGAACGGGCTCGATCCCGAGGGCATCGCCTGGATGCGAACGCTCCTCCGCGACTTCGCCGACCATGGCGGCACGGTGCTGCTGTCGAGTCACCTGCTCCACGAGGTGCAGGCCACCGCCGATCATCTCGTCGTCATCTCCGACGGTGCCGTGGTGGCCGCCGGTCGGCTGGACGATCTGCTTGCCAGCTCCACGATCCTCGTGCGCAGCCCCGACCCCGTTGCACTGGCCGCGGCGCTCCAAGCTGCGCGGATCGACTACATCGCCGGGCCGGATGATGTGCTCACCGTGGACGTCTCCGGTGGTCGGGTCACGACCGAGGTGGTGGCGGGCGTCGCCCGCGACCACCAGGTGCTGCTCACCGAGTTGCGTCGGTCCGAGACAAACGGGCTGGAGCAGCTGTTCTTCTCTCTCACCGCCGCCAAGGCGGCTCCGCCCCAGGAGGCTGCAGCATGACCACGTCACTCTCCCCCCGAACCCTCGGCATCGACGCGGCACCGTCGTCGGCCCCAGGACCTATCCCGTTCTCACGGCTTGTCCGGGTCGAGTGGGCCAAGGCCACCGATACCCGCGCCGCCCGCTGGCTCCTCGCTCTCGTGGCGCTGTCGACCGCAGGGATGATGCTGGCGCCGGTCCTCGCCCCAACGAGCTTCGATCAGACCTACGCGAGCTACCTCCGCGTTGCCGCCCTCGCGGCTGTCGATCCTCCTGCCTGTGGTGGCGATCCTGATGCTCACCGGCGAATGGAGCCAACGCAGCGTCTTCACCACGTTCACCCAGGAACCGCGACGCATCCGAGTCGTCAACGCCAAGCTGGCGGCGTCGCTGGTGCTGGGTGGTGGCGCTGCGGTCTTCGGCGGGGTGGTCACCGCCGCCGGCCTCGGGCTGGCGTCGGCCTCGGGCCGCGCCCTGGAGGCGAACCTGACCGTCGGCGCCATCACCGGCTATCTGCTCTTCGTGCTCCTCAATGTCCTCGCCGGCGTCGCGCTCGGGGCGCTGCTGCAGAGCTCGGCGACTGCCATCGCCGCCTCCTTCGCCCTCCCCGCCGCCGTTCGCGGTGCTCGGCACCGCATCGACGCTGGTGGCTGACTGGATCGACATGTCCACAACCTGGAACTGGGTGCTCGAGAACGACTGGGGAGGTCACGTGCCGCAGATCTCGGTCTCGGTCCTCTTCTGGGTGGCGGTCCCGCTCGCCGCCGGCGTCGTCCGGACGATACGTCGCGACGTCACGTAGTTGGCTCGACCGGGGCCTGGTTGATCGAGATGCGTCGGTCGCCGCCGGAACCCGGTTCGTCCTTCAACGGGACGTCACGTGAACCCATGGAGTCGCCATCTGGGCCTACGAAACAAGGCGCGTGCGGCCCTAAACACCGGCACCGCCCGACGGCGTGGGTCGTGCCCGCCAGCCGGAGTCAGAGGAGCCACCGCCAGTCGGGCTGCACGTGCTCAAACTTTCCCGGAAGAAGGCATCGTCATGGCTAACCCGACTCGAACGACGTCGGTCGCGACCGGAACCCTGCTCATCCTGGCAACCGTTGCGGCAGTAGCAGCCGCCGCGCTGGACCCCACGCGAACCGAGACGCACCTCCTGGCAGCGCCCGGCCAACCTCACCGACTCGCCCTCGCTGCGATCTTCTACCTGCTAGCAGCAGCGGGAAGCGCAAGTATCCCCATCGCCCTGTACCCACTGCTGCAGAAGATCGACGCGCCGTTCGCGTTGGCGTCGGTTGTCTTCAGGAGCGTCGAGGCCGTCTTCTACACGGTCGCGGTCGTGAGCCTGCTGTCCATCCCGCCGCTCACCACGCAACCCGACAGCGGCGGTGCGCCAGCTCAAGCAATAGCCGGCTCGCTCATCAGCCTGCGCGACCACGCGAACCTCGCAGCCATCTTCGCCTTCTGCCTAGGCGCTTGGAGCTACTACTACGTGCTCTACCGAGCTCGGATAGTTCCCCGTTGGCTGTCGGCCTGGGGCGTGGCCGGAGTGCTCTTGATGCTCGCCGCAGCCGTGTTCGCGCTGTTCAGCAACGCTCCTGTCACCGGCTACACCGTGCTGATCCTGCCCATCGCCGTCCAGGAGATCGCCTTGGCCGTGTGGTTGTTGATCAGAGGGTTCGACCTGCGGCCGACCCCTGACACGTCTCCCAACCCAGCCCTGGCACTCCGGCGAGGCTGACGGCGGCTCGGCCGCTCCGGAGGGCACAGCCGAGCAAGGTGGCCAGACCCCGTTGCGGCCGACCCGAAGCGGATTGACGCTGGACGAGTGAAGACGCGCAGCATCGCCTACGCCCCCCGAGGCCGCCGAGCCTGGACGGGTGGAGGAGACCGCACCAACTGGGAGCAGGTCGAGTACACCCAGCCCAAGGGCGGCCAGCTGGGCACCAAGCTGAGGGCCGAGCAGCCGTGCTTCGTTTGCGGGCAGCCCATCCCCAGAGGCTTCCGGGCGTACTGGGCCGACGACCGTCACAGGTGGCGGCACCGGACCTGCTCGGCGCTCAAGGCTCAGGTCCCCCGGAACTAGTGAGACTTTTGCCAGGCCGCGAGGACACCGGGCTCAGCCCTCCTTCCAGGCAGATCGTCCGCTAGCCCGTGGCGACGACCTACGTCAGAGCAAGCAGCTGCGCCAGGCCACGAGGATGATCGGCTTCGCATCTCGCCACGCCAGCGCCCGGCCACCGACCACGGCGTCGGCGAGTGCCTCGACAGCCGCCCAGTACGGCAACGGGCCAGAGATCAGGTCCAGGGTGCGCTGCCACAGCCAGGCGAAGTAGGCCTCCGCCTCCTCTGGCGTGCTCGTGGCGTAATCCGACAGGTTGACTGCGATCTCCAGATCGCCGCGCATCCCGACGTCGACGAGTTCCTTCTCGGACTCGAGCAGTTGGCGCCCGAGCGTGCGAGTGACCCACGCCCGCTCCGTCTCGCCGCCGGCCAGGTGGCTGATCACCTCGGCCTCGATCCGAAGCCGGGTCCGGGTTGTGCACTCGACGTCCGGCCGGAACCAGGCACCCGGTGGACGATGCGACACCGCGCCGAGGCGCTCGCCCTCCGGGATGGTCGAGACCCGCTCGAACGCGAGCCCCAGGCGCCAGCGGGCCACAGCGTGGCCCGCCTCATGGACGGCCGTCGCGCGGGCTACGTCCAACGACGGAATCTCGACTTCTGTTGGCAACCCGTGCTCCCATCGTGGTCGACAACTGCCAGGCGACGACCTGGGCGTCATTCCACCGCCAAGCCGCACCTGAGCTGGCCATTGAGCGGGAGTTACAGGCGGCGGACCGCCGCCTGGAGCGTCGGCATGACGACGTTGGCGAGGTATGGGGCGGTCAGGCTATCTCCCCACCGCTGCGACCCGTGGGCTGCGGGATGGGAGAAGGCGCAGACCAGGGTCGAGCGCCCGTCGACGGTCGCCGTGTACAGGGTGGGGCTATGGGTGCGCGTGGGAACGAGCACGTCCTGCGTCCACCGCCGCACCGAGGCGCCCTGCGAGACGATGATCGTCGGCTCGAGGATGCCCAGGGTGGCCCGGAAATGCTCCGCGCACCGATCCCCGGTGGGCTCTCCGCCCGGCTCTCCCAAGCCCCGTCCGGCCCGTAAGCCGGAGACGGGCTTCTTCGCGTCCCTGGACGTTAGTGCGTCCGCAGGGCCCGAGCGTGCCAGAGCCCTCTCGATCCGAAGTTATCCACAGCCCCAGAACCGGCATTTCCGGGCGGCCACACCGTCCGAGATCAGAGTGTCAGTTTGGATTGACACCCCGGGCTTGTCAGTCCAGACTGACAGCGTGGACATAGAAGAGATCACCACCGCCATCGGCTTGGGAGATCCAGCTTCGGGACTTCGCGCGTCCGTGGCCCTTCACCGGCTCGCCGAGCGCATCGAGGCCAACCAGGTACGGGGTGCGCGGATGGCCGGTTGGTCCTGGCAGCAGATCGGAGATGCGCTGGGCATCACTCGCCAGTCCGTCCACGCCAAATACGGGAAGGAGCCATCATGACCACCGAATCCGTTGTGCCAGAGATGCTTCACGTCTGGGCCATCACTATGCGGGCCGGTGAGGAGGCTCGTCGCCGCGGTGATCGCCGAACTGGCACCGATCACGTCTTGCTCGCCTTGTTGGAGGATCCCTCGATCGAAGACGTGCTGGGCGTGAGCCTGCAGCAAGCTCGCCAGGGCCTTGAGTCGCTCGATCACGAAGCCCTGAGCGCGCTGGGCATGGGGTCCGGCTTCGACGCTCCGCCACTGCCGATGCGCGCCGTGCCGAAGAAGCCGAGGATCAGAGATGTCATGACGAGTGATCGCCTCCGCATGACGCCCGCGGCAAAGAGAGTGCTTGAGGAAGCGGTCAAGCCCATGCGCCGGAAGACCCAGGTCACGGCCCAGCAGGTACTGGCCCAGATCCTCACTCTCCAGCCACCAGATCCGGCGGCGGTGCTGCTGGGCGCTCTCGGCGTGAACACGTCAGAGGTTCGGCTCCAATTGGATGCGGTCACGCCCGACAGCTGAGTCCCGAGCGAGCTTCGGCAGATCGATCCCGGAGGCGTAAGGGATCCCGGGACTGCACACCGAAGTGCCGATATGGGCAGAGCGCGGAGCCGGCACTCTGGGGCCGCCCCGTCGGCCGTTCCTGTGTGCGGGGCCCTTCCGGCGGTCGTGTCCTGCACCTTCGACACCGGCTGCGTGACGGTCGTAGATTGCGGCCGTGAGGGAGACCTTCACCACTCCCAGCGGGCTCGGGGGATGGGTCACGGGGTCTGGGCCGGCCCTGCTGCTCTTGCACGGCGGACCGGGCATGACCGACTACATGCAGGGCCTGCTGCCCGAGCTCGGCGACTACCGGGTCGCGTCGTTCCAGCAGCGTGGGGTGGCACCATCGACGTTGGCCGGGCCTTTCGACGTGCCCACCCTGCGCAATGATGTGATCGACGTCCTGGACACGCTCGACTGGCAGGCGCCGGCAATGATCGGCCACTCCTGGGGTGGGCATCTGTTGCTTCACCTGTTGGCGGCGACGCCTCGGCGTGTGGGGGCGGCTCTGGCCGTGGATCCGCTAGGCGGGGTCGGCGACGGGGGACTGGCCGCATTCCAGGTCGAGTTGATGCGCCGACTCCCGGACGCCACCCTGGCCCGGCTGAAGGAGCTCGACGCGCTTGAGGCGAGTCGCCCGCTCGCCCAGGACGAAATGCTTGAGCACATGGAACTGGTCTGGCCGGGGTACTTCTCGAGCTTGGAAGTGGCGCAGCCCATCCCGCAGACGGGCCACGCACCAAGCGAGGAGAGTTGGGCGTCAATCCGCGCAGAGCTACCGGCCCTCGCGGAACGGCTCAAAGGCTGCAGCGTGCCGACCCGGTTCGTGCACGGCGAGCTGGACCCGTTGCCCGTGACCGCGAGCACGGACATCGCCCAGCTCCTGGGCGCAGAGGTAGACGTGCTTCCAGGAGTCGGCCACTTTCCCTGGCTGGAGCAGCGAGGCTGCGTGCGCCGCAGCCTCGAACGCCTACTCGCTCCTGCAGCCTGAGCCACATCCGGTAGCCAGTGCCACGGCTTCCGGATCCGAGCACTCATCGGCGACGCGGGTGCTCGGTAGGTCCCCGGGAGCGGGGGAGCAGCGGGCCTATGTGGCGACGACCAAGCAGGTGTGGGCGCTGCACGATGCGCTGCCGGAGCGGTATCGGGCCCGCGGTTCTCCTGGGGGCCTTCGCGGGCCTTCGAGTCGCTGAGGCCTGCGGGCTGCGGGTCTCGGACGTCGACTTCGTGCGCGGCACCGTCACGCCGGCCGTCCAGTACCCCGCCGAGCCGCTCAAGACGGAAGGCTCGGTCGCGGCCATCCCGGTCCCGACCGAGCTGACCGAGGAGCTGGCGGCCCACGTCGCTCGTTGGCGGGCCGAGACGATCCTGACGAACACCGAGGGCGGCCAGCTCGCCCCGTGGACTCTGGAGCGGGCGATGCGTACCGCCAGGGGTGAAGGTCGAGGGCCTGTCGCCCGCCTTCAGGTTCCAGGACCTGCGGCATTACTACGCGAGCCTGCTCATAGCCTCAGGCGCCGACGTGAAGGTCGTCCAGGCCCGCCTCCGGCACCGGTCGGCCAAGACGACCCTCGACGTCTACGGGCACCTGTGGCCGGAGTCGGACGACGCGACGAGGACCGCCGTGGAGACGGTCCTCGTCGCTCGTGCGGACTTTCTGCGGACTGGCGAGGCCACGGCTGACGTTTGCACAGGTCAGACGGGGTGCGAGGCCTACAAGTCGTAGTAGAGCTCGAACTCGTGCGGGTGCGGGCGCAGCCTGATCGGGTCCACCTCGTTGGCCCGCTTCCAGTCGACCCAGGTCTCGATGAGGTCGCCGGTGAAGACGCCGCCCTCGAGCAGGTACTCGTTGTCGGCCTCCAGCGCGGCCAGCACCTCGGGCAGCGAGCCCGGGACCTGCGGGATGTTGGCGTGCTCGTCGGGCGGCAGCTCGTACAGGTCCTTGTCGACCGGCTGGGCCGGCTCGATCTTGTTGCGGATGCCGTCCATGCCGGCCATCAGCATCGCCGAGAAGGCCAGGTACGGGTTCGACGACGGATCTGGCACCCGGAACTCGATCCGCTTGGCCTTCGGGTTGGACCCGGTGATCGGGATCCGGATGCACGCCGAACGGTTGCGCTGGGAGTACACGAGGTTGACCGGCGCCTCGAAGCCGGGCACCAGGCGGTGGTAGGAGTTCACCGTCGGGTTGGTGAACGCCAGCAGCGACGGCGCGTGCGCCAGCAGCCCGCCGATGTACCAGCGGGCGGTGTCGGACAGGCCTGCGTAGCCGAGCTCGTCGTAGAACAGCGGCGTGCCGTCCTTCCACAACGACTGGTGGCAGTGCATGCCCGAGCCGTTGTCCCCGAAGAGCGGTTTGGGCATGAACGTCGCCGTCTTGCCGGCCGCCCAGGCGACGTTCTTGACGATGTACTTGAACGCCATCAGCTGGTCGCCGGCGTGCAGCAGCGTCGAGAACTTGTAGTTGATCTCGGCCTGACCGGCGGTGCCGACCTCGTGGTGGGCGCGCTCGACCTCGATGCCGACGGATCCCAGCGCGAGGCTCATCTGGTCGCGCAGGTCGGCGTAGTGGTCCAGCGGCGGGACGGGGAAGTACCCGCCCTTGTACCGGGTCTTGTAGCCGCGGTTGCCGCCCTCCTCGGAGCGGCCGCTGTTCCAGGCGCCCTCGATGGAGTCGATGTAGTAGTAGCCCGCGTTCTGCTTGGTCTCGAACCGCACGTCGTCGAAGACGTAGAACTCGGCCTCCGGGCCGAAGTACACGGTGTCAGCGATGCCGGTGCTGGCGAGGTACGCCTCGGCCTTGGCCGCGACGTTGCGCGGGTCGCGGCTGTACGGCTCGTCGGTGAACGGGTCGCGGATGGAGAAGTTGATGTTGAGCGTCTTCTCCTTGCGGAACGGGTCGACGTACGCGGTGGACACGTCGGGGATGAGCTTCATGTCCGACTCGTGGATGGCCTGGAAGCCGCGGATCGACGACCCGTCGAACATCTGGCCGTTCGTGAAGAAGCCCTCGTCCAGACCCTGAGCCGGGACGTTGAAGTGCTGCATGACCCCCGGCAGGTCGCAGAACCGGACATCGACGAAGGTGACGCCCTCGTCCTTGATGAACCGCAGGACCTCGTCCGCGTTCGTGAACATCAATCCTCCTTCGGACCACACCCAGGCGCGTCCGGTCGACTGGCCGGGACGGTACGGGGGAGCGGTTTCCCGGCAGTGTCGCAGTTGTTTCGCCCGTGTTACACCCCGTCCCTGGGGCGTCGGTGACGCGAGAGGGGCCCGTGGTTAGGGTTCCCGCGTGAGCCAGAGCGCGGCCGGCGGTACGGCCGGGGAGCAGGCGTTCCGGGGTCAGCGGCTGGGCCTGCCGGAGACCGGCCGCGGCTCGCTGGCTTCGTTCGGGCGGCGGCTGGCGGCCCTGTTCCTGGACTGGTTCGGCTCGATGGCCGTCGTGGCCCTGCTCGCGCACGGCCGGCTCACGTACGGGACCCCGCCGTTCTCGCTGGCGGTGCTGGGCGTCTTCGGCCTCGAGGTGCTGGTGCTGACCTGGACGAGCGGGGCCAGCTTCGGGCAGCGGCTGCTCGGCCTGCAGGTGGTGGCCGTCGACGGCCGGGGACGGGTGCCGTTCGGCCGGGTGCTGGTACGGACGGTGCTGCTGTGCCTGGCGGTACCACCGCTGGTCTGGGACCGCGACCTGCGCGGCCTGCACGACCGCGCCGCCCTGACCGCCGTGGTGAACGTGCCCGGATGAGCGGGGGGTAGGACACCCGCTCACCCGGACACGTCCGGCTCAGGCCGAGCTGGTCAGGTCGTACACGGTGACCCCGCCGACCGTGGTCGAGGCGAAGTTCTGCTCGACCCAGCTGGTGATCGCCGACGAGCTGCTCGACCCGCCGCCCGCCCCGGGCCCGCCGAACCCGCCGCCGGACGAGCCGGCCAGGTAGTAGTGGATCCGGCCCTGCGCGACCAGCGCCTCGAACTCGGCGAGCGTCGGCGACGGGTCGGTCCCGTTGAAGCCGCCGATGGCCAGCACCGGCTGGCCCGCCGAGAGCTGGACCCCGGCGGCGCTGTTCGCGCCGACAGTCGCCGCTACCCAGTCGTAGGACGCCGCGTCCCGCTGCAGCAGCGGTCACCAGCGCCGAGCTGGTGGTCCCGGCGTCCAGCAGGCCGCCGAGGGTGCCGCCCCCGCCGCCGGCGCCACCCTGCGTGGGCGCGGTGCCCTGAGTCGTGCCCTGGGTCGGCGCCTGGCCGCCGAAGCCTCCGCCACCCGGAACGCCGAACCCACCCGGACCACCGCCTCCGCCACCCGGACCGCCCGGACCGCCCATGCCGCCGGTGGACGCGCCGCTGGGACCCGCGCTCGGGATCGCCCCCGTGTGCGGGGTCGACGCCGTCTGCAGGGCGTACGCCGTCGGCGCGGCCAGACCGACCACGAGCGCGGTGGCCGCGACGACAGCCGCCGGCCGTCCGCGCAGCCGAGGGGCGGACGCCAGCGCGAGGCCCGTTCCCACGCCGAACAGCAGGATCGCCATCCGCAGCGCCGGGAGCCAGGTGGGCGTGCGGTCGAGCAGGTACCAGGCCCACAGCGCGGTCCCCGCCACGGTCGCGCCGAGGACGGCCCGCACCCACGCAGTGCCGCGGCGCGGCCAGAGCTCGACCGCACCGATGCCGACCAGCGCGCCGACCGCCGGGCCGAGCGCCACGGTGTAGTAGGGGTGGATGATCCCCTGCGCGAACGAGAAGACTGCGCCGGTCAGCAGCAGCCAGCCGCCCCACAGCAGCACGGCGGCGCGGCGACCGTCGCTGCGCGGCGCCCGTCGCCACAGCCACAGCACCGCGGCCGCGAGCACCAGCGCCGCCGGGACCAGCCACGAGATCTGCGTCCCCATCTCGCTGCCGAACAGCCGGTTCCACCCGGTGGCGCCCCACATGCCGCCGGTCCCGCCGACCGCACCGCCGGCGCCACCCACGACACTGCCGGTCTCGTTCCCGGTCAGCCGGCCCAGGCCGTTGTAGCCGAGGACCAGCTCCAGCACCGAGTTGGTCTGCGACCCGCCGATGTACGGACGGTCCGCGGCCGGGACCAACGAGACGATCGCCACCCACCAGCCGGAAGCCACGACCAGCGCGAGGCCGGCCGCCAGCAGCTGCAGGATCCGCCGTCGCACGGGGGTAGGCGCGCACACGAGGTACACCGCCGCGAACACCGGCACGACCACGAACGCCTGGAGCATCTTGGTGAGGAACCCGGTGCCCACCAGCGCGGCGGCCAGCACGAGCCAGCCGGTACGCGCCTGCTCGAGCGCCCGTGTCGTCGCGTAGGCGGCGGCGACGAGCAGCAGGACGAGCAGGGCGTCCGGGTTGTTGAAGCGGAACATCAGGACCGCGACCGGGGTGAGCGCCAGGACGGCGCCGGCCAGCAGACCGGCCGCCGCCGAGAAGTGCCTGCGGACGGTCAGGTACAGCAGCCCGACCGCCGCGACCCCTTCGAGCGCCTGCGGCACCAGCACGCTCCACGCGTTCAGGCCGAACACGCGCGCGGACAGCTCCATGACCCACAGCGACGCCGGCGGCTTGTCCACGGTGATGAAGCTGGAGGAGTCGAACGAGCCGAAGAAGAACGCCTTCCAGCTCACGGTCCCGGCCTGGACAGCGGCCGAGTAGAAGCTGTTGGCCCACCCGGATGCGCCCAGCCCCCACAGGTACAGCAGTGCCGTGCCGGCCAGCAGGCTCAGCACCGCGGGACGCACCCAGGCGGGGTCAGCGGGACGGCCCCGCACGAGCCGGCCGAGCCGCGAGCGCGGCTGGACGGGATCGTGGGCGAGGACGTGGGCGCCGGTGTCGGCCGGGTCGGGCCCGGAGCCCGGGGCGAGCCCGGGGACGGTGACGGTCATGACCCGCTCCGGTCGGAGATGGCGGGCAGGGACGGTGCGTAGGGCAGGTGGACGAGGACGGGCAGCTCGCGCGCATCGGGTTCGCGCTCGCGCCCGACGGGCTCCGGCCGGGCTGGCCGGCCGAACACCCAGTGCCGCAGCAGCAGGAACCGCAGCGCGGTCGCGACCAGGTTGGCTGCGACCAGCACGGTGACCTCGAGCGCCCTGGAGGCCTGCGGCGCGAGGGCGTGCAGCAGGACCAGCGAACCCGACGTCACCGCGAGCGCGAACCCGAACGCCGCCAGTCCTTTGAGCTGGTGCTGCAGGGCCGAGCCGGGTCCGCGGACCTCGAACGTCCACCGGCGGTTGGCCGCGGTGTTCACCACCGCGGTGACCAGCAGCGCGAGAGCGTTGGCGCCGCCCGCCGGCAGAGCCGGCCGCAGCAGCACGTACAGCAGCAGGTAGGCGATCGTGCTCGCGACGCCGACCGCGGCGAACCGCAGGACCTGAGTCGTGAACCCGGGTTCGCCGGGCGAGCGGGCCGGTGAGCCGCGGCCGAGCCGCTCGCGCAGCGACGCGACCGGGATCGACCCGTCGGCCAGGCCCTTGGCCAACCGCGCGACGCCGCGCAGGTCGGCGGACGCGGTCTTCGCGATGTCGACCCGCGAGTCGGGGTCGTCGACCCAGTCGACCGGGACCTCGTGGATGCGCAGCCCGGCCCGCTCGGCCAGCACCAGCAGCTCGGTGTCGAAGAACCAGCCGGTGTCCTCGACGAGCGGCAGCAGCTCCCGGGCGCGGTCGGCCCGGATCGCCTTGAAGCCGCACTGGGCGTCGGAGAACCGGGTCGCGAGCGTGGCGTGCAGCAGCGTGTTGTAGCAGCGCGAGATGAGCTCGCGCCGAGGTCCGCGCACGACGCGCGAGCTGCGGGTCAGCCGGGTGCCGATGGACAGGTCGCTGTGGCCGGACAGCAGCGGGGCCACCAGCGGCGACAGCGCGGCCAGGTCGGTCGACAGGTCCACGTCCATGTACGCCAGCACCCGCGCGTCGCTCGCGGACCACGCGGCCCGCAGGGCGCCGCCGCGTCCCTTGTGGTCCAGGTGCCGCACGCACACGCCGGGCAGCCGGTCGGCCAGCCGGGCGGCGATGGCGTACGTCGCGTCGGTGCTCGCGTTGTCGACGACCGTCACCTGCCAGCTGAACGGGAAGTCGCAGCTGAGGTACGCGTACAGCCGCAGCAGGCTGCGCTCGACCGAGGCTTCCTCGTTGTGGACGGGGACGACGATCTCGACGTCGGGCATCGGCGTTCGGCTCTTGGTCATGGAAGTACCGTCGGGTCCGGCGGTGAGACCGCGCTGTGCCCGCTCTGAGAGGTCGCTGCGAGGTCGACCTGTGCCGGAACCATCAGCCGGCTGAGAGACTCTGAGCATGAATGCCTCGCACCCGCACGACCACGACGGCGAGCACGTCCACGACCTGTCGTGCGCGATGGCGCACGGACTGGTGCCGGCACCGACCGGCGACCGACGGCTGGTCGCCGTGTTCGCGTCGCCGGTGGCCGCCGAGCTGGCGCACCTCGCCGCGCACGCCGGCTACGACGTCGTGGTGCTCGAGCCCGACGACGACCGCGGTACCGGACCCTACGTGCGCGTCGCCGACGCCGCGGCTGCCGCTCTCGACGAGCACACCGACGTGGTGGTCACCGACCACGACCGGCCGGAGCTGGGCGCGGTCCTCGCCGACGTCCTGGCCGGGTCGCCGCGGTGGGTCGGCGTCATGGGCAGCCCGCGGCACACCGGCCCGCACGTCGCCGCCCTTCGCGCGCTCGGCGTGACCGAGGACCGGATCGCGGCGGTGCACCGGCCGATCGGGCTGGACATCGGGTCGCGGTCGCCGGCCGAGATCGCCGTGGCCACGCTGGCCGGTCTGCTCGCCGACCGGAACGGCCGCTCCGGTGGTGCGTACGCCGCACCGGCACCGGTGCAACCGGCACCTGCGGAGGACCGAGAGCCGCACCCGGTCGGCGACGTGTCGGAGCTGAGACTCGTGCTCACGGCCGACGACTTCGATGCCGCGCTGCGGCTGTACCGCGACCGCCTCGGGATGGCCGAGGTGGCCGACTACAGCGCGGACACCGGGCGCGCGGTGGTGCTCTCCGGCGGCAGGGCCGTGATCGAGCTCGCCGACCCGCGGCACGCTGCGTACGTCGACGAGCTGGAGGTGGGGCGACGGGTCGCCGGCCGGCTGCGGCTCGCGTTCGAGGTCGAGCGCGTCCAGCAGGTCACCGACGCCCTCGTCGATGATGGTGCGACCCTGGTCGCGGCGCCGACCCGAACCCCGTGGGACAGCCTCAACGCCCGGCTCGACGTCGTCGACGGCGTGCACGTCACCGTCTTCGGACCGGCTGCCCCCTGATCCTCGGCGAGCGGGTCAGCGAGGGGCCTTCGGGACCTTGATGCCCTTGGGCAGCGGGCCCTTGGGGATCGGCACGGCGTTCTGGTTCACGGCCAGCGCCTTCAACCGGTGGTCCATCTCGGTCATCTGCGGACCCTTGAGCGTGCGGGGCAGCTTCATGATGGTGCCGCTCAGCTTGCGGATCGGCACCTGGCCCTCTTCGTTGCCGCCCTGGATCTCGTGGACGGGGATGTCGCCGAGCACCCGCTCGTGCCGGCGGCGCTGGTCGCGCAGCATGTGCTGCACGCGGCTGGACGGCCCTTCCGAGACCAGCACCACGCCGCACTTGCCGACGACCCGCCACACCAGGTCCTGCTGGCGGTTCGCGGCCAGCGGCTCCTTGTCGACGGTGAACCCCTTGCGCAGCGTCGACAACGACTGCATGGCCGCCCCCGGCGTGCCGTCGATCTGCTGGTAGACCGACCGCTCGACGCGGCGGCCGAAGACGAACGCGGTCGCCGCCAGCGCGGCCGGCAGGCCGAGGATCCCCATGAACACCGGGCTCTTGAGCAGGATGCCCAGGATCAGGAAGGCGACGAACACCCCGCCGAACACGGCCAGCAAGATCCAGGGCAGCCGCGGGTCGCCCTTGTGCCCCAGCTCGTACGCCTGCCGGAGCTGCTTGACCCAGCGGAAGCGTTCCTTCTTCGCCTTCGGCGTCTTGTCAGCCATGCGGGCCAGCCTAGGTGGTCTCGTGAGCCTCGTCCGCCGCCGCCTTCTTCCGGCGCGCGTTGACGATGGCCTGGCCCTCCTCGGCCGTGACGGCCGTGCCGCCGAGCCGGGCCGGCAGCCACCAGGTGTCGTCCGGGCCCGCGGGTTTGTCCGGGTACGACTCCTGGGCCTTGTGCAGCATCGCGGTCATCTGCTCGCGCAGCCGCCGGGTGCCGCCGGCGATCCCGTCCTCGGCGGTGAGCACGAGCGGCTCGCCGACCATCACCGTGATCGGCAGCGGACGCTGGGTGACCTTCTTGCGGTGGCCGTAGGTCAGGACCCGCTGCGAACCCCAGATGACCGTCGGCAGGATGGGCACCTCGGCCTCGACGGCCATCCGGACCGTGCCCTGCTTGAACGGCAGCAGCTCCAGGGACGGGCTCATCGTCGCCTCCGGGAAGACCCCGACGATCTCGCCGTCGCGCAGCGCCCGCACCGCCGCGACCAGCGACGCGGCGCCCGCCTCTCGGTCCACCGGGATGTGCTTCATGCCGCGCATCAGCGGGCCGGCGACGGGGTGCCGGAAGATCTCGTCCTTGGCCATGAACCGGACCAGCCGCTTGGCCGGGACTGCGGCCGAACCGGCGAAGGTGAAGTCGAGGAAGCCCGTGTGGTTGATCGCCATCACCGCGCCGCCGGTCCGCGGCACGTGCTCGGTGCCGCGGTAGGTGAACTTCAGGCCGTAGGCCGCGAACACGGCCCGGGCGGCCGCGATCACCGGTGGGTAGACGAGCTCGGCCACGGGCGCTCAGGCTCCGGCCACGTGCAGGTCGTCGCCGGAACGCGCCTGCACGGCCGCGCGGTAGAGCCGGCCGGCGCGGTACGACGAGCGGACCAGCGGCCCGCTCAGCACGCCCGCGAAGCCCATCCCCAGCGCCCGCTGCTCGAAGTCCGCGAACTCGGCCGGCGTCACCCACCGCTCGACCGGGTGGTGCCGCGGGCTGGGGCGCAGGTACTGGGTGATCGTGACCAGGTCGCAGCCCGCCTCGCGCAGGTCGGCGAGCGCCGCGACG
The DNA here is from genome assembly GCA_963771835.1 of uncultured Actinomycetota bacterium. Taxonomy (GTDB): domain Bacteria; phylum Actinomycetota; class Actinomycetes; order Prado026; family Prado026; genus CAVQCJ01. The sequence goes on from CAVYVA010000001.1 coordinate 25,218, forward strand.
ACCTCCTCGGGCGTCTCGCCCAGGCCGAGGATGAGGTTGGACTTGGTGACCATGCCGGCGTCGCGGGCCGCGGTGATGACGTCGAGCGAGCGGTCGTACCGGAACGCCGGGCGGATGCGCTTGAAGATCCGCGGCACCGTCTCGAGGTTGTGCGCGAACACCTCCGGGGCCGCGTCGAAGACCTGCGCGAGCAGCTCGGGACGGCCGGAGAAGTCGGGCGTGAGCAGCTCGACCCCGGTGCCGGGGTTGGCCCCGTGGATCGCGCGGACCGTCTCGGCGTACAGCCAGGCGCCCTCGTCCTCGAGGTCGTCCCTGGTGACCCCGGTGACCGTGGCGTACCGCAGGCCCATCGTCCGCACCGACTCGGCGACGCGGCGCGGCTCGTCGCGGTCCAGCGGCGCGGGCCGGCCGGTGTCGATCTGGCAGAAGTCGCATCGGCGCGTGCACTGGTCGCCGCCGATGAGGAAGGTGGCCTCGCGGTCCTCCCAGCACTCGTAGATGTTCGGGCAGCCGGCCTCCTCGCAGACCGTGTGCAGGCCTTCGTCGCGGACCAGCTGCTTCAGCGCCGTGTACTGCGGGCCCGGTGCGCAGCCGCGTCTTGATCCAGGGTGGCTTGCGCTCGATCGGGACGGCGGCGTTGCGCACTTCCAGACGCAGCATGCGCCGGCCGTCCGGGGCGACACTCACACGGCAACCTTACGCCCGGACAGCAGCGAGCCGAGCCGGCTCTCGACCGGTCCGAGGGCATCGGTGACCGACACCGGGCGGCCCAGCTCGGCGGTCAGCGACGTCGCGGTGGCGTCCTCGATGCCGCACGGGACGATGCGGGCGAACGCGCCCAGGTCGCAGTCGCAGTTGAGCGCGAAGCCGTGCATCGTCACGCCGCGGGCCACCCGGACGCCGATGGCCGCGACCTTGCGGTCCGGCCCGCGCCCGTCGGCCGGTACCCAGACCCCGCTGCGCCCGGCCACCCGTACGGTCGGCAGACCCAGCTCGGCGCAGACGTCGACGAGCAGGTCCTCGAGCTCGCGGACGTACGCGACGACGTCGACCGGCGCCGGCAGCCGCAGGATCGGGTAGCCGACGAGCTGGCCGGGGCCGTGCCAGGTGATGCGGCCGCCCCGGTCCACGTCGACGACCGGGGAGCCGTCCACCGGCCGCTCCCAGGACGCCGTCCGCCGGCCGGCGGTGTAGACCGGCTCGTGCTCGAGCAGGAGGACCGTCCCGCGGGCGTCGGTGTCGGCGACGACCAGGTCGTGCCGTCGGCGCTGCTCGGCCCAGGCGACCTCGTAGGGAACGAAGTCGGGGGCCAGTCCCAGCCGGACCGTCTCGATCGGGTGCACCCCCTCAGCCTAGGCGAGGGACCGCGGGATCGGGCGGGACGCCGTCGTGCACCGGCCCTAGGGTGGGATCGACCCGCTTCCGTACCGAGGAGCCCGCCGCCCGTGTCCGCCCCCCAGCCGCCGTCGGACCCGTACTCCCCATCCGCCGACCAGCCCGCCGACCAGCCGGCGGACCCGGCCGCGCCGGGCCAGGGGGTCTTCATCCGCATCCTCAAGCGGCCGCTGACCTGGGCTGTCCTGGTGCTCGTCGCCTGGTGGGTGGTCGGGGCGCTCGCCGGACCGCTGGCCGGCAAGCTGCAGGAGGTGCAGAAGAACGACAACGCGTCGTTCCTGCCCTCGAGCGCGGAGTCCACCGAGGTCAGCACCCTCCAGCAGAAGTTCGCCCAGAACGAGTCGTTCCCGCTGTTCGTGCTGTTCGTCCGTGACGGCGGGCTGACCGCCGCGGACCAGCAGTTCGTGACGACGTACACGCAGTCGATCGCGTCCTGGCCGCTGGTGGACGAGGACGGCAAGAAGCACTCGGGCGGCAAGACGGTCGGCGACTACCTCGAGCCGGGCACCGCTCCGGTCGCGGTGCCGTCCCAGGACGGCAAGGCCGTGCTGGTCAACATGTCGGTCAGCGCCGACTCGATCAGCAAGGCGCTGCCGGACAGCACGTCCCCGATCGTCGCGATCGTCGAGACGCTGCGGTTCCACGACAAGTCCGCGCCGGCCGGGCTCACGTCGTACGTCACCGGCATCGGCGGCATCTTCGCGGACGAGTTCAAGGTGTTCGGCTCGCTCGACACGACGCTGCTGGGGATCACCGGCGTCGTGGTCGCGGTCATCCTGATTCTGGTCTACCGCAGCCCGGTGCTCTGGTTCGTCCCGCTCATGTCCGCGCTGCTGGCGCTGAGCGCCGCCAGCGGAGTCGTGTACGTCCTGGCCAAGAACGACGTCCTCACGCTCAACGGCCAGAGCCAGGGGATCCTCACCGTGCTGGTCTTCGGCGCCGCGACCGACTACGCGTTGCTCCTCGTCGCCCGATATCGGGAGGAGCTGCACTTCCAGGAGAACCACTTCGACGCCATGAAGCGGGCCTGGCGCGGGGTCTTCGAGCCGCTGACGGCGTCGGCGACCACGGTCATCATCGGTCTGCTCTGCCTGCTCTTCTCGGAGCTCAACTCGAACAAGTCCACCGGGCCGGTCGCGGCGATCGGCATCGCGTGCGCGCTCGTCACCACCTTGACCGTGCTGCCCGCCCTGCTGGTCATCCCGGCGGTCGCCTTCTACGTCGAGGTCGTCTTCCTCACGTTCCTGCTGTCGGCATTCGTGCTGCACGCGCCCGCCGTCATCGGCCTCGTGGCGATCGTGCTGCTCCCGTTGATGGTCTTCTCGGGGATCGCGCGCCGGCTGGGACGCGGTCCGTCCTGGATGCCGTGGCTGGCCTGGCCCAAGGCGCGCTGGGTGTTCTGGCCGAAGATCCCGCGCTTCGGCGCGGAGGACGAGAAGCTCTCCGGGATCTGGGCGCGGATCTCGGCGTTCATCGGCCGCCGGGCGCGCTGGTCGTGGATCGCGACCTCGGTGCTGCTGCTGGTCGCGGCGTTCTTCGTGACGACGCTGAAGGCGGACGGGCTGAGCATCGCCGACTCGTTCACCAGCACGCAGGAGTCGGTCACCGGCCAGGGCGTGCTCGCCGAGCACTTCCCGGCCGGCTCGGGCAACCCGGCCGTCATCATCGCCAACGCCGACCAGGCAGCGGCGGTCGTCGCGGCCGCGCAGAAGGTGCCGGGGATCGCCGAGGTCGTCCCGTACACCGGCAGCGACTCGCATGTCGCCAACCCGCAGCCGAAGGTGGTCGACGGGCTGGTGATGATCGACGCGACGCTGAAGTACCCGTCCGACTCGCCGCAGGCCCAGCAGGCGGTGCAGGACCTGCGGACCGCCGTGCACGCGGTGCCCGGTGCGGACGCGAAGGTCGGCGGGTTCACCGCGATCAACTTCGACACCCAGCAGTCCTCGCAGCGCGACCGGCAGGTGATCATCCCGATCACCCTGTTCGTCATCCTGCTGATCCTCATGCTGCTGCTGCGGTCGATCGTCGGACCGGTCCTGCTGATCCTGAGCGTGCTGCTGTCGTTCGGGGCGACGATGGGTGTCTGCGCGCTCGTGTTCAACCACGTCTTCCACTTCGCCGGCGCGGACTCCTCGTTCCCGCTGTTCGCGTTCGTGTTCCTGGTGGCGTTCGGGGTGGACTACAACATCTTCCTGATGACCCGCGTCCGCGAGGAGAGCCTGGCGATCGGGACCCGGCGCGGCATCCTCAAGGGGCTGACGGTCACCGGCGGCGTCATCACCTCGGCCGGGATCGTACTCGCGGCGACGTTCTCGGTGCTCGGCTCGCTGCCGCTGGTGTTCCTGGCCGAGCTCGGCTTCGCGGTCGCGTTCGGGGTGCTGCTCGACACCCTCCTGGTGCGGACGTTCCTGGTCCCGGCCCTCATGTTCGACGTGGGCCGGCCGATCTGGTGGCCGAGCCGGCTGGCCAGGGTCGCCGAGCCGCCGGTCAGCGCCGGGGACGACGGCGGCGGTGCCGTCGCGGACGTCCGGCAGCCGGTCGGTTGACGGTGCCGTCCACCGGGGAGTCGGGCGGCGCCGTGCGGGCCGCGGTAGTCGGGTACGGCCTCGCCGGTCGGGTGTTCCACGCGTCGCTGGTCGCCGCGGCCGACGGCATGGAGCTGGTGGCGGTGGTCACGGCCAACGCCGAGCGACAGTCCCAGGTGCGGGCCGACCACCCGAGCACGGCCGTGCTCAGGTCGGCCGACGAGCTGTTCGCAGCCGCGGACACCTTCGACCTGCTCGTCGTCGCCACGCCCAACGACGCGCACGCACCGCTGGCCCTGGCGGCGATCGCCCTGGGCAAGGCCGTGGTCGTGGACAAGCCGATGGCGCTCACGTCCGCGGAGGCAGCCGGGGTGGTCGAAGCCGCCCGGGCCGCCGGGACCGTGCTCACCGTCTTCCAGAACCGGCGCTGGGACACCGACCAGCTGACGCTGCGCCGGCTCGTCACGGACGGGTCGCTGGGCACCGTGCTGCGGTACGAGTCGCGGTTCGAGCGGTGGCGGCCGCAGCCGCGGCCGGGATCCTGGCGGGAGGCGCTGCCGGCTGAACAGGGCGGCGGGCTGCTGCTCGACCTCGGCAGCCACCTCGTCGACCAGGCGCTGCACCTGTTCGGCCCGGCCGCACGGGTGTACGCGGAGGTCGACGCCCGGCGCGGCGACGCCGACGACGACGTGTTCGTGGCGATCGAGCACGTCGGTGGCGTGCGCTCGCACCTGTGGGCCGGCGCGCTGGCCGGGGTCCCCGGTCCGCGGCTGCGCGTGCTCGGCAGTGCGGGCGCCTACGTCGTCGGTCCGCTGGACCGCCAGGAGGACGTCCTGCGCGAGACGGGCCGGCTGCCGGCCGGGGGCCTTCCGGTCGGTACGGACGACTGGGGTCGGCTCGGCCGGGGCGACGAGTCCGTCCCGGTGCCGTCCGAACCGGGTCGGTGGGACCTGTACTACCCGGCGGTGGCGGCCGCCGTGCGCGGCGTGGGTGCCGTGCCGGTCGATGCCGCCGACGCGGTCCGCACGCTGGTCGTCCTCGAGGCGGCCCGAGAGTCGGCCCGGACGCGCTCGGTCGTGGACCTCGCCGGCTGACGCCGGCTTCATCGTCGCGTCAACCGATCCGACCGGGCGCGAGCCGCGTCTCGACGACGCCGTCGGGGGTGCGCTCGACGAGGTAGGCGGCCGGACCCTGCGGGTCGGCGGCCGCGAAGTCGTCGGGTCCCTGCATGTCGTCGGTGAGCACTGCCACGGCCTCCGTGCCCTCGTACAGGACGCCGACGTGGTCGTCCGTGGCGTACGAGCGCGGCAGCACGCCGTCGCCGACCAGCTGGTGCAGCAACGGGCGTCGCTGCTCCTCGCTGTCGTAGTGCACGCCGTTCCCGTACGGCAGGAGAGCGAGACCGTTCGTGACCGGTCGCAGCGTCGGTCCGAACGAGTCGGTGGGCCCGCCGACGTGCCAGCAGATCGACCCGGCGCTGACCCCGGTCAGCACGACCCCGGCCTCCCACGCCTCGCGCATGACGTCGTCGAGCCCGTGCGCGCGCCAGACCGCCAGCAGGTTGGCGACCGAGCCGCCCCCGACCCAGATCACGTCCTGGTCGAGCAGGAGCTCGCGCGGGTCGGCGTTCGGCATCGTGAACAGCTCGAGATGGCTGACGTCGACCGACCAGCCGCGGAACGCGCCGTACAGCCTGGTCAGCCACGCGCGGTCGTCGCCCCCCGCGGTGGTGACGAGCACGAGCCTGGGTCGCTCCTGGCCGGTGAGCCGCAGCGCCGCGCTGACCAGCCCGGCCGGCTCGATGACACCCCAGCGGTCCGTCGGCCGGAAGCCGCCGCTGGTCGCGAGGATCGTGGGGACGGCACGGCTCATGCCGACGGAACCTACCGTCCGCTCCCTCGCGCCGGGCACCGCGCCGCAGCCGCTGTGGACGGCGACTGTCCTGTGGACGACGCCTCGGTCGCGTCACCCGGATCGGGCAGGGTGACGCCCCATGCCCTCCCTGCGATCCCGCCCGAACGTCCGAAGTCGGCTCCCGGCACGCGGCGGGGTGACCGCGCCCGGCATCGCCGGCTTCACCCTCTGCCGTGCCTTGCGCGCCACCGGCGGTGGGCCGCCCTGGCGGGCGCGGCAGACCGCCACCGGGTACGACGTCGTGCTCAGGCTGCTCCCGGCCGGGGTCGGCGCGGACGACTTCGCGGGCCTGCCCGAGCACCCGCACCTCGCCGTGCCGACGGTGGTCCGCGGGGCCGACGGCTGCTCGTACGCCGTCAACAGGTTCGCACCGCACGGCGGCCTGGACGGCCTTCTGGCCCGGCGCGGAGCGCTCGCCGCCGGCGAGGTCAGCACGGTCGTGCTCGCCGTGGGTCGGGCGCTCGCCGCGATGCACGCGCAGGGGCGCGCGCACGGCTCAGTGCGGACGGGTGCGGTCCTGCTCGACACAGGTCTGCGTCCGTTGCTCGACGCGTCGCTGGGCCGCCCGTCCTCGGGACCGGACCTGCTGCGGGCCGAGGACGTGCGCGCCTTGGGTGCGCTCGCGGTCGAGCTGGTGGCGGGCGACGTCCCGGACGAGCTGCGGGCCTGCCTGTCCGCCGCGAGCGACCCCGACCCGGCGCTGCGTCCGGTCGCCGCCGACCTGGTCCGGCTCGTGGTCGCCGCCGTCCCGCCGGAGGCGCTGCGCCTGACGGCCGGGCCGGAGCGTCCGGTGGCCCCGCCGGTCGGTCGGATCCGGCCGGTGCCGCGCCGCCGGCACCGCGGTGCCGGGCCCGCGCGGCGCTGGCGCCCTGCCGTCCTCCCGGTCCTGGTCGTCGTCGTCCTGCTGGCCCTGGCGGTGCTCGCCGGCGCCGCCTGGGCGCGCATGTCGGACGGCTCCGAGGTGGTGCCGCAGGCGCTCGACGCCCCGGCCCGGACAACGGCGCCGACCGCGACATCGCCGCCCGGCTGGGCGCAGCTGCTCGACGACCTGGACTCGGCGCGTGCAGCGGCCTTCGCCGATGCCGACGACCACGCGCTCTCGTCCGCGGACGCGCCTGGCTCGCCCGCCATGGCCCGGGACCTCGCGGCGGTGCGCGCGCTTGCCGCTCACGGCGTGCAGGCCAAGGGGTTCCGGATCACCGTCCTGTCCGTGCGGGCGCTGTCGGTCGGGCCGCAGGTCGCGGTGCTGGACGTCACCGATCGCCGGGCCGGCTACGACCTCGTCGACGGGACGGGGGCGGTGGTCTCGTCCCAGCCGGCCAGAGGTCCGGCGCGCTGGCTGGTGGACCTCGTCCGGTCCCGTTCCGGCTGGCTGGTCCGCGACGTCAGGTCAGCGTCGCCACCGCCGACTGCAGGTCCGGGTGCTCCCACCGGAACCCGGCCTCCGTGAGCGCCTTCGGCCGAACCCGGGCCGACGACAGCACCTCCGACGAGAACTCGCCGAGCACCGCGCGAAGGGCGAACGCCGGGACGGGCAGCGCCGTCGGACGGTGCAGGGCTCGCCCCATCTCCCGGGTGAGCTCGTCGTTCGTCACCGCCTCCGGGACGGTGAGGTTGACCGGTCCGGACAGGTCGTGGTCGATGAGGAAGCGCAGCCCGCGTACCTCGTCCGCGAGGGTGATGTAGCTCCAGTACTGCCGGCCGTCACCCAGGTGCCCGCCCAGCCCGAGGCGGAACAACGGCAGCATCCGGGCCCAGGCCCCGCCCTGCCTGGTCATCACCAGCCCGGAGCGCGGGTGCACGACGCGGATCCCGGCGACGCGAGCCGGTTCGGCCGCCTGCTCCCACGCCTGCGCCACATCGGCGGCGAAGCCGCTGCCCTTGGGCCCGGACTCGTCCACCGTCCGGCCGTGGGTGTCGCCGTAGTACCCGATCGCAGACGCCGAGACGAGCACCGAGGGCAACGGGTCCAGGCGCCCCAGCGCGCGCGCCAGCGTGGACGTGCCGTCGACCCGGCTGCGCAGGATCACCCGCTTGCGCTCGTCGCTCCACCTCCGGTCGCCGATGCCCGCTCCGGCGAGGTGGACGACCGCGCCGACCCCCTTCAGCGCGTCGCTGTCGATGCTGCCGGCCGCCGGGTCCCACCACGCCTCGTCCGGCTCGCGGGTGGGGCGCCGGACGAACCGGACGACCTCGTGCCCGTCCGCCGTGAGGTCCGCGACGAGCGCGGTGCCGATCAGCCCCGACGCGCCGGTCACCGCGACCTTCATGCCTCGTCTTCCGTTTCCCGCATGCCCCCATCGTCACCCGATCGGTGCGGGCGGGCCACTCGGGACGGCCGCGCACGACCGCCCGCGGCGCGACCGACCTGCTCAGAGACCGAGCTCGGCCTCGAACGCCCCGTCCTCGAGCCGCTGCTTGATCGCGACCAGGAAGCGCGCGGCGTCCGCACCGTCGACCAACCGGTGGTCGTACGTGAGCGCGAAGTAGGCCATCGACCGGATCGCGATGCCGTCCGTCCCGGTGTCCGGGTCGGTCACGACGACCGGCCTCTTGACGACGGTGCCGGTGCCCAGGATCGCGACCTGCGGCTGGTTGATGATCGGGGTGTCGAAGAGCGCACCTCGGCTGCCGGTGTTCGTCAGCGTGAAAGTCCCGCCGGACAGATCGTCCGGGGTGATCTTGTTGCTGCGCGTCCGCTCGGCGAGGTCGGTGATCTTGCGCGCCAGCCCGGCAAGGGTGAGGTCGCCCGCGGAGCGGATGACCGGCACCAGCAGGCCGCGCTCGGTGTCGACCGCGATGCCCAGGTGCTCCGCCTCGTGGTAGGTGACCGTGCCCGCCTCCGTGTCGATGCTGGCGTTGACCTGCGGGTAGGTCTTCAGCGCGTCGACCGCGGCCTTGGCGAAGAACGGCAGGAACGAGAGCCTGACGCCCTCCCGAGCCTCGAACTCGGACTTGGCCCTGGCCCGCAGCCCGGCGACCCGGGTGACGTCGACCTCGACGACCGTCGTCAGCTGCGCCGAGACCTGCAAGGACTCCACCATCCGCTGCGCGATCACCTTGCGCAGCCGGGACAACGGCTCGGTCCGGCCGCGGAGGGCGGCTGCGGCCGGCGCGGTGGACGGGGTGGCCGCCGGCGCCGGCACGTTCGCAGCCGCGGCCGGTGCCGGCGCTGCGGCGGCCGCCCGGGAGGCGGCTTCGGCCCGCTGCCGCTCCGCGGCTTCGAGCACGTCCTGCTTGCGGATCCGGCCGCCGACCCCGGTGCCGGTGAGCGAGGCCAGGTCGACGCCGTGCTCGGCCGCGAGCTTGCGCACCAGTGGTGTCACGTACGACTCCTCGCCGCCGCCCGTCGGGGTGGCCGAGGCGGCCGGCGCGGCCGCGGTTGCGGCTGCAACGGGTGCCGTGGATGCAGCGGGCGCCGGGGCGCGGCGGTGCAGGCGGGCGCGGGGCGCGGTGCAGCGGGTGCAGCGCGGTGCCGGGCCTGGGGCCGCGGCCGTGCCGGCGGCGCCGATCACGCCGAGGGTGGTGCCCACGGGCACGGTGGCGTCCTCGGCCGCATCGATGGACAGCAGCACGCCGGCGACCGGGGCCGGGATCTCGGTGTCCACCTTGTCGGTCGACACCTCCAGCAGCGGCTCGTCCAGGGCCACGGCGTCGCCGACGGCCTTGAGCCAGCGGGTCACCGTGCCCTCGGTGACGCTCTCGCCGAGCGCCGGCAGCACGACCGCGGTGGTCGGCCCGGACGCCGGTGGCGCGGGTGCCGCGGGTGCCGCGGCGGTTGCCGCCGTCGCGGCCGGCGGGTCGGCCGGAACCGGCTCGGCCGCGGCCGGCACAGCGGGCTGGGCGGCGGCCGGCTCTGCGGGCGGGTCGACCGGCGCCTCCTGCGGCGGAGCATCGGCACCGCTGTCGGCCGGCTGCGTCGCCGATCACCGCGAGCTCGGCGCCGACCGCGACCGTCTCGTCCTCCCGGGCGACGATGCGGACCAGGATCCCGGTCGCCGGGGCCGGGATCTCGGTGTCCACCTTGTCCGTCGACACCTCGACCAGCGGTTCGTCCACCTGGACCGTCTCACCCTCCTGCTTGAGCCAGCGGGTGACCGTGCCCTCGGTGACGCTCTCGCCCAGGGCGGGCATCGTGACGGAGACCGTCATGCGTGTCGACTCCTCGCTTCGTCAGCCGTGGGTGTGCAGCGGCTTGCCGGCGAGCGCGAGATGCGCCTCGCCGACCGCCTCGGACTGGGTCGGGTGCGGGTGGATCAGCGAGGCGACGTCGTCGGCGTAGGCCTCCCAGTTGTAGATGAGCTGGGCCTCGGCGAGCAGCTCGCCGACTCGGGCTCCGACCATGTGCACACCGACCACCGGCCCGTCCACGACCGACACCAGCTTCACGGCGCCGGCGGTCTTGAGGATCTGGGACTTCCCGTTGCCGGCCAGGTCGTAGGTGAGCGTGCGCACCTTGTCGTCGCCGTACCGCTCCCGGGCGGCCGACTCGGTGATGCCCACCGAGGCCACCTCGGGCTCGCAGTACGCGATGCGCGGGACGCCGTCGTAGTCGATCGGGCGCGGGTTCAGCCCGCCGATGTGCTCGGCGACCAGGATCCCCTCGGCGAAGCCGACGTGCGCGAGCTGCAGCGTCGGGATGAGGTCGCCCACGGCGTACACACCGGGCACCGAGGTACGGCAGAACTCGTCCACGGTCACGAACCCGCGGTCGATGGCCACCCCGGCCTCGGCGTACCCGAGGCCGTCGGAGACCGGGCCGCGGCCGACCGCCACCAGCAGGACGTCGGCGTCGAAGGTCTTGCCGCTCTCCAGCGAGACCCGCACCCCGGTGGCCGTGTGCTCCACCCCGCTGAAGCGGACCCCCAGCTCGAACGCGATGCCCCGCTTGCGGAACGCCCGCTCGAGCAGCTTCGAGCTGGACTCGTCCTCCAGCGGCACCAGGTGCGGCAGCGCCTCGACGACCGTGACCTCGGCGCCGAACGAGCGCCAGACGCTCGCGAACTCCACCCCGATCACGCCGCCGCCGAGGATCACCGCCGACCGGGGGACGTAGTCCATGGTCAGCGCCTGGTCGCTGGTGATCACCCGGGCGGCGTCGATCTCCAGACCGGGCAGCGTCCGGGCGTACGAGCCGGAGGCCAGCACCACGTGCCGGCCGGTGTAGTCGGTGTCGCCCACGCGCACGGTGGTGGGGGAGACCAACCGGCCCTCGCCGGCGACCAGGGTGATCCCGCGGCTCTTCACGAGGCCCTGCAGGCCCTTGTACAGCCGGCCCACGACCTGGTCCTTGTACGTGTTCACGCCGGTCATGTCGATGCCGTCGAGGGTGGCCCGGACCCCGAACTGCTCGGACTCGCGGGCCGCGTCGGCCACCTCGGCCGCATGCAGGAGCGCCTTGGTCGGGATGCAGCCACGGTGCAGGCAGGTCCCACCGACCTTGTCCCGCTCGACCAGGGCGACGCTCAGACCCAGCTCGGCGGCCCGCAGGGCGCACGCGTAGCCGCCGCTGCCGCCGCCGAGGACGACGATGTCGAAGGTGCCATCGACGGTGTCCGGCACGGTTGCTCCTCGGTGTCGCGGCTGGCGCGGTCCAGCGGTGGCGTCATCATTTCACCCTGGCGGGATCACCGGCCAACCGCCGGTCGTTGCCAGGCTTCGCCCTGCTCCGCCCGCTACCGTTGGCCCTGCTCGACTTCGTCCGGGAGGTTCCGTGGGTCTGTTCGGCCGGCTGGGCCGTCGCCGCGACCGCCAGCGACCCGGGCTGCCCCGGCAGGCCGTCTCGGAGGACCGCAAGCACCTCGAGGAGTTCGTCCGGACCAGGACCGGGGTCGAGGCGTTCGTCGAGCCGCGCACCACGGTCACCGAGACGACGGTCGTCCTGGTCGCCACGTCGGGGGAGTGGACCCGCCGCCGGGTGCCCTCGCCGAAGGTCGCGCACGAGTGGGCGAACGCCCTGGGCGTCCCCTCGTACGACGCGGCGGTGGTCGGCTATCCGCAGCGGATGCGCGACTGGACGGCCGCGAAGGCCGCCGAGCAGAAGCGCCGCGCCGCCGGCGACACCGCCTGAGGTCGGGTCAGAACCGGCCGGCCGCCAGGTCCTCCGCCAGCTGCACCAGCGTCCGCACCGTGAACCCCGTCCCGCCCTTGGGCGTGTACCCGTAGGGCGCGCCCTCGTGGTACGCCGGTCCGGCGATGTCGATGTGCGCCCACCGTCGTCCCGGCTCGACGAACTCGCGCAGGAAGACCCCGCCCGAGAGCATGCCGCCCAGCCGCGCGTTGTCCACGTTCGCGATGTCGGCCACCTGCGAGTCCAGGCCGCGCCGGAGCTCCTCGGGCAACGGCATCGGCCACATCACCTCGCCGACGCGGTTGGCGGCGTCGAACACCGCGTCCCGGAGGGCGTCGTCGTTGGCCATGATCCCGGCGGTTCTGGCCCCGAGTGCGATCCGGGCCGCTCCGGTGAGCGTCGCCACGTCGATGATCGCGTCCGGGTCCTCGGCGGCCGCGGCCACCATCGCGTCGGCGAGGACGAGCCGGCCCTCGGCGTCGGTGTTCAGCACCTCGACCGTCCGGCCGCCGTACGTCGTCAGCACGTCGGACGGGCGCTGCGACCCGCCGCCGGGCATGTTCTCGGCCAGCGGGAGCCAGCCGGTGACGTCCACGACCGGTTTCAGGCGGGCGACCGCGACCATCGCCCCGAGCACGGCAGCGGCGCCGCTCATGTCGCTCTTCATGGCCTCCATGCCGGCTGCGGGCTTGATCGACAGGCCGCCGCTGTCGAACGTGATGCCCTTCCCCACGAGCGCCAGGTGACCGGTGGCCTTCGGGTGGCGGTAGGCGACCCGGACCAGCCGCGGCGGGTTCGCCGAGCCCTGCCCGACCCCGAGGATCCCGCCGTACCCGCCCTTGCGGAGCGCCTTCTCGTCGAGCACCGACACGGCCAGCCCGGCCTGGCCGCCCTCGTGCTGCGCGACGTCCGCGAAGGCCGCCGGGGTCATGACGTTCGGCGGGGTGTTGATCAGGTCCCGCGCCAGCGTCATCGCGTCGGCGACCGCGCGGGCGTGCGCCAGCCCGGCGCGCGCGGCGCTGGCGTCGGCCGCCGGGCCGGTGGCGACCACGAAGGCCCGGACCCCCGGCTTGCTCTGGTCGGCGCTGTGCCCGCGGAACCGGTGGAACGCGTACGCCCCGAGTGCCGCGCCGGTCGCGACGGCCTCGACGGCGGTGGCGTCCGCGGCCGGCAGACCGAGCACGACCCTGCCGCGGCCGGCCAGGCTCCGCGCGGCGGCACCGGCGGCCCGGCGCAGCGTCTCGGCGTCGTACGTGCGCTGCTGGTCGCCGAGCCCGGTCACGACCAGCATCCCGGCGGCGACCCCGGCCGGAGCCGGGATGCGCACCACCTCGTCGGGGGCGCCGGTCACGCCGAGCGCCGCCAGGGTGCGTCCCAGCCCGCGCAGCGCGCCGGATGCGTCCGGCCCGACGACCACCGGCGGCTTGCCGCCGGACCCGGGGCGGCCGGAGCCCGCTCCTTTGGCACCTTTGCCGCCCTTGGCTCCCTTGGACCCGGCTGCCCTCGCGACCCCGACCACGAGGGCGTCGCCCGGGACGGCGCTGGGCAGGTCGGCGGAGAGCGTGAGGGTGGCCAAGGTTCCGGCTCCTGTCGGTGGTTGTCGGTAGAGTTGTCGGGAGGCTTGTCGGAGGCTTGTCGGTGGGCGGACTGGCGCAGTCCTAGCGGCCGACCCTAGTAGCGTGCCCGCCGTGACCGACCCCGACCCGTCGCCAGGTGCATCGGACGCCGTCCTGCTCACCTCGCCGCTGCACGACCGGCACGTCGCCCTGGGCGCCAAGATGGCCGACTTCGGCGGCTGGGAGATGCCGATCGAGTACCCCGGCGGGGGGGTGCTGAAGGAGCACGCGGCCGTGCGCGAGGCCGTCGGCGTGTTCGACGTGTCGCACCTGGGCAAGGCGTCGGTGCGCGGGCCCGGGGCGGCCGCGTTCGTCGACGCGACGCTCACCAACGCGCTCAGCAGGATCGCTCCCGGGCAGGCGCAGTACACCTTGTGCTGCGACGAGTCCGGCGGCGTCGTCGACGACCTGATCGCCTACCTGGTGTCCGACGAGGACGTGTTCCTGGTGCCGAACGCCGCGAACACCGCCGAGGTCGTGCGCCGCCTCGCCGCCGCCGCGCCCCCGGGGGTCGAGGTGCAGGACCTGCACCGCTCCTACGGCGTGCTCGCCGTGCAGGGCCCGCGGTCGGCCGAGCTGCTGGACCGGCTGGGCCTGCCGACCGGGCACCCGTACATGTCGTTCGAGACCGGCGAGCTCGACGGCGCGTCGATGTCGGTGTGCCGCACCGGGTACACCGGCGAGCACGGCTACGAGCTGGTTCCGCGCTGGGAGGTCACCGCCGTGGTGTGGGACCGCATCCTCGCCGCGGGGGCCGACCTCGGCGTCCGGCCGTGCGGGCTGGGCGCGCGGGACACGTTGCGCACCGAGATGGGCTACCCGCTGCACGGCCAGGACCTGTCGCCGCTGATCTCGCCGGTGCAGGCCCGGTCCGGGTGGGCGGTCGGCTGGGACAAACCGGCGTTCTGGGGCCGGGAGGCGCTGCTGGCCGAACGGTCCGCCGGTGCAGCGCGCCTGCTGTGGGGGCTGCTCGCCCAGGACCGCGGCATCCCGCGCCCGCACATGCAGGTCCGCTCCGGCGCGGGTGACCAGCGGGTGCTCGGCGAGGTGACCAGCGGTACGTTCTCGCCCACGCTGCGTCGGGGGATCGGGCTGGCCCTGCTGGACCGCGCGGTAGCGGCCGGCGACGAGGTCGTCGTGGACGTCCGCGGCCGGCCGTCGACGATGCTGGTCGTCCGGCCGCCGTTCGTGCACCCGGACGGCCTCCGGTAGGAGCGGTTCCGCGGCGGTTCAGGTCCGCTCGAGGACGACGACCGGGATCGTGCGCTCGACGCCGGTCTGGTACTCGGCGAAGAACGGGTGCGCCGCGCTGATCGTGGCGAACAGCTCGTCGCGGTCGCGTCCGCGCGGCACCACCGCCAACGCGTCGTACGACTCCACCTCGATCTCGACGTGCACGTGCGGGTCTGCGACCAGGTTCAGGTACCACTGCGGGTCCGCGGGAGAGCCGGCGTTCGAGGCGACCACCATGAGCCGGCCGCGGTCCCGGACGAACATCATCGGCGTCGTCCGCGGCTCGCCGCTGCGCCGCCCGGTGGTGGTGAGCAGCAGCAGATGACGACCGTCGGGTGCCCCGTGACCGGCCCGGAACTGCTCGATCAACCGCTGGTTGTGCGCACGCATGTCGTCGGGCAACGCCATGGGCCGACGCTAGCGCGGCACCGCCTCGTACGGCACGAGCGAGCGGTGCCGACCCCCGAACCGCAGGTACAGCGCGATCACCCCCGCTGTCACGGCTGCCCACGCGCACCACAGCGATGCGAAGCCGTCGATGGTCAGCCGGGCCAGCACGGCGACGGCCACCAGGTTCACCACCCCGAAAGCCGCGAGCTGGGGGTGGCCGGACAGCAGCAGCGACCCGCAGGTGGCCGCGACGTAGGCGATGACGATCGGGTAGCCGGCGTGCAGTCCGATGCCGTACCCGACGTGGTAGTCCCCGAGCCGGGCGGTCACCGGGCCCACCAGCATCCCGGCCAGCAGCACCGCGGAGACGACCGCGCCGAGGGCGACGAAGCCCGCCATCAGCGACCTCCGTCGCCCGGTCGGCTCCAGCGCGAGCACGGCGGCCGGGACGTACACCGGGAGCACGACGAACGCGAACAGGAGGTACGCCCATACGGCCACCTCGCCCACCGTCGCGCTGACGTGCCCCTGCAGTCCCCACCAGACGAAGGCCTCGTCCACCTGGTGCGCCGCCAGGAGCAGGGGGAGCGCGGCGAACGCCAGATGGCCCCGGCGCCGGTGCACGTGGCGTAGGGCGTCGATCCCGATCGCGGCCAGAACGACGCCGCCGACGAGGTCGCCCTGCGGGGAGAAGCACACCCCTTGAACGTAGCCCTGGCGCCGCCGGGCGCCCGTTGCGCGCCGTCGGACCCCGATGATCTGCTGGGACCTTCCCTCGGAGGTGGGCGATGGGCGGTCCAGGGCTGACGGTCCTCGGGGTCCCGACGAGCGCGGGTGCGCACCACGCCGGTCAAGAGCTGGCACCGGCTGCGATCCGCGCTGCCGGCCTCGTCGAGCGGCTGCGTGCGGGCGGCGTGGACGTCCAGGACGGCGGCGACCTCGCCGGCGAGGTGTTCGCCGTCGACGAGGTCGGGTCGAGGCACCGCAACCTCGATGCGGTGGTGCGGGTCGCCCGGCTGGTGGCCGACGCGACGGCGGACGTGCTGCGGTCCGGGCGGGTGCCGATGCTGCTGGGCGGGGACTGCACGATCACGTTGGGCGTGCTGGCCGGTACCCAGCGGGTGCACCCGGACGCCGGCCTCGCGTACTTCGACGGCGACGCCGACCTGTCCACCCCCGCACGGACGCGCGGCGGGGTGATGGACGCGATGGGCATCGCGCACCTGCTCGGGATCGCCGACAGCGAGCTCGCCCGGCTGGACGGGCCGGCGCCGATGCTCACCGACGAACGGCTGGTCATGCTCGGGTACGACCCGGGTGACCCGGACGCGTTCGACGGCGAGGTGCTCGCATCCAGGCCCGGTCTGGTGCACCACTCCTACCGCGAGCTGCTGGTCGCCCCTGAGAAGCTCGCGCACGAGACGGTCGACGCGCTGGAGGCCGCCGCGTCGCGGATCGTCGTCCACTTCGACGTCGACGCCGTCGACAGCAACGACCTGCCGCTGGGCAACTTCCCGCACTACGGCACCGGCGTCCCGCTGGACACCGCGGGGTCCGTGCTGGAGATCCTGTGCTCCACCTCCCGGTTGGCGGCGATCGTGCTGACCGAGGTGAACCCGAGCCACGACCCGTCCGGCCGGTCCGTCGCCCGCTACGTCGAGGCTGTCGGCGGCGCCGTCGTCGGTGCTCTCGGCTGAGTCGCCCGCTCCTCAGGACGAGGCGGGCTTCTCCTGCACGGCCCAGCTGTTGCCGTCCGGGTCGTCGAAGAAGCAGAAGGTGTTCCAGGGCCCGCCGTGCCCGTCCTCCCAGCCGTTGTCGCCCATGAACCGCAGTGGCGTCACGTCGACCCCGCCGGCGACGAGCTGGGCCCGGGCCTTCTCGATGTCCGTGACCACCAGCTGGAGCCCCTTCAGGGAGCCGGGCGGGGAGTCGCCCAGGCCTTGGCCGATCGTCACCGAGCAGGCCGAACCCGGCGGGGTCAGCTGGACGACCCGCATCGTGTCGCTGATCCGGCGGTCCACGTCGACGACGAACCCGACCTGCTCGTTGTAGAACGCCTTCGACCGGTCGACGTCGGACACCGGTACGACCACGACCTCGATCTTCCAGTCCATGCCGTGCTCCCTCGCTAGCCGGACGTGCCCCGCACGGCCCACGCCCGGGCGGTCAGCCTGATCGATCCGTCCGGCTCCGTGGGCAGCTCGGCCCGGAGCCGGACGCGCAGCCGCTCGAGCCGGTCGTCCGCGAGCTCCGAACAGTAGCCCGGCGCCGGACCCTGCCCGCCCAGGAACGGCGTCCAGTAGTCGTCGAAGTCGCGGAACGTCGTCGGGACCTCGAGCGGGCGCGTGACGACGTCGACCAGCCCGGCCGTCCCGAAGCAGTCCTCGAGGCCACCGCGCTGGCAGATCGGGAAGCGCGCACCCTCGTCGAGCGCGCGGGCGTCCGCGTCCTCGGCGACCGCCGCGTCCCAGAAGTGCCGCAGCATCCGCATCCCGTCGGCGTAGTCCCAGACGTACCCGCCCACGACGCCGCCGGGGGCCAGCACCCGCCGCATCTCGCGCACCGCGACCACGGCGTCCGGCACGAAGTTGAGGACGAGCCCGCACCCGACCCGGTCGATGGACGCCTCCGGCAGCGGCAGGTCGTCGGCGCCGGCGACGCGGAACGTGACCCGCGGGTCGCGGATCCGTCCAGCTGCACCGTCGATGTACGCCGCGGACGGGTCGACCCCGACGAGCGAGGCCGGATCGGCGGCCGCCAGCACCGCCTCGCTCAGCGCTCCGGTGCCGCAGCCCACGTCCAGCCAGCGCAGCCCGGCCGGCGGGTCGAGCCAGGTCACGAACTCGCGCGCGACCAGCCGGCTCCACCGTCCGATGAACGGCTCGTACCTGTCGGCCGACGACCACGCCTCGCCCGTCATGCCGCCCAGCATGCCGTCCCCTCACCCGGTCGTTGCATACGGATCGGGGGTCATGACCCCCGATCCGTATGCAACGACCGGCTAGCCGCGGCGGGCGACGGCCGTCTCGAGGGCGGTCATCCGGTCCAGCAGCAGCTGGATGTCGCCCCGCGTCGCCGTCTGGGCGTCCTCGCGCAGGTCGACGAGCAGCGAGCCGGACGGCATCAGCTCCGCCCTCTCGACGTCGGCGATCGAGGTGGCGCCCTGGTCGCGCAAGGCCGCCTCGACGTCGCGCGGCCGCACCCCGAGGCGGCGCAGCACGTCGTGCTTGAGCGCGCCGTCCTCGGCGATCGTCGTCGGGTCGCCCTCGAAGATCCGCTCGGCCGTGTCGCTGCTGGCCCCCAGCCGGACGAGCGCGCTGTTGACCGCGAACAGCATCGCGGCCCCGACCAGGCCGCCGGTCAGCGAGTTGTCCGGGCCGATGATCGCGTTCTGCACGACGTTGGACAGCAGCAGCACCATGACCAGGTCGAACGTCGTGAACTGGGCCAGGTCACGGCGGCCGATCAGACGCAGCGCGAGCGTGATGAACAGGTACACCGCGACGGTGCGGATCCCCTTCTCCATCACCGGGATCCCCATGACCCACATGTCGTTCCACATCCGATGCCTCCGCCGCTCGTCGGGTCGCCCGGCCTGGTCGGGTCCGACGATCCTCGCGCACGCGGGCTCAGACGAACGCGAAGCAGAGCAGAGCCGCAGTCGTGCCGACCTCGATCGTGGCGCCGAGGACGTCGCCGGTCACCCCGCCCAGCCGGCGGGTGCACCGCCGCACCAGCAGCGCTGCCACGGCCGCGGCGGCTGCGACGGCGACCGCGGACCGCAACGTCAGCCAGCCGCTGCGGTCGTCGTCGAGCCAGGACGTTCCCGCGCAGGCCACCGCGGTCAGCCCGGTCAGCACCGCGGCCGCGACGGTCGGGAAGGCGCCGGCGAACGGCAGGCCCAGACCGTCGGTGCGCGCGGCGGGCACGCCGGCCCGGCATCCCCACACGACCGCGGTCCGGCCCGCGGTGACGCCGACCAGCACGCCGAGCCAGCCGGTGCCGCGTCCGACGGACTCGGCGACGGCCCCGACCTGGACCAGCAGCACCAGCACCACGGTCACGACGCCGAACGGTCCGATGTCCGAGCGGCGCATCACCTCGAGCGCCTGGTCGGCCGGCCGCCCGGAGCCCAGGCCGTCGGCGGTGTCCGCCAGGCCGTCCAGGTGCAGTCCCCGGCTCAACAGGGCCGTACAGGCGATGGCGAGCACGGCCGCCAGCCAGGTCCCGGCGACGGAGTGGTGGGTGGCAACGCGGACGCCTTCGAGCACGGCGGCGGCGACCCCGCCGACCGCGGCGCCGACCACCGGCGTGAGCCACAGCGCGCCTCGGACGACGCCGCGGTCGACCCGCCGCGGCGGCGCGACCCGGACCGCGGTGAACGTACCGAGCGCCAGCCGGAGCGGATCGCTCACCCGTCAGACCCGGCATCGGTCTCCCGGTCGGAGACGCCCGCCTCGTCGAAGGTCGACATCTCGGCCAGCGTGGCTGCCGCCGCCTTGAGCACCGGCAGCGCGACGAGCGCGCCGGTCCCCTCGCCCAGGCGCAGCCCGAAGTCGACGATCGGTTCCAGGTCGAGGCGGTCCAGCGCGCGCGTGTGCGCCGGTTCGGTGGAGCGGTGGCCGGCCAGCCACCACTGCCTGGACCGGTACCCGATCCGCTGCGCGACCAGGGCGGCGGCCCCGGAGACCACGCCGTCCAGCAGGACCGGGGTGCGACGCACCGCAGCCTGGAACAGGAAGCCGGCCATGGCGGCGATGTCCGGTCCGGCCACCTCGGCGAGCAGGTCGACCATGTCCGCCTGCCGGGTGCGTCCTCTGCGGGCTGCGTCGCGCACCGCCGCGCACTTGACCATCCAGGCCCGGTCGTCGATGCCCGTGCCGCGACCGACCACGGTGGCGACCTCCGCGTCGGTGAGGACGGCGACCAGCGTCGCCGACGGCGTGGTGTTGCCGATGCCCATGTCCCCGGCGATCAGCAGGTCGGCGCCTGCGTCGACCTCCTCGTCCGCGATCGCGATCCCGGCGCGGACGGCCTGCTCGGACTCCTCCCGCGACATCGCCGGGCCGACCGCGATGTCGCCGGTCCCGCGCCGCACCTTGTACGCACCCACCCCGGGCAGGTCGGACAGGTCGGCGTCCACGGACAGGTCCAGGACGCGTACGGACGCCCCGGTCAACCTGGCGAGCACGTTCACCGCGGCACCGCCCGCGACGAAGTTGCGCACCATCTGCGCGGTGACCTCGGGCGGGTAGGCCGAGACGCCGGACGCTGCCACGCCGTGGTCGCCGGCGAAGATGACGACCCGCGGGCGCTCGACAGGTCGCGGCGGGCACACGCCCTGCACGGCGGACAGCCAGACGGACAGCTCCTCGAGCCGCCCGAGCGCGCCGGTGGGCTTGGTGAGCCGCAGCTGCCTGGCCAGCGCCTGCGCGCGCACGTCGTCGTCGGGGATCGCCATCGACCGGCTGATGCGGTCGAGCTCGGCGGTCAGGCTCGGCGGCTCGAGCGCGTCGGTGTCGCTGCCGGTCGGGTCGCTCACGCGTACTCCCTCGGAGAGTGGTCCCGGTCGCCCGGGCGGGCTGCTCGCAGGTCCAGCGGCACGCCGGCGACGACCAGCGTGACGACGTCGCAGACGGCGGCGATCCGGGCGTTGAGCCGACCCAGCTCGTCGCGGAACCGGCGGCCGGACACGGTTCCGGGCACGATCCCCGAGCCGACCTCGTTGCTGACGACCACGACCGTGGCTGTCGACGCCGCGAGGGCCTGGACGAGCCGGTCGCTGCGCCGCACCACCTCGGCGGCCGCGGCGTCGGACGCGGCTGCGGGAGCCCCGTCATCGGCCGCCCACACGCCGGCTTCGTCCATGACGCCGGCCAGCCACAACGACACGCAGTCCACCAGGACCGAGTCCGTGGCCGTCGCGTCGTCGAGCACCGCGGCCACGTCGAGCGTCTCGACGGTCCGCCACCCGGCCGGCCGCCGGGCACGGTGGTCGGCCACCCGGCGGACCCACTCGCCGTCGTCGGGTCGGGTGCCGCCGGTCGCGACGTACGTCACGTCGCGTTGCCCGGCCAGCAGCGACTCCGCGTGCACGGACTTCCCGGAGCGCGCGCCACCGAGCACCAGCGTGGAGGTCCCTCGGGCGGGTCGGCCGAGGACAGTGCCGTCCGGAACGACGCGGGCACCCACGGCGGCGAGCCGACGGGCCAGCTCGGCCGGGGCGGGGTCGTGATGCCCCAGGTGCACCGCGACGACGTCCGTCGACGCGACCACTGCACCGCAGGCGCGCAGTTCGGTCACCGCGGCGGCGAAGCTCGCGAGGTCCAGGTGCCGGGTGCCATGGTCGGTCCGGTCACCGAACGACTGCTCCAGCAGCACCACGTCGTACGCCCGGCCGGCCACCGCGTCCCGGGTCGAGGCAGGCAGCGGTCCGGTGTCGGTGGCGTACAGCACGGTCCCGCCGTCCGGCGCTGTCACGTCGTACAGGACTCCGGGGCCGGCGTGCTCGTCGCCGTGGTCCGCCTCGAGCACCGCGACGACGTAGCCGCCCAGCTCGAGCCGGTCGCCGGCACGCACCGCCCGTGGACGTACCGGGTCGTCCGGTCCGATCCAGTCGGCGAACACCGCGACCGCCTCCGGCGGCCCGACCAGGTCCAGCGGCTCGGTCCGGCCCGCCCACGCCCGCGCCAGCAGCGCCATCGGGCTCGCGTGGTCGGGGTGCGAGTGGGTGAGCAGCAGGTGCCGGACGTCCGCGAGCGAACGCCCGGCCCGGGTGGCGGCGTACGGCACCTCGGGTCCGCAGTCCAGCAGCAGCCGCCCGTCGACCAGCGCGGCGGTCTGCGCCCGTACGTCCCCGGTGGCCAGCGCGTCCGTGCACAGCCGGCACCGGCAGAAGGCGTTCGGCCGGCCGCCCGCACCCGCGGTGCCGAGCACGACGACCTCCATCAGCGTCCCACCGCCGCGGGGCCCGGCTCGAAACCGACCGGGACGTCGAAGGCGGCCCGCCTCGTGGCCCGGCGCAGGGCGCGCAGCACCGGCCCGCCGAAGGCCAGCACGAGGGCCGCGTTCCCGAGGCCGCGGATCAGGTCCCAGCCCAGCGACGTCGCCACCGAGTACGCCAGGAACCGGCTGAGGTTCTCCGCCAGCGGTGCGCCCGGCACGAAGGACAGCGACGACGACGTCCCGGTCTGGAACGGCCAGAACCACAGGTTCATCAAGAACCCGAACGCGACGCCGCTGACGGCCCCGTACCCGGCCAGCATCACCAGCTCGCGTCGCCCGCGCGCCGGCGGCAGCAGCCCGCTGAAGAACCCGGTCCAGGCGGCGGCGAGCATCTGGAACGGCAGCCACGGGCCGACCCCTCCGGTCAGCAGGGCGGAGCTGAACATCGTGGTGGCGCCGAGCACGAAGCCGAACCCGGGACCGAGCGCGCGCCCGCCCAGGATCAGCACCACGAACATCGGGTTGAAGCCGGTCACGCCGGCGCCGAAGGGACGCAGCGCGGTGCCCAGCGCGGCCAGGACGCCCAGCATCGCGACGGCCTTCGCGTCCACCCCGCCGGAGGAGATCTCGGCCAGCAGCACCAGGATCAGCAGCGGCAGCAGCGCGGCGAACAGCCACGGCGCGTCCGCATCGTGCCCGATGCCGGAGCCGGGATGGGCGAGCAGCGGCCAGCCGAACGCGGCGACGCCGACCAGGGAGACCAGGGCGAGCGCGAGTGCCGGACGCACGCCGATGCGCAGGGCATGCGTACGGCCTGCGGCGGGTCGTGGCGCGCCGGCGCCGGGGTGGCCCGTCGCACGGGTGACGGTGGTTGTCATCCGGCGGCTCGCAGCGCCTCGGCGACCTCGGCGACGGTGAGCCACGGCCCCGGTGCCAGCACCTTCGCCACCTGCGGTGAGAACGCGGGGGACCCGACGACGACCTCGGCGGTCGGCCCGTCCGCGACCACCTCGCCGTCGGCGACGACGACGGTGCGGTCGGCGACGTCGGCGGCCAGCTCGACGTCGTGGGTGGCGAGCACGACCGCGTGCCCGGCGGCGGCCAGCTCGCGCAGCGTCTGCACCAGCCGCGCCTTGGCCTCGTAGTCCAGCCCTCGGGTCGGTTCGTCCAGCAGCACCAGTGGCGGCGCGGCGACCAGCACGACGGCCAGGGCGAGCGCGAGCCGCTGCCCCTCGGACAGGTCGCGTGGGTGCCGCTGCGGGTCGACGCCCGGGCTCAGCCGCCCGAACAGCGCGAGCGTCGAGCCCGCGGCCGTGCCGGCGTCGCGGTCCGCCCCGGCGCACTCGGACACGACGCTCTCGGCGTACAGCAGGTCGCCGGCGTCCTGCGGGACCAGCCCGACCCGGCGCAGCAGCTGGGGCCCGGTCAGTCCGACCGGGTCCGCGGCCTGCGCGCCGGCCCCCAGCCGGACCCGGCCGGCCATCGGGGTGGCGGTGCCGACCAGCGCGGAGAGCATCGTCGTCTTGCCGGCGCCGTTGCGGCCCATCAGCGCGACCACCTGGCCGGCGGCGAGCGCGAGCGACAGACCGTGCAGCGCCACCACCGCGTCGTACCTGACGGTGACGTCCTCGAGCGTGGCGGCCGTCGCGCCGGCGGGCACGTCGCGACGCACCGGGCGGTGTCCGTCCAGCCGCGCCCGCAGCGGGCCGGCCGCCCGGCGGGCGTCGCGCACGGACAGCGGCAACGGGTCCCAGCCGGCGACCCGGCCCAGGTGCACCACCGGCGGTGCCACCGACGAGCCGGCCATCACCTCGGCCGGCATCCCCACCTCGGGGGGCGTGGCCGAGCCGGACAGCCGCACCACGCGGTCGGCGTACTGCACGACGCGCTCGAGCCGGTGCTCGGCCAGCAGCACGGTCAGGCCGAGGTCGTGCACGAGCCGCTGGAGCGCGGCGAGCACCTCCTCGGCGGCACCGGGGTCCAGCGCCGACGTCGGCTCGTCCAGGACGAGCACCTGGGGGTGCGCGGTGAGCACCGAGCCGATCGCGACCCGCTGCCGCTGTCCGCCGGACAACGTCCGCAGCGGCCGCTCCCGAAGCTCCGCCAGGCCGAGCAGGTCGAGCGTCTCCTCGACGCGCCGGCGCATCACGGCGGGCGGCAGGCCCAGCGACTCCATCGCGTACGCCAGCTCCTCCTCGACCACGTCGGTGACGAAGCCGGCCGTCGGGTCCTGGTCCAGGAACCCGACCACGTCGGCCAGCTCGCGCGGGGGGTGGTCGCGGGTGTCCCGTCCGGCGACCACGACGCGACCGGTGAGGGTGCCGCCGGAGAAGTGCGGCACCAGCCCGTTGACGGTGCGCAGCAGGGTCGACTTGCCGGACCCGGTGCTGCCGACGACCAGGCACAGCTCGCCCTCGGGCACGACCAGGTCGACGCCCTGCAGCGCCGGGCGGTCGGCCCCGTCGTAGGTGACGGAGACGTCCTCGAACCGGATCACCGCCGGTCACCGCCCGCCGGCACGAGGGCGGCGGCATGGTCGCGGCGCGGCGCCGGGCGGGACGGGTCGCGGGGCCGGGGCGAGACCCACGCGGGCAGGATGCCGACCAGGATTCCCGCGGTCGGCAGCAGCGGCAGCGTCGGCCAGGCCGGCGGCGCGTACTGGCCGACGAGGCCCGCGACCCCGGCCGCGGCGGCGACGACGAGCGTGCCCGCCGCCACGACCCCGCAGCCGGCGACCAGCCACTCCGGCAGCGCCCACGGGTCCGGACGGTAGCGGCTGCGCCGGACCCGCCGTCCGGCGACCACGAACCCGGCGCCGGCCACCACCAGGCCGGCCAGCAGCAGCGGCACCCCGAGCACCGGCAGCCCCGCGACCTGCGGCGAGCCACCCTCGAGCAGCCCGAAGACCCCCGCGCAGACCCCCACGAGCCCGGCGAGGACCAGGGCCGAGGTCAGCCGGCGCGCGCCCGCGCCGACGCCTGCGTTGCGGCCGTAGCCGCGCGAGTCCATCGCCGCGGCCAGCGTGAGCGAGCGGTCCAGCGCACCTTCCAGGACGGGGACCGCCACCCCGCGCAGGCCACGCAGCCCCCGGTCCGGGCGGCCGCGCAGTCGGTGCGCCACCTTGACCCGGGTGACGTCCTCGACCATCTGCGGCGCCAGCGTCATCGCGACGACCACGGCCACCCCGACCTCGTACAGAGCGGCGGGCACGCACCGCAGCAGCCGGGACGGGTTCGCGAGGGAGTTGGCCGCACCCACGCAGATCAGCAGGGTGGCCAGCCGAAGCCCGTCGTACAACGCGCCGAGCAGGTCCTGGACGGTGAGGTCGCCGCCGATCCGGACGCCGCCGGCCCAGCCCGGCACCGGCAGCTCGGGGATGTGCAGGATCACCGTCCCGGTGCCGGTCGCGCCGAAGACGACCTGGAAGGCGAGCCGCAGGGCGATCACGACCAGGCCCAGCCGCAGGAACGCCCCGTACGAGCGGGCCCACGGCGCCGCGGTCCGGCGGGCGGCCACGACATAGGCGGTCACGGCGACGATCAGCAGCAGCAGCAACGGGTTCGTGGTGCGGCTGGCCGCGGTGGCCAGCCCGAGCGCCCACAGCCACCAGGCCCCGGGGTGCAGCGGCCGGGGCAGGAACGCGGTGCGCAGGCTCATGGCGCACCGCGGCCGCGGGTCCCGCGCAGCGCCCGTACGGCTGCGGCCCCGCCGACGGCAAGGACGAGCGCCGCTCCGGCCCACGCTCCGACCGGCGGTCCGCCGCTCGTCCCGCCTCGGTCGGGTACTCCGCCGGCGCCGACAGCCACTGGCTGCGGGTCGCCCGACGACGACCCGGACCCCGTGCCGGTGCCGCCCGGCTCGGCGCTGCCCGGACCCGGGCTCGGCGTCGTCGAGCCGCCCACGGCTGCCGCGCCGCTGTGCGCCGGACCGGCGGACCCGCCCGTCGAGGGACGGCTGCCGGACGCGGTGGGAGCCGGTGCGTGCGAGGTCGGCTTCGGCGTCGGTGGCGGGGTCGGCTTCGGCGAGGGCGGCTGCACGATGACGCCGCACTCACCGGACGGGTAGCCGTCGATGCCGCACACGAGACCGCTGTCGCTGCGCACCGACGCGTACTGCTGGAGCACGACGGCGGAGCTGCCGTTGTCGGCCACCTGCGCGCAGAACGTGTCCACGCCGCGGGGCGGCTTCTGCCCGGGCGGAGCGTCGGCGCTCGTGCCGTAGTCGACGACCAGCCCGACCAGCTTCTGGCCCGACGGCGCGGCCGTGTGGTGCGCGCAGATCGACGCGTACGAGGCGGTCGCCCGCGGCTTCACCGACCCGGCCGTGCCGCTGACGGCGAACCGCCACCCGTCCACCGATCCCGCCGGCGGCCGGTAGGTCGCCCCGACCGGCGAGAACGTCCAGCCGCCGGTCGAGGTGCCGTGCCAGTAGGACCAGTAGCGGTACGCGGACGCCGAGGCCGGCCAGGCTGCGACGGCGGCCGGCGCGAGCGCCGCCGAGGTCGCGACGACCAGCGCCGCGGCCCGGGCGGACAGCCGGCGCCGCGTCATGCCTGCCGTGACCCCCGCCGGCCGAACAGCAGCAGGGCGATGCCGCACAGCAGCAGCAGCGACCCGACGAGTCCGGCGACGGCCGCCCTCGCGCCGGCGCCGGTGTCGGGCAGCGTGCTCCCGGGGTCGGTCCCCCCACCTGGCGCCGGCGCCACCGTGGACGTCGGCGACGCAGTCGGCGAGGTTGTCGGCGCGGCCAGCGTCACCGTCGCCGCCAGCCGGGTGGTCAGGTCGCTCCCGCCGAAAGCGGTCGGGTCCTGGCCGCCCGCGGTCGACGCCAGGATCAGCAGGGCCAGCGCCCCCGGCTGGTCGGCCCCGGACTTCACGACGAACGCGTCCACCTGCCCGGCCAGCGCGGTCAGGGCGCCGGCGACCTGGCTGGACCCGTGCCTGGTCGCGACCAGCGCGACCACCGCGTTGGCGGTGCTGCCGAAGTCGGTCTGCCCGGGGTTGAACGGGTCGGGGATGACGTGCCCGTTCGCACCGAGCTCGCGTACCAGGTAGCCCGCGGCAGCGTCGGCCGCCTCGGCCGGAGTGAGGCCGGCCGTCGACAGCACGTGCACCGGGCCGGCGACCTTCGTGGCGACGGTCGGCGCCTTTGTGACGGTCGGCGCGACAGTCTTCGGCTGCGCCGGGCTCGCGGTCGGGCTCGCGGTCGCGGTCGGCGGCGTGGCGGCAGCGGTCGTCGCGGGGACGACGGCGACCTTCTTCGCCGGCGCCGCGGCCGGGCAGGTCAGCACCGGTGAGTCGTCGGCACCGGCCTGCGCTGCGACCGGCAGGAAACCGCCGCCGACGGCCAGCGTCGCCTGCACCGTCGCGTAGTCGTTCGGGGAGCCGAAGAACGTGAACGCCCCGCGGTCGCCGACCGCGCCCTCGCACCCGACCTGGAGTCCCTGCAGCGCGTCGTACGGGGTCGGCCCGGCTGCCCCGCCCGCGTGCGGAGCGCCACGCCCGAGCGCGAGGAAGGCGGACAGCCCGAGTGCGGTCGAGTTCGCGTCCGGGTCGTTGCCCACCGCGCCGTCCGGGTAGTACGCCCAGCCGCCGTCCGCGCTCTGCTTCGCCGCCAGCCAGTCGACCGCCTTGCCGGCCCGGGTCCCCTGGCCGAGCGCGTGCAGCGCCTGGGCGGCGATCCCGGTCGAGTTGGTGTCCTCACCGCTGAACGAGGCCGAGTCCGGAACCTGGCAGGCCGCCGCGAGCGAGGCGCGGAACGCCTCGAACCCGCCGTCCGCGCACTGCTGCGCGAGCAGCCACGCGACCGCCGCCGGCGCCGGCGTCCGGCCTGCCGCGACCGTCGCGAGCAGGGCGAGCGACTGGCGGTAGGCGCCGTCGAAGGACGGGTCCTGGCCGCCGAACAGCCCGACCTTCGCGGGGTCGGTCGTGGTGGGCGGAACGCTCGACGCCGTCCGGCCGGACGCCACGGCCGTGCCGGCGAGCGGCAGGACGAGCGCGAGTCCGGCCGCGACGAGGGGCAGGCCGAGGCGTGGGACGCGACGGCGGGCTGATGGGCGGTGCGCGGTGCTGGTCACGTGAGGTGTCCTTCGGGTGAGCGATCCGTCGACCGACGCCCGCGCACCCCCGGATGACGACGACGCCCCCGTCACCTGAACGGTGACGAGGGGCGCGGGCGCGGGTCCGGTGGGACCCGGGCTCCGCCCCGCAGACCTCGGCGGAAACGTGGAGCCGCTCGCCTCGGGGCAGGTATCCCGGCTCGCCGCCCGCACCCGGCTCGGGATGCGCGCGGCCTACGGTTGCGGGTCAGCGCCGGAGTTCGACCGGCTTCCCCTGTCCGAGGCGTGTGGAGTTGTGGTCGGACGCTCCCACGCCGCGACCGCCCGCGTCAAAGTCCCGCCGCAGGTCCGCGGATAGGGTGCCGGGCATGGGTTGGACCTGGCGCTACGCGGACGCCTCCGGCGGCGTTCTGGACGCCGACGAGCTGCCCCGGACCTCGTTCCCGACGCAGGCCGACGCCGAGTCCTGGATCGGGGAGTCCTGGGAGGAGCTGGTCGCCGGCGGGGTCGTCAGCGTCGTGCTGCTCGAGGACGGCGCCGAGGTCTACGGCCCGATGAGCCTGCTCCCGCCGGACTGAGGCTGCTCAGTCCTCGGGGCGGCTGGGCGGGCTGACCGTCTCCGCCGGGTCGGTGGTCACGACCCCCTCGAGCGCGGCGTCGATCGCGGCCATGCTGTCCGCGTCCAGCCGCACGCCGGCCGCCTTCACGTTCTCGTGCACCTGCTCGGGCCGGCTGGCGCCGATGATCGCCGCCGCCACGTTGTCGTTCTGCAGCACCCACGCGACGGCGAGCTGGGCCATGCTGAGGCCGACCCGGTCGGCGATCGGCCGCAGGCGCTGCACCCGCTCGAGGACCTCGTCGGACATCCAGTCCTTCACGTCGTCGGCGCCGCCGTTCGGGTCGGTGGCGCGCGAGCCGGCAGGCGGCGGCTGACCCGGCAGGTACTTGCCCGAGAGCACGCCCTGCGCGATCGGCGACCACACGATCTGCGACAGCCCCTCCTGGACGCAGGCCGGCACCACCTCGGCCTCGATCACCCGCCAGAGCATCGAGTACTGGGGCTGGCTCGACACGAACGGGATGCGCAGCTCGCGGGCCAGCGCTGCGCCGGCGTGGATCTGCGCCGCCGTCCACTCCGACACCCCGACGTAGAGCACCTTCCCGGCCCGGACCAGGTCGGCGAACGCGGTCATCGTCTCCTCGAGCGGCGTCTCGTAGTCGTACCGGTGCGCCTGGTACAGGTCGACGTAGTCGGTCCCGAGCCGGCGCAGCGACGCGTCGATCGACTCCATGACGTGCTTGCGGGAAAGGCCGCGGTCGTTCCCGCCCGGACCGGTGGGCCAGTACACCTTGGTGAGGATCTCCAGTCCCTCGCGCCGCTGTCCGGCCAGCGCGCGTCCGAGCACCGACTCGGCCCGCCCGGCGGCGTACACGTCGGCGGTGTCGAACGTGGTGATGCCGGCGTCCAGGGCAGCGTGCACGCAGGCGCTCGCCTGGTCCTCCTCGACCTGGGAGCCGTGCGTGATCCAGTTCCCGTACGCGATCTCGCTGATCAGCAGGCCGCTGGTGCCGAGGTAGCGGAACTCCATCAGAGCTCGTCTCCGGCCTTGAGGCGCGGCTTGGGCAGGCGCCACCGGCGCAGCTGCAGGGATCGCATCGCGGCGTAGAAGCCCGCGCCGCGCACGTCCTCGTCCGGGAACCGCCGCGCGGCCTCGCGCTTCACGCGACCTCCCAGCATCGCGGTGCCGCCGATCATCATGAGCATGTACAGGTACGTCGCGATCACGACGTAGGCGCGGACGGTCACGTTCGCGATCGAGTTCGCGCCGAGCGTGAGCGGGATGAACAGCACCATCGACGGCAGCATCAGCTCGCCGAGGGTGCGCCGCGAGTCGACGTAGTCCCTGGCGAAGCGACGCACCGGACCCCGGTCGCGCGCAGGCAGCGCGCGCTCGTCGCCGCTGATCAGCGCCTGGCGGGTCTGCAGCCGCTGCTCGCGGGTGGTCTGCCGGTCGGCCTTGGCCGCTTCGCGACGGCTCAGCGGCGGCTTGGCCCGGGCCTTGCGGGCCGCCTCGGCCTCCTTGCGGCTGGGCGTCGGGCGGCCCTTGCCGACCTGGACCGAGCCGGCCTCGTCGGTCGTGACGGACTGGTCCCGGTCGGAACCGGCAGGCTTGCTGTCACGGCGGAAGAGCACGCTGCAGCAGTATCCCGACCGACGTGCTGTCGCCGGGCGCGGGGAGCGGGCTTACGCTCATGGGATGGCTGGCTTGTGGAAGCGGATGACCTCGATCTTCAAGGCCAAGGCGTCGTCGGCCCTGGACCGGGCCGAGGACCCCAGACAGACCCTGGACTACAGCTACCAGAAGCAGCTCGAGCTGCTGCAGCAGGTGCGCAAGGGCGTGGCCGACGTCGCGACCTCGCGCAAGCGGCTGGAGCTGCAGCTGCAGGCGGTCGGGCAGCAGATCGACAAGCTGGAGGGGCAGGGCCGGGCCGCGCTCGCCCAGGGCCGCGAGGACCTCGCCCGCGAGGCCCTCACCCGCCGGTCGGCGCTGCAGCAGCAGACGACCGACCTGCAGGGTCAGCTCGCACAGCTGCAGGCCGACGAGGACCGGCTGGTCGCGGCCCAGCAGCGGCTCGCCAGCAAGGTCGAGTCGTTCCGGACCCAGAAGGAGACGTTGAAGGCCTCGTACACCGCGGCCGAGGCGCAGACCAAGATCAACGAGGCGTTCACCGGGCTGTCGAACGAGTTCTCCGACGTCGGCCTGGCGGTCCAGCGGGCCGAGGACAAGACCGCGCAGATGCAGGCGCGCGCCGGCGCGCTCGACGAGCTGATCGCCTCCGGCGCGCTCGTCGACTCGTCCGGGGGGAGCAAGGACGACCTGACGGTCGAGCTCGAGCGGATGTCCAGCCAGAGCGACGTCGAGCGTGAGCTTGCCCGGCTCAAGTCCGAGCTCGCCCCTGGCCCCGCCGCACCCCAGATCGCCCCCACCCCGGAGCCTCCGGCCTGAGCCGCCCCGGACGAGGTCGGACGGGTCAGGGCTGGCCGGGGGTGGACAGGTCGGCGCGGGCGCGGGCGTTCGTGGCGGCGGCACCAGAGCTGGCCACCACCACGACGACGATCCCGGCCCACTGCCGGCCGAGCAGCTGCTCGTGCAGGAGCAGGACCCCGGCCAGCGCGGCGACCGCGGGCTCCACGCTCATGAGGATGCCGAACACACCGGTCGGTACCCGGCGCAGCGCCTCCATCTCCAGCGACCACGGAAGCGCGGACGACAGCAGCGCGACGCCGCTGGCTGCGGCCAGCGCGGCCCAGGTGAGGTGCCCGGCCGCCGAGGCCATGCCCAGCGGCGTGGTGACCAGCGCCGCCACCACGAGGGCCGCGGCCAGTCCCGAGCCGCCGGGCAGGAGCTCGCCGACCCGGGCCGACAGGACGATGTAGCCGGCCCAGAACGCACCGGCGGTGGCGGCGAGCAGCACCCCGACCATGTCCAGCCGGTCGCCGGACGAGGTCCTGACCAGCAGCAGGATGCCGGCGACGGCCAGCAGCACCCAGACGCCGTCGGCGAGGCGGCGCGACGAGAACGCGGCGAGCGTGAGCGGACCGATGAACTCGACGGTGACCGCGATCCCCAGCGGCACGCGGTCCAGGGCGAGGTAGAAGGTGGAGTTCATCGCGGCGATCACCAGGCCGAAGGCCGCCACCGACAGCAACGTGCGGCGGCTCCACCGGCGGCCGCGCCGCCACGGCCACGGCCGCCACGCGACCAGCAGCACCACCGCCGCGATCGACAGCCGCAGCCAGGTGACCCCGGTGGCACCCAGCTGTGCGAACAGGTTCTTCGCCACCGCCGCGCCCACCTGGACGCTGATGATCGCAGCCAGGGCCAGACCCGCCCCGGAGACGACCTGGGTGCGCGCGTCGCTCGTCGGGGCAGCCGGGGTCACGCCGGGAGCGCGAGCATGCGGTCCAGTCCGACGCGTGCCCAGTGCGCCACCTCGTGGTCGACCTCGATGCGGTTGACCACGCGTCCCTCGACGAGGTTCTCCAGCGCCCAGACCAGGTGCGGCAGGTCGATGCGGTTCATCGTGGAGCAGAAGCACACCGTCCGGTCGAGGTAGACGATCTGCTGCTCCGGGTGCCGCAGGGCGAGCCGCCGTACCAGGTTCATCTCGGTCCCGACGGCCCATGCGCTCCCGGCCGGCGCCGCGTCGATCGTCCGGATGATGAACTCGGTCGAGCCGACCAGGTCTGCGGCGGTGACGACGTCGTGCCGGCACTCGGGGTGGACCAGGACGCGGACGTCCGGGACCCGCTCGCGCACCTCCCGCACCGAGTCGACGGTGAAGCGGCCGTGCACCGAGCAGTGCCCGCGCCACAGCACCATGCGCGCCGTCGCGAGCTGGTCCGGCCGGACCCCGCCGCCCGGCTTGTGCGGGTCGAACACCACGCAGTCGTCCAGCGACATCCCCAGCTCGCGGACCGCGGTGTTGCGGCCGAGGTGCTGGTCGGGCAGGAACAGCACGCGCTCGCCCTGGTCGAACGCCCAGCGCAGGGCTCGCTCGGCGTTGGACGACGTGCAGACGGTCCCGCCGTGCCGGCCGGTGAAACCCTTGATCGCGGCCGTCGAGTTCATGTACGTCACCGGGACCGTGCCGGCGGCGGCGCCGGCGTCGGCGAGCACGTCCCACGCGTCCTCGACCTGGCCGATCGCGGCCATGTCGGCCATCGAGCAGCCCGCGGCGAGGTCGGGCAGCACGACCTGCTGGCTCGCCGAGGTGAGGATGTCGGCGCTCTCGGCCATGAAGTGCACACCGCAGAACACGATGTACGGGGCGTCCGGTCGCGCGGCCGCTTCGCGGGCGAGCTTGAACGAGTCGCCGGTGACGTCGGCGAACGCGATGACCTCGTCGCGCTGGTAGTGGTGCCCAAGCACGAACACCGAGTCGCCGAGCGCGGCCTTGGCGGCGGCGGCGCGTCCCACGAGGTCGGGGTCGGACGGGGCCGGCAGGTCGCCGGGGCACTCGACCCCGCGCTCGGAGTCCGGGTCGGCGCCACGACCGAGCAGGAGCAGCGCGAGCGGCGTGGGCGTCACGCCCTCGGGCAGGCCCAGGTCGAGGTCGACCGTCCCGGTCACCGTCGCCACCTCCGTACGCGAGATCGGCTGGGTACACGAAGCCCTGTCCCTGCATCGTACGGTGGCGCGGTGAACGTGCTGGTGGCGCCCGACTCGTTCACCGGAACCCTCACGGCTGTGCAGGCGGCGCGGGCGATGGCCGCCGGCTGGCGCCGGCACGACCGTGGCGCGGTTCTCGAGCTCGCCCCCATGTCCGACGGCGGGCCCGGTTTCGTCGAGGTCCTGCACGCCTCGCTCCTCGGCAAGCTGCATGCGGTGCAGGCCACCGGGCCGCTGGGCGACCCGGTGCTCGCGCAGGTGCTGCGCACGCCGGACGGGACCGTGTACGTGGAGGCCGCGCAGGTCTGCGGGCTCGATCTGGTCCCCGTGGAACGCCGACGCCCGCTCGAGGCGACCACCACCGGCGTGGGCGAAGTCCTGCGGGCGGTGCTGGAGCTGTCCCCGAGCCGCGTCGTGGTCGGCGTGGGCGGCACGGCGAGCACCGACGGGGGGCGCGGCGCCGTGCAGGCGCTGGGCGGGCCCGACGGCTGGCCGCGCGACGTCCCGCTGGTGGTCGCCACCGACGTGGACGCGCCGCTGACCGGGGCGAACGGGGCAGCGGCCGTGTTCGGCCCGCAGAAGGGCGCGACCGGGGCCGACGTCCGGGTGCTGGACGAGCGGCTGCGGTCCTGGGCCGAGCAGACCGGCGGAGACCCCCAGGCCGCCGGGGCGGGTGCCGGCGGCGGACTCGGCTACGGCCTCATGCTGCTCTCCGGCGTTCGGGTGAGCGGGGTGCAGACCGTGCTCGAGGCGGTCGACCTGCCCGCACGCGCGGCGTCCGCCGACCTGCTGCTGACCGGCGAGGGAACCTTCGACGCCACCTCCCTGCAGGGCAAGGTGCCCAAGGGGGTCGCCTGGGTGGCGCAGCGGGCCGGGTGCCCGTGCGTGGTGCTGGCCGGCCGGGTGATGGTGGGACGGCGGGAGTTCTCCGCCGCCGGGGTGGACGCCGCGTACGCGGTCGAGGAGAGCGCCGGCTCGCTGGCGGCGGCCCGCCGGGAGCCGGCCGCCCGGCTGGAGGACCTCGCCGAGCGCGTCGCCCGGACCTGGACCCCGCGGGAGGCCTGAGACCCGGGCGGTCGCGGATGTGTCACGATGGAGGGGAACAGCCCGCGCGGCCGCGTGGTTCACGCTGGAACGGGCGATGTGCCCTCCGGCCCGCAAGCACTCCAGGCTCTCCAGCCGGGAGCCGTACGACCAGGAAGGTTCGACCATGACGATCCAGGACGAGACCGTCACCGACGGGATCCTCCTCACCGAGACCGCCGCCGGGAAGGTCAAGGCTCTGCTCGACCAGGAGGGCCGCGACGACCTGTCGCTGCGGGTCGCGGTCCAGCCGGGCGGCTGCTCGGGCCTTCGCTACCAGCTGTTCTTCGACGAGCGGTCCCTCGACGGCGACGTGGTCAAGGACTTCGGCGGCGTCCAGGTCGTCACCGACCGGATGAGCGCGCCGTACCTGTCCGGGGCGACGATCGACTTCGTCGACACGATCGAGAAGCAGGGCTTCACGATCGACAACCCGAACGCTTCGGGCTCCTGCGCGTGCGGAGACTCCTTCCACTGAGCCGCGTAGCCCACCGACCGCGCAGCAGGGCGTTCCGACCGCACTGCGCATCCGGCCGACCACCGATTGTCAGCGAGGCGACCTGCTCAGCAGGTCGCCTCGCTGTTCTCCTGACAGGACCATTTCGCTGGGGACAGACTGGCGCGGTCCTGGAGGGGGCACATGATGCGTAGACGCACGTTCGGCACGCTCGCGCTTGCCATGGCGCTGGCCGTCCCGCTGGCCACGGCGGTCACCACGTCGGCGAACGCCGCGACGGTCGGCACGGTGTGGACCACCGGATTCGGCGGCAACGGCCAGCTCGGCACCGGCGGCACCGCCAACCGCTCGACGTTCGGGCAGGTCACGAGTCCCAGCGACATCGTCCAGGTGTCGGGCGGTCGCGAGCACGTGCTCGCCCTCGACTCCACCGGCCAGGTCTGGGCCTGGGGCGACAACCCCAAGGGCCAGGTCGGCAACGGCACCAAGGTCGACGCGCTCAGCCCGGTGAAGGTCCCCGGGCTGACGAACGCGACGGCCGTCGCGGCCGGCCACTACCACTCGCTCGCGCTGCTGGCCGACGGGACCGTGCGGGCGTGGGGCATGAACGCCGTGGGCCAGCTCGGTGACGGGACCACCAAGCCGCGCACCAGCCCGGTCGCGGTGAAGAACCTGACCGACGTCGTCGAGATCAGCGGTGGCCGCGACCTGAGCCTCGCGCTGAAGTCGGACGGCACGGTGTGGGCCTGGGGCCTGGACACCGACGGCGAGCTCGGCAACGGCGGTTCCACGAACAGCAGCGTCCCGGTGCGGGTCGGCACGCTTACCGGTGTCGTGCACGTCGCGGCCGGGCGCGACCACGGGCTCGCGGTCGAGTCCGACGGCACCGTGTGGGCCTGGGGCCTGAACGCCTCCGGGCAGGTCGGCGACGGCACCAAGGTGGCCAAGCACTCGCCGGTCCAGGTGCCCGGCATCACCACGGCGACGGACGTCGCGGCCGGCGCCGACTTCTCGGTGGCGCTGCTGTCGGACGGCCGGGTCGAGAACTGGGGCGAGAACGGGCATGGCGAGCTCGGCAACGGGAAGACCGTCGACTCACCAACGCCGGCCCTGGTCGCCGGCCTGCCGGCCGTCCAGCGCATCGACTGCGGCCGCGACCACACGCTCGCGGTCACCACGACCGGGCAGCTGTGGGACTGGGGCTGGGACGACTTCAGCCAGCTCGGCGACGGCGGCACCACGAGCAAGAAGGCTCCGCAGCAGGTCACCGGGATCACGAACGCCATCGAGGCGTCGGGCGGGCGGAACTACTCGGTGCTGCTTCGCGGCTGACCCGCTCGGCCGCCGGGCCGGGCTGACGTAGGGTGGCGTGTCGTGCGCATAGCCGTGACCGGTTCGATCGCGACCGACCACCTGATGACGTTCCCGGGTCGGTTCTCCGACTCGCTGGTCGAGGGCAAGCTCGACAAGGTCTCCCTGTCGTTCCTCGTCGACGAGCTGGAGATCCGCCGCGGCGGCGTGGCGGCGAACATCGCCTTCGGGATGGGCTGCCTGGGCCTGCGCCCGATGCTGGTGGGGTCGGTCGGCGCCGACTTCGCCGACTACCGGTCGTGGCTGGAGCGGCACGGCGTGGACACCGCGTCCGTGCACGTCTCGGACGTGCACCACACGGCCCGGTTCGTGTGCACGACCGACGCCGACCAGAACCAGATCGCCTCGTTCTACCCGGGCGCCATGAGCGAGGCCCGGCACATGGAGCTGCAGCCGGTGGCCGACCGGGTCGGCGGCCTGGACCTCGTGGTCGTGGGCCCGAACGACCCCGAGGCGATGGTCCGGCACACCGACGAGTGCCGGTTCCGCGGCATCGCGTTCGCGGCCGACCCGTCCCAGCAGCTGGCCCGGATGGACGGCGCGGAGATCCGCAGCCTGGTCGACGGCGCGACGTACCTGTTCACCAACGAGTACGAGGCGGCGCTCACCGAGCAGAAGACCGGCTGGACCGGCGAAGAGATCCTCGAGCGCGTCGGCACCCGGGTGACCACGCTGGGGGCCAAGGGCGCGCTGGTCGAGCAGCGTGGCGAGCCCGCCGTATTCGTGCACTGCCCGCAGGAGGAGCGCCGGGCCGACCCGACCGGGGTCGGCGACGCGTTCCGGGCCGGGTTCCTGGCTGCGATCGCGTGGGAGCTCTCGCCCGAGCGGGCCTGCCAGGTCGGGTCGATGCTGGCGACGTACGTGATCGAGACGGTCGGCACGCAGGAGTACGAGGTGGGGCAGGCCGCGATGGTGGACCGGCTGCGGACGGCCTACGGCAAGCACGCGGCCGAGGAGATCGGCGCGCACGTCCGCTGCCTACGGCCCTGAGCGACCTGTTCGGGGTCGGTCTCGACCTGCAGCCGGCGACGCTCGTCGCCGCGTACCGGTCCGGGCTGTTCCCGATGC
This sequence comes from uncultured Actinomycetota bacterium, assembly GCA_963771835.1. Classification (GTDB taxonomy): domain Bacteria; phylum Actinomycetota; class Actinomycetes; order Prado026; family Prado026; genus CAVQCJ01. The sequence goes on from CAVYVA010000001.1 coordinate 62,520, forward strand.
GGCTGAACGGCCGCCGCGGGCGGCTCGGCTGGTGGTCGCCCGACCCCCGCGGCGTGCTGCCGCTGGACGGGCTGCGGGTCACCCGCTCGCTGCGCCAGTCCGCGCGGCGGTACACGGTCACGGTCGACACCGACTTCGCCGCCGTGCTGGCCGGGTGCGCCGACCGGCACCGGCCGGGCGGGTGGATCGGCGCCGACATCCGGGCGGCGTACACCGAGCTGGCCCGGCTCGGCGTCGTGCACTCGGTCGAAGCCAGGGACCGGGTCGGCGGCCGGTTGCTCGGCGGCCTGTACGGGGTCTGCATCGGCGGGCTCTTCGCCGGCGAGTCGATGTTCCACGTCGAGCCGGACGGGCGGGACGCGTCGAAGGTGGCGCTGGCCGCCCTGGTCGGGATCCTCTCCGGCGACGGGGTCGCCGGGCGGTTGCTGGACGTGCAGTGGTGCACGCCGCACCTGGCGTCGCTGGGCGCCGTCGCGATGCCCCGCGAGCAGTACCTGGAGCGGCTGGCGTCGGCGTTGCGGCTGCCGCCCCCGCCGCAGTTCGCTCAGGCGCCGGCCGGGTCGGAGCCGATCCGGAGCACGTAGGCCGTGACAGCGGTGACTGTTCCCTCCGGTTCCGCACCGACGTACGTGTGCCCGCGCATCCGGCACCAGGCGGGGACGTCGGTGGCCGCGGCCGGGTCGTCGGACAGCAGGCGGACGACCGCGCCGGGCGGGACCTCGGCGTCGGCCAGCCGGCGGGCCAGCTCGAGCACGGGCATCGGGCAGCGCAGGCCCACCGCGTCGACGACGAGCGACGCCGGTCCGGTCGTCACAGCCCACCCGCCCCGAACGACGATCGCACCCGGTCGACGGCGTCGGGCAGCACGTCCAGGAACCGATGGACGTCCGCCTCGGCCACGCCACGGGGGAGCGAGACCCGCAGGTTCCCCTGGGTCAGCGCACCCATCGCGACCAGGACGTGGCTGGGCTCCAGGCTGGACGCGCTGCACGCCGACCCGGAGGTGACCGCGAACCCGGCCCGGTCCAGCTCGGCCAGCAAGGCCTCGCCGTGGACGTACAGGAAGCTGAAGGTCACCAGGTGCGGCAGGCGGCGGACCGCGTCGCCGAGCACGACGGTGTCCGGCACCCGACGCGGGACGTCGGCCCGGAGCCGGTCGACGAGCCCGCGCAGCCGGGCGTCCTCGGTCGCCGACCGTGCCGTCACCGCCTCGAGGGCGGCGGCGGCGGCGACCGCACCGGCGACGTGCTCGAACCCGGGCACCCTCGGGTCGGTAGCTGCGGTCGTCCGGCGGCGACGGCGAGCGCCAGCGCACCCCGGTCCGGACCGCGAGCACCCCGACGCCGGCCGGGCCGCCCCACTTGTGCGCGCTCGCCGTGAGCACGTCCCACCCGGCGGGCAGCGGGCCGTGCCCGACGCTCGCCGCCGCGTCGACGAGCAGGGGCACCCCGGCGGCCGCGCACGCCTGCGCCGCCTCGGCCACCGGCTGCTCGGTGCCGACCTCCTGGTTGGCCGTCTGCAGGCAGGCCAGCGCGACCCCTGGCCCGCGCACCGCGGCGGTGAACGCGGCGGTGTCGACCCGGCCGTCGGCGTCCACCCCGACCAGCGTCACGTCCTCCTCGGTGCACCCGGCCCGGACGGCGTGCAGGACGGCCGAGTGCTCGACCGCCGAGGCCACCCGCCGGGTCCCGGTGCGGACCCGGCCCAGGACGAGGCCGGCCACCCCGAGGTGCACGGCCTGGGTCCCGGACGCGGTGAACGAGACCTCGTCGGGCCGGCAGCCGAGCGCGTCGGCGACCGACTCGCGGGCGGTGTCGAGCAGCACCCGCGAGCGCCGTCCGGCCGCGTAGGGACGGGCCGGGTCGGCCCAGGCGGCCGTGTCGGCGGCCGCCAGCGCCAGCCGCGCGGCCGGGTGCAGCGGCTCACCGGAGGCGGCGTCCAGGTAGCCCCGGCGGCGGGGTCGGTCCCGGCGGCCCGGCGGGTCCGGGTCCGGGCGTCTCGAGGAGCACGTCATGGACCCTGCCACGGGCCGCGCCGAGGGGGCCACCCAGCCGGGCGGGACCCGGTCCCCTGCGCTAACGTGTGGCGGGTTCGGAGCACTGTCCCCAGACGTCCCCGGGTGTTCCCGCTGAGCAGATCCGGAGTGGGCAAGAGGTGAGTCGCAGCACTGCGCGCAGGAGCGTGCTCGCCGGTGCCGGGCTGGCCGCGATGGCGGTCGTCCTGTCCGGCTGCACCCCGGCCGACATCCCGCCGATGCTCGACATGTCCAGCCCGGTCACCAAAGAGGGCGAGAGGATCTACTCGCTCTGGCAGGGGTCCTGGGTGGCGGCGTGGATCGTCGGGGCGATCACCTGGGGACTGATCCTGTGGGCCGTGGTCGCGTACCGCCGGCGGGCGGCGACGGCGCCCCCGCAGACCCGGTACAACCTGCCGATCGAGGCCATGTACACCGTCCTGCCGCTGATCGTCATCGCCGTGCTCTTCGGCTACACCGCGCGCGACCAGACGCAGATCCTCAAGGTCAGCGCGCACCCGGACAACAACGTCAACGTCGTGGCGTTCCGGTGGAGCTGGACGTTCAACTACCTCGACCAGAACGCCTACGACGTCGGCACCCCGCAGGAGCTGCCCACGCTGTACCTGCCGGTGAACGAGACGGTGAAGTTCACCCTCACCTCGCCGGACGTCATCCACTCGTTCTGGATCCCGGCCTTCCTGTTCAAGATGGACGTGATCCCGGGCAAGGCCAACCAGTTCGAGCTGACCCCGACCAAGATCGGGACGTACTCGGGCAAGTGCGCCGAGCTGTGCGGCGTCGACCACTCGCGGATGCTGTTCGTCGTGAAGGTGGTCAGCGCCGACGACTTCGCGAGGCACATGGCCGACCTGAAGGCCAGCGGTCAGGTCGGGCTGCTGCAGACCGGCCGGGTCACCGACTCGGTCACCGGTGACACGCAGGGTCGAACCACCATCGGAGGCAGCTCGTGACCGTCGTCGGTGACCCGTCCGTCACGGCCGAGACCCACGCCCCGGCGGTCGCGGCGCCGGTCCGCCTGCCGCGGGGCAAGATCGTCGTCAGCTGGATGACCTCGACCGACCACAAGATCATCGGCTACATGTACATCATCGCCTCGTTCGTCTTCTTCCTGTTCGGCGGCGTGCTGGCGCTGATCATGCGCGCCGAGCTGGCCAGGCCGGGGCTGCAGTTCCTGTCGAACGAGCAGTACAACCAGCTGTTCACCATGCACGGCACGATCATGCTGCTGATGTTCGCGACCCCGCTGTTCATCGGCTTCGGCAACGCGATCATGCCGCTGCAGATCGGCTCGCCGGACGTGGCGTTCCCGCGGCTGAACATGCTCAGCTTCTACCTGTTCCTGTTCGGCAGCCTGACCGTCGTGGCCGGGTTCCTGACGCCCAACGGCGCCGCCGACTTCGGCTGGTTCGCCTACGCGCCGCTCAACGACGTCGTGCACTCGCCGGGCGCCGGCGCGGACATGTGGATCGTGGGGCTGGCGCTGTCCGGCCTGGGCACCATCCTCGGCGGCGTCAACTTCATCACCACGGTGCTGACCATGCGCGCCCCGGGCATGACGATGTTCCGGATGCCGATCTTCACCTGGAACATCTTCGTCACGTCGGTGCTGGTGCTGCTCGCGTTCCCGGTGCTGGCCGCGGCGCTGCTCACGCTCGAGGTCGACCGGGCCTTCGGCGCCCAGGTCTTCGACGCCTCCAACGGCGGCCCGATCATGTGGCAGCACCTGTTCTGGTTCTTCGGCCATCCCGAGGTCTACATCATCGCGCTGCCGTTCTTCGGGATCGTCTCCGAGGTCATCCCGGTGTTCAGCCGCAAGCCGATCTTCGGCTACAAGGGCCTGGTCTTCGCCACCCTCGCGATCGCGGCGCTCTCGGTCGCGGTGTGGGCCCACCACATGTACGTGACCGGCGCGGTCCTGCTGCCGTTCTTCGCCTTCATGACCATGCTCATCGCCGTGCCGACCGGCGTGAAGTTCTTCAACTGGATCGGCACGATGTGGCGAGGGTCGGTGTCCCTGGACACACCCATGCTCTGGGTCATCGGGTTCCTGGTCACGTTCCTGTTCGGCGGCCTGACCGGGATCATCCTGTCCTCGCCGCCGCTGGACTTCCCGGTCTCGGACTCGTACTTCGTGGTGGCGCACTTCCACTACGTGGTGTTCGGCACCGTCGTGTTCGCGATGTTCGCCGGCTTCTACTTCTGGTGGCCGAAGTGGACCGGCAGGATGCTCGACGAGCGGCTCGGCAAGCTGCACTTCTGGCTGCTGTTCGTCGGGTTCCACACGACGTTCCTCATCCAGCACTGGCTCGGCGTCGAGGGCATGGCCCGCCGCTACGCCGACTACCTGGCCGGCGACGGGTTCACCACCCAGAACACGATCTCGACGATCGGCGCGTTCATCCTCGGCGCCTCCACGCTGCCGTTCATCTGGAACGTCTACAAGACCGCCAAGCACGCCCCACGCGTCCAGGTCGACGACCCGTGGGGCTGGGGCCGCTCGATGGAGTGGGCCACCTCCTGCCCGCCGCCGCGGCACAACTTCGTCTCGCTGCCGCGGATCCGCTCGGAGTCGCCCGCGTTCGACCTGCACCACCCCGAGCTGGCGCCCAACCCGGCGCCTCGGCCGGCGGTCCCGGTCGGCGCCGGGGGCGGTGACCACCCGTGAAGACCGAGGGGCGCATCTTCGCCGGGCTGGCGATCTTCTTCGTGGTCGTGGCCGCGGTGTACGGGGAGCTGTCCCGCGAGGTCATCGGTACCACGGCCCTGGTGCTCAGCGGCGCCCTGGCCCTGGCGATCGGCTTCTACAGCCTGCGGCTGGCGGCCCGGCTCGGCCCGCGGCCGGAGGACCGCCCCGACGCCGACATCGACGAGGGGGCCGGGGAGTACGGCTTCTACAGCCCGCACAGCTGGTGGCCGCTGCCGACGGCGCTGTCCGCGGCGATCATGATGCTGGGGTTCGTCTTCGGCTGGTGGCTGACCGTGCTCGGTGCGTTCCTGCTGATCTCCTGCGCGGTCGGGTTCGTGTTCGAGTACTACCGCGGGTACCACGCGGAGGGCTGACCATCCGGACCACCAGCTCGCCCCTTGCTCGTCCTGCTGCTGGCCGTCCTCGTCGCGGGCTGCTCGGGCGGCGGAGTGCCGCCCGGTCCCGGCAACCCGTCCGGCTCCGCGGTGGTCGTGGGCTTCGCGCCGAAGGGCGGGGCCGTCTCGGTACGCCCGGACGCCCTGGTCAGGGTCGCCGCCGCGTCCGGGCGGCTGACCGCCGTCGACGTGCGCCCGCAGGGCGGTACGGCGGCGGTCCCCGGCGTGCTCAGCGCCGACGGCAGCACCTGGACCGCGCAGGCGGGCACCCTCCTGGCGCTCGACACCGTGTACGTGGTCGAGGCGCACGCGGTGGACACCGACGGGCGCGGCCGTTCGGTGCGGTCCACGTTCACGACGTTGCGCCCGAAGGGTGTGCTGAACACCGTGATCACGCCCGGCGACGGTGCGCTCGTCGGCGTGGGGATGCCGCTCATGGTCAAGTTCACCCAGAAGGTGACCGACCGCGCGGCCGTCGAGCGGGCCCTGTCGGTCGAGATGTCGAAGCCGGTCGAGGGTTCCTGGCGCTGGTTCAGCAGCGAGGAGATCCACTTCCGGCCGAAGACCTACTGGCCGGCCGGCGAGCACGTGGACGTCACGTTCCACCTGGCCGGAGTCGATGCGGGCGGGGGCGTGTGGGGCGACCACGACCGGACGTTCAGCTTCGACGTGGCACCCAGCGCGCTGGTCAGCACGGTCGACATCACCGCGCACACGATGACGGTCACGAAGAACGGCTCCGTGCTCAGGGTCATCCCGATCACCACCGGCAAGGACGGCTACCTGACCCGCGGCGGGACCAAGGTCATCATCACCAAGGAGCGGACCAGGCTGATGGACTCCACCACGGTGGACATCCCGCCCGGCAGCCCGGACGCCTACCACCTGACGGTCGACTACGCGCTCCGGCTGACCTGGTCGGGCGAGTTCGTGCACGCCGCCCCCTGGTCGGTCGCGCACCAGGGGCACGAGAACGTCAGCCACGGCTGCACCGGCATGAGCACGGCCAACGCCGCCTGGTTCTACTCGATCAGCCACATCGGGGACGTCGTGCGGTACGTGCACTCGACACGCACGCTCGAGCCGGGCAACGGCTACACCGACTGGAACCTGTCCTGGGCCGCCTGGACGGCGGGCAGCGCCGTCGGCTAGTGCGGCTGGCTGGCGCGGACTGCTGCGGGTCGGACGTCCCGGTCTCCAGCTGGCGGGCGTAACCATCGTTGAGCTCCTGCGCATGGTGCGCGCCGTGCTCGAGCTCCTCGGGGCTGGGCTTGTCGATCTGCTCGCCGAAGTACGCACGCGACAGGCGGGCGCGCATCCGCTGCACCGGGTTGACCCGCGGGTCGACGCCGTTCTCGTCCGGCTCGGTCTCCAGCTCCAGCGGCTGGTAGCGCTCGCCGGACAGCAGCAGGGCACGCTCCTCGGGCGACACCGGCGCGTGCACCTCGATGTACTCCCCGGACGGCATCCGCATGATGGTGCCGGTCTCGTACCCGTGCAGGAGCTTGTCGCGGTCCCGCCGTTGCAGGCCCAGGCAGAACCGCTTCGTGATGACGTAGACGATCGGTGGCAGCACGAAGAGCAGGACGCGCAGGGTCCACGTGATCTCGTTGATCGACAGCGAGAAGTGGGTGGCGATGATGTCGTTCCCGCCGGCGATCCAGAGCATCCCGTAGAACGCGATCGCCGTCGTCCCGAGCGCGGTGCGGGTGGGGACGTTGCGCGGCCGGTCCAGCACGTTGTGGTCGCGCCGGTCGCCGGTGACCCACTGCTCGATGAACGGGTACAGGCCGAGCGCGGTGAACAGGATGCCCGGCACCACCATGGCCGGGATCAGGATGTTCAGGCTGAGCGTGTGACCCCAGGCGGTGATCTCCCAGTTGGGCATCAGCCGGAGCGTGCCGTCCAGCCAGCCCATGTACCAGTCGGGCTGCGACCCGGCGGTGATCTGTGTGGGTGTGTACGGCCCGAACATCCAGACCGGGTTGATCGTGGCGATCGCCCCGAGCAGGACCGAGAGTCCGAAGACGATGAAGAAGAAGCCGCCGGCCTTCGCCGTGTAGATCGGGAACAGCCGGTAGCCGACCACGTTGTGCTCGGTCCGCCCCATGCCGGGGTACTGGGTGTGCTTCTGGTACCAGATCATCATCAGGTGCGCGGTGATCAGCGCGAGGATGATGCCGGGGACCAGCAGCACGTGCACGATGTACAGCCGTGGGGATGAAGCTGTCCCCGGGGAACTCCCCGCCGAACACCAGCATCGCCAGGTACGTGCCCACCACCGGGACCGCCTGGATGATGCCCTCGGTGATGCGCAGCCCGGTGCCGGACAGCAGGTCGTCCGGCAGCGAGTAGCCGGCGAAGCCCTCGACGATGCCCATCGTCAGCAGGACGACGCCGATGACCCAGTTGATCTCGCGCGGCTTGCGGAACGCGCCGGTGAAGAACACCCGGAACAGGTGGACGGTCATCGCCGCGAGGAACAGCAGCGCGGCCCAGTGGTGCACCTGCCGCATCAGCAGGCCGCCACGGATGTCGAACGAGATGTCCAGCGTCGACGCGTACGCCTCGGTCATCCGGATGCCGTTGAGCGGGACGTACGACCCGTGGTACGCGACGTCCACCATGGACGGCTTGAAGAACAGCGAGAGGTACACGCCGGTGAGCAGCAGCACGATGAAGCTGTAGAGGGCGATCTCGCCCAGCATGAACGACCAGTGGTCCGGGAAGATCTTGCTCAGGTTCTTCTTCAGGAACTTGGAGATGCTGATCCGGTCGTCCAGGTAGCCCGCGACCCCGCCGCCGGCCTTGACCAGCGGGTTGTTGACGTCGACGGCCCCGTCGGCGGCCGCGGTCGTCGTCGGCGCTGTGCTTGCCGTGCTCGCTCATCCGCGCTCCCAGAAGCTGGGGCCGATCGGCTGGGTGAAGTCTCCGCGGGCCACGAGGTAGCCCTCCGAGTCGACCGTGATCGCGAGCTGGGGCATGCTGCGGGCCGCCGGTCCGAAGACGACCTTGCCGGCGTCGGCCAGGTCGAACGTGGACTGGTGGCAGGGGCAGAGCAGGTGGTGGGTCTTCTGCTCGTACAGCGCGGTCGGGCAGCCCACGTGCGTGCAGATCTTGGAGTAGCAGAGGATGCCCTCGTAGTCCCAGTTCGGCCCCTGCTGCGCCTTGATCTCCTCCGGCCGCAGCCGCACCAGCACCACCGGGGCCTTGGCCCGGGCGTTCAGCGTGCCCTCGGTCTCCTCGATGTTGGCCAGCGTGTCCGGGACGCAGGACACCAGGCCGCCGAAGGGGATGTCCTCGGGCCGCAGCGGGTTCAGCGTCGGGTCGGTGACGATGCGGGTGCCCTTGGTCCAGATCGTGTGCCGCAGCTTGGTGCCCGGCATCGGGCCCAGGTCCTTCAGCAGCGGGACCGCGAACAGGGGCGTCGCCAGCAGCGCGCCGATCAGGGTGCGCCGGATCATCTTGTACTTGAGGAAGCCGCTGGACTGGGTCCCGTCGAGGAAGTCCTCGACGGCCACGTCCCGCTCGTCGGCGTCGCCGCCGAGGGGGTGCCGCTCGGAGACCTCCTCGACGTCCGGCATGAGCTTCTTGGCCCAGTGGATCGCGCCGGCGCCCACGCAGAACAGCCCGACGCCCATCGTCATGCCGAGCCAGAAGTTGGACGCGCTCGTGCTCCCGATGAACGGGATCGTGACGACCTTGTCCTTGGGGATGTAGACGTACTCGAGCCAGAACGCGAACGGCGTGAGCATGCCGACGACGAACAGCAGCGACACCTGCCGCTCGGCCCGCCGGGCCGCCCGCGGGTCGACGTCGGTGCGCCGGAGGTGGTGCTCGGGCAGCTGGTCGGCGGGGACGAGGTGCGCCCGCTCCGGGTCCGCCGGGTGCACGCCGGTGCCGGGGGTGTGCTCGCTCATGAGCTCTTCGCCCCGATCCACACGGCCACCAGCAGGACCGCGCCTATCCCCACCGTCCACAGGAACAGGCCCTCGCTCACCGGGCCGACCCGGCCCAGGGCCATCCCGCCGGGGTTGGGCTCGGTCCGCATCGTCTGGATGAACTTGATCAGCTCCCGCTTCTGGTCCGGGGTGATCGTGTTGTTGCTGAACACCGGCATCGACTCGGGCCCGGTGACCATGGCCTCCCACATCTGCTGAGGTGTGGCCTCCTTCAGCGGCGGAGCGTACTGACCGCCGGTCAGCGCGCCGCCCGCGCCGGCGAAGTTGTGGCACTGCGCGCAGTTCGTGCGCCAGATCTCCCCGCCCGCCTGCAGGTTCGCGCCGGTCGTGTCCAGGTCGTCGGCTGACGGGATCGTCGGGCCGGGGGCCAGCGAGGCGACGTACGCCGCCAGCGCGTCGATCTGCTCCTGGCTGTAGATGACCTGCTTGCGCATCGACTGCGCGCCGGGGGCGGCCAGCGGCATCCGGCCGGTGCCGACCTGGAAGTCCACGGCGGCGGCGCCGACGCCGATCAGGCTCGGCCCGGTCAGGGCGGTCGTGGTCCCGTTGTTGACCAGCCCGCCCTGGGCGTTCAGGCCGTGGCAGCTCGAGCAGCCCTCGAGGAACAGCTGGCGGCCCTTGGTGATCTGCTGCGGGTCGCCGTCGCTGCTCGAGGCCGTGGCCGTCCCGGCGGCGCCCATCATCGCGTAGAGCCCACCGGTCAGCGACAGGCCGACGAGCAGCAGCAGGAACGTCGCGACGGGGTGCCGCCGGCGGTCGGCGAGCCGGACCGCCGCGGGTTTCGCGTCGTGGCTGGGAGAGGTCACAGGCAGCCCGTTCACCGGATGAGGTAGATGGTCGAGAAGAGGCCGATCCAGACGATGTCGACGAAGTGCCAGTAGTACGAGACCACGATGGCGCTGGTCGCCTGGTTGTGCGTGAAGCGTTTCGCCACGTACGTGCGTCCGAGCACGAACAGGAACGCGATGAGGCCGCCGGTGACGTGCAGCCCGTGGAAGCCCGTGGTGAGGTAGAAGACCGAGCCGTAGTCGGTCTGCAGCGTGATGCCGTCGCGCACCAGACCGGCGTACTCGAAGACCTGGCCGCCGATGAAGACCGCGCCCATGACGAACGAGATGACGAACCAGCGTCGCAGCTTCACCACGTCGCCGCGCTCGGCCGCGAACACCCCCATCTGGCAGGTGACCGACGAGAGGACCAGCACGGTCGTGTTGCAGGCGGCGAACGACGAGCAGCAGGTGGCTGACCGAGTCCTTCCAGACGATCGGCCCCTGCACGGCCCGCACGGTGAAGTACATGGCGAACAGCGCCGCGAAGAACATCAGCTCGGAGGAGAGCCAGACGATGGTGCCGACGGCGACGTTGCTGGGTCGCGCGGGCCCGGCGGGGGAGTGTGGGGTGCTCAGGGGCGCCGGAGCGGTTGCGGAGGCCACGAGCGGCATTCTGGCAGGCCCGGGCACTCGCAGCGACCCCGACCCCCGGTTCGCCACGCCGCGTGTCCGGCCGCCCCGGCGGGCCGTGCGGAGCGCCGGTCGACCGACCTCGCGACGACCGGAACTGTAGGCTCCGGGTCGTGACCGACCACGGCCCGCCGACCCCCGCCGAGCGCACCCTGACCGTGCTCGTCTACAGCGACGACCGCAGCACCCGCGAGCAGGTCCGCCGGGCCCTGGGGCGCCGTCCCGCGGCCGGTCTGCCACTGCTCGAGTACGTGGACTGCGCCACCGAGCCCGCCGTTATCGCACGCATGGACGCGGGCGGGGTCGACCTGGCGATCCTCGACGGGGAGGCCGTCCCGGCCGGCGGGATGGGCGTCTGCCGTCAGCTCAAGGACGAGATCTACCGCTGCCCGCCGGTGCTGGTGCTGATCGGCCGTGCGGACGACGCCTGGCTGGCGACGTGGTCCCGGGCCGATGCCGCGGTGTCGCACCCGCTCGACCCGGTCGAGCTCGCCGCCGCCGCCGCGCGGCTGCTGGCTGCGCGCACCGGCGTGCCGGTGTCGCGCCCGGCCGGCTGAACCCCGGGTCCGCCGCCTTGGTCGCCGACGGGTCCGGCCCGGCCCGGTCCTGGCCGTCCCTGCTCACGACGCTGCTTCGCGGCGGCGGGCTGTCGGCTGACGACACGGCCTGGGCGATGGGCGAGGTCATGTCCGGCGAGGCGACGCCGGCCCAGATCGCGGGCTTCGTGGTGGCCCTGCGCGCCAAGGGCGAGACGGCCGAGGAGATGGACGGCCTGGTCCGGACGATGCTCGAGCACGCGCACCGCATCGAGGTGCCGGGACCGGCGGTCGACGTCGTCGGCACCGGCGGCGACCGGGCCCACACGGTCAACATCTCCACCATGGCCGCCCTGGTGGTGGCCGGCACCGGCGCCACCGTGGTCAAGCACGGCAACCGGGCGGCGTCCTCCAGCTGCGGTGCCGCCGACGTGCTGGAGGAGCTGGGGGTCGCGCTGACCCTCACCCCGGCCCAGGTGGTGCAGGTGGCCGACCGGGCGGGGATCACCTTCTGCTTCGCGCAGGTCTTCCACCCGGCCTTCCGGCACGCGGCCGCCCCGCGGCGCGAGCTCGGCGTCGCGACCGCGTTCAACTTCCTCGGCCCGCTGACCAACCCGGCGCAGCCGGCCGCCCAGGCCATCGGCTGCGCCGACCCGCGGATGGCCGGCGTGATGGCCCAGGTCTTCGCCCGGCGCGGCGTCGCCGCCCTGGTCGTGCGCGGTGACGACGGCCTGGACGAGGTGACGACGGCGACGACGTCGACGGTCCGCCGGGTCCGCGGCGGTGTCGTGACCGAGCACGTCCTGGACCCGGGACGGCTGGGCGTCGCGGCGGCACCTGCGAGCGCCCTGCGCGGTGGCGACGCGACGTTCAACGCGGCGGCCGTGCGGGACGTCCTGGCCGCTCGCCCGGGCCCGGTGCGAGACGCCGTCCTGCTCAACGCCGCAGCGGCCCTGGTCGCGCTCGGCGACGTGGACGGGACGGCGCCGGACGACCTGGACGAGGCGATGGCCTCCGCTCTGGCGCGTGCGGCCGAGTCGGTGGACTCGGGTGCGGCCGCCGAGTCGTTGCGGCGCTGGGTCGAGGCCGGCGCGGCCGCTGCCGCCGGACTCGGCCCCTGACGGCGCCTGCTCTGCGCTCCTGACCCTGCGCCTACCGGACCCGGTGGCTGCGCCAGGTCTCGCGCAGGTACCACAGCGGCAGCAGGGCGGTCGGGAGCACGAAGACCAGGTTGGCCATGCCGCCGCCGCTCATGAACCACATGAACCAGATGGGCGCCATCAGCACGAGGCTGATCACCAGGCGCCCGACCGGCCCGAACGACAACGGTCCGGCCGTGCTGCGGGAGAAGACCCGCTCGTCCAGGCGCGCGGTCAGGCCCGGCGGCCCGCCGGGGACCGGACCGACCGGAGCGTGGCACAGGCTGCAGGCGAGCGCACCGTCAGCCAGCGCCGCGCCGCACGGGCAGCGCGCTGGTTCCACCCTGACTGGTTCGGTGCCGTGCGGGCCCGTCTTGAGCCGTGCCGCCGGTCCGTGCGGGTCAGACCCCGTCCTCGAGGCCGAGCGAGAACGCCGCCTCCAGGTCGTGCCGGGAGTACGCGCGGAACGCGATGTGCGTGGTCGTGGACAGGACACCGGGGACCTTGTTCAGCGCGCCCGCGATCACGTCGGCGAGCTGCTCGTGCTCGCGGACCCGCACCATCGCGACCAGGTCGGTGTCGCCGGTGACGGAGTACACCTCGGTCACGCCGGGCAGGTCGGCGATCTCCTGCGCGACCTCGCCGATCCGGTCGACCTCGGTCGTCACGAGCACGATGGCGGTGATCACGGCCCGAGCCTACGTCGGTCAACGCACCGGACGCAGCCGCCTGCGGTCGGTGCCGGGCGGGGCCGGCGACTGGGCGGCCCGCAGGTCGGCGAAGCGGTCCCGGTGCGCGCCCGGCCCCGTGCGCGGGCGAGCACCACGAGCCGTCCATCTGCACCAGGCGAACCGCGGGGTGCTCGAGCCAGCGCAGCACGCACTCCATCTCCTCGGCGTACGCGTTCGGGGTCGGCCCGAGCCCGGCCGCGACCCGTTCCGCCGTGGCCACCAGCGCGTCGACGGCCGGGCGCGGCGGCACACCGGGCGGGACGGCGTCGGTCCCCGCCAGCCGTCCGTACCGGACCACGACCACCTCCCAGCCGCCGGCAGGCGTCGGTCGGGCGGCGACCAGCTCGGGGATCCGCGCGAGCGCGGCGAAGCGCTGCATCCGGGCCGCGGTGAGGACCAGGGCGCCGAGCCGGTCCCGGTGTGCGGCGGCGTCCTCGAACCGCTGTGCCTGCGCGAGCCGAAGGATCCGTGCCTCCAGCCGCGCCACGACCGGGCGGCAGTCGCCGGCGAAGACCGCGCGAGCGGCGCCGACGTGCACCGCGTAGTCGGCGCCGCTCTCGCGACCCTCGCACGGCGCCCCGCAGCGACCCATCCCGAAGAGGGCGCACGCCGACCCGGCCGGGTGCAGCGGGAGCCGGCCGCTGCACTGCCGCAGCGGGACGGCCTCGTGCAGTGCGGTCACCGCCGCCTCGGCGGACCGCCGCGACCGGAACGGACCCAGGTAGTCGGCCCCGTCGTCCTTGACGGCGCGCACCAGCGAGAGCCGCGGGAACGGCTCGACGGTGAGCTTGACCCAGAGCACGCGCTCGGGGAACCGCGAGCGGCGGTTGTACCGGGGCCGGTGCTCGGCGATCAGCCGCAGCTCGCGGACCTCCGCCTCCAGCAGCGTCGGGCACGGGACCGGGCGGACCCGCTCCGCCAGCCGCACCATCTCCGCCATCCGCGTGCGCATCTCGCTGGCGGTGAAGTACGAGCGCACCCGTGCCTTGATGTCCTTGGACCGCCCCACGTACAGCACGCGCCCGCGCGGGTCCTCGAACAGGTAGACCCCGGGCCCGCGCGGCAGGCCCTCGGCCAGGTGCCGCTTGCGCCGCTGCTCGGGCGAGACCCGCGAGGAGTACGTCCCCAGCTCCTCGAGCGTGTCGACGCCCTGGGTGCCGACCCGCTCGATCAGCCCGTGCAGGACGTCCACGGTGGCCTTCGCGTCGTCCAGCGCGCGGTGCGTCGGCTGAGTGGTCGCCCGGAACAGCCGGGCGAGCGTCGAGAGCTTGCAGTCGGGCGCCTCGTCGCGCAGCAGCACCTGCCGGGCCAGGCGGGCGGTGTCGAGCACGCCGAACGGCGGCCACGCCCGGCCCTGTCGCTCGGCGGCCGCCCGGAGGAAGCCGACGTCGAACGGCGCGTTGTGCGCGACGAGCACGGCTCCCTGCGCGAACTCCAGGAACGCCGGCAGCATCGCGGCCACCGTGGGGCTGGCCGCGACCATCCCGTCGGTGATGCCGGTCAGGACCTGGATGAACGGCGGGATCGACGTCCCCGGGTTGACCAACGAGTGGAACTCGCCCTCGACCACCCCGCCGCGGACCTTGACCGCCCCGATCTCGGTGATCCCGCAGTCGGCGGGGGAGCCGCCCGTGGTCTCCAGGTCGACGACCACGAACAGCACCTCGCGCAACGGGGTGCCCAGCTCGTCGAAGGTGCCCTGCCGGGACCGCCATCCGCCGGGGCCCGCGCCCGGCCCCGCTGCGGCGGTCGGATCGGCGGTCACGGCTGCGACGGTAGGCACGTCCACCGACAGCACCCGGCAGGCGCACCGGGCGGGCGCCGGCGGGACCGCCTAGCCTGGTGGACCGGACCCGACCGCCGGAGGACCGCGTGCCAGTACTGCCGCCCGACCCGAGCTCGCGCTGGCGCTGCACCAGCTGCGGGAACCTGACCCGGTTCGACGTCCGGCGCACCCGGCAGACGGCCGAGTACTGGCACCTCGACCTGGCCGGCGAGGTGTCCGTCGCGGAGACCGAGGTGCTCGCCGAGACGCTGGAGCAGGTGCGCTGCCGCTGGTGCGGCGCGATCGACGCCGTGGAGCTCGTGCCGCGCCCTGCCGGATCCGAGGACCCGGCCCCCCGTTGACCGGGCTGCCGGCGGGAGCCGGCGAGCCGGTAAGGCTGCCGCCCGCGGTGCGCCAGCGGGTCGTCGCCTGGGCGGCCGATGCGCTCGGCCGGCTGCCCGCCGACCAGGTCCCGACCCCGTTGCGCGCGGTGTCCAGGTTCGCCCCGGTCCGGCGCGCCAAGGCCGGGGCCAGCGCGCTCGCAGCCGCGCTGGAGTCCGACCCCGCGTTCCGGCAGCGGGTGGCCGCGGGCGTGCGGCAGGCGCTCCCCGAGCTCGTCGGCGCACTCGACGCGGGGACGGCGCCGGCGGCGGCCGACCCGGTGGACGTCGCCGCCGTCGCCTACCTGGTCCGTCCGGACGGCTGGGCGGCGGTCCTCGCCGCCGCCGGGCAGGACCTGGACGACGCCGGTCGCGCGGCCGAGCTGGACGCGCTGGAGGCCGACCGGGCCCGGCTGGCCCAGGAGCTGGCCGCAGCCCGCGCCGACGCCACCCGCGCGGGCGCCGCGGCGCAGGAGCAGTCCGACCGGCTGAAGGCCGAGCTCGCCGAGGCCCGGCGGCGCTCCCGCGAGCTGGATGCCGAGCTCGGCCGGTCCCGTGCCGCCGTCGACGCGATGCAACGGGCCGCCAGGCAGGCCGGCGAGGCCGCCGTGGCGCAGGACACCGCGGCGGGAGCCGAGCTGAGGCGGCTGCGGGCGCGCGTCGGCGAGCTCGAGTCCTCCCTCGAGGGGGTGCGGCGGACGGCCAGGGAGGGCCGCAGCAACGACGACGTCCGGCTGCGGCTCCTGCTGGACACGCTGCTCGGCGCGGCCCAGGGTCTGCGGCAGGAGCTCGCGCTGCCGCCGGCGCCCACCGGGTCGGCGGCAGCACTGCCGGCCGACTCGGTCGCGGCCGACGCCCGCGCCGGCGGGCTCGCGGTGACCGGCGGGGTGGCCGGGGTGGGGGACGTGGCGGCCCGGGCGCTGGCCGCGGACGACCCGGCCGTGCTCGAGCAGCTGCTGGCGCTGCCCCGGGTGCACCTGGTCGTGGACGGCTACAACGTCACGAAGAGCGGGTACGGGACATTGCCGCTGGAGCAGCAGCGCACCCGGCTGCTGTCCGGCCTGGCGGCGCTCGCGGCCCGGACGCGGGCCGAGGTGACGTGCGTGTTCGACGGCACCACCCTCGGGGTTCCGGTGCTGACCGCGCCGCCGCGCGGCGTCCGGGTGCTGTTCAGCGTCGAGGGCCAGACGGCGGACGAGCTCATCGACAGGCTGGTGCGCGCGGAGCCGCCCGGCCGCGCGGTGGTGGTGGTCTCGACCGACCGGGAGGTGGCCGACCGGGCGGCCGGGGCCGGGGCGCGGGCCGTCCCCGTCGGCCGCGCTGCTGCGCCGCCTCGACCGGGCCTGAGCGGTTGCGCCCCGGTCTCCGGTCGCCGCCCGACTGTCGGACCCCGCTCCTAACCTGCCGGGCAACAGGTCGGAACAGGGTCGGGAACGGGAACAGGGAGGCTCCGGTGCTCATCGACTGCGACGGCTGCGAGGTCCGGGGGCTCGCCTGCGGCGACTGCGTCGTCACCGTGCTGCTGGGGGCCCCGCCCGAGGGCGTCGTCCTCGATGACGAAGAGCGCCGTGCCCTCGAGGTCCTGGCCGGCTCGGGCCTGGTCCCGCCACTGCGCCTGGTGGACGGTGCCTCTGCGCCGCTCAGCGACCGCATGGTCGCTGAGCGTCACGAAGCCCCCGGTGAGAGGCCCGACGGGCGACACGCGGGGCTGCGGAGGTTCGTGGGTTGAATTGATCCGCCGTGACCGGTTCGTTAGGGTGCACGACCAGGTACAGGCAGAAACGTCGTCCATACGGGTCGGCGGCCGGTACCTCCGCTGAGTTCAGGATGGCGTCGGTCGGGCCGGTTCAGGTCTGGTCGGGGGTGTCCTGGAGCCGGGGACCCAGGTTCCTGGGGTGAATCCGACCGGGTGCGTGCTGCCTGGTTGGTAGGGCGTTCTTCCCCGCCCGAACCCGACAGCTAACCCGGTAGGCGGCCGAGGAAGTGAGGAGTGCCGCCTCAGTGGCGTCCACCCGAGCTGGTTCCCGTCTTGTGCGGGTGTTGTTGGTGTCTGTGGTGGTAGCTGGTCTGGGTGCGGTGCTGGTGCCGCAGTCGGGGTCGGCGGCGCCGCGGCCGACGTTGGATCAGGTGCGGGCGCAGCTGGCTGCGCTGGGTGCGCAGGGTGAGGTGGCGCAGGAGCAGCTGAACCAGACGCGGGTGGCGTTGGCTGCCGGGCAACGGGTGCTGACCCAGGTGAACGCGCGGGTGGCCCGTTCGCAGGCGCTGGTGGATGCGGCGCAGGCGC
Source organism: uncultured Actinomycetota bacterium (assembly GCA_963771835.1). Classification (GTDB taxonomy): domain Bacteria; phylum Actinomycetota; class Actinomycetes; order Prado026; family Prado026; genus CAVQCJ01. The sequence goes on from CAVYVA010000001.1 coordinate 79,896, forward strand.
AGGTCGGGGTGCTGGCGTCGGCGGCGTACCGCTCGGGCGGGGTGGACCAGACGTTGGAGCTGTTGCTGGCGGACAACCCGACGCAGTTCCTGGAGCAGATGACGGCGCTGGACCAGGTGTCGAGCCGGCAGACGCAGGTGCTGCGGGCGGCGGCGGTGGCCCAGCAGCGGTTGGCGCAGGACAAGCTGGCGGCGGCGCAGCAGGTGAAGCAGTTGCGCAAGCTGTATGCGGCCGCGACAGCGCAGGCGAAGGCCGTGCAGGCGGCGCAGGACAAGCTGAGCGCCTTGCTGGCGTCGTTGACCGCCGCGCAGCAGGCCGCGCTGCGGGCCAGCGCCCGCGCGGCAGCGATGGCGCGCGCGTCCAGCCACACCTCGCGCAGCCACATCCGTTACGGCGGTGGGTCGTACAGCGGCAGCATCGGCGGACGGGTCGTCGCCTACGCGATGTCCAAGGTCGGCGACAGCTACTCGTGGGGCGCCACCGGGCCGAACTCGTTCGACTGCTCCGGCCTGACGATGCGCGCCTACGCGCAGGCGGGCATCTCGCTGCCGCACTCGTCCAGCGCCCAGTTCGGGTCGGGCCGGCACATCTCCCGCGGCAGCCTGCAGCCCGGCGACCTGGTCTTCTTCTACAGCCCGATCCACCACGTCGGCATCTACATCGGCGGCGGGATGATCGTGCACGCGGCCAACCCCGGCGAGGGCGTCACCACCGCCCCGCTGGACTCCATGCCGTACTCCGGCGCGGTCCGCCCCTACTGACCGCCCACGCCGTCAGCGCGGCCGGCTCGCCCGGCTGCACCGTTCCGCCCGCCTAGGATCGACCGGTGCCAGCCGTGCGCCCGATCCTCGTGACGCTCGCACTCGTGCTGGTCCTGACCGGCTGCCGGGCGGCGCAGCCCTCGCCATCCGGCGTGGCGCGCCGGCGCCGCGACCAGGACTGCAGCGGTCCGGCTGCTCGCGACCCGTGCGGCCGCCGTGCTCGCCGATGACCGGGCAGCCCTGGCATCGACCCTGGCCGCCCACCCGGACGTGGGCGCAGCGGCCCTCGGGCAGTCGGCCTCGACGCTTCCGTTCGCCACGTTCTCCTACCGGATCCAGGCGGCCACGCCCGGGCCGGCAGCGGGCGAGCTCACCGTCCGGGCGCTGCTGTCCTACCGGCTGGCCGCCGATCCCCACGACCTCCCGGCGGCTACCGCGCTGCGTCTTCTGCGGCTCGTCCCGGACCCCGCTCACGCCGGGCGCGTTGCTGGTGCGGTCCGAGCAGCCGGTCGGCGCCTGGCTGCCGTGGGACGCCGGAGCCGTCGGCTGGACCCCAGGCAGCGGCTCCGCCGTCCTCGACGTGCGTCGCGGCGCCCACGACGACAGCTCGCTCCTGGCCGGCGCGAGCCGCGCGGCGACCGCCGTGACGGCCGTCTGGGGGACCGGCTGGCGACGCGTGCCCGTGCTCGTCGCCACGGACGGCGGGGTGCAGCTGGCGCACCTGACCGGTCGCGACCCGGCGTCGGTGTCCGGGCTGGTGGCGGTGACCACGCCCGACCGGGTGTACGTCGATGTTCCCGCCTGGCTCGCTCTCACGGCGGCCGGACGCCAGGTGCTGCTCAGCCACGAGGTCACCCACCTGGCGACCGGTGCGGCTGCCGACCCGGATGTCCCGCTGTGGCTCGAGGAGGGTTTCGCGGACTACGTGGGGTTCCGTGGCTCGGGGATCCCCGAACGCACCGCGGCCGCGGCTCTGCTCGGTCCGGTCGCAGCAGGGGCCGCCGTGCCGGCCACCCTCCCGTCCGACCCTGCCTTCGCGGCCGGCGGCTCGGTCGCGGACCGCGCCTACGCGGGCGCCTGGCTCGCCTGCCGGCTCATCGCGGCCGCGGTCGGCCCGAGTGGTCTCGTCGCGGTCTACCGGACCACCGCGACCGGGCACGCGGGCCCGGCGGCGAACGTGGACGCGGCTCTGCGGGCCGTCACCGGGCAGGGCACCACTGTCTGGACGGCACGCTGGCGCACCTCGCTCGCCGCGACGGCGGCCTCGTGAGCGCCGCCGCCGGCTCGCAGCCGGGGACGCGCACGCTGATCGTCACCAACGACTTCCCGCCCCGGACCGGCGGCATCCAGACCTTCGTGGGCGAGCTGGCCCGGCGCCGGCCGCCGGAATCCGTCGTGGTCTTCACCAGCGCGTGGCCGGGGGCGCGCGCGTTCGACCGCTCGCTGGACTTCCCGGTGCTGCGGCACCGCGCGTCGGTGATGCTGCCGACCCCGACCGTGGCCAGGCACGCCGAGGAGCTGCTGGACGCCTACGGCTGCAGCTCGGTGCTGTTCGGGGCCGCCGCGCCGCTCGGCATCCTCGGGCCCCGGCTGCGTCGCGCCGGCGCGCAGCGGCTCGTCGCGCTCACGCACGGGCACGAGGCCGGCTGGGCCGGGATGCCTGGCGGCTCGCCGCTGCTGCGCCGCATCGGCGACGGGGTCGACGTGGTGACCTACCTCGGCGAGTACACCCGGGACCGGATCGCCCGGGCGCTGTCGCCGGCCGCCGCGGCGCGGATGGCCCGGCTCGCCCCCGGGGTCGACGCGCAGACCTTCTCCCCGGAGAACGACGGCAGCGCGGTGCGGGAGCGGTACCGGCTCGGCGACCGTCCGGTGGTCGTCTGCGTGTCCCGGCTGATGCCGCGCAAAGGGCAGGACACCCTGGTGTCGGCCATGCCGGCGATCCGCAGCCGGGTGCCCGGCGCCGTGCTGCTGCTGGTGGGCGGCGGCCCGTACCGGGACCGGATCGAGCGGCTGGTGCGGCGCACCGGGGTGTCCGACCACGTGGTCCTGGCCGGCGCGGTCCCCGACGGCGAGCTGCCCGCGCACTACGCGGCCGGGGATGTCTTCGCGATGCCGTGCCGGACGCGCAACCGCGGCCTGGACGTGGAGGGGCTGGGAATCGTCTACCTGGAGGCGTCGGCCAGCGGCCTGCCGGTCGTGGCCGGCGACTCCGGCGGGGCTCCGGACGCGGTGCTGCCGGGCGAGACCGGCTACGTCGTCCCCGGCCGGGATGTGGCCGAGGTCGCCGACCGCGTCAGCGAGCTGCTCCTGGACCCGGACCGGGCCACGGCGATGGGGGCGCGTGGCCGCGCGTGGGTGGAGCAGGAGTGGGGCTGGGACTCGGCGGCGGCCAGTCTGGACGGGCTGCTGACCGTCGGCGCGGGCGCTGCGGGAGCCGGGTCAGCGGGTGGTCTGCGGGACTGAGCAGGACGACTGCGTCGCCGGCGCGGAGCCGGCGGCGCCGCAGGCGGGCCGCAGCGCGCTGTGCAGGTAGCTGCCGAAGGCGAAGGCGACCAGGGCGACGACGGTGGCGATCGCGGCCAGCAGCAGCGAGTACTCGACGGTCGAGGCACCGCGCCTGCGACCGCGCGTCTCCTGACGCATCTGGTCGAGCATCGGACGTCCTCCTGAAGGCCCCTGCGGACCCCCCGCGGTCCAGGGCCCGTGGGCTCAGCCTGCCCGGCCCCGCCCGCAGGCGGATCGACCGCGCGGATACACCCGTTCGGCCGAACGGACGATCCGGGGATCAGCCCCCCGGGAGCCCGGGCAGACGTGCCGCCGCCCGGCTCAGACGGTCGGCTGCGGGTCCGTCCTGCTTGATCAGACCCAGGCGCAGGGCCGACATGATCGCCTGGGCCCGGTTGGCCGCCCCGAGCTTCTCGTACAGCTTCGAGATGTGCGTCTTGGCCGTCGACTCGCTGATGTACAGGCGACGCGAGATGGCGGCCACGCCCAGGCCGTCGGCCAGCAGCGCGAGCACCTCCTTCTCCCGCGGCGACAGCTGCGGTCCGGACGGTGTCATGCGGCGCTTCATCGCCTCGGCGAGGTCCCGGGCCGTGAACGTCCCCGGGGTCGACGCCGCCTGCCTGGCGGCGGCCAGCACCTCGTCGGTGGGGGCGTCCTTCTGGATGTACGCGGAGGCGCCGGCGTCCAGGGCGCCGAACAGCTGCTCGTCGCCGGCGTACATGGTCAGGACCACGATGCCGATGTCGGCCCGCCGCTTGCGGACCTCCCGGACGAGCTCGAGCCCGCTGCCGTCCGGCAGCCGGACGTCGACCACGACGACCTGGGGCACCAGGGCCTCGAGCTTGCGGAAGGCCTCGGCGATGCTGCCGGCCTCACCCACGACCTCGAAGTCCGCGGAGCGTTCGAACGCGCGCCGCAGTCCCTGGCGGATCAGCTCGTGGTCGTCAACGAGCAGCACCGTCGTGGACACGGGCACCTCCTCCGTCCGCGCGCGTCGGGCCCGCCGGCTCGGTAGCCGGGCCGCCGCGGGAGCGCAGGGTCCCCACCGCCACCTCGACGACCGTACCCCCGCCGTCGCGGGGCGACACCGACAGAGCGGCGCCGAGCCGGTCCGCCCGTTCGCGCATGATCTCCATGCCGTAACTGTCGGCACGTCCCGGGCCCAACCCGAGCCCGTCGTCCTCGATCCGTAGCAGGGCGCTCGGCGGGGCGGTCCGGACGGTCACCCACAGGTTCTGCGCCCCGGAGTGCTTGCGGACGTTGGCGATGGCCTCCTGGGCGATCCGCATGAGCTCGGCCTCGGCCTCCGTGCGCAGCCGCTGGGGCGACTCGTCGAGCTCGATGTGGACGGTCAGGTCGGAGGTCGCGCCGACGGTGCGGACGTGGTCGGACAGGGCGGCGCCGAGGCTGTTGCTCGCGAGCACCTCGCTGCGCAGGTCGAAGATGGACAGCCGCAGCTCGGAGATGATCCGGGTCAGCTCGCCGCGCAGGTACTGCATCGACTCGCGCTGCTCGTCGTCGGCCACCCGGTAGGACATGTCGTCCATCACGTAGCCCAGCGAGGCCAGCTCCTGGGCGATGCCGTCGTGGATCTCGCGAGCCAGCCGGCGGCGCTCCTCGGCGGTGGCGATCTGGCGCACCTCGGAGAACAGCAGGGCCGTCTCGATCCGCAGCGCCGCCTCGTCGACGACGCTGGCCGCCAGCGCCAGCTCGTCCGGCTGGAACGCTCCCTCCAGCCGTTCCACCCCGACCAGCCCGACCACGCGCACGCCGACCCGCAGCGGCAGCACCGCGGCGAAACCGCCCGGCTCGTCCGAGAAGGTGCCGGGCTGGCGCTGCGGGAGCCCGGAGCTCCAGGCGAACGCCCAGACCGAGTCGTCGTCGATGCGCGGCACCCAGTCGACCCGGCTCACCCCGGAGTAGGCCAGCGGGATCAGCCGGCCGCCCTCGGAGCGGGCGTACACCGCGCCCCGGCTGTACGGCAGCGCGGTGCGCAGCGACTCGAGCGTGGCCTGCCCGAGGCTGTACGCGTCCAGGCCCCCGGAGAGCTGGCGGGACACGACCCGCAGCTGGGACAGGAGCCGGTAGGCGGCGGCGTACGAGGCGGCCGAGGTGTCCGACGGGTCGGCTGCGCTGAGCCGGACCCGCCGCACCCAGGCGGCGACGGCGCCGGTCCCCAGGGCCAGCACCAGCCACTGGGCCACCAGCGAGGCGTACGCGCGGCGGTCCAGGATGCGCGGCGTCACCAGCGGGGCGACGGTCAGCGCGAACGCCGCGATGCCCACGGTGGTGACGACCGGCCCGAACCCCCACAGCAGGCCGGCCTCGAGGGCCGGCGCGAGCAGGTACGGCAGCCCGATCGGGTCGTCCGCGGCCAGGTAGGAGATGACCGAGGCGGCCGCCGCAGCCTCGACGTACGGCGCCCAGACCACCGGCCGGCGGGCGGTGGCCAGCGAGCTGATCACCGCGATCGCGAGCAGCAGCAGGAGCACCGGCAGGTGCATGCCGACGTTGCCCCGGATCACCGTCAGCGAGACGCACAGGCCGTACGCCGCAGCGCGTCCGGCGATGACGGCGCCGCGCGGGTCGGCGATGACCGTCCTCAGCTGCACGCCACGACGGTCGCACAGCGTCGCGCGGCCGCGCCACGGCGACCCGCCGAAACCACCCTTGCGGCGCTCAGCGGCTGCGACGGCGCAGCCGGCGGCCGCCGCGCGGCGCTGCCGGCCGCCAGTCCTGGAGGAGCTGCGCGACGGCGACCGCGACCGGGTGCTCCGGGTGGTCGACGGCGACCAGCGCCACCCCGGCCTCGAGATCGGCGCAGTCCGGGACGACCACCGTCACCTGCGCCGCCGTCACCTGCACGGCCGTCACCTGCACCGCGGTCACCTGCACCGCTGGGCCGGAGTCTGCGCCGTCTCCGGCGCCGGAGCCCGCCGCGGCGTGGTTGAGAACGATGCTGATCCGCTCCGCCGGCACCTGCATGAGCGCCAGCGACTCCAGCGTGAGGGCCAGCGCCTCGACCGCGGGACCCTCCGGGCTGGTCACGACGACGACCCGGTCCGACATGGCCAGCGCCGTGACGACGGGGTCCTCGAACGCCGCCGGCGCGTCGACCACGACGTCGGCACCGTCCCGGACGGCCTCCAGCAGGCGTGCCGTGCCGGGCGCGCCGAGCCGGTGCACCCGTACCGCGGCGCCGCCCCCGAGGCGGGGGGCGGCCAGCAGCCCGGTGAGGCCGGGGGCCAGCGGTGTCAGCAGCGGTTCGACCATGTCCAGCGCCCGGCCCGCTCCGGCGGACCCGGCGGCCAGCGTGGCGGCGTCGGTCACCGCGCCGGCCGGCTGGACGCCCAGGTCCTGCGCGAGGTGCCCGAGCGCGTCGTCCAGCTCCACCAGGCGGACCGGCTGGCGGCCGTCCGCCGTCATGGCCGCCGCGAGGTTGGCCGCCAGCGTCGTGGTGCCGACACCCGGGTGGGTCCCGAGCACGGTCACCAGCAGGCCCATGTCCGGATTGTCCCCTGCCGGGCACCCGGCTCCTGCACCCGTTCGGGTGAGCCGCTGCGATTCGCGCACGGCAGTTCCGTGGTCGGCGGGCTAGTCGCGTCCGGGGTACAGCCCCTCGACGTCGTCCGCGAAGTCCCGCAGGACGACCTGCCGGCGCAGCTTGAGCGTCGGGGTCAGGTGCCCGGCCGCCTCGGTGAAGTCCACCTGCAGCACCACGAACCGCTTGATCGCCTCGGCCCTGGACACGGCGAGGTTCGCCCGGTCCACCGCCTCGGCCAGGTCCTCGAGCACGTCCGGGTCCCGGCTGAGGTCCGAGACGGCTTGCGCGGGGTCGCGGCGGCGGGCGGCGAGCCAGCCGGGGACAGCCTCCGCGTCCAGCGTGATCAGGGCCGCCACGTAGGGGCGCGCGTCGCCGACGACGATGCACTGCGACACCAGCGGGTGCGCCCGGATGGAGTCCTCCAGGGGTGCCGGGGCGACGTTCTTGCCCGCCGAGGTCACCAGGATCTCCTTCTTGCGCCCGGTGATCGACAGGAACCCGTCGTCGTCGAGCTCGCCGAGGTCCCCGGTGCTGAACCAGCCGTCCGGGTCCAGGACCGCGGCCGTGGCCGCGTCGTCGTGCCAGTACCCGGGGAAGACGTGCGGGCCGCGCAGGAGCACCTCGCCGTCGTCGGCGATGCGTACGCCCGAGCCCGGGATCGGCCGCCCGACGCTGCCGATCCGGAGCTGGTCCGGGGTGTTCAGCGTGGAGGCCGCGGACGTCTCGGTCAGGCCGTAGCCCTCCAGCACCGTCACGCCGATGCCGCGGAAGAAGTGGCCGAGCCGGGCGCCGAGCGGCGCACCGCCCGACACGGCGTACTGCGTGCGCCCTCCGAGCGCGGCGCGCAGCCGGCCGTAGACGAGCCGGTCGAACAGCGCGTGCTGCGCGCGCAGGGCGAGCCCGGGTCCGCCGGCGTCGTCCAGGGCCTGGCTGTACCGGACCGCCACGGCGGCCGCCCGGTCGAACACCCGGCCCTTGCCGTCGACCGCGGCCTTGGTGCGCGCACCGTTGAAGACCTTCTCGAAGACCCGCGGCACGGACAGGATGAACGTGGGCCGGAAGCTGCCGAGGTCGGCCAGCAGCGTCGTCGTGTCGGGCGAGTGCCCCAGCGTCACCCCCGAGCTCAGGCAGCCGATCTGCACCACCCGGGCGAAGACGTGCGCCAGCGGCAGGAACAGCAGGGTCGACCCGCCGGGGCTGAACAGGCCGGTCAGCCCGGCCAGCGCGTTCTCGGTGCCGGCGCGCAGGTTCCCGTGCGTGAGCATGCAGCCCTTGGGCCGTCCGGTCGTCCCGGAGGTGTAGATGATCGTGGCGAGCGAGTCCGGGTGCAGGCCCGCGCGACGCTCGGCGACGACCTCGTCCGGCACCGCTGCGCCGGCGGAGGCCAGCAGAGCCAGCCCGTCCTGAGCACCGTCGTCGAACGTCCACACCGGGCCGAGACCGGGCAGCCGGCTGCGCAGGGACTCCGAGCAGGGCGGCATGCTCGGCGCTCTCGACGAAGCAGCCCACCGCGCCGGAGTCGCCGAGGATCCAGGCGACCTGCTCCGCGGACGACGTCTCGTAGACCGGCACCGGCACCGCGCCCGCGAACCACAGCGCGAAGTCGGCCACCGTCCACTCGTACCTGGTCCTGGACATGATGCCGACGCGGTCCCCGGGGCCGACCCCGGCCGCGACCAGGCCCTTCGCCGTCGCCGTGACCTGGGCCAGCAGCTCCCGGCTGGTCACGTCCTCCCAGCGACCCTGGACGGTCCGGCGCAGCTGCACCCGGAACGGGGTGGTCTCGGCGGCCGCGCTCACCAGGTCGGTGAGGTCGGCGTCGTCGGGCAGCTCGACCAGGGCGGGGACCGTCAGCTCGCGCACGACAGGCACGGTACGTGCCCGGGTGGCATCCTCGGGTCGTGCCACGCGTGGACCTCGTCGACGAGACCTTCGTCGTGGCCGCGCCGGACGAGGTCGCGCGGGTGGTGCACGACCCCGACCGTTGGCGCACATGGTGGCCGGACCTGGACCTGACGGTGTTCATGGACCGCGGTGCAGCCGGGATCCGCTGGTCGGTGACGGGGGCCCTGCACGGCAGCACGGAGCTCTGGCTCGAGCCGGTGGGGGACGGGGTCGTCGTGCACTACTTCCTGCGGGCACAGGACGCGGGCCGGGAGCCGGTCGGGGCGGCCGCGCGCCGCCGCGACGCGCGGATGGCCGACCGGCTGAGGAACCGCCGTGCCGAGGCCTGGAAGCGGTGCGCGAACGCGCTCAAGGACGAGCTCGAGGGCGGCCGTGCGCCCGGCGAGCCACGGGTGCCCGGCTGAGGCCGCGGGTTCACCCGGACGGCGGATCCTTCAAGCCCCGGCCCAGTGCTGCCGAGGACAATGCAGTGACGACGGAACGGCGCTGCCCCGGCTGCAGCTCGCTGGTACGCCCCGACGCCGAGTGGTGCTCGCTGTGCCACGCCGACCTGCGGACCGAGGAGCAGAAGGCTGCGGCCCGTCCGGCACCGGAGTGGGTCGAGCCGGTCGTCGACCCGGGTCCCTCGCCCGAGGTCGCCGCGCCGGACTGGACGGACGAGCTGGCGGCCGCCGCGGCCCCGAGGGGCCGGCACGCCCGCCCTGCCGGCGCCGCCCAGTCGTCCGAACCGGCCGACACGGCCGCCCGGCCGGTCGCCGGGCCGGTGCCCGCCCGCCCGGCCGTCGGCCACGGCGCGGGCACGTCCCCGGTGTCCGCAGTGTCCGCTGACGCCGACGCCGCGCTGGCCAAGGCCGGGGTCGACGTGCAGTCCATGCTCAGCCTGCTCGCGGCCGGCGAGCCGGACGCGCTCTCACCGATCACCGGGCGGCTGTCCAGCAAAGGCTCCCGGGCTGCGGCGGCGGCGGTCGCGACCGTCGCCCTCATCGCGGTCGCGATCCTCGCCATGTTCGTCATCGGCTCGTTCATCCACTGATTCGTCACTGGTTCATCACTGAGCCTGCGATCCCGCAGTCGGCCTTCTAGGGTCGGACCCGTGCGCGTGCATGTGGTCAGCGACGTCCACCGTCGCACCGATGCGCTGCGCGCGGCGGCCGACGGCGCCGACGCGCTCCTGTGCCTGGGCGACCTGCTGCTCTTCGTCGACTACGCCGACCCGGCGCAGGGTCTGTTCGGCGAGACCTTCGGCGCCGCGAACGCGACCCGGCTCGTCGAGCTGCGCACAGCAGGTCGGTTCGACGAGGCCCGCCGGCTGTCCGCGGGGCTGTGGGCCGGCCTGTCGGCCGAGCGCGGCGTCGACCGGGCCGAGGTCACGATGGCGGCGGTCATGACCCAGTACGCCGAGGTCTTCGCCGCGCTGCCCGAGCCCGCCTTCCTGACCCCGGGGAACGTGGACCTGCCCGCGGTGTGGCCGCAGTTCCTGCGCGCCGGGCACCAGGTCCTGGACGGCGCGACCACCGAGATCGGCGGGCGCTCGTTCGGGTTCGTCGGCGGGGGGCTGCGGACCAGGTACAGCACCCCGAACGAGATCTCGGACGAGGAGTACGCGGCCAAGGTCGAGGCCGTCGGCGCGGTGGACGTCCTGTGCTGCCACATCCCGCCGGCCCTGCCGGAGCTGACCTACGACACCGTGGCCCGCCGGTTCGAGCGCGGCAGCCGGGCGGTGGTGGCGGCCATCCGGCGGACGGCTCCCCGGCTGGTGCTCTTCGGCCACGTGCACCAGCCGCTGGTCCGGCGGGCCCGGGTGGGCCGCACCGAGTGCGTGAACGTCGGTCACTTCCGGGCCACCGGGAAGCCGTTCGCGCTGCGCTGGTGACCCGCTCGGCGGTGACCTGGATGGCGGTCGGGAGGTCAGGTCCCGGGCTAGGCTGCGCGCCATGGCGGACCAGACCGAGTCGAGCATCACCATCGCGGCGTCGCCGGACCAGGTCATGGCCGTCATCGCCGACTTCGAGGCGTACCCGGACTGGAACGAAGAGGTCAAGCAGGTCGAGATCCTCAGCGTCTACGAGGACACCGAGCAGCCCGCAGAGGTCCGCTTCGTGCTCGACGCCGGCGCCATCAAGGACGACTACGTGCTCGAGTACGAGTGGGTCGGGGAGCACGAGGTGCACTGGCACCTCGTCCGCGGCGACATGCTCTCGGCGATGGACGGCGCGTACGTCCTGACCCCGACGGCCGACGGCACCGACGTGTCGTACCGGCTGGCGGTGGACCTGCGGATCCCCATGATCGGCCTGATCAAGCGCAAGGCCGAACGGGTCATCGTCGAGCGGGCCCTCAAGGGCCTGAACGCACGCGTCGTCGGCTGACGGGCCGGTCGCGGCCAACCGGTAGCCTCTCGGTCCATGCGAGTCTTGCTCTTCACCGGCAAGGGCGGGGTCGGCAAGACGACCGCGGCCGCCGGCACGGCCGTGCTCGCGGCCCGGCGCGGGCTCAAGACGCTGGTGCTGTCCACCGACGCCGCGCACTCCCTCGCCGACGCGCTCGGCGTCGCGGCCGGACCCGAGCCGGTGGAGGTCGGGGACGGCCTGTACGTCCAGCAGGTCGACACCCAGCGCCGCTTCCAGCAGGCCTGGGGGGAGGTCCGCGACTACGTCCTCGCCGTGCTCGACAGCGCCGGCGTGGACGCGGTGGCCGCCGAGGAGCTCACCGTGCTGCCCGGGGCCGACGAGGTGCTCGCCCTGCTCGAGCTGCGCGACCAGGTGAGGTCCGGGCGCTGGGACCTGGTCGTCGTCGACTGCGCTCCGACCGCCGAGACGCTGCGGCTGCTCGCCCTTCCGGAGGCGCTGGGCTGGTTCGTCCAGCGGGTGTTCCCGCCCGAGCGCCAGGTGGCCCGCTCGCTGCGACCGATGCTGGGCAAGGTGGCCGGGCTGCCGATGCCGCGCGACGGCGTCTTCGAGGCGCTGGCGCGACTGCACGCCGAGCTGGCCGAGGTGCGGGAGGTGCTCACCGACCCCGGTACCAGCGTGCGGCTGGTGATGACCCCGGAGGCGGTGGTCGTCGCCGAGGCACGCCGCACGCTGACCTCCCTGGCGCTGTTCGGCTACCGGGTCGACGGGGTGGTGGCCAACCGGGTGTTCCCCGCCGGCGGCGGCGCGGACCCCTGGCGCGAGGGCTGGGTGCGCGCGCAGGCCGCTCAGCTGGAGGAGATCGAGCACTCGTTCGCCCCGCTGCCGGTGCTGCGCGCGCCGTACTGCGACGCCGAGCCGGTCGGCGCGCACGCGCTCGGTTCGCTGGCCGAGACCCTGTACGGCGCGGTCGACCCGTTCGCGGCGGCCACGTCCGAGAGCACGCTGGCCGTCGAGCGGTCCGGCGAGGAGTTCGTCCTGACGATCGCGCTGCCGTTCGCCGACCGCGACGACGATGGAGCTGGTCCGCGCCGGTGACGAGCTGGTGCTGACCGTGGGCTCCGCGCGCCGCGTGCTGGCACTGCCCGGCGCGCTGCGGCGGTGCACGGTGGTGGGGGCGGCGCTGCGAGACGGCGTGCTCCGGATCAGGTTCGAGCCGGACCCGGCCCTGTGGATGGGGCTGTGACCACCGGCGCGGAGAGTCCGACCGGCTCCGCGGCGGAGGAGGCCGGGCGGCTGTTCGAGGCGGTCCAGGAGTGGGCGAAGCGTGCCTCCGGCGCGGCCGGGGGCTGGAGCGAGCACGTCGCGACCGGGGCGCCGGAGTGCCAGCTGTGCCCGGTCTGCCAGCTGATCGCGCTGCTGCGCGAGACCCGGCCCGACGTGGCGACGCACCTGGCCGAGGCCGCGGGTTCGATGCTCGCCGCGCTGCGGGCCGCGGTGGCCGCGCACGAGCGGGAGTGGGGCTCGCGCCATGGCCCGGGGGTCGAGCGGATCGACATCGGATGAGCGGCGCGACCACATGACCACGTCGAAGACGCGCAGGACGCTGTCGTGGGACTGACCGTCGGGGTCGATGTCGGCGGGACCAAGGTCGCCGCCGGGGTGGTCGACGAGCAGGGCCAGGTGCTCGCCCGGGTCCGCCGGGCGACCACGGCGCAGGTCCCGGGGGCGGCCGAGGCGGTCATCACCGAGGTCGTGCACGAGCTCGGCGCCGCGTTCCCGGTCGAGGCGGTCGGGGTGGGCGCGGCCGGGCTGGTCGACGAGACGCGGTCGATCGTGCGGTTCGCCCCGAACCTGGGCTGGCGCGAGCAGCCGCTGCGCGCCCAGCTCGAGGAGGCGACCGGGCTGCCCGTGGTGGTCGAGAACGACGCGAACGCCGCCGCGTGGGCCGAGTACCGCTTCGGCGCGGCCCGCGGCCGCGACGACGTCGTCATGCTGACCGTGGGGACCGGGATCGGCGGCGCGCTGGTGCTCGGGGGCCGGCTGCACCGCGGCCGGTACGGGCTCGCCGGCGAGGTCGGCCACCTGGTGCTGGACAAGGACGGCAGGCACTGCGGCTGCGGACGGCGCGGCTGCTGGGAGCAGTACGCCAGCGGGAACGCGCTGCTGCGGACCGCGCGCAACCGCGCCGCCCAGGACCGCGAGCGCGCCAGAGTACTGCTCTCGTACGGCGACGGGACCCCGGAGGGCATCGCCGGACCGCACGTCACCGCGGCCGCACAGGCCGGCGACCCGGTCGCGTTCGAGACGTTCGAGGAGGTCGGCTACTGGCTCGGACGGGGGATGGCCGAGCTGGCGGCCGTGCTCGACCCGGGCTCGTACGTCGTCGGCGGCGGGGTGTCCGAGGCCGGCGAGCTGTTGCTCGCGCCGGCCCGCCGGGAGTTCGTCGCCCACGTCGTCGGCGCGGACGTCCGGCCGATCGCCGAGATCCTGCCGGCCGGTCTGGGCAACCTGGCCGGCGTGGTGGGCGCGGCGGACCTGGCCCGCGCCCGCGACTGACCGCCGGTCAGGCGGCCGGTCCGGAGCCTGCCGTCATGTCGTGTATGCGCGGCTGGACGAGCCGGCGACCAGCAGCGAGACGAGGATGCCGAGCGGGAGCGTGCCCCAGTACGACAGGCCGGTGTGCAGGTTGCCGAGGAACAGCATGAGCAGCCAGGTCGCCGGGAACGTCGCGATGAGGAACGTGATCACTGCGAAGACGAGTGCGCGGAACATGGTCACTCCTGTGCGGTCGGGGGGCCGGGGGCAGCCGGCACCGCGTTGACACCGAGAACCCTGTCACTCAGGCGAGGCTGAGCACCGGTAGCGGACGCGTGTCGTCGGGAAGGTCGCGCAGCGCCCGCAGCGGCAGCGTGTCGTCGAGGAGCCGGACGATGGGCGTCCGGTCGGCCCGGACCGGGACCGCCGCCGCGGCCGGTCGGCGGTTCCCGACCGCGAGCCTGGACAGGACGGCACCGGTCCCGACCAGGGCGGCGATCCCGTAGACGCGGTCGGCTCCCACGTCCGCGGCCAGGCCGTAGACGCCGAACACGAGCCCTTCGAGGGCGAGCAGCGCCCAGGTCTGCCAGGCGATCCCGGAGACGTCCCACGAACGCCAGGCGGTCACCGCGGCCGGTGCGACGAACCACAGGATCGAGCAGCCGAGCACCACGTCCAGGACCCGCGTGCCGGCCAGCAGGTCCACCCCGGCGGTGACGACGAGCAGGCCGGTCCACACCGCCGGCAGCAGCGGCCGCAGCCGCAGGCCACCACGCATCGCCACCGCCAGGGTGAGCACGATCGCCGGCAGCCCGACGAGCGAGCTGGCGACCACCCACACGCTGGAGTGCACGGCGCCGTACGCCGTCCACGCGACCAGGCTCACGCTGGAGTTGGCCAGGCTCTCCAGGCTCAGGCCGGCCGCGCTGCCGGTCCGCACGAGGCGAGTCAGCTGCGGTACGGCGAACCAGAAGGCGATGACCACGCTGGCGATCCCCAGCAGGTCGGTGGCGGACAGCCCGAACGGGCGTGCGGACAGCACGGTGCTCCTCTTCGTACGGTCTTGGGTGGTCAGGTCCGGGCCCGAGGAAGGGGCCCCGCGCTCGTCGTACGAGCGGGGGCCCCTGTCGCTACGGGCGCCGTCGGATCAGCGGGTGCGGCTCCAGCGCTCGCGCAGGCTGCGACGCGGGCGTCGCGGCTGCTGGCGAGGGGCGACCTCGTTGATGCGGGCGGAGTCGAGCAGGCCGGCTGCGATCAGGCTGGCCGTGCTGAGCTGGGCGGACACTGTTACCACAACGCTTTCCGGTCGGCGGCCGGGAGCTGTTCTCCCGCCGTCTGCTGCAAGTATGAAGCATGGGCAGCTGTTACTGATTCCTCAGTCAGTGGTGAGTCGGCTCACATGATCTTGGTTACCGGCGTCACCCGACGGCTCAGGGCCTGCGGTAGCCGGTGAGCTCCTGGGCCAGCTGCTCGAGGAACAGCCCGATGTCGGTGACCACTCCGGTGGCCTGCGCGCTGCCGCGGTCGGAGAGCTTGGTCACCGTTGCCGGGTTGATGTCCACGCACACGAGCGGGACCGAGGCGGGCAGGATGTTCCCGGTCGCGATCGCGTGCAGCATGGTCGCCACCATGATGGCGAAACCCACCCCGGGCAGCTCCCCGCGCATCGCGCGCTGACCCTCGATGACGTCGGTGTAGACGTCCGGCAGCGGTCCGTCGTCGCGCACCGAGCCGACCAGCACGAACGGTCTTCCGGCCCGCACCATGTCGTGCATCAACCCGGACGTGAGCACGCCCTGCTCGACCGCCGCCGCGATCGACCCGGCCGCACGGATCCGGTTGATGGCTCGGATGTGGTGCTCGTGCCCGTGGTCGACCCCGGATCCTTTCGACAGGTCGACGCCGAGCGACGTGCCGTACAGAGCGGACTCGATGTCGTGGGTGGCGAGTGCGTTCCCGGCGAACAGCACGTCCACGTATCCGCCGGCGATGAGCGCGCAGAACGCGGGCGTCGCCCCGGTGTGCACGACCGCAGGACCGGCCACCCAGAGCACCTTGCGCCCGGACGCCTTGACGTCGCGGATCTGCTCGGCGATCTGCCGGACCTGCAGGTACTGAGGCTTCTCGCTGGACACGACGGAGTTCATGAACTCGAACACGCTCTCGTCGTCGCGCTCCTTGGGCGGCATCAGCACCTTGACGCCGCGCGACCCGCACACGACCTGTTCGCCGGCACGCACGTCGCTGACCGGGACGGTACGGACCGACACCGCGCCGGCGCCGTCGGTCGACACGACGAGCCCGCAGTCCATCTCGGGGTTGTCGACGGCGACCCAGTGCCCCTCGATACGCACCTGCGTGTCGAGGTTGGTCGTCGAGTAGAAGTCCTCCGGGAAGACCCCGTCGGTGCCTACGTCCCGGACGAGCGCCTCGCCCGGGTCCACGAGGTTGGCGCCGTGCGTCTGCAGTCGCATGACCAGCCGGGACAGCGTGTCCTCGTCCGCGGCCGACACCACCACCCGTGCGTACGACTCGTCCTCGGGGCGCTTGCCCACGTCGAAGCGCTCGATGACGTAGTCGCTGCCGAGGTCGAGCACGTCGTCGAGCAGCCGGGAGAGCAAGCCGGAGTCGAGGATGTGGCCCTGCAGCTCGACGGCTTCGCTCACCGGCACGACGGGTGCTCCTGCTCCTCGTAGGGGCCGCGCCCGCTACGGCCGCGGCGGGAGAATCAGATCACGGCGCCGTCGTCGTCGGGATCGTCGGGGCGGTCGCCGAGCCGGGCCACCAGCGCGGCGAAGCCGCCGAGGAAGGCCAGCGCGGCCGCGAGCATCATCCAGTCGGCCAGGTGCCAGCCGAGCAGTACGGCGGCGAACAGCACCGCGGGTCCGCCCAGCACCGCGGCCCAGGCGAACCGGGTCCCCACGCTCGTCTCGGGCAACGGCGGTGGGGGCGGCGGCACATAGCCCGGCTCCGGCTCCGGCTCGGGTACCGGCACCGGCCGCAGCAGGTCCTCCCAGCCCATCACCGAGGCACCCGAGTCGCCCGGGTCACCTTCTGCAGCGCCGCCGACGCCACCGGCCCCGAGCTGGGGGTCGAACGGGTCGTGACGGTCGGTCGTGGTCGGCATCCGGTCCGACGGCACGTCCTCGGCGGCCGGCCACGGACGGTGCGCGGCGGGCGTGGCGTGGAACGACGCGACGATGGCGGCGAACTCGGCATCCATGTCCCGGCCGTCGTCGGGCCGCTCGGCCGGCGGGCCCCCGGAGCCGGCCTCCGGCCAGTCCTCGTCCGGGTCGTCGGTGCCGGTCAGCTCCACGTGGATGAGGGCGCGGGCCTGCTCCACCGCCGCCACGTCGACGTACAGCCGGTCGGTGTCGCCCTCGGGGACCGGCTCGGGGGAGGCGGCGGCGTAGGCCGCCACGCCACGGTCGCGCAGGGCGGCCAGCAGCGCGTCGGCGGTGCCCGGGTCCAGGTCGGCCACGGCCACGTATGCGTCGGCGCTCAGCCCGTTGCCGCGCACCTTCGCCTCCTTCGCGTCGTGCTCGTCGTGCTCGTCGTGCTCGTCGTGCTCGTCGTGCTGGTCGTGCTTCCGGTTGCGCGCGCTAGGTGCCCGCCGCGGCCGGCGCGAGCCGGCGGACGAACTCCAGACTCCCGGCGAAGATCTCCGGGGCGTCGTTGTCCAGTGTGGCAACGTGGTACGAGTTCGGCAGCACCCGTTCGGTCAGGTCCCTCGAACGGACGTGGGACAGGATCCAGGCGGCGTTCGAGGGCTCGACCACATGGTCCTGGCCGCTGCGGAACAGCAGCAGCGGCTGGTCCACCTTGGCGATGTCCGCCTTCACCTGGGCCCAGCCCTGCGTCAGCGAGTGCAGCGCCTTGAGCGGGACCCGGTCGTAGCAGCCCTCGTCCTGGCCGGGCTTGGCGATGTCGTTGCCGATGCCCTTGAGGGACGGGACGACGGACTTGAGCAGGGGGAGCGCGACCAGTGCCTTGTTCTCGCTGTGCACCGACGGGTTCACCAGCACGAGCCCGCGGACGGCGTCGCCCCGCAGCTCGGCCAGCCGCAGCGACAGGGAGCCGCCCATCGACAGGCCGAGCACGAAGACGTCCGAGCACCGGCTCACCAGGTCGGTGAAGGCGCTGTCGATCTCGGCGTACCAGTCGTCCCAGCGGGTGAGCGCCATGTCCTGCCAGGTGGACCCGTGGCCGGGCAGCCGGGGCAGCCGCACGGTCAGGCCGGACGCCGCGAGCTCGTCGGCCCAGGGCCGCATGGACTTGGGCGACCCGGTGAACCCGTGCACCACCAGCGCGCCGACCGGGCCGCCGTCGTGCGCGAACGGCTCAGCCCCCGGGATCAGTGGCACGGTGCCTCCGCTGGTCGGGCCGCGGAACGCCCTCGGCCTCGGTCGCATCGTCGCACGACGGCGGCCCCGGCGCGACGCCCCTGCGGCGAGGGGCGTTGCCCGCCGTGGGGCGCGCTCTTAGGGTGGTCGCGGACACCGGGGTCCGAAGGAACGACGGATGGGCCGGCAAGCGGGAAGATCGAGCGACCATGGGTGACTGGGTCGGGAGGTGACGTTGTTCTACTGGCTGCTCCGGCAGGTGCTCGTCGGCCCCCTGCTCCGACTGTTCTTCCGACCCTGGGTCGAGGGGCTGGAGAACGTCCCGGACGAGGGTCCGGCCATCCTCGCGAGCAACCACCTGTCCTTCTCCGACTCGATCTTCCTGCCGCTCGTCGTGCCCCGGCACATCACCTTCCTGGCCAAGTCCGACTACTTCACCGGCAAGGGCCTCAAGGGGCGGCTGACCGCGTTCTTCTTCAAGCACATCGGGCAGGTGCCGATCGACCGATCGGGTGGTTCGGCCAGCCAGGCCGCGATCGACACCGGGCTCCGGGTCCTGACCGAGGGGAGCCTGCTGGGGATCTACCCGGAGGGCACCCGGTCACCGGACGGGCAGCTGTACCGCGGGCGGACCGGCGTGGCACGGATGGCCCTGGAGTCCGGCGCCCGGGTCATCCCGGTGGCGATGATCGACACGGACAAGATCCAGCCCCCGGGGCGGGTCCGACCGAAGATCATGCGGGTCGGGATCAAGATCGGGCGGCCGCTGGACTTCTCCCGCTACGCGGGCATGGAGGGCGACCGCTTCGTGCTGCGGTCGATCACTGACGAGATCATGTACGAGCTCATGACGCTGTCGGGCCAGGAGTACGTGGACATGTACGCGACCAAGGCGAAGACGGAGATCGCGGCCGGCCGCCGTCCCGCGACGATCGTCAGCATCGGCGGCGAGATCGCCGACGAGCCCGTGCACGCCGCCTGACTGTCCGACCCGGAGCGCCTGCCCGCGTCAGCGCTCGACGGCCCACCCCTTGGACCGCTCGACGGCCGCTCGCCACCGACGGTGGGCGGCGTCGTCGCGGGGCCCGGGCTCGAACCGCTTCTGCAGGCGCCACGTCCGGGCCAGCTCGTCCGTCGACGACCAGACGCCGGTGCCGAGGCCGGCCAGGAAGGCAGCCCCGAGCCCGGTCGTCTCGACCACCTCGGGCCGTACCACCGGCACGCCCAGCTGGTCGGCCTGCAGACCGCAGAGCAGATCGTTGGCCGCCGCGCCGCCGTCCACGGCCAGCACCGGGAGCTCGACGCCGGCCTCGCGGACCATGAGGTCGACGACGTCCCGGACCTCGAAGGCGATGGCCTCCAGCGTGGCCCTGGCCAGGTGCGCGCTCGACGTCGACCGGGTGATGCCGACGATCGTGCCGCGCGCCGCCGGGTCCCAGTCCGGGGCGCCGAGCCCGGTCAGGGCCGGAACGAACACCACGCCGCCGGAGTCCGGGACGCTCGCGGCGAGCGCTTCGACGTCCGCGGCCGAGCGCAGGATGCCCAGCCCGTCCCGCAGCCACTGCACGGCCGCGCCGGTGACGAAGACCGACCCCTCCAGCGCGTACTCGAGCCGCCCGTCCGGGTGCCCCCAGGCCACTGTCGTCAGCAGTCCGCCGGTCGAGCGCACCGCCCGCGGGCCGGTGTTCACCAGGACGAACGAGCCGGTGCCGTACGTGCACTTCGACGAGCCCGGTGCGTAGCAGGTCTGCCCGAAGAGCGCCGCCTGCTGGTCACCGGCGATCCCGGCGACCGGCACGGCCAGCCCGGCGAACACGGACGGGTCGGTCCGGCCGACGACGCCGTACGAGGGCACGACCTCCGGGAGCGCCTGGATCGGGACCCCGAACAGCTCGCAGAGCTCGGCCGACCAGTGGCCGGTGCCGAGGTCGAACAGCAGCGTCCTGGAGGCGTTCGACGCATCCGTGACGTGCTGCAGGCCTCTGGTCATCCGGGCGACGAGGTACGAGTCGACGGTGCCGACGGCCACCCGCCCGGCGACGACGCCCGCCCACGAGTGCGGGTCGTTGGCCGCGAGCCAGGCGAGCTTCGTCGCGGAGAAGTACGGGTCCAGGCGCAGACCGGTCAGCTCGCTCACCCGCGGCTCGTGACCGGCGGCGCGTAGCCGGTCGCACAGGTCGGCTGTGCGCCGGTCCTGCCAGACGATGGCGGGGCGGACGGAGCCGAGCGTCTCGCGGTCCCAGAGCACCACCGTCTCCCGCTGGTTGGTCACGCCGACGCAGCTCGGCGCGGCCACGCCGGCCGCCTCGCCCCGGTCGAGCGCCTCGCGCACCGCCGTCAGCGTCGCGGCCCAGATCTCGTCCGGCTCGTGCTCGACCCAGCCGTCGGCCGGGAAGTGCTGCGGGAACTCCCGGTAGCCGCGAGCTGCGACCCGCCCGTCGTGCGTCACCAGCAGCGCCGTCACGCCGGTCGTCCCGGCGTCGACCGCGAGCACGGTGCCGGCGGTCACCGGCCGGTCCCGTGGTTCGCCCGGTCCGGCGTCTTCCGCAGGTGGTCGAGCACCACCGGGTCCAGCCGGCCGCGCACCAGCCGCTCCTCCAGGTTCTCGGTGCCGGCCCACGCGGCGAGCGCGGCCGCGAGCGCCGCCGCCGAACCGTCGGCCGGCGGGTGCCCGGCCCGGCCGAGCAGGCCGCAGACCTCGTCGGCGAGGACGCCTTCCAGCGGCAGGCAGTCGGCCGGGTCCGGGCGTTCGAAGTACAGAGCGTGCAGGGATCGCAGCCGGACCAGCTCCGGCACCGGGTCGGGATGGTCGTCGACGCGCAGGTCGACCAGCACGTCGCTGCCGCCGCCGTAGCCGCCGTCCGGGGCGACCACGAGCACCGCGGCGGACTGCCGACCGCGCCGGTCACCACCCGCGCGGTCGCCCGCCGTCAACGTGGTGAGCAGCCGGTCCACCAGGTCCTGACCCGGGCCCGACTCGAGCCAGGCCCGTTCCATCGCAGCCACGACCTCGGGGCCGGTGAGGATGTTGCCCTGGATCGCGTACCCGTCGCCGACGGCGCCGCCGGCCCAGGGCAGGCACTCGGCCCCGGTCCACGAGGCCCCGTCCCCGGCCGCGGCGACCACCCCGAGCTGGCGGTGCTCGCGGTCGGCGTCCGCCGCGGTGACGCGGTCGACCGAAGTCTGCGCGTCCGCGCCCTGGCCGAGCAGCGCAAGCACGTCGCCGCGGTACGCAAGATTCGCCAGCGCCTGGGTCGCCACCGCCCCGGTGCCCGCCTTCGCCGCGGGCACCGCCGCACCGACCGCGAGGAACTTGGACGCGACGGCCACCCCGTACGTCGTACCGTCGGCGCTGCGGGCCGCGATCGAGAAGGTCATGGTCGGCAGGCTACCGATGCGCCTGCCGGGCACCCGGTGCTGGAACTGCCGGGCCGGACACGGTTGGATTCAGCCCGACGACCCCCGCGAGCGACGAGTGGAGCACGGATGCGCATCGGAGTCCTGACCGGCGGCGGCGACTGCCCTGGTCTCAACGCAGTGATCAGGGCCGTCGTGCGCAAGGGGGTCCAGCACTACGGGCACGAGTTCGTCGGCTTCCGGGACGGCTGGAAGGGCCCGCTCGAGAGCCTGACGATGCCGCTGGACGTCGCGGCCGTGCGCGGGATCCTGCCCAGGGGCGGCACCATCCTGGGTTCCTCGCGGACCAATCCGATCAAGGTGGACGGCGGGATCGAGCGCATCGAGGAGAACCTCACGTCGCTGGGCGTCGACGCGCTGGTGGCCATCGGCGGTGAGGACACCCTCGGCGTCGCCACCCGGCTCGACGAGCACGACGTACGGGTCGTGGGCGTGCCGAAGACCATCGACAACGACCTCAACGCGACGGACTACACCTTCGGCTTCGACACCGCGGTGAACATCGCCACCGAGGCGATCGACCGTCTGCACACGACGGCCGAGTCGCACCACCGGGCGCTGATCGTCGAGGTCATGGGCCGGCATGCCGGCTGGATCGCCCTGCACGCCGGGATGGCCGGCGGCGCCAACGTCATCCTCATCCCGGAGCAGCCGTTCGACATCGACCAGGTCTGCGAGTGGGTGGAGCGCCGGTTCGAGTCCCACTACGCGCCGGTCATCGTGGTCGCCGAGGGCGCTCTGCCCAGCGACGGCGACCTGATGACCAGGGATGCACCGCTGGACGCCTTCGGGCACGTCCGGCTGTCCGGGATCGGCGAGTGGCTGGCCGGGCAGATCGAGCAGCGCACCGGCAAGGAAGCGCGCACGACGGTGCTCGGACACATCCAGCGAGGTGGCACGCCCACCGCGTTCGACCGCTGGCTGGCGACCCGGTTCGGCCTGCACGCGATCGAGGCCGTGAACGACGGGGACTTCGGGAAGATGGTCGCGCTGCGCGGGGTGGATGTGGTCCGCGTGCCGCTGGCCGCGGCGACGACGGAGCTCAAGACGGTGCCGCCCGCGTTGTACGAAGAGGCCAAGACCCTGTTCGGCTGACCCGGCTGCCGATGGACCGCCCAGCGGACCGTCGGCGTCTGTCTCTGGCGTGCTCGCCGGAGAACCGGTAAGAGTGGTTTCGCGGGCGTGTCGGGCGTGCCGCTGAGGCGCCTGCGCCGACCGGGTGTCAGCCCGAGCCATCCGTGTCCCGGCGGAGAGGAGCCAGATCGTGGACATGAAGCTCGAGGTCACGGTGCTGCCGGTGTCCGACGTGGACCGGGCCAAGGCGTTCTACGAACGCCTCGGCTGGCGGCTGGACGCGGACGTCGCCGGCGGCGACTTCCGCCTGGTCCAGCTCACGCCCCCGGGCTCGGGCTGCTCTGTGCAGTTCGGCACCGGCCTCACGTCGGCCGTCCCGGGATCGGCCGAGGCCCTGTACCTGGTCGTCTCGGACATCGAGGCCGCGCGTGACGAGCTGGTGAAGCTCGATGTCGAGGTCACCGAGGTGTTCCACTGCGCGACCGGGTTCGCCTGCAGGTTCGGCGACGACAGCACGCCTGGTCGGGTGATCGGGCCGGCGCCCGACGGCCTCAGCTACGGGTCCTTCGCGTCGTTCACCGACCCGGACGGGAACCGCTGGCTGTTCCAGCAGGTCACGACCCGGCTGCCCGGCCGCGTCGACCCCGCGCAGACGCAGTACGCGTCGGCGTCCGACCTCGCCGAGGCGCTGCGGCGGGCCGCGGCGGCGCACGGAGAGCACGAGGCCCGGACCGGGCAGGCCGACCCGAACTGGCCGGACTGGTATGCCGAGTACATGGTGCGGGAGCGGGCGGGACAGGACCTGCCGACATGACGACGGACCCGACCGTCGACTACGACGTCATCGTCCTCGGCGCCGGCTCGCCCGGCGAGCACTGCGCCGGCGCACTGGCCGAGGGCGGCCTGCGTGTCGCGGTGGTCGAGCGCGAGCTGGTCGGTGGCGAGTGCTCGTACTGGGCGTGCATCCCGTCGAAGACGTTGCTGCGTCCCGGTGAGGCCGTGCACGCCGCACGGGACGCCGCGGCGACCGCGGAGGTCGACGTCCGGGCGGCGCTGGCCTGGCGGGACTTCATGGTCTCCAACTACTCCGACGCCGGCCAGGAGGGTTGGCTCAAGAGCAACGGCATCGACCTGCTGCGCGGCACCGGGCGGCTGGCCGGGGTCGGCGTGGTCGAGGTCGACGGCGTGCGCCGCACGGCGACGCACGTCGTCATGGCCAACGGTGCCGACCCGGTCATCCCGCCGATCCCGGGCCTTCGCGAGCTCGACGGGATCTGGACGAACCGCGAGGCGACCGGCATGAAGGTCGTCCCCGACCGGTTGCTGGTGCTCGGCGGCGGGCCGGTCGGCGTGGAGATGGCCCAGGCCGTCACCCGGCTCGGGGGACGGGTCACGATCGTCGAGGGAGCGGACCACCTGCTGTCCCGGGAGCCCGCACCGCTCGGCGAGGCGCTCGCCGAGGTCCTGCGCAGCGACGGCATCGAGGTCGTCCTGGGTGAGCACGTCGCCGCGGCACGGCGGGACGGCGAGGACTACGTCCTGGCCGTCGACGGCGGCCGCGAGCTGCGCGGCGACCGGCTGCTCGTCGCCACCGGCCGTCGCCCCCGCGTGGACGGGGTCGGCCTGGAGACCGTCGGTGTCACGGCCGACAGCCACGGCATCCCGGTCGACGCCCGGCTGCGGGCGGGTGAGCGGCTCTGGGCGATCGGCGACGTCACCGGCATCTGGCCGCTCACCCACGTCGGCAAGTACCAGGGCGAGGTGGTCGCCGCGAACATCCTGGGCGAGCCGCGCGCCGCGGACTACCGGGCCGTGCCGCGCGTCACCTACACCGACCCGCAGGCGGCCTCGGTGGGCGCCACGGAGGCCAGGTTCAGCGCGAGCGTGCCGGTGTCGGAGCTGGCCAAGACCGAGACGTACAGCCGCGCGTACGCCCAGTCCAACGGCTTCTTGACCCTCCTCAGCGACGGCGAGCACCTGACCGGCGCGTACGCGCTCGGCCCCGAGGCCGGCGAATGGCTCCAGCAGGCCACGCTGGCCATCCGCGCTCGCGTCCCTCTCGACGTCCTGCGCGACACCATCCAGCCGTTCCCGACCTTCTCCGAGATCTACGTCGGCGCGCTGAAGGCCCTCCACGGCACGATCGCGACGACGACGGCATGAGGTTCGGGGGCCGAGCACCGGAGGTGTCATGACGACCGTGTCTGATCTGACCCGTACCGCGCGGGGACCGGAGCTGCTCGGGCAGATCGTCGTCGTGATCGGCGGCAGCGCCGGTATCGGGCTGGAGACAGCCAGAAGGGCGCGGGTCGAGGGCGCCGACGTCATCGTCACCGCGCGCAACCCCGACCGCCTGGAACGCGCCGCCCTGGAGCTCGGCGCGCGGAGCAGCACGGCCTTCGACGCCACCGACTTCGATCGGCTCGACCAGTTCTTCGAGGAGCTGCCGACACCGATCGACCATCTGATGGTCACCGCCGGTGGTCCGTACTACGCCCCGCTGGCGACCATGGACTTCGAGCAGGCGCGCCGCGACGTGGACGAGCATCTGTGGCTGACGCTGCGCGTGGCCCGCAACGCCGCCGGAAAGGTACGTCCCGGGGGAACGTTGCTGTTCATCGGTGGCACCGGCGGTCGCCGTCCGGCCGTCGGCTTGTCGATCGTGTCGACCTTCACCGCAGGGCTTCCCGCCCTGACCAAGAGCCTGGCTCTCGAGCTCGCGCCGATCCGGGTCAACCTCATCGCGCCGGGCTTCGTCGACACGCCATTGTCGGCGTCGCTCCTCGGCGACCAGCTGGACAAGCGTCGGAGCCGAGCTCCGGGCCACGTTGCCGATCGGGCGCGTGGTGGGGCCCGCGGATGTCGCCGCGCTCGCCGTCCACATCATGTCCAACACGGCTCTCACCGGGGCCACCTTCGACATCGACGGCGGCCAGCAGCTCGTCGCCGGGTGAGGGAGAAGCCGACAACCGCGAGACCACGTGAGAGGCGGTCATCCTGTGCGTCCCGACATCGTCCCCGGCGGCACCCTGCCTGACTACGCGCTCCCCGACCACACCGGCACCGTGCGCAGCCTGAGCGAGCTCCAGGGCGCCGACCCGATGATCCTGACACTCGCCCGGGGCCACTACTGCCCGAAGGAGCACCAGCAGCACCGGGAGCTGGCGGCGTTCCAGTCGAAGGTCGCCGTGGCGTACACGCAGATCGTCACGATCTCGAC
This sequence comes from uncultured Actinomycetota bacterium, assembly GCA_963771835.1. Lineage (GTDB taxonomy): Bacteria > Actinomycetota > Actinomycetes > Prado026 > Prado026 > CAVQCJ01. Next base: position 105,554 of record CAVYVA010000001.1, read on the forward strand.
GGACGTGCACCACACGCTGCAGGAGTTCCGCGCGTCGGTCGGCGCCCAGTGGACCTTCCTCTCCGACCCCGGGCGCACGATCCAGAAGGACCTCGACATCAAGGAGTACACCGACCCCGACAACGACCCGATGATCCCGCACACGCTCGTGCTCAAGCCGGGACTGGTCGTCCACAGCATCTACAACGGCTACTGGTTCTGGGGTCGGCCCTCGGTGGACGACCTCTGGCGTGACCTGCGTGCGGCGACCAGCGAGATCCGGCCGGACTGGGATCTGAGCCGGCCGGGGCTGCGCGAGGCCTGGGATGCGGGCGACTGGTCGTCCTTCCACGGATGGGACCGCAAGGCCGGCACGCCCCCCAAGGCACCGTGATCGAGATGCCGTGGGTCCCGGAGTTCGTCAGCGCGGTGGAGCTGGTGCGGGCGCAGACACGCGCCGCGGGTCAGGCCGATCCGGTCGGGCAGTACTTCGCCGCCCTGAACGCGGGTGACACCCACGCTCTCGAGGATGTGTGGCCGGGTGAGGTGGTGATCTACGACCCCCGCGCGGGTGAGATCCGCGGCCACCGGCAGCTGCGACGGTTCGTCAGCGAGAACCAGTCCTGGATGGCGCAGCGCCGTGCCCGCACCGACATCGTCGCGTCGACGTCCGCCGGCGGGCGTGCCGTGGTGGAGCTGCTGGTGCACCTCGATCAGGACGGGCAGGAATCGGCCTGGCCGGTGGCGGTCGTGGCCGAGTCCCCGGACGACAGGTCCGTGGTGTTCCGCACCTACTGCTCCCAGTGGCCGGTCGACGGGCGGCGCCACGTACGGCCTCCGATACTCAGGTCCGGGAACGCCCACCCGGGCGATGTCGTCGGCCGCTACCACTGCGCGCTGGACGCCGGTGACGCGGACACGATCGTGAGCACCTTCACGCCGGACGGGTACGTGCGCGAGTCCGTGGGCCCGCAGCTCGACCACCGCGGAACGGCTGAGGTCCGCTCGTTCTTCACGCGGTGCTTCGGCTCAGGCGGCGGCATCGGCCTGCAGCACTGCGCCGTGACCGACGACGGCGTCCGCTGCGTCCTGGAGTACAACTGCGTCCGGTGGGGCAGCCACGACCTGCCACCGCAGGCGGGGATCGGCGTGTACGAACGCGGCCCGGACGGGCTGCTGGCCGCCGCACGCATCTACGACGACGTCGAGCCCCCGGCGAGCAGCCCGAGCCCGAGCCTGAGCCTGAGCCGATGAAGCCGTCTGGCAGCAGGGCAGCACGTCGGCGAGGGTCGATCAGGGCTGGCCCGGCTGCCGCTTCCTGAGCGCCTCCTGCCGGGCGACGGTCGAACTGCCACCCCAGGCCTGGTCCTGCCCGAGGGCCTGCTTCTTGGCAGCGCGATAGCTGTTCAGCTCCAGCCGCCACTCGGCCGCGAGCCCTTCTTCGCCGAGAGCCTCGGCCTCCGCGATGTCGGTCAGCAGCTCCTGCTCGAATGCATCGGGCACAGCACCGAGACTAGGCGATGATTCGGACGACGGGCAGGTCGGACCTGGGCGGGACCATGAGCCATCGGAGCGTTCGGATCGTGGGCGGGTGCTGCTGGCGTTGGGCGTGATCGCCGCCCTCCGGCATCTGAGACCGGCTGGCACCTGCGGAGCAGCCCGCGGCCGTGGCTTCCGGGCCCCCCAGCTCGTCCATCGGCGGAGGGTGGTCGGTTCGGCGTCACAGGGCTGCGGACGATGGGCTGAACTCGCGATGGTGGTAGCCCGCGGCGTCGAGGATCGCGACGGTGGACTCGGGCACCTCGACGAACGCCCCCGGCAGATCAGTGGTCGGCTCGGACACGACCAGGTGGGCGTCCTCGCTGAACATCCGCAGTCGCTCGACGTCCGGGTACATCTGCTGAAGCGTGGCGATGTCGACGGAGTGGAAGAGGGATCGCGAACGACCCTGCGTGGAGTACCGGAACGCCCAGATCTTCTCCCCGTCGGACACCGCGACGGTGCCCTGCCAGGGGAACGCGACACCTTCGGCGCGCCCGGCCACCTCCACAGCGGCGACGGCGCGCCGCATGGCGCCGACCGGGTCGTCGCGCAGCCCGAAGGTCAGAGCCAGGTGGAACAGAACTTCGGAGTCGGTCGTCCCTTGGATGTGCGGGTAGAGCTCCGGGTCGACCGCGAGCACGAGCTCGCGCTTGATGCGCGCGAACTCCGAGATGGCCCCGTTGTGCATGAACAGCCAGTTCTCGTAGCGGAACGGATGGCAGTTGGTCTGCTGGATCGGCGGCCCGGCCGCCGCCCGCACGTGGCAGAAGAACAGCGGTGACGTGACGACCTGGGTGAGCTCGCGCAGGTTCCGGTCGTGCCAGGCCGGCTCGATGCTGTGGAAGACCCCGGGGCGACGGCCGTCCGCGCCCTCCGGATACCAGCCGAAGCCGAAACCGTCGCCGTTCACCGTCTCGGCCCCCAGGGGCGAGTCGAGCGACTGCGCGACGATCGAGTGGGTGGGGTGCAGGATCAGCTCGCTGGTTCGGACAGCGGCCCCGCGGTATGCCAGCCACCGGCACATGTCACACCTCGTCCCGTCCCTTCGCGTCACCCCGCCTGCCGCGCCTCACGGCTGGAATCTGGCCCGAGAGGGACGCGCACGCAAGGGACCAAAGCCCTTGACCGCCGACTCCGCCTAAGATCGTTCCCGACCCGGGAGGGCAGCATGTCTGATGCCAACAAGGAACTGGTCCGCCGGCACTTCGCGCAGATATGGAACGACCGCAACCTCGACGCTTGCGACGAGCTGATGGCAGCCCGGTACCGCGAGAACGCGAAAGCACCCTTCGGCAGCACAGCCCCCGGCGAACTGCACGGGCCCACCGCGATGCGGCAGACCGTCGCGTGGCTCACCACGCAGTTTCCAGACATCCGGATGGAGATCGACTCCCTCATCGGCGAGGGCGACCTCGTCGCGGCACGGGTAACCAGCACCGGCACGAACCTTGGCCCCATCGCGCCGGGCATGCCCGCCACCGGCAAGTCCTTCACGACGAGCCAGACGCACTGGTTCCGAGTGGCCGACGGACAGCTGTGCGAGCACTGGGCCACCCGCGACGACCTGACTGCCATGATCCAGCTCGGAGTGGTCGCGCCGCCGGGGCCACCTGCCTGACGAACAGCGTCCCGACCATCGTCGTTTGGTGCGGTGTGGAGACATGTTCAGTGCCGTGCCGGCGAACGGGTCGGGCCCGGCACGTCCGGATCCGGGACAGGACCTGGACCACACGATCCCGTGGCCGAAGGGCGAGACTCACCCGTCGAACCTCGTATATCGCCAGTACGACCCCTTCGCCCCATCAGCCGCTGTGTGCGGAAGTCTCCTTCCCTAGCGGTCCTGGAAGTGTGCGGGGCGGAAGTAGTGGTCGAGGGCCCAGTCAGCGATCTGCTGCCCCAACCGGACGCCTCGAACGTCCGAGGTCCGGATGTGAATGCCCAGCCACACCCGGGCGTCGATGACGTCCCTGTCCAGCGCCGAACCTGAGTCGTAGCTGCGTTGGGCGCCGGGTACGGCGGTCGAGATCAGTGTCACGTGCAGGTGCCTGGTGTCGAGAGCGCCGGCCAGTGCGGTCGTGAAGGCGCCGGTATACCCGGAGTATCCGCTCACGTATTCGGGGTAGTTGGGCGTGGTGATCAACGGGGCCCAGGTGGGATCGGCCGCGGTGGCCGGGTTGCCATCGGTGTCCGCGAGCTGAATCGCTGTGATCGGGCGCCAGAAGCCGTACACGTACTTCGCCCGCCAGACTCCGATGATCGTGTCCGCTGCCGTCATGTCGACCGCAGCGAGCAGGTGGGCGGCATCAACGATGTCCAGGTGCCGCACGGCGACCTGGTCTCGAAGGGCCGCGTTGTACTGCACGGGGGCAAGGCCGGAGAAGAACATCGCCGTGGCGGTCTGGTCCGCTGTCCGCAAGATCGAGGCGGCCGACCCGAGCGCCTTCACCTCGGCGAATTCCGTCGTGTAGCGCGCCGAGGTGAGAGCCGGCGGAGGGCCAGGCTCGTACGGGTTGACGCTGGGCACAAGCAGCGGCCGGACGAATCCCAGCCAGGGCGCGGACATCGGCAGGAGCGCCGGCGGCGTCGGACGCCATACTCCCGGGCCCGGCGGCTGGGTGAAGGTGATGGACGCGTTGCGGCCGTCACCGGTCCGCAGCTGGATGATCCGGGCAGCAGCCAGCTCGCCAAAGGCCACCCCCTGCGCCTTGTCGGGTCCGTCGGGGACCGCCATCAGCGACGTCGCAAGGTCGGCGTCCAGGGCTGCCGTTGCGTACGGCGAGTAGGTCACCAAGATCCTGTGGGCGGCGGCTGCCGCGGCAGCCTGCGCTGAGGCGCCGCGGGGAGCGCGGATCGGGAACCGGTACGGCTCGTACCGCCCGTCGATGCCGACCACCGCGTCGTACACGGCCGCCTGGACGAACCCCATGTACAGGATGCTCTCCACCGGCGCCTTGGTCGGGTCGGCCAAGAACGTGCTGATCGCGATGGCGTTCCAGTCGGACACCACGGTGGCATCGCCGTCGGAGGTGTGCGCGGCCGCCGTCGACGTCGGCACGGCCACGAGCGCGGCCACCAGCGACGCCGCGGCGAGGCCGCCGAGCCCCCGCCGGCGGCGTGCTCGTGCAGGACTGGGCGGGATGAGGGAAAGGTCCATGTGGCACTCCCGCGCTCAGGTCGGCGGCGCCCGCCGACGCCAGGATCGCGAGAACGACCCGGCGATCCAGCACCAGCCAGCGACCGACGGTGATAGTCGCGGGCGTGAGCGACCGGCCCTTCCTCGCAGGACGACCACACGGTCCCGCTGCGCCCAGTCCTCGTCCATTCCAAGAAACTGGTAGATCACGGTAGTCTCGGGCGGCACGATTCCGGACCGATCGAGGCGCCCGTGGCGCGCACCGTGACGTTGAGCACCGCCGACCTGGAGGCGGTGCTCGATGCTGCCTCCAGTCTGCGCGAGGTTGTTCCCGCTGACTCCGCCGTACGGGACGTGTTGGAGGCCTTGTCACATCTGGTCGAATGCGACCAGCTGTTCTGGACGTGGATCGACGTCACCTCTGCAGTCAAGATCGCGGAGGTGGGTTACCCGCAGCTACCACTACCCGTACCGGTCGACCAATGGACCGTCCACCGCGACGAACACCCCATCTGCTCTGGACGCAACGACCCCGTGACCGCGATCAGTGATGTCCTGACACCCCGTGAGTTCCACCAGACCTGGCTGTACCACGAGTGCTTCCGTCCAGCTGGTCTCGAACACGAGATCGGCGTCAATCTCAGCCACACCCACGGTCAGGTCAGCGACCTCATCCTCTCGCGCACCGCAGGATGCGACTTCGATGACCGGGACCACCTTGTGCTGCAGCTGCTCCAGCCGCATCTCGACAGGGCGTTCCGCGGCCTTGTCCGGCCAGCCCCGAGCCTCACCGACCGGGAGAGGCAGGTTCTGCTGCTGGTTCGTGAGGGCCTGACCAACACCCAGGTGGCGCGCGCCCTCGGCGTGCGCGATTCCACGGTGATCAAGCACCTGGCCAACGTGTACGCCAGGACCGGCAGCCATTCGCGAACCCAGGCTCTCCAGGCGTGCGCGGACGTTCTCGACGGAGGTCACGCAAGCAGGCATCAGTGAACAACCTCGTCCGTCGGCAGGCACTGGACGTGGCTGCGGTCGAGGTCTTTGATGCGCTCTAACGCGCGTGATCGTTCACCTGTCCGCGCGGTGCATGGGGGCCGGATGGGACGCGGTCGGGTGGCGCCCGCAGAAGCCGACGTTCCGGTTCGCACTGCCCGTTCCTGAGAGGACGAATCCAGATGAGACTACGCATCGCGGTTGTCGCCGCCGTCGCCCCTGTCCTGCTCGCGCTGGTCCTGCCGTCATCCGTTGCCGCCGCGGCCGAGAAGAAGCCGCACCCGGGCGCTCCGTACTCGGTGACGTTCCAGGCCGGGCAGGCGTGCGACTTTCCAGTCCGGCTCAACGGCATCGACGACACCACCTTGACCGTGCGTCCGGACGGCAGTGCCTATACGCAGGGGTACTTTGACGTCACCGTCACCAACTTGACCAACGGCAAGCACGTCTTCCGGGTCGCGTCCGGTCCCGGCCTGTACCTGCCCGGTGGACGGGTCCTGCGGGCACACGGAGCGTGGGTCCTGCAGCTGCCCCCGCGACCGGGCCACAAGGCGCGGCTGATTCTGATCACCGGCAGCTTCAAGCTCGCACTCGTCAAGGAGAACGTGTACGGCGCCAAGCCCGGCACCACCGTCGAGAACCTCTGCACCCTGGTCAGCTAGCGAGCTCACCTGGATCCTGCCCACCGGGCACATCTACTCGACCGGGCCACCACCTCGCGACTGATCGGCTGAAGGGCGAGCACTGCCCCGGAGATGGGACCGGCGCGCCGTATCCTGCATGCCGTGAGCCCAGACGCGCTGTCATGGCCCGACCTGCCGGCTGCCCAGCAGCCGGACTGGCCCGACCACTCAGCGGTCGAGGCTGCGGTCGCGCACCTGCGCACCCTGCCGCCGCTGGTGTTCGCGGGCGAGTGCGACCACCTGCGCGACCAGCTGGCGCAGGCGGCGCGGGGGGAGGCCTTCGTCCTCCAGGGCGGGGACTGCGCCGAGACCTTCGACGCCGTTGGCGCCGACGCGATCCGGGCCAAGCTCAAGACGGTCCTGCAGATGGCCATCGTGCTCACGTACGGCGCGTCGATGCCCGTGGTCAAGGTCGGCAGGATCGCCGGCCAGTACGCGAAGCCGCGGTCGGCCCCGATGGAGGCACGCGACGGCGTCGAGCTGCCGGCCTACCGCGGCGACATGGTCAACTCGCTCGAGTTCACGGCATCCGCGCGCCGGCACGACCCCGCCAGGATGGTGGAGGTCTACCACCGGTCGGCGGCGACGCTGAACCTGGTGCGAGCCTTCACCCAGGGCGGGTACGCGGACCTGCGCCAGGTGCACGCGTGGAACCAGGACTTCGTCCGCGACAGTCCGGCCGGGCAGCGGTACGAGCGGCTGGCGGGCGAGATCGACCGGGCGCTGGCGTTCATGCACGCGTGCGGGGCCGACCCGGAGGAGTTCCATCGGGTCGACCTGTACTCCGGCCACGAGGCGCTGGTGCTGGACTACGAGCGGGCGCTGACCCGGATCGACTCGCGCACCGGCCTCCCGTACGACGTTTCGGGCCACTTCGTCTGGGTGGGCGACCGGACCAGGGACCCGCTGGGCGCGCACGTGGACTTCGCGGCCCGGGTCCGCAACCCGATCGGGCTGAAGGTCGGCCCTTCTGCGGCCCCGGAGGAGGTGCTCGAGCTGGTGCGTCGGCTCGACCCCGACCAGGAGCCAGGGCGGCTCACGCTGATCACGCGCATGGGCGCCGGGCTGGTCGAGGAACGATTGCCCCCGATCATCGAGAAAGTCACCGCCAGCGGGTCGCCGGTGCTGTGGATCTGCGACCCGATGCACGGCAACACGCGAGAGGCGGCGTCCGGGCACAAGACGCGCTCGTTCGAGGACGTGGTGGCCGAGGTCCGTGGCTACTTCGCCGTGCACGCGGCTCTGGGGACGTTCCCTGGTGGCATCCACGTGGAGCTGACCGGAGACGACGTGACCGAGTGCGTCGGTGGATCCGCGGGCATGGAGGAGAGCCGCCTGGGGGAGCGGTACGAGACGGCCTGCGACCCGCGGCTGAACCGGGAGCAGGCGCTGGAGCTGGCGTTCCTCGTGGCGGGGATGCTCGCCGACCGCTGACACCACCGGAGGGCCGAGGATGGAGGCCACGCCGCAGGTACGGGCGCCCCGCTCGGCGCGCCGTGGGTTGCTCGCTGCGTGGTCGGACCCGCTGGTGTGGGTGCTGGTCCTGGCCGGCTTCTTCGACGGCATCTCGGACAACTGGCTGCACGCGTTCGTGCTGATCGGCGCCGCCGCGGCCGTGTGGTGGGACACGTGGTGTCGCGTCAGCGGCCGGCCGACCCGTCCGGACGTTCCGCTGCTGCGGGCGGACCAGCCGGGCCGGCGCGCGATGGCGATGATCGTGCTGGCAGCGGTGGCGTTCAGCGTCGTCGCCGGCGGGTTCGAGCGCTACACGTGGCCACCGACCCTGGCAGTGCTGCTGCCCACGGTGGTCGTGCTCGCGCTCGGGTGGCGTGGGCCGCTGCGACCCAGCAGGGTCCCGGCGCCGATCGGCCGCAGATCGGTCCTGGCCTGGTCGTTCGTGCTGGTGGCAGCCGGCTGCTGGGAGCTCGCGGCGCTGCTCCTGCAGCCGACCCTGCAGCTGGGCTCGGCCGACCACCCGACGGTCAGCTTCCTCATGGACACGGTGCTCGCCGGGCACCTGGGGCGCTCGGTCACGCTCTTGCTCTGGCTCGCGCTCGGCTGGTTCCTGCTCGCCGTGGCGCCCGGTCGTGATCTCGGCGACAGGACCGGCCGATGAAGCCGCACGATGTGACGCTCGTGGGGTATGCGCTGATCGTCGCCTGCGTCGTCGCGCTCGAGATCGCCGCCGCCGGGCACATGTTCGGCGTGGTCTCGATCCGGACGGTGCTGGGTCGCATCATGCGAACCCGGGCGGGGCGGATCGGCATGCTGGCGTCGTGGGCCTGGCTGGGCATGCACTTCTTCGCCCGCTGAGCTGCTGCCAGGGAGGTTCGCGCCGCCAGGTCCGATTCCCGCTAGCGACGGTCGGGGAGACCAGGCAGGATCGCAGGCATGGCCGAGCTGACCGACCGGAGCGTCGAGGAGGACACCTGGTACCGCGCCGTCCAGGCCAGGGACGGGCGCTTCGACGGCCGGGTGTTCACGGCCGTACTCACCACAGGGATCTACTGCCGCCCGACGTGCCCGTCCCGCACCCCGCTGCGGCCGAACGTCCGGTTCTACCCGAACGCGGCGGCCGCGGTCGCTGCGGGGTTCCGCGCGTGCCGCCGTTGCCGGCCGGACGCGTTGCCGGGCTCGCGGGCCTGGGACCACCGCGGCGACCTGGTCGCCCGTGCGCTGCGGCTCATCGCGGCCGGCGAGGTGGACGAGCACGGTGTGGCCGGACTGGCCGACCGCCTCTCGGTGAGCGAGCGGCACCTGCACCGGATCCTGGTGGCGGAGGTCGGCGTCGGGCCGCTGGCGCTGGCCAGGACCCGTCGCGCGCAGACCGCGCGGCTGCTGGTCGACCAGACCGGCCTGTCGATGACCGACATCGCGTTCGCGGCCGGGTTCGCCAGCGTCCGACAGTTCAACGACGTGATGCGGACAGAGTTCGGCTGTCCTCCGTCGCAGCTGCGGCGGGCTCCGGTGTGGACGGGCTCGGGCGACGGCGGCACCGGTGGGCTGGTGCTCCGCCTCGTGCATCGCGAGCCGTACGGTGCTCGCGAGGTCTTCGCGTTCCTGGGCACCCGGGCGGTCGCCGGGGTGGAGGAGGTCGACGGCGCGGGGCTGCGGCGCGTCGTGGGTACCCGGCACGGAGCGGCCGTCGTCTCGATGCAGCCGGGACCCGGCCACATCACGGCTCGGCTGCGTCTGCCCGACCTGTCCGACCTGGGCACGCTGGTGGCGTCGTTGCGGCGGCTTCTCGACCTGGACGCCGACCCGACCTCGGTCGACGCCGTGCTGTCGGCCGACCCGGCGATGGCGCCGCTGGTGGTGGCCCGGCCGGGACTTCGAGTACCCGGGGCGGTGGACGGCTTCGAGCTGGCGGTGCGCGCCATCGTCGGCCAGCAGGTGTCGGTCGCCGGCGCCCGCACGCTCGCCGGCCGGCTGGTCGAGGCCTTCGGTCAGCCGCTGGACGAGGCTGACGGCGCGCTGACCGCCGCCTTCCCGACCGCGCAGACGATGGCCGAGGCCGACCTCGACGGGCCGACGCTCGGCCTGACCGGTGCCCGGGTGCGCGCGCTCAGGGCGCTCGCGTTCGAGGTCGCGCACGGTCGTCTCATGCTGGATCCCGGCGGCGACCGGGACGAGGCGAGGAGCCGCCTGACGGCGCTTCCCGGCGTCGGCGAGTGGACCGCGGAGTACATCGCGATGCGGGCCCTGGCCGACCCGGACGCCTGGCCGGGCACGGACCTCGTGCTGCGGCGACGGGTGGCCGAGCGCGGCGGCGACCCGGAGCGGTGGCGACCCTGGCGTGCCTACGGCGCCGTGCACCTGTGGAACGACGACCGCGAACAGACAGCGAAGACCCCACCGATGGAGGAGTCGGCATGAGCACCACGACCCCAGCACCTCTGGAGGCGACCGAGGTCGCCACCCCCGTCGGCCCGCTGGCGATCGTGGTCGACGCGGGCACCGTCGTGGCCTCGGGCTTCACCACGGTCGAGGACCAGCTGGGCCGGCTCGATCCGGCGCAACAGGCCCGCGGGGTGGTCCGGACCGACGACCTGGGCGAGGTCACCGACGCGGTCCGCGCCTACTTCGCCGGAGACGTCGACGCGCTGGACCGCGTTCCGGTCCGCCAGCCGGGCGGCGACTTCACCCAGGAGGCGTGGCGGGTGATGCGGACCATCCCGGCCGGTCACACCTGGTCGTACGCCGAGCTGGCGACGAAGTCGGGCCGTCCGGCCGCGGTGCGTGCCGCCGGTTCGGCGTGCGCCCGGAACATGGTGGCGCCGTTCGTCCCCTGCCACCGGGTCGTGCGCTCCGGGGGTTCGCTGGGCGGCTACTACTACGGGCTGCCCGTCAAGCAGTGGCTGCTCGACCACGAGCGCGGGGTCACGACGGCGTTCTGACGGCGTCCCCGGCCGAGCGCCGCCCGAGCAGCGGAGGCAGCTGGCGGACCGCGGTGGCCAGCGCCCGCAGGTCGCCGTTCACCAGGGCCTGCGGTCCGTCGCAGAGCGCCTCCTCGGGCCGGGGGTGGACGTCGACGATGATGCCGTCCGCTCCGACCGCGATCGCCGCCCTGGACAACGGGACGACCAGGTCGCGCCGCCCGCCGGAGTGCGACGGGTCGACCACGACCGGCAGGTGCGAGAGTCCGTGCGCGACCGGCACCGCGGAGATGTCCAGGGTGTTGCGGGTCGCGGTCTCGTACGTGCGGATGCCCCGCTCGCACAGGACGATGTCGAGGTTGCCGCGCTGCGCCACGTACTCGGCCGCCATCAGCCACTCCTCGATGGTGGCCGTCATCCCGCGCTTGAGCATGACGGGCTTGCCCGCCTCGCCGACCGCCTGCAGCAGCGCGAAGTTGGCCATGTTGCGGGTCCCGACCTGCAGCATGTCCGCGTAGGACGCGACCAGCGCGACGTCCGCCACCTCGGTCACCTCGGTCACGATCGGCATCCCGGTCGACGCGCCGACGTCGGCGAGGATTCGCAGGCCGGCCTCGCCGAGACCCTGGAACGCGTACGGCGAGGTGCGCGGTTTGAACGCCCCGCCGCGCAGCAGCGTCGCCCCTGCGGCCTGCGCCATCTGCGCCGCCTCCAGCGTCTGCTGGGCGGTCTCCACCGCGCACGGCCCGGCGATCAGGGTGAACGTGTCCGGTCCGATCGGCACCGCGCGACCGGGCCCGCCGACCCAGACGGTGGTCATGTCGGGGTGATGCTGGCGGGAGACGAGCTTGTACGGCGCGCTGATCCGTACGACGCTGCTGACCCCCGGCAGCCCGGCGAGGTTCAGCGAGCCGAACGAGTCGACGTCGCCGACCAGACCGACGATGGTGCGGGTGACGCCACGGCTGACGAACGCCTCGCCGCCGGCACCCTCGACCTTCGTCACCACTCGGGCGACGTCCTCGCTCGTCGCCTCCGGCGACATGACCACGACCATGACCTGCTCCAGAAATGAGAAGAGCCCCGGGGTCTCCGGGGCTCGTCGCGCGGTGGGTACGTCAGCCGCTGGACGCGGCGCCGGTCACCCACCCGGGAGCCCCGGGCGGAAAACCGTAGAAGTACCACTGGTTGCGCACGGGTCGAGGATAGGCACAGGCGGACGCCCTGTCGCCCGGTTCCACGATGTGGACAACCTGGGCGGGGCCCCCCGCTAGGGTCGCCGGATGACAACTTCGGTGCAGGCCACCGCCGTCTGGATCCCTGGGCTGTTCGTCCTCGGGATCGTCCTGATCGTGGTGGTCGTCATGGTCGCCCTCAAGACCATGCGGAAGCCGGGGCGCGGTCGCTCCCGCCGCTAGACCGACCGGCCGGCCGGCTAGACGATCGCGAGCCTGATCGTGCTGCCGAGCGGGGCCTGGGTCCCGGCGGCGGGGCTCTGGCTGGTGACCAGGTTGAGCGGCCGGTTGTCGAGGTAGGTGAAGGTGACCTTGAACCCGGACTTCTCCAGCAGCTTGCGCGCCTTGTCCTTGTTCATCCCGTAGACGTCGGGCACGTCCACCAGCGGCGGACCCTGCGAGACCACCACCGTGACCGTGGTGCCGCGGTCCACCTGGGTCCCCGCCTTGGTGCCCTGGCTGAGCACCGAGCCCTTCGGCACGGTCGTGCTGTACTGCCCGGGCGCGGACGAGTCGAGCACGAGCTTGTTCTTGCTCGCGGACGACTGCGCGGCGGCCAGTGTCAGCCCGACGAAGTTCGGCACGGTCGCCGGCGCGACGCCCTTGCTGACCACCAGCCGCACGGCGGTGTCGCGCCGGACCGAGGTGCCGGCGGTGGGGACGGTCGAGATCACCGTGCCGGCGCCGACCGTGTCGGAGTACGCGGACGACTGGGTGCCGACCGCCAGGTGGGTCGCCCGCAGCGCCGCTGTGGCCTCCGCCACGGACTTGCCGGCCAGGGCCGGGACGGCGTACCGCTCGGGACCCCTGGACAGGATCAGTGTCACGGTGCCGTTCTTCGCGACCCGGTCGCGCGGCGCCGGGTCGGTGGTGATCACGAGACCCGGCCTTGACGGTCTCGCTGAACTGACCCGTGCCGGTGGCGGCGTGCAGGCCCTGCGCGGCCAGCGCGTCGGTGGCTGCCTTCTGGGTCATGCCGACCACCGACGGTGTGGTCGTCCACCGGCCGCTGCCGAGGTACCACCCGCCGACGCCGAGCACCGTGGCCACGACCAGCAGGACGGCCAGCCCGATCATCGCGCCGCGCCGGCTGCCGTTGCCGCGCGCCGCGGTCGGGATCTGGCCGGGGCCGCCGACGACCGGCTGGTCGGGCCGGGTCGGGCCGCGCGGCGGCGCACCGGCCGGCGCGCTCGCCAGGGTGGAGGTCGCATGGTTGCCGGCCCTGGTGCTCGCGGCCAGCGCGCTGATCCCGAGCGCCCCGGCCGCGCCGGGCAGCGGGACGACCAGGGTCTCGGTCAGGTCGACGTCCGTGGGTGCGTAGCCGAGCTGCGCAGCGCTCAGCGAACCGCGCACCGTCCGCAGCTGGTGCAGGTACGCCCCGGCGTCGGCCGGCCGTCCCTCGCGGGTCGCGGTCGGTGGCCGCCAGCACCAGCCCGTCCAGAGCCGGGGCCAGACCCGGGACGAACGTCGACGGCGCGGGCACGTCCGACGTCACGTGCTGGTACGCCACCGACATCGGGGTGTCGCCCGCGTACGGCGGCGCGCCGGTGAGCATCTCGAAGAGCAGGATCCCGGCCGAGTAGACGTCCGACCTGGCGTCGGCGGAGCCGCGCTCGACCTGCTCGGGGGCCAGGTACGCCACGGTGCCCATCACCACGCCCTGGGTGGACGCCTCGGCGCCCGAGGCCAGCGAGCTGCGGGCGAGCCCGAAGTCGGCCACCTTGACCCGGCCGTCGTCGGCGAGGAGGACGTTCTCGGGCTTGACGTCACGATGGACGATGCCGGCACGGTGCGCGGCCGCCAGCGCGGACAGCACGGGGTCGAGGACGTCCAGCGCCTCCCGCGGCGTCAGCCGGCCGCGCGAGCGGATGAGGTCACGCAGGGTGCGTCCCCGTACGTGCTCCATCGCCAGGAAGACCAGGCCGGTCTGGGGATCGCTGCCCTGGTCGTACACCGCGACCACGCCGGGGTCGGACAGCCGGGCCGCGGACCTCGCCTCGCGGATGAACCGGGCCACGAACGCCTGGTCCTCGGCCAGCCCCGGATGCATGACCTTGAGCGCGACCGGTCGTTCCAGGCGGGTGTCGATGGCCTCGTAGACGGTGGCCATCCCGCCGCGGGCGACCTTCGACACGATCCGGTACCGGCCGTCGACAAGACGGCCGATCAACGGGTCGGCGACAGTCGTATCCACTGTTCGAGGGTACCCGGCAGGGTCCGGATCGCCCGGATCGTCCGTTCCCCCCGCGCGCCCCCGTCGTGGCAGGCTGAGCGCGTGCAGGAGATCCCCGCCACGGACGTGGCGCCCGACCCGTCGGCCGACGTGGTGACCGAGTGGGCCACGCTTCCGGACGCGGCGCAGGCACTGGGCACCGACGTGCTCAGGGTGCGGCAGCTGCTGCGGGATCACCAGCTGGTGGCGTTGCGCCGCGACGGCGTGCTCGTCGTGCCCGCGCTGCTGCTGCAGGACGGCCAGGTCGTCAAGGGCCTTTCCGGCCTGCTGACACTGCTGACGGACGCCCGATACACCGACGAGGAGGCCGTGCGCTGGATGTTCACCGACGACGCCTCGCTGCCAGGTCGTCCGGTGGACGCGCTGCGGGAGAACCGCGGCACCGAGGTGCGCCGGCGCGCCCAGGCACTCGGCTTCTAGCGCGTGGCCCATCTGGTCTACCTGACGGTGCTGGCCGGCTGCCTGCTCGGCACCGCCTGGCTCGAGCTGGCGGTACGCACCCGCGTCTACGTGCGCTGGCGCCGGCTGCTGCTGACGCTGGCTCCGGTGCTGCTCGTGTTCTTCTGCTGGGACCTGTACGCGGTCGCGCACGGGCACTGGTCGTTCGACCCGGCCCGGACCACCGGGCTACGGGTACCGGGCCGGGTGCCGGTCGAGGAGGTCCTGTTCTTCCTGGTGGTGCCGGTCTGCTCGGTGCTGGCGTACGAGGCCGTGCGCGCCGTTCGCGGCTGGCCCGGGGGCGACGAGCCGGCAGAGCTCGCCGAGCCCGGGGTGACCCGGCGGTGAGCAGCGGGCTCACGTACACCGCGCTGGCCGTGGCCGCCGTCCCCGCCTCGGCCGTGCTCGACGTCGTCGTGCTGCGCACCCGGCTGCTGGCCCGGCGGACCTTCTGGGTGGCCTACGCGATCGTCCTGGCCTTCCAGCTGGTCGTGAACGGGTTGCTGACCGGGCTGGACGTGGTGCGCTACGACCCCGGCGCCGTGCTCGGGCCCCGGCTGGCCTTCGCGCCGGTCGAGGACCTCCTGTTCGGGTTCGCGCTCGTGCTGCAGACGCTCGCCTGGTGGGTGTTCTGGGGTCGCCGAGGGCTGCAGCGCGAGCCGGTCGCCGGCCCGCCGCGGTGGGCCGGCCGCCGTGGTTGACCGCAAGCGTGAACCGAACCGGCGCGGCGTACGTTCTCATGACGTGAGTGTGCTCTCGGCGACTGACGAGCGGCTCATGCGCGAGCTCTATCAGGAGCACGCGGGTGTCCTGCTGGGCTACGTCCGACGGCTGGTCGGTGGCGACACCAACCGGGCGGAGGACGTCGTCCAGGAGACGTTGCTGCGAGCGTGGCAGCACCCGGAGGCGTTGCGTGCTGGTCGTTCGGACGGCTCGTCGGTACGGGCCTGGTTGCTGACCGTGGCCCGTCACCTGGTCATCGACGGCGAGCGCCGGCGCCGCTCCCGGCCGCACGAGGTCGAGCTGGTGGCCGGGCACGAGCGCGCGGTCGACGAGCCCGCGTTCGACCAGGTGCTGGCCGCGTGGGAGGTCGCCGACGCGCTCGCGTCGCTGAGCGCCGAGCACCGTGGCGTGATCGTCGAGCTGTACTACCGCGACCGTTCGGTCGCGGACGCGGCCCGGGAGCTGGGCGTGCCGGAGGGCACGGTCAAGTCCCGGGCCTACTACGCCCTGCGCGCGCTGCGCGCGGCGTGCGAGGAGCGAGGGGTGCTGCCGTGACCTGCGAGCAGGTACGCGAGGCGGCCGCGGTGCGGCTGCTCACCGGAGGCGCGCCCGACCCCGAGGTCGAGGCGCACCTGGTCGGCTGCGAGCTGTGCCGGGCGGACCTGGCGCGGCTGACCCCGCTGCCGGGCCTGCTGACCAGTGCGGCGAGCCAGGTCGCCCTGCTGGACGAGCCGCCACCCGGGGACGCGATGCTGGAGCGGCTGCTGGCCGCGGCAGCGACGGAGCGGCGCAGCAGGCGCAGCCGGGTCCGGCTGGTCGCGGTCGCCTCCGTCGCGGCGCTGGCCCTGGTGGCGGTCCCGGCGACCGTCGTGCTGGTGAACCGCTCGGACGGCGTGGGGACCGTCCAGGCGGACAAGATCAAAGCCAGCGCGTCCGACCCGGCGTCCGGCGTGTCCGGCCAGGTGACGCTGGCTCGGTCGTCGTGGGGGAGCGCGGTGAACCTGAAGGTCACCGGCGTGCAGGCCGGCACCAGCTGCACGGTCGTGGTGGTGACCAAGGACGGGAGCAGGCAGACGGCGGCGACGTGGTGGGCGCAGGAGTACCCCGGGCCGGCGAGCGTCGACGGCACGGTGGCCGCGGACGTCCCCGCGATCGACCACGTCGAGCTGGTGGACACCGCGTCCGGCAAGGTCCTGCTGAAGCTGCCGACCCGGGTCTGACCGCGCGCCGCCCCGGAGGCAGCCGTGCCCGACCAGCCCGGCACCGAGCCGCCCCAGCCGTCGCGCCGGCTGGACAAGGTCGCGGTCCCGGTCACCGGCGGGAACATCGTCGAGGCCTGACCCGGTCGCTCAGCCCGGACCGGCGCCGGCGCGGGCGCGCCGGGCCCGGACCCATGCCGGCCCGGCCACCGCCAGCCGGCGACGGACCGGCACGCGCGCCCGCCGCCGGAAGACCTCGTACCCGGACCGCTCCACCTCGTCCGCGATCCCGCAGTACAGGACGAGGGCGGCCTCGATGCACGGCCGGGAGGACGGCTCGAGCATCGCGACACCCGGGCGGGCCGCTTCAGCCAGCCGGCGCACCCGGGCCACCTCGAACGCGAGCAGCCGGCGTACCCGGTCGTCCACCACCCGCCGCTCGAGGTCCGCCCTGGTCAGGCCGAACCGGTCCAGGTCCTCCAGCGGCAGGTACAGCCTGCCCCGGTCGAGGTCCTCGCCCACGTCGCGGACGAAGTTGGCGAGCTGGAACGCCAGCCCGAGGTCCTGCGCCGGCTCGTAGGCGGCGTCCGAGAGCGGGCCGAGCACCGGGACCATCTGCAGCCCGATCACGGCCGCGGACCCGTACACGTACCGCTGCAGGTCCGACCACGTGGCGTACTCGGTGACGGTGAGGTCCATCGCCATCGATGCGAGGAACGCCTCGAAGTGCTCGAGCGGGATGTCCCAGCGCCGCACCGTGTCCACGACGGCCCGGCAGACCAGGTCCTGGCTGACCCCGTCCTTGACGTCCGCGAGGAAGCCGTCCCCCCAGCTGGTCAGACGCCGCGACTTCTGCTCGGCGGTCAGCGTGGACGCCAGGTCGTCGACGATCTCGTCCGCGTAGCGGGCGAACCCGTACAGGGCGTGCACGTACGGACGCTTGGCCGGCGGGAGCAGCATCGTGGCCAGGTAGTACGTGCGGCCGTGGCGGGCGTGCAGGCGCCGGCAGGCCTCGTACGAGGCGCGCAGCTCGGGATCATCGATCCCGGCGGCGGTCAGCTCGGTTCCCCACACCTGCGCCACCCTAGGAGCGACCCCCTGCCGCCGCATGTCGGCGGCGTGCCAGGATGCGAGGCGTCCAGGCTCGAACGCCGCAGGAGGCGCGCCCATGAGCAGCCCGGTGGATCGGCTCCTGACCGGCGCCAGCCACGGAGTCCTGCGTCACGACGGCCCGCTCGAGGCCGAGAAGGCCGCCGACGACGCCGGCTGGCGCTACGTGCTGCTGGACAGCGCACTGGTCGGCGAGCGCGAGGAGTTCCTGGACCGGTGCGCGGACGCGTTCGACCTGCCCAGACGGCTGACCAGCAGCTGGGAGGGCCTGGACGCCGGGCTCCGCGGCCTGGACTGGGACGAGCCGGCCGGCGTGCTGGTGGTCTGGCAGGGCTGGGAGGAGCTCGCCGAGGGCGACCCGGACGGCTTCGACTGCGCGATCGAGGTGCTCCGCGACGCGTGCGTGGCGTGGAAGGACGACGAGATCCCCGGCGCGGTGGTGCTGGTGGGTCCAGGACCGGAGACCGACCTGCCCGAGGTGTGAGCCCTGGGCCGGACCTCAGGTCGTCGGCAGCGGGTCTTTCGCCGGCCAGGACGGTTCCACCGGGTAGGCCGTGGACGGCTTGGCCTCCTCGAGCAGGACCGCTCGGGTGCGACGTGAGCCGAGCAGCAGGGCGACCACGACGGCCACCGAGATGAGCGTGACCGGGCCGTCCGCCAGGAAGATGTTGGTCGGGACGGTCGAGCCGGCGTTGGCCACGGCGAACACGGTGAACCCCACGCTGGCCAGGACGGCGGCCCGGGTCCCGTTGCGGGTGAGGCCGGCGCCGGCCAGCACGACGAGCCCCCAGAGCAGGTACCACGTCTGCATGACGGGCCCGAGCAGCACCAGGGTCAGCAGCGACAGGCCCAGGCCGCGAGCGGGGGAGCGCCGGTGCCCGGTCAGCACCAGCCAGGTCACCACCGCGAAGGTGAGCACGGCGCCGATGTCGCGCCAGGCGTCCACCGCGCCGTCGACGCGGTACCCGAGCCCCACCGCGTCCAGCAGGTTGCCCGTGGTCATGCCCAGCGCTGTCGTCGGGGACAGCCAGGTGCGGACCTGACCGGGGGTGCCGAGTGTCGACAGCCACCCGAAGCTCAGCCCGGTGACCAGGTCCAGGACCACGAACACGCCGAGGGCGATCGCGGCAGAGGCCACCCAGGCCCGGACGCGTCGCCAGAACGTGGACGACGGGCCGGCCCAGGCGATCCCGACGAACGGCAGGCCGAGCAGCGCCGGCGCCTTCACCGCCCCGGCCAGTGAGACCAGCACCAGCGCGGCGATCGGCCGCTTCTCCATCGCCAGCGCGATCCCGGCGATCAGCAGCCCGACCATCAGGGCGTCGTTGTGGGCCGCGGAGACGAAGTGCAGGAAGATCAGCGGGTTGAGCAGGCCGATCCAGATGGCCTTCGCCTCGTCGACTCCGCAGGCGCGGGCCAGTCGCGGCAGGTAGATGGCGATGAGCACGACGCCGACGATCGCCAGCAGCCGGAACAGCAGCAGCGAGGGCACCGCGGCCGCGCCGGTGAGGTGGTAGACCCCCGAGGACAGCCCCAGCCACAGCGGCCCGTACGGCGCCGGCGAGGTCTTCCAGATCCAGTCGGCGCCGTCGGTGAAGTACGTGTCGAAGACGCCGGTGCCGTAGACGTACGGGTCGAGGCCGTGCGGCAGCAGCCGGCTCTGCGCGATGTAGCTGTAGACGTCGCGGCTGAACAGCACCGGTGCCAGCGCCAGCGGCAGGCCCCACCACAGCGCGAGCCGGTTCAGCAGCCGCCCGTTGGTGACATGCCTGGTGCGGATCGTGTGGCCCAGCCGCAGCCACGCCTGCATGAGCAGGGCGACCCCGACGATCACGACGAGCTTGCCGATCAGCGTGTAGCCCGGGTTGGAGCGGATGGTGCCCAGCACGGGCAGCGTGCCGATCCCCGACGCCAGCGACACCCACCCGGAGGCGAACGCGCCGAGCGCGATGAGGACCGACCCGGCCAGGCCCGACCAGGCGAACTGCCGCAGCAGGTCGGAGGCGTCCTCGACCGCGATGGGCCGGTCGTCACGGGGGGTCGCGGACGCAGCGCGGTCCGGCACCACGATCACCCGGTCGTCGTCGTCGCGGGCGAGGTCCGCCCGGTCGTCCGTCCCCTTGTGCGGCTGGTCGTCGGCCCCGGTCCGGCGCCGATGGCGGCGGACGGGCAAGGTCACTGGCACAGGGTATCTGCCGGGACCGTCAGTGGGCACCGGCGATCTCGGCCGCCGGGACGCTCACAGCCACGCGCGTGAGCGGTAGGCGCGGTCCGGGCCGGTCACCCGTTCGGCGGCCAGCCGGCCGCTGAGCAGCACCATCGGGACACCGACCCCGGGGGTGGTCCCGGACCCGGCGAAGACCACGTTCTCGCCCCACAGGTTCCGCGGCCGGAACGGCCCGGTCTGGGCCGAAGCGTGTGCGCGGCCGCGAACGGGGCGCCGCGCTCCATCCCGCGGGCCTGCCAGTCCAGCGGCGTCGTGACCTGCTCGACCTCGATCGCCGGCGCCGAAGCCGGCGTAGCCGCGCTGCTCGAGCGTGCGCACCACCTCGTCGCGGTAGCGCGGCGCCCAGCGTGCGCCAGTCGAGGTCCGCGTCGAGGTTCGGCGTCGGGCACGAGCACGTAGTAGACCTGCCGCCCGTCCGGCGCGAGGGTCGGGTCGGCGCGGGTCGGGTTGGTCACCAGCAGCGACGGGTCGGACATCAGCCGGCCCTCGTGCGATGACCTCGTCGAAGACCCGTCGCCAGGCGGCGCCGAAGTGGATGTTGTGGTGCGCGCGTCCGGCCGTACGTGGCCGTGGACCCGGCGAGCAGCAGGAAGCAGGACGGCGAGTAGCGCAGCCGGCGCACCGACCACGGCTCGCGGCCCAGCAGGTCGCGGTAGGCGACGGGCAGGTCCGGGTTGAGCACGACGGCGTCGCAGCCGATCCGCTCGCCGTCGGTGGTGTGCACCGCGCGTCGCCCGTCGCCCGGACGTCTCGACCGCGTTCGACGGTGCAGCCGTACCGGACGTCGACGCCGTGCTTCTCCGCCGCGCCGGCCAGCGCGCGCGGGCACCGCGTGCATGCCGCCGCGCGGGAAGTACACGCCGGCGACCGAGTCCATGTAGGCGATGACGGCGTAGAGCGCGAGCGCGTCGTACGGCGACAGCCCCGCGTACATCGACTGGAACGAGAAGACCCGCTGCGTGCGCGGGTCGTGCAGGTACCGGCCCGACCGTCGGGCGCCAGCCGGCGGAAGCCGCCGACGCGCCGCGAGCCGGGCGAGGTGCGGGCGTGAGCAGCCCGAGCGGGGAGTCGACGTTGCGGTCGATGAAGTGCGCGCATCTCGCAGGCGGTACAGCGTGCGAGACGAAGTCGACGTACCGCCGGTAGCCGGCGGCCTCGGCGCGCGCCGCACACGCGCGCGACCTCGGCGGCCATCGCGTCGACGTCGGCGTGCACGTCGAGCGTCGAGCCGTCGGGGAAGAACGCGCGGTAGGCCGGCTGCACCGGCTGCAGGTCCAGCCAGTCGTCGAGCTCCTCGCCGACGCAGGCCAGCGCGTCGGCGATGAGGTCCGGCATGGTCAGCACCGTCGGGCCGGTGTCGAACCGGTAGCCGCCGAGCTCGAGCAGCCCGGCGCGCCCGCCGGGCACCGGCTCGCGCTCGAGCACGGTCACCCGCCGGCCGGCGCCGGCCAGCCGCAGGGCGGCGGACAGCCCGGCGAGCCCGGCGCCGACGACGACGACGTGGTCGGTGGGGCCGGTGACGGTCCGCACGGGTCGCGGCGTCAGACCGTGCGCACGGTGGCCGCGTGCGCGAGCTCGGCCAGCGCCCACGCGCCCGGCTCGGCCACCAGCCCGGGACCGGCCTGCTCCAGCGCGTCCAGCGCCTGCTCGGTCGAGCCGGCGATCAGCGTCCTCGACCCGCGCGAGCGCCCCGCTGGCCGCGATGACCGTGCGCAGCGTCGTCGACGCCGGCCGCGTCCAGGTCCGGGTCGCCGAGGCGGCGGCGCAGCAGCTGCGGCGCCGGCCGGCGCCGCCTCCGCCAGCGCGAAGGCGACCAGCACGCGTGCGCTTGCCCTCGCGCAGGTCGTCGCCGGCCGGCTTGCCGGTCTCCGCCGGGTCGCCGAACACGCCGAGCACGTCGTCGCGCAGCTGGAACGCCTCGCCCAGCGGCAGGCCGTACGCGCTGTACGCCGTGAGCAGTCCGGCGCGGCGCCGCCGGCCAGCGCGGCGCCCAGCTGCAGCGGGCGCTCGACGGTGTACTTCGCGCTCTTGTAGCGCAGCACCCGCATGGCGCCGCTCGACCGAGCCCGCCGCCGCGTCGCCTGCTCGAGCAGGTCGAGGTACTGCCCGGCCATGAGCTCGGTGCGCATCACGTCGAAGACCGGCTTGGCCGATCGCAGCGCCGCGTCCGCCAGCCCCGAGCCGTACAGCAGCTCGTCGGCCCAGGACAGGCACAGGTCGCCGAGCAGGATCGCCGCCGCCGGTCCCGAACGCATCCGCCGGTCCCGAGCCAGCCGGCCGACCGGTGCAGCTGCGGCGAACCGGCGGTGCGCGGCCGGCCGGCCGCGCCGGGTGTCCGAGCCGTCCATGACGTCGTCGTGGATCAGCGCGCAGGCCTGCAGCAGCTCGAGCGAGGCCGCGGCCCGCGACGATCTGCGTCGCCGTCCGGCGCCGCCGGCGCCGCGCCAGCCCCAGTAGCAGAACGCCGGCCGCAGCCGCTTGCCGCCGGCCAGCAGCCCGGCGAGGATCTCGACGAAGGGGTCCAGCGCGGGGGCGACGTCGCCGCAGCCTCGCGGCCTGGCTGGCCACGAACTCGTCGAGGGCCGTCTGCACGCGCGCGCCGAGGTCCTCGGCGTCCAGCGGGGAGGTCGTCACGTCGTCGAGACTACGGCCACGGCCGCGTCCCGGCAGGTCGGGAACGCGGCCGGACCCGACACAATGGCCTGCATGGCGCACCCGAGCGGGACCGGCCCGGCCCCGAGCTCCGGCTCGGCCCGGTCCGTCGGCGACCTGCTGGCAGCAGGGGCGCTGCTACTCGTTCGAGTTCTTCCCGCCCAAGACCGACGAGGGCGAGCGGGCGCTGTGGCAGGCGCTGCGCGAGCTCGAGCCGCTGGCGCCCGACGTTCGTGTCGGTGACCTACGGCGCGGGCGGCTCCGACGCGCGACCGCACGGTCCGGGTCACCGAGCGGATCGCCGCCGAGACCACGATGACCCCGGTCGGCCACCTGACCTGCGTGGGCTCCTCGGTGGCCGAGCTGCGCCAGGTCGTCGGGCAGTACGCGGCCGCCGGCGTGCGCAACGTGCTGGCGCTGCGCGGCGACCCGCCGACGGGGCTGGGCACGGCGTGGACGCCGCACGCCGAAGGGCTGCAGCACGCGGACGAGCTGGTCCGGCTGGTGACCGGGCTGGGGGACTTCTGCGTCGGCGTCGCGGCGTTCCCGGAGGGGCACCCGGAGTCGCCCGACCTGGAGACCGACGCGCAGCGGCTGGTCGGCAAGGCCGACGCCGGCGCGCGAGTTCGCGGTCACCCAGTTCTTCTTCGACGCCGACGACTACTTCCGGCTGCTGGAGCGCGTGCGGCGCGCGCGGCTGCGACATCCCGATCGTCCCCGGGATCATGCCGGTCACCAACGTACTCGCAGATCGAGCGCTTCGCCGAGCTCGCCGGCACGCCGGTCCCGGCCGGGCTGGCCGAGCGCCTGCAGCGCGGTCGAGCACGACCCGGAGGCGGTGCGCGCGATCGGGGTCGAGGTGGCGACCGAGCTGTGCCGGGCCCTGCTGGACGGCGGCGCGCCCGGGCTGCACTTCTACACGCTGAACCGGTCGACGGCGACGCGCGAGGTGTACGGGCTGCTCGGCGCCGGCTCCGCGGAGTCCGCCGGCATCGGCTCGCGGGTCGGCTGACATGACGACCACGCGGGCGGAGTACTTCGCGCGCTGGTCGGCCTCGCACGGCGGGTACGACCCGACGTCGTCACCGTTCGTGTCCCGCTGGCTGGCGCTCGTGCACGCGTGCGCGCGTCCGTTGGTGGCGCTGCACGTCGCACCGGCCGCCGTCACCGTGCTGGGGCTCGCGCTCGCCGCGGGCGCGGTACCGGCCGCGGTCGCCGGCGGCGGCTGGCTGTTCCTGGCGTGCGTGCTCGTGCTCGCGTCCGGGCTGGTCGACAGCCTGGACGGCGCGGTCGCGGTGATGAGCGGCCGGGCCGGCGCCGCCGGCTACGTCCTGGACTCGGTGGTCGACCGGCTCAGCGACCTGCTGTACCTGGTCGTGCTGTGGCAGGTCGGGGCACCCGCCGGCGTGTGCGTGCTGGCGGGTGCGCTGATGTTCGTGCACGAGTACCTGCGGGCGAGGGCCACCGCGGCCGGCATGGCGGAGATCGGCGTGGTCACGGTCTGGGAGCGCCCGACCCGCGTCGTGGTCACCACGGTGGCGCTGCTCGGCGCCGCGCTGTTCCGCGACACGGTCCTGTGGTCGGGTCCCGGCGACCAGCGGTGGGCCACCGCCGCTGCCTGGGTGTGGGTCGTGCTCGGCACGTTCGGGCTCGTCCAGCTGTCCGTCGTGGTGGCCCGACGGCTGGCCGGTCGCGGGCCCGTGGCCCCGGGCTGAGGCGCGGACAGCGCGGCGATGGGGACGAACCTGGAGCTGGCGCTCGTCGTCGGCGCCTTGGTGCTCCTGGTCGGCGCGCTCGCGGTGCGGCTGTCGGTGCGGCTCGGGATCCCCGGCCTGCTGCTGTTCCTCGGGCTTGGTCTGGCGCTCGGCGAGTCGGGCGCCGGAGTGCGCTTCGACAACGCCGCGCTGACGCGGGACCTCGGCCTGCTCGCCCTCGCGGTCATCCTGGCCGAGGGCGGCCTGACGACGCGGTTGTCCGCGGTGCGGCCGGTGCTCGGCGTGTCGGTGGTGCTCGGCACCTTCGGTGTGCTGCTGAGCATCGCGGTGGTCGCCGCGGCGGGGCACCTGCTGCTCGGCATGGACTGGCGGACCGGCGTGCTGCTCGGCGCCGTCGTCTCCTCGACCGACGCGGCCGCCGTGTTCTCGGTGCTGCGCAGGCTGCGGCTGCGACCGCGCATCGGCGCGATCCTCGAGGCCGAGTCGGGTCTGAACGACGCGCCGTCGATCGTGGTCGTGTCGGTGGTCGTGTCCGGCGCGTGGACGCAGGACCCGCTGTGGCAGGTCGCGCTTCTGGTCGGGTACGAGCTCGTCGCCGGCGCCGTCGTCGGCTATCTCGTCGGCGTGGCCGGACGGTGGCTGCTGCCACGGGTCGCGCTGCCGGCGGTGGGCCTGTACCCGCTCGCGTCGCTGGCGCTGGTGACGCTGGCGTTCGGGCTGGCCGCGCTCGCCCATGCGAGCGGCTTCCTCGCGGTGTACGTGTGCGCGGTGCTGCTGGGCTCTTCCCGGCTGCCGCACCGCAGGTCGGTGCTCGGCTTCGCCGAGGGGCTGGCCTGGCTCGCGCAGATCGGCCTGTTCACCTTGCTCGGCCTGCTGGCCTCGCCGAGCCGGCTTCCGTCGGCGGTGCTGCCGGCCCTGGCCGCCGGCGCGGTGCTCACCTTCCTCGCCCGGCCGTTGTCCGTGCTCGTGTGCACGACGCCGTTCGGCGTCCGCTGGCGCGAGCAGGGCTTCCTGTCGGTGGCGGGTCTGCGCGGGGCGGTGCCGATCGTGCTGGCCACCGTCCCGCTGGCCGCCGGCGCCCCTGGCGCGACCCGGGTCTTCGACCTGACCTTCGTGCTGGTGCTCGTGTTCACGGCGCTGCAGGCCCCGTCGTTGCCCTGGTTCGCCCGGCGGCTCGGGGTGTCGGCACCCGAGGAGATCGGCGAGCTGACCGTGGAGACCGCGCCGCTGGACGAGGTCGGCGCGATGCTGCTCGACGTGCCGGTGCCGCCACGGTCCCGGCTGGCCGGCGAGTACGTCGTCGACCTCCGGCTGCCCGCCGGCGCGATGGTCAGCATGATCGTGCGCGACGGCGTGACCTTGGTGCCGGACGTCGCGACCCGGCTGCGCACCGGGGACCGGATCGTCGTCGTCAGCACGGCGGCGGTTCGTCGGCAGGCGGAACGTCGGCTCCGTGCGGTCAGCCGGCGCGGTGCGCTCGCCGGCTGGTTCGGGGAGAACGGAGACCCGTAGCCGTACCGGTCGACGGAGCCGGGCCGATGGCCGGTGTACGCCATGTCCGCATCTGGACCTGTGGGCGAGGGACGGGGCGGTTCGCGCCGCCCCTAGGTTCGCCGGCATGTCGCTGCGAACCACTCTTGTCGTGGGCCTGGCCGGGGCGTTGTCCGCCGCCGCGCTGGTGGCCGCCGCCCCGGCCGCGTCCGGGTCGGGCTGCCCGGGGTGCGGCGTCACGACCGGTCCCGGTCAGTACGTCGGCAGCCTGCTGATCCCGCCCGGCTCGCGACCGGTGCCGGCCGGCCTGCCGGCCCTGGCCGCGAGCTGTCCGGGCTGCCAGTGGACGCTCGAACCGGCCTGCCAACGGCCGGGGGCGCAGGGCCAGAACAGCTGCCCGGGGGCCGTCCTGTCCTGCCGACCCCAGCCGCCGGCACGGCTGCGGCTCGCCCTGCTGCTGCAACGCCCCGGTGACCCGGTGCCGCGCCGGGTCGGGACGTTCTGCTTCGACCCTGCCGTACCGCTCCAGCCGGCGGCGCTGCTCCCGGGCGTCCGCGACCGCTTCGTCCGGCTCGTGCCGGCGCTGCGACCGGCGTTCCAGCCCGACGGGTTCGGGATCGTCAACGTCCCGGTCGTGTTCGCTGCCGGCCAGGCCGCCTCCATCGGCCGGCCGGTGTTCGCGCTCGCCGGCCACCGGGTGTCCCTGCAGGCGACCGCGTCGTGGCTGTGGGACTTCGGCGACGGCAGCTCCGAGCGCTCGGCCGTGCCCGGCGGGCCGTGGCCGGACGAGGCGGTCGCGCACGCGTACGCGGCGGCGGACCGGTTCGCGGTGCGGGTGACCACCGTGTGGCAGGGGCAGTTCTGGGTCGACGGGTCCGGTCCCTTCGTCGTCGACGGCGCGCCGGTCACCCAGACCGCGGTGCTGACCGTCCCGGTCCGCGCGGCCGCGGCCGAGCTGGTGGCGCCGGACGGGTGACCGGACGGACGAGCCATCGGCTGTGACCGATGCCACAGGGCGGGGCCGGAACCACGCTGCGCCGCCAGGAGTCGGAGCGGGCAACCCCTCACAGAAGAGCCCTCCCCGTGACCCCGCCGCACATTCCGCCCCGCCGTGACATCCGGCGCGCCTGCGACCTGCTCCGTACCGCACAGCACCAGCTGGTGGAAGCGGCCGCCCTGCTCGGCATCGGACCGGAGGACGGTTCGCTGTGGACGGCGGTCCGCACCATGGTCGAGGTGCGCGAGAGCCACGAACAGGTGCTCGCCCGGCTCTGACCGCTCCGACCAGGGAGCGGGCCCTCGGCGGACCGTCAGGCCGGTCCGACGAGGCCGGCGACGATCTCCGCGGACAGCCCGACCAGCGGCAGACCGCCGCCCGGATGCGCGGAGCCGCCGACCAGGAACAGTCCCGGCACCGGCCCCACGTTCGACGGCCGGCGGAACGCCGCACGCGCGCCGTTGGACGACGAGCCGTAGATCGCCCCGCCGGGGGAGCGGGTCGCGACGGCCAGGTCGGCCGGGGTGCGGGCGACCGACCACAGCAGCCGGCTCCGTACGTCCAGGCCGCGTGCCGCCATCACGTCGAGGACCCGGCTCGCGTACTGCTCGGCGACGCCGGGTCCGGTCCAGTCGACGCCCCTGCCGTCGGCCCGGCCCGGTTCGTGCCGAGGCGCGTTCACCAGGACCGACAACGACTCGTGCCCGTCCGGACGCATCCGCGGGTCGGCCGGGGCGCAGACGTACACCGCCGGGTCGGCGACCGGGTGCGGTGCGCGACCGAAGACCGCGTCGAACTCGGCGTCGTAGTCGCCGGGGAACAGCACCGTGTGGTGGCGCAGTCCGGGGGTGCGTCCGCGCAGGGCGAGCTGCAGCGTGAAGCCGGACAGCGACGGGGCCGCCCGGTCCAGCCGTGCCAGCGGCGCCCGGCCGACCGACGGCGGCAGCAGCTCGGCGAACAGGTTCCGGGCGTCGGAGTCGGCGACGACGACCTCGGCGGCGACAGGCTCGCCGTCCGTGAGCCGTACGCCGCTGACGCGACCGGCCGTCACCTCGACCGCCTGCGACGTCGGCGCCGAACCGGAACGCCACTCCGCGTCGCACGCAGCGGTTGTGCAACGCGTCCGCGAGCTCGCGCAGCCCGCCCTCGACGTGCCACGCACCGAAGGTCTGCTCCACGTACGGGATGACGCACAGCGCGGCCGGGGCCTGCCGCGGGTCCGAGCCGGAGTAGGTCGCGTAGCGGTCCAGCATCAGCTGCAGCCGCGGGTCGCGCAGGTACCGGCGGCCGAGCGCGCGCAGCGAGGTGAACGGGGCGACCGTGCGCAGGTCGCGCAGCCGCAGCGACTGCCGCAGCAGCACGGTCGGGGACGGCAGCGGGCTGGTCAGGAAGGGCACGCGGGTCACGTCCCAGACGCGTGCGGCGTGGTCGACGAGCGCCGTCCACTGCCCGCCGGCGCCTCGACCGAAGCGCACCGTCGAGGGCGTCGGAGATCCCGGCGCGGGACGCGTTCGGGAGCTCCACTCCGGTGCCGTCGGCGAAGGTGTAGGCGAAGGCGGGCTCGACCGGGACCAGCCCGACGTTGTCCTCCAGCGCTGCGTCCTTGCGCGACAGCGCAGTCTTCAGGAACAGGTCCCGGTAGACCGCGGGCAGCGTCAGCAGCGACGGGCCGGTGTCGAAGACGAACCCGTCCCGCTCCAGCCGGCCGACCTTGCCGCCGTGCGTCATCGCCTGCTCGAGCACGGTCACCGCATGGCCCTGCGTCGACAGCCTGGCCGCGACGGCCATCCCGCCCATGCCCGGCGCCGATCACCACGACGCGGCTCACGGCAGCGTCCGCCCCTTCCAGGTGAGCGAGCCGGCACGACGGCGTCGGACCGAGTCGACCATCAGCACGTCGAACGCCACGACGGACAACGGGTGCGCGAGCACGTCCGGCCAGACCCGGCCGCCGACGCGTCGAGCGACGAGCAGGCGACCGACCACGCCGGCCGCGTAGCCGGTGGCACCGACCCGAGAGCCGGCGACGGCGGCGACGGCCGGCAGCACGTAGACGACGGTGGCTGCGGCTGCGACCGCCAGACCGCCGGGCGGCGAGCCGAACGCCGCCCACAACGACTTCGCGTACCCGGCGCGCAGAGCGGGCCAGCCGTCGTACATGCGGCACCGGGCGACATCGGTGCCGTCGACGACGCCACCGCGTCCGCCGGCGCGCCGGACCGCGCGCGACAGCTCGACGTCGTCGAGCACGGCCGCGCGCACGGAAGGCGTCGCGTGACCGCCGCCGCGTCGGTAGGCGACGGCGTCGACGGCCAGCAGCTGCCCGTTCGCCGCCGGCGAGACTCGAGCGCGCTGGACCGCTCGGCGACGCGCAGCGGCAGCGTGGTCAGCCACGACCACTGCAGCAACGGCTGCACGAGCCGTTCGGCCACCGTCACCGCGTCCTGTCTCGGGTACGGCGACACGAGGTCGAGTCCGCTGGTACGCAGCAGCTCGACGGTCGCCGCGACTCCGGTCGGCTCCACGACGACGTCGGCATCGAGGAACACCAGGACGCTGCCGGTCGCCGCCGCGGCCAGCTGCGCGCACGCCCAGGGCTTGCCGAGCCAGCCCGCCGGCGGCGACTGCCGCGCCGGCTCGGCACCGGGGTCGTCGGCGAGCAGGCGCAGCCGCGGGTCGTCGCCGGCCAGGGCCCGTACGATCCGCGCGGTGCCGTCCCGCGACCCGTCGTCGAAGACCAGCACCTCCAGGTCCGCCACCGCGCGGGACCCGAGCACGGCGCGCAGGCAGCGCTCGACCGTGCGCGGCTTCGTCGCGCACCGGCAGCAGCACCGACACCCGCTCCGGCACGGCGGCCGGCGACCGTCCGGGGGTGCGCAGGCGGCGCAGGTTGTACGCCGTGTGCGCAGTGCCCACGACCGCGGCGGCACTGCCCGTCGCGACCAGGGCGCGGCGCAGCACCCGCGCCGACGCGCTCAGTCGCGTCCGACCCACAGCGCCCACGCGTACGGCACCGCGACGACTCCCATGGCGATCCCGCCGTACAGGGCCACCCACGGCCGGTGGAAGAAGAAGGCGTTCGCGAGCACCGAGGACAGGTACGTCCAGAAGAACAGCAGCGCGGGCTGCCCGTCCGGGGCCGGCCGGTGCGGCAGCCGGTCCAGCACCGCCATCATCACCACCGCCGTCACCAGCCACCCGAGGTAGTTGACCCCCGGGATGCCCGGCACGTGCGGGAGGGCGTACGCGGTGCTCGTGAAGTGCCAGAACCCCTCGGCCGTCATCATCGGGTCCAGGAACAGGTCCCAGCCGGCGAGGGCCAGTCCGCCCAGGAGCGGGACGAGCAGCGCGGACCGGCTCAGCCGCCGGGCCAGCACCAGGGACGGGTAGGCGACCATCGCCCACGCCAGCGGCACCAGCCACGGGACGCCGAGCACCGTCCGGGTCAACGTTCCCGAGTAGACGTAGTCGCCGAACGGGAGCCCGGTCCGCAGTCCCACCGCCTCGACCAGCAGCCCGCCGCCGACCGTCACCACGCAGAAGCCGGTCGTCCAGGCGAGGCCGCGCCACACCAGCGCGTGCGACGTGCTGGCGACGAAGAAGGTCACGACGATCGCGACGGTGAGGTCGCGCCGGGCCGTGCCGTGCGCGAGCGGGTAGCAGATCTGCAGGCCGATCGTCACGGCGGCGAGCAGCCACGGCAGTGCGAGCAGCAGCGGGCTGCGGCCCCGCCGACGGTCGGTGCGCGGACCGGTGTAGACGCGCAGGCTCATGGGACCGGCGCTGCGATGGGCAGGGCGGCCCGCACTGGCGTCCGGCGGGGCTGGTCGGGCACGGGCGTCAGCCTAGGTGACGCCCGCGACCTCGATGCCGCCGAAGGAGCCCTGCGCCTCGAGCACGGCCAGGCGGGCGAAGAGCTCTTCGCCGTACCAGCCGACGCTGGCCGTCCGCCGGATGGCCTCCAGGTGCTCGGGCGACTCGTACGCGAACGAGCGCAGGGCCGCGGGGGAGTCCCACAGCGAGAACGTGCCCTGCAGCCCGACCGGTGCCTCGCCGATCCCCAGGGCGAGCCGCAGGCCGGGCGACCCGGCCAGGCGTGCGCTCACCGGCGGCACGGCGCGCCAGAACGTGACCGCCCGGCCCGGGCGCAGTCTGGCCCTGGTCACCGCGGCGACGGGTCCCTCGTACGGCTGCGGCTGCGGGTCGCCGAACGGGGCGCGGCCGGACCAGCGGCCCTTGCTGGCCAGCGGGCGCATCAGCAGCCGCAGGCGTTCGCCGCCCCGGGCCGCGTCCGCGCGCGCGTCCCACCCGCGTGCGACCGGCGAGCGCTCGAACGCTTCGACCGCCCGCGGGTCCGACCAGCAGGCCAGCAGCGCCCAGTGCCGCGGGTCCGCGTCGCGGACGGTGAACGTGCGGCCGTCCCCGGTGCCGAGCAGCTTGAAGAAGGTGAGGTTCGCGGACCTGCTGACGGCGCGCCGTCCGAACGCCATCGCGGTCACCGCCGACGGCACCGTGCGCGCCGGGACCCCCCACACGTGCAGCGTCACCAGCTCGGGGACGAGGTCGACGGTCACCGGTTCAGCCGACTTCGGCGGAGGTCCCGGCGGTGATGCGCAGCAGCTCGTCGTACGTCGTGGGGAAGACCGTGTGCGGGTGGCCGGCCGCGGCCCAGACGACGTCGTACCTGGCGAGCGCGACGTCGACGATCGTGCGCAGCGGTCGCAGGTGGCCGACGGGGGCGACGCCGCCGATCGCCATCCCGGTGTGCTTGCGCACGAAGTCCGCGTCGGCGCGGCCCAGCCGCTGCACGCCGAGGAGGTCGGCGACCCGGCTCGTGTCGACCCGGTGGGCGCCGGAGGTCATGACCAGCAGGGGGTGCCCGTCGGCGTCGAACACCAGCGAGTTGGCGATGGCGCCGACGTCGCAGCCGAGCTGGGCGGCGGCGGTGGCCGCGGTGGGCGCCGGGTCGGCCAGCACGACCGGCTCGCCCGTGGCGCCGGCCGCCCGCAGGGCCTGCGCGACCCTGCGGACGGTGGGGTGGTCCAGCGACATGGCGGGAGGTTAGCGCTCCGTCAACAGGTCTTCGCGAGGTCTTGACGGGCTGTCGGAGGAGGGCGGTACTGTGACGGCCTGTTCGAACACCTGTTCGAACGACACAGGAAAGAATCTAAGGAAGAGCAAGAAGATCCCGGTTCGGGTCTCGCGGCCCGGACGGGATCCCGGAGCCCCGTCCGGGGCCGTGGACCTCGACCCCCACGGTCCCGGACGGAACCGTCGGCCCCGGGACGGGCGTGGGGAAGCGCCGGTCCCGGGGGCCGGCCCTCCGGCTGGTCGTCCGTCTTCCCCCGGCGACCTGGTGCGGGCGTCCGCCCGCACCCGGACCGAGGCAGGAGGGTGGACCACGATGTCCCGGCAGTACGACCACCCGGTGCGCGACGTCGTCGACGTGCGGCGCGGACGCGACGGCACCGGACCCAGCCAGTTCCTGTGGCGGGGGCGGCTCTATGTCGTGCGCGGGGTGCTCGCGCACTGGGTCGAGGTCGGCGCCTGGTGGCGGTCCAGGCTCCCGGACGGGCTCCCGGCCCGGGTCGACGAGCACGGCCGCGAGGTCTGGCGGGTGGAGGCGCACGCCGGCCGTACGAGCTCCGCCGGCGTCTACGACCTGGCTTACGACGAGGCGGCGGCGTCCTGGACGCTCGCCCGGGCCCATGACTGAGAGGGGAACGATGCCTGTCGAACAGGCCCGGCGCAGTCCGGGTGCACCGGTGCCTGCTGCCTGCCACGAGCTGCTCGAGGTCGCCCGGCACGGGTTGGCCGAGGCCACCACGGCCCGGACCGCCGCCGAACGCTATGCCGCCGCGCACCTGGCGGCCCTGCGCGCCGCGGCCGCGGTGCTGGCCTGCCGGGTCCGTCCGGGCAGTGGCCGGCGCGGACCGCGCAGCGTCTGGGTGGTGCTGCCGGAAGTGGCCCCGGAGCTGGGGGAGTGGGCTGCGTTCTTCGCGGCCGGCGCCGGCAAACGGGCCGCCGCCGAGGCCGGGCTGCCGAGCGCGGTGACCGTCCGCGAGGCCGACGACCTCCTGCGCGACGCCGCCTCGTTCCTGGCCCTCGTCGAGGCCACGCTGGGCCTGCCGCACCAGTCCGCCTTCCCGCTCGTCGGCTGATCCCGCGTCGTCCAGCGGCCGCGACCCTCACCGCCACCGGCCAGCCGACCGTGCCCACCGACCCCTTCGCCCATCTGCACGTCGCCTCCGGGTACTCGCTGCGCTACGGCGCCAGCCATCCGCAGGCTCTGGTGACGCGTGCGGCCGAGCACGGTCAGGAGGTGCTCGCCCTGACCGATCGCGACGGCCTCTACGGTGCGGTGAAGTTCGCGAAGGCCTGCATCACGGCCGGGGTGCACCCCGTCTTCGGGGTCGACCTCGCCCTGGCCCCGAGCGGTGCGCTCGACGGGCTGGGTCCGTCCGGCCCGGCCTCGGCCCGGTCGGGCGGGCGCGGCGGCTCCGGGGCGGGGACCCGCCGGACACCCGTGCGCGGCGGCAGCTCGGTCGACCCCCGGCATGCCCGGGTGCTCGTCCTCGCCCGGGGGAAGGCCGGCTGGGCCGCCCTCAACCGGCTGGTCTCGGCGACCCATCTCGGGGGTGAGCGCGGCCGGCCGGTCGCGACTGTCGCCCAGGTCGCCGAGCACGCGGCCGGCGGCGACCTGACGATCCTGCTCGGTCCCTCCGGCGAGCTCGGGCGCGCGCTCGCCGTGCGTCGACCCGACATCGCCCGCACGGTGCTGGACACCTGGCGGGCGGTGGTCGACCCGCACCAGCTCGTCGTCGAGATCGTGTGCCACTACGGCGCGGCCGACGGTGACCCCGCCGCCCTGTCGAGCGCGCTCGCTGCCCGCATGCTCGGCTTCGCCCGCGACCACGGCGTGACCGCGGTGCTCTCCAACGCCGTCCGGTACGCCGACCGCGACCAGGCCGTCACCGCCGACATCCTGGACGCCTCGCGCCGGCTGGTCGCGCTCGACCTGCGCCACGTCGACCGGCCCAACGCCGAGGGGCACCTGAAGTCCGGCCCGCAGATGGCCGAGGTCGCGGCCGAGGTGAGCCGTCTCGCCGGCACCGGCGCCGGGTCCGGGACCGGGTCGGGCCGGGCGGCGTCCGACCTGCTGCTGGAAGCCACCCGGGTGCTCGCGCAGCGATGCGTCCTCGACCCGTACGCCGACCTCGGGCTCGGCTCGGTGTTCCTGCCCGAGCTGGAGGTCGTCGACCCGGCCGCCGCCACCGGTCCGGCCGGCCGGGCGCAGGCGTTGCTGCGGCAGCGCTGCGAGGACGGGCTCGGCCGCCGGTACGGTCCGGCTCCCGGTCGGCGGGTCCTGGACCGTCTCGACGAAGAGCTCGCCGTGGTCGCCCGGCTCGGCTACGCCACGTACTTCCTCACCGTCGCCGAGGTGGTCGACCTCATCCGCTCCATGCAGGTCCGGGTCGCCGCCCGTGGCTCCGGCGCTGGCAGCCTGGTCAACTACCTGCTCGGCATCAGCGGGGTCGACCCGCTCGCGCACGGGTTGCTGATGGAACGGTTCCTGTCCCCGTTGCGGCAGGCGCTGCCGGACATCGATGTCGACGTCGAGTCCGCCCGCCGCAGCGAGGTGTACGAGCGGATCCTCCAGCGCTTCGGCGGCGACCGGTGCGCGTGCGTGTCGATGATGGACACCTACCGGGTGCGGCACGCCGTCCGCGACGTCGGCGCAGCGCTGGGCCTGCCGCCCGGCGAGGTCGACGCGCTGGCCAAGGCGTTCCCGCACATCCGGGCCCGCGACGCGCGGGCCGCGCTCGCCGACCTGCCCGAGCTGCGGGCCAGTCGCATCGGCTCGTCCGGGCTGGACCGCATGTTCGCTCTCGTGGAGCGGCTGGACGGCCTGCCCCGGCACGTCGCGCTGCACCCGTGCGGGGTGCTGCTGTCCGACCTCACCCTGCTCGACCGCACACCGGTCGAGGCGAGCTGGCTGGGGTTCCCGATGAGCCAGTTCGACAAGGACGACGTCGAAGACCTCGGTCTGCTCAAGCTCGACGTGCTGGGCATCCGCATGCAGTCGTCGATGGCCCAGGCGGTGCAGGAGGTCCAGCGGGTGGACGGCGTGCTGGTCGACCTCGACGCGATCCCGCTCGACGACGGGGCGACCTTCGAGCTGATCCGTTCGACGCACACGCTCGGTTGCTTCCAGATCGAGTCGCCCGGTCAGCGCGAGCTGGTCGGCAAGTTCGGCCCCGAGACCTTCGACGACCTGATCACCGACATCTCGTTGTTCCGGCCGGGTCCGGTCAAGTCCGACATGGTCACCCCGTTCCTGCGTGCCCGGCAGGGATGGGAACCGGCGCAGTACTTCCACCCCGACCTCGAGCCGGCACTGGCCGAGACCTACGGCGTGGTGGTGTTCCACGAGCAGGTGCTGAAGATCCTGAACGTGATGACCGGCTGCACGCTGGCCGAGGCGGACGAGGTGCGCCGCTCGCTCGGCTCGCCGGACACCCAGCCCGAGGTCCGCGAGTGGTTCTACCCGCGCGCGCTCGCGCAGGGCTATCCGCTCGGCCTGGTCGAGAAGATCTGGTCGGTGCTGCGCGAGTTCGCCTCGTTCGGGTTCTGCAAGGCGCACGCGGCCGCGTTCGCGCTCCCGACGTACCACTCGGCCTGGCTGAAGGCGCACCACCCGGCGGCGTTCCTGGCCGGGGTGCTCACCCACGACCCGGGCATGTACCCCAAGCGGCTGATCCTCGACGACGCCCGCCAGCTCGGGATCAGCGTGCTGCCGCTGGACGTCAACGCCTCCGACGCCCAGTACCGGGTGGAGCGGGTCGGCCGTCACGACGAGCCGCCACCGGGCATCCTCGGCAGCCCGCCGCGCCCGGCCCCCGAGCCGGGCAGCGGGCTGCCCGACGGCCGCGCCTACGGCATCCGGCTCGCGCTGTCCGACGTCAAGGGCATGAGCTCGGCCGAGGTCGCCAGGGTGGTCGCCGGCCGGCCGTACTCCACGCTGTCGGACTTCTGGCACCGGGCCCGGGTGTCGCGGCCGGTGGTCGAGCGGCTGGTCGTGGCCGGGGCGTTCGACTCGCTGTACGGCATCGGCTCACCGGTCCCGGTCCGGCGGCGCGGCCAGGTGACCCGCCGAGACCTGCTGCTGCAGGTGGCGGACCTGGACCGGTGGGACCGTCCGGCCGGGCGCCGGTCCCGGATCGTCCCCGGCGCACGGGACGAGGCCGACCCGCACGCCACGCCCGGGGCCGCCGTCGTCGCGGCCGCGGCCAGGCAGTCGCAGGCCCCGGCGCGGGTGCGCGCCCCGGACGTGCAGCTCGCGCTCGACCTGGGCCCGGAGGAGACCGGGACCCGGTCCGGGCTGCCGGAGATGACCGGGGCGGAACGGGTCAGGGCCGAGCTCGACGTGCTCGGGCTGGACGCCAGCCGGCACGTCGTCGACTTCTACGACCCGGTGCTCGAGGTCCTGGGGGTGACCCGCTCGCGTGAGCTGCTGCGCAGCCGCAGCCGGTCCGAGGTGATGGTTGCCGGGGTGAAGGTCGCCACCCAGACCCCGCCGATCCGCTCCGGGCGGCGGGTCGTGTTCCTGACCCTCGACGACGCCACCGGCCCGGTCGACGCCACCTTCTTCGAGGACGCCCAGGGCCCTTACGCCGCAACGGTCTTCCACTCGTGGCTGCTGGTGGTCCGGGGCTACGTACGGCGGACGGGACCGCGGGGGGTCAGCGTGCGGGCCACCGGCGCGTGGGAGCTGTCCGCCCTGTTCGCCGCATGGGAGAGCGGGGGACCGGACGCCGTGTGGGCGGTCGTGACCGCACCGGTGCCTGAGCTGGACGCCGCGGGCCTGGAGCGGGCGGTCGAGGGCGCGGCCGGGTCCCGATCCACCCGTCCGGTCGTGGCGCCGGTGCCGGGGGGCGGCGACGGCACCAGGGCGGGCGGCATGGGCCAGCGACGTGTCCTGGTGCACCCGAGCGGTTTCCGGATGTCCCCGTACGCCGATGTCGGCACCCCCGGCGAGGACGTCAAGAAGGGCACCCCGCCACGCAAGCTGTGGCACTCCAGCCCGGGCAGCTCGGGGGCATGATGACCGGCATGCCGTCGACGGGTGCCTCGAGGACGGGCGGGCCGTGAGCCGCAGCCAGCTGCACCGCCCGGGCGAGCCGCAGCGCGGGCAGGGCGACGACACCGGGTGCACCGTCCTGCATGTCGACATGGACGCGTTCTACGCGTCCGTGTCGCTGCTGGACCGGCCCGACCTGCGGGGCACGCCGGTGATCGTCGGCGGTGGTGGCAACCGCGGCGTCGTGCTGTCCGCCACCTACGAGGCGCGCCGGTTCGGCGTGCACTCGGCGATGCCCATGACCAGGGCCAGGCGGATGTGCCCGCAGGCCACGGTGATCGAGCCCGACCACGCCCGCTACTCCCGGGTCTCCGCCGGAGTCATGGAGATCTTCCGCGACATCACCCCGATGGTCGAGCCGCTGTCGCTGGACGAGGCCTTCCTCGACGTGGCCGGATCCGTGCGCCGTCTGGGTCCGCCGGCGGCGGTCGGCGAGCTGATCCGCGCCCGGGTCCACGACGAGCAGGGGATCACCTGCTCGGTCGGGGTGGCGACGACCAAGTTCGTCGCGAAGCTCGCGTCGACCAGGGCCAAGCCGGACGGCCTGCTGGTCGTCCCGCAGCAGCACGTCGTCGAGTTCCTGCACCCGTTGCCGGTCGGGGCGCTGTGGGGGGTCGGGCAGCGGACGGAGGAACAGCTGACCCGGCTCGGTCTGCGCACGGTGGGCGACCTCGCCCAGACCCCGGTCGCGACGCTCGAACGGGCCCTCGGGACGGCGGCCGGCCGGCACCTGGCCGACCTGGCCTGGGGGCGGGACCCGCGGTCGGTGGTCCCGCACGAGCCGGACAAGTCCGTCGGAGCCGAGGAGACCTTCGGGACCGACGTGGACGACCCGCAGGTGGTCCGCCGGGAGCTGCTGCGGCTGTCCGAGCGGGTCGGCTCCCGGTTGCGAGCCCAGGGCTACCGAGGGCGGACGGTTTCGATCAAGGTCCGCTTCGCCGACTTCACGACGATCACCCGCTCCAGGACGCTGCGCGACCCCACCGACGTGAGCCGGGAGATCTACTCGACGGCGCTGGGCCTGTACGAGGCCCTGGGTCTGGACCGGGCCAGGCTGCGCCTCGTCGGGGTCCGGGTCGAGGGTCTCCTGGACTCCGACGTCGCCGAGGAGCAGCTGGTCCTGGGCGCCCCGGAGCACGGCTGGCGGGACGCGGACGCCGCCGTCGACCGGGCCGCCCGGCGGTTCGGCCGGGGCGCGGTGCGCCCGGCCACCCTGGTCCGGCGGGACTCCGACGGCACTGTTCACCGGGCAGGTGCCGGACCGTGACCGCGACGTTTCCTTCAGTCGGGTTTCCCCGGAACCGATGCCTGCTTATGCTGGTCGGGTCGACACCGGTCACCGGGGGGTGACCACCCGCTAGGAGGAGTCGTGCCGCTCTCCGAGCACGAGCAGCGTCTGCTCGAGCAGATGGAGCGGGCGCTGTACGCCGAGGACCCGAAGTTCGCATCCGCGCTCCGGGGCCACGACCTGCGCGGCCGCTACCGCCGTCGTGCCGTGCTGGGCGGGTTCGGTGTCATCGTCGGCCTCGCGCTGCTGCCTGTGGGCATCGCCAGCCAGGCCGTCCTGCTCAGCGTCCTCGGCTTCCTGGTGATGCTCGGCTCAGCCTTCTTCGCCGTCAGCTCGTGGCGGCGCGCGCCTGCGCCCGGCGAGGCGATCGTGGCCCAGCCGTCGGGTGGGCGCGGCCGCAAGAACAAGTCCAAGGCGCCGAAGCCGAAGATGATGGACCGCCTCGAGGAGCGCTGGCGCCGTCGTCGCGAGGGCGACGGCCGCTGAGCCGCCGCCGGCGGGTCAACCGCCGGCCGCCGCCCCGCGTCGGGCGAACGGACGCCGCACCAGGTCGCGCAGCCGCGCACCGAGATCGTCGGTCCAGTCCAGGACGTCGGCGAACCGCTCGGACACCCCGGCGAGCACGGACACCGGGATGAACCGCGCCCGCCACCGCTCGCGGCTCGAGGCCTGCGCCTCCATGGCCTGCGCCACGGCCCTCGCGTCCACGGCCGGGTCGCTGCCCGAGAGCACGTCGACGTCGGTCCGCGCGTACCGCGACCGTTCGACGGCGCGGGCCAGCCGGACCGCGGCCGCCGACACCTCGTCGCCGACGCCGGACGCGATGATCGAGTCGGCGGTGCGCCGCGGGGTCCTGGCGACCGGCCACGGGTCCTCGCAGGTCGCGCGCGGTGTCGGCGAGCTCGAGCCAGGCCAGTCGCACCGTCTCCCGCGCAGTGTCCACGTCCACAGCCCGACCAGGACGCAGCCGACGCCGACGGCGCACCACCCGCGCCGTGGCCGGCAGCAGCATCACCACGATGGCGATCCCGCCGAGCAGCAGGGCCCACGGGAACGTCGCCGGCTCGACCGTGGCGCTCGGCGTCTTCGGCGCGAACGGGTTCGCCGGTACGTCACCTCCCGAGCCGCGGTTGAAGCCCTCGTGGAGCTTGTCGAAGGGGACCCCGCCGTTGTTCTGCCCGCGGTCGATGATCGGGCCGCTCCCGTTGGGTCCGGGTGCCCAGGCTGGCTGCACCACTCCTGCCGGCGCCGACGCGGTGGGTTCGAAGCGCAC
Source organism: uncultured Actinomycetota bacterium (assembly GCA_963771835.1). Lineage (GTDB taxonomy): Bacteria > Actinomycetota > Actinomycetes > Prado026 > Prado026 > CAVQCJ01. The sequence goes on from CAVYVA010000001.1 coordinate 144,982, forward strand.
CCAGCCGATCCCGTAGAAGTACACCTCGGGCCAGGCGTGCGCGTTGTGGTTGGTGACCGACCTCAGCCCGTTGCTGTCCGGGGCCGAACCCGGGGTGAACCCGATCTCGACCCGCGTCGGCAGGTGGGCCTGTCGCGCCATCACGGCGAACGCGCCGGCGAACTGCTGGCAGAAGCCTGCCCGGTTCGTGAGGAACGAGACCAGCGGGTTGCCGGTGAACACCGGTGTCGTCGTGTACTTGAACTTGTTGACCGGGTCGATGAAGAACGCCTGCAGCGCCAACGCCTTGTCGTAAGCCGTGGTCTTGCCGGCGATGATCTGGTTGGTCTTCGCGAGTACCGACGACGGGATGTTGTCGGGGAGCTGGGTGTACGCGTCCTGGATGTCTGGCGACGGCGGGCCTGCGGCCCTCAGCTCGGCGGCGGTCGGTGCGAGGTGACGGCTGTGCACGGTGTACGTCTGGCCGCGTGTGGTGCTGGCACCGTTGCTGAAGACGTCAAGGGTCGTGGCGTCGTACGACCATCGTCCGGTCAGCCCGGCGATCGACCCGCCCGGATAGGTGACCGGCAACCAGTCCTGGTTCAGTCCCAGGATGCGGACGGTCGTGCTCACCTCGGTGCCCGCGATGTCGGGCGCCGAGGCAGGAAGCTGCCCGACGTCGCCCGCGATCCGCTGCGCAGCGGGCTTCCACTTGCTGCCGTCGAAGTTGTCGAGCGTGATGACGCGGAAGTAGTCGGCGTCAGGGTCGGTGGTGGTGTACTTCATCAGCGTGACCTCGGACTTGCGGGTGAGGAAGCCACCCAGCTCGTCGACCGGGTTCAGGGCGGAGACTGGGCCGCCCAAACCGCTCCCGTTCACGCCGGTGCCGCCGCCGCTCGACTTGAACAGACTGCTGCCCGCCCAGGGCATGAGCGCGGGCACGATCAGGGCCAGCCCGACCGCGGCGGCGCCGATCCGCCGCCCGACCACGCCGAGCGGCTCGGGCGGGGTGTGCGTGAGCGGGTCGTCGTCCTTGGTCGAGCGCCGTCCCAGGGCCCGGCCCCACCCGGCCAGCCGTTCGCGCCCTTCGGCGAGCATCAGGGCGAGCCAGCCGATGGCCGCGGCGATGAAGAGCAGCACGGGCACGCCGCCCCGGACGACCGTGAGCGGGACCGCGTACAGCAGCAGCAGCGGGACCCCGGCCATCGCGGCCGAGCGGTAGGTGACCGCCAGCGCGTCGACCACCACCGCGACCAGCCCGGCGCCGGCCGCCGCGATCAGGACCAGGCCCGGGTCGGTCGGCGCCGGGGTGGCGTACTTGCGCATGCCCTCGAACCCGGACCGGACCAGGTCGTCGAGCACGCGCAGCGCGCCGGGACCGGGGATGAGGCCGAGCACGGCGACGTCGCGCGCGTTCAGCCAGGTCACCGTGATGGTCACGGCGGCCAGGCCGAGCAGCGGGACGACCGGCCGCGGCAGCCCGATCCGACGTCCGAGGCCGCACCCCACCGCGGCGGCGGCGATCGACGCCACGACCGGCCAGAACCAGTTGCCGTCCTGGAACGTGCTCGACAACGACAGCGCCGCGAGCAGCGTGGCCAGCGCGGCGACGAACGTCAGTCGCGGCCTGGCGCTCACGGCGCGGCCGCCCAGGTCGGCGTGCCCGGCGCAGCGCCGCTGCCGTCGGCGCCGACGCCGAGGGTGAACGAGACCGGCGAGCTGGCGACGTACGGCCAGACGTCGGCGAGGCGCTGGCCGGCAGCCAGCGTCACGACCCGCCAGCCGGCCCCGCGCAGCACGGCGACCGGGCCGGACTGGTCGGCCTGCGGGGCGCGGTCCCGCGCGGCGGCGGACCGCCAGGTCTCCACGTCGAGCGCGACGGCGAGCACCGATCCCGCCCCGTGCCGGTAGCGCACGAGCTCGGCGGCCTCGTCGACGGTGAGCGCGCCGAGCACCGCGACGGTGAGACCCTCGCCGGCTGCGCGCAGCACCGGCCCGGCCAGCTGCAGCGAGCGGTTGGTCGACGGCTCGACGACGGCCAGCGCGTCCAGCAACGAGTCCTCCTGCTCTCCGCGCAGGTCGGTGACCGACGCGGTGATCCGCCGTCCTCCGTCGGTGACGAGGTCGAGGGAGAACCCGGACCGTCCCAGGTGCACCCCGAGCGACGCGGCGGCCGACACGGCGACCTCGAACGAGGAGGCCGGACCCTCGCCGCGGTGCGCCTGGGCGCGGGTGTCCAGGAGGAGCAGGCCGCGGCTCTCCCACGGCTGCTCCTCGCGACGGACCATCAGCTCGCCCCGGTGCGCGGTCGAGCGCCAGTGGATCCGACGCAGGTCGTCCCCGCGCCGGTAGTCGCGGGTGACGACGTCGTCCTCGCCGGCCGACGCGATCGACCGTGCCTTCGACTCCCCGCTCCCGGCCCAGTCGCCCCCGAGCGGCAGGGGCGGCAGCTTCTCCACCAGCGGGGTGACGACGAACGCGTCGGTGTTCGTGAACGACCGCACCAGCTCGCACATCCCGAACGGGTCGGTCAGCCGGATCGACAACGGGCCCAGCGCGAAGCGGCCGCGGGCCTCCGAGCGCAACGAGTACGCGACGTCGCGAGTGCCGCGCGGCTCGACACGGTCCAGCACGAACCTCGGCCGCGCCCCGAGCACGTACGGGATGCGGTCCTCCAGCAGCAGCAGCCCGGTCGGCAGCCGCGAGACGTTCTCGAGCCGCAGCACCACGCGCGCGTCGCTGCCGACCGGCGCCCTGGCCGGCTCGAGCCGCCGCGAAGACGCGATGCGGTAGCGCGTGCGCGACACGACGACGGCACTGACGAGGGGGAGCGCGGCGACCAGCACCGCGATCCGCAGGAGGTCCCGCTGCCCGAACAGCAGCGCGCACAACGCGGACGCGCCTCCTGCCCCCAGGAAGCATCGCCCTCGAGTGGTGAGCCCGCGCAGGGCCTGCCGCATACCGCCGCCTCGCCCGGGCGCCTCAGCCGGCGTCCGGCAACGGGGTCCGCGCCACGATGTCGGCCACGATCTGCTGCGCGCCGCGGCGGGCGATCTGCGCCTCCGCGGTGACGAGCAGACGGTGCGCGAGCACCGGGACGGCGAGCTTCTGCACGTCGTCGGGCAGGACGAAGTCGCGGTCGTCCAGGGCGGCCGCGGCCTTGGCCGCACGGAGCAGGTGCAGCGTCGCGCGCGGCGAGGCCCCGAGCCGCAGGTCGGGCGAGGCGCGGGTCGCCGACACCAGGGCCACGGCGTAGCGCCCCACCGCCGGGGAGACGTGCACCTGCTGGACGGTCTCGATGAGCTGGACGATCTCGGCGGCGTCCGCGACCGGCTCGAGGTCCTCCAGCGGGGTGCCGGCTGCGTGGCTGTCGATCATCGCGAGCTCGGCCTGCGAGTCGGGGTAGCCCATGGACACGCGCGCCATGAACCGGTCGCGCTGGGCCTCGGGCAGCGGGTACGTGCCCTCCATCTCGATCGGGTTCTGCGTCGCGATGACCATGAACGGGGCGGACAGGTAGTACGTGGTGCCGTCCACCGTGACCTGGCGCTCCTCCATGCACTCGAGCAGCGCCGACTGAGTCTTCGGCGACGCCCGGTTGATCTCGTCGCCCACGACGATGTTCGCGAAGATCGCACCGGGCTTGAACTCGAACTCGCGGTTCTCCTGGTTGAACACCGAGACGCCGGTGACGTCGCTGGGCAGCAGGTCCGGGGTGAACTGGATCCGGCGCACCTGGCAGTCCAGGGCCCGTGCCAGCGATTTGGCGAGCATCGTCTTGCCGACGCCGGGCACGTCCTCGATGAGCAGGTGACCCTCGGCGAGCAGCACGGTCAGGGCCAGCCTGACGACGTCGGGCTTGCCCTCGATCACCGTCTCGACCGCGGCCCGGATGCGCGCGGCGGAGACGCCCAGGGCGTCGAGACCGATGGGGTCCGAGGTCGTCTCCGTCGTCTCCGTCGTCATGGAGAACATGAGAACACGGACGGGCACGTCGTGGGCAGCCCACCACCGAACCGCGGTCACGGGACGTGCTCCACGCTCCTCCACCCGGGCGGCTTCCCGCCCCGGCCCGGCCGGGTTGGACAGGAGCCCAGCTGGCGCGCACCGGCCCGGCGCCCGCGGCGTGCACCGGGGCCGCGACGCCGAGGTCCCCGACGGGGGACGCGGCTGCTCAGGACGCTCCACCGGGCTCCACCGGGCTGACCTGCGCGAACGCGCGGGCGGCGGCCGTCGAGCCCGGAGAACGGGGGCGTTTCGGGGTTGACGGTGGAGTGTTGTGGAGTACTGTGGCGCCCACTGGAGCCGAGGGGTCCGACGAGGGGTCCACGTGGCGGGTCGGGAGGTGGCGGCGTGTTCCTTGGCACGCACCAACCCCGCCTGGACGAGAAGGGCCGGCTGTTCCTGCCGGCGAAGTTCCGCGACGAGCTGGCCGGAGGCCTGGTGATCACGAAGGGGCAGGAGCGCTGCCTGTACGTGTTCCCCGCTGCCGAGTTCGCCGCGATGACCGAACGGATGTCCGCGGCACCGGTCACCAGCAAGGCGGGCCGCGACTACATGCGCGTGCTGTTCGCCGGGGCCAGCGACGAGACCGCCGACAAGCAGGGCCGCGTGATGATCCCGGCCGGCCTGCGCACGTACGCCGGGCTGGACCGCGACGTCGTCGTCATCGGGGCCAACACCCGGCTCGAGATCTGGGACCGCGGCACGTGGGAGACGTACCTGGCGGCGCAGGAGCCGCAGTTCGCCGACCTGTCGGAGGAGGTGCTGCCCGGGCTGATGTGACCCATGCGTGTGGCGCGAGGTCTCCACCCGCTTCTCTCCTGGCTCACCTTCCCCGGTGCCAGGGGCTTCCCGGAGCGGTTGGGGACCTGGCGGCACACGAACGAGAACGCAGGCACAAGACAGACGGCGAAAGCCAGACAGACAGCACGTGCAGGCCGGTCACCCGGTGGTCCGCGAGCCACCGCAGCGCGAGAGGGTCGAGATGAGCGCGAGCGTCACGCATCCGAGCGCCGCAAGAGCGCCCGAGCCCGAGCCGGCCTGGTACGAGGGTCTGGCGTTCTCCGGCCCGCTCGACCCGGCCGGGACACTGTTCGCCTTCCTGCTGGCGCTGGTGGCGACCGTCGGGCTGGTCGTCGTGGTCGCTGCCGTCGTCCGCATGGTCAGCGCGGGCTGAGCCGGTCCGTGTCCGCCCCGAACCCCCGGCACGTGCCGGTGCTGCTGGAGCGCTGCGTCGCGCTGCTCGCGCCCGCGGTCACCGGCCCCGGCGCCGTGCTCGTCGACGCGACCCTCGGGCTCGGCGGGCACAGCGAGGCGTTCCTGCAGCGGTTCCCGGGGCTGCGGCTGGTGGGCCTGGACCGCGACCAGGAGGCCCTGGACCTGTCCAGGGCGCGGCTCGCCCCGTTCGCCGACCGGGTCGCGTTCGTGCACGCGGTCTACGACGAGCTGCCGACGGTGCTCGCCGGCCTGGGGCTGGCGCAGGTGCAGGGCGTGCTGTTCGACCTCGGGGTGTCGAGCCTGCAGCTGGACGAGGTCGACCGCGGCTTCGCGTACGCGCAGGACGGCCCGCTGGACATGCGGATGGACCCGAGCGGTGGGCGTACCGCGGCGGACGTCCTCAACACCTACCCGGCGGCCGAGCTGGCGAGGGTGCTGCGCGAGTACGGCGAGGAGCGGTTCGCGCGGCGCATCGCCGACCGCGTGGTCCGCGACCGCGAAGTCGCCCCGTTCGAGCGGTCCGCGCGGCTGGTGGAGCTGGTCCGCGCGGCGGTCCCGGCGGCCACGAGGCGTACCGGCGGCAACCCGGCCAAGCGGACGTTCCAGGCCCTGCGCATCGAGGTGAACGACGAGCTCGCCGCGCTCGAGCGCGCGCTGCCGGCCGCCGTCGAGGCGCTGGCCGTGGGCGGCCGCATCGTGGTGCTGTCGTACCAGTCGCTCGAGGACCGGCTGGTCAAGCGCGTCCTCGGCTCCGGAGCCTCGACGACCGCGCCGCCTGACCTGCCGGTCGTCCCGGAGGCCCTGCAGCCCCGGCTGCGGCTGCTGACGCGAGGGGCGGAGACCGCCGACGCCGCCGAGGTCGAGGCGAACCCGCGGGCCGCCTCGGTACGGCTGCGCGCCGCGACCCGGATCCGGGCGGCGGCATGAGCGCCGTCTCGGGCGCGGCCGAGACCGGCGCTCGCGCCACCAGGGCCCAGGCGCAGCGGACGGCGGAAGCCGCGGCCCGGCTGCAGCTGGTCGCGCCGGCGGGGACGCAGGGCGTCGTCGGGCGCGTTCGTGCTGCTGCTGACCGGGCTGCTCGGGGTTGGCCTGCTCGGCCTGCTCGCGGTGAACACGGTGCTGGCGCAGGGCTCCTTCGCCACCAGCGACCTGGCCGCCAAGCAGGACGCGCTGGCCCAGCAGGAGCAGCAGCTCCAGCAGGAGGTCGCGCTGCTGCAGTCCCCGCAGCAGCTCGCGGCGGCGGCCGCCGCGCTGGGCATGGTCGGTACGCACAACCCGGTGTTCATCGACACGAGGACCGGGAAGATCCTCGGCGTGCCGCAGGCCGCGCCGCGTCCAGCGCCCACGGCGGCGGCCACGACCGGCCCCACCGCCGGCGTCGGCGCCCGGTGCCACGCCGGGCGCGACGCCCGGTGCGAGCAGCGGTCCGACGACGACTCCGACGGCCAGGGCGAGCAGCCCCGCCCAGGCCGTCCCCGCACCCGTCCCCGACAGGCACCCGATGACCAGGCCCGGGCCGCCCCCCTCGCAGCCACGACGGCAGCCCCAGCCCGCGCGGCAGCAGCCGACCGGGCGGTCAGGTGGGGGCGCAGCCGCAACCAGGGCGCGCGCCGGTCAGCCGCGGCCGTCCGCCCGAACCACGACAGGCCGAACGCACGACAGGACGAACCACGACCGGCCGGACCCAGCCGGACCCGGCCCTGCGTCCTCGCCCGGCCGCCGGGCGGCGCCCGACGGCGCCCGCGCGGCGCCCACCCCAGCGCCGGGCCCCGCGCACGCTGCGGCTCACCGACCCCGCCACCCGCCTGCGCGCCGGTGGCGTGGTGCTCGCGCTGGTGGGGTCGCTGTTCATGGGTCGCCTGCTCCAGCTCCAGGCCGTCGACGCGCCGTCGTACGCCGCCAGGGCGGAGGCCGGCCGGCTGCGCACCGTCGAGCTGCCGGCCGCCCGCGGGAACATCACCGACAGCGCGGGCGTCGTGCTGGCGACCTCGGTCGCGGCCGTGGACGTCACCGTCGACCAGACCCTGGTGACCGACCCGGCCGCCGAGGCGATGGCGCTGGCACCGGTGCTCGGTCTCGAGGCCGGCGAGATCGTGCAGAAGCTGACCGGCACCAAGCGCTTCGCGTACGTCGCCCGGCAGGTGTCGCCCCAGGCGTGGGACCAGGTCCGGGCGATGCAGCTGCCCGGGATCTTCAAGCAGGACACGACCCAACGTGTGTACCCGGCCGGCGGGCTGGCCGCCGCCGTGGTCGGCTTCGTCGGACGCGACGGGTCCGGGCTCGGCGGGCTGGAGCTGTCGGACAACGGGCTGCTGGCCGGGACGAACGGTGTCGACACCTACGAGGCGGGGGCCGGCGGCCGGGAGATCCCGAGCTCGGAGTCCAGCCAGCGCGACCCGGTGGACGGCAGCTCGATCCGGCTGACGATCAACCGCGACATCCAGTGGGCCGCCGAGCGCGCGCTCGCGGCCGAGGTCAAGTCGGCCGGCGCCGACAGCGGGACCGTCGTGGTGATGGACCCGCGCACCGGCGCGATCCTCGCGCTGGCGACGGCGCCGAGCTTCGACCCCGGGAACCCTGGTGCGGCACCGGTCGGCGACCGCGGCAACCGGGCCCTCTCGGAGGTGTACGAGCCCGGCTCGACCAGCAAGGTCATGACCGTCGCCGCGGTGATCCAGGAGAAGACCATGACGCCGCTCACGGCGATCACGGTGCCCAACAGCCTGATGCGCGGCGGCCGTGTCTTCCACGACGACGTCAGCCACGGCACCTGGCACCTGACGCTGACCGGGGTGCTGGCGAAGTCCAGCAACCTCGGAGCGATCCAGGCGGCCGACACCCTCGGCGAGAGGAAGCTGTACTCGTACCTCAAGGCGTTCGGGATGGGCGACCCGACCGGGATGGCGTTCCCGGGCGAGAGCCGAGGCATCCTCGCTCCGGTCTCCAGGTGGTCCAAGGCGCAGTTCGCCACGCTGGCGTTCGGCCAGGGCATGTCGCTGAACGCCGTCCAGGCCACGTCCGTGTACGCCACGATCGCGAACGACGGCGTGCGCGTCGAGCCGACGCTGGTGGCCGGCACCACCGCGCCGGACGGCACGTTCACCTCGACCCCGCCCGCGGCCCAGATCAAGGTGGTGAGCCCGCAGACCGCCGCGACGGTGCGCGCGATGCTGGAGAGCGTCGTGTCCGACGACGGCACCGCCCCGAGGGCCAAGATCGCCGGCTACCGGGTCGCCGGCAAGACCGGCACGGCCAACCGCGTCGACCCGGAATGCGGCTGCTACCGCGGCTACACGGCGTCGTTCATCGGTTTCGCCCCCGCGGACCACCCCCGGCTGGTCGTGTCGGTGGTGCTGCAGAACCCGCGGCACGGCCACTTCGGCGGCACCCTGGCGGCGCCGGTGTTCAAGACCGTGATGTCGTTCGCCCTGCAGAGCCTGGACATCCCGCCGACCGGCTCGGTGGCTCCGCGGATGCGGCTGTGGGCGCGTTGACCCGGGTAGCCTCGCGCCGTGCCCGCTGCTGACGGAGCGCGTCTCCCGCGCCCGGTCGTACCTCCGCGTCCGCTCGGCGAGCTGGCCGGGCTGCTGGGGCTGCGGACCGACCCCGAGGCGATGGGGCCCGGGCTCACCGGGGTCACGCTGGACTCCCGGTCGGTCGTCGCGGGCGACCTGTACGCCGCGGTGCCGGGCAGCCGTGCGCACGGCGCCGAGTTCTGCGTGCAGGCCGCGGCCGGCGGGGCCGTGGCCGTGCTCACCGACGACGACGGTCGCGCCCGTGCCGTGGCGGCGGGGCTGCCGGTCCTGGTGGTGCCCGACCCGCGGGCGGTCCTCGGCGAGGTGGCGGCGTGGGTGTACGGGCACCCCGGCGATCGGCTGCTGCTGATCGGGATCACCGGGACCAACGGCAAGACGACGACCGCGTACCTCGTCGAGGCCGGGCTGCGCGCGGCCGGCCACCGCACCGGCCTGCTGGGCACGGTCCAGACTCGGGTCGGCGACGAGGTGATGGACAGCGCCCGGACCACACCCGAGGCCCCGGACGTCCAGGCGCTGATGGCGCTCATGGTCGAGCGCGGGTGCACGGCCGCGGTGATGGAGGTCTCCAGCCACGCGCTGTCGCTGGGCCGCATCGACGGGCTCGTGTTCGACGTCGCCGTGTTCACGAACCTCAGCCAGGACCACCTCGACTTCCACGGCACGATCGAGGAGTACTTCGCGGCCAAGGCTTCACTGTTCACGTCGAAGCGCACCCGCGCGGCGCTCGTCGACGTGGACGACGCGTACGGGCGACGACTCGCGGCGCAGTCCCCGGTCCCGGTGACGACCTGCTCGAGTCGCGGCGACGCGTCGGCGGACTGGCGTGCGCAGGACGTGCGGACCGGTCCGGACGGCTCGGCGTTCACCGTGCTCGGACCTTCCGGGGAGCGCGTGTCCGTGGCGCTGCGGCTGCCGGGCGCGTTCAACGTCGCGAACGGCCTGTGCGCAGTGGTCGCGCTGGCGCACGCCGGGGTGCCGCTGCCGGTCGCGGCCGCGGGGGTGGGCGCGCTCGAGGGCGTGCCGGGGCGGATGGAGCCGGTGCGCGCCGGGCAGCCGTACCTCGCGCTCGTCGACTACGCGCACACGCCGGACGCGGTGGCCACCCTCCTGGACGCGGTCCGCCGGCTGGTCCCGGGCCGGGTGCTGCTGGTGCTCGGGTGCGGCGGCGACCGCGACCCGTACAAGCGCCCGTTGATGGGGGCGGCCGCGGTGCGCGGCTCGGACCTCGCGGTGCTCACCTCGGACAACCCCCGCTCGGAGGACCCGGACGCGATCCTCGCGGCGATGGCCGCCGGCGCGTACGAAGTCGCCGGGGCCCGGGTCGCCGACCGCGTCGTCGTCGAGCCCGACCGGGCCGCGGCGATCGGCCGCGCCGTACGGGCTGCGCGGGCCGGCGACGCCGTCGTGGTCGCCGGGAAGGGGCACGAGACCGGGCAGGAGGTGGCCGGCGTCGTCCGACCCTTCGATGACCGGGTGGAGCTGCGCCGCGCCATCGAGCGGACGGCGGTGGCGTCGTGACCGGCGCGGTGACCGACGCCGTGCACGGCGCGGCGACTGGGGGGTGGACCGCGGCCGACGTCGCGGCCGCCGCGGGCGGACGGCTCGATCCGGCGGACGCGGCCGCCCTCGCCGTCGCAGCCGGCGCCAGCGTCGACTCGCGCGCGGTCGTCAGCGGCGGGCTGTTCGTCGCCGTCAAGGGCGAGCATGTCGACGGGTACGACTTCGCCGCGACCGCCGTGTCGTCCGGCGCTGCGCTGGTGCTCGCCGACCGGCCGGTGGCCGGCGTCCCGACCGTGATCGTCGACGACGTGGTCGGCGCGCTCGGCCGGGTCGCGCGCGGCTGGCTGGACCGGTTGCGGTCCGCCGGTCGCATCGACGTGGTCGCGGTGACCGGCTCGTCCGGCAAGACCACGACGAAGGACCTGCTGGCCGCCGTGCTGTCCGCCGCCGGACCGACCGTCGCGACGCCGGCCTCGTACAACAACGAGATCGGTCTGCCGCTCACGGTCCTGTCGGCTGCGCCGGGTACTCGCTTCCTGGTGCTCGAGATGGGCGCGCGAGGCGCGGGGCACCTGAGCGACCTGACCCGCATCGCTCCGCCGGACGTCGCGGTCGTCCTGAACATCGGGTCCGCGCACGTCGGCGAGTTCGGCTCCCGCGAGCGGACCGCGCAGGCCAAGGGCGAGCTGGTGGCCGCGCTGGCGGACGACGGCGTGGCGATCCTCAACGCCGACGACGGGCTGGTCGCGGGGATGTCCGGCCGCACCGGCGCCCGCGTCGTGAAGTTCGGCACCGGTGGAGCCGCAGACGTGCGCGCGTCCGACGTCCGGCTCGACGCCGGCCGCCCTCGATTCACGCTGGTCTCGCCGTCCGGGTCGGCCCCGGTGTCGCTCGCCCTGGTGGGCGCGCACCAGGTCTCGAACGCGCTGGCCGCCGCTGCGGTCGGACTGCAGGCGGGGCTGACCGTGGTGGCGGTCGCGCATGCGCTGGCGGCGGCGCAGCCGTCCAGCCGCTGGCGGATGCAGGTCGTCGACCGGCCGGACGGCGTGACCGTCGTCAACGACGCGTACAACGCCAACCCGGACTCGATGCGGGCCGCGCTGGAGGCGCTGGTCGCGGTCGCGGGCGGGCGCCGCAGCTGGGCGGTGCTCGGCGAGATGCTCGAGCTGGGGGAGTCCGCGGCCGCCGAGCACGAGGCGGTGGGACGCCTGGTCGCCGCGCTGGGCGTGGACCGGCTGGTGGTCGTCGGGAGCGGGGCCGGGCCGATCCGGGCCGGAGCGCTGCTCGCGCCCGCCTGGTCCGGCGAGTCGGTCGCGGTCGCGGACAACGACGCGGCCCTGGCGGTGCTGCGCGCGGGGTTGCGGCCCGGCGACGTGGTGCTGGTCAAGGCGTCCCGGGCCGCGCGCCTGGAGCAGGTGGCCCTCGCCGTGGCGGGGGAGGCGGCGACGTGAGACTGATCCTCGTCGCGACCGGGGTGGGCCTGCTGATCGGCCTGTTCGGCACTCCGTTCCTGATCCGGCTGCTGCGCCGGCACGGCTACGCGCAGGCGATCCGCGACGGTGCGGACGGCTACCCGGTCCCCGCGCACGAAGGCAAGCGTGGCACCCCGTCGATGGGCGGCGTGGTGCTGGTCGTCGGGTCGGTGCTGGGCTACACCGCCGGTCACGTGTACACCTGGCACGGGCCGACGGCGAGCGGGCTGTGCGTCATCTTCCTGATGACCGGCCTGGCCCTGGTCGGTTTCGCCGACGACTACATCAAGATCTTCAAGCAACGTGCCACCGGGCTGCGGGCCAGGACCAAGCTCATCGGGCAGGCGGTGGTGTCGCTCGCGTTCGCGGCGCTGGCGCTGCACTTCCCGGACGACGACGGTCGGACGCCCGCGTCGCACGCGATCTCGTTCGTGCGGGACACGCCCCTCGTGCTGCCCATGGCCCTGTTCCTGCTGTGGGCGTACGTCATGGTCGCCGCGTCGTCGAACGGCGTGAACCTCACCGACGGGCTGGACGGTCTGGCCACCGGGACGTCGGTGATGGTCTTCGGCGCGTACGTCGTCATCGGCGTCTGGCAGTTCCGCAACGCGTGCGCCGGCGGCGCCGCCCCGCACTGCTACGAAGCCAGGGACCCGCTGGACCTGGCGGTGTTCGCCGCCGCGATGGTCGGCGCGTGCTTCGGCTTCCTGTGGTGGAACGCCTCGCCCGCGCAGATCTTCATGGGGGACACCGGCTCGCTCGCGCTCGGCGGGGCGATGGCCGGGCTGGCCATCACCACCCGCACCGAGCTGCTGCTGCTCCTGCTCGGCGGGCTGTTCGTCGTCATCACCTTGTCGGTGGTGCTGCAGGTCGCGTCGTACAAGATGACCGGCCGGCGGATCTTCCTCATGGCGCCGCTGCAGCACCACTTCGAGCTGCGCGGCTGGGGCGAGGTGACGATCGTGATCCGGTTCTGGATCATCGCCGGACTCTGCGTCGGGCTGGGGCTCGGCATCTTCTACGCCGAGTGGGTCTCGGGTGGGAACCTGTGAGTCCGGACGCGCCGTCGTGGCTGGACGGCGCCGATCGCTCCTCGCCGTGGAGCGAGCTGCAGGTCTGCGTCGCCGGGCTCGGCGTCAGCGGGTTCGCCGCTGCGGACGCCCTGCTGCAGCTGGGCGCGCACGTGACGGCGGTCGACGCCAGGCCCGAGGACGTGCTCGGCGGCAAGGTGCAGGTCCTGGACACCCTCGGTGCGGACGTCCGGCTCGGCGAGGAGGAGGCCCGCGAGCTGCCCGGGACCGCGCAGCTGGTGGTGACCTCGCCGGGCTGGCGGCCCGACGCCCCGCTGCTCGCCGCCGCTGCCGCGGCCGGCGTCCCGGTCTGGGGCGAGGTCGAGCTGGCCTGGCGGCTGCGCCGCCTGGAGCGACCCGGCGCCGTGGCTGGTGGTCACGGGGACGAACGGCAAGACCACGACGGTGAGGATGCTGGCGGCGATGCTGCAGGCCGACGGCCGGCACGCCGCGGCCGCGGGCAACGTCGGCACCCCGCTCGTGCACACCGTGCTCGACGACGGCAGCGGCGAGGGCTACGACGTGCTCGCCGTGGAGCTGTCCAGCTTCCAGCTGCATTGGGCCACCTCGCCGGAGCCGCTGGCCTCGGCGGTCCTGAACGTCGCGCCGGACCACGTGGACTGGCACGGGACGCTGGCGGACTACGCCGCCGACAAGGGCCGTGCGTACGAGCACACGAAGGTCGCGTGCGTGTACAACGTCGCCGACCCGCAGACCGAACGGCTGGTGCGCGCCGCGGACGTGCAGGACGGATGCCGCGCGGTCGGCTTCACGCTCGGCGTCCCATCGGTGGGGATGGTCGGGATCGTCGACGACCTGATCGTCGACCGTGCCTTCGTCGAGCAGCGCCGGGACTCGGCGGCGGAGCTCGCGTCGGTCTCCGACGTCGTCCCGTTCGCCCCGCACAACGTCGCGAACGCCCTGGCGGCGGCCGCGCTGGCCCGGGCGTACGGGGTGCGGCCGGGTGCGGTCCGCGACGGGCTGCGCGCGTTCCGGCCCGACCCGCACCGGATCGCGCTCGTGGCGAACGTCGACGGCGTGGACTACGTCGACGACTCGAAGGCGACGAACCCGCACGCCGCGGCGGCGTCGATCGCGACCTACGACCGCGTGGTGTGGGTGGCCGGCGGCCTGGCCAAGGGGGCGTCGTTCGACGACCTCGTCGCCCGGGCGGCGCCGAGACTGCGCGGCGCGGTGCTGCTGGGCCGCGACCGGGCCGACATCGCGACCGCGCTGGCGCGACACGCGCCCGAGGTCCCCGTGGTCGAGGTGGCCAGCACCGACACTGGGGTCATGGACGAGGTGGTGCACGCTGCCGCGCGCCTGGCCGTGGTCGGCGACACCGTCCTGCTCGCCCCCGCGTGCGCCTCGATGGACCTGTTCCGCGACTACGGCGCCAGGGGCGAGGCGTTCGCCGCCGCCGTCCGGGCGCTGGCCACGGGCAGCGGCCGGTGAGCAGCACGACCAGCGCGGGCGGCCCGGCCGCACCGGACGCCGCGACCGCCGACGACCGGCCGGTCGTCCAGCGCCGCGGGACGGGCTCCCCGGTGACGCTCGGCGCGACCCTGCGGGTGCTGGACCGGCCGCTGACCTCGTACCACCTGCTGGTGGGCTGCACGTCGCTGCTGCTCGGGCTCGGGCTGGTGATGGTGCTGTCGGCGTCCAGCGTGGAGGCCTACCAGACCTCCGGCGACGCGCTGTCGATCTTCCAGAAGCAGCTGCTGTGGGCGTGCATCGGGGTGCCGGCGGCATGGGTGGCGTCGCGCACGTCGGTGCGCTGGTACCGGCGGGCCGCGATCCCGATGCTCGTCGTGGCGTTCGCGCTGCTGTGCCTCGTGCTCGTCCCGGGCGTGGGGGTGAGCGTCAACGGCAACCAGAACTGGATCAGCTTCGGCGGGCCGTTCCGGGTGCAGCCCTCCGAGGCCGCCAAGCTCGCGCTGGTGCTGTGGTCCGCGGACCTGCTGACCCGCAAGTACAAGCTGCTGGTCGAGTGGCGGCACCTACTGGTCCCGCTGCTGCCGGTGGCCGGCGCGATGATGGGGCTGGTCCTGCTGGGCAACGACCTCGGCACCGACATGGTGCTGGTCGCGATCCTGCTCGCGGTGCTGTTCGTCGTCGGCGCCCCGGCCCGGCTGTTCGCGATGCTCGGCGGTGGGATGGTCGTGGCGGTCGCGCTGCTGTCGGCCACGGCGCCGCACCGCCTGGACCGGTTCCGGTCCTGGCTCAACCCGGACGCGGACTACCTGGGTGCCGGCTGGCAGGCCGTGCACGCGCGGTTCGCTCTCGGCAGCGGCGGCTGGTGGGGGCTCGGGCTCGGCGCCGGCCGGGAGAAGTGGGGCGGGCTGCCCGAGGCGCACACCGACTTCATCTTCGCGGTGATCGGCGAGGAGCTGGGCCTGATCGGCACCGGTGCCGTGCTCGTCCTGTTCGCGCTGCTGGTCTTCGCCGGGCTGCGGACGGCGATGCGGTCGCAGGACCTGTTCAGCCGGCTCGCCGCCGCCGGCGCCACCGCGTGGGTCGCCAGCCAGGCGCTGGTGAACATCGGCGCGGTGCTCGGGCTGCTGCCGATCGCCGGGCTGCCGCTCCCGCTGGTGTCGTACGGAGGCTCGGCGCTGCTGCCCACGCTGGTCGCGCTGGGGATGCTCGTCGCGTTCGCGCGCGACGAACCGGGTGCCAGAGCCGCGCTTGCCGCGCGCGGTCCCGGTCCGGTGCGCCGCGCCGTGGCCCGGGTCCGGCGCCGGCGAGCATGACGGCGCAGCCGTTGCGCGTGGTGCTCGCCGGCGGCGGAACGGCGGGCCACATCGAGCCGGCGCTGGCGCTCGCCGACGCGCTCCGGCGCCGCGACCCGGACACGGAGGTGACGGTGCTGGGCACCGAGCGCGGGTTGGAGTCGCGGCTGGTCCCCGAGCGCGGCTACCCGCTGGAGCTCATCGGCTCGGTGCCGGTGCCGCGCCGCCCCTCCAAGGACCTGCTGACGCTGCCGTCCCGGTTGCGCGCCGCGCGCCGCGGCGCCGACCGGGTGCTGGCGAGGACCCGCGCCGACGTGCTGGTCGGCTTCGGCGGATACGCGTCGGCGCCGGCGTACCTGGCCGCGCGGCACCGGCACCTGCCGTACGTCGTGCACGAGGCGAACGTCCGCCCGGGTCTGGCCAACCGCCTCGGTGCGCGCTCGACCCCGTGGGTCGCGGTGGCTGTCCGCGGCACGCGGCTGCCGCACGCCCGGTACGTGGGCATGCCGTTGCGCCGGTCGATCACGACGCTGGACCGGCCCGCCCGGCGGGCGTCCGCGCGGACCGGCTTCGGGCTCGACGAGGACCGGCCGACCCTGCTCGTCTTCGGTGGCTCCCAGGGTGCCCGCCGCGTCAACGACGCGGTCGCCGGTGCCCGCGCCGGTCTGGCCGGCGCAGGTGTCCAGGTGCTGCACATCGTCGGACCGAAGAACGCGGCGCCCGCCGACGCTGCGGGCGGGCCGGGCCCGGGACCGGCCGCGCCGCCGTACGTGCGCCTGGACTACTGCGACCGGATGGACCTCGCGTACGCGGCCGCCGACCTCGCGCTGTGCCGCGCCGGCATGACCACCTGCGCCGAGCTGACCGTGGTCGGCCTGCCGGCGGCGTACGTCCCGCTGCCCATCGGGAACGGTGAGCAGCGGATGAACGCCGAGCCGATCGTCGCCGCCGGCGGGGGCATCCTCGTCGCCGACGAGGACTGCACGCCCGGCTGGGTGCTGTCGACGGTCCTGCCGCTGCTGCTGGACGGCGGACGGCTGGCGGCCATGGGCCGGGCCGCCGCCGCGCTGGGGCGGCCGGATGCCGACGAGCTGCTCGCTGACCTGGTGCTGCAGGCGGCCGGACGGGAGGGCCGGTCGTGACCGAGGTCGCGGGGGTTCCCCCGCTCGCCGGGCTCGGTCGCGTGCACTTCGTGGGGGTTGGCGGCACCGGGATGTCCGGGATCGCGCGGATCCTCATCGCGCGCGGGCTCACCGTCGGCGGCAGCGACGCGAAAGACTCCCGCGACCTTGCGGCGCTCAAGGTCCTCGGTGCGGACGTGCACGTGGGGCACCGCGCCGAACAGGTGCACGGCGCCGACACCGTGGTGGTGTCCACGGCGATCCGTCCCGACAACCCCGAGGTGCTCGAGGCGCACCGGCTGGGGCTGCGGGTGCTGCGCCGCGCCGAGGCGCTGGCGGCCGTGATGGCCGAACGCCGCTCGGTCGCGGTGGCCGGGACGCACGGCAAGACCACGACGACGTCGTTGCTCACCGTGGCGCTGCAGCACTGCGGCGCCGACCCCTCGTTCGCGATCGGCGGCAACCTCAGCGACTCCGGGGTGAACGCGCACAGCGGCACCGGCGAGCTGTTCGTCGCGGAGGCGGACGAGTCGGACGGGTCGTTCCTGCTGCTCGCGCCGTTCGCCGCGGTGGTGACCAACGTCGAGGCCGACCACCTCGACTACTACGTGACGGCCACGGCGGTGCAGGAGGCGTTCGACGCGTTCGCCGGCACGGTGGACCGCTCCGGCTTCATGGTGACCTGCGTGGACGACCCGGGCGCCGCGCGGCTCGCCGGCACTGCCGCGGCGGACGGCTTGGCCGTCGTCACGTACGGGGAGACGGCCGGTGCCGACATCCGGGTGGAGCGGCTGCGGATGGAGGGCACCGGCTCGGCGTTCGAGGTCGTGCACCGCGGCCGGCGGCTGGGCCCGGTGCGGCTGCGCATCCCCGGACGGCACAACGCGCTGAACGCCGCCGCCGCGCTGGCTGCGGGCATGGAGCTGGGACTGCCCGAGGGCGTGCTCCGGGAGGGACTGGCCGGCTTCACCGGGACGCGGCGCCGGTTCGAGCTGAAGGGCGAGGCCGGCGGCGTCCGGGTCTTCGACGACTATGCGCACCACCCGACCGAGATCACCGCGGTGCTGCGGGCCGCCCGCTCGGTGGCCGGCCCGGGCCGCCTGGTCGTGGCCTTCCAGCCGCACCGCTACTCGCGCACCGCGGCGTTCCGGGAGGAGTTCGGCACTGCGCTCGGCCTGGCCGACGAGGTCGTCGTGCTCGAGGTGTACCCGGCCGGCGAGGACCCGCTGCCCGGCGCGTCCGGAGCCGGCGTGGCCGCCGCCGTCCCGCTGGCCGGGCACGTGGCGTTCGAGCCGTCCTGGTCTGCCGTCGCCGGCCGGCTGGCGACGCTGGCCGGTCCGGGCGACCTCGTGCTCACGCTGGGGGCCGGCGACGTGACGATGATCGGACCCGAGGTCCTCGCCCTGCTGTCGGCCCGGGAGGCGTCGTGAGCGCCGGGCCGACGCGACTGCGGCCGCGGCCACCGGCGGGTGCCGCCGCCGAGCCGGGACCGGCCGCGGACCTCAGGTTCCGCTCCCGGAGACGCTCGTTGCGGCTGCGGCGCCTGGTCAAGATCGGGGTCCCGTTGCTGGTGGTCGCGCTGGTCGCGGCGGCGGCCTGGGTGGTGCTCGCCTCCCCGTTCCTGGCGGTGACGACCGTCCGCGTGGTCGGCACGCACCGGCTGACCACGGCCCAGGTCGAGCAGGCCGCCGGCGTCGCGAACGGCCGGCCGCTCGTCCGCGTCGACGTGACCGAAGCCCAGCGGCGCGTCGAGCAGCTGCGGGTCGTCCGCTCCGCCGCGGTCACCCGGAGCTGGCCGCACACCGTGGTCATCACCGTCGTCGAGCGCGTCCCGGTGGCGACCGCCCGGACGGCCACCGGGAGCTGGCTCCTGCTGGACGTCGACGGCGTGGCGGTCACCCAGGCGGCCAGCCGCCCCCAGGGTCTGGTCCTGCTGAAGGTGGACCCGGGTACGACATCGCCGGACGCGCTCGCGGCCGCAGCCTCGGTGGCGGCCGCCCTGCCGCCCGCCCTGCGGTCCAACGTCGACGACATCACCGCCGCCACCGCGGACTCGGTGCGGCTGGACCTCACCGGTGGCTCAGTGGTCAGGTGGGGCGACGCCCAGGACAACGCCAGCAAGGCGAAGGTCCTGACCGTCCTGCTGACCCATCACGCGCACGTCTACGACGTCACCGCGCCGGGGTTCGCGACGACGTCCTGAGCCTGCGCCGAGGAGGACGCGATGGAACCGCAGCTCGTGCACCGGAACGACCCGGCCACGGAGTCGGACGAACGCACCATGCTCGAGGCCTGGCTGGAGTACCACCGAGCCACCCTGGCGCTGAAGTGTGCCGGGCTGGACGACGAACAGCTCCGGTTGCGCGCGGTACCGCCGTCGAACCTGTCCCTGGTTGGCCTGGTCCGGCACATGGCCGAGGTGGAGCGATGGTGGTTCCGGACCGTGCTCGCGGGGGAGCAGGTCGGCGACGTGTACTGCACCCCGGACAGCCCGGACGCCGACTTCGACGAGGTCGACGAGGCGAGCGGGGTCGAGGCGTTCGCCACCTGGCGGTCCGAGTGCGACCAGGCGCGGGCTCGCGCGGCCGAGCACACCGACCTGGCGGATGTCGGCATCCGGCCCCGTGGCGCCGACGTGGGCGCAGCGTGTCTCGTTGCGCTGGATCTACGTGCACATGGTCGAGGAGTACGCCCGGCACAACGGCCACGCGGATCTCCTGCGTGAGCGCATCGACGGCGTCGTGGGGGAATGACTCTCTTTCGGGTGGATTTCGGCGTTCGAGTTGACCGTGGGCGCGAGGTGCGCCTAACGTCCTCCACTACCTCAGGTTGACATAACTGTAACCCTGTACCTGAGGCTAAGGGTCGAGGAGTTCGAGGCACCGAGGGGTTCACCGTGGCTGCACCGCAGAACTACATCGCCGTGATCAAGGTGGTCGGCATCGGCGGCGGCGGCGTCAACGCCGTCAACCGCATGATCGACGTCGGGCTCAAGGGCGTTGAGTTCATCGCCATCAACACCGACGCGCAGGCGCTGTTAATGAGCGACGCCGACGTGAAGCTCGACATCGGTCGCGAGCTCACCCGTGGGCTCGGCGCCGGCGCCGACCCCGAGGTCGGCGAGCACGCCGCCCGGGACCACGCCGAGGAGATCGAAGAGGTCCTCAAGGGCGCCGACATGGTCTTCGTGACCGCCGGCGAAGGCGGCGGCACCGGGACCGGCGGCGCCCCCGTCGTCGCCAAGATCGCGCGATCGATCGGTGCGCTGACCGTCGGTGTCGTGACCCGTCCGTTCAGCTTCGAAGGTCGCCGCCGGGCCCAGCAGGCCGAGGCCGGCATCGAGTCGCTGCGGGCCGAGGTCGACACTCTCATCGTCATCCCGAACGACCGGCTGCTGTCCATCTCGGACCGCAACGTGTCGGCCCTCGACGCCTTCCGCTCCGCCGACCAGGTGCTGCTCTCGGGTGTCCAGGGGATCACCGACCTCATCACCACGGCCGGGCTGATCAACCTCGACTTCGCCGACGTCAAGTCCGTCATGTCGGGCGCGGGCTCGGCCCTCATGGGCATCGGCTCCGCGCGCGGCGAGGAGCGCGCCGTCCAGGCCGCCCGGGCGGCCATCTCGAGCCCGCTCCTGGAGGCGTCCATCGACGGCGCCCGCGGGGTCCTGCTCTCGGTGTCCGGAGGTTCGGACCTCGGCCTGTTCGAGATCAACGAGGCCGCCCGACTCGTCTCCGAGTCGGCGCACCCCGAGGCGAACATCATCTTCGGCGCGGTCATCGACGATGCCTTGGGCGATGAGGTGCGGGTCACGGTCATCGCCGCCGGCTTCGACGGAGGCCAGCCCAAGACCCTGTCCTCCATGCCCCCGGTCGCAGCGGCGGTGCCGCACGTGTCCGAGCGACCGGCGCCAACCGCTGACGAGACCGCCGTCCCGTCCGGGCCGGCCGAACCGCCCGAGCGCGAGATCACGCTGCCCGAGCCGAAGAAGCCGCGCACGATCCTCTTCGACGACTCCACGACCGACGACGACCTCGACGTCCCCGACTTCCTGAAGTAGGCCGACCGAGGTTCCAGGCGCTCAGCCGGGACCAGGCAACGCGCCCGCTGCCAGGAGAACCTCATGCGCCGCCCGGAACGCCTGACGCCCGGCTGGCGTGCCGCAGTACACGGTGGCGTGAATCAGTACCTCCTTGATCTCGTCGACCGATACGCCGGTAGTCAGCGCGCCCTTCACGTAGATGCCCAGCTCGTCGGGCCGCCCCAGCGCCGTCAGGATCGCAAGATTCAGCATGCTCCGTGTCTTGCGATCCAGACCTGGCCTGCTCCAGGCGTATCCCCACGCCCACTCGGTCACGACACGCTGAAATGCCATCATGAACTCGTCGGTGTCAGCCAGGTTCGCGTCGACGTACTCAGCACCCAGCACGTCTCGACGCGCCTGAAGGCCCCTCTCGAACAGTTCGCTTTCTGCCATGGCGGGCGAGTCCTTCCTCAGTGGAGACCAACGCCGCAGGTGGGGTACCTCGGCGCTTACGGCGCGCCAGACAATTGCAGTCCGGACTATCGGACATCGCTCCTAGCGTTGTCCATATCCATCCCCCGAGCTGGCGCTGGCGGTTCGACAGACGCTGGGCTCTGCTCGGACGTGGCGTCGGCCGGATGGGTAGGGCCGGGTCGAGGTTGCACGACCAAGGCGACGGTAGCGACGGCGGTGATCACGATTCCCGAGACCGCGATCGTCAGGTTTGCGCCGATGTGGTTGATGAGGATGGCGACCAGCGGGAGCCCGACGCTCAACAGTGAGGGAGGTGCTGCCCGGTCGCAGGGCCTCGCATGACGAGCGCGGATTGGGCAATCTGTACACGTGGCGAAGGCAGGTGGGCGGCGCGGTGGGCCGGACGAAGGTGCGCTGCTGGCGCTCTTCCGTGCGATCGATTCACGCGACGACCTCGAGATTGCGCGACGGCTGGACTCATCGCGCGATCTCGCAAACTGTCCGATTCACGTCGGGGCTAGCCGCCATGATGCCGAGACGTACTTCCTTGCTGCGATCCGTCACTACGTGTACGGCGGCGACACGGCGCTGCACATCGCTGCCGCCGCGCATCAACGAGAACTCGCCGAGTCGCTCGTCACAAGAGGCGCCGACGTTCGCGCTCGTAACCGAAGAGGAGCGGAACCGCTCCACTACGCCGCCGACGGGAGTCCCGGCGGGGAGCACTGGGATCCGGTGGCACAAGGTGACGTGATCACGTATCTCATCGAAGCGGGCGCTGATCCGAACGCGCTCGACAACAGCGGTGTGGCGCCGCTGCATCGAGCCGTTCGGACTCGTTGCTCAGCGGCGGTCAGCGCCCTCATCGAGAACGGTGGGACTCCGCAGCTGATGAACAAGAACGGTTCGACACCGCTGCACCTCGCCGTTCAGAGCACAGGCCGGAGCGATTCTGGCTCGGCAGCGGCGAAAGGCGAACAGGGTCGGATCATCGCCGTGCTTCTCGAACACGGCGCGAGTCCAACCGATGTCGATGCGAACGGCAAGACCGTCGCGGCCGCAGCATCCAGTGACTGGATCCGTGAACTGCTCGGCATCCCTGACCGCGCTGGTTGGCACCGGAGATTCGACAGGGGAGGCTGAAAGGCACGGGGTCGATGCTCTCCGAAGTGTGGATCTTGAGGTACCTGTGCCAGCGGAGCCGGCACAGTGGTTCTCCGCCGCCGAGACGCGTTCAGCGCTTCATGACCGCGCCTCGCACATGAGCGCCTCGGAACTCAGCGAAGATGTGGCCCATGGGATGGGAGGCACTCGAGCAGTGGGGTGACGACGTCGCTCGCATCGAACCCCTCGCTGGCGGAGTCGCCAACCAGGTGTGGAGCGTGCGGGTCAACGGGCAGCTCGCGGTCGGTCGTCTTGGCGCCCGCAGCGACGCTGATCTCGCGTGGGAGACCGACCTGCTGCGACATCTCGACCGTGAAGGGCTGACGGTGCCGGTACCGATCTCGACGACGGACGGCCGGCTGTTCGCCGACGGTCTGGTGGTGATGACCTACGTGGTGGGCGGACGGCCCGAGACGGAGGCCGACTGGCGTCGCGTCGCCGACACGCTCCGCCAGCTGCATCGGTTGACGCAGGGCTGGCCGCAGCGCCCGGGCTGGCGATCGTCCACCGACCTCTTGCACGCCGAGACCGGGACGAAGATCGACCTCGGCGCAATGCCGCCTGAGGGCGTTGCTCGATGCCGAGCAGCGTGGGCGCGGCTCACCGGACGTCAGACATGCGTCGTCCACGGCGACACCAACCCGGGCAACATCCGCATGACCGCCGATCGGGTCGCGATGATCGACTGGGACGAGTCGCACGTAGACGTCCCCGACCTCGACCTGGTGCTACCCCACAACGCCGCCTGTCTCGACGACGGCGCGCACGACATCGCCGCGCAAGCGTCGGCCGCATGGGAGGCCGCCGTCTGCTGGGACGACGAGTACGCGGTCAGGCGGCTCGCCGAGGTTCGAGCGGTCTGAGCAGAAGAGTGGAGACCAGGGCTCCACTGAGCCGTTGCCGGGTCACGCACGAAACCGACGGAGGTGGACGCCTGGGCGCGGCCCCGCTAGTTCGGCTCTTCGATGGTGATGTCACTGCCGTGAACCGTCAGCGCCCAGACAACGAAGACAGACGACGTGATGAAGATAACCCCCCAGATCGGGTACATCGGCAGCCAGGCGAACCCGATCAGTCCGCTGGCCACCGCCAGAATCACACCGACGATCCTGGCCCACAGCGCTCCCACGAAGAGCGCGCCGCTCGCCACCACGACGAGGATCCCGAGCAACAGGTGGATCCAGCCCCACGTGGTGATGTCGAACTTGAAGACGTACTTGGGAGTCTTCACGAAGATGTCGTCCTTGAGGATCCCGGTAAGTCCGGCGAAGAACCACCACCAGCCCAGCATGAACATCATGAATGCCGCAAAGAAGGTCCATCCCAGGGCCGCGCCACTTCGGTTTCGCGCCATGCCATCCTCCCTTGACGATCCGGCGAAACAGGGACCATGAGCCGCCGCCGCTGGTGCAGCAGATCGACTCTCAGGGACGAGAATAGGGCCAGCACTCGCAAGCAATGCCAGTTCGACGCGCCCTGGAACGGCACCTACGGGCTGCGGAACCGCACCGAATGCCGGATGTGGTCAGCCCGCAACCGGCACCTATGTTCGGTCCGGGCAACGCGCAAGATCGTCAGCCACCTCGGCGCCGAGACCCATACGGGCAGCCAGAACTTCCACAACAGGTCAGAGCAGACAGTCTGCTCAGTCGTGTCCGCTTGCAGTGGCATCCGGCGCGACCGTTCACATCATTCGCGGTAGTCCCAGACCAGCTGGATCGAAGATGTGACGGCCGGACATACCAGGTCTACGCGAAAGTTGAGCCCGCATCGGACGCTCGACGAACCGGAAGCTCGCCTCGGCCAGCACGACGAACATGGCAATCCAGGCGATATCACCGACTACCGTATGTCCGAGCGTAGCGAGTATCGCGATTCGCGCGAGGACATTCCAGAGATAGATCGAGTACGACCGCTCGCCCAGCCACCGCATTGGGCCGCTTGCCAACAGCGATCCAACTGCAGATCGTGGCCAAGTCACGACGCCGATCAATGTCACGAGCGTCAGTCCGGTTCCTGCGACGATCACCAGAGAGCTACGATCGGTGTCGTTTCGATATGCCAGGACGGGCAGGAGGGCAACGGTTATCAGCGCACAGGGCGCAAGATACTGAACTGTCCGGGGCAGCCAACCGTTGTGAACGACTATCGCCAGCAATGAGCCGACCAGGATGGGCAGCGCATTTGTGTCGCTCCCGAAATACTCGTGCTGATCGAAGACCACCTCTCGACTCAGGCCGAGGTAGAGGTCAAGCGCCAGGGTGATCCCGATGAACGACACGGTGAGTGCGGCGAACAGCCGAGGATTGCGGCGATAGCCCCAGAGCAGCACGAACGGCCACAACAAGTAGAACTGCTCCTCGACCGAGAGCGTCCATGTGTAGTTGAAGTAGTCCTTGGTGGCGAAGGAGTGGCCAGTCCAGTCAAAGAGGTTTGTTCCATATGCAACGGCTGCGCCGGCGGGTGCGAAGATCTGCTCCAGCATCACGCCCGTCGGGTCCCGCGGTGAGTGTCCGGCGGGGACATCAACCAGGTCCCCGGGCAGCGGGCTGGAGGCCGACGCGCAGTCGCTCACCGGGGCGCCACCGTCCTGCCGTGAGCCATAGCCCCTCCGCCGTCTGCGCAGGCCACGCACTATTCTCGTCCGAGAGGGGTCGCGACGATGACATCGTCGGCAGAGTGGTTTCACCCGGGGCGCATGGCCCCGGCATGTCGAGCTGCGAAACGCACCCAATGCGCATGGCGATGGTGGCGAGCTGGTCGACGGAGGACGCATGAGGACGCCCCCCACCTTCCCGGCTTCCTGAAGTAGGCCGCCCGAGCGCTGGTCGGGCCCGCAGGCTCCTGCTGGCACCACGGCCGTCTGGCGTCGTGGGCGACTCCGGTCTCAGGGCAGCTGCCGCACCAGCACCCGGGCGAGCTCGGCCGCGTGCGTGAGCGGCATCATGTGGCCGGCCCCCTCGATGACGCTGTGACGGGCGTGCTGGACACCCCTGAGGACCGCCGCGCAGATGGCCCGGTCCACGACCGACGCCGCGGATCCCTCGATGACGTGCACCGGCAGGGCCACCGACGCCAGCGAGCCTGCGGTGACGGGCGCGTCGAAGAGCACGTCCCAGAGGTCTCCTCGCGCGCGTTGCTCCTCGAGGAACGCGTCACGCCGGGCGGCGGGCCACGCTGCAAAGGACCCCCGCCCGTTGTAGAAGTCGATGAATCCCTCGAACGCCGCGTACCAGTCACCCACCCGGACACGCCCGCGCCACTGTTCGCGCAGGTTCCGGATCGTCGTGTACGCCGGCCCGTCCTCGGCCGTGAGCAACGAGTACGCCTCCGGCTCGACCACGGCCACGGAGACCAGCGCCGCCGGCTTGGTGGCGGCCACGTGCAGTGCGGTCGCCCCACCCCACGAGAATCCAACGAGGTGAATGGGCTCGCCGACGTGGCTCACGACCGAGTGGACCTGGTCGGCATAGTCGTCGAGGGTGCGATGTCCCGGAAGGCCAGGGCCACTGCCGCCCCGGAAGGCATCCATGGCGATCAGGCGGTAACCCGTCGGCCAGACCGAGAAGACATCCCACCACTCGCCGGCGCTGCCCACCCCGCTGTGCAGGAACACCACCGGCGTGCCGGCGCCCCGCTCGACGATCTTGACGGTGCCGTCGCGTCGTGTGCGCAGCACGGCCTTCAGAGAGTCGGCCACCGGCACATCCTGCTGCTACTCCCGCTCGATCGTCCGCAGACCCCGGGACGGCGTCCACCACTCGACCACGAGGAGGGTGGCCGTGTCGTTGAGGTGGGTGTGCACGACCTCGGCGATGTCGGCGCGGAACAGCTCACCCTCGGCATCGGCCGCCGGACCGTCGAGGATCGCTCGGCCGGCGATCTTCGCCTCGCCGGGCCACCGCGCCCGGGCCTCCTCGACCGGGTCGACCGTGGCGCTATGAAGGGCGAATCGCGGGTCGCGACGCAGGTCCGCGCCCTTGCGGGCGTTCGGCATCGAGCCGAAGATCAGCTCGCCGTTCTCGAATCGTGTCTCGATCCCCGAGATCCGCGGCGAGCCGTCGGCTCGCAGGGTGGCAATCGTCTTGTGCGGATGTGCGTCGAACAGTGCACGTACTCGATGAGCGAAGGCGGGCTCCGAGCGCTCGACCGCTTGCCATGTCACCACCCTGTCATCATCCCGCAGTCCTGGTGACGCTCTGTGCAGGCGCCTCGGCGAACGGCGACGGACGGCGTCACGCTGGGTGAGCGGAATGCTGCGTTGCGGGATTAGGCCGTTCGGCCCATTCACGTCGACCGTGGCGGTTCGCCACGGTTGGGCCTTCGTCGTCGGTGCGGGAAGCAGGCTGTCATGATCCGTCGTGGTCTGGTCGCTGTGGTCGTGACGTCGGTGTGCGCCGTCGTGCTCGGGCCGGTCGGATCCGCTCGCGCGGCCACCGTCGTCGCGCTGTGGAACATGAATGAACCACCCGGGGCGAAGGTGCTGGTGGACAGCTCGGCCAACCACATCAACGGCACGATCGGAACCTCGATCACCCTGAACGGTGCCGTCCACTCGTTCCCGCAGGTCCAGCGCGGCTTCAACAACGCGACGTTCGACCCGCAGCACCTGGATGTCGTCAACGACCCGCGCACGAACCCGGGCACGTCGGACTTCACCGTGACGGCCAGGATCAAGATCGCCAAGCCTTCCGACGCGTTCGGCAACGTCATGCAGAAGGGCCAGTCCGGATCGCTCACCGGCTTCTGGAAGATCGAGCTCGACGGGCCCACGCGCGGGCTGGTGTTCTGCGGCTTCACGTCCATCGTCAACGGAGTCACCACCGCGGGCGGGATCCGCAGCCCGATCAACGTCGCGGACAACCAGTGGCACGTGGTGACCTGCGAGCGCGGGCCGGGCTTCGTGTCCACCACGGTTGACGGACACACGACCAAGCAGATGCACGCGGTCGGCAACGTCGTCAACAACGTGCCGCTCACCATCGGCGGCAAGGGCAACTGCACCGCGGCGACTCTGCACCACGACTGCGACTACTTCGAGGGTCAGATCGACTACGTCCAGATCCAGACCGGATGATCCCGGTCAGCGTTGCTGGAACAGTGCATCGGGGTTCGGCAGATCGTTGAAGTGGGTGAAGGTCCCAGCGTCTGCGATCTCCTGGGCAGCCTGCCGGAAGCTGGACCAGGCCACGCGGGCGAGCGTGCCCCCCACGCTGATCCGGCGCACTCCCAGCGCTGCAGCCTCGGCGACGGTGATGAACGGGGTGTGGACCAGCAGGTTCACCGGCTTGGGTGCCACCGCGGCCACGATGGCCGAGACCTGTTCAACGGTGTCGATCCGCGGGGCGTAGAGGCAGTCCGCGCCGGCCTCTGCGTAGGCACGCAGCCGTAGGATCGTGTCGTCGATGTCAGGGTGGCCGATAACGAACCCTTCTGAGCGGCCGGTGAGCAGGACGCCGCGGCCGGTCTCGTCGATCGCTGCACGCGCCGCGCGCACCCGTTCGACCGCCAGCTCGAGCGAGAGCAGTGGGTCAGCCTCGTCGTCGGTGGAGTCCTCGATCGACAGTCCCGCGATGCCGGTCGCCGCAGCACGCTTCACGTTTGCGCCGACCTGCTCCGGGTCGACCGCGTAACCGCCCTCGAAGTCGGCGCTCACCGGCAGCGAGACTGCGTCGACCACGCTGCTCAGATGCTCCAGCATCTCTTCCAGCCCGACGCCCTTGTCGGCCCGACCCAGCGTCCAGGCGAAGCCGGCGCTCGTTGTCGCCAGCGCCCGGAAACCCATCTGCTCCAGGGCCAGCGCACTGCCGACGTCCCACGGGTTCGGCATGACGAAGCAACCCGAGGAGTGCAGACGGTGGAACTCAGCGACCCGCTCGTCCTGCACGCTCATGGCGTACCTCCTCGGTGGTGGCTCAGGCGGCGAAGATGACGTGCCACATACTGACGGATCGGGGGCGCTAGTCCGTGTGCAGGATGGTCTCCTCGATTTGGCTTCTCCGGCCGGGTGCAAACGAGATCTCGGTTCCGACGATCGTGAAACCCGCCTTCTGGAGGACCCTGAGCGAGGCGATGTTGTCGCTGGCCGCGCGGGCGTGCAGCGGCCGGGTGGGGACCAGGTCCATGAGCAGCTCAAGCGCTCGGCTCGCGATGCCGCGTCCCCATGCTGCGCGGTCGATCCAGTAGGTGACCTCGGTTTCGCCATCGACGACGAAGGAGCCAACGCTGCCGACGAGCTGGCCGTCGCAAACGACCGCGCGCAGTGTGGTGTCGGGCGAGGATCTCACCTTGGCCATGTGCGCCTCGAATGCGCTCTTGTCGTCGGGGTCGTCGGGGGTGAACGCGGCCATCCAGACCGACTCGGGGTCGCGCATCTGGTCGAACAGCGCGTCGAGGTCAGCGTCGGCGACCGGCCTTAGCGCGATGTCTGGCATGTCTCTTCCCTGCTTCCCGTGGGCCGCGAAACAATAGTGCAGGCAGGTCGGTGCGCGCGCGACAGAGTCTCGTGGCCGATCCTGAGCTCCGTCATCGTGTGTGCCCTGGCCGGGGCGGCCGTGGGTATCGTCGTCAGCATGGAACGAGTCCTTGGGATCGGGGGCTACTTCTTCCGGGCCGAAGACCCCGAGGCCCTTGCCGCCTGGTACGAGGTCAACCTCGGCATCGCGAGCATGAGCACTGGTTGGTCATGGGAGCAGGAAGCGGGGCCGACCGTTTTCGCCCCCTTCCCCGCCGACACCGACTACTTCGGGCGCAGAGACCAACAGGTCATGCTCAACTTCCGAGTGGCCAACCTCGACGCCATGCTCACCCAGCTACGAGCGGCTGGAGCCTCGGTCGAGGACGAGACCTCCGAGGCGAGCTACGGGCGGTTCGGTCACGCCGTTGATCCTGAAGGCAACCGTTTCGAGCTCTGGGAACCCTCGCAGACCCCCGGAACCTAGTGTCAGCCGGTCACGGCGTACAGGTGCCAGCGGTCAGGCACGCCCTTGAGCTCGTGCTCGCCGGCCTCCCTGAAGGTCAGTCCGGAGCCGGCGACCAGGTCTTTGACCGTCTGCGAAGTCAGCACCTGGGAGGGCGCCGCCAGCGCCGAGATCCGCGCACCGGTCGCAACGGCGATCCCGCCGATCTTGCCGTCGATCACCTCGCACTCTCCGGTGTGCACCCCGGCGCGGATCTCGATGCCCAGATCGCGAACCCGCGCGATGATCTCCAGGGCGCAGCGGATCGCTCGGGCCGGCCCGTCGAAGGTCACGTAGAAGCCGTCGCCGGCGGTGTCCTGCTCGACCCCTCGCCATTGCGCCACAGCTCCACGGACCAGCGCGTGGTGTTGCTCGACCAGCTCTTTCCACCCTTGGTCACCGAGAGCCGCCTGCCGTTGGGTGGAACCGACGATGTCGGTGAACAGCACCGAAGCCAGCGTCGAGTCGAGCCCGGGGCGCGCTGAGTGCGTCCCCTCGACGAATCGTTGGACCGCTTCCAGCCGCGGCCGGATGTATGACTCCATGGTCTCGCTGGTTGGCCACTCGTCACCTGGGACGACGACCACCTCCGCCGCCGGCATCGAGGCGGCGACGTAGCTCGCCGTGTCCAGGGCCCAGCGTTCGGACGAGTCGACCATCAGCAGGGTCGGTGTCCGGACCGAGGGAAGCACTGCGCGGAGATCCGTGTCCCACCACACCTTGGTGAAAGCGTGGACCACTTCGGGGGTGCAGGTGTTCCTGCTGGCCTTGGCCACTGCAAGGATCTCGACCTCGGGCGGCCGAAGCCCGTCCTCGCCCGCGAATTGGTCGGCCCAAGCCTGCCCATACTCGGCAGTGCCCCAGTGCTCCAGCCCGCGCAGCTCCTCCTCGATTTGTGCTGGACCCCACCCCCACGGGTAGTCCGGCGCCCAGGTCGTACGCGGAGTCGGGTTCCACCAGACCAGGCCGCGCACCCGGTCCGGGTGGGTCGCGGCGAGAAGCACACCCGGAGCCAGTCCGCCGAACTGTCCGGCGATCACGGTGCTCCGCGACCCGACGTGGTCGAGCACGACGCGCAGATCGGCGGTCTGCGTCTCCAGGTTGGGCGGGTTGGTGTTGCGAGTCGACAGACCGGTCCCACGACGGTCGTGCAAGATCACCCGACCTAAGGAGGCCAGAGCGTCGTACCACGCGGCGCCCATCGGACTGTCCCAGGCGCAGTCCAAGTTCCCGAAGAAGTCGAACTGCCAGGCAATGTCGACCGGGCCGGCGCCGACCACCGCGTAGGCGATGTAGGTCCCGTCCGGGGTCCGCACGTATCGCGGGTCGGGAGTCGTCACGGCCACATGCTCTGCCCCCGGCCACGGCGCCGACAACACAAATCGCAATCTGCACGCTCGGACCACCCGCCCGGCCGAGGACCTTCTCCTCTTACCGCCGCCGGTGCGGCTGCGGAGACTGGGGTGGTCCCACCGCTCGACCGGCTCATCGAACCGGTCCATCGAGGACTGGAGGCGCATCATGACCACGACTGCGACCGCGTCGACCACCCGCCCTGTTCATGCGGATGAACGAGGGCAGGGGCATCGAAGCTTCGGCATGAGAAACCCAGGAGTCACACTCTCGACTCTTTGGGTCTTCGTCATGTTCAACTACCTCTACTGTGACCTGTTGGGATTGATGGACAGCAGGTTCCTGAAGGAGTACCTGACCGGACATGTGAACGGAATGGACGTCACGCAAGGGTTTCTGCTTGGTGCCGCCGTTCTGATGGAGATCCCCATCGCCATGATCGTCCTGTCCAGGGTGTTGAAGCCCAGGACGAGCCGCCGCGCCAACATCGCCGCCGGTTCGGTCATGACCGTCGTCCAGATCGCGTCGCTGTTCGTCGGCGGCCTGACCATGTACTACGCATTCTTCAGTGTCGTTGAGATCGCGTGCACGTCATTCATCGTCTGGTATGCATGGAGATGGCGTGTCCCCGAGGTTCGTGCGGCGACCGATTGAGGGCCACCGCGGCCAACCGCACTCATAGTCAGGATGCCGCTCGTAGAGACTGGTCGCATGCGGGTAACCCCGGTCGCGGTGGTGCTGCTGGTCGCCGCGCTCGCCTCCTGCTCGATCGAGCCTGCCTCGCCGTCGGCGACAGCGCGGGCTCGCGCCACCGGCTCCGCCGCGACCAGCACCGCCGGTACGCCGTCCGCGCCCGACTGGCCGACCTATCACGGTGACGCGGCCAGGACCGGGGTGTCGACCACGATGCCGGCCGCGAGCGGCCATCTCTCGGTCAGGGCCGCGCTCGACCTGGACGGGGCCGTATACGCGTCCCCGATCGTGGTCGGTGAGGTCACGATCGCTGTCACCGAGCACGACACGGTGTACGGGCTGGACGGCACTGGGCTGCAGCTGTGGCGGGTGAGCCTCGGCTCGCCGGCGCCGGGCCGGCAGCTGCCCTGCGGCAACATCGATCCGCTCGGCATCACCGGAACACCGGTGTACGACCCGTCGACCAGGCTGGTCTACCTGGTTGCCGAGCTGGGTGGCCCACCCCGGCACGAGCTGGTGGCCCTGAGCCCTGTCGACGGCACCGTCGCCTGGCGGACCGGGGTGGATCTGCCCGGCGTCGACCCCGCGGCGATGCAGCAGCGCGGCGCGCTGACTGTCGCCGCCGGCTCGGTCTGGGTGCCGTTCGGAGGCTTGGCCGGCGACTGCGGCGCGTACAAGGGGCGGGTTGTCGGCGTCGCGCTCGATGGCGCGCACACGCGGACGGCGTTCACCGTGCCGACCGGCCGTGAGGGCGGCATCTGGGCTCCAC
Organism: uncultured Actinomycetota bacterium; assembly: GCA_963771835.1. Lineage (GTDB taxonomy): Bacteria > Actinomycetota > Actinomycetes > Prado026 > Prado026 > CAVQCJ01. The sequence goes on from CAVYVA010000001.1 coordinate 177,048, forward strand.
CCGGGCCTTCCGTCGACTCCACCGGCCACCTGCTGGTGTCGGTCGGCAACGGAGAGTCCGGGCCCGGGGACGCTTACGACTTCAGCGACTCCGTGCTCGAGCTGGCCGGGGGCACGCTGGTCGACTCCTTCTCGCCTACGAGCTGGCAGGACGACAACGCCAACGACCGCGACCTGGGGTCGCAGGGCCCGGCTCTGGTGGGTGACCGATGGGTCTTCATCGCGGGCAAGTCCGGGACTGCCTATGTCCTTCGGCAAGGGCACCTGGGCGGCATCGGTGGGCAGGTCTCGTCCGCCGACATCTGCCCGTCCTTCGGTGGTGCAGCGGTCTCGGGCGATGTCGTCTACGTGCCGTGCACGGACGGTCTGCGCGCGGTCCGGATCGGGTCGGACGGCACGATGCACGTGCTCTGGCACGCCGATGGGGCCGTCACGGGCTCACCGGTCGTCGGCGGCGGACGGGTCTGGGCCCTGGACCCTGCCGGCGGCATCCTGCACGCGCTCGACCCGGTGACCGGACGCTCGGGCGCCGAGGTCGAGGTCGGGGTGGCGTCCCGCTTCGCAACGCCCGCGATACGGGGCGCCGAGCTCGTCGTGCCGACGATGTCCGGGGTCGTGCTCGTGGTCAGCTCGTAACCGCAGTCAGCCGACCGTGAGCGAGGCGTCGTCCGCCCAGAAGCAGGTTCCGGGTGGCGCGCTCGACGTGTATGCCGTGAGATCCAGGCTCGAGCCTCCGGGGACCGTCGGCACATAGGACACCGAGACCTGCTGCCACCCGGTGCCGAGCACGACCGTGCCGATCGCCTGCCCGGAGAACGTCGAGCCGGCGTACTCCCGGAGCCGGAGCTTCAGGCTGGCGCCCGCGGTGTCGGCTCGGACCCACATCGACGCGGTATAGGTGCCCGCCGTCGTCTGGCCGACCCAGTTCGGCGAGTCGTTCAGGGTGCAGTCGGCGAGAGTCGAAGTCGTGGTGTTCGCAAGGACCGCAGCGAAGGAACCGCTGTGACCGCCGGCGGTCCTGGTCACCGTGATGCCCGTGCGGCCGTTGTTGTTCCACCCGCTGGTGCTGGTCTCGAAGCCCGGGTTGCCGATCAGGTTCGTTGGGACCGCCGGGGACACCGAGACGCCGGCCGTCGCTGTCGACGAGAGTCCGGCGCTGTCGGTGACCGTGACGGTGACGGTGAAGCTGCCCGCGCCCGAGTAGGTGTGAGTCGCCGTGGCGCCCGGGATCGGGCCGGTTGTCGTCCCGTCCCCGAAGTCGAAGGCGTAGGTCGCGATCGGCCACGCGTCCGTGTCGGTCGAGGCGGACGCGTTCGCCGTGACCGCGAGCGGCGCGGCTCCGCTGGACGGGCTCACCGCGAGACGCGCGACCGGGGCTGTGTCCGAGCTCTGGACGACGACGGGCACCGACGCGGTGTCCGTGCGCCCGTTGGTGTCGGTCACCGTGACGGTCAGCTGGAACGTACCCACGGATGTGTACGTGTGCAGCGCGGTGGCGCCCGGTTGCGTCCCGGAGTCCGTGCCGTCGCCGAAGTCGAACCGGTACGACGCGAGCGGCTGCCCGTCGGCGGCGAAGGAGCCGCTGGCGTCCGCGGTGACCGCGAGAGGCGGGACACCTGCGTCAGGGGCGACCGTCAGTGCCGCGGTCGGATCGGCACCCGCACCCGGGGTGAACTCGTAGGCCCCGCGGTCGTCGTACGAGCGCGGGCCGATGCCGGTGTTCGCCGTCGCCGGGTCGTCGAACCGGGCCGTGCCCGCCACGTCGGTGGTCGGCTGTCCGGCTGCGGAGGAGTCCGCCGAGTCGATCGCGGGCGAGCCTTCGCGAAGGTGGAAGTCCGCACCCGACGGGTTGACCCAGGACGGGTCCGCCTGACGACCGTGCGTCTCCTGCCCGGTGGCCGAGTGGAAGGTCGACAGCGAGGAGTACTGGGTCGTCCCCCAGGTGACGAGCGTGCCCGGTGAGCTCAGCCAGAGCAGGTCGCTGTCGACGGTCGTGCCGCTCCGAGAGCTCGGGTCCACCCGGATGTCGCCCTTGGTCGTCGTGCTCTGGAGGCCGTTGCCGACGCTGATGTTGTTCCGCACCGTCCCGTTGCTGGACGCGGCCGTGCCCGAGGCACCCTCCAGGTTGATGCCGGAGGTGGCGTTGGAGTACACGCTGTTGGAGACGATGACCACGCCGGTCGAGTTGAGGCAGTCGATGCCGTGGTCCCCGTTCCCGTACGACACGTTGTCGTAGACCACGCTGCTGCTCGCACCGTTGTACAGCTGGATCCCGGAGTCCTCGTTGCCGTGGCTGGTGTTGCGGTCGACGGTGTTCCCCGGGCTGCGGACGTCGATGCCGGGGGCGGCCCGCGTGTACTGCCGCGCGTTGGAGTACGAGTCGTTGCCCCTGATCTCGACGCCGGAGGTACCGGTGGTGAGGTAGATGCCGGCGTCACTGTTGTGGTCGGTGGTGTTGCCGACGATCAGTGAGCTCGTGGTGCCCTTCAGGTAGATGCCCTGCGCCGTCGCGCCGCTGACCGGCTGCCCCGACAGGGTGACCCGGTTGCCGCTGAGGGTGATGTTCGAGGAGTTCTTCAAGTAGATCCCGTAGCTGATGGTGCCGCTGACGGTGAAGCCCGAGATGGTGATCCAGCTCTTCGTGTCCACGGTGAAACCGTGGGTGCCGCCGGTGACGGTCACGCTGGCCCCGGGGGCCGGGCTGTAGGACACGGGTGCGCCCGAGGAGCCGGAGATCTTCGGCTTCACTTCCTCGTGGTAGGTCCCGGACTTCACGAGCACCGAGTCTCCGGGGCCTGCTACGGCGGCGGCTGCACCGATCGTGCAGAACGGCGCGGACTGGCTCCCGGTGCCCGAGTACGGGCAGCGGGGGTCGGCGCCGTCGACCCACCAGGTCGTCGCGGCGAACGCGGGCGTGCCCCGCAGGCCCGACACCACCAGTGCCATCGTGGCCATGGCCGCGAGCAGAAGGATCCGGCGGGTGAGCACGTGAGGTCCCGGCACGCGTCCTAGCGAACAGGCGCGCCCAAAGTCGCGGAACCGTCAGCGGACGTAGACGGCCTGCGTCATCCCGTCGCGGATCCGGTCCGTTCCATCCGTCACTCACCGCACATGGACGATAGCGAGAACGTGAAAGGGCCATAAGGACCGTTGCGCCGGCGCCGGTCTGGGGTGATGGTGAACCCTGGGCAACGGCCGGGGAAACGGACGGGACGTACGGCGGGCTGGACACGGCGGCGCGGGATCCGACAGCCGCCGACAGACAAGCCGAATCCTCGGCAGTTCCCTCGGGGAGGGGTGGGCCAGGTGGGTGCGAGTTCTGATGCCCAGGGGCGGTCGCCGCAGCAGCAGCGTCCTGGAGACCTGGCCGGTCTCGTGCACGACCTGCGGCAGCCGGTGGCAGCCATCAGGTTCGTCCTGGGCGGCCTGCGCGGCCGGGTCGACCTGCCTGGGGACGTCCCCGCTGTCGTCGACCGGCTCGACACCTACGCCAGCTGGATGTCCGACCTGCTGCGACTTCCGATGACCGACGTGCAGGAGTCGGACGGGCACGACCGAGAGGAAGGCGCGCGCGGCCGGACCGCACCTGTCGGACCTGGGCACGGTGGCGGCCGTCGCGGCGTCCGCGGCGGAGCAGGCGCACCCGGCCCGGCTGGTGCTCGAGCCCCTGGGAACGGCCACGGTCCCGGTCGACGAGACCGACCTGCGCAGGGCGTTGGGCAACCTGCTCGACAACGCGTTCCGCGCGGCGGGTCCCACCGGGACCGTTCGCGTCCAGGTGGGGACCGCCGACCGCACCGGGTTCGTGACGGTCGACGACGACGGCCCAGGGTTCGGGCGGGTCGGGAGCGGAAGCCGGCTGGGGCTGTCGCTGGTGGCCCAGCTGGCGCTGTCGGCAGGCGGCCGTCTCGAGCTCAGCGGCAGCGATCTCGGCGGCGTCCGCACGTGTCTCCAGCTGCCTGTGCACAGCCCGGAGCTCGAGGAGGCCCTGACATGAGGCCGGCAGAGGCTGCCATGAGGCTGCCATGAGGCTGCCATGAGGCTGCCATGAGGCGCACATGAAGCTGCTGATCTGCGACGACCACGTGCTGCTCCTGGAGGCGCTGGCGGCAGCGCTCACGGCACGCGGTCACGAGGTGGTGGCCACCGTCGCCGACCCGGCTTCCGTCGCGGAGGTCGCCCGACGGCTGGCTCCCGACGTGTGCATCCTCGACATCTCCTTTCCGGACGGCGACGGGCTCGAAGCGGCGGCCGAGATCGCGACCGCGGCGCCCGACACCAAGGTCCTGATCCTGTCGGCGACGTACGACCCTGCCCTCGTCCGCGCCGCGTTCGAGGTCGGGGCGCTGGGCTTCGTGCAGAAGGACGAGAGTCTCGAGGAGGTCCTCACGGCGGTCCGTCGACTCGGCGAAGGAGAGGTCGCTGTCGACCCGCGGCTCCTGCGCGCCGCCATGCGCGAGCCGCGCGCGGCACCGGCTCCCGCCCGTCGCGATGTCGATACGGCGCTGCTCACGCCCCGCGAGACCGAGGTCCTCGTCCACCTCGTGGCGGGAGACACCACGAGCGAGATCGGCCGGGCGCTGGGTGTCGCGTCGAGCACTGCGCGCACCCACATCCAGAACGTTCTCATCAAGCTGGGGGTGCACTCGCGGCTGCAGGCGGCCGCGTACGCGGTCCGGCACGGCCTGGTCGACGAGACGGTCGTGGAGCCGGCGCGCCAGCAGGTCGGTCGGACTCGTTAGTCCAGCCGGGCGCACCAGACGGTCCGCCTAGTATCCGGTGGCCGACGACGTACGACGTACGCGTAGACGGCGAGCCGGACACGTCCGCCAACCCGACGAGCCCGTCTCGTACGTCTGGGGGTGGGCAGCACGGGGTTGCTGGCGCGAGGCTCGGCGCGTGATCCACCTGATGGTGATCGACCGTTCGCGGATGTTCGCCGAGGCGCTCGCCATCCGTTTCGAGCGTGAGCCGGACCTGGTGGTCGCGGCCGTCGTCGTGAGCGTGCCGGAGGCGCGCCAGCTGCTGACCCCGGAGATCTGCGACGTCGCGGTGTGCGCCGACCATCTGGCCCTGCCGTTGCTCGACCCGGCGGGGGGAGGTCGGCGGCATCCGCGACCGCCGCACGTGGTCGTGCTCGCCGAGCGCGACGACTGGTCGCTGGCGACAGCGCTCGTGCGCGCGGGAGCGGCCGGCTGGGTGAGTCGCGACCAGACCAGCCTGGACCTCCTCGCTGCGATCCGTGCGGCGCGTCGGGGCGAGACCTGGATCCCGTCCGACCTGCTGACCCACGTCCTGGACGAGCTGACCAGCAGGGATCGCATCGAGCGTCAGTCGACGGACCGGTTGTCGGTCCTCACCGGTCGGGAGCGGGAGATCCTTCGTCTGTACGGCGAAGGACTGGGTCGCGCCGAGGTGGCGTCGCGGCTCAGACTCTCGCCGAACACCGTGCGCACCCACGTCCAGAACATCCTCGGCCGACTCGAGGTGCACTCGACTCTGGCCGCTGTCGCCATCGCGCGGTCGGCCCCGTCCTTCGCCGATGTCGACGGCGACACGGATCGACCGGCGGCGCGCGCCGGTGCTGCCGCCGCACGGCAGGTACGTCAGGTGACGGGGCGCGCGCAGTACCCGGAATTGCGTCTGGCGCCCGACGCGCGCTGACTTCCGTAGCGGCAACCTCAGGGGTCGTTCCTTCTGGTCGCAAGGGATCTTCTGAGGTGGGGTGGGACCGCGTGGAGCTCGACGAGGTCGTTGGCAGGATCTTCGGACGGCACAAGCTGCTGCTGGTCGTCTGCGTCGTGGTCGGTCTGCTGGCCGCGATGGCGGTGCACTGGAACGACAAGCCGCAGTACGCGAGCAGCGCACGCCTGATGATCGGGACCGAGGACCCGACGTCCTCGGCGCAGGCGACGGCGCTGGCCGACACGGTTCGGGCACTCGCCACCGGACCCGAGCTGGTGGCGGCGGCTCTGCGCGAGGTGGGCGCGAACCGCAACGCCACGGATGTTGCCGCGCAGGACGTGGACGTGCAGGCCCTGGGCAGCTCCGGTGTCGTGCAGCTCACCGTGACCGACCCCGACCCCGAGGTGGCGGTGAGCCTGGCGGGTGCGCTGGCACGCGCGGTCGTGAAGGCGCGCGTGCAGGACGCGACCTCCGCCTCGTCCGCCACCCTGGCGTCGCTGGCTGGACGCATCTCCGACCTCCGAGGGCAGATCGACACCACCGACACGGCGGCTGCGGCCCTGTCGACCCGGATCGGTAGCGCGGACCCGTCGGTCGCCAACCAGGCGCGGGCTCAGCGCGACCTGCTCGCCGAGAAGTCGGCGGCCATGTCCCAGCAGCTCGACGTCCTGCTCACCGAGCAGGCCACGATCGAGGGCCAGAGCGCGCTGCGACCGACGGCCGCCCTGGTCGACGCGGCGAGGTCGCCCGCGCAACCGGTGCCCGGTCGTCGACTGGTGGACCTGGCGCTGGGCGGGCTGCTGGGTCTGCTCCTGGGGATCGCGCTCGCAGCGACCATCGAGAGCCTTCGTCCGAGTGTGGTGGGGCGCAGCGGTCTGGCCCGTTCCATCCAGGCGCCGATCCTGGCCGAGCTCTCCGGAACTGCGGACGACTGGGCGGTGGCGGAGGTCGCCGAGGCGGCGATGCACGTCGAGATGGCTGCCGCCGGAGCGGACGTGCGTCGGGTCGAGTTCTTCGGAACCGGCCGCCGGACCGACCTCGCCCGGCTCGCCGAGGCGATCGGCAGTGCCGCACCGCACATCGCGGTCAGCCACGTCGACGCCCGGGCCGCGCGGCTGGCGGGCTCGGAGCAGTCGGCCGCATCGGTCCGCCGTGGCGTCTCGCGCGACCTGAGCGGCCGGCGCGGGATCGTGGTCGTGGTCCCCGGCGCGGTGCGGCTGTCCGACCTCGATCCGGTGAAGGACTTCGTCTCCATCTCGGGCTGGCCGCTGCTGGGGGTCATCGTGTGCCAGCCGTCGAGCCGTCGTTCCGCACGGGTCGAGGAATCGGCGAGCAGCGAAGGCGTCCCCGCGTGACGACCTTCGCCGCGCCGCCGGCGGCAGATCCGGTCGCGTTCGCCCGGACGCCGTTGGCCCCAGGCGTGTCCGACGCAGTGACCCGGGTCCTGTCCTCCGGCTGGTTGACGACCGGGCCCGAGGTCGGCGAGTTCGAGCGAGAGTTCGCCGAGCTGGTCGGGGCGCCGCATGCGGTGGCCGTGTCGTCCTGCACGGCCGCCCTCGAGCTGTCGCTGCGTGCGCTGGGTCTGCCCGCGGGTGCGGCGGTGCTGGTGCCGACGGTCACCTTCTGCGGTGCGGTGAACGCGATCCTGCACGCGCGGCTGCGCCCGGTGCTCGTCGACGTGGAACCGGCAACGTTGATGCCGGACGAGGCCACGACGGCCGCGGCCGCACGGCGCGCCGGCCACGTGGCCGCTGCCATGGTCCTGCACTTCGCGGGCCACCCCGCCGACACCGCGGCGCTGGCTGCGGCTGCCGGGATCCCGGAGCAGCTCGTCGTCGAGGATGCCGCGCACGCCGTCGGCGCACGGATCGGCGGCAGTGCGATCGGGGGCGGTCGCACGGCAGCCGCCTGCTTCAGCTTCTACGCGACCAAGAACCTGCCCATCGGCGAGGGCGGGATGGTCACCACGGCGAACCCGGCCATGGCCGACTACGTGCGTCGGTGCCGGCTGCACGGCATGAGCCGGGACGCGTGGCGGCGGTACCTGCCAGGGGCCGCCTGGAGCTACACGGTCGAGGACGCCGGACTCAAGGCCAACATGACCGATGTCCAGGCGACGGTCGGCCGGGTCCAGCTGACCCGGTTCCAGGACTGGCAGCGCAGGCGGGCGCAGATCGCCGACCGCTACGACGCGGCTCTCGCCGGGGTGCCGGGGATCGTGCGACCGTCCCGGCCGCGCGAAGGGGGTCACGCCTGGCACCTGTACGTCGTCCAGGTGCTCGACGAGTTCGGCGTGACGCGGGACGAGCTGATGGCCCACCTGGCCGACCGGGGGATCGGCACATCGGTGCACTTCGCCCCGATGCACCGGCAGCCGTACCTGGTCCGGATGCTCGGTGCGGACGCGGCGCCGGCGAACTTCCCCGTCGCCGAGGACGCGGCCGAGCGGTACGTCTCGCTGCCCCTGTACCCGGACCTGCGCGACGAAGACGTCGACCGGGTGTGCTTCGAGATCGCTGCGGTGCGACGCGCCAACCGGGGAGGCTGAACATGGACAGGGACGTCCCGCTGCAGAGACAGCACGAGCCCGCTGTGACGGTGTCGACCGAGCGCGCGGCGCGTGAGCGTCGGGTCCGCCGGGTCGCCGTCATCGGTGGCGCCGGCTACCTCGGCTCGGTCCTCGTGCCGATCCTGCTCGACGCCGGCCTCCAGGTCACCGTGATGGATGCGTTGCTCTACGGCGACGAGGGGATCACCCACGTCGCGGGCCACCCGGGGTTCCGGCTGGTGCGGGGGGACCTGCGGGACATCGAGACGGTGATCCGGGCCTGTGCGCGTGCGGACGCGGTGGTCCATCTCGGCGCTCTCGTCGGCGACCCCGCCTGCGCGCTGGACGAGGCGACGACCCTGGAGGTGAACCGGGACGCGACCGCGGCAGCGGCCCGCATCGCCAGGGCGCTCGGTGTGCGCCGCTTCGTCTTCGCGTCGACGTGCAGCGTGTACGGAGCCTCCGCCGGGCTGCTGACCGAGGACTCTCCCACTGCCCCGGTGTCGGTGTACGCGCGCAGCAAGGCCGAGTCCGAGCAGCTGCTCCTGCCGATGACCGGACGCGACTTCAGCCCCACCGTGCTGCGGTTCGGAACTCTGTTCGGTCAGTCCTACCGCGAACGGTTCGACCTCGTGGTCAACCTGCTCGCCGCGAAGGCCGTCGTGGACGGCGAGATCACGATCACCGGCGGCGAGCAGTGGCGACCGTTCGTGCACGTGGCCGACGTGGCGGACTCGGTGCTCGCCTGTCTACGGGCCCGGACGTCGGTTGTCGCGGGACGCGTGTACAACGTCGGCTCGGACGAGGAGAACCACCAGCTGGCCGACGTGGCTACGGCGGTCGCGCAGGTGGTCCCCGGCGTCCGCGTGCGGTTCGCCTCCACCGGCGGGCCCGAGGCCGACTACCGCGTCTCCTTCACGCGCATCAGGACCGAGCTGGGCTTCCACCCGACCCGAGGACTGGCCGAGGGGATAGCCGAGATCGCGGCCGCGGTGCGCGCCGGGCTGGTGGGCGACTACGCGGACACTCGCTACAGCAACTACAAGGTCCTGGTGGCGGGACAGGCGACCATGGGCGCGACCGCCGCGGTCGCAGCCGGCTGAGGTCTCTGCGCATGCACGCGACGCTGTGCACAGGGAGCCTGGTCGTGGCGGTCCGCTGCGAGGTGCCGTGGGTCGCGCAGCGCATCCGGGAGGGCGCCGACGGCCGGCTCGTCGAGGTCGACCCGGCGCGCGCCGACCTGCGCGTGGTCGTCGAGTCCGACCGCTCGCCGTTCGACACGAGCGGGTGGCGGACGGTGACCAGGGACACGTGCAGCCTCGACGGTCGGGTGGTGGTCAGGGACGCCGCGACGTCGGGGTTCGACCTGCGGCTCACATGGGACGGCGCGGTTCCGGTGATGACCTTCCGCTGCCGGCCACCCGGTCGGACCCGGGCAGCGTCCTGGGTGGCGCCGGGGCGCGCCAGGCTGCTGCTGCGGGCGGCCCTGCTGCAGTTCCCGGTGCTCTGGGCGGCTGCGGCCGCCGGTCGGTCGCCGTTGCACGCGGCCGTGCTGGACGTCCGGGTCTGCGGGTCCGGTGCTGGTGGCCGGTGCCAGCGGCGCGGGCAAGACGACCATGGTCGAACGCGCGGCCGCCGCAGGGGGTCGGTGGGCCGACGACAACCTGGGCGTCTGCGACGGCCGTACGGTCTGGGGGCTGGTGGAGCCGGTGCGCAGCGCCCACGGTGCAGGCCGGAGCGCCCCGCACGGTCGGCACGAGCTCCGGCTGGCCGGACGCGTCCACTCCCTCGACCCCGCGGCCGTGGTCCTCCTCGGCCGCGGACCGGTGCTCAGTGTCAGCCGGGTCGGCCCCGAGCAGGCCGCTCGCGCTCTGGTCGCCGGGACCTACGCCGCCGGCGAGCTCCGCCGGTACTGGCCGCTGCACGCGGCGATGGCCATGGGCAGCGGCTCCGGTCCGGCCCACCCCGCCGTCCAGGAGACGGCGTGGTCGCTGGCATCGCGAGTGCCCTGCTTCGCGATCGACCTGCCGCCAGGGGGCACGAGGGGGCTCGGCGAGCTGCTGTCGACGACCGAGGTCGGCTCATGGGGCTGACCTCGAACGCCTCGACCGACGATGGCCAAGTACGCCCCGCGGGTATTCGACAGTGTCGACGCACCCGCCGACGCGAGGGTGCTGGAGACGCTCGCGCGCGGTGTCGATGCCGTCGACCTCGCGGCTCCACCGGTCGTGCTGCCCGACTTCCACCACAAGCACGACATGGAGATGCCCTCCAGCATCGCCGTGGCCACCGTCGGAACGATCCGTCCTGCCTTCACCAGCGCGTCGGTCAACTGCGGGATGGCGCTCATGGCCCTGGACACCGACGTGCCGGACCGGGCCGCGGTAGCCGGTTTCTTCGATGCCGTGGCGACGCGCTACCCGCACCCGCCGGGCTGGCGCCGCGAGCTCACGACCGCGGATGTGCTGCGCGCGGCCGACGAGGGCGCGGCCTTCGGTGTCGACCGCTACGGGCTGGAGCCGGACTCGTTGACGCGGGTCGAGGAGGGCGGTCGCCTCGACCTCGATCGCTACGGCGGCGTGGCCAGGCTTCGCCGTGAGCTGCCCGGGCTGTCCTTCCAGGCCTCGCGGTTCCGGTTCGGGACGATCGGGCCGAGCAACCATTTCGTCGAGCTGCAGGTCGTCGAGGAGGTCCTGGACCCCGGGGCCGCGACCATCCTGGGGGTGGCCGAGGGACAGCTGACGCTGCAGTACCACGCCGGAGGCGGGATGCTCACCGGCCAGGTCGGCCGGCTGTTCGCCAGGCGACGCAAGATCAACGGGCCCATGGCGCTGGAGATGGCTGTGCAGCGTCCGCTGGCGCACCTGGCCACGGCCAGGTCGCGCGAGCAGCTGCGACGGCGGCTCGGCTACTACTTCCGGTCCGGCTGCCCGGCCATCCCTCTGCACGGCGACGAGGGGGACCGGGTGATGCTCGCGACCGCGGCGGCCATGAACTACGGGTTCGCGTTCCGCGCCGCCACGTACGGCAGCCTGTCGAGACTGGGGGCGCTGCACCTGGGCGCCCGTGCCACCCGCCTGGTCGTCGACTCCCCGCACAACTCCATCTACGAGGAGGAGGTCGACGGCGCCACGGCGCTGGTGCACCGGCACAACTCCTGCCGCGCGTACCCCGCGCACAAGATGCCCGCCGGGACGCCGTTCGGGACCGTGGGACAGGCCGTGCTCGTGCCCGGCATGCACTTCACCTCTTCGTACCTGTGCGTGGCGTCCGAGGGTGCGCAGCAGAGCCTGTACTCGGCATGCCACGGCGCCGGCACGGTGATCGAGCAGTTCGCCAGAGCGGGCCTGTCCGGTCCGCACGAAGCGGGTCACGTGACCGACCGGTTCCGCTACGGGACCGCCGAGCCGGAGCCGGTCCGGCACCTGGACGACCGCGGGCTCGATGCCGCGCTCGCCATCCTGGTGCGGCACGACCTGGTCCGTCCCGTCGCCCGGATGCGTCCGTTGGCGGTGCTCAAATTGACCACCTGGGCGCGCTCGGACGGGGCCGGCCCGCCGAACGGCCGGAGGCTGATGGTCGCCCCGATGCTGCCGGCCGGGCCGAGGACGTCCGGCGAGGAGCGGCAGCGCGTCGCGCTGGTCGCCGTGGCGCTGGGGATCTGCGCTCTGCCGGTGCTCCTGCCCAACGCACCCGGCAACGTCACCCCGTCCGACGCCGTCATCCTCGTGGCGGTGCTCGCTGTCCTGATGTGGGCGGGGTCCGCGCGCCTGCCGCTGGTGCTCCCGTACGGCGCCGGCGTCGGTCTCACTCGCCGTAGCCGGCCTGGTCGCCTCTCTCGCCGGCGACCACCCGGCACTGGGCCTGGTCTCGGTCCTGCAGGACCTGTACCTGCTGGCCTGGAGCGCGGCGGTGGCGAACGTCGCGCGCAGACCCGGCGCGGTCGACACGCTGGCGAGGACCTGGGTCGCCAGCTCAGCCTTCTGGGCGGCCGCGTTCGTCGTGGCCACGACCGGGACCGCGGTCTCCGCCGGCGCCGAGGCCGTCCGCGCGGGGTTCACCTTCGGCGACCAGAACGGTGCCGGGCTGTACTTCGTCCTGTCTCTGTTCGTCGTGCTCGCGGCCGGGCGGCCACGCCGACCGTGGCTGCGGACCGCTGTCGTCCTCCTGCTGCTCGTCGCCACGCTCTACACAGGTTCGCTCGGCGCCATCAGCGGCCTGCTGTTCGGTCTCTCGGTCACCATCGTGCTGACCGTACGCAGCCGGCGCGGCCCGATGCCGGCGATCGCACTGACGATCTCGATGATCCTCGCCGCATCGTCGATCACCCTGCTGGTCGAGCGGGACAACCTGGTCTCGGCGGCCAACGCCAGCCAGAACGCGCTGATCCGCAACTCGATCGGCCGCGGTGACCAGAGCAGCTCGGAGCGCCAGACGCTGACGCGCGAGACCTACCAGCTGTGGCGGACCACCGACCTGCTGGGGATCGGGCCGGCCGCGACCAAGTCCGTGCTCACGGCGCAGCAGGCCACGTACCCGAAGGAAGCGCACAACGACTGGGTCGCCGCGCTGGTCGAGCGCGGTCTGCTGGGGCTGCTGGGGCTCCTGGTCCTGGTCGCCGAGATCGTGGTCAGGGCTGCGCGCTCCTGCGACCCGAAGCGGCTGCTCCTCGGGATGCGGGTGGTGCTGCCGGGTCCGGCCCACCTCACCGGTGGTCTGGTCTGCGCGCTGGTCTTCAGCCTCACGCACGAGGTGCTGCACGACCGCACGGTCTGGGCGCTGCTCGGCTTCGTCGCCGCGATCGGGATCTGGGGCAGGTCCGCCGCGAGCGCCAGGGAAGTCGCGACCGCAAGGGAAGGTGGTGCGTCATGACCGTCCTGGTCACCGGGGCAGCCGGGTTCGTCGGGTCGGCGCTGTCCGAGCTCCTGCTGGACGAGGGCCATACGACCGTGGGCGCCGATGCGTTCACCGACTACTACCCGCGCGCGCTCAAAGAGCGCAACCTCGACCGGATCCGGGACAGGTCCGGGTTCCGGTTCGTCGAGGCGGACCTGTCCACCGCGGCGCTCGGGCCGCTGCTGGCCGGGGTCGACACCGTGTTCCACCTCGCTGGTCAGCCGGGCGTACGAGCGTCCTGGGGGGCGGACTTCGCCGACTACGTCCGTCACAACGTGACGGTCACGCAGCGGCTGCTCGAGGAGTGCCGGGACCGTCCGCTGCGCAAGTTCGTCTACGCGTCGAGCTCGTCGGTGTACGGGGACGCGGAGGCGTTCCCGACCAGCGAGACCGTCCGGCCAGCACCGGTGTCCCCGTACGGTGTCACCAAGCTGGCCGCCGAGCACCTGTGCGAGGTGTACCGGCGCGGTTTCGGCGTCCCCACCGCGTCGCTGCGGCTGTTCACCGTGTACGGGCCTGGGCAGCGTCCCGACATGGCGTTCTCGCGGCTGGTGCACGCAGCCGTGCAGGGTGAGCGGTTCGAGCTGTACGGCGACGGCATGCAGACCCGTGACTTCACCTTCGTCGGGGACGTCGTCCGGGCGATGGTCGACGCGGCCGGTTCGGGCTGGTGCGGCGTGGCCAACGTCGGCGGGGGAGCGCGCACGTCGATGCGTCAGGTGCTCGACGTAGTCGCGGACCTGTGCGGGCCGCTGGACGTCGTCGCCCGCCCGGTCGCGCGCGGCGACGTGCGGGACACCTCGGCGGACACCTCGGTGGCCACCGCGGCCTTCGGCTACCGGCCGCGCACCGGCCTCGCCGAAGGGCTCGGCCGGATGGTCGCCGCCGAGCGGGCGGCAACGCGGGCGATGGCCGGGTGAGCACCCGCTGGGTCCCGGCGGCACCGCCGGTTGTCGGTCGAGGCGGCTTCCCCGCCGCCCCGCCGGTGGGCCGGCTGAAGGTCCTGCACGTCATCACCCGCCTCGAGGCGGGCGCGGGCGGCAACACGCTGCTCTCCGCGGCCGGCATGGACGCGAGCCGGTACGAGACATGGGTCGCCGGTGGCGAAGGCGGGCCGCTCTGGGAGCAGGCCAGGCAGGCCGGCGTGCGTACCGTGGTGATCCCGGGTCTGGTCCGCGAGATCAGGCCGCTCGACGACCTGCGCGTCCTGCGCGTGCTGGTGGCGCTCATCCGTCGCGAGCGGTTCGCCGTGGTGCACGTGCACTCGGCGAAGACGGGCGTGCTGGGGCGACTTGCGGGCGCGGTGGGCGGAGCCCCGGTCGTCGTCTACACGGTGCACGGTCGCGACCCGTGGTGGCCGCCGGCGGCCGGCGGACCCGAGCTCGGCGGGCTGATGCCGCACGGTCGGGGGTTCCTGCTCGCCGAGCGCGCGCTCCGGCCGCTCACCCACGCGTTCGTCGGGGTGTCGCCGACGGTCGCACGGGACGCGGTGCTCTCCCGGATCGCCGCCCCCGGGCGAACGTTCGTGGCACCGTCCGCTGTCGACCTCGGGGCGATCCCCACCCGGCGGGACCCGGCCGCCCGGGCGGACCTGGGGTTGCCGCCCGACGTCGAGGTGGTCGGGACCGTGGGCCGGCTGGACGCCCAGAAGGCACCGCTCGACTTCGTCCGGATGGCCGGGCTCGTGTCAGCCGCACGACCCGGCGTGCGCTTCGTGCACATCGGCGACGGCCCGCTGGCCGAAGACGTCGCCAGGCAGGCACGTGCGCTGGGCGTACAGCTGCTGCTCGCCGGCTTCCGGCCGGACGCCGCCCGGTTGGCCTCGGCCTTCGACGTCTACGCCGTGACCTCCCTGTACGAGGGGGTCGGGCGGGGGGTGACGGAGGCGATGGCGTCCGCCCGACCGGTGGTGGCGACGGCCGTCGACGGGGTCGTGGATCTGGTCGAACCGGGGTCCACCGGACTGCTGGCCCCCCCAGGCGATGTCGAGGCCCTGGCCGCTGCCACCGTGTGGATGCTCGAGCACCCCGCTGAGGCCGCACGCATGGGGGCCCAGGCGAGCGACCGGGTCCGTGCACTGTTCACCACCGAAGTCATGTGCTCGGCCCTGGACGAGGTCTACTCCCGGCTCCTCGGACTGGACCCGCTTCCCGTCCCCGCCGCAGCCGTCGCCGACGGGCCGCGAAGGCTCGCCCGCGTGACCCGGAGGGCGGCGTCGTGACCGCGACCGTGTCCGACGCCCTCGACGCGAGAACCTCGAACTGGCGCTTCGTGGTCCCGTCCGGTCCGGCGCCCGTCGTTGTCGGCGCCGCCGGCGTGCCGACGGACGAGGTGCTCGGCGGGCCGGCCCTGGCCGCCGTGGTGGCTCCGGACCTGGGCCGACCGGACGAGGGATCCGGCATCGGGCCCAGCCCGGCCGACCTGCTGGCGGCCCTGTGCGCGCGGACGGCGCCAGGGGGCTGGATCTGCGTCGGGTTCGCCAACCGCTGGTACGCCCGTGCTCCGTTCGCGCGACGATCGCTCGGGCTGGACCGGGTGCACCGCGAGATGGTCCGGAACGGGTTGACGGTCGCCACGACGTACGTCGCGCTGCCGGACCACCGTCACCCAGCGTTGCTCGTTCCCGCACAGCGCTCGGCCGAGCTGGACCACGTCCTGCGCCGGATGCTCGTGACGTACGTCCCCCCGTCGGCGCCCTTCCCGCGGCTGGCCCGGCGTGTCCTGTCCGTCCTGCGCGCTGTCGCGGTCCGCACGCCGCACCCGGTCCGGCTCCGGTTCCTGCCCGGCTACTTCGTCGTCGCGCGGCGGCCGCCGTGATCGATGCACTCATCCACGCCGTCCGCGACCGCAGCCGCGACCTGGGTGTCGCGCCGCCCACGGACGGGATGGTCGTGGGCATCGATCGCGACCAAGGCGCGAAGGTGACCGTCCTGCTGTTCGACCACGCGGGCCGGCTGACGGCCGTGGCCAAGACGACCCGCGCACCCCGTGCGGATGCCCCGCTGCGGGCCGAGCACGACATGCTCGTCGGGCTGGGCGACCTCCCCCTGGGCCCGGTTCGTCGCCAGGTGCCGCGGGCGCTGCTCCTGGAGGGGGTGGCCGGTCGGACCGTGCTGGTCACCGCCGCGCTGCCGGGCGGGCCGATGACCGTGCGCTACCACCGGCCGGGTCACGTGCAGCGCCCGGACCTGGTGGCCGCCGACTTCGCCGCGGCGGGCGGGTGGCTGGCCGCGTTCCAGCACGACACCCGGCAAGGCGAGGTCAGCTGCGCAGAAGCATTCGAGCGCTTTGCCGTGCCCGCCTTCGACCGTTACCGGGCGACGATCGGCTGGGGTGAGCCGGAGGAGCGGCTCGTCGCGCAGTGCGTCGCGGGCGTCGAGCGCCATGCGCGCTCTTCCCTGCCTGTGTGCGCGGTGCACGGGGACTTCGCGCCGGGGAACCTGCTGGTGGACGACGCCGGCGCCCACCAGCCGCGCGTCTGTGCCGTCGTCGACTGGGAGCGGGGACGGCTCCAGGGCCTGGCGCTCACCGACCTGTTCAAGTTCGCCGGTTCGTACGGTTCGTTCCTGGACCGCGCCGCACCCTCCGGCCCGCACGGGCTGCGCGGGCACCCGGGCTGGGCCGACGTGCGCGACCGGGTCGGGGGACCCGCCGCCTGGCCCAACCTGGTGGGGTTCCTGTACGCGTTCACGGGGCAGGGCTGGTTCCCGGACCTGGTCCGTGGGTACCTGGCCGCCGGGTTCGAGCGCCTCGGGGTGCCGGCCGGCGTGCAGGCGGTGTTCCTGCCCGCGTTCGTCGCCGAGCAGGCGACGGCGCTCAGCGACCCGGTCTACCGGCGCGGGTACCGCGACCTGCTGCACGCGCTCGACGACGGGTGGTCGCTGCTGCCGGACCCCGTCGCCGGAGGGCTCCGATGAACGCGTCGGGCCGGATCTCCGAGCTGCTGGTGCAGGGCCGAGCCAGCCGGGGGCGGGGACGCGGGCCGAAACCTGCTCGCGCGGGTCGGCGCCCTGGTCTGCCTGACCGTGGCAAGCCTGATGGTCGCCCGCACGCTCGGGCCTGCCGGCGTCGGTGCGCTCTCGTTGCTGCGCGTCCTCCCGTGGCTGGTGGGGGTGCTGCTCGGCGGGGGTCTGTACGGGGCCGCACCGTTCTTCCTGTCCGGGCCCGGACGTCACGACCCGGCTTACCGCAGCACGTTCCCGGCGATGGCCGGCGTGGCCGGGATCGTCGGTGCCTGGCTGTGGGTGCTCGCGGCTCCGTGGCTGCACAGCCGGCTCTTCCCGCAGATGCTGTCGGCGGTCGTCGCGCTCGCCGGGCTCACCGTGCTCACGCAGCTGCTCGAGTCGACGGCGAAGGCCTGCTCGCAGGGCAGCCGCGACCTGCACGGCGCAAACCGGATCATCGTCCTGGAGGAACTGCTCTTCGTACCGGCGTATGCGGGCCTGCTGCTCGCCGGGGTGGAGCCGTACCTGGCCATGGTGCTGTCGCTGGTGGCCGGCGACGTGCTCACCGCCGCGCAGGGCTGGGCCCGGTTGCGCCGCCGGGGGTTCTTCGCCGGCAGCCGGCCCGACCTGGCGCACGCAAAGCGCATCGTCGCGTTCGGCATCCGGGCCGAGGCCGGCAGCATCGCCCTGCTCCTGAACGCCCGGCTGGACTTCGCGATCGTGGGCACGCTGGTGGGGCCGGCCGCTCTGGGCGTGTACGCCGTGGCGTCCCGCTACGCCGAGCTCCTTCGCCTGCCCGGCCTGGCCCTCAACTACGTCCTCTACCCGTCCTACGCGCACGCGGGCGGGCGGGCGGCGGCGAGCCGGGCGCGGGAGGCGGCCCGCCGGGTCGGGTGGGTGCCGCCGGCCCTGGCGGTGCCGATGGCGCTGCTCGCCCCCCTTGTGCTCCCGCTGGCGTACGGTCCGCAGTTCCGGGCTGCGGTGGTTCCCGCCTGGATCCTGCTGGCCGGGCTGGCCGGCAGCGGCGTCTCGGGGATCTTCGCCGCCTTCCTGTCCGGCGCCGGTCGCCCGGGTCTGGCGTCGGCGGCTTTCGGCGCCGGGCTCGTGGTCACCGTCGCCGGGGACCTGACGCTGATCCCGAGGTACGGCGTGGTCGGCGCTGCGTGCGCGTCCAGTGCGGCGTACCTGACGGCCACGGCACTCCTGGTCGTGTGCTTCCGGGCGGTGTCCGGTCGTTCCGCCGGCACAGTCGCGCCGGCCCCAGCCGAAGCGGACCTCGCATGAGACCGCCGACCCGAGGGAGGTCCCTGCCATGAGGGTCCTGACCGTCGCTGCGCACCCGGACGACGAGACGTTGGGTGCCGGCGGCACGATGGCACGCCTGGCCGCAGCCGGGCACGAGGTGTGGGTCTGCATCCTCACCGACGGGGTGACCGCTCGGCACGGGCACACCGAGCGGCAGCAGGCGTGCGCCGAGCGGGCCGCTGATGTCCTGGGCGTCTCCGAGGTGGTCTTCTGCGGCCTGCCGGACCAGCGCCTGGACGAGCTGGCGCTGCTGGACGTGATCACGCCCATCGAGAAGGCCGTCGGCGAGCTCGAGCCCGAGCTCGTGCTCACCCACTTCAACCAGGACGCCAACCAGGACCACCGCACGGTGTTCTCGGCGACGCTCGTCGCGACCCGGCCGGTCGAGGCATCCAGCGTGCGCCGGCTGCTGTGCTACGAGACGGCGTCCTCGACCGAGTGGGCGGCGCCGTTCCCCGGCTGCGTGTTCAGCCCGAACGTCTTCGTGGACATCACCAGCACGCTGGCTGCCAAGCTCGCGGCGATGCGCGAGTACGAGGGGACGTTCAGCGGCGAGATGCATCCGTTCCCGCACCCCCGCTCGTACGAGGCGCTGGAAGCGACCGCGCGCCGGCACGGGAGCGCCGCCGGGGTAGCTGCGGCAGAGCCGTTCATGCTCGTGCGACAGGTCTGGCGGGAGCGGGAAAGTGGGTAGGGCCCGCCGGCGCGAGCCACCGCTGGGCAAGCGGTGCTTCGACCTGGTCGTGGCCGGGACCGCCCTCGTCCTCCTCGCCCCGCTGCTGCTGCTCGTCGCCGTCGCTGTCCGGATCGGCTCGCCCGGGCCGGCACTGTTCCGGCAGGTCCGGGTCGGGCTGGACGGCGGACCGTTCGTGCTGCTCAAGTTCCGCACGATGGTCGTGGGGGCGGACCGGCTGGCCGCGAACGTCAGCGCCGAGGACGACCCCCGCGTCACCCGGGTCGGCCGCTTCCTGCGCAGCTGGTACCTGGACGAGCTGCCGCAGCTGGTGAACGTCGTCCGCGGCGACATGAGCCTGGTCGGCCCACGGCCGGAGACCCCCGAGTACGTCGCGATGATGGACGCGGACGAGCGACGTGTCCTGACGGTGCGCGGGGGGCTGGCCGGGCCTTCGACCCTCGCCTTCATGGACGAGGCCCGGCTGCTCGCGGCGGCCGACGACGCCGAGCAGTACTACGTCACGACCCTGCTGCACAGCCGGGTGCGCGAGGACCTGCGCTACCTGGAGCTGCGGTCCTGGCGCTACGACCTGCGGCTGCTGGTGAGCCAGCTCGTCGCGATTCTTCGGAGGCTGCGGTGACGGCCTCCGCCAGGCAGCGTCCGGCGCGGGTCGTCCCCCCACCCCGCGATCCCGCGTCGGGCGCCTCGGCGGTCCGGGTCCGTGAGTGGACGGACGCCGTCTCCTGGGACGCGTTCGTGCACGGGGCCGGCGACGCCACCATCGCGCACCGCTGGGCGTGGACGCAGGTCGTGCCCCAGGCGTACGGGCACCGGGTGGTGCCGCTCGCAGCGGTGCGCGACGGCCGGCTGGTCGGGGTGCTCCCGCTGGCGCTGGTACGCAGTCGCGTCTTCGGGCGGATCCTGGTGTCCATGCCGTACCTGGACACCGGTGGTCTGTGCACGGACGGCGACCCGGACGCCGCGGCCGCGCTGCTCGCCGCGGCCCTCGATCTCGCCGCTGACGGCGGCAGCCGGCTCGAGCTGCGCCACCTCGGCCCGCGCGACATCGGGCTGCCGGCGTCGACGCACAAGGTGACGATGACGGTCGACCTGACCGGTGGCGAGGACGCGGTCTGGGCCGGCGCCAAGCCCAACCGGCGCGGGCAGGTGCGCAAGGCGCGGCGCTGCGGGCTGGAGGTCGCGACCTGCGGTGCGGAGGGTCTTCCCGACTTCTACCCGGTGCTCGCTCACAACATGCGTGACCTGGGGTCGCCGGTGCACCGGCGCCGGTTCTTCGCGGCCGTCTCCAGCGAGCTCGGCCCCGACGCGACGTACGTGCTCGTCCGGTCCGGGGCGCAGGTGGTCGGTGCGGGACTGGTGCTCGTGCACGGCCGGCGCGCGGTCCTGCCGTGGTCCTCCTCGCTGCGCGCCGCGCTGACGCTGGCGCCCAACCAGCTTCTCTACTGGGAGGTGGCCCGGTACGCGATCGAGCGCGGCTGCACGGTCCTGGACCTGGGTAGGTCCTCGCCCGGGTCCGGCACGTTCGAGGCCAAGCGCGAGTGGGGAGCCGCACCGGTGCAGCTGTGCTGGCACCGGGCCGGCGGTGTTCGGGTCCAGCCCGGCGAGGACGTCGGCGGCGACGACCTGAGCCGCCGGCTCGCATGGGCGACGCGGCTGTGGGCGCGGTTGCCGGTCCCGGTCGCGACGGCAGCCGGGTCGGCGATCCGAGGCGGCCTGCCCCAGTGAGCCGCAGCCGGCGGGCCAGGGCCCCGACGCGCGCCGGCGCGGCCGTGCTCGCGGGCCTGGTGGCTGCGACAGTCCTGATGCCGGCCGGCGCGCGCGCTGACGGTCCGCCGCTGGCCGCCCCGTTGCCCGACCCGGCGGTGATCGCGCAAGGGGTCAGCAGCGCCAACCCGGCCCACCTCTTCAAAGACCCCGCGTGGGACTTCGCGGCCATGCGCCAGGTCTTCAACGCGGTCTCGCTGCTGCCGGGGAACCAGTCGATGGTCGACGCGGCCCGCAGTGCCGGGCTGGCCGTCGTCCTGGAGTTCGACGACAAAGCCGACTTCTTCGCCGGCAAGGACATCGGTGCCAAGGTCGCCGCCGTCGCCGACCAGATCGACTCCCACCCGGGCACGATCGCCGCCGTGCACGTGGCGGACCGTCTCGACGAGCGGTACTCGGCGGAGCAGGGGCTGCGCTACCTGGCGGCGACCGGTGGCGTGCTGCACCGGCTCGCGCCGGGGGTGCCCGTCCTGGTGAACGCCTCCGACTGGGAGCTGACCTGCGGGCTGCCGGGCCAGTCTTCGTGCGGATCGCACGGGACGCGGTACCAGTACGAGACCGACGCCACCCTGGACGCCTTCGCGAGCAGCGGTTTCGTGGACGGGATCTCGATCGCCGACAACCTCAAGAACCTGGACGCCGCCGCGCAGGTCGTCGCGTGGCAACGCGCGCGAGCGCGCTGGCCGAAGCCGTTCCTGCTGTGGGCCACCTGTTCGCAGCTGTCTTTCGGCGACCCCGGCTACAGCGGGGCACCACCCGACGCAACCGCGGCAACCCGGGCGTACATGCTCGTGCCGGTCGGCCTGGGGGCCGACGCGGTCGCCCTGTGGGCCTGGCACCAGGAGTACCAGGGGGCGGTCTACACATTCCTGGACAAGGGGGGCGGCCCGAACGCGATGTGGGCGTCCATGTCGGCGGCGGCCGTACGGATCGACGCGGCACGGGCCGACCCTGCGGAGCTCGCACGCGTCCCGGCGGCGACCGGGGGACCGGGCGGCACCGCCGTCGCCCTCGCGGGGCTGGCCCTGCTCACCGTGCTGGCCGGCGCGCTGGCCACGCTGGCCTTGCGGGGCCGGCGCGCACCGGTCCGGGCCCCGGTGCACCGGACTCCTAGCATGGGGCCGTGACCTTCGCACCTGGCCCGACTGGCGCGCGTTGATCACCGGCTGGCCAGCCGAAGGGCGCGTGCGCTGGGCCTTCACAGACCGGCACGGTGGATCGTCGCTCGCGCCCTACGACACGCTGAACCTTGCCGAGCACGTCGGCGACGACCACGCGGCGGTCGCTGCGAACCGGCTGCGCGTGGCGGCCCGGCTCGAGCTCGCGCCGGGTTCGGTCCGGTTCATGGACCAGGTGCACGGTGACGCCGTCGCGGTCGTGGACGGAGCCGGCAGCGCCCCGCCCGGCGTCGACGCTCTCGTCACGGCGACCGCCCGCACGGCGCTCGCGGTCCTGGTCGCCGACTGCGTCCCGGTCCTGATGGCCGACCCCGTGGCCGGAGTCGTCGCCGCCGTCCACGCCGGCCGTCCAGGGCTGGGGAACGGGATCGTGCTCCGCGCGCTCGAGGCGATGGCGGGTCTGGGCGCCGACCCGGCCAGGACGACAGCCTGGCTCGGTCCCTCGGTGTGCCCGGCCTGCTACGAGGTCCCCGAACGGATGCGCGCGGACATCGGTGCCGTGGCCCCGGCCGCACGGTCGACGAGCCGGACCGGGACACCCGCGCTGGACCTGCGCGCGGGGCTCGCCCAGGTGCTCGGGGCGGCCGGGGTCACGGTGGAGCAGGTGGGGCCGTGCACCGCCGAGTCGCCGGACCACTTCTCGTACCGGCGGGACGGCACCACCGGTCGCTGCGCCGGGGTCGTCTGGCTCGACGCCGCATGACCTCGAGCGTGCACGGCGACGACCGCCGGACCCAGCTGGCCCGCGGCCTGGCGCAGGTGCGCGAGCGCATCGAGCACGCCGCCGGGTCCGTCGGTCGCGACCCCGGCGACGTGACGCTCGTCGTGGTGACCAAGACCTTTCCCGCCTCGGACGTGCGCCTGCTCGCCGAGCTCGGCGTGCGGGACGTCGGGGAGAACCGCGACCAGGAGGCCGCCGAGAAGGCGAGCGAGTGCGCCGGACTCGGGCTCCGGTGGCACTTCGTCGGCCAGCTCCAGACCAACAAGGCCGGCTCGGTCGCGACGTACGCCGATGTCGTGCACTCGGTGGACCGCCTCCGCCTGGTCGACGCGCTGCAGCGCGGCGCGACCCGGTCCGCGCGCACGCTGGACGTGCTGGTCCAGGTGGACCTGGACGAAGCCCTCGTTGCCGGCGGGCACCTCGGCCGCGGGGGCGCGGACCCCGCCGAGCTCCTCCCGTTGGCCGCCGCGGTCGACAAGGCCCCCGCTCTGCGGCTGCGGGGGCTGATGGCCGTGGCCCCGCTCGACGCCGACCCGGTGGCCGCCTTCGACCGCCTGGGCGACCTCGCCGCCACGCTGCGGGCCGCGTACCCGGACGCGGACTGGCTGTCGGCGGGGATGAGCGAGGACCTCGAGGCGGCGGTGGCGGCCGGCGCGACACACGTTCGTGTCGGAAGCGCCATCCTGGGTCGGCGTCCCGCGCTCCGGTAACCTCTCAGCGACGGCTCCGCCGTCCGGGCACGTCGCTGCAGAGACGGTCGCGCCCGCACCTGGTACCGCCGCGGACGAAAGGCTCCCCGAGACATGGCCGGAGCGATGCGCAAGATGGGGGTCTACCTCGGGCTGGTCGAGGAGGACCCGGAGCGGTTCGAGGAGTACGACGAGTACGACGAGTACGAGTCTTCGCCGCACCGGGACGCCGCGCCGGAGCGGGCCGAGCAGACCCGCGCGCTGCACCCGGTCCGCGACGACCGTCCGACGCCGACGCCGTCCGTGCCGCCGCGGCCAGCGCCCCGGCACGAGCCGGTCGAGTCGTACAAGATCACCACGCTGCACCCGCGCAACTACAACGACGCGCGCACCGTCGGCGAGTACTTCCGCGACGGCACCCCGGTGATCATGAACCTGACCGACATGGAGGACTCCGACGCCAAACGCCTCGTGGACTTCTCGGCCGGCCTGATCTTCGGCCTGCACGGGACGATCGAGCGCGTCACCGCCAAGGTGTTCCTGCTGTCGCCGGCGAACGTCGTCGTGACCGCCGAGGAGAAGGCCCGGCTCGCCGAGGGCGGCTTCTTCAACCAGAGCTGAGCGCGGCCGGGCCGAGGGACGTGGTGACTCGGCATGGGTGACGTGCGCCTGGACGTGCTGGGCACCTCGATCGTCGGCGGGATCGTCGGGACGGTCGCGTGGCTGTTCCTGGTGGTCCTCATCGCCCGGTTCGTCTTCGAGTACGTCTTCCTGTTCGCCCGCGAGTACACCCCGACCGGGGTGGTCCTGGTCCTCGTCGAGGCCATCTACACGGTGACCGATCCGCCCTTGAAGCTCCTGCGTCGGTTCATCCCTCCGCTGCGCCTGGGTCAGGTGTCGCTGGACCTGTCGATGCTCGCGCTGTTCTTCCTCACGTACATCGTCATCTACATCGTGGCGCCGAGGCTCTAGGCTTCCCCTCGGTTCGTGGCTTTCGGTGACCGCGCCGGGCCGCCGCGTGATCGGGTACCCCGTTCAGATCAGCCGCTTTCCCTGTAGCCCTTGTCCCTGTAGACCCTGTTCCGACCAGCACGAGGTGTGCGATGCCGCTGACCCCCGAAGACGTCCGCAACAAGCAGTTCAGCACTGTGCGCCTGCGCGAGGGCTACGACATGGACGAGGTCGACGCCTTCCTCGACGAGGTCGAGGCCGAGCTCACCCGGCTCGGGCGCGACAACGAGGACGTGCGCGCGCGCCTCGCGGCCGCCGCCCGGCAGCCCGCTGTCGCCGCAGCGGCGGCCGCACCAACCGCCGCGCCACCGGCCGCCGTGCCACCGGCCGCCGCCGCACCTGCCCCGCCACCGCCCCCGCCACCGCCACCGCCGCCGGCCGCCGCCCCCGCACCGGCTCCGTCGGACAGCGCCGTCCGGATGCTGGAGCTCGCCCAGCGCACGGCCGACGAGCACGTGGCACGGGCCAAGGCCGACGCCGAGAACATCGTGTCCGAGGCGCGGCAGGAGGCCGCCAGGGTCACCGGCGACCTGCGCCGCGAGGCCTCGACGCTGGAGGCCCGGGTCGAGGAGCTCAAGGCGTTCGAGCGCGAGTACCGGACCCGGCTGAGGTCCTACCTCGAGGGTCAGCTGCACGAGCTCGACTCGCTCAGCGAGGTGGCTTCGGCACCGCCGGCGCGCGCCCCGCAGGCACCGGCGCCGACCCCGTCGGTAGCGCCGCCCACGCCGTCGGTGGCGCCGCCGGCCGCCGCTCCTGCGCCGGCGCCGACCCCTGCACCGGCACCGGCGCCCGCACCAGCGCCCGCACCGGCGCCCGCACCAGCGCCCGCACCGGCACCTGCACCGGCCCCCACGACCGGTCCCACGCCGGTCCCGGCAGTGCCACGGCCGGCGACACCGTTCGGTCCGCCCACCACCCCACCTGCGCCGCCGTCCGCCGAGCCGCCCAGCGGCCCCCCCGCGCAGGCCTGACGGCACGGCAGATCGCGGCCCTGGAGCCGTCGGCAGACCTGGCGAGGTGTGCGAAGGCCGTGAGGGCCGGGACCCGGACGATCCGGGTCCCGGCCCTCACGGCCGAAGGGGTTCTGTGCGGGGGCGGGCGCGTCGGTGCGCGGTGCCGCGCCCCGGTGGCGCTTACGCCGAGCGGCGGAAGGGGTCGCGGGCCGGTGCGGCCGGCATCGTGATGCGGTTGTCGTCGACATCGATGCCGGTCAGCGACATCACGGCCTGCAGCATCGACAGGGTGCTCTCACCGGCTTCGAGACCCGCCTGGGTCACCATCGCGCGGTAGATCGTCACGTAGTGCCGGACCGGGGTGTCGTAGCTCCAGTCGACGGAGCCGAGGTGCACCGCCTGGCCGGGGTCGTCCGGGTCCGACCAGCTGCGGTCCCAGACCTGGATGCAGGCCGGGATCGCGCTGAAGCGACCGCCTTGGCTTACGTCCTGGGCGCGGGCCGCATCCAGCATGGCCCGGCTCTCTCGCTCGGCCAGGACCAGGGCCGGGCGGATGTGGCTCGACAGCGCAGGTACGGCGACCGCGTACGCCTTGAGCTTGATCCCCGTGAGAGAGGGACCCCCAAGGGGAACGGGGTGGAGCGTCATCCAGACCTCCGGGAGAGGTTTCGCCGGTCACCGGGGGCGTCCGGGGACCCGACCTGGTCGGGATATCGGCGTCCGTGCGGCCCTGCCTTTAGCCTTCGACGGGTCTGAGCGCGAAGTTCAGCCCGGTTTCCGCGTCATGACCGGTCACGAATGCCGTCTCGCCGGGTCCGGTCGCGGGGTTGCCCTCCTCGAACGACACCGCCAGGACCTCTTCGGCGACTGCCGCGCCGTGCTCGTGCAGGGCGCCGGCGACCTCTCCGTACGCGGCCCACCGCACCTCGATCCGGTCGGTCACCTGCAGGCCGGCCGACTTGCGGGCCTCCTGCAGGAGGCGGACGACGTCGCGGGCCAGCCCGGCCATCCGCAGCTGCTCGGTCACCTCGAGGTCGATCGCCACGGTCTCCCCGCCCTCGGTGGCCACCGCCCAGCCCTGCTTGGGCGTCTCGGTGACGACGACCTCGTCGGCGCCGACCTGGACGCGTTCGCCCTCGAGGTCGATGGTCGCGTGGCCGTGGCTGCGCAGCGCAGCCACGAGGGCGCGTGCGTCCGCCGCCGCGACGGCCGCCGCGGCCGCCGGGGTGCGCTGCCCGAACCGGCGCCCGAGCGCGCGGAAGTTGCCCTTGGCCTGCACGTCGACGAGCTCGCCGGCGGCCGCACCGTCGGCCCCGGCTCCGAGGTCGGCGAGCGCCTCGACCCGACCGACGTTGAGCTCCTCGGCCAGCTGCTGGCGCAGGTCCGTCGACAGCCCCTCCCAGCCGGGTGCAGCGACCAGCGCCCGGGCCAGCGGTTGCCTCGTCTTCACGCCCGATCCGGCCCGGGTGGCCCGGCCGAGCTCGACGAGCCGTCGGACCAGGGCCACGTCCCGGGCCAGGCCGTCGTCGACCAGCGCGCCGTCGACCTTCGGCCAGGCGGCCAGGTGCACCGACTCGGGGACCTGGTCCGAGGTCGAGGCGAACAGGTCCTGCCAGACCCGCTCGGTGACGAACGGCGTCAGCGGCGCCATCAGCAGCGTCACCAGGTACAGGCACTCGTGCAACGTCGCCAGCGCCGCGGCGTCCCCGGCCCAGAACCGGCGGCGCGAGCGGCGCACGTACCAGTTCGAGAGGTCGTCGACGTAGCCGGAGATCAGCCGCCCCGCCCGCTGGGTGTCGTACTCCTCCATCGCGGTGTCGACCTCGAGCACGAGCCGGTGCGCCTCGGACAGCGCCCACCGGTCCAGCGCCGGCCGTTCCGGCAGCGGGGGAGCCGGCGTCGTGTACGGCTGCCAGCCGGCCGCGCGCGCGTACAGGGACTGGAACGAGACCGTGCTCCAGTACGTGAGCAGTGTCTTGCGCACGACCTCCTGGATCGTGCTGTGACCGACCCGCCGGGACTGCCACGGCGAGCCGCTCGCGGCCATGAACCAGCGGACCGCGTCGGCGCCGTGCGCGTCCATGAGCGGGATGGGCTCCAGCACGTTGCCCAGGTGCTTGGACATCTTGCGGCCTTCCTCGTCGAGGATGTGGCCCAGGCAGACCACGGTCTCGTACGAGGACCGGTCGAAGACGAGCGTGCCCACCGCCATCAGCGTGTAGAACCAGCCCCTGGTCTGGTCGATGGCCTCGCAGATGAACTGCGCCGGGTAGGCCGCCTCGAACTCCGGGACGCCCGTGTGCGGGTAGCCCCACTGCGCGAACGGCATCGACCCCGAGTCGTACCAGCCGTCGATGACCTCGGGGACCCGCCTGGCCTCCTGCCCGCAGTCCGGGCAGGTCACGACGACGTCGTCCACGAACGGGCGGTGCGGGTCCAGGTCGGACAGATCGAGGCCGGCGAGCTCGCCCAGCTCGGCGAGCGAACCCACCACGGTCAGGTGCTCCTGAGCGCACCGCCAGATCGGCAGCGGGGTGCCCCAGTAACGCTGCCTGGACAGCGCCCAGTCGATGTTGTTGTCGAGCCAGTCGCCGTACCGCCCGGTCTTGATGGTGGGCGGGATCCAGTTCGTCCGCCCGTTCTCGGCGATCAGCCGGTCCTTGATCTCGGTGGTGCGGATGTACCAGGACAGCTGTGCGTAGTAGAGCAGCGGCGTGTGGCAGCGCCAGCAGTGCGGGTAGCTGTGCTCGAACGGCACGTGCCGGAACAGCAGGCCGCGCGTCAACAGGTCGTCCACGAGCGTGGCGTCGGCCTTCTTGAAGAACTCGCCGCCGACCAGCGGGATGCCGTCCTGGAAGTGCCCGTCCGCCGTGATCGGGTTGACGACCGGCATCTGGTACCGGCGGGCCACCGCCAGGTCGTCGGGGCCGAACGCGGGGGACTGGTGCACCAGCCCGGTGCCGTCCTCGGTCGTCACGTACTCGGCCAGCACGACGTAGTGCGCGTCCGCGATCGGCACCAGGTCGAACGGCGGGCTGTACGGCGTCAGCTCCAGGTCGCGACCGGTGTACCGCACCAGGATCTCGACGTCGCTGCCCAGGACCTCGCGCAGCAGCGGCTCGGCGATGACCAGGACCTCGCCGTCCCGGGTCCTGGCCGCGACGTACGTCACGTCCGGGTTGCACGGCGACCGCGGTGTTCGAGACGAGCGTCCAGGGCGTGGTGGTCCACACGAGCAGGGTGGCCTTGAGGTTCGCCAGCGGCCCGCCGGTCACGGGGAACCGGACGTACACCGACGGGTCGACGACGGTCTCGTAGCCCTGGGCGAGCTCGTGGTCGGACAGCGTGGTCCCGCACCGCGGGCAGTACGGGGCGACCCGATGGTCCTCGACCAGCAGGCCCTGACCGTAGATCTGCTTGAGCGACCACCAGACGCTCTGGATGTACGACGGGTCCATGGTCCGGTAGGCCTGGGACATGTCCACCCAGTAGCCCATCCGCTCGGTCATCTCCTCGAACGCTCCGACGTGCCGCTCCACCGACGCCCGGCAGCGGGCGTTGAACTCGGCGATCCCGTACGCCTCGATGTCCGGCTTGCCGCCGAAGCCGAGCTCACGCTCGACGGCCAGCTCGACGGGCAGCCCGTGGCAGTCCCAGCCGGCCCGACGCGGGACGTAGCGCCCCTTCATGGTCTGGAACCGGGGGAAGACGTCCTTGAAGACCCGCGCCTCGACGTGGTGGGTGCCCGGCATCCCGTTCGCGGTGGGCGGGCCCTCGTAGAAGATCCACGGCTGGCCGGCGCGGGTCTGCTCGAGGGTCTTGGCGAAGATCTCCCGGTCGCGCCAGAACGCGAGCACCTCGTGCTCCATCGCGGGCAGGTCGACCTGGGGGGGCACCGGGCGGTACATCGGATCCTCCGTCGCAGTCGTTCGGCCCGCCGGTCCCGGCGGTCCCTTCGACAGAGGGACGAGGCGCCGGTCTCCGGTGCCCCGCGGTACCACCCTCCTTGGCCCGGTCACGCTGGGCCCGCTCTGCTCCGTGCTCGTCCGGCCGGGTCTACTCCACCGGCCAGGGGACGGTGTTTCTTCCGGCGGCTCCGGGTGATCTTCGTCCCGCGCACGCCCCCGGGCTCGCACCGTCCCCGGGTCGCTGGAGGCTGCGTTCGGGACTACTCGTCCCATCGACGCCTGTTCGGACCCGCCGAGTCTAGCGGCCACGGGCCTGGCGACCCGGCTTGGACGACGCGGAATGCCGACGACGCGGGAATGCCTGTGACGGCGTGACGGTTGACAGCGGGCGCCGCTGACCTCCGGGGAGCGCAGATGAGCGGAGCGTGACGGGACGGCGTGGTGGATTGCTCCGTGAGCGGCGCGGACCTAAGGTTCCGTGACGATCTGTGACCTTGATCAACTGTTCCTCCGGGTCTTCCGGGTTCGCGACTGCGACAGCGTGAGGGGGCCGTCACCATGGCCGACACCGAGCGGGGGGTCGGGGGGCGGCTGCGGCGTGCTCTGTCCGGAGCGGTCCGACCGGCGGCGGCGACCGCGAGGCGGGCGACGACGCGGGCCACGGTGAAGCCGGCCACGAAGGCCACCCCGGCGAAGAACGCGGTTCCCGCGAAGAAGGCGGTTCCGGCGAAGAAGGCGGCGGCTCCCGCGCGCAAGCCGGCGCCCGCCACGAAGCCGACCGCAGTGGTCAAGAACGCGGCGCCGGCGAAGAAGGCCGCGCCGGCCAAGAGGCTGCCCCGGCGAAGAAGGCGGCACCCGCGAAGAAGGCTGCGCCCGCGAAGAAGGCGGCGCCGGTCAAGAAGGCGGCGCCGGCCGGGAAGCCGACCGCGCCGGTGCAGAAGGCTGCGCCGCCGAAGAAAGCCGCTCCGGCGAAGAAAGCCGCTCCGGCCAAGAAAGCTGCGCTGGCGAAGAAGGCGGCGCCCGCGAAGAAGGCCGCGCCGGCCAACAGCGCTGCGCCCGCGAAGAAGGCGGCCCCGGCCAAGAAGGCGGCCCCGGCCAAGGCTCCGGCGGTGAAGGCGGCTCCGACCCGCAAGGCGGCGGCCGCACCCAAACCGGTCGCCACCAAGCCCGCGCCGGCGAAGGCTGCCCCGGCACGGCTCGCGGTCCGTGCGGACGAGCGCCCCTGGACGGCGGCCGAGCTGGCGCAGGTCCGGACCCAGCTGCTCGAGGAGGCCACCCGGCTCCGTACGGAGATCACGGCCGCCGAGGAGGGCATAGCCGACCTGCTGCGGGACTCCGGCGACGGGGCGGGCGACGACCAGGCCGACGCCGGTACGAAGACGTTCGAGCGCGAGCACGAGATGTCCCTGGCCAACAACAGCCGCGGTCTGCTCATGCAGGCCGAACGGGCGCTGCGCCGGATCGAGGACGGGACCTACGGGATCTGCGAGTCCTGCGGCAGCCCGATCGGCAAGGCGCGCCTGCAGGCCTTTCCCCGTGCGACCCTGTGTGTGTCATGCAAACAGAGGGAAGAGCGCCGCTGAGCGGCGACGAGCCGGCAGCCGAGCCCGCCGACGGGCTCTCCGCGGGGTCCACCGGGGCGTCCAGCGAGTCGCCTGCCGAGGCGTCCGGCCGGACGCCGGCCCGCGGCCCACGGATCGCGCTGTTCATCGCCGTGGCGGTGCTCGTGGTCGCGCTGGACCAGATCAGCAAGGCTGTCGTCGTGGCCATGCTGGCCGACCACGCCCCGATCTCCCTCCTCGGCGGGCTGCTGACGCTGGACTACACCCGCAACCCCGGGGCCGCGTTCAGCATGGGCACCGGGTTCACTGTCGTGTTCACCGCCGTCGCCGTCGGCGTGGTGGTGGTGATCCTGCGTACGGCCCGGCGGCTGTACTCGGTCGCCTGGGCGGTGGCGCTCGGCGCGCTGCTGGGCGGTGCGGTGGGCAACCTGGTGGACCGGCTCGCCCGTGACCCGGGTCTCGGCCGCGGCCACGTGGTCGACTGGATCGAGCTGCCGCACTACCCGGTCTTCAACCTCGCCGACGCCGCGATCTGCTGTGCCGCCGTCGGCATGGTCCTGCTGACCTTCCTGGGACGGGACCTGGACGGGACCCGGCACGTGCGGTCCGACCGGCACCCTGCCGATGCCTGAGCAGCGCTCGCTGCCGGTGCCCGACGGCCTGGAGGGGGAGCGGCTCGACGCCGGGCTGGCCCGGATGTTCGGACTGTCGAGGACGAAGGCCGCCGACCTGGCGGCAGCCGGCGCGGTCCGGCTGGACGGGACCCCAGCCGGCAAGTCCGAGCGGCTGCGTGCCGGCAGCTGGCTCGAGGTCGAGCTCCCGGACGGCCCGGTGGCCGGGGCGGCACCCGAGCCGGAGCTCGTCGCCGGCCTGCGGGTGGTCTACGACGACGACGACATCGTGGTCGTCGACAAGCCGGTCGGGGTCGCCGCGCACCCCAGCCCGGGTTGGAACGGCCCCACCGTCGTCGGGGGTCTCGCCGCGGCCGGGTACCGCATCTCGACCGACGGTGCGGCCGAGCGGCAGGGCGTGGTGCAGCGGCTCGACGTCGGGACCAGCGGCCTGATGGTCGTGGCCAAGTCCGAGGCGGCGTACTCCGCGCTGAAGCGGGCGTTCCGCGAGCGCGCGGTCGACAAGCGGTACCACGCGCTCGTCCAGGGACACCCCGACCCCAGCACCGGCACGATCGACGCGCCCATCGACCGGCATCCCACGCACGACTACAAGTGGGCGGTGGTGGCCGGCGGCCGGCCGAGCGTGACGCACTACGAGACGCTCGAGGCGATGCGGGCGGCGAGCCTGCTCGAGGTTCGGCTGGAGACCGGTCGCACCCATCAGATCCGCGTGCACATGGCGGCGCTGCGGCACCCGTGCGTCGGCGACCTGACCTACGGCGCGGACCCCGTGCTGGCCAGGAAGGCGGGCCTGACCCGGCAGTGGCTGCACGCCGTACAGCTCGGGTTCGAGCACCCCGCCGACCACCGCCGGGTCGAGTTCACCTCGCCCTACCCCGCGGACCTGGAGACCGCGCTGGAGCGGGTCAGGGGGTGACCGTCACGGTCACGACCCTCGGCACCAGCTGCACGAACCCGTGGTTGTCCACCGCCACGACCGAGATCGTGTAGACCCCGGGCGGGATCGTCGGCGAGGTGTAGGCGAAGTTCGACCCGGGCGAGCCGGGGCTGGTGAGCACGGCCGACACGAAGTTCGTCCCCGGCGCGAACACGCCGGTGCTGCTCATCGTGTTCCCGACGCTGTTGGTGATGGTGATCCGAACGGCGGCCATGGCGATGTCGTCGACGGCCCGTCCGCTCACCACCACGTGCGAGCCGGTGACCGTCGAACCGTCGACCGGCGACCCGAGGTTCGGGTCCAGCGTCGGCGGCTGGTCGCCGGGGTACACCAGGTACTGCGCGGTGGCGCCGATGCTCGAGACATCCATCTGGCCGGAGGTGTCCACGGCGTACGCGGTCACGTTGTAGTTGCCCTGGCTCGGCAGGTCCTTGGACAGCGTGAACGCGGTACTCGTGCCGCCGGGGGTCCCCAGCGTGGCCGGCAGCAGCGCGTACCCGGAGCCGAGGGTGCCGTCCGCCTGCAGGTACTTGCGGCTGTCCGACTCGAGGACGGCCACCCGCACCCCGGACACACCGTGGTCGTCGGTCGCCGTCCCGGACAGGTCCAGGTGCAGCACCTGCAAGGTGTTGTTGATGCCGGTGAACGACAGAGCCGTGTCCGGGAACGCGTCGCCGGGCACCTGCGCGGTGACGGTGAGCGCGCCGCGGCTGGCCGTCGCCGTGGTCTGCCCCAGGGTGTCCGACGCGCGCACCCGGAAGTCGTACAGCCCCGGGGTCAGCACGGGTGAGGTCCAGGTCCACGCGTACGAGGTCGCGTTCAGGTTCAGCGGCGAGACGCGGAAGTACCCGGCGACGTTGTTCACGCCCCAGCTCCCGTCGGTGGCCAGCGACTCGTGCGTGGTGTTGTTCCGCAGGAACACCTGGACGGACGTGAGTCCCGCCGCGTCGGTCGAGGTCCCGCTGAAGGTGACGTGCGTTCCCGGCGTCGTGACATAGGCGACCGGGTTCCCCGGCGGCACCATCGTGACCGGACTGGTGACCGTCACCACAGGGGCGATGCCGCTCGAGGTGACCGTCCAGTCGCGGACTGTGCCGCGCAGGTCGCCCTGCCCGGCGTCGTCGACGGACGAGGCGCCCATCCGCCACTTGCCCGGGTGTGGCAGGACCACCTCGTACGACCACGTCGCGTTGGCTGCGTCCAGCACGTCGGGCTGGCCGCTGAACGTGTTGAACGTCGGCGAGACCGTGCCGTCGGACTGCAGGTAGTTGTTGCTGTCGTCGCGGAACCAGTACTGCATCCCGATGATGCCGTGGTCGTCCTTGGCCGTGCCGGTGACGACGAAGTCCAGCGTGGTCACCGGGCCCGCGGGCGGCGAGACGATCGCGGTTGTCGGGGTCAGGTCACCGAAGTTGAACGACTCCATCTTGCGCACGGCCTTGTTCGGGTCGCTCGAGCCGTCCTGGCCGAAGGCCTTGGCGAGGTACTGGTACGGGTCACCGGGCAGACCGGTCGGGAGGGTGATCGTCCAGGTGGTGGTGGCGGCGCCGGGGTCGGCCAGCACGGCGACGATCGGCTTGTCCGTCCCGAAGGTGGCCAGGTCCGGCTGCAGGTACTTCTTCGTGGTCCGGTCCTGGATCTCGACCTGGACCTTCTTCACCCCGGACGGCGCCACGGCCGTGCCCGAGATCGTGAACGGCTGCCCGGCCGGCTCGATCCGGCCCTCGATCGGGCTGTCCACGGTCGTGTCGTCGGGGGTGGCCGCGGGGAGCTGGCTGAGGTCGAAGAACGCGACCCGGCCGACCTTCTGACCGCCCTTGAGCAGGCCGTCGCCGCCGACGAACAGACCGGCCGGCGTCGCCAGCATCGCCTTGTCGCCGGTGAACGAGTTGGACTCGGGGTCCCACCCGCCGAGCGACTTGCCGGTCTTGGGGTCCACGGCCCCGAGGTGGAAGACCTTGACCACCTCGTCCCCGAGGCCGTAGCCGGACAGGCCCTGCCCGGTGCCGTAGCCGACGTTCTGCAGGCCCGGGTACGGATCGGGCGCGGTCGGCGACGGCTGCCAGCTGAAGTGGCCGCCGAGGTAGACGGCTCTCTCGGTGATCGCGACCGAGTAGACGCTGTCGAAGTGGCGGGACACCCAAAGCGGCTGGACGCCCTCGCCGCCGCTGACCGGGAACGCCATGGCGGTGTCGCTGGTCGGGGGAAAGTCGCCGCCGGAACCGGCGGTCACGACGAAGTACGAGTCGTCCGGGGACACGTCGCCGGAGTAGATCCGCTGGATCCCGCCGGTGCGGACGAGGTTGTCGTCCCAGACCGTGCTGTGCCACGGCAGCACGGACCTGGTCGCAGTGCCCACGATGGCCACGCCGGTGCGGCTCAGCCCGCCCACGGTGCGGCCGGTGTGGATGACCAGGAGCTTGGTGCCGTCGTGGGTCAGCCGCAGCTGCTGGACCGTGAGCAGGCCGCCAACGCCGAGCCCGCCGGCCAGCGGCAGGTTGAACGCGGGGTCGACCGCGCCGGTGGTCGGGTTCAGCGCGACCAGCCCGCCCTCGCTCGACCCGTTGACCGTCTTGAACTGGCCGCCGACGTACACCCAGCTGTTGCTCACGGCGATCGCGGTGGCCTGGGCGTTGGCGGTCGCGGTGAAGCCGGCGACCGGGGTGCCGGTGGCCGGGTCGAGCCGGGCGATCTTGTGCTCGGTGACGCCGTCGATCGTGTTGAACTTGCCGACGACGTACAGCGCCTTGCCGTCGGGCGAGGCCTCGACCGCGTTCACCGCACCGTCGAACGTCGGCCGGAAGCTCATGTCGATCTTGCCCGTGGTGTAGTCGTACGCGGCCAGGGACGGCTGGGACACCACCGGGCCGCCAACGTTCTGGATCGTGGTGAAGGTCCCGGCCACGAAGATCCGGGTGCCGATGACGTCCATGTCCCAGATCTGGCCGTTGGGGATGACCGGCTGGTCGGTGCGGGGCACCTGGGGCACCAGGGTGGCGTGGTGCGGCACCGTCTCGGCAGCCGACGCCGTGACGCTGGGCACGGTGGCCGACACCAGCGCCGACCCGAGCAGTGCGGCGACCGCGGCCACCGCCGTCGGGAGCATGGTGCGCCGGCCCGGCGGACGGTGCAGACCGGTCATCGCTGTCCCCTGGATCCGAGAGTAGGGCGGGGCCGAAGCGCGCCGGTCAGGCGCCACGACGGCCGTCTCCAAGACCCGCCCCCGGATCCGAGCCGAACACTAGGCGTGACCGGTTGTGGCCCGCAGTGTCTGTCGGCCCGACCGGTACGGTCGGTGGAACAGATCGTCCGAACGGCCGATGCCCGCTGCGGAGGCTTTTCGATCTTGGTCCGGGTGGGCCGCGGCGTGTCCCGGCCGGACTCGCGGCGCGTCGCTTCGGGGCCCGCCGCCGGCGGGATACGTTCGACCCCTACCGCAGCGATCGAGGGAGGCCGGCACCGTCCATGGGCTCGTCGGACGACTCGTTCGTGCACCTGCACGTCCACACCGAGTACTCGATGCTCGACGGCGCGGCCCGGCTCTGCGACCTGTTCGCCGAGGCGGCCCGGCAGGGCATGCCGGCGATGGCGATGACCGACCACGGCAACGTGTTCGGGGCGTACGACTTCTGGAAGCAGGCGCGCGCGGCCGGGATCAAGCCGATCATCGGCATGGAGGGCTACTACGTCCCCGTCGGCACCCGGTTCGACCGGCAGCCGTTCGAGCTGGGCGGGCCGGGAGCCGACACCGGCGCCGAGGACAACGCCGGGCTGGCCAAGGGCAAGCAGGCGTACACGCACATGACCCTGCTCGCCGAAAGCACCCAGGGCATGCACAACCTGTTCCGGCTCTCCAGCCTGGCCAGCCTGGAGGGCCACTACCGCAAGCCGCGGTTCGACCGCGAGCTGCTGCAGACCTACGGGCAGGGGCTGATCGCCACCACCGGGTGCCCGTCCGGCGAGGTCAACCGGTGGCTGCAGGCCGGGCGCTACGACAAAGCGCTGGCAGCCGCGGCGGACTACCGCGACATCCTCGGCGCGGGCAACTTCTACGTCGAGCTGATGGACCACGGCCTGGACATCGAACGCAGCACCCGCACCGACCTGGTCCGGCTGGCCCGCGAGCTCGGGCTGCCGCTGGTGGCGACCAACGACCTGCACTACACGTTCCCCACCGACGCGCAGGCGCACGAGGTGCTGCTGTGCGTCCAGACCGGCAAGACCCTGGCCGACCCGGGGCGGTTCCGGTTCGACGCCCGCGACTTCTACCTCAAGAGCGCCGCCGAGATGCGGGCCCTGTGGTCCGAGCTCCCGGAGGCCTGCGACAGCACGCTGGCGATCGCCGAGCGGTGCGAGGTGAGCTTCGCCGAGGGCCGCGACCTGATGCCGCGCTTCCCGGTGCCGGCCGGGGAGACCGAGGAGTCCTGGCTGGTCAAGGAGGTCGAGCGCGGGCTGGCGCTGCGGTTCCCGGGCGGGGTCCCGGACCAGCACCGCACCCAGGCTCGGTACGAGGTCGGCGTCATCGGCCAGATGGGCTTCCCCGGCTACTTCCTGGTCGTGGCCGACCTGTGCAGGTACGCCAAGGAGAACCGGATCCGGGTCGGGCCGGGACGCGGTTCGGCCGCCGGCGCGGTGATCGCGTACGCCCTGGGGATCACCGAGCTCGACCCGATCAAGCACGGGCTGGTCTTCGAGCGGTTCCTCAACCCCGAGCGCATCTCGATGCCGGACATCGACCTGGACTTCGACGAGCGCCGGCGCTCGGACATGATCCGCTACGCGACCGAGAAGTACGGCGAGGAGCGGGTCGCGCAGATCATCACGTACGGCACGATCAAGGCCAAGGCCGCGGTCAAGGACGCCGCCCGCGTGCTCGGCTACCCCTACGCCATGGGCGACCGGATCACCAAGGCGATGCCGCCGCCGGTGATGGGCAAGGACATCTCGCTCGGCGGCATCTTCGACAACGCCAACAGCCGGCACGCCGAGGCGGGCGAGTTCCGGGCGCTCTACGACGCCGACCCGGACGTCAAGCGGGTCGTGGACACCGCCCGCGGACTCGAAGGGCTCAAGCGGCAGTGGGGGGTGCACGCCGCCGGGGTCATCCTCTGCTCGGAGCCGCTGCTCGACGTCATCCCGATCCAGCGCCGCGAGCAGGACGGCGCGATCATCACCCAGCTGGACATGGGCGCCTGCGAGGCGCTGGGCCTGCTGAAGATGGACTTCCTCGGCCTGCGCAACCTGTCCGTCCTGGACGACTGCCTCGAGCAGGTCACCACCAACCGCGCGGAGACGGTGGTGCTCGAGGAGCTCGGGCTGGACGACCCCAAGGCCTACGAGCTGCTCTCCCGCGGCGACACCCTCGGCGTGTTCCAGCTCGACGGCGGGCCGATGCGCGCGCTGCTGCGGTCGATGCAGCCGGACAGCTTCGAGGACATCTCCGCCGTGCTGGCGCTGTACCGGCCCGGACCCATGGGTGCCAACGCCCACTTCGACTACGCCGACCGCAAGAACGGCCGCAAGCCGGTGGAGCCGATCCACCCCGAGCTGGCCGAGCCGCTGGCCGAGATCCTGGACGACACGTACGGGCTGATCGTCTACCAGGAACAGGTCATGGCGATCGCCCAGAAGCTGGCCGGCTACAGCCTCGGCAAGGCCGACCTGCTCCGGCGCGCGATGGGCAAGAAGAAGAAGGAGATCCTCGACAAGGAGTACATCCCGTTCTCGGAGGGGATGCGAGCCAACGGGTACTCCGACCGCGCGATCAAGACGCTGTGGGACATCCTGGTCCCGTTCTCCGACTACGCCTTCAACAAGGCGCACACGGCCGGGTACGGGCTGGTGTCGTACTGGACCGCGTACCTCAAGGCGAACTTCCCCGCCGAGTACATGGCGGCGCTGCTGACGTCGGTGCGCGACGACAAGGACAAGTCGGCGCTGTACCTGGGGGAGTGCCGCCGGATGGGGATCAAGGTGCTGCCGCCGGACGTCAACGAGTCCGACGCGAACTACACAGCGGTGGGCAGCGACATCCGGTTCGGGCTGTCGGCCATCCGCAACGTCGGTGAGAACGTCGTCGAGTCGGTGGTGCAGACCCGCCGGGCCAAGGGCCGGTTCGAGAGCTTCAGCGACTACCTGGCGAAGGTCAGCGCGGTCGCCTGCAACAAACGCACCGTCGAGTCGCTGATCAAGGCGGGCGCGTTCGACTCCCTGGGCCACACCCGGCGCGGGCTGGTCACCGTGTTCGAGCAGGCGATCGACGACGTCATCGACATCAAGCGCAACGAGGCGATCGGGCAGGACTCGTTGTTCGGGGGCGATTCGCAAGACGTCGACGGCGCGTTCGAGATCAAGGTGCCGGTCGGCGAGTGGGACAAGACGACGCTGCTGGCGGCCGAGCGCGAGATGCTCGGGCTGTACGTCTCCGACCACCCGCTGTTCGGGCTCGAGCACCTGCTCGCCTCGGTGGCCGACTGCTCGATCGCCCGGCTCACCGCGGACGACGAGCGGGGGGACGGCCAGGTCGTGACGGTTGCGGGGCTGATC
This sequence comes from uncultured Actinomycetota bacterium, assembly GCA_963771835.1. Taxonomy (GTDB): domain Bacteria; phylum Actinomycetota; class Actinomycetes; order Prado026; family Prado026; genus CAVQCJ01. The sequence continues at coordinate 216,026 of CAVYVA010000001.1, forward strand.
GCCGGCCTCCAGCGCAAGGTGACCAAGCAGGGCAGCCCGTGGGCGATCGCCACCCTCGAGGACCTGGACGGCGTCATCGACGTGATGATCTTCCCGCAGACGTACCAGCTGGTGTCGACCCAGCTCGTCGAGGACGCCGTCGTCGTGGTCCGCGGCCGGCTCGACAAGCGGGAGGACCAGCCCAAGCTCGTGGCGATGGAGGTCACGCTCCCGGACCTGTCCGACGGGCCGCGCGGGCCAGTTGTGATCACGCTGCCGGTGGCCCGGTGCGTACCGCCGGTGGTGGACCGGCTCAAGGAGGTCCTCGCCACCCACCCGGGCCTGACCGAGGTGCACCTCCAGCTGCAGCAGACCGCCGGGCGCACGACGGTCCTGCGGCTGGACGACCGGCTCCGGGTCACCCCGGGGCCCTCCCTGTACGGCGACCTGAAGGCGCTGCTCGGACCCGGCAGCGTCGGGTGAGCGGAACCGGCCGGGCCGGCGCCGTGCTGGTGGGCGCCCGGGTCGCGTCGGTGCTCGTGCTGGTCGGCGCGCTGGTCGGCCTGGTGTGGTGGTGGGTCGCCCCGGTCGCGCAGGTCCGGATCGAGTCCACCGGCGGGTACTTCGTCGACCCCGACCCGGAGACCTACGTGGCCTCCGACGTCTGGTTCGCCGGGCTGTCCGTCGTCGCGGGGGCCGCGGCGGGCGCCCTGCTGTGGCGCTACTCCCGCGCAGCCATGACCGCGGCCGTCGTCGGGCTCGCCGCCGGCGGGCTGGCCGGTGCGCTGGTGGGGCGATGGGTGGGCCAGTACCTGGGGCGGGTGGACGGCGCCGCGGCGTCCAGGCTGCCGGTCGGGTCGGTGATCAGTGTCCCGCTGAAGCTGCAGGCGGAGGCCGCCCTGATCGCGCTGCCGGTCGCCGCGCTGGCCGGATGGCTGGTGCACGACCTGGTTGTGGACTTGCGCACCGCCCGCCGCGACCGGCGCGAGGGCTTCGGCCCCGCACCCGAGCACGGCCTGTCGGACGTCGCCCCGGCGGACCCGAGCCCGGCGGCGGTCAGCCCGGTCGACCCACCCGAGCCGGCACCGCCGACGTCAGCCTGACCAGGTCGGCCGAGGTTCGCCGCCGGGGGTCAGTTGGGGGGAGCGGGCTGGCGGGTGAACTCGACCCCGGGCAGGCTCGGCAGCTGCTTGAGCAGGCCCGCCTCGCGCCGCAGCAGGTCCAGCTCCAGGTCGAGCCGCGCCGCGGTGTCCGGCGCGGCCAGCAGCGCCTGGTGGTCGGCCAGGTCGATGACCGCCGAGACCGCGACCCGGTAGGACAGCCGGGTCGGGTCCAGGGGGAGGGCGTCGCCGCCGCCGCGCATGCCGAGCCCGTACAACGTGTCCCGGTACGCGGCGAACCGGCGCGCGACGGCCACCGCCAGCACCGGGGCGGCGTCCCCCTCCGGCTCGGCCAGCCACTCGACCTGGCCGGTCAGGTACGGCTCGGCCGTGTCCACGTCGAGCAGCCGGAAGCGACGCGTGCCCACCGTCGCGAGGTCGAAACGGCCGTCCTCGTACGCCTCGACCCCGCGCAGCTCGGCGAGGCAGCCCACCTCGTGCAGCGCGCTGACGCCGTCCACGCCGGACTCGCGGCCCATGCGGATCGCCACGACCCCGAACGCCCGCTCGGAACCGTCCGGTCGCTCGAGCAGCCGCCGGACCAGCACCCGGTACCGGTCCTCGAAGATGTGCAGCGGCAGCGAGCCGCCCGGGTAGAGCACGGTGGACAACGGGAACAGCGGGATCCGGTCGGCCACGGTCCGAGCCTAAGGGCGGGCGCGCGATCCGGCCGTTCGAGCCCGGCCGCGCCTTCCCTAGACTGGATCGGTGATCCGCCGCATCGATCTGCGCGGGCAGGACCCGGACCTGCGCGCCGTCGTCCCGCGCGCCCCGATGGACGTCGAGGCGGCGGTCACGACGGTGCGGCCGCTGTGCGATGCGGTCCGCGACCGTGGCGAGGCCGCCGTGCTCGAGCTGTCCGAGCGGTTCGACGGGGTCCGGCCGCCGTCCCTGCGGGTGCCGGCGGATGTCCTCGCGAGCGCGCTCGAAGGGCTCGACCCGGCGGTCCGCGCCGCGCTCGAGGAGTCCATCCGCCGGGCCAGGCTCGTGCACCAGGCGCAGCGGCGCACCGACGTCACCACGACCGTCGTGCCGGGCGGCACCGTGACCGAGCGCTGGGTGCCGGTCGACCGGGTGGGCCTTTACGTGCCCGGCGGGCTGGCCGTCTACCCGAGCAGCGTCGTGATGAACGTCGTCCCGGCACAGGTGGCCGGGGTCCGCTCGCTGGCTGTGTCGAGCCCGCCGCAGCGTGACAACGGCGGCCGGCCGAACCCGACGATCCTCGCCGCGTGCGCCCTGCTCGGCGTCGACGAGGTGTACGCCGCCGGCGGCGCGCAGGCCATCGCGATGTTCGCGTACGGCGCCGGGGAGTGCGCGCCCGTCGACCTCGTGACCGGCCCGGGCAACGTCTACGTCGCCGCGGCCAAGCGCCTGCTCAAGGGCCGGGTCGGCATCGACGCCGAGGCCGGGCCGACCGAGATCGCCGTGCTCGCCGACGACACCGCCGACGCCTCGCACGTGGCCGCCGACCTCATCAGCCAGGCCGAGCACGACACGCTCGCCGCCGCGGTGCTCGTCACCACGAGCCCGGAGCTGGCCGGCGCCGTCGAGGCCGAGCTCGAGACCCAGGTCGCCGTGACGAAGCACGTCGAGCGCATCACGGCAGCGCTGGGCGGCGAGCAGTCCGCGATCGTGCTCGTGGACGACCTCGACCAGGGTCTGCGCGTCGTCGACGCATACGCCCCCGAGCACCTGGAGGTGCACACCCGGGACGCGGCCGCGGTGGCGGCCCGGGTGCGCAACGCGGGCGCGATCTTCGTCGGCACCTGGGCGCCGGTGTCGCTCGGCGACTACTGCGCCGGGTCCAACCACGTGCTCCCGACCGGCGGCTGCGCCTGCCACAGCGGTGGCCTGTCGGTGCAGACGTTCCTGCGCGGGATCCACGTCGTCGACTACTCCGAGGCGGCGCTGCGCGACGTGGCTGCCCAGGTGGTCACGCTGGCCGCGGCCGAGGACCTCCCCGCGCACGGCGCGGCCGTCACGGTGCGGCTGCGCGGCCGGGACGGCGCATGAGCGGGGTTCCGGACGGCATCGACCTGCCCGTGCGCGACGACCTGCGCGGGCTGCACCCGTACGGCGCCCCCCAGCTGGACGTGCCCGTGCGGCTGAACACGAACGAGAACCCGCACCCGCCGTCCCCGCAGCTGGCCGCCGAGATCGGCTCCGCGGTGACGTCCGCCGCACTCGGGCTCAACCGCTACCCGGACCGGGAGGCGCTCGCCCTGCGAACCGCGCTGGCCGCCTACCTGGGTGTGGCCCCCGAGCAGGTGTGGGCGGCCAACGGCAGCAACGAGATCCTGCAGCAGCTCCTGCAGGCGTTCGGCGGCGCGGGGCGGACCGCGCTCGGGTTCGAGCCCTCGTACTCGATGCACCGGATCATCGCCGGTGGCACCGGGACCCGCTGGGTCGCGGCGAGCCGGGAGCCGGACGGCTTCGCCCTCCCGGCGCAGGCCGCGGTCGACGCGGTCCGGGCCAACGCTCCGGACCTGACGTTCCTGTGCTCGCCGAACAACCCGACCGGCACCGCGCTGGACCTCGACGTGGTCGAGTCGGTGTACGACGCGACCGACGGGATGGTCGTGGTCGACGAGGCGTACGCGGAGTTCTCCTCCCGCCCGTCGGCGCTGTCGCTGCTGCCCGGCCGGCCGCGCCTGGTCGTGACCCGGACGATGTCCAAGGCCTTCGCGCTGGCCGGGGCGCGGGTCGGCTACCTGGCCGCCGACCCGGCCGTCGTTGACGTGCTGCGGCTGGTCCGGCTGCCGTACCACCTGTCCGCGCTCACCCAGGCGGCCGCGCTGGCGGCGACCCGGCGCGCGGACGAGCTGCTCGCGACCGTCGAGCAGGTGAAGGCCGAACGCGACCGCATCGTGGACTCGTTGCGCGCGCGCGGGCTGGACGTGGTCGACTCGGACGCCAACTTCGTCCTGTTCGGACGGTTCGACGACCAGGTCGCCGTGTGGTCGGGTCTGCTCGAGCAGGGCGTCCTGGTCCGCGACGTCGGGCTGCCCGGCTGGTTGCGGGTCACCGCAGGTACGAGCCAGGAGGTCACCGCCTTCCTGGCTGCGCTGGACCAGATCCTGACTCCGACCGCCCTGACCGTGGAGAGTTCCCGATGAGCCGGTTCGCCCGCGTGCAGCGCACGACCAAGGAGTCGGCGGTCACGGTCGAGCTCGAGATCGACGGCTCCGGCTCGGCCGACGTGGCGACCGGTGTGCCGTTCTTCGACCACATGCTCGGCCAGCTCGGCAAGCACGGCGGTCTGGACCTGGTGGTCCGGACCGAGGGCGACCTCGAGGTCGACGCGCACCACACGGTCGAGGACACCAGCCTCGCCGTCGGGCAGGCGCTGCGGGAGGCGCTCGGCGACAAGGCCGGCATCCGCCGCTTCGGCGACGCGCTCGTCCCGCTGGACGAGTCGCTGGTGCAGGCCGCGGTCGACCTGTCCGGCCGGCCGTACCTCGTGCACGACGAGCCGGAGCTCGTCGAGCTGATCGGCTCGTACGACACCACGCTCACCCGCCACATCTGGGAGTCGCTGGCGGCGTCGGCGCAGATCTGCCTGCACGTCCGGGTGCTGTCGGGGCGCAACGCGCACCACGTCGTCGAGGCACAGTTCAAGGCGGTCGCCCGGGCGCTGCGCGCCGCCGCCGCGCTCGACCCGCGCGTCGTGGGCGTTCCGTCCACGAAAGGCTCACTGTGAAGGAACGTGTGAGCGAGGGCGACGAGTGAGCCGACCGGGTGTGGTCGTGCTCGACTACGGGTCGGGGAACATCCGGTCCGCCCAACGCGCGCTGGAGCGGGTGGGCGCCGACGTCACCGTCACCGCCGACCCCGACCTCGCGTTCGAGGCGGACGGGCTGGTGGTCCCCGGGGTCGGTGCGTTCGCCGCCTGCATGGCCGGTCTGCAGGCCGTCGACGGTCCGAAGACCGTACGGCGGCGCACGGCGCAGGCACGTCCGGTGCTGGGGATCTGCGTCGGCATGCAGATCCTGTTCGAGTCCGGCGACGAGCACGGCGTCCGCACCGCCGGCTGCGGCGAGTGGCCCGGCCACGTGCGCCGGCTCGACGCACCCGTCCTGCCGCACATCGGCTGGAACACCGTCGAGGCCGCAGCCGGGAGCGCGCTGCTGCGCGGGGTCGAGGACCAGCGGTTCTACTTCGTGCACTCGTACGCGCTCACGCAGTGGCCCGGTCCCGACGGTCCCGCCCACACGCAGGCCAGCTGGACCGAGCACGGCGAACGGTTCGTGTCGGTGCTGGAGGACCCGTTCCTCGCCGCCACGCAGTTCCACCCCGAGAAGTCCGGCGACGCCGGGGCCGCTGTCCTCGAGAACTGGCTGGCGGCGCTGTGAGGGCGCGCCGGATGTCCGTCCCGCAGCCTGCCCGCGTGCGCGGCGCCTGGCCGCTGTGGGTCCGCGTCACCGTGCTCGGGCTCGCCGCGGCCGCCGTCGGCTGGGCCGTCGTCTCGTCGAAGGTGCCGTTGCTGTGGCCCAAGGTGCTCGTCGTCGCGGGCGGGCTCGCACTCATGGCCGCGTGGTGGCAGGGCCATCGCCGGCACGAGCTCGCCGTCGAGACGGACCGGCGGGCCCGCGAGCAGCGCAGGCGGCTGTCGTGACCGCCGCGGCCGGCGCGCCCGTCCTGGAACTGCTGCCCGCGGTCGATGTCGCCGGCGGCCACGCGGTCCGGCTCGTGCAGGGCGAGGCCGGTTCCGAGACCTCGTACGGGGACCCGCTGGCCGCCGCGCTCGCGTGGCAGGACGCGGGGGCGCAGTGGATCCACCTCGTCGACCTCGACGCGGCGTTCGGGCGCGGCTCCAACGCCGAGCTGCTCGCCGCGGTGGTCGCGGCGCTCGACGTCCGGGTGGAGATGTCCGGCGGGATCCGGGACGACGAGTCGCTGCAGCGCGCCCTCGCTACCGGGTGCCGGCGGGTCAACGTGGGGACCGCAGCCCTCGAGGACCCCGCCTGGTGCGCCCGCGCGATCGCCGAGCACGGCGACCGGGTGGCGGTCGGCCTGGACGTGCGCGGCACCACGCTGGCCGCGCGCGGCTGGACGCAGGACGGCGGCGATCTGTGGGAGGTGCTGGACCGCCTCGAGCGGGACGGCTGCGCCCGCTACGTCGTCACCGACGTCACCAAGGACGGAACGCTGCGGCGGTCCGAACCTCGACCTGCTGCGTGCGGTCTGCGCGCGAACCGACCGGCCGGTGGTCGCCTCGGGCGGGGTCTCCTCGCTCGACGACCTGCGGGCGATCGCCGCGCTCGTCCCGCTCGGGGTCGAGGGCGCCATCGTCGGCAAGGCCCTGTACGCGGGGGCGTTCACCCTGCCGGACGCGCTGGACGCGGTGGCAGCGGTGGCAGGGGTGGCCGGCGCGAGCGGCGTGACGCCGTGACCGAGCCCACGCCTGCGCTCCGGCTGGGCAGCGGTGGCCCGTTCGAGGAGGTCGTCGGCTACTCGCGGGTGGTCGCGCTCGGCGACCACGCCTGGACCGCCGGCTGCACCGCGATGGTCGACGGGGTCCTCGTCGGCGAGGGCGACGCGTTCGCGCAGGCGGTCGCGGCGATGGAGCTCGCGGTCGCGTCGCTGGAACGTGCCGGCTTCGACCGCTCCGACGTCGTGCACTGCCGGATGTACGTCGTCGACATCGCCCGCAACTCCGACGCCGTCGCCCGCGCGCACGCGCAGGTGCTCGGCGCGGTGCGCCCCGCGGCGACGATGCTCGGCCTGGTCGCACTCATCGACCCGAGGATGCTCGTCGAGGTCGAGCTGGTTGCGGCCCGCGCCGGCGCGGGGGACCGGCCGTGACGGTGGCCGTGCGGGTGATCCCGTGCCTGGACGTCGACGGCGGCCGCGTGGTCAAGGGGGTCAACTTCACCGACCTGCGCGACGCCGGCGACCCGGTGGAGATGGCCGGCACGTACGACGCCGAGGGCGCGGACGAGCTGGTGTTCCTCGACATCACCGCCAGCAGCGGCGACCGGGCCACGATGTACGACGTGGTCAGCCGGACCGCCGAGCAGGTCTTCATCCCGCTGACGGTCGGCGGGGGCGTCCGCACGGTGGCGGACGTGGACCGGCTGCTGCGGGCCGGTGCCGACAAGGTCGGGGTCAGCTCGGCCGCGGTCGCCCGGCCCGACCTGGTCGCCGAGATCGCGGACCGCTTCGGCGCGCAGGTGCTGGTGCTCAGCGTCGACGCGCGGCGCACTCCCGCCGGCGAGCCGACGACCGCGTCCGGGTTCGAGGTCACCACGCACGGGGGCCGCCGCGGAACCGGGATGGACGCGGTGGACTGGGCGGCGCGGATGGCGACGGCCGGCGCCGGCGAGATCCTGCTCAACTCGATGGACGCGGACGGCACCCGCGCGGGCTACGACCTCGAGCTGATCGCGCAGGTGCGTGCGGCGGTGTCGGTTCCGGTGATCGCCTCCGGCGGCGCGGGCCGGGTCGACGACTTCGCGCCGGCGGTCGCCGCGGGTGCCGACGCCGTGCTCGCGGCCAGCGTCTTCCACTTCGGCACCCTGCGGATCGCGGCGGTCAAAGCAGCGCTGGCCCTAGCCGGGTACCCGGTCCGCTAGCGGTCGTCCGCGGGCGTCGGCCCGGCGCCGCCCCTATGCTCGGCGCGTGCCCGACCCCGCACCGTACGTCCTGGGTCACTCCGAGGCCGAGCTGCGCCGGCTGGAGTCGCAGGCCCGTGCCATCGACCCGGTCACCCGCAGGTACTTCGTCGAGGCCGGGGTTGGTCCGGGGATGCGCGTGCTCGACGTCGGCAGCGGTGCCGGCGACGTCGCGCTGCTGATCGCCGACCTGGTCGGTCCGGACGGTGCGGTCGTCGGCTTCGACCCGTCGGCGGCGGGGATCGACGCGGCGCGGGCGAAGGCGGCGACCCGCTCGGCCGGTCACGTCGCCTTCCACGTCGGGACCATCGACGAGCTCGACCTCGGCGAACCCTTCGACGCCGTCGCCGGTCGGTACGTGCTCCAGTTCCAGCCCGACCCGGCGGCGTTGCTCGCCGCGGTGGCGGCCCGCGCGAAGCCGGGCGCGCCGGTGGTGTTCCACGAGCTGGACTGGTCCGGGGTCACCTCGGACCCGGCGGTGCCCACCTACGACCGGCTCCGCGACTGGCTGCAGGCGGCCATCGAGCGCTCCGGCGCGAGCGTGCACTCGGGTCTGGCCATGCCGGCGGTCTACGCCGCGGCCGGGCTCGGCGACCCCGAGCTGCGGCTCGAGCAGCGGATCGGCGTGGGCGCGGGCGCCCTCGAGGTGGTGGGGCGGATGGCGGACCTGGCCGGCACGCTCGCCCCCGCGCTCGCGGAGTACGGGATCGTCGACGCGGCCGAGCTCGACGCCGGCACGCTGGTCGACCGGATCCTCGCGGAGGCGACGGCCCGCCACGCCGTCCTGCGGTCGCACCTGCAGGTCGGCGCCTGGGCGCGCGCCTGACGGATCAGGCGGGTCGGGAGTGGACGCTCACCGCGTAGCCGCCGCGCCCCTCGTACGCCGCGCCGTCCCAGGTCGCGAACCGGCGCTCCAGGACCAGGCCGGCGGCCGCGCACCACTCGTCGTACATCGGCAGGTCGACCGGCGCGAAGCTCAGCGGGAGGTGGGCCGGGTCCAGGCCGAACCCGGCGACCAGGCGCGCACCCGGTCGCAGCACCGCTGCCAGGTTCGCGACGACGCGCGGCTCGGTGCCTGCGGCCAGCAGCGGGATGACGTTGCCCGCGGCGACCACGAGGTCGAAGCCGTCCGCCAGCTCAGCCAGGCCGGGGTCGAGCTCGGCCAGGTCCGCGAGCAGCCACCGCACCTGCACCGACGTCCGCCGGGCGTGCGCGAGCATCGATGCGTCGGCATCGACGCCCACGCAGGGATAGCCGAGCTCGGCGAGCCGGATCGCGACCCGGCCGGTGCCGCAGCCCGCGTCCAGCACCGCCGAGCCGGGCGGGACCAGCGCCGCGCACATCGCCGCCTCGCCGTGCACGTCCACGCCGGTGGCCGCGAGCCGCTCGAAGCGCGCGGCGTACGCACCACCCTCGACGCCACCGGTGGCCTCGTGCCAGCGGTTCGACCCGGTCATGGCCGCGATCCTGCCAGCACTCAGAGGTCGAGCGGGGTGCCCTCGAACGACGCCACGGCAGCAGGGTCGCCGTCGACCTGCGACCAGGGCGTGCCCGGTGCGGCCGTAGGCGTACAGCAGCAGCTCGCTCGCCGGGCCGGTCAGGGTCACCGACGGGTCGCCGTCGGCGGCCTTGTGGGTGCGGCCGTCGGGCAGGGCCAGCACGACGCCGACCGCCGCCCGGCGGAAGAAGGCCCGGCCCCTGCTGCGCAGGACCCGCCACAGCACGCCTTCGCGCCGCGCGTCCGTGGGCAACGGTTCCCAGCCCGGCTGCGCCCGCCGTACGTCCTCGGCGTGCACGAAGAACTCGGTGGTGTTGATCAGGTCGTCCAGCGGCCCGAACAGCAGCGGCGGGCGGGTTCGGACCGTCTGGAGCAGCTCGGGCCACGGCTCGCGGGCCAGCGACTCCTGGACGTGCCGGGTGTGCCCGGAGAGCGGCCCGAAGACGATGCCCGGGGCGGCGTCCGGCCGGCGCTCGCGCAGCACGACGTGCGCCGCCAGGTCCCGGGCGACCCACCCGGGGCACAGCGTGGGGGCGTCCGGTCCGGCCTCCTCGAGCACGTCCGCCAACCGGGCCCGCTCGTCCTGCGCCAGGGTCGTCACGTCCCCAGGCTATGTGCCCTTCACAGCTATTCCCTCCGGTGCCTTCGCAGCTCGGTGCCCTTCACAGCTACGGGCCCTTCACAATGAGGGCATGCCAGCATCCGCCGGGCTCGACCCGGATGTCGCCGCGCTGCTCAAGCGCGACCAGAACGGCCTGGTGGCCGCCGTCGCCCAGCAGTGGGACACCGGGGAGGTGCTCATGGTCGGCTGGATGGACGACGAGGCGCTGCACCGCACGCTGACGACCGGCCGGGTCACCTACTTCAGCCGCAGCCGACAGGACTACTGGCGCAAGGGGGACACCTCGGGGAACGTCCAGCTCGTCCGCGAGGTGCGGCTGGACTGCGACGGCGACGCCCTGCTGGTGAAGGTCGACCAGGTGGGCGCTGCCTGCCACACCGGGGACCGCAGCTGCTTCGACGCTCGCCCGCTCACGGCCGTCATCGACCCTGCAGACGTTTCAGGGTGAGCAGCCGGCTGGCCGGCCGCTCACCCTGAAACGTCGCGCTGCCGGTCAGGCAGCGACCGGCTGGTTCTGGAACTTGCGGTAGGCGAAGGTCAGCGCCAGCAGCGCGACCGGCATCGTCACGATCAGGCCCATGACGCACAGGATGATGCCGATGATGTACGCGACGATCACGCCGATGATCAGGACGATCATCGAGCCGATGTTGCTGCTGACGAGCCGGAAGCTGGCCATGATCGAGTCCCACGGCGCCATGTCCTGGTCCATGATGAAGAACAGGTAGAACTGCGTGAAGAACAGCACCAGCAGCCCGGGGATGATAGCACAGGAACAGCCCGACCGCCGTAGGCGACCGCGACGATGACCGCCGCGACGATGACGTTGCCGATCTTCTCGAACTTGAAGAAGTCGCCGATCTCCACCTTGCGACCGTTCGCGATCTCCAGGGCGCCGTGGATGATGTTCGACTGCACGCACGGCGAGGATGGCCAGTCCGATGAACCCGGCGAGGGCCGAGAAGAACAGCGAGGCGAGGAGACCGCCGCCGCTCCCGCCGGTCGTGGTGATGGCACCGGTCGTCTGGTTGATCGTGACCGACGGCGCGCTGGTACGGATGAGCGCACCGCCGATGACCACGTACACGACGATCTCGATGATCGCCAGCACGACCACGTAGATCAGGACGGAGACCAGGATCGCGGCCGGCGTTCTGCGGTGAACTTCGCCCAGCCCCAGTTGAACGCGTCTCCGACGGTGAATGGCCGGTCGGCTGCGCCCAGGTTCTGCGGGCCGTAGCCGGGCGGGGGCGGCGGGGCCGGCGGCACCGCGCCGTAACCCGGCGGCGGGGGCGGCGGCGGCGCGGGCGGCGGCGGCGGAGGCGGCGGCGGGGGCGGGGGCGGTGGCGGTGGGGCCTGGCCGTAGTCCGGTGGCGGCGGAGGTGGCGGGGTCGGTGGCTGCGGCTCGGAGTTCTCCGGAGGCAGGGTCGGGTCGGACATCGCGTACCCCTTCAGCGGACGGCATGCCGCGGGACGATCACGGTCGGCGCCGAACCTAGCGATCCACGGGGTGGGGACGGAAGGGTTTGGCCCCGCGACGCGCCGGGCTCCGCTGCGGTATTTGCCAGACTGTCCGCCATGCCCGCCGCCGCCTGCCGCTGCCACACCGGACCTGGAGGCTTTCCGGCTGCTGGCCCGGGACCGCCGCGTGATCCCGGTGACCCGTCGGCTGCTCGCCGACGGCGACACCCCGGTCGGGCTGTACCACCGGCTCGCCCAGGAGCGCCCGGGCACCTTCCTGCTGGAGTCCGCCGAGCACGGCCGGGTGTGGTCGCGGTACTCCTTCGTCGGGGTGCGCTCGGCGGCGACCCTGACCGAGCCGACGGCTCGGCGGTCTGGACCGGCACCCCGCCGGTCGGCGTGCCCGCTGGACGGCGACCCGCTGGACGCGCTGCGCGACACGCTCGCGCTGCTGCACACCGCCGCGGCTGCCCGACCTGCCGCCGCTGACCGGTGGCATGGTCGGCTTCCTCGGGTACGACGCGGTCCGCCGGCTGGAGCGGCTGCCCGACAAGACCGAGGACGACCTGCACCTGCCCGAGCTGGCCATGCTGTTCGCCACCGACCTGGCCGTGCTCGACCACGAGGACGGCTCGGTGCTGCTCATCGCCAACGCGGTCAACTACGACGCCACCGACGAGCGGGTCGACGAGGCCTGGGCCGACGCGGTCGCGCGGCTGGACGCGATGGAGCGCGACCTCGCCCAGCCCTCGGCCCCGCTGGCCGTCACCTGCGACTGGACCGCGCCGGTCGACCTGGGCAGCGGCGGCTGGGCCGGGTTCCGGGACGCCGTCGAGCGCGGCCGTCGAGGAGATCCGCGCCGGCGAGGCGTTCCAGGTCGTCGTGTCCCAGCGGTTCGACGTGCCGACGGCGGCGTCCGCGCTGGACATCTACCGGGTGCTGCGCGTGACGAACCCGAGCCCGTACATGTACCTGCTGCGGTTCGACGGCTTCGACGTGGTCGGCTCGAGCCCGGAGGCGCTGGTGAAGGTCACCGGGCGAGCGGGCGCTGCTGCACCCGATCGCCGGGACCCGCTGGCGCGGCGCGACCCCGGAGGAGGACGTCGCGCTGGGCGCCGAGCTGCTCGCCGACGAGAAGGAGCGCGCCGAGCACCTGATGCTGGTCGACCTGGGCCGCAACGACCTGGGCCGGGTCTGCGAGCCCGGCACCGTCGAGGTCGTCGACTTCATGGACGTCGAGCGGTACAGCCACGTCATGCACATCGTGTCGACGGTCGTCGGGCAGGTCGCGGCCGGCCGGACCGCGTTCGACGTGCTCACCGCGACGCTTCCCGGCCGGGACGCTGTCCGGCGCGCCCAAGCCGCGGGCGATGGAGATCATCGAGGAGCTCGAGCCGACCCGGCGCGGCCTGTACGCCGGGTGCGTCGGCTACCTGGACTTCGCCGGCGACCTGGACGCCGCCATCGCGATCCGCACCGCGCTGCTGCGCGACGGGGTGGCGTACGTGCAGGCCGGCGCCGGCATCGTGGCCGACTCCGACCCGGTGGCCGAGGACGCCGAGTGCCGCAACAAGGCCGCGGCGGTCCTGCGCGCGGTCGCCGTGGCCGGCACGTTCCGTCCGGTCGGGGGCTGACCTCGTGCCGGCGGACCCGGCCCGGGCGCCGCGGCGCGAGCTCGGCGCGGTCGTCGCGCTGCTGCTCGCAGGCGGCGGCGCTGGCTCTGGTCGTCACGCAGGCGGTCTGGGTGCACGTGCGCGTCGGCGGGGTGGTCGGCGGCGGGTCCGGCGACGTCGTGGTCCGGCTGGACCTGGACGTGTCCGGCACCCAGGCCGCACCTTCGGTGCTGCCGCTCGCCGTCCTGGCGATGGCCGGCGCGTTCGGGCTGCTCGCCACCCGGGGCTGGGCCCGCCGGGTGCTGGCGGGGCTCCTCGTGCTGGCCGGCGCCGGGACGGTCGCTGGCCGCGCTGCACGTGCTGACCGCGCCCGAGCAGGCCGCCGGCGGGTCGCTGGCCGGGCAGTCGGTCGACCCGGTCGGCCGCGGCCGCGGCGACGTACGAGCTCGCCTGGTGGTGGCCGGCGCTGGCGGTCCTGGCCGGATGCCTGGTCGTGGCCGGCGCGGTGGCGGCCCTGCTGCGCGGCGGCCGCTGGCCGGCCATGGGGGCGCGCTTCGACGCGCCGGCCACGGCGGCGGCCGCGCCACGCGCCCCGGGGCCGACCCGTGGGCGGCGCTGGACCGCGGCGAGGACCCGACTGCTGTCGAGTCGACGACCGACCTGCCAGAATCAGCGGCTCGAGCCTGGGACGACGGATGGTGGAGGGCGACTGCGATGAGCTCCGGGGAGCACCTGCACGTCGACAAGGAGGGCAACTCGGTGGCCGCCTGGACGGCGGTCTCGATCATCACCCTCGGCTTCCTGATCGGTGCTGTGGCATTCCCGTTGCAGTCGCCCTGGCTGTTCTGGACCGGCATCGTGGTCGCGCTGCTGGGCGTCGTGGCCGGGAAGGTGCTGGCGATGATGGGCTTCGGCGTCGACGGGCCCGGGCACCCGAGCGAGTCGGACACCGTCAGCGACTCCTGACACGACGCGCGTCGCGCGCGCGGCGCAGGCTTTACGACACCCTGACCTCGCGCCTCACGGCCTGGTGATCGTCCGCGTGCCACGCTGGCCGGGTGGACGGCGCGCGGCGGCAAAGGGCTGGTCCTCGTCGTCGAGGACGAGCGCGCGATCGCCGACCTCGTCCGGATGTACCTGGCCCGCGAGGGCTTCGGCGTGCACGTCGAGAGCGACGGCTCCGCCGGGCTGGCCGCGGCCCGTTCCCTGCGCCCGGTGGCGGTCGTCCTCGACGTCGGGCTGCCCGGCATGGACGGCACCGAGGTGTGCCGGCGGCTGCGGGCCGACGGCGACTGGACGCCGGTCTGTTCGTCACCGCCCGCGACGACGAGGTCGACCGCATCCTCGGGCTGGAGCTCGGCGCCGACGACTACGTGACCAAGCCGTTCAGCCCGCGCGAGCTGGTCGCCCGGGTGCGGGCGGTGCTGCGCCGGACCGCCGGCGGCGGCCCCGGCGACGAGCCGGTGCACCGGCTCGGGCCGGCTCACCGTCGACCCGGCCCGGCGCCGGGTCAGCGTCGGACGGCCGGGAGGTCCTGCTGACCGCGACCGAGTTCGACCTGCTCGCTGCACCTGGTGCGCCGGCCCGGCCGGGTGTACGCGCGCGAGCAGCTGCTGTCCGCAGGTCTGGGGGTACGAGGCCGCGGCCGGGACCCGCACGGTCGACGTGCACGTCGCCCAGCTGCGGGCCAAGCTCGGGTCGGCCAGCCCGATCCGTACCGTCCGCGGGGTCGGCTACTCGGCCGAGGAGCCGGTCGCCGACGGCGGCCGGCCGATGGCTGAGCCGGCCTGTCCGCACCCGCGACCGGCTCGCGACCCGCATCACGCTGGTCTCGCTGACGGTCGCTCTCATCGCGGTGGCGATCGCCGGGCTGGTGTCCTTCGGGCTGGTGCGCGGGGCGGCGCAGGACCAGGCCCGGGTCGAGCCTGGCGCGGCAGGCCGACCTGCTGGCCACGACGCTGGACCGGGGAGCGGCCCAGCGGCCGGCCGCGGTGCACGGCGCTGCTGCGCCGCCAGCAGGTGACCGGTCGACCAGGTCGGCCCCGGGCGAGCCGGTCCCGGCGTACCTGACGGCCGCCGACGTCGGCGACGCTGGAGGCCGGCCAGTCGCTGTCGGTGGTGCGGACCCGGCCGAACGGCACCGAGGTGCTGGTCGAGGGCCGGCCGCTGACCGGCGGCGGCGCTGTCGTGCTCGCGCAGCCGGCCTCGGTCGCCGAGGGGGCCGCGCACGCGGCAGCCGGCGCCGGCTGGTGCTGCCGCTGCTGCTCGGGCTGGTCGGAGCCGGTGTCGCCGGCCTGCTGCTCGCCCGGCGGCTGGCCCGCCCGCTGCGGCAGGCCGCCGACGCCGCGCACCGGCTGGCCACCGGCGCGCGCGACGTCCGGCTGCAGCCGGAGGGCCCGTACGAGGTGGCCGAGCTGGCCGACGCGCTGAACCGGCTGAGCGCGGCGCTGGCCACCAGCGAGGGCCGGGAGCGGGAGTTCCTGCTGTCGGTCTCGCACGAGCTGCGCACGCCGCTGACCGCGGTCCGCGGGTACGCCGAGGCGCTGGCCGACGGGGTCGTGCCGCCGGCGGACGTCGGCCGGACCGGGCCGGTGATGCTGGCCGAGGCCGAGCGGCTGGACCGGCTGGTCGGCGACCTGCTCGACCTGGCCCGGCTGCGGGCGCAGGACTTCCGGCTCGACCTCGGCGACGTCGACCTCACCCAGCTGGTGCAGCAGGCCGGCGAGGTGTGGCGGGACCGGTGCGGCCGCGAAGGGGTCGAGCTGCTCGTCCAGACGACCGGAGCCCCGCTGGTCGTCCGCACCGACCCGACCCGGGTCCGGCAGATCGTCGACGGCCTGGCCGAGAACGCGCTGCGGGTGACCCCGGCCGGCCGGCCGATCGTCCTCGCGTCGGCCCCGACCCGCGGGTGCCCGGCTGGGTCTGGTCGAGGTCCGCGACGGCGGCCCCGGGCTCACCGACGAGGACCTGCAGGTGGCCTTCGAGCGCTGCGCGCTCTACGAGCGCTACCGCGGCGTGCGCCGGGTCGGGACCGGCTTCGGTCTGGCGCTCGTGCACGGCCTCGCCGCTGCGGCTGGGCGGCGACGCCGTCGCCGGACGGGCCCCCGAGGGCGGCGCCCGGTTCTCCGTCCGCCTGCCGGTCGGGGGAGCGGCGTCGGGGCTGCCCGCGACCCGGCTACCCTGAGGGCCGACACCGCACGGGTGGTGCGGTCGCGAGCGGAGGGGCAGGCCCACGCGTGAGCGTGCTCGACGACATCCTCGACGGCGTGCGCGCCGACCTGGCCGAGCGCCAGGCGCTGCTGCCGCTCGACGACCTCAAGGCCGCCGCCGCCGCCCGCCGGCCCGCCATCGACGGCGTCGCCGCGCTGCGCGGCGACGACGGGGTCCGGGTGATCGCCGAGGTCAAGCGCAGCAGCCCGTCCAAGGGCGAGCTGGCGCGCGATCGACGACCCGGCCGCGCTCGCCGCCGACTACGAGGCCGGCGGCGCCGCCTGCATCAGCGTGCTCACCGAGCAGCGCCGGTTCGGCGGCTCGCTGGCCGACCTCGACGCGGTGCGCGCCGCCGTCGACGTCCCGGTGCTGCGCAAGGACTTCGTCGTCTCCAGCTACCAGCTGTGGGAGGCCCGCGCCCGCGGCGCCGACCTGGTGCTGCTCATCGTCGCCGCGCTCGAGCAGCAGGCGCTGGTCTCCCTCGTCGAGCGCGCCGTGTCGCATCGGGCTGACGCCGCTGGTCGAGGTGCACGACGCGGCCGAGGCCGAGCGCGCGCTGCTGGCCGGGCGCGCGGGTCATCGGCGTCAACGCCCGCGACCTGCGCACCCTCGAGGTCGACCGGGCCACGTTCGCGCGGGTGGCGCCGTTCATCCCCGACACCGTCGTGAAGGTCGCCGAGTCCGGCGTCCGCGGCCCGCACGACCTGATCGAGTACGCCCGCGCCGGCGCCGACGCGGTGCTGGTCGGCGAGTCCCTGGTGACCGGCCGCGACCCGCGGGCGGCCGTGCACGAGCTGGTCAACGCCGCCAGCCACCCGGCGCTGCGGCACGACAAGGGGTGAGCGGCGTGACCGAGCGGCAGTCGATCGCCGGCCCGCGGCCGGTCCGCCGCGCCGCCGCGTGCCGGACGCGACCGGGCACTTCGGGCCGTACGGCGGCCGGTTCGTCCCCGAGGCGCTGGTCGCCGCGCTGGACGAGCTGACCGCGGCCTACGAGGCGGCTCGGGCCGACCCGGCGTTCCAGGCCCGGCTCGAGCACCTGAACCGCACCTACATCGGCCGGCCCAGCCCGCTCACCGAGGCGACCCGGCTGTCCGCGCACGCCGGCGGCGCGCGGATCCTGCTCAAGCGCGAGGACCTCAACCACACCGGCTCGCACAAGATCAACAGTGCCCTCGGCCAGGCCCTGCTGACCCAGCGGATGGGCAAGACCCGGGTGATCGCCGAGACCGGCGCCGGCCAGCACGGCGTCGCGACCGCGACCGCCTGCGCGCTGCTCGGGCTCGAGTGCGTCGTCTACATGGGCGAGGAGGACACCCGCCGGCAGGCGCTCAACGTCGCCCGGATGCGCCTGCTCGGCGCCGAGGTCGTCCCGGTCACCACCGGGTCGCCGCACCCTCAAGGACGCCATCAACGAGGCGATGCGCGACTGGGTCACCAACGTCGACGACCACCCACTACCTGCTCGGCACCGTCGCCGGCCCGCACCCGTTCCCGCAGATGGTGCGCGACTTCCAGCGGGTCATCGGCGTCGAGGCGCGCGAGCAGGTGCTCGAGCTGACCGGCCGGCTGCCGCGACGCGGTCGCCGCCTGCGTCGGCGGCGGCTCCAACGCGATCGGCATCTTCCCCGCGTTCCTCGACGACCCCGGGGTCGCGCTGTACGGCTTCGAGGCCGGCGGCGACGGGGTCGAGACCGGCCGGCACGCGGCGACCATCACCGGCGGGGCAGCCGGGCGTGCTGCACGGCGCCCGCTCCTACCTGCTGCAGGACGAGATGGGCCAGACCATCGAGTCGCACTCGATCAGCGCCGGGCCTGGACTACCCGGGCGTCGGCCCGGAGCACGCCTGGCTGCACGACACCGGCCGGGCCACCTACCGGCCGGTCACCGACGCCCAGGCGATGGAGGCGTTCGCCCTGCTGTGCCGGACCGAGGGGATCATCCCGGCGATCGAGTCCGCGCACGCGATCGCCGGCGCGCTCGAGGTCGGCCGCGAGCTCGGCCCGGACGGCATCGTGCTGGTCAACCTGTCCGGCCGCGGCGACAAGGACGTGGACACCGCCGCGCGCTGGTTCGGGCTGCGAGCGGCGCGTGAGCGGGCTCGCCGGGCTGTTCGCCCGCGACGCGGGCCGAGGGCCGGGCCGCGCTGGTCGGCTACCTGCCGGCCGGGTTCCCGACCGTCGAGCGGCTGCGTCGAGGCCCTGGTCGCGATGGTGGCGGCCGGCGTCGACGTGGTCGAGGTCGGGCTGCCGTACTCCGACCCGCTGATGGACGGCCCGACGATCCAGCGCGCGGCCGAGATCGCGCTCGCGCCGGCACCCGCACGGCCGACGTGCTCGAGACGGTGCGGGCGGTCGCGGCCACCGGGGCGCCGACCCTGGTCATGACCTACTGGAACCCGGTCGAGCGGTACGGCGTCGAGCGCGTTCGCCGCCGGCCTGGCCGCGGCCGGCGGCGCCGGCGTGATCACGCCCGACCTGACCCCGGACGAGGCCGGCCCGTGGCTGGACGCCGTCGGCGCGGCCGGCATCGACCCGGTCTTCCTGGTCGCGCCCTCCTCGACCGACGAGCGGATCGCCCGGGTGGCCGGCGTCACCCGCGGCTTCGTCTACGCCGCGTCGACGATGGGCGTCACCGGGGTGCGCAGCGCGGTCTCCGGCAGCGCCGCGGACGCTGGTGGCCCGGGTCCGGGCGGCCACCGACCTGCCGGTCTGCGTCGGCCTGGGCGTCTCGACGGCGGAGCAGGCGGCCGAGGTCGCGCGCCTACGCCGACGGGGTCATCGTCGGGTCCGCGTTCGTCCGGCGGCTGCTCGACGCGCCGACGCCGGCCGACGGGGTGCGCGCGGTCGCGGAGCTCGCCGCCGAGCTGGCCGAAGGTGTGCGGGCCGGTGCTCCCGCCGCCCGACCGGCCTGAGCCGGGAACCGGACCCCGCAGCCCCTTCGTCGGACACCTCGTGCCCGCCACCGCCCTACCCACCCCGCCGCAGTTGCCTACGGATTGGTGGCCAGGGCAACCAATCCGTATGCAACGGCAGGCCCTGGTCCTGGCGGTCGTGGTGACGTTGCTGGCGCTGAGCGGCTGCACGTCGGCGGACTTGGGTGCCGCCGCGTCGTCGGTTCAGGCGCTGCCCACCCGAGGCTGGCACGGCACCGCGCTCACCGAGCCGTACGCCAAGCCGTCCGTGACCCTCACGGACATGAACGGGCGGCCGTTCCGGATCGACCGGGACGCCCACCGCCCCGTGGTCCTCGTGGTCTTCGGCTACACGCACTGCCCCTGGGTCTGCTCGCGGGTGCTGACCGACGTCGCGGCCGCGCTGCGGCCGATGGACCCGGGGACCCGGGGCCGGATCCAGCTGCTGTTCGTGTCGGTCGACCCGCGGCGGGACACCGACGCGGCGCTGCGCAGGTACCTGGCCGGGTTCGACCCCACCTTCCTGGGCCTGACCGCCCCCCTGCCCGTGGTGCGCCGGCTCGGCGAGGACCTGGGCGTCCCGGTGACCGGTCCGCAGTCCGACGACGCGGACTACACGGTCGGGCACGGGGCCCAGGTCGTGGGTTTCGGGCCGGACGGCCGCGCGCACCTGATGTGGATGCCCGGCACGGCGCCCGGTGACCTGCGCGCCGACCTCGTCCGACTAGCCTCGTCGGCATGAGCTCCAGCACTCAGGCGGTGCCGTCGCCGCAGCGGGGTCCGGCTCGCGTTCGTGGCCGGGAGCCGGCCCCAGCAGTGGCTCACCACGCTCGCGCGGGTCGCGCTGGGGATCGTGCTGCTGGTGGCGGGCTGGCTGAAGATCAGCAGCCCGGACGAGGCGGTGCGGGCGGTTCAGGCGTACCAGATCCTCCCGCAGGGCCTGACGCATGCGGTCGGCTACGGGCTGCCGATGCTGGAGATGCTGCTCGGCGTCCTGCTGCTGCTCGGGCTGGGCAGCCGGTGGGCCGCGATCGGCGCCGGCATCCTCATGGTCGTGTTCATCGCCGGGATCATCTCGGTGTGGGTGCGCGGGCTGTCGATCGACTGCGGCTGCTTCGGCGGCGGCGGGACCATCACGCCGTCCGGTCGCAACGCCCGCTACTCCGCCGAGATCGCCCGGGACCTGCTGTTCCTCGGGCTGGCGTCGTGGGTGGCCGTGTTCCCGCGCAGCCGCCTGTCGGTGGACGGCTGGCTCGGCTGCGCGACGAGATCCGAGGACGAGGAGCAGCACGCGGTGAGCACCAGGCCCAAGGAGACCAAGGCGAAGGCCCGCGAGCGCCTGGCCGCCGAGCGCGCCGCTGCGGCGGCGGCGAAGCGGCGCCGGGACCGGCTGCTCCGGGTCGTCCTCGTGGTCGTGGTGGTGGTCGTCGTGGCGGCGATCGGGCGTCGCGGTCGTGGTCACCCGGTCGACCAAGACCGACACCGGCGCGGCCGTGCCACCCGGGGTCACCGCGACCAAGGGCTACCCGGTCGGCACCGCCACCAAGCCGGTGCTGGACATCTGGGAGGACTTCCAGTGCCCGAACTGCGCCGGCTTCGAGGCGGCGAACAAGACCCGCATCGAGGCGCTCGCCAGCTCGGGCAAGGCGCTGGTGGTGTACCACACGTGGAACTTCCTCGACCGCGGCAACGTGAACAACCCGCCGGCCACCCAGCAGAGCTCGAGCCGGGCCGCGATGGCGGCCGCCTGCGCCCAGGACCAGGGCAAGTTCCTGGCCATACCACGACCAGATCTTCGCGAACCAGCCCGCCAGCGAGAGCACCGGCTGGACCGACAGCCAGCTCGAGGGCTTCGCCAAGGCCGCCGGGGTGCCGGACACGAGCACGTTCGACCAGTGTCTGAGCAGCCGCAAGTACGCCGGGTTCCTGACCCAGGTCAACGCGCAGGCCGACAAGCAGCAGGTCGGCGGGACGCCGACGTTCTTCGTCGACGGCCAGCTGGTCGACTACAGCACCCAGCTGACGGGCACGTTCTCCTGGGCGAAGGTCGGTGACCTCGTCGTCGCCGCCGTGACCAAGGCCTCGTCGTGACCCGGTGAGCGGCTCAGGGACACTGGCTCGCCGTGATCGCGTCTCGATCCCCAGCCCGTCGCAGGGCGTGTGGCAGCTCGGGCCGTTCCCGGTGCGCGGCTACGCGCTGTGCATCATCGCCGGGATCGTCGCCGCGGTGCTCATCACGGACCGGCGGTACCGGGCCCGCGGCGGGCGGCCCGGCCTGGTCGCCGACGTCGCGGTCTGGGCGGTGCCGTTCGGCATCATCGGCGGCCGCATCTACCACGTCGTCGACGAGCTGGCAGCCGTACTTCGGCGCCGGCGGCCACCCGATCGACGCGCTCAAGATCTGGGAGGGCGGCCTCGGCATCTGGGGCGCGGTCGCGCTCGGTGCGGTCGGCGCCTGGATCGGCTGCCGCCGGCAGGGCGTGCGTGCTGCCGCCGTTCGCCGACGCCCTCGCCCCGGGGCTGGCCGTCGCGCAGGCGATCGGGCGGTGGGGCAACTGGTTCAACCAGGAGCTGTTCGGCCGGCCGACGACGCTGCCGTGGGGGCTGCAGATCGACGCGGCGCACCGGCCGCCCGGGCTACGAGCAGTTCGCCACCTTCCAGCCGACGTTCCTGTACGAGTCGCTGTGGTGCATCGGCGCCGCCGCTCGTGCGTGGTCTGGGCCGACCGCCGGTTCCGGCTCGGCCACGGCCGGGCGTTCTTCCTGTACGTCGCGCTGTACACCGTCGGGCGGTTCTGGATCGAGCTGCTGCGCATCGACGACGCCAACCACATCCTCGGCCTGCGGGTGAACACCTGGGTCTCGACGTTGGTCTTCGTCGGCGCCGTGGTCGCCTTCGTCGTGTCGGCCCGG
This sequence comes from uncultured Actinomycetota bacterium, assembly GCA_963771835.1. Lineage (GTDB taxonomy): Bacteria > Actinomycetota > Actinomycetes > Prado026 > Prado026 > CAVQCJ01. The sequence continues at coordinate 238,010 of CAVYVA010000001.1, forward strand.
ACCCGCCCCGGCCGCGAGACCCCGGCGGAGCTCCTGCGCGACCCCGCCGTCGCAGTCCGACTCGAGGCCACCACCGCCGAGCACCTACGACGCGGTCGAGGGCAGGGCCGGCTCCGGCGGCTCGGCGAGCCGGCCGTGTTACCGTCGACGCCCAGCGCAGGGCCAGAGTCGTCCCAGCGAGCACCCCGCCCCGGACGACCACCAAGGACGAGAATGCCCGCGCCCCCCGCAGCCCAGGGTCTGTACGACCCTCGCTACGAGCACGACGCCTGCGGCGTCGCCATGGTCGCGACCCTGTCCGGCGTCGCCGTCGCACGCGATCGTCGACCAGGGTCTGACCGCGCTGCGCAACCTCGAGCACCGCGGCGCCTCCGGCGCCGACCCCGGCAGCGGCGACGGGGCCGGCATCCTGCTGCAGGTCCCGGACGAGTTCCTGCGCGCCGTCGTCGACTTCCCGCTGCCACCCAGGGGTGCGTACGTCGTCGGCACCGCCTTCCTGCCGGCCGCCGACCCCGGCGCCGCGCAGGAGGCCGTCGAGCGGATCGCGACGCAGGAGGGCATGACCGTCCTCGGCTGGCGCGACGTCCCCACCCACCCGGACCTGGTCGGTCCCACCGCCCGGTCGGTGATGCCGGTGATCCGGCAGCTGTTCCTCGCGCCGGCGTCGGGCCGGCTCGTCGGCCTGGGGCTCGAGCGGCTGGCGTACGTCGTGCGCAAGCGCGCCGACCACGAGACCGACGGCGTACTTCGCCTCGCTGTCGGCCCGCACGCTCGTCTACAAGGGGATGCTCACCGCGACCCAGCTCGAGCCGTTCTTCCCCGACCTGTCCGACCGCCGGCTCGCCAGCGCGCTGGTCCTGGTGCACTCGCGGTTCTCGACGAACACGTTCCCGTCCTGGCCGCTCGCGCACCCGTACCGCTACATCGCGCACAACGGCGAGATCAACACCTTGCGAGGCAACCGCAACTGGATGCACGCGCGCGAGTCGCAGCTGGCCAGCGACGTGCTGCCCGGCGACCTGTCGCGGCTGTTCCCGATCTGCACCGAGGACGCCAGCGACTCGGCCAGCTTCGACGAGGTGCTCGAGCTGCTGCACCTGGCCGGCCGGTCGTTGCCGCACGCGGTGCTGATGATGATCCCGGAGGCGTGGGAGAACCACACGTCGATGGACCCGGCCCGGCGCGCGTTCTACCAGTTCCACTCGACGCTGATGGAGCCGTGGGACGGGCCCGCGTGCGTGACGTTCACCGACGGCACCGTGATCGGCGCGGTGCTGGACCGCAACGGCCTGCGGCCGGGCCGGTTCTGGGTGACCGACGACGGGCTGGTCGTCCTGGCCAGCGAGGTCGGCGTGCTCGAGCTCGACCCGGCCACGATCGTGCGCAAGGGCCGCCTGCAGCCAGGCCGGATGTTCCTCGTCGACACCGCGCAGGGCCGCATCGTCGAGGACGACGAGGTGAAGTCGTCGCTGGCCGCCGAGAACCCGTACGACGACTGGCTGCACGCCGGGCTGCTGCACCTGGAGGACCTGCCCGAGCGCGAGCACGTCACGCACACGCACGCGTCCGTGGTCCGCCGGCAGCAGACGTTCGGCTACACCGACGAGGAGCTGCGGGTGCTGCTCGCGCCGATGGCGCGCTCGGGCGCGGAGGCGATCGGGTCGATGGGCACCGACAGCCCCGATCGCGGTGCTCTCGGACAAGCCGCGGCTGCTGTTCGACTACTTCACCCAGATGTTCGCGCAGGTCACGAACCCGCCGCTGGACGCCATCCGCGAGGAGCTGGTCACCTCGCTGGGCACGATGATCGGCCCCGAGCACAACCTGCTCGACCCGGGGCCGGCGTCGTGCCGGCTGGTCGTGCTGCCGTTCCCGGTCATCGACAACGACGAGCTGGCCAAGCTGGTGCGGGTCAACGCGGACGGCGACCTGCCCGGGTTCCGGGCCGCGAAGGTGCGCGGCCTCTACCGGGTGCAAGGCGGCGGGCAGGCCCTCGGCCGGCGGCTCGCGGAGATCTGCGCGGAGGTGTCGGAGGCGATCGCGGCCGGCGCCACGATCGTCGTGCTGTCCGACCGCGACAGCGACGCCGAGCACGCGCCCATCCCGTCGCTGCTGCTCACCTCGGCCGTGCACCACCACCTCGTGCGCAGCAAGGAGCGCACCCGCTGCTCGCTGATCGTCGAGGCGGGCGACGTGCGCGAGGTGCACCACGTCGCGCTGCTGGTCGGGTACGGCGCGTCGGCGATCAACCCGTACCTCGCGATGGAGTCCGCCGAGGACCTGGTCCGGTCCGGCAGTCGTGACCGGCGTCACGCCCGGAGCAGGCCATCCGCAACCTGATCAAGGCGCTCGGCAAGGGCGTGCTCAAGGTGATGTCCAAGATGGGCATCTCGACCGTCGCCTCCTACCAGGGCGCGCAGGTGTTCGAGGCCGTCGGGCTGGCTCAGGACCTGGTCGCGGAGTACTTCACCGGCACCACGTCGCGGCTGGGCGGGGTGGGGCTGGACGTGCTCGCCGGTGAGGTCGCCCGCCGGCACGAGCTGGCGTACCCGCCGAGCGGGATCTCGCCGGCGCACCGCGCGCTGGCCGTCGGCGGGGAGTACCAGTGGCGCCGCGAGGGCGAGCCGCACCTGTTCGACCCGGACACCGTGTTCCGGCTGCAGCACGCCACCCGGGCCGGCCGCTACGACGTCTTCAAGCAGTACACCGCCCGCGTCGACGAGCAGGCCGAGCGGCTGATGACGCTGCGCGGGCTGTTCCGGTTCGCCGACGGCATCCGCACGCCGGTGCCGCTGGACGAGGTGGAGCCGGTCGAGTCGATCGTGCGCCGGTTCTCGACCGGGGCGATGTCGTACGGGTCGATCTCGCAGGAGGCGCACGAGACGCTGGCCATCGCGATGAACCGCATGGGTGCGCGGTCCAACACCGGCGAGGGCGGCGAGGACCCGGAGCGGTACGTGCCGCTGCCGGACGGCGACTCGCGTCGGTCCGCGGTGAAGCAGGTGGCCAGCGGGCGGTTCGGCGTGACCAGCGAGTACCTGGTGAACGCCGACGACCTGCAGATCAAGATGGCGCAGGGCGCCAAGCCGGGGGAGGGCGGCCAGCTCCCCGGCCACAAGGTGTACCCGTGGATCGCGAAGACCCGGCACTCGACGCCGGGCGTCGGCCTCATCTCGCCGCCGCCGCACCACGACATCTACTCGATCGAGGACCTGGCCCAGCTGATCTACGACCTCAAGAACGCGAACCCGGCCGCCCGCGTGCACGTCAAGCTCGTCTCCGAGGTGGGCGTCGGCACCGTCGCGGCCGGGGTGGCCAAGGCGCACGCCGACGTCGTGCTGATCTCCGGGCACGACGGCGGTACCGGCGCGTCGCCGCTGACGTCGCTCAAGCACGCCGGCACGCCCTGGGAGCTCGGCCTCGCCGAGACGCAGCAGACGTTGCTGCTCAACGGTCTGCGCGACCGGGTGGTCGTGCAGACCGACGGCCAGCTCAAGACCGGCCGGGACGTCGTCGTGGCCGCGCTGCTGGGCGCCGAGGAGTTCGGCTTCGCCACCGCGCCGCTGGTCGTCATGGGCTGCGTGATGATGCGGGTGTGCCACCTGGACACCTGCCCGGTCGGCGTGGCCACCCAGAACCCCGAGCTGCGGGCCCGGTTCAGCGGCAAGCCCGAGTTCGTGCAGACCTTCTTCGAGTACCTGGCCGAGGAGGTGCGGGAGCTGCTCGCGGCGCTGGGGTTCCGCACCCTCGCCGAGGCGGTCGGCCACGCCGAGCTGCTCGACACCAGCCGGGCTGTCGAGCACTGGAAGGCCGTCGGCCTGGACCTGGCCCCGGTTCTGCACGTCCCCGAGCTGGCCGACGGCGCGGCCCGGCTGAACACGACGGCGCAGGACCACGGACTGGCCAAGGCTCTCGACAACCAGCTCATCGAGCTGTGCGCGCCCGCGCTGGAGACCGGCGAGCCGGTGCGCGCGACGCTGCCGGTCCGCAACGTCAACCGCACCGTCGGCACCATGCTCGGCTCGCAGATCACCCGGCTGCACGGCAGCGCCGGCCTGCCCGACGGCACCGTCGACCTCACGTTCGTCGGCTCGGCCGGGCAGTCGTTCGGTGCGTTCCTGCCCGGCGGCGTCACGCTTGCGGCTGGAGGGCGACGCGAACGACTACGTCGGCAAGGGCCTGTCCGGCGGGCGCGTCGTGGTCCGGCCGGACCGGTCGGCCGGCTACCCGGCCGAGGACAACGTCATCGCCGGGAACGTGGTCCTGTACGGCGCGACCTCGGGCGAGGCGTTCCTGCGCGGCGTGGTCGGCGAGCGGTTCGCGGTGCGCAACTCCGGGGCCCGCGCGGTGGTCGAGGGCGTCGGCGACCACGCGTGCGAGTACATGACCGGCGGCCGGGTGGTGATCCTCGGACCGACCGGGCGCAACGTGGCCGCGGGGATGTCCGGCGGCATCGCGTACGTGCTCGACCTGGACCCGGCGCTGGTGAACCGCGAGCTGGTCGACCTCGAGCCGGTGCTGCCCGCCGACGCGGACCTGCCGGTGCTGCTCGACCTCGTCGCCCGGCACGCGGAGGAGACCGGCTCGCCGGTGGCCGAGGCGCTGCTGCTCGAGGCGCGCGCGCTGCCCGGGCGGTTCACCCGGATCATGCCGCGCGACTTCCGCCGGGTGATGGCGCAGGCGGCGCGGTCCGGCGAGCCCGGCGACGAGCTGCTGCAGGTGTCCCGTGGGTGACCCGAAAGGCTTCCTGACCACCCCCCGGCAGACCCCCGGGCGGCGCCCGGTCGACGTGCGCATCCAGGACTGGCGCGAGGTGTACGAGCCGATGGCTGCGGGCGCCGTCGAGGCGCAGGCCGGGCGGTGCATGGACTGCGGCATCCCGTTCTGCCACGCCGGCTGCCCGCTGGGGAACCTCATCCCGGAGTGGAACGACCTGGCCTACCGCGACGACTGGTCGTCCGCGATCGAGCGGCTGCACGCCACCAACAACTTCCCCGAGTTCACCGGCCGGCTGTGCCCGGCGCCGTGCGAGACGGCGTGCGTGCTCGGCATCAACGCGGACCCGGTCACCATCAAGCAGGTCGAGGTCTCGATCATCGACCGGGCCTGGGCGGACGGGCTGGTCACCCCGCAGCCGCCGGCGCGCCTGTCCGGCCGCACCGTCGCCGTGGTCGGGTCCGGACCGGCCGGGCTCGCCGTCGCGCAGCAGCTGACCCGGGCCGGCCACACGGTCGCGGTGCTCGAGCGCGCCGACCGGATCGGCGGCCTGCTCAGGTACGGCATCCCCGAGTTCAAGATGGAGAAGCGGCACCTGGACCGCCGGCTCGACCAGATGCGCGCCGAGGGCACGACGTTCCGCGCCGGGTGTCAACGTCGGCGTGGACGTCACCGGCGCCGACCTGCGCCGCCGGTACGACGCCGTGGTGCTGGCCACCGGGGCCACCCGCTGGCGCGGTCTTGACGTCCCGGGCGCCGACCTGGCCGGGATCCACCAGGCCATGGAGTACCTGCCGCTGTCGAACCGCGTGCAGGAGGGCGACCTCGCGACGACCCCGATCAGACGCGGCCGGCCGCCGGGTCGTGATCCTCGGCGGCGGCGACACCGGTGCGGACTGCCTGGGCACGGCGCACCGCCAGGGCGCGACGTCGGTGACGCAGCTGGAGATCATGCCGCGGCCGCCCGCGCGAGCGCCCCGGCTCGCAGCCGTGGCCGACGTACCCGATGGTGATGCGGACCAGCAGCGCGCACGAGGAGGGCGGCGAGCGGCTCTTCGCGGTGAGCACCAGACGCTTCCTGGCCGGCGACGACGGCCGGGTGCGCGCGCTGGAGCTGGTCGAGGTCGAGCTCGTCGACGGCCGGTTCGCCGAGGTGGCCGGCTCCGAGCAGGAGCTCGCCGCCGACCTGGTGCTGCTCGCGATGGGGTTCGTCGGACCCGAGACCGACGGGCTGCTCGACCAGCTCGAGGTGGCGATCGACGACCGCGGCAACGTCGTCCGCGACGCCGGGTACGCGACGTCGGTCGACGGGGTGTTCGTGGCCGGCGACGCCGGGCGGGGCCAGTCGCTCATCGTGTGGGCCATCGCCGAGGGGCGGTCCTGCGCGGCCGCCGTCGACCGCTGGCTCACCGGCGGGACCAACCTCCCGGCGCCGATCGCGCCGACCGTCCGTCCGCTGACGGTCTAGCCACGCACCGCCTAGGTAGGGTCGAGTCATGCGCCGCGCGAAGATCATCTGCACGCTCGGCCCCGCCACCTCCAGCCCCGAAGCCATCCGCGCACTGGTCGAGGCCGGCATGGACGTGGCCCGGCTGAACCTCAGCCACGGCTCGTACGCCGACCACGAGGTGGTCTACCGCAGCGTGCGTCAGGCCTCGGACGAGACCGGGCACGGCGTGGGCATCCTGGTCGACCTGCAGGGACCGAAGATCCGGCTCGGGTCGTTCGCGGCCGGGCCGGTGCTGCTCACCCCCGGGCAGCTGTTCACCGTGACCACGCAGACCGACGTGCCGGGCACCGACCAGGAGGTGTCGACGACGTACGCCGGGCTGCCGGGCGACGTCGGGCCGGGGGACCGGATCCTCGTCGACGACGGCAAGGTGTCGCTGTCGGTCGTCGAGGTGGACGGGCCCAGGGTCGTCACCCGGGTCGTCGACGGCGGCATGGTCTCCGACCACAAGGGCATCAACCTGCCCGGCGTGGCCGTCAGCGTCCCGGCGATGTCCGACAAGGACGTGGAGGACCTGCGCTGGGGTCTGCGGCTGGGCGCGGACCTGGTGGCCCTGTCGTTCGTCCGCAGCCCGGACGACCTGGCCGACGTGCACGCGATCATGGACGAGGAGGGGATCCGCCTCCCGGTCCTGGCCAAGATCGAGAAGCCGCAGGCCGTCGAGCACCTCGAGGCGATCGTCGAGGCGTTCGACGGGATCATGGTGGCCCGCGGCGACCTCGGGGTCGAGCTGCCGCTGCAGGACGTCCCGCTGGTCCAGAAGCGGGCTGTGACGCTGGCCCGCGACCACGCAAAGCCGGTGATCGTCGCCACCCAGATGCTGGAGTCGATGATCTCCGCGTCCCGGCCGACCAGGGCCGAGGCCTCCGACGTCGCCAACGCGGTCCTGGACGGCGCCGACGCCCTGATGCTGTCCGGCGAGACGTCCGTGGGTCGTTACCCGCTGGAGTCGGTGCGCACGATGGCCATGATCATCGAGGCCGTCGAGGAGCAGGCCCTGGGCACGCTGCCGGCGCTGCAGCGCCCGCCGCACACCAAGGCCGGCGCCATCTGCCGGGCCGCGGTCGGGGTGGGCGAGGTGGTGGGCGCGTCGTACCTCGTGGCGTTCACCGAGACCGGTCGCTCAGCGCAGCGGCTGGCCCGGTACCGGTCTCGCATCCCGATGCTCGCGTTCACCCCGAACGCCGCGACCCGCAGCCAGCTGGCGCTGTGCTGGGGGGTGGAGACGTTCCTGGTCCCGGAGGTCAAGCACACCGACGACATGGTGATGCTGCTCGACTCGGCGCTGCTGGACATCGGCCGGTGCGAGGTGGGCGAGCAGGTGGTGATCGTCGCCGGCGCGCCGCCGGGGATCCCCGGCTCGACGAACGCGCTGCGCGTGCACCGGATGGGCGACGCCGTCCACGGCGCCGCCCCTGCCTACGAACAGTGACCAGAACACTGACCAGAACAGTGACCAGCAGCTGACTCACGCAGCGTGAGGCCGGTCAGTCGAGCGGGAGGGCGCGGCGCGCCTCGGGGTTGAGGACACCCCACCCGATGAACTGCTCGACGACCACGCCCGGTGACGTGTCGTAGATGACGGCGAGGGTGCGCAGATCGTCCTGGCGGACGGAGAGCACCTTGCCGTTGTAGTCGCCCCGCTGGCTCTGGATCGTCTGCACGTAGCGCGCCAGCGGGCCGGCCTTCTCGGCCGGCACGATCGCCAGCCGCTCGAGGTCGAGCACCAGCCGAGGCGGCGGTTCGGCCCCGCCGGTCGCCGGGCCCCCACCCGGCAGCAGCTCGGCCACCGGAACCCCGTAGAAGTCGGCCAGCTCGGCCAGCTTCTGAACGGTGACGGCCCGGTCGCCCCGCTCGTACGAGCCGACGACGACAGCCTTCCAACGGCCCTGGGACTTCTCTTCCACGCCGTGCAACGACAGGCCCTGCTGGGTCCTGATGGCGCGCAGCCGTGACCCGAGAGCGCGCGCGTAGTCGGACGCCACGAGCAACCCCCCAACCTTTCGAGACCCACCCCCGGCGACCGAGAGTGGTCGCCTCCTAGACACTCAGTGACGTTACGGAGGGTGACCAAAGACCGTCAAGACGCCTGCCTAGCTTCGGTCCGTTCGGACGATGCGACCGGTCCGAACGGCCTGCCGGCCCTGATAGGTTGACCGGCGATCGACATCCTTTAAGGCCCGTCCGGAGAGGCGGGGAAGGAGGCCGGACCTATGACGACGCCTGCCCAGCACGCGTCCGACCTGGAGGTACCGCGGGCTCCCGAGGGAGCCGCCCAGGTCACCCCCCGTCCCGTGCTCGACCAGCGCGACATCGATCGCGCGCTGACCCGGGTGGCGCACGAGATCCTCGAGCGGAACAAGGGCTCCGCCGACGTCGTGCTGCTCGGGATCCCCACCCGGGGCGTGCCGCTGGCCCGCCGGCTGGCCGCCCGCATCGACGCCGTCGAGGGCGGATCCGTCCCGGTGGGGTCGCTCGACATAACCATGTACCGCGACGACCTGCGGCTGCGGCCGGCCCGGGCCCTGGAGCGCACCGACATCCCGCCGGGCGGGATCGACGGGAAGGCGGTCGTCCTGGTCGACGACGTGCTGTTCTCCGGCCGCACGGTCCGGGCCGCCCTGGACGCGCTCGGTGACGTCGGCCGCCCGGGGCTGGTCCAGCTGGCGGTCCTGGTGGACCGCGGCCACCGCCAGTTGCCGATCCGGGCCGACTACGTCGGCAAGAACCTGCCCACCTCGGTCCTGGAGACCGTCCGGGTGCTGCTCACCGAGCACGACGGCCGCGACGCCGTCCTGCTGGAACGCCCGGCCGCGACGGCAGGGGCGCAGGCGTGAGGCGCCATCTGGTCTCGGCCGCGGACCTGTCCTACGACGACGCGGTGCTGGTCCTGGACACCGCCGCGGAGATGGCCACCGTGGCCGGGCGGGAGATCAAGAAGCTGCCGACCCTGCGCGGCCGCACTGTCGTGAACCTCTTCTTCGAGGACTCGACCAGGACCCGGATCTCGTTCGAGGCCGCGGCCAAGCGGCTGTCCGCGGACGTCATCAACTTCTCGGCGAAGGGTTCGAGCGTCTCCAAGGGCGAGTCGCTCAAGGACACCGCGCTGACGCTCGAGGCGATGGGTGCCGACGCGGTGGTCATCCGGCACCAGTCCAGCGGTGCGCCGCACCGGCTGGCGTACTCCGGCTGGATCGGCGGCTGCGTCGTGAACGCCGGCGACGGCACGCACGAGCACCCGACCCAGGCCCTGCTCGACGCGTTCACCATGCGCAGGCACCTGGGCGGGGACCTGGCCGGCCGTCGGGTCACGATCGTCGGCGACGTGCTGCACAGCCGCGTCGCCCGGTCGAACGTGCTGCTGCTGTCGACGCTGGGTGCCGAGGTGACGCTGGTCGCGCCGCCCACGCTGCTGCCGGTCGGCGTCGAGTCGTGGCCGTGCGCGGTCTCCTACGACCTCGACGGCCCGCTGGCCAAGTCGGACGTCGTGATGATGCTGCGGGTGCAGCGGGAGCGGATGAGCGCGGCGTTCTTCCCCAGCGCCAACGAGTACAGCCGCCGCTACGGGCTGGACGTCGCCCGGGCCGGGACGCTGCCCGAGCACGCGATCGTCATGCACCCCGGTCCGATGAACCGCGGCATGGAGATCGCGGCCGAGGTGGCCGACGGGTCGCGCTCGACGATCGTCGAGCAGGTCGCCAACGGCGTGAGCGTACGGATGGCCGTGCTCTACCTGCTGCTCGGCGGCAGCGAGCCGGCGATCGGCGCCGAGCGGCGAGGCGAGGAGCCGGGCTCTGGCGACGACCCGAGCGCGAGCGTCGGTTCCGAGCGGCGAGGCGAGGAGCCGGGCTCTGGCGACGACCCGAGCGCGAGCGTCGGTTCCGAGCGGCGAGGCGAGGAGCCGGGCTCTGGCGACGACCCGAGCGCGAGCGTCGGTTCCGAGCGCGAGGTGGCGCTGTGAGCGCCCGGCTGATCCGCGGTGCCCGGCCCCTCGGCGGCGAGCCGTCCGACCTGCTGCTGCGCGACGGCGTCCTCGCCGACGTCGGCCCGGCCGGGTCGCTCGACGCCGGCGACGCGCCGGTGCTCGACGCCGACGGGCTCGTCGCGCTGCCGGGGCTGGTCGACCTGCACACCCACCTGCGCGAGCCCGGCCGCGAGGACGCCGAGACGGTCGCGACCGGCACCCGGGCCGCGGCGCTCGGCGGTTTCACCGCCGTGCACGCCATGGCGAACACCGACCCGGTGGCCGACACCGCCGGCGTCGTCGAGCAGGTCTGGCGGCTGGGCCGCGAGGCCGGCTGGTGCGACGTGCAGCCGGTCGGTGCGGTGACGGTCGGGCTGGCCGGCCAGCAGCTGGCCGAGCTCGGCGCGATGGCCACGTCGGCGGCGAGCGTCCGGGTGTTCTCCGACGACGGGCACTGCGTGTCCGACGCGGTGCTCATGCGCCGCGCGCTGGAGTACGTCAAGGCGTTCGACGGCGTGGTCGCGCAGCACGCGCAGGAGCCGCGGCTCACCCAGGACGCGCAGATGAACGAGGGCGTGCTGTCCGGCGTGCTCGGCCTGCAGGGCTGGCCGGCGGTCGCCGAGGAGGCGATCATCGCCCGCGACGTCCTGCTCGCCCAGCACGTCGGCTCGCGGCTGCACGTGTGCCACGTGTCGACGGCCGGCTCGGTCGACCTGGTCCGGTGGGCGAAGTCCCGCGGCGTCGACGTCACCGCCGAGGTCACCCCGCACCACCTGCTGCTCACCGACGACCTCGTCGCCGGCTACGACCCGGTGTACAAGGTGAACCCGCCGTTGCGGACCAAGGCGGACGTGGAGGCGCTGCGCGAGGGCCTGGCCGACGGGACGATCGACGCCGTCGCCACCGACCACGCGCCGCACCCGGTGGAGGACAAGGACTGCGAGTGGTCCGCGGCGGCGTTCGGGATGGTCGGGCTCGAGACGGCGCTGTCCGTCGTGGTCGAGGCGATGGTGCAGACCGGGCTGCTGGACTGGAGCGGCGTCGCCGACCGGATGTCGGCAGCGCCCCGCGCGGATCGGACGCCTGGCCGGCCACGGCCGGGTGCTCGCCGCAGGCGAGCCGGCCAACCTGGTGCTCGTCGACCCGTCCGCGCGGTGGACCGTCGAGCCGTCGGGGCTGGCGTCCAAGAGCCGCAACACCCCGTTCGCCGGGCGCGAGCTGCCGGCACGGGTGGTCGCGACCTTCCTGCGCGGCCGGCCGACGGTGCTCGACGGGACGCTCGCATGAGCGCGCTGCTCGTGCTCGAGGACGGCCGCACGTTCCGCGGCGAGGCGTACGGCGCGCGCGGCGAGACGTTCGGCGAGGCGGTGTTCTGCACCGCGATGACCGGCTACCAGGAGACGCTCACCGACCCGTCGTACCACCGCCAGGTCGTGGTGATGACCGCGCCGCACATCGGCAACACCGGGGTCAACGACGAGGACCAGGAGTCCGCGCGGATCTGGGTCGGCGGCTACGTCGTGCGCGACCCGTCGCCGGTGGCCTCGTCGTGGCGGGCTCGCCGCCGCCTCGACGACGACCTGGTCGACCAGGGCGTCGTCGGCGTCAGCGGCGATCGACACCCGCGCGCTCACCCGGCACCTGCGCGACCGCGGCGCCATGCGGGTCGGGCTCTCGTCTGTCGAGACCGACCCGGCCGCGCTGCTCGAGCGGGTGCTCGCCTCGCCCGGCATGGCCGGGGCCGACCTGACCGCCGAGGTGACGACGGCGCAGCCGTACGTCGTGCCGGCGGTGGGGCAGCGGCGGTTCACCGTCGCCGCGCTCGACCTCGGCATCAAGGCGATGACGCCGCGACGGATGAGCGAGCGCGGGATCGAGGTGCACGTGCTGCCCGCGTCGACGACCCCCGACCAGCTGCTCGCGCTCGGTGCCGACGGCGTCTTCGTGTCCAACGGCCCCGGCGACCCGGCGACGGCCGACCACGCGGTGACGCTGGTGCGGGCCGCGCTGGACGCGCGGGTGCCGCTGTTCGGGATCTGCTTCGGCAACCAGGTGCTCGGGCGCGCGCTCGGGTTCGGGACCTACAAGCTGAAGTTCGGTCACCGCGGGACCAACCAGCCGGTACAGGACCGGGCCACCGGCAAGGTCGAGATCAGCGCGCACAACCACGGGTTCGCGGTGCAGGCGCCGGTCGGCGAGGTCGTCGACACCGCGTACGGGCGGGCCGAGGTCAGCCACGTCTGCCTCAACGACGACGTGGTCGAAGGCCTGGTCTGCCACGACGTGCCGGCGTTCTCGGTCCAGTACCACCCGGAGGCGGCGGCCGGTCCGCACGACTCCGCGTACCTGTTCGACCGGTTCGCCGACCTCATGGCCACGGCCGGGAAGGCGCGCTGATGCCCCGCCGCGAGGACATCGCCAGCGTGCTGGTCATCGGGTCCGGGCCGATCGTCATCGGTCAGGCCTGCGAGTTCGACTACTCCGGGACCCAGGCCTGCCGGGTGCTGCGGGCCGAAGGGCTGCGGGTGGTGCTCGTCAACAGCAACCCGGCCACGATCATGACCGACCCGGAGTTCGCCGACGCCACGTACGTCGAGCCCATCACCGCCAGAGATCGTGGCGAAGATCATCGAGCGCGAGCGCCCGGACGCGTTGCTGGCGACCCTCGGCGGACAGACCGCGCTCAACTGCGCGGTCGCGCTGCACGAGCAGGGCGTGCTGGAGCAGTACGGCGTCGAGCTGATCGGCGCGGACTTCGACGCGATCCGTCGCGGGGAGGACCGGCAGGCGTTCAAGGAGATCGTCGGCGGGCTGCCCGCGCACCTGTCCGCCGAGTCGGCCCGCTCGCTCATCGGCCACTCGTTGCAGGACTGCCTCGACGCGGCCGACGTGCTCGGCTACCCCGTGGTCGTGCGGCCCTCGTTCACGATGGGCGGCGCCGGGTCGGGGATCGCGTACGACGAGGCAGACCTGCGTCGGATCGCCGGGGCCGGCCTGCAGGCCAGCCCGACGACCGAGGTGCTGCTGGAGGAGTCGATCCTCGGCTGGAAGGAGTACGAGCTCGAGCTGATGCGCGACCGGATGGACAACGTGGTCGTCGTCTGCTCGATCGAGAACCTCGACCCGATGGGCATCCACACCGGCGACTCGGTCACGGTGGCGCCGGCGCTGACGCTCACCGACCGCGAGTTCCAGCGCATGCGCGACATCGCGATCGCGGTGATCCGCGCCGTCGGCGTCGACACCGGCGGCTGCAACATCCAGTTCGCGGTGAACCCGCTCGACGGCCGGATGGTCGTCATCGAGATGAACCCGCGGGTGTCCCGGTCCTCCGCGCTCGCGTCCAAGGCGACCGGCTTCCCGATCGCGAAGATCGCCGCCCGGCTGGCGGTCGGCTACACCCTGGACGAGATCAGCAACGACATCACCCAGGAGACGCCGGCGTCGTTCGAGCCGACGCTGGACTACATCGTGGTGAAGGTGCCGCGGTTCGCGTTCGAGAAGTTCCCGCAGGCCGACCCGACTCTCACCACGACGATGAAGAGCGTGGGCGAGGCGATGGCCATCGGCCGCTCGTTCGCCGAGGCGCTGCAGAAGGCGCTGCGCTCGCTGGAGCGGCCGGAGTCGGTGTTCCACTGGCGTGGCGACCCCGCCGGTCTCGACCGGGCGGCCCTGGTCGCGCAGGCCGCGCTGCCGCGGGACGCGCGGCTGACCGTCGTCCAGCAGGCGCTGCGGGCCGGGGCGAGCGTGGCCGAGCTGGCCACGTCCACCGCGATCGACCCGTGGTTCCTCGAGCAGGTCGCCGGCATCAACGCGCTCGCGGACGAGGTCGCGGCCGCACCCGAGCTGGACGGTCGGCTGCTGCGGCGGGCGAAGCGGGCCGGGTTCTCCGACCGCCAGCTCGGCGAGCTGCGCAACCTGGCCGAGCCGGTCGTGCGCGAGCTGCGGCACGCGCTCGGCATCCGTCCGGTCTACAAGACGGTCGACACCTGCGCGGCGGAGTTCGCGGCCCGCACGCCGTACCACTACTCCGCGTACGACGAGGAGACCGAGGTCGAGCCGCGGGAGCGGCCCGCGGTGCTGATCCTGGGCAGCGGGCCCAACCGGATCGGCCAGGGGATCGAGTTCGACTACTCCTGCGTGCACGCGGCGATGACCCTGCGCGAGGCCGGCTTCGCGACCGTGATGGTCAACTGCAACCCGGAGACCGTGTCCACCGACTACGACACCAGCGACCGGCTGTACTTCGAGCCGCTGACCCTGGAGGACGTGCTGGAGGTCGTGCACGCCGAGCGCGCGGCCGGACCGGTGACCGGCGTCGTCGTGCAGCTCGGCGGTCAGACGCCGCTGGGGCTCGCGCAGGCGCTCAAGGACGCCGGCGTGCCGGTGCTGGGCACCCAGCCCGAGGCGATCCACCTGGCCGAGGACCGCGGCGCGTTCGGCCGCGTGCTGGAGCAGGCCGGGCTGCCGGCCCCGCGGTGGGGGATGGCCTCGACGTACGACCAGGCGCTGGCGATCACCCGCGACATCGGCTACCCCGTGCTGGTCCGACCGTCGTACGTCCTCGGCGGCCGCGGGATGGAGATCGTCTACGACGACGGTGCGATGCAGGACACGCTGGCCCGGATCCACGGCTCGGGACCTGCGGGGGAGCCGGCCGCGGTGCTGGTGGACCGCTTCCTCGACGACGCGGTCGAGATCGACGTCGACGCGCTGTTCGACGGTGACGAGCTCTTCCTGGGCGGGGTGATGGAGCACATCGAGGAGGCCGGCATCCACTCCGGCGACTCCGCCTGCGTGCTCCCGCCGATCACGCTGGGCCGCGGCGAGATCGCCCGGATCCGGCGCAGCACCGAGGCGATCGCGCGGGGGGTCGGCGTGCGCGGCCTGCTCAACGTGCAGTACGCCTTGGTGTCGGACGTGCTGTACGTGCTGGAGGCGAACCCACGGGCCTCGCGCACGGTGCCGTTCGTGTCGAAGGCGACCGCGGTGCCGCTCGCCAAGGCGGCGGCACGGGTGATGACCGGGACGAGCATCGCCCAGCTGCGCGACGAGGGGCTGCTCCCGGCCGAGGGGGACGGCGGGACGCTGCCGCTGGACACCGCGATCGCCGTCAAGGAGGCGGTGCTGCCGTTCGGCCGCTTCCACGGCGTCGACACGGTGCTCGGCCCGGAGATGCGCTCGACCGGCGAGGTGATGGGCATCGACGCCCTGTTCGGGACCGCGTTCGCCAAGTCCCAGCTCGCCGCCTACGCGGGCGGGCTGCCGACGAAGGGCCGGGCGTTCGTCACGGTCGCGGACCGGGACAAGCGCTCGATGGTGTTCCCGGTCAAACGGCTCGCCGACCTGGGGTTCGAGATCCTGGCCACCGAGGGCACGGCCGAGGTGCTGTACCGGCACGGGGTCGTCGCCACCGTGGTGCGCAAGCACTACGAGCCGGACGACGGGACGCCGGACGCGGTCACCCGGATCCTGGCCGGCGAGATCGACCTGATCGTCAACACCCCGTTCGGCGTGGGTCCGCGGCTGGACGGGTACGAGATCAGGACTGCGGCCGTCACCCGCGGGGTGCCCTGCATCACGACGGTGCAGGGCCTGGCCGCCACCGTCCAGGGCATCGAGGCGCTGGTCGGGGGAGCCATCGGGGTCACGCCGCTGCAGGAGTACGGTGCGGGGCTGCGGGCGCAGCAGCGCTCCGGTGGGCGCAGCGCGGCGGTTCCCGGGACGCAGCCCGATCGAGAGGAGTCCTGATGGGGGCCGTGCAGGTGCGCGGCGAGGTCCTGTCCACGCGACGGGCCGGTGAGTACCACGCGCTGACGGTGGTGGCTCCCGGCATCGCGGACGGAGCCCGGCCGGGTCATTTCGTGGCGCTGGCCGTCGGCGGCGAGCACTCCTCGATGCTGCTGCGGCGGGCGTTCTCGATCTACCGGGTGCAGGAGCGGGGGATCTACGGCGGCACGGTCGAGATCGTGTACTCGGTGCACGGGAAGGGGACGGCCTGGCTGGCCGGCCTGCGGGCGCACGACCCGGTCGACGTCGTCGGGCCGCTGGGCCGCCCGTTCGCGCTGCCGAAGGAGCCGGTGACCGCGACCCTGGTCGGCGGCGGCTACGGCTCGGCCCCGCTGTTCACGCTGGCCGAGCAGCTGCGGGCCCGGGGGTGCCGGGTGGACTTCGTCCTCGGCGCGGCGACCGAGGGCCGGCTGTTCGGGGCCCTGGAGGCCAAGCGGATCTCCACCCAGGTGGCCATCACCACCGAGGACGGGAGCCTGGGCGAGCGCGGCCGGGTCACCGACGTGCTGCCGGGGATGCTGCAGCGCTCCGGCGCCGACGTCGTGTACGCGTGCGGGCCGATGCCGATGCTGCGGGCCGTGCACGAGATCGCGACGGCTTACGGCGCGCACAGCCAGTGCGCGGTCGAGGAGTCGATGGCCTGCGGGATCGGCGTCTGCATGACCTGCGTGCTCCCGGTGATCGGCGACGACGGCCGGACCCGGATGGTGCGCTCGTGCGTCGAGGGCCCGGTGTTCCGGGGCGACCGGGTGCGCTGGGACGACCTGGGCACGGTGCCCGCCGACGCCGTCGGCGAGCCGCTCGACCTCGCCGTGGTGGACGGCCGCCGATGACCCGGATGCGGATCACGACCGAGCGGCCCGGTGCCGTCCCGCTGCCGACCGTCGACCTGAGCACCTCGATCGGTGCGCTCGAGCTGCCCAGCCCGATGCTCACGGCGTCCGGCTGCGCGGCCTCCGGGCGCGAGCTGGACCAGTTCGTCGACGTGACCCGGCTGGGTGCGGTGGTGACCAAGTCCATCATGCTGCGGCCGCGCTCGGGGCGCCCGACGCCGCGGATGTCCGAGACCCCGAGCGGGATGCTCAACTCGATCGGTCTCCAGGGCCCGGGCATCGACTCGTTCCTGGAGAACGACCTGGCCTGGCTGCGGCGGCGCGGAGCGCGGGCCGTCGTGTCCATCGCGGGCACGAGCGTGGACGAGTACACCAAGCTCGCCCAGCGGCTGCGCAACACCGACGGCATCAGCGCAGTCGAGGTCAACATCTCCTGCCCGAACGTGCAGGAGCGCGGGCACGTGTTCGCGTGCGACCCGGTCGCCGCCGCCTCGGTGCTCGGCGCCGTCCGGCGGGCGACCACCCCGGGCGTCCCGGTGATCGCGAAGCTGTCGCCCGACGTCACCGACATCGTCGAGGTCGCCCGCGCGGTCGTGACCGCCGGGGCCGACGCCCTCGCGATGGTGAACACGACGCTGGGCATGGTCATCGACCCGCACACCCTGCGGCCCGCACTGGCCGGCGTGACCGGCGGGCTCTCCGGACCGGCCATCCGGCCCATGGCCGTGCGCTGCGTCTACCAGGTGCACGCCGCCCTTCCGCACGTCCCGATCTGCGGCATGGGCGGGATCCGCACCGGGGCCGACGCCCTGGAGTTCATCCTCGCCGGCGCCAGCACCGTGTCGGCCGGAACGGTGCTCTTCAACGACCCCTCCGCCCCGGACCGCATCGTCCGCGAGCTCACGTTCGCGCTCGCCGAGGCCGGCTTCGACCGGCTCGTCGACGCGATCGGCTACGCGCACCGGCCGGCGGACGTCGCCGCTGCGGCCGGCGGGGCCGGTGGACCCGGCGACGACGCGGCGCATGGCGGCGACGCCAGCGACGACTTCGGGCCGGACGTGGACGTGGCCGCGCGATGACCGTCGACGTGGGCGGCCCGGCACCGGTCGCGGTGGCGCTGGACACCGCGGACCTGGCGGTGGCCGTCGGGTGGGCCGGGCAGGTCGGCCCGGTCGTGAGCACGTGCAAGGTCGGGCTCGAGCTGTTCCTCGCTCACGGGGCCGAGGCCGTGCACGCGGTGCGCGAAGCCTCCGGCCGGCCGGTCTTCCTGGACCTCAAGCTGCACGACATCCCGAGCACGGTCGGCGGCGCGGCCCGGGCGCTGGCGGGCCTGGAGCCGGCGTACGTGACCGTGCACGCCTCCGGCGGGGCGGACATGGTCCGGGCCGCGGTGCAGGCTCTGCCCGGCACTCTGGTCACCGGGGTGACCGTGCTGACCTCCCTGGACGCCGCCGCGCTGGCCCGGCTCGGGATCGCGGGCACCCCGCTCGACGCGGTGCGCCGCCTCGCCGTGCTCGCGGTCGGGGCCGGGGCAGGAGCGCTGGTGTGCTCGCCCCAGGAGGTGGCCGCCGTCCGGGCCGAGGTCGGTCCGGACATCGTCCTGGTCACCCCCGGTGTGCGGCCGGCCGGGGGCGCGACCGACGACCAGGCCCGGGTGACCACCCCGGAGCAGGCCCTGGCTGCCGGCGCCGACCTGCTGGTGGTCGGCCGCCCGATCACCGGCGCGGCCGATCCCGCGAGCGCTGCCGCCGAGCTGGCCCGCTCGCTGTCCGGCTCCTGGTCGGGCCGTCGGGCCGGGACCCGCTGAGCCTCGTTGCCCCGGCCGACCGGGGCCAGTAGGTTCCGGGTGCCCGCACCTGTGCTGACCTGCGAGGACCTGTTGGCCCTTCCGCCCCTCACCCCGGAGCAACGCGCCGACGCGCTGCTCAAGGCAGCAGCCGCACGTCGCGAGCGAGCCGAGGTCAAGAACCGGCTCAAGCACTCGGGGGCGTCGCTGACCGACGTCGTCCGCGAGGGCCAGGCCGGCGGCGTCATCGGCAAGATGAAGGTGTCCGAGCTGCTGGAGTCCATGCCCGGTGTCGGCAAGGTCCGCGCCCGCCAGCTCATGGAGCGCCTGGGGATCGCCGGCACCCGTCGGGTGCGCGGGCTGGGCGCCAACCAGGTGGCCGCTCTCGAGCGCGAGTTCGGTGCCGGGTCCTGAGCCTGCGCGGCTGGTCGTGCTGTCCGGCCCGTCAGGCGTGGGCAAGAGCACCGTGGCCGCGTACGTTCGCGACCACCATCCGGGGCTGTGGCTGTCGGTCTCCGCGACGACCCGGCGCCCGCGCGAGGCCGAGACGCACGGGGTCAACTACTGGTTCGTGACCCCGGAGGAGTTCGCCGGGATGGTCGAGCGCGGCGAGCTGCTCGAGTACGCGGAGTTCGCCGGCCACTACTACGGGACCCCCAGGGCGCCGGTGCTCGAGCGGCTGGCCGCCAGGGTGCCCGTGCTGCTGGAGATCGAGCTGCACGGGGCCCGGCAGGTCCGGGCGGCGGACCCGGACGCCCTGCTGGTCTTCCTGGCCCCGCCCAGCTGGGACGAGCTGGTCCGCCGGCTCGTGGGCCGCGGGACCGAGCCGGCCGACGTGATCGCCCGGCGCCTGGAGACGGCCCAGGTCGAGCTGGCGGCGCAGAGCGAGTTCGACGCGGTGGTGGTCAACGACGACGTCCGGTCGGCGGCCGAGCGGCTGGTAGCCTTGATGGGTCTGTCCGGCGAGTCCTGACCATGCGTACCAGGCTTACCACGCTGACCAGCAGCCGCCGGCGTCCACTCGATCTCTCGGAAGGTCCCCGCGTGTCCGGTACCGCCGCCGCTCCCGAAGGCATCACCAACCCGCCGATCGACGAGCTGCTCGCCAAGGTCGAATCGAAGTACAGCCTGGTGCTCTACTCCGCCAAGCGGGCCCGCCAGATCAACGCGTACTACAGCCAGCTCGGCGAGGGACTGCTCGAGTACGTCGGGCCGCTCGTCGACACGCACGTCCAGGAGAAGCCGCTGTCGATCGCGATGCGCGAGATCAACGCCGGTCTGCTCACCCTCGAGCAGCTCGAGCCCTGAGCCGCGGGCGCGACCGCGCCGAGCTTCGACCAGGTGCCCCTGTCATGACCGGGACCGCCGCGCTGCCCCCCACCGGGGCGCGGGTGATCCTCGGCGTCGGCGGGGGCATCGCCGCGTACAAGGCCTGCGAGGTGCTGCGCGGGCTCACCGAGGCGGGGCACCGGGTCAGGGTGGTCCCCACCGCGGCCGCGCTGCGGTTCGTGGGCGAGCCCACCTGGGCCGCGCTGTCCGGCGAGCCGGTCACCAGCAGCGTCTGGGACTCCGTGCACGAGGTCCCGCACGTGGGGCTCGGGCGTTCAGCCGATCTCGTCGTCGTCGTGCCGGCCACCGCCGACCTGATGGCCAGGGCCGCGCACGGCCTGGCCGACGACCTGCTGACCAGCACGCTGCTCACCGCGTCCTGCCCGGTCGTCTTCGTGCCGGCGATGCACACCGAGATGTGGGAGCACCCCGCCACCCGGGACAACGTGGCCACGTTGCGCGCCAGGGGCGCGCTCGTCGTCGAGCCCGCGGTCGGGCGGCTGACCGGGGTCGACACCGGCAAGGGTCGGCTGCCCGAGCCGGAGGCGATCCTCGCGCTGGTGCGGCGCGTGCTCGTCCGCGGCGCGGCGGGTGCGGTCGCCGCCGACCTGGCCGGGCGCCGGGTCGTCGTCTCCGCCGGCGGTACCCGCGAGCCGTTGGACCCGGTGCGCTACCTCGGCAACCGGTCCAGCGGGCGGCAGGGTTACGCGCTCGCCGAGTCGGCCGCGGCCCGCGGCGCCGAGGTCGTCCTCGTCGCAGCCAACGTCGCGCTGCCTGACCCGGCCGGCGTGGAGCGTCGTCCGGGTTGGGACCGCCCTCGAGCTGAGCGCGGCCGTCCGCGCCGCGGCCACCCGCGCCGACGCCGTGGTCATGGCCGCGGCAGTCGCCGACTTCCGCCCGGCCCAGGCCGCCGAAGCCAAGATCAAGAAGGGCGACGCCGACCCAGGACCGGTCGAGCTCACCCGCAACCCCGACGTCCTGCGCGGACTCGTCGAAGACGCTCCGCGGGCCGACCAGGTCGTCGTCGGCTTCGCGGCCGAGACCGGCGACGGCGCCGCGAGCTGGCTCGACCACGGGCGCGCCAAGCTGGCGGCCAAGGGCTGCGACCTGCTGGTCGTCAACCGCGTCGGCGACGGTCTCGGCTTCGAGGTGGCCGACAACGCCGCCGTCGTGCTCGGCTCGGACGGCAGCGAGACCGAGGTCCCGCTCGGCCCGAAGGAAGACCTCGCCGACGTCGTGTGGGACCTGGTCGCCGCCCGCCTCTCCTGACCGGACGACACAACGACACACAGCAGGCGGTGCCGCACCCGCCACGAGCTCTCGCGACCGCAGCTCGGGCCGCAGGCCCGCGTCACCGGCTCCGAACGGGCACCTGGGCAGGCGCCGGATGGGGACGTGAGGCGTCCGGGTCGTGGGTGTGGACGGATAGACTCCGGGGCGCACGCGATGACCCCAGCCGCTAGGAGCCCGCCGTGTCCCGTCGCCTGTTCACGTCCGAGTCGGTCACCGAAGGTCACCCGGACAAGATCGCCGACCAGATCAGCGATGCCGTCCTCGACGCGCTGCTCAAGGAGGACTCGCACAGCCGCGTGGCCGTCGAGACGCTGGTCACCACAGGCTTCGTGCACGTCGCCGGCGAGGTGACGACCGAGGCGTACGCGGACATCCCCACGATCGTGCGCGACAAGATCCTCGAGATCGGCTACGACTCGTCCAAGAAAGGCTTCGACGGCCAGTCGTGCGGGGTCTCGGTGTCGATCGGCGCGCAGTCGCCGGACATCGCGCAGGGCGTCGACGACGCCTTCGAGGAGCGGGCCGAGGGCAGCGCGGACCCGCTGGACCGCCAGGGCGCAGGTGACCAGGGCCTGATGTTCGGGTACGCCAGCGAAGACACCCCGGAGCTGATGCCGCTGCCGATCATGCTGGCCCACCGGCTGGCGCGGCGGCTGGCCGCCGTGCGCAAGGACGGCACCATCCCGTACCTGCGGCCCGACGGGAAGACGCAGGTGACCATCGAGTACGACGGCGACACCCCGGTGCGGCTCGACACCGTGGTCGTGTCCAGCCAGCACGCCGGCGACATCGACCTGGCCACGCTGCTGCAGCCCGACGTCGAGGAGTTCGTCGTGCGGCCCGAGCTCGAGGGGCTCGGGATCGACACGTCCGACTACCGCGTGCTCGTCAACCCGACCGGGCGGTTCGAGGTCGGCGGCCCCATGGGTGACGCGGGGCTCACGGGTCGGAAGATCATCATCGACACGTACGGCGGCATGGCCCGGCACGGCGGCGGCGCGTTCTCGGGCAAGGACCCGTCCAAGGTCGACCGCTCGGCCGCGTACGCCATGCGGTGGGTGGCCAAGCACGTGGTCGCGGCCGGCCTGGCCAGGCGGTGCGAGGTGCAGGTCGCGTACGCCATCGGCAAGGCGCACCCGGTCGGCCTGTTCGTGGAGACCTTCGGGACCGGCCGGCTGCCGAACGAGCGGATCCAGGCGGCAGTGGCCGAGGTGTTCGACCTGCGCCCGGCGGCGATCATCCGGGACCTGGACCTGCTGCGCCCGATCTACAGCCAGACGGCGGCCTACGGCCATTTCGGACGCGAGCTGCCCGACTTCACGTGGGAGCGCACGGACCGGGTGGCCGCGTTGCTGGCCGCGGCCGGGTCCTGACGGCTCGTCCCCTGCGGACACCGGTCCGGCCGACCGCGGTCGGCACGCGATGGTAGGACCGGTCGCGTGAGCGTCGAGCCGCGCGAGCAGCAGCTCGCACTCGTCCGGGACCGGGTCCGCCGGGCCCGTCCGCGCCCGCCCGAGGGGCTGGCCCCGGCGGCAGCGGTCGCCCGGGTCGCCGTCGACGTCCCGCACGCCCATCTGGACCGCCTCTTCGACTATCTCGTGCCGGCGTCGGCCGACGCGGCCGCGCAACCGGGCGTCCGGGTGCGGGTGCGGTTCGCCGGTCGGCTGGTCGGCGGGTTCGTCGCCGAACGGGTCGAGCAGACCCCGGACACCGGGGCCGGGCGGCGGCTGGCCCGGCTGGAGAAGGTGGTCTCGCCGGAGCCGGTGCTGACCCCGCAGGTCCTGGCGCTGGCCCGGGCGGTCGCGGACCGGTACGCGGGCACGCTGGCCGATGTCCTGCGGCTGGCGGTCCCGCCCAGGCATGCCCGGGTCGAGGCCGAGCCGGCGGGAGCACCGCTGCTGCCGCCGGCGCCGCCCACCGCCGACGAGGTCGAGGCGGTCTGGGGCCGGTACACGGCGGGTGCGGCCTTCCTGCGCGGGGTCGCCACCGGAGCCGCCCCGGCGGCGGTCTGGACGGCTCTGCCGGGGCCGGCCTGGCCGCACGAGCTGGCGGTCGCGGTCCAGGTGGCGCTCGCCGCGGGGCGCGGAGCTCTGGTCGTCGTGCCGGACCACCGGGACGTCCGCCGGGTCAGCGCCGCGGTGGACGCGGTCTGCGGACCGGGCCGCCACGTCGTGCTGACCGCGGAGGCGGGCCCGGCCAAGCGGTACCGCGCCTGGTTGGCGGTGCGGCGCGGCGTGGTGCGGGCGGTGGTCGGCACCCGGGCGGCGATGTTCGCACCCGTGCAGGGGCTGGGCCTGCTGGCGGTGTGGGACGACGGCGACGACCTGCATGCCGAGCCGCGGGCGCCGTACCCGCATGTCCGCGAGGTGCTCCGGCTGCGGGCGGCGGCCGACGGGGCGGCGCTGCTGGTGGGCGGGATCGCGCGCACCGCCGAAGCCGCCGCCCTGGTCTCGCTGGGGGAGGCCCACCCGGTCCAGGCCCCCCGCGCCACGGTCCGGGCCGCGGCGCCCTCGGTTCGGGTGGCCGGCGAGGACGCCGACCTGGCCAAGGACCCGGCCGCACGGACCGCGCGGCTGCCCACGGCGGCCTGGGACACGGTGCGGCAGGCCCTGCAGTCCGGGCCGGTACTGGTCCAGGTCCCGCGTCGCGGGTACGTCCCGGGGCTCGCCTGCGTGCGCTGCCACGCCCCGGCCCGGTGCGCGGCCTGCTCCGGACCGCTGTCGCTCGGCTCCGTCCGCGGCGGTGCCGCCTGCACCTGGTGCGGACGGCTGGCCGCCGACTGGCGCTGCCCGTCCTGCTCGGCCGACCGGTTCCGGGCGACCGTGGTGGGCGCCCGCCGCACCGCCGAGGAGCTCGGCCGCTCGTTCCCGGGGGTGCCGGTCCGCACGTCCGGCCGCGACGAGGTGCTCGAAACGGTCCCCGACCATCCGGCGCTGGTGGTGTCGACCCCGGGCGCGGAGCCGGTGGCGGACGCTGGCTACGCCGCGGCGCTGCTGCTGGACGGCTGGGCGATGCTGGGCCGGCCGGACCTGCGGGCCGCCGAGGAGACGTTGCGCCGCTGGCTGGCGGCGGCGGCGCTGGTGCGGCCAGGGCCGGCCGGCGGCCGGGTGGTCGTGCTGGCCGAGTCGGCGCTCGCGCCGGTGCAGGCGCTGCTGCGCTGGGACCCGCCCGGTGCGGCCGACCGGGAGCTCGCCGACCGGGTCCGGCTGCGGTTCCCGCCGGCGGTGCGGCTGGCGTCGCTGTCCGGCTCCGGCGTTGCCGTCGCCGACCTGCTGTCGGCGACCCATCTGCCGGACGTCGCCGAGGTCCTCGGCCCGACGCCGACCGAGAACGGGGCCAGGGCGCTGGTGCGCGTCCCGCTGGCCGAGGCCGACGCGCTGTCGGCCGCGCTCAAGGCCGGCCAGGCCGTCCGCAGCGCCCGCAAGGCCGCCGACTTCGTCACCGTCGTGGTCGACCCGCTCGAGCTGGCGTGACCGGCAGGATGGGGCCGGTGGAGCTGCGCGCGACCGACCTGGACACCGTCGTCTTCGATCTCGGCGGGGTGCTCGCCGACTGGGACCCGCGGTACCTGTACCGCGAGATGTTCGCCGACGACGAGGCGGCCATGGAGCAGTTCCTGGCCACGGTGACGACGCCGGAGTGGAACCTCGCGATGGACGCCGGCCGGGACCGGGCCGAGGCGGTCGCCGAGCTGTCGGCCGCGCACCCGGGGCACGAACCGCTGATCCGGGCCTGGGTGGACCGCTGGGAGGAGATGCTCGGCGCCGAGATCGCCGGCACCGCCCTGATCGTCGACGACCTCGCATCGGCCGGGGTACGGCTGCTCGCCCTGACGAACTGGTCCGCCGAGACCTTCCCGACCGCCCGGCTCCGGTACCCGTCGTTCAGCCGGTTCGAGGGCATCGTCGTCTCCGGCGAGCACGGGCTGGCCAAGCCCGACCCGACGTTGTACGAGGTGCTGATGACCCGCTTCGAGGTCGACCCGCGACGCGCTGCGTTCGTGGACGACAAGCCGGTCAACGTGGAGGTCGCGCGCGAGCTGGGCTTCACCGGCCTGGTGTTCCGTACCCCGGCCGAGCTGCGCGCCGACCTCGTTCGGCTCGGGCTGCTGCCCGGCCCGACCTTAGGATGAGCACCGCTCGCGTCCACAGCCAGGCTCCGAGAGGACTGCCGTGCCCGTCCAGCCGATCCGGCTCTTCGGCGACCCGGTGCTGCGCACGCCGGCGGCGCCGGTGACCGACTTCGACAAAGAGCTGCGCACCCTGGTCAAGGACCTCACCGACACGATGCTCGAAGCGCCCGGCGTGGGCCTGGCGGCACCGCAGCTGGGCGTCTCGCTGCGCGTGTTCACCTACCACCTCGGCGAGGACGAGCCGGGTCACCTGGTCAACCCCACCCTCGACCTGTCGGACGAGGAGCAGGACGGCGAGGAGGGCTGCCTGTCCGTTCCCGGGCTCGCGTTCGACTGCAAGCGGGCGATGCGGGTGGTGGCCAAGGGCTTCGACATGCACGGCGAGCCCGTCGTCCTCGAGGGCAGCGACCTGCTCGCCCGTTGCGTGCAGCACGAGACCGACCATCTCGACGGGATCCTGTTCATCGACCGGCTCGACAAGGCCACCCGGAAGCTCGCCATGGCGGCGATCCGCGAGGCCGACTGGTTCGGCACCGACGTGCAGGTCAAGGTCAGCCCGCACCCCACATACGGCACGACCCTCTAGGCCGCGCCGTGCGGCTGGTGTTCGCCGGCACACCCGCGACCGCGCTGCCCTCACTGGTGGCACTGATCGCGTCCCGGCACGAGGTGGTCGCGGTCCTGACCCGTCCGCCGGCGCGCGCCGGCCGCGGCCGGGCCGTGGTGGACTCCCACGTGGCGGTCCTGGCCAGGGAGTCGGGACTGGAGGTGCTGGCGCCGGACACGCCGCGCGACCCGCGGTTCCTCGAGCGGCTGACTGCCCTGCGACCCGACTGCGTCCCCGTGGTCGCCTACGGCGCGCTGGTGCCGCCGGCGGCGCTGGCCGTCCCTCGGCACGGATGGGTCAACCTGCACTTCTCGTTGCTGCCCGCGTGGCGGGGCGCTGCGCCCGTGCAGCACGCGGTGCTGGCCGGCGACGACGTCACGGGCGCCACGACGTTCCGGCTGGAGGAGGGCCTGGACACCGGCCCCGTGTTCGGCGTGGTCACCGACGCCATCGGCTCGACCGACACCGCGGGCGACGTGCTCGAGCGGTTGTCCCGGTCCGGCGCCCGGCTGCTCGTCGCCACTGTCGACGGGATCGAGGAGGGCGTGCTCGAACCGGTCCCGCAGGCCGCGGCGGGAGTCTCACTCGCCCCCAAGCTGGGTCCGGCCGACGCTCGGGTGGACTGGTCCGCGCCGGCGCTGCGGGTGGACCGGCTGGTGCGGGCCTGCACCCCGGCTCCCGGGGCATGGACGCGGCTGCGCGGCGAACGGGTGGGGCTCGGACCGGTGCGACCGGTTACAGACGCTGCGCCGGACCTGGCGGCCGGGGCGGTGCACGCGGGCAAGAGCGAGGTCCTGGTGGGGACGGGCGGCGTCCCGGTCCGGCTCGGGTCGGTGCGCCCGGAGGGCCGCCGGGAGATGCCGGCCGCGGACTGGGCCCGCGGGCTGCGCCTCACGCCGGGGGAGCGGTTCGAGCCGTGAGCCACCGCCCGTACCGCCGCCCGCAGCCAGACCCGCCCCGACGAGCCGCGTTCGACCTCCTGCGCGCCGTCGACGAACGGGACGCGTACGCCAACCTGGTGCTGCCGGCGCTGCTGCGGGAGCGGGGGCTGCAGGGGCGGGACGCAGGGTTCGCCACCGAGCTGGCGTATGGGACGCTGCGTGGCCGCGGCACGTACGACGCCGTGCTCGCGGCCTGCGTGGACCGGCCGCTGGAGTCGGTCGACCCGCCGGTGCTGGACCTGTTGCGGCTCGGCTGCCACCAGCTGCTGGCGATGTCGGTGCCGACCCACGCCGCGGTCAGCGCGACCGTCGAGCTGGCCAGGGCGACCGTCGGCGAGGGGCGCGCGTCGTTCGTCAACGCGGTCCTGCGCAAGGCGTCCGCTCGCGATCTCGCGGGTTGGATCGCCGCGGTCGCCCCGGACCGGGCGATGGACCCGGTCGGTCACCTGGTGGTCGCGACGTCGCACCCCCGCTGGGTGGTCGACGCGATGCACGACCGACTCGGATCGATGGAGGCGACGGAGCAGCTGCTGCGTGCCGACAACGTCGCCGCCGAGGTCACCCTGGTCGCGCGGCCCGGCCGCGTCGAGGTGGCCGACCTGCTCGCCGCCGGTGCGCTCCCGGGTCGATGGTCGCCCTTCGCGGCGAGGTGGCCGGGCGGCGACCCGGGCCGGCTCGCGGCGGTGCGGTCGGGCGCGGCCGGTGTCCAGGACGAGGGCAGCCAGCTCGTCGCGGCAGCGCTGGCCGAGGCGACGATCGGTGGTCCGGACCGGCGCTGGTTGGACCTGTGCGCCGGTCCGGGCGGGAAGGCGGCC
The DNA here is from genome assembly GCA_963771835.1 of uncultured Actinomycetota bacterium. Classification (GTDB taxonomy): domain Bacteria; phylum Actinomycetota; class Actinomycetes; order Prado026; family Prado026; genus CAVQCJ01. The sequence goes on from CAVYVA010000001.1 coordinate 265,726, forward strand.
CTCCTGGCCGGGCTGGCCTCCCGGCGCGGCGCGACCCTGCTGGCCTGCGAGCCGCAGCAGCATCGCGCGGTCCTGGTCGACAGGGCGCTCGGACGGCCCGCCGAGGGCCGGGACCGCACGTCCTGGGTGGTGACGGCGGACGGCCTGGCCGGACCGTGGCGGCCCGGGTCGTTCGACCGCGTCCTGGCCGACGTCCCCTGCTCGGGCCTGGGCGCCCTGCGGCGCCGGCCCGAGGCGCGGTGGCGCCGTCGACCGGCCGACATCGCCCGCCTGGGCCCGCTGCAGCGCTCGTTGCTGGGGGCCGCGGTCGACGCGGTCCGGCCCGGCGGGCTGGTGGCGTACGTGACGTGCTCGCCGCACCTGGCCGAGACCGAGGTGGTCGTCGGGGACGTGCTGCGGACCCGCACGGACCTGACCGTGCAGGACGTGCGTCCGTTCCTGCCCGGCGTGCCCGAGCTCGGACCCGGCCCGTACGTGCAGCTGTGGCCGCATGTGCAGGGGACGGACGCGATGTTCATCGCGCTGATCCGCCGCGAGCCGGTGTAGGGCGAGCGGTGGATCAGCGCCATGGGTATCGCGCTGATCCGCCGCGAGCCGGTGTAGGGCGAGCGGTGGATCAGCGCCATGGGTTCGCGCTGATCCGCCGCGAGCCGGTGTAGGCGGCGCCGCTATCTTTCGGGGCGTGGGAATCCAGATCGCGCCGAGCATCCTGTCCGCCGACTTCGGCCGTCTCGCCGAGGAGGCCGCCGCCGTCGGTTCCGCGGACTGGCTGCACGTCGACGTGATGGACAACCACTTCGTCCCCAACCTGACTCTCGGGCTCCCGGTCGTCGAGGCGTTGCGCAAGGTCTCCGCCGCTGCCGCTTGACTGCCACCTCATGATCGAGGACCCCGACCGCTGGGCCCCCGCGTACGCCGAGGCAGGCGCGGGGTCGGTCACCTTCCACGTGGAGGCCGCGCAGGCGCCGTTCCGGCTGGCTCGCGAGCTGCGCCGCACCGGCGCCCGGGCCGGCATGGCGCTCAAGCCGGCGACGCCGGTCGAGCCGTACGAGGACCTGCTCCCCGAGCTGGACATGCTCCTGCTGATGACCGTCGAGCCCGGGTTCGGCGGGCAGGCCTTCCTGGACGTCGTCCTGCCCAAGCTGCGCCGGGCCCGCGCCATGGTGGACCGATGCGGCACCCAGGTCTGGCTGCAGGTGGACGGCGGGGTCTCGCTGGACACCGTCGCCCGCTGCGTCGAGGCCGGCGCGGACGTCCTGGTCGCCGGCTCGGCCGTCTACGGGGCGGACGACCCCGATGCCGCGGTCGCCGCGCTCCGGTCCGCGGCCGCCGCGCCGCTGCGACCAGCACCCCGTAGGCGGCTCCCGGCGGCGCGTGGCACACTTCTGGGGACAGTACGAACAGCTCGCGTGCTCCGGGGTCGGTGCAATTCCGAACCGGCGGTGACAGTCCGCGACCCGGCCGAAGCCATCGGCCGGTTGACCAGGTGGAACTCCTGGACCGACGGTGAGAGTCCGGATGGGAGGCGCACGCGGCGGGTCGTGCCGGGTCGGTACGAGGTCGGCGCGCGCATCAGCGTCCACGCCACCACGACCGCCCCGTCAGCCCGCGTCCCCGGAGACCGCGCGAGACCGCGAGAGCTCCGAGGAGAACCCCGATGGCGACGCAGGCCGAGACCGCCGCGATGCGGCGCGCGCTCGAGCTGGCCGCGTCCCACGGCGTGCCGGAGGGACCCAACCCGAGGGTCGGCTGCGTCCTCCTCGACCCGTCGGGTCGCACCGTGGCGGAGGGGTTCCACCGTGGGGCCGGCACGCCGCACGCCGAGATCGCGGCCCTGCGCGCGGCCGGCGTCGCGGCCCGCGGGGCGACCGCCGTGGTCACGCTCGAACCCTGCAACCACTCCGGCCGTACCGGCCCGTGCGCCGCAGCCCTGGTCGGGGCCGGCGTCGCCCGGGTCGTGTACGGCCAGGCCGACGTCAACCCGGTGGCGGCCGGCGGCGCGCAGGCGCTGCGCAGCGGCGGGGTGGACGTCGAGGGCGGGCTGCTCGCTGCGGAGTCGGCGGCACTGAACCCGGTCTGGACCTTCGCCGTCGAGCGCGGCCGCCCGATGGTCACCTGGAAGACCGCCGGCTCGCTGGACGGGCGGGCGGCCGCCGCGGACGGCACCAGCCGCTGGATCACCGGCGCCCTGGCCCGCGCCGACGTGCACGCCCTGCGTGCGACCGTCGACGCGCTCGTCGTCGGGACCGGGACCGTCCTCGTCGACGACCCGCGGCTGACCGCGCGGCGCGGGGGCAGCGACGGTCCGGACCTGCCCGCGGCCGAGCAGCCGTTGCGAGTGGTGGTGGGGCACCGTCCGGTCCCGCCGGGGGCAAGGGTGCTCGACGACGCCGCGCCGACCCTCCTGCTCACGACGCACGACATCACGGCACGTGCTCGACGTCCTGTTCGCCCGCGGACGTCCAGCACGTCCTGCTGGAGGGCGGGCCGACGCTGGCCGGCGCGTTCGTCGCTGCCGGTCTGGTCGACCGGGTTGTCGCCTACGTGGCACCGGTCCTGCTGGGGGCGGGTCCCGCCGTGCTGGGGCCCGCGGGCATCACCACGGTCGCGGCGGCGTTGCGCCTGACGACCCAGGACGTCACGCGGCTCGGGGACGACATCCGGATCACCGCGTGGTCGCGACCGACGGCAAGGAGGGCTGATGTTCACCGGCATCGTCGAGGAGCTCGGCGAGGTGGTGGCGGTCGAGCGCCAGCCAGACGCCGCCCGGCTGACGATCCGCGGACCTCTGGTCCTCGCGGATGCGGCGGTCGGCGACTCGATCGCCGTGAACGGTGTCTGCCTGACCGTCGCGGACCGCACCGCGGACACCTTCACGGCCGACGTCATGGCCGAGACGCTGCACCGGTCCTGCCTCGGCGCGCTGGTGCCCGGGAGCCGGGTCAACCTGGAGCGCCCGGTGACGCTCGCGGACCGGCTCGGCGGGCATCTGGTCCAGGGGCACGTGGACGGGACCGGGGAGATCGTTCGGCGCAGCCCCGCCGAGCACTGGGAGCTGGTCCGGCTGGCGATGCCGGCCGAGCTGGCCCGCTACGTCGTCCCGAAGGGATCGCTGACCGTCGACGGGGTCTCGCTGACCGTCGTCGACGTCGGTCCGGACTGGTTCACCGTGAGCCTGATCCCCACCACGCTCGAGCTGACGACGCTCGGGCACAAGCGGGTCGGCGACCCGGTCAACCTGGAGGTCGACGTGGTCGCCAAGTACGTCGAGAAGCTGTTGGGAGCAAGGACATGACCGCAGAGCCGACACCCACGACGACACCAGGGGTTCCGCCCACGCAGCCGCCGACCGGCGTCCGGCTGGACGACGTGCGCGCCGCCATCGACGCGATCGCGGCCGGTCGCGCCGTCGTCGTGGTCGACGACGAGGACCGCGAGAACGAGGGTGACCTGGTCTTCGCGGCGGCCAAGGCCACCCCGGAGCTGGTCGGCTTCATGATCAGGTACTCCTCCGGCGTCGTCTGCGTCCCGATGGAGGGCGCCGAGCTCGACCGGCTCAAGCTGCCGCCGATGACGTACGTCAACGAGGACCGGCGTGGCACGGCGTACTCGGTCTCGGTCGATGCCCGCCGCGGCGTCGCCACCGGGATCTCGGCCACGGACCGTGCGCACACCATCAAGGTGCTGGTCGACAGCGCGACCGAGCCGTACGAGCTGACCCGGCCCGGTCACGTGTTCCCGCTGCGCGCCATGGACGGCGGGGTCCTGGTCCGGACCGGGCACACCGAGGCGTCCGTGGACCTGGCCCGGCTCGCCGGGCTGACCCCGGCCGGGGTGATCTGCGAGATCGTGCACGACGACGGCTCGATGATGCGCGCGAAGGCGTTGCGCGAGTTCGCCGACGAGCACGGGCTGCTGATGATCTCGATCGCCGACCTGGTCGCCCACCGGCGGCGGACCGAGCGCAGCATCGAGCGCGCCGCCGAGACGGTCGTGCCCGACCGCGCACGGCACGTTCCGCGCCGTGGGCTACCGCAGCCTGCTCGACGGCGTCGAGCACGTCGCGTTCGTCCGCGGCGACCTCGGCGACGGGCAGGACGTCCTGGTCCGGGTGCACTCGGAGTGCCTGACCGGCGACGTGTTCGGCTCGCTGCGCTGCGACTGCGGGCCACAGCTCGACGCGGCGATGGCCGCGGTCGCGGCCGAGGACCGCGGTGTCGTGCTGTACATGCGCGGCCATGAGGGCCGGGGGATCGGCCTGGTGCACAAGCTGCAGGCCTACCAGCTGCAGGACTCCGGAGCGGACACCGTCGACGCGAACCTCGAGCTCGGGCTGCCGGCGGACGCGCGCGACTACGGCACCGGTGCGCAGATCCTGGCCGACCTCGGCGTGGTGTCGATGCGGCTGCTGACCAACAACCCGGCCAAGCGTGCCGGGCTGGAGGGGTACGGCCTGCAGGTGCTGGGCCGGGTCGCGCTGCCGGTCCTGGCCACCACCCACAACCTGCGCTACCTGCGCACCAAGCGGGACCGGATGGGGCACGACCTGCCCGACGACATCGGCTCCGACCTGTGAGCGGCACCGGGGCGCCGCGGCTGACGGTCGACGGGGCCGACGGGTTGCGGGTCGCGGTGGTCGCGGCGCGGTGGCACGAGCAGGTGATGGACGGTCTGGTCGCCGGTTCGCTCCGGGCGCTGGACGAGGCGGGCGTGACGCGGACCCAGCTGGTCCGGGTGCCCGGGGCCTTCGAGCTGCCGTTGGCGGCCCAGTCGGCGGCCCGGGCCGGCTTCGACGCCGTCGTCGCGCTGGGCGTGGTGATCCGCGGCGGGACGCCGCACTTCGACTACGTCTGCTCGGCGGCGACCGACGGGCTGAGCCGGGTCGCGCTCGACGCCGGGGTCCCGGTCGGCTTCGGTCTGCTCACGTGCGACGACGAGCAGCAGGCCCTGGACCGGGCGGGGCTGCCCGGGTCCGCGGAGGACAAGGGGTACGAGGCCGCGCAGGCCGCGATCGCCACCGCAGTGACCCTGCGCGGGCTGACCGCCGACCGCCTTCAATAGGCTGCGCGTCATGAGGGCCTCATGAAGAGCTTCGAGGAGCTGTACGTCGAGCTCCAGGACAGAGCCGCGTACCGACCCGAGCACTCCTCGACCGTTGCCGCGCTCGAGGCCGGGGTGCACGAGATCGGCAAGAAGGTGGTCGAGGAGGCCGCCGAGGCGTGGATGGCCGCCGAGCACGAGGGACGCGACCGGGCCGCTGAGGAGATCGCCCAGCTGCTGTACCACACCCAGGTTCTGATGATCGCGTGCGACCTGACCCTCGAAGACGTCTACTCGCGGTTGTAGGCCCCCGTGCTGCGGATCGCCGTACCCAACAAGGGCTCGTTGTCCGAGCCGGCCGTGCAGATGCTCGTCGAGGCGGGGTACCGCCAGCGGTCCGACCCGCGCGAGCTCGTGCTGCAGGACCCGGAGAACGACACCGAGTTCTTCTTCCTGCGCCCGCGCGACATCGCGGTGTACGTGGGCTCGGGGCAGCTCGACGTCGGTGTCACCGGACGGGACCTGTTGCTGGACAGCGCCGCCGCCGCCGACGAGATCCTCCCGCTGGGCTTCGCGGCGTCGACGTTCCGGTTCGCGGCCCGGCCGGGGACGGCGACGGACGTGCACGGGCTGGCCGGCCTGCGGGTGGCTGCCGCGTACCCAGGGCTGGTCCAGGCCTACCTGCTCGGTCACGGCGTGCAGGCCGAGGTGATCCGGCTCGACGGCGCCGTCGAGACAGCGGTCCGGCTGGGCGTCGCCGACGTCATCGCGGACGTCGTCTCCACCGGGACGACCCTGCGCCAGGCCGGCCTGGAGATCTTCGGCGACCCGATCCTGCAGTCGGAGGCGGTGCTCGTGCGCCGCCGCGGAGCGGAGCCGTCAACGGTGGTCGACCAGCTGGTCAGGCGGCTGCAGGGCGTCATCGTCGCGCGGACGTACGTGCTGATGGACTACGACATCCCGGCCTCGCTCCTGGAGGCGGCGGTCCGCCTCACGCCCGGGTTCGAGTCGCCGACCGTGTCGCCGCTGCACGAGAGCGGGTGGGTCGCCGTCCGCGCCATGGTCCCCAGGCGGGACACCAACAAAGTCATGGACGACCTGTGGGACGCCGGTGCCCGCGGCATCATCGTCACCGACATCCACGCCTGCCGGCTCTAGCCGCATCGGCGGCGGGCTCGCCCGGGCCGGGTTAGCCTGGCTGGGTGGACCGCCTCGAGATCGACGGGGTCGACGAGCCCGGCGACCTGTCGGCACGGCTGGCGGACGTCGGGTACCTCGCCGACGAGGGCCTCGCCACGGCCGCCTTCCTGGCCCTGCGGATGGGCCGGCCGCTGTTCCTGGAGGGGGAGGCCGGCGTCGGGAAGACCTCGCTGGCCCGTGCGCTCGCCGAGGTCGCCGGCGCCGAGCTGATCAGGCTGCAGTGCTACGAAGGGCTGGACTCCGCGCAGGCGCTGTACGACTGGGACTTCCCGCGCCAGCTCCTGCACCTGCGCGCGGCCGAGGCGGCCGGCACCGTGGACGTGGAGGCGGTCGAGCGCGACCTGTACGACCGTCGGTTCCTGGTCGCACGCCCGTTGCTGCAGGCGATCGAGACCACGCCGGCGGTGCTGCTGGTGGACGAGGTGGACCGGGCCGACGACGAGTTCGAGGCGTTCCTGCTCGAGGTGCTCAGCGACTTCACGATCACCGTCCCCGAGCTGGGGACCGTACGCGCCTCGACCGCGCCGCTCGTCGTGCTCACGAGCAACCGGACTCGCGAGGTCCACGACGCGCTGAAGCGCCGGTGCCTGTACCACTGGCTCGAGCACCCGTCGTACGAGCGCGAGGTCGCGATCATCCGGCGGCGGTTGCCGGAGGCGTCGGCGCAGCTGGCCGGCGATGTGGCCCGCGCGACCGCGTACCTGCGCGGCCAGGACCTGCTCAAGCCGCCGGGGGTCGCCGAGTCGCTGGACTGGACCGAGGCCCTGTTGGCGCTGGGCGCCCGGTCGCTGGATCCGGACCGCGCCGCCCGCACGCTGGGCGCGGTGCTCAAGTACCGCGAGGACACCGAGCGGGTGCGCGCGGCGGGCCTGGGAGCGCTGGTGCCGTGACCCTCGAGCCGGCGGCCGCGGTCGGCAGCCTCGTCGGGTTCGCGCGCACGTTGCGCAGCGGCGGCGTGGACGCGTCGCCCGACCGTCTGCAGGCGATGGTTCTCGCGCTCTCGGTCGCGAGCCCGCACTTCGACGCGTCCCGAAGCCGCGATGTGTACTGGGCCGGCCGCCTGACCCTGTGCTCCGGTCCGGACGACCTGCCCAGGTACGACCGCGCCTTCGCCGCCTGGTTCGGGGGTGACGAGCTTCCGATGCTGCGCTCGGAGCTTGCGGTGCGCGTGCCGCGCGAGGTCGCCCTGCCGTCCGACCCCGGCGGAACCGGGGAGACCGGGCCCGACCCGGTCCGCACCGCGACGGCCAGCGACACCGAGGTGCTGCGGAACCGCGACGTGGCCCGGCTGACCGGTCGGGAACGGGCCGAGCTGCGCAGGATGATCGCGATGCTCGACGCGCCCGCCCCGGTCCGTCCGTCTCGGCGCACCCGCCCCAGCCGGCGCGGGCCGCTGGACGCGCACCGGACGGTCCGGGCGATGCTCGAGCGCGGCGGCGAACCGGCCCGGCTGCGGCGCCACGACACCAGCGTGCGGCCGCGCCGGATCGTGCTGCTGCTCGACGTGAGCGGGTCGATGGCCGCGTACTCGGACACGCTGCTGCGGTACGCGCACGCCTGCGTCCGGAGCCGGCCGCGGACCGAGGTGTTCACGCTGGGCACCCGGCTGACCCGGGTGACCCGCGAGCTCGCCGCGCGCGACGCGGACGCGGCGCTCGCCGCGCTGTCGACGGTGGTCGCCGACTGGAGCGGCGGGACCAGGCTCGGCGCCGACCTGAAGGAGTTCCTGGACCGGTACGGCCAGCGGGGCACCGCCCGTGGCGCGGTCGTCGTGCTGGCCTCCGACGGGTGGGAGCGCGGCGACACGACGCTGCTCGGCGAGCAGATGGCCAGGCTGCACCGGCTGGCGCACCGGGTCGTGTGGGTGCAGCCGCACAAGGCGCGGCCCGGCTACGAGCCGGCCACCGCGGGGATGCGCGCGGCGCTTCCGTTCGTCGACGACTTCGTGGCCGGGCACAGCCTGGCCGCGTACGCCGATCTGTCCGCACTGCTGTCCGACCAGGGGAGGTCCCGTGCGTGACGTGATCGAGGACGTCGCCCGGCTCTTCGAGTCCGGGCAGACCTTCGGGCTCGCGACCGTGGTGCGGACGTGGAAGTCCGCGCCGCGCCCGGCCGGGGCGTCGATGGCCGTGTCCGCGGACGGCGAGGCGGTCGGCAGCGTCAGCGGTGGCTGCGTCGAGGGCGCGGTCTACGACCTCGCCCAGGAGGTGGCGGCCTCCGGGCGGCCGGTGCTCCAGCGGTACGGGGTCACCGACGACGACGCGTTCGCGGTGGGCCTGACCTGCGGCGGGATCCTGGACGTGTTCGTGGAGGCCGTCTCGGCGCAGACGTGGCCAGAGCTCGCCGACGTCGTCACCTCGGTCCGCGAACGGCAGCCGGTCGCGGTCGCCACGGTGGTGGACGGGCCCGGGCTGCTGGGCGCCAAGCGCACCGTGTGGCCGGACCGCGCAGCCGGGACCTTGGGGTCCCGGTCGGCTGGACCATGCGGTCGAGGACGACGTGCGCGGCATGCTCGAGTCCGGTCGGACCGGCTTCCTGCACTACGGCGCCGACGGCGAGCGCCGCGGGGACGAGCTCGCCGTGTTCGTGCAGTCGTTCGCGCCGCCGCCGCGGATGCTGGTGTTCGGGGCGATCGACTTCGCCGCGGCGGTGGCCCGGATCGGGCGGTTCCTCGGCTTCCACGTCACGGTGTGCGACGCCCGGCCGGTGTTCGCGACGACCAAGCGGTTCCCGGAGGCCGACGAGGTCGTGGTGAAGTGGCCGCACGAGTACCTGGCCACGACCGAGGTGGACTCGCGGACGGTCATCTGCGTGCTGACGCACGACCCGAAGTTCGACGTGCCGCTGCTGGAGGCCGCGCTCCGCACGCCGGCGGCGTACGTCGGTGCCATGGGCAGCCGCAAGACGCACGAGGACCGCATCGAGCGCCTGCGCGAGGCCGGGCTGAGCGAGGCGGAGCTCGCCCGGCTCGCCTCGCCGATCGGCCTGGACATCGGTGCGCGCACCCCGGAGGAGACGGCGGTGTCGATCGCCGCGGAGATCATCTCGGCGCACTGGGGCGGCACCGGCACCCGGCTGACCGCGGCCGACGGGCCGATCCACCGCAACGCGCCCCGATGAGCAGCGCCCGACGATGAGCCCCGCCGCACCGGTCCGTCGCCGACCGGCCCGGGTGGCCGGGCTGGTGCTCGCGGCCGGCGCCGGCACCCGCTTCGGCGGGCCCAAGGCCGTGGCCGAGCTCGACGGCGAGCGCCTGGTCGACCGCGCCGTGCGCGTGCTGCGCGTGGGTGGCTGCGACCCGGTGCTGGTGGTGCTCGGCGCCCTGGTCACGGACGTCCCCGGTGCCGACGCCGTCGTCGTGAACCCCGACTGGCCGACCGGGATGGGCTCGTCGTTGCGAACCGGGCTCGACCGACCCGGGCCTGGCCGGCTGCTCGGCGGTGGTGGTGCTGCTCGTCGACCAGCCCGGCGTCCGCGCAGAGGCGGTCCGGGCCCTGATCGCGGCGCACGACGCGGGTGCCGCGCTCGCGGTCGCCTCGTACGCCGAGGGCACCGGCCACCCGGTGCTCATCGGCCGCGGTCACTGGTCCGGCGTCGCCGAGCTCGCGCGCGGCGACGTGGGCGCGAGGCCGTACCTGTCCGCGCACGCGGCCGAGGTGGTCGAGGTCGACTGCAGCGGCCGCGGCGACGCGACCGACGCCGACACCCCGCAGGAGCTGGCCGGCCGCGGGGTCCTGACCCGGATCGCCGGCGACTCGAGCGCGGCCGGGGGCGGGATCGGCGGGCTGGCCGCGGGGCTGGGCGAGCTCGGGGCGCTGCTGGGCGGCGCCGGGGCTCGGGCCGCGCTCGAGGAGAAGGCGGCCCAGGAGGTCCGGCGCGACACGCAGGAGGCGGGCGAGCCGCCGTTCGAGGTCGACCTGGACTCCGGGGTGGTCCGCCTGCGTCGTCCCGGCCCGCCACGGCAGTAACGTCGGGGACGTGACCGTGCCAACGGTGCCCGCACTCCACTCGGCAGGAGCGTTCGGCGCCGACGACGGGTCGGCCGACCCGTTCGTCGTCGCTGTGCTGGCCGACCACGCGAGCGGCCGGGCCGACCTGTACGCCGTCCAGCGGGCGCTGCTCACCGCCCGGGTCCTGGTCCCGGTCGTGGCCACCGCGACCGAGACCGAGGCCACCGGGTCCGGGCGCATCGTCGAGAAGGTGGCCCAGATGGCCACCGTGACGGTGACCGGCCGGGACGGGCGACGGGCACTGCCGGTCTTCACCTCGGTCGCGGCGATGGCCCTCTGGGACCGGACCGCGCGGCCCTTCCCCACGCACGCGCCCTCGGCCGCCGCCGGGGCGTATGCAGAAGGGGCCGTCGCCCTGCTGGTCGACTTCGGCGGGCCGCACCAGGTCGTCGTCGAGGGTCCGCCGATGCTCGCGCTCGCCGAGGGGCGCGAATGGGTGCCGGCCGACCGGGACCCCGAGATCCGTGGCGCCGTGCACGCCGCGCTGGCCGGCCTGCCGGGGCTCGGCCGCGTGGACATCGGGGAGTCGCAGGATGCGGACCTGAGCCTGACCCTGCACGTGGACGCCGCGGGGGTCGACCAGGTGCGCGAGGTGGCCCAGGAGGCGGCGGCGCGGCTGGCCACGGTCGAGCTGCTCCGGACCCGGCTGGAACGGGGCCTGGACCTCGCCGCGGTGACCGGCTGAGGCGCTGCCGCAGGTCGGCGCAGCGGCCCGCGACTGGTAACCTGGCCCGCGACCGACCGTCCCGACACGGCCCTTCGGGTCCGCGGAAGTCCGGGGCGGTCTGCAAGTGGAGGCCCGCCTCCCACCCGCCGACCCGGCTCGTCCGAGGTCGTCGGGTCCAGGTCTGGGCATCGGCTCGCGCCGGTGCCCCGCGAGCGACCGTCCTTCGGGGCGGCCGCTCGTAGGACCATCCGGGCCCCCGCTCGCAGTCGGAGCGGGGGCCTTCTCCGTCTCCGGAGGTCAGACCCGTCGGACGTCCTGAGGAGGACACATCAGCGCAGAACCCCGCATCAACGACCGGATCCGCGTCCCCGAGGTGCGGCTGGTCGGCCCGAACGGAGAGCAGGTCGGCATCGTCCGCATCGAGGACGCGCTGCGACTGGCCCAGGAGTCCGACCTCGACCTCGTCGAGGTGGCCCCGATGGCCCGGCCGCCCGTCTGCAAGCTCATGGACTACGGCAAGTTCAAGTACGAGTCGGCGATGAAGGCCCGTGAGGACCGCAAGAAACAGGTCAACACGGTGATCAAGGAGATGAAGCTCCGGCCGAAGATCGACCCGCACGACTACGAGACCAAGAAGGGGCACGTCGTCCGGTTCCTCAACGCCGGCGACAAGGTGAAGATCACGATCATGTTCCGTGGGCGCGAGCAGTCCCGGCCCGAGCTGGGCTACCGGCTGCTGCAGCGGCTCGCGACCGACGTGCAGGACATCGGCTCGGTCGAGTCGGCGCCCAAGCAGGACGGCCGCAACATGATCATGGTCCTCGGGCCCACCAGGAAGAAGTCGGAGGTACGCGCCGAGCGGGAGGCCGAGAAGCGCAGGCACGACGAGGCCCCCGGGCCCGACGAGGTGGCCGCGACAGCCGCACCGGCAGTGCCGGTCGCGGCCGGCGAGCCCGCGGAACCGGAGGCGGACGCGGTCGGCTGACCGGCGGGGACCAGACCACGAGTACCAGAGCCAGAGCCCAGCACCGAACCACGGCCCCCGGGCCGCGACCCACGAGGAGACACGGCGTCATGCCGAAGATGAAGACGCACAGCGGCGCGAAGAAGCGCTTCCGCGTGACCGGGACCGGAAAGGTCATGCGCGAGCAGGCGAACCGGCGCCACCTGCTCGAGGTGAAGCCCTCCAAGCGGACGCGGCGCCTGGCGTCGGACGTCACCGCGTCCCCGGCCGACCTCAAGAAGGTCAAGCGCCTGCTCGGCATCTGACCCGCCCCGAACCAGCAGCTGTTGCACTCCAGACCAAGGAGCACCTCAAGTGGCACGCGTGAAGCGGGCGGTCAACGCCCACAAGAAGCGCCGGGAGACCCTCGAGCGCGCCAGCGGTTACCGCGGCCAGCGGTCCCGCCTGTACCGCAAGGCGAAGGAGCAGGTCACCCACTCCCTCGTGTACTCCTACCGCGACCGGAAGAAGCGCAAGGGCGACTTCCGCCAGCTGTGGATCCAGCGGATCAACGCTGCGGCGCGCGCGAACGGGATGACGTACAACCGCTTCGTCCAAGGCCTCAAGGCCGCCGGCGTCGAGGTCGACCGTCGGATGCTGGCCGAGCTGGCCGTCAACGACGCGGCGGCCTTCACCACGCTCGTCGAGGTCGCCCGCAAGGCGCTCCCCGCCGACGTGAACGCCCCCGCGGCCTGACCCGCGAGCCGAGGCAGCTCGCAGCGCACGATGAGCAACGGCACCGGGCCGCTGTCGCCCCGCAACCAGCGGGTGACGGCGGCCCGGCGGCTGTTGCGGGCCCGTGACCGCGACCGGCTGGGGCTGTTCCTGGCCGACGGGCCGCAGGCGGTCCGCGAGGCGCTGGCGGCTGCCGGCATCGTGCGCGAGCTGTTCGTCGACCCCACGGGTCGGCAGCGGCACCCGGACCTGGTCGAGATCGCCGTGGCGTCCGGGGTGCCGGTCCTGGACGTCACCGCTGCCGTGCTGGCGGGCCTGACCGACACGGTCGCGCCGCAGGGTGTCGTGGCCGTGTGCGCCCGGCTGGACGTCGACCTGGACGTCGCGCTGGCGGGCAGGCCGGCCCTCGTCACCGTGCTGGTCCAGGCCCGCGACCCGGGCAACGCGGGAACGGTCCTGCGGGCCTCGGACGCCGCCGGGGCCGGGGCGGTCGTGCTGACCGCCGGCAGCGTCGACCCCTACAACGGCAAGAGCGTCCGCGCCTCCGCGGGCAGCCTCTTCCACCTGCCGGTCGTCACCGGCGTGCCGGTCGAGGAGGCGGTCCGCCGGCTGCGCGCGGACGGGCTGCAGGTCCTGGCCGCCGACGGCGGCGGCGATCTCGACCTCGACGACGCCGCCGACAGCGGCGCGCTCGCAGCGCCGACCGCCTGGCTGTTCGGGAACGAGGCGTGGGGACTGCCGCCGGACGTCCGCGCCCTGGCCGACGCGTCGGTGCGGGTGCCGATCCACGGCGCGGCCGAGAGCCTCAACCTCGCCGCTGCGGCCGCGGTCTGCCTCTACGCCTCCGCGCGGGCGCAGCGCCTGCGACCGACCGCGAGGGCGGGCTCGTGACCGCCGCCGCGCATCCGTACGACCTGCTGCCCGACGGCCTGGTCGTCGCCGGCCCGGACGGGCTCGTGACGGCCGTGAACGGCGCCGCGACCCGGCTCACCGGCATCCGGGCCGACGATGCGGTCGGACGGCCGCTCGTGGACGTGCTGCCGCTGGTCGACGCCCGCGGTCGCGCCTGGTGGGAGTGCACCCGTCCCTACGACGGGCTCACGACGCGGGTGCGGCAGCCCGAGGTCGAGCTCACCCTCCCTGGCGTCGGCTCGCTGCTGGTGACCGCGGCGTTCGTCCGGACCGGCGCCCGAGCCGGCCCCGTGGAGGCAGTGCTGGTCGCGCTGCGCGGGACCGAGGGCAGGGACCGCGCCGAGCGGGACCGGGCCGAGCTGGTGGCCACCGTCGCGCACGAGCTGCGGTCGCCGCTGACCTCGGTGAAGGGCTTCACGTCGACGCTGCTGGCCAAGTGGGACCGGTTCACCGACGACCAGCGTCGCCTGATGCTGGAGACCGTCGAGGCCGATGCCGACCGGGTCACCCGCCTGATCACCGAGCTGCTGGACGTGGCGCGCATCGACTCCGGCCGCCTCGAGCTGCACCGCAGCCTGGTGGACCTGCCCGTGCTGCTGGGCCGGCACATCGACCGGCTGGTGGCGGGCGGGCAGCCGTCCTCGCGCTTCTCGTTGCGGGTGGCTCCCGGTCTGCCGGAGACCTGGGCGGACGCCGACAAGCTCGAGCAGGTGTTCGCGAACCTCCTGGAGAACGCTCTGCGGCACGGCGGCGGCCATGTCCGCGTCGCGATCGAGCGGTCCGGCGACGGCACCTCGGTCACGGTGGAGGACGAGGGGTTCGGCGTCCCGGCCGAGGCAGCCTCCCGGGTCTTCACCCGGTTCTGGCGCGGCGGCCGCCGCGGCGGCACCGGCCTGGGTCTGTACATCGTGAAGGGCCTCGTCGACGCGCACGGCGGGACGGTGACCCTGGAACGCGGTACCGAGGGCGGTGCGCTCTTCCGCGTCACGGTCCCGGCGGGCACACCGCCGGGATAGCCCGGACAACCGCGCGGGGCGGGAGCGACGCACCGCCTAGACTCGGCGCGCAGCCGTCGCCTCCGGAGGGCCACCTGACGATGTCCGCTCCCAACAAGTCCTACGACCCCGTCGAGGTGTCCGCGCTGCACCCCGACCAGGTCGCGCGAGCGGTCGCCGACGCGCTGGCGGCGGTCGCGGCGGCGGACGACCTGGACGAGCTCAAGGCGGTCCGGCTGGCGCACGGCGGGGACCGTTCGCCGCTGGCCCTGGCCAACCGCGAGATCGGTGCGCTCCCCCCGCAGGCGAAGGCCGAGGCCGGGCAGCGGGTGGGCCAGGCCCGGCAGCAGGTGCGTACGGCGCTCGAGGCCAGGCAGACCGAGCTCGAGGCGCTGCGGGACGCCTCCGTGCTCGTCACCGAGGCCGTGGACGTCACGCTGCCCTACGACCGGCTGCCGCTCGGTGCTCGGCACCCGTTGTCGGTGCTCGTGGACCGGGTGGCGGACGTCTTCGTCTCGCTCGGGTACCAGGTGGCCGACGGGCCCGAGGTCGAGGCCGAGTGGCTGAACTTCGACGCGCTGAACATCCCGCCCGACCACCCGGCGCGCAGCATGCAGGACACGTTCTTCGTCGACCCGGCCGGGCACGGGCTGGTCCTGCGCACGCACACCTCGCCGGTGCAGGCGCGCGCGATGCTGACCCAGGAGCCGCCCATCTACCTGATCGCCCCCGGTCGCACGTACCGCACGGACGAGCTGGACGCCACCCACAGCCCGGTCTTCGGCCAGATCGAAGGGCTCGTCGTGGACCGCGGGATCACGATGGCGCACCTGAAGGGGACGCTGGACCACTTCGCCGCCGAGATGTTCGGGACCGACGTGGTGACCCGGCTGCGTCCGTCGTACTTCCCGTTCACCGAGCCGTCGGCCGAGGTCGACGTGCTCTGCTTCGCCTGCCACGGGGCGTCGGTGGGCGACCCGGACGCGCCGTGCCGGACCTGCGGGTCCGAGGGCTGGATCGAGTGGGGCGGCTGCGGGATGGTCAACCCGCGGGTGTTCGTCGCCTGCGGTGTGGACCCCGACGTCTACACCGGCTTCGCGTTCGGGATGGGGATCGAGCGGACGCTGATGTTCGCCAACGACGTGCGGGACATGCGCGACATGGTCGAGGGCGACGTGCGGTTCACGCGCGCCTTCGGGACGGGTCTGTGATGCGCGTCCCGGTGTCGTGGCTCGGCGAGTACGTGGACCTGCCGGACGGGTCGTCGCCGCGGGAGCTGGCCGATGCGCTGGTCCGCGTCGGCCTCGAGGTCGAGACGGTCGAGCCGGTCGGCAACGACCTCGCCGGCGCCCTCGTCGTGGGACGTGTCGTGGAGTCCGCGGACGAGCCGCAGAGCAACGGCAAGACCATCCGCTGGTGCTCGGTCGACGTCGGCGGGGCCGAACCGCGCGGGATCGTCTGCGGCGCGCACAACTTCGCTGTCGGCGACGCGGTCGTCGTCGCGCTGCCGGGCACGGTGCTCCCCGGGGGCTTCGCGATCGCGGCGCGCAAGACGTACGGGCACGTCTCCGACGGGATGATCTGCTCGGTCCGCGAGCTCGGGCTCGGCGACGAGCACACCGGGATCCTGGTGCTGTCCGAGGCCGACCTGGGGGGTGCGGTCCCCGGCGACGACGCCCGGCCCGTCGTCGGGCTCCCGGACGCTGTGCTGGACATCGCCGTCACGCCCGACCGCGGCTACTGCCTGTCGGTGCGGGGCGTCGCCCGCGAGCTGTCCGTCGCCCTCGGGCTGCCGTTCCGCGACCCGGCGCAGCGGCCGGTGCCGTCGGCCGACGACCTGGGGTGGCCGGTCCGGGTCGAGGACGCGACCGGGTGCGACCGGTTCGTCGCGCGCACCGTGCTCGGGCTCGACCCCGCGGCACAGTCCCCGTTCTGGCTGCGCCGGCGGCTCTGGCTGGCCGGGATGCGGCCGGTGTCGCTGGCCGTGGACGTGACCAACTACGTGATGCTCGAGCTGGGCCAGCCGATCCACGGGTACGACCGGGCTCGGCTGGACGGCCCCATCGTCGTGCGACGCGCCGGCGCCCAGGAGGAGCTGGAGACCCTGGACGGCGCGGCCCACGCGCTGGACCCCGACGACCTGCTCATCGCGGACGGGTCCGGCCCGATCGGGGTGGCAGGTGTCATGGGCGGTGCCAGCACCGAGCTGTCGGCGCGGACCACCGAGATGGTCGTCGAGGCCGCGCACTTCGACCCGGTCGCGGTCGCCCGCTCCGCCCGACGGCACCGGCTCTCCACCGAGGCGTCGCGCCGGTTCGAGCGCGGGGTCGACGACGCGCTCGCCCCGGCCGCCGCGGACCTCGTCGTGGATCTGCTCTGCCGGCTGGGCGGCGGACGCGCAGAGGGCGGGGTCACCGACGTGGACCTGCGGTCACCGCGGCGCGGGATCGACCTGGACATCGACCTCCCGACCCGCCTGGTCGGGGTCCGGCTGGACGAGACCGAGGTCCGGACGCACCTGTCGGCCGTCGGCTGCGAGCTGGACCCGTCCGGCCCGTCCTCGCCCGGGCGGCTGACCGTGCTGCCGCCGAGCTGGCGCCCCGACCTGGTCCAGCCGTCGGACCTGGTCGAGGAGGTCGCCCGGCTGCACGGTTACGACTCGATCCCGTCGGTGCTGCCGCCGGTGCTACCCGGCCACCATCAGGGGCTCCCGTTCGCCGACTCGCTGTCGGTGTCCCGCGCGCTGGCCGGCACCGGGTACGTGGAGGTGCGGTCGTACCCGTTCGGGTCGGTCGCCGCCCTGGACGCTCTGGGGCTGCCCGCCGACGACGAGCGGCGCCTCGCGCTCCGGCTGGCCAACCCGCTGTCCGACGAGGAACCGTTGCTGCGCACCACCTTGCTGCCGGGCCTGCTGGCCACCGCCCGCCGCAACGTCGGACGCGGGATGCCCGACCTGGCGCTGTTCGAGACCGGCCGGGTCTTCCGCCCGGCCGCCGACGCCC
The DNA here is from genome assembly GCA_963771835.1 of uncultured Actinomycetota bacterium. Classification (GTDB taxonomy): domain Bacteria; phylum Actinomycetota; class Actinomycetes; order Prado026; family Prado026; genus CAVQCJ01. Next base: position 283,230 of record CAVYVA010000001.1, read on the forward strand.
CGCCGGCCCCGCGGCTGTCGGTCGACGGGCGGCCCGGTGCCGACGAGCTCGCGGCTCTCGACGCCGCGCTGCCGTACCAGCCGGTGCACGTCGCCCTGGTGCTCACCGGCGCGCGCGAGGTCCGTGGCTGGTGGGGTCCCGGCCGCGCCGCCACCTGGGCGGACGCCGTCGAGGCGGCGCGCGTGGTCGCCGAGGCGCTGGACGTGGATGTCCGGGTGCGGGCGGCGGACGTCGCGCCGTGGCACCCCGGGCGGTGCGCCGCGATCGTCGCGGGCGGGACCCGGCTCCGAGGAGGTGGCCGGGCACGCGGGCGAGCTGCACCCGAGGGTCTGCGCCGCCCTCGGGCTGCCGGAACGGACCTGTGCCGCGGAGCTCGTCCTGCCGGTCCTGACCCGGTACGCCCGGCCGGTCGCGTCCGCACCGCAGATCTCGACCTACCCGGTGGCCACCCAGGACGTCGCGCTCGTCGTCGAGTCGTCCCGGTCCGGCGGCCGACGTCCAGGCCGCGCTGTCGGACGGCGGCGGGCCGCTGCTGGAGTCGGTCCGGCTGTTCGACGTCTACCAGGGCGACCAGGTCGGTGAAGGGCGCAAGTCGCTCGCGTACGCCCTGCGGTTCCGGGCGTCCGACCGCACGCTGACGGCCGAGGAGGCGGCGGCGGCCAGGGACGCGGCGGTGGCCGAGGCGGGTCGCCGCACGGGTGCGGTCCTGCGCGGGTGATCGCTGCGGCCGGGCTGCTGCTCACCGGCTACACCGGTCCGCCGGAGCTGACCGCGTCGACGGCCCTCACCAGCTGGGTGCTCGACCCGGGCGGCGCCCTGCTCGTCCTCGTCCTCGGGCTGCCGTACCTCGTGGCGGTCCGTCGGGTGCGGCGCTCGGGCGGGCGCTGGGGCGCCGGCAGGGTGGTCGGGTACGCGGCCGGCCTGCTGGGCATCGTCGTCGCGACCATGTCGTTCCTGGGCGTGTACGCGCACGTGCTGTTCTGGGTGACCGCCGTCCAGCTGGCCCTGCTGGTCACGGTCGTGCCCGTCCTGCTCTCGCTCGGGGCGCCGGTCTCGCTGCTGCGGACCGCCTCGCCGCGCAGCGGGGCACGGGCCGACCGTTGGCTCGCGGCGGGTCCGGTGCGACTGCTCACGTTCCCGCTCGTCGCGGCCGCCCTGGTCGCGGTCGTGCCGTTCGCGGTCTACTACACGCCGGTCTTCGAGGCCAGCATGCGGTCCTGGCCGGTGTACTGGTTGCTGCACGCGGTGCTGGTCGTCGTGGGGCTGGCGTTCTTCTGGCCGGTGCTGTCCGTGGACGGCGACCCCAGGCTGCCGTACGCCGCCCTGGCCGCGGTGGTGCTGGTGGAGACCCTGGTGGACTCGGTGCCCGGCATCGTCCTGTGGCTGGGGACCCGGCTGATCGCTGCCGGCTACTACCTGGGCGTGGCCCGGCCGTGGGGCCGCTCGCTGCTGTCCGACCAGCAGTTCGGCGGGGTGATGCTGTGGGGGATCGGCGAGGTGGTCGGGCTCCCGCTGCTGATGCTGGTCGTCGTCCAGTGGGTCCGGGCCGACGCCCGCGAGGCCGCGCGGATCGACGCCGAGCTCGACGCGGCCGAGATCGAGCGCGGCCGCCAGGTCCGTCCGGACAACCCTGGTGCATGAATATACGGAGCATGATATAAATGCTCGATGGGGACGACGGTGTCCGTGGCCGGGGCCAGCGGGTACGCAGGCGGCGAGCTGCTGCGGCTCGTCCTGGGTCATCCAGGGCTCGAGCTCGGCGCGGTCTGCGCGTCGACGGCCGCCGGGCGACCGGTCACCGACCTGCACCCGGGGCTGCTCCAGCTGGCCGGTGAGACGTTCGCGCCGACCGACGTCGGGCTGCTGGCCGCGGCGGACCTGGTGTTCCTGGCCCTCCCGCACGGGGAGTCGGCCGGCCTGGCGGCAGCGCTCGGACCCGACGTGCGTGTCGTCGACCTGGGTGCCGACTTCCGGCTGCGGGACGCAGCGGCCTGGGCGGCGTACTACGGCGACGAGCACCCGCACGCCGGGACGTGGACGTACGGCCTGCCCGAGCTGCCCGGGGTCCGCGAGCAGGTGGTCGGGTCCGCCCGGGTCGCCAACCCGGGCTGCTACGCGACCGCAGCGACCCTCGGTCTCGCGCCGCTGCTGTCCGCCGGGCTGGTCGAGCCGGACGACCTGGTGGTCGTGGCCGCGTCCGGCACCAGCGGGGCCGGGCGCAAGGCCACCGACGCGCTGCTGGCCACGAACGTGTCGGGGGCGGTGTCGGCGTACAAGACCGGCGGCGTGCACCAGCACACCCCGGAGATCGAGCAGTCGCTCTCGCTGGCGGCCGGCGCGCCGGTGACGCTGTCGTTCACGCCCATGCTCGCGCCCATGCCGCGCGGCATCCTCGCCACCTGCACGGCTCGGCTGGCCGCCGGTGCCACGACGACGGCTCTGCGCGCAGCGATGCGCGCCGCGTACGACGACGAGAGGTTCGTGTGCGTGCTCGCCGACGGGGTGTGGCCGACCACCAAGGCGACGGCAGGGAGCAACGCGACGGTGCTGCAGGTCGCCGCCGACGTGCACGCCGGCCGGGCCGTGGTCTCGGTCGCACTCGACAACCTCGGCAAGGGCGCCGCCGGGCAGGCCGTCCAGAACGCCAACCTGATGCTCGGGATCCCCGAGGACGCCGGGCTCTGCGCGATCGGCCTGACGCCGTGAGCGTGACCGAGCCCGTCGGGTTCCGGGCCGCCGGCGTCGCGGCCGGCCTCAAGGCCTCGGGGTCGGCCGACGTGGCGCTGGTGGTCAACGACGGGCCGCTGCGGTCGGCAGCCGGCGTCGTCACCCGGAACCGGGTCAAGGCCGCGCCCGTGCTGTGGACCGAGCAGGTGCTCAAGGACGGGACCCTCGCGGCCGTGCTGCTCAACTCGGGCGGGGCCAACGCCTGCACAGGGCCGGCCGGGTTCCAGGACACCCATGCCAGCGCCGAGCTGGTCGCCGAGCTGCTCGGCTGCGGTGCCGGCGAGGTGGCCGTGTGCTCGACGGGGCTGATCGGGGAACGCCTGCCGATGGACCGCCTGCTGGCCGGGGTGCGGGCGGCGGCGGCAGCGCTCGTCCCGGACGGCGGCGCGGCTGCGGCCGAGGCGGTCATGACCACGGACACCGTGCCGAAGACCGTGACCGTCCGCGGCGCAGGATTCGTCGTCGGCGGGATGGCGAAGGGCGCCGGGATGCTCGCCCCCGGTCTCGCCACGATGCTCGTCGTGCTCACCACCGACGCTGTCGCGGGTGCCGACGGTCTCGACGTCGCGCTCCGGGCCGCCACCGCGACCACGTTCGACCGGGTCGACTCGGACGGCTGCATGTCGACGAACGACACGGTGCTGCTGCTGGCCAGCGGCGGCTCAGGGGTGCAGCCCAGCCCGGCCCAGCTCGCGGCCGCGGTGTCCGAGGCCTGCGCGCGGCTGGCGCGGATGCTGGTGGCGGACGCGGAGGGCGCGAGCAAGGAGGTGGCCGTCCGCGTCAGCGGTGCCGCCGACGAGGACGACGCGGTCCAGGTGGGCCGGGCGGTCGCGCGCAGCAACCTGCTCAAGTGCGCCCTGCACGGCGAGGACCCCAACTGGGGCAGGGTGCTCGCCGCGGTCGGCACCACCACCGCCGCGTTCGAGCCCGACGATCTCGCCGTCGCGGTCAACGGGGTGTGGGTGTGCCGGGACGGCGCCGCGGGCGAGGACCGTTCCCTCGTCGACCTGTCCGGCCGCGAGGTCGTCATCGACATCGAGCTCGGTGCCGGGAGTGCCGCCGCGACGGTCTGGACCAACGACCTGACGGCCGAGTACGTGCACGAGAACTCGGCGTACTCCACATGAGCGCGCCGGTGACGACCCCGTCGGCGGCGCAACCGCCGGCGCCACGGCACGGGCAGGCCCTGGCCAAGGCCGCGGTGCTGGCCGAGGCGCTGCCCTGGCTCGAGCGTTTCCAGGGCTGCACGGTCGTGGTGAAGTACGGCGGGCACGCCATGACCGACCCGCAGCTGCAGCAGGCGTTCGCGGCGGACGTCGTGTTCCTGCGGCTGGCCGGGCTGCGACCGGTCGTCGTGCACGGCGGCGGTCCGCAGATCGACGCGATGCTGTCGCGCCTCGGCGTCGCGAGCGAGTTCCGCGGTGGCCATCGGGTGACCACCCCGGAGGCGATGGACGTCGTCCGGATGGTGCTGACCGGCCAGGTCCAGCGCGACGTCGTCGGTCTGGTGAACAGCCACGGACCGTACGCCGTCGGCATGTCCGGCGAGGACGCGCACCTGTTCACGGCCGAGCGGCGCGACGTCGTCGTCGACGGAGTCCCCACCGACCTCGGTCTGGTCGGTGACATCGTCCGCGTCGAGCCCGCGTTCGTCGAAGGGCTGCTCGACGACGGCCTGGTCCCGGTCGTGTCCAGCGTCGCGAGAGGCAGCGACGGTGAGGTGTTCAACGTGAACGCCGACACCGCCGCGGCCGCGCTGGCGGTTGCGCTCGGGGCCGAGAAGCTGGTCGTCCTCACCGATGTCGAGGGGCTGTACGCGAACTGGCCGGTCACCGACGAGATCGTCAGCGAGCTGACTGCGGACGAGCTCGCGGCCCTGCTGCCCGACCTGGCCGCGGGCATGATCCCGAAGATGGAGGCGTGCCTGCGGGCGGTCCGCGGGGGCGTTCCCAAGGCGCACGTCATCGACGGCCGGCTGCCGCACGCGCTGCTGCTCGAGGTGTTCACCGCCGAGGGCGTGGGGACGCAGGTGGTCCCGTGACCGAGGGTCGGGAGCGGAGCGACCAGCGGGCCATGGCGGCGCCGCTGGGACGCGGCCGTGATGAACACCTACGGCACGCCCGAGCTGGTGCTGGCGTCCGGCCACGGCACCCGGGTCGTCGACGTCGAAGGGCGCAGCTACCTGGACCTGGTCGGCGGGATCGCGGTCAACGTGCTCGGGCACGGGCACCCGGCCGTGGTCGAGGCCGTCAGCCGCCAGGTCGCCACCCTCGGCCACACGTCCAACCTGGTGGTCAACCGGCCTGCCGTGCAGCTGGCCGAGCGGCTGCTCGCCCTGCTCGGCCGGGACGGTCGGGTGTTCTTCTGCAACAGCGGCGCCGAGGCCAACGAGGCCGCCCTCAAGCTCGCCAGGCGGACCGGGCGGCCGACGGTGGTCGCGGCCGAGGGCTCGTTCCACGGGCGCACCACCGGCGCGCTGGCCATGACCGGCCAGCCCGCCAAGCGCGTGCCCTTCGAGCCCTTGCTGCCCGGGATCGAGTTCGTCCCGTACGGCGACCGCGACGCGCTGGCGGCTGGCGGTCGGCGCCTCGACCGCCGCCCTGGTGCTCGAGCCGGTGCTCGGCGAGGGCGGCGTCGTCACCCCGCCGGCCGGGTACCTCGCCGCAGCTGCCGCCCGGTGCGCGGACACCGGCGCGCTCCTGGTGCTGGACGAGGTGCAGACCGGCGTCGGCCGTACCGGGCACTGGTTCGCGCACCACGGCGACGGCGTGGCACCGGACGTCGTGACCGCCGCGAAGGGTCTGGGCGGCGGCCTGCCGCTCGGCGCCTGCATCGCGTTCGACGGCGCGGCCGCGCTGCTGGGGCCGGGTCAGCACGGATCGACGTTCGGGGGCAACCCGGTCTCGTGCGCGGCCGCCCTCGCAGTGCTCGACACCATCGAGCGCGACGGTCTGCTCGCCCGCGCCGCCGACCTCGGGGTCGCGATCCAGGACGGCGTGCGCGGGCTCGGCCACCCGCTGGTGGCCGCGGTCCGCGGCAGCGGGCTGCTGATCGGCGTCGTGCTCGCCGGACCGGTCGCCGGGCAGGTCGAGGCCGCGCTGCGCGATCGCGGCGTGCTGGTGAACGCCGTCCAGCCGGACGTGCTCCGGCTGGCGCCCGCCCTCATCCTCAGCGACGCAGACGTGGCGCAGTTCCTGGACGTCCTGCCGGACGCTCTCGACGCGGTGGCCTCGGCGCCGGTGACCGGGGTACCGGCGTGACCGTCGTGCACAGCCGGACCGCCCGGCACCAGCGCATCGTCGAGCTGCTCGGCCGGATCCGGGTCCGGTCGCAGGCCGAGCTCGTCGCGCTGCTGGCCGACGACGGGATCGCCGTCACCCAGGCGACGCTGTCCCGCGACCTCGAGGAGCTGGGCGCCGTCAAGGTGCGCGCCGAGGACGGCCGGCTCTGCTACGCCGTTCCCGGCGAGGGCGGTGACCCGACGCCGCGCCCGGTACCCGACGAGGCCGACCGCGACAAGCTGCGCAGACGCTGCCAGAGTCTGCTGGTGTCGGTGGACAGCTCCGCCAACATCGTCATCCTGCGGACCCCGCCCGGGGGCGCCCAGTACCTCGCGTCGACGATCGACCACAGCCTGCTCCCGGCCGTGATCGGCACGGTCGCCGGCGACGACACGGTGCTGCTGGTGACCAGGGACCCCGCCGGCGGCGCAGCAGTCGCGGCTGAGCTGATGGACCTGGCCGCGGCGGACACCGACCACGCACACACCTCACCAGCGCAAGGAGAAGCACCGTGAAAGAGCGCGTCGTCCTCGCCTACTCCGGCGGTCTGGACACCTCGGTAGCGATCGGGTGGATCGGCGAGGTCACCGGCGCCGAGGTGATCGCGGTCGCGGCCGACGTCGGCCAGGGCGGCGAGGACCTGGACGTCATCCGCGAGCGCGCGCTGGCCTGCGGCGCCGTCGAGGCCGAGGTCGCCGACGCCCGGGACGAGTTCGCCGACGAGTACTGCCTGCCCGCGCTGCGCGCCAACGCCCTCTACATGGACCGCTACCCGCTGGTGTCGGCGCTGTCCCGCCCGGTCATCGTGCGGCACCTGGTCCGCGCCGCCGCCAAGCACGGCGCAGGCACCGTCGCGCACGGGTGCACCGGCAAGGGCAACGACCAGGTGCGGTTCGAGGTCGGCATCGGCGCGCTCGCACCGCGAGCTGCGCTGCATCGCCCCGGTGCGCGACTACGGCATGACCCGGGACAAGGCGATCGAGTTCGCCGACCGGGCCGGGCTGCCGATCGACGTGACCAAGAAGTCCCCGTACTCCATCGACCAGAACGTGTGGGGCCGCGCCGTCGAGACGGGGTTCCTCGAGGACATCTGGAACGCACCCGTGGAGGACGTGTACGCGTACACGCAGGACCCCGCCGTGCCGCGTCCGGCCGACGAGGTCGTGGTCACGTTCGACCGCGGCGCGCCGGTGGCCCTGGACGGTCGCCCGGTCACCATGCTGCAGGCCGTCCAGGAGCTCAACGCACGGGCCGGCGCGCACGGCGTCGGCCGGCTCGACCTGGTCGAGGACCGGCTGGTCGGCATCAAGAGCCGCGAGGTGTACGAGGCGCCGGGCGCGATCGCGCTGATCACCGCGCACCAGGAGCTGGCCAACGTCACGGTCGAGCGGGACCTGGCCCGGTTCACCCGGCAGGTCGAGCAGCGGTGGGCCGAGCTCGTGTACGACGGACTGTGGTTCAGCCCGCTCAAGCGGGCCCTGGACGGGTTCCTCGACGACGTGAACGAGCACGTGGGCGGCGACGTGCGGATGACTCTGCACGGCGGCCGCGCCGTCGTGTCCGGCCGGCGCAGCGACCAGTCCCTGTACGACTTCTCGCTCGCCACCTACGACACGGGGGACACCTTCGACCAGTCGCTGGCGAAGGGCTTCATCGACCTGTGGGGGCTGCCCAGCAAGATCGCGGCACGCCGCGACCAGGGGGCGCTCGGCGGAGACGGGGCATGAGCGGGCGCAGCGAACCGATGCGGCTGTGGGGCGCCCGCTTCGTCGCTGGACCGGCCGACGCCCTCGCGGCCCTGTCCCGTTCGGTGCAGTTCGACTGGCGGCTGGCGCCGTACGACCTGGCCGCATCACGCGCGCACGCGCGGGTGCTGTACCGCGCCGGGCTGCTCGACGACAGCGAGGTGGCCGGGATCCTCGGAGCGCTCGCCGAGCTCAGCGCCGCAGTGGCGGCCGGGACCTTCGTGCCGGGTCCCGAGGACGAGGACGTGCACACCGCGCTCGAGCGGGGTCTGCTCGAGCGGCTCGGCCCGCTCGGCGGCAAGCTCGCGCGCCGGCCGGTCGCGCAACGACCAGGTCGCGACCGACCTGCGGCTGTACCTGCGCGACGCCGCACGCCACCTGGCCGGGCTGGTCGCCGCGCTCCAGACCGCGCTGCTGGACCAGGCGGACGAGCTGCGTCGACGCGCCGGCGCCCGGCTTCACGCACCTGCAGCACGCGCAGCCGGTGTCGTTCGGGCACGAGCTGGCCAAGCACGTCCACGCGCTCGCCCGCGACGTCGACCGCCTCCGGGACTGGGACCGCACGGGCGGCTTTCTCCCCGCTGGGAGCCGGCGCGCTGGCCGGGTCGTCGCTGCCGCTGGACCCGCAGGCGGTCGCGCTCGAGCTGGGCTTCACCGACGCGGTCGCGAACTCGATCGACGCGGTGTCGCGACCGCGACTTCGCCGCCGAGTTCCTCTTCGTGTGCGCGCTGCTCGGCGTGCACCTGTCCCGGCTCGGCGAGGAGGTCTGCCTGTGGACGTCGCGGGAGTTCGGCTGGGCCCGGCTGGACGACGCGTACTCCACCGGCTCGTCGATCATGCCGCAGAAGAAGAACCCGGACGTCGCCGAGCTGGCGCGGGGCAAGTCCGGACGGCTCATCGGCCACCTGACCGGGCTGCTGGCCACGCTGAAGGGGCTGCCGTTCGCCTACAACCGGGACCTGCAGGAGGACAAGGAGCCGGTCTTCGACGCCGTCGACACGCTGGCCCTGGTGCTGCCCGCGGTGACCGGGATGGTCGCGACGCTCGCGTTCGACACCGATCGGATGGCGGCGGCCGCCCCCGAGGGCTTCGCGCTCGCGACCGACATCGCCGAGTGGCTGGTACGCACCGGGGTGCCGTTCCGCGAGGCGCACGAGATCGCCGGCGCCTGCGTCCTGACCTGCGAGCAGCGCGGGATCGAGCTCGTCGACCTGTCCGACGCCGACCTGCTCGCGATCTCGCCGACCCTGCACGCCGGCCGTGCGCGACGTGCTGTCGGTCGAGGGGTCGCTCAAGGCCCGCTCCGCGTTCGGCGGGACCGCTCCGGACCGGGTGCGCGAGCAGCTCGCGCGGCTGCGTCCGGTCGTCGCCGCGGGTGCAACCTGGGGCGGGGCGGCCTGACCGGCCGGGCGGACCCGGACCGCGCCCGCGACCTCCTCGCCGGACCGGTGCTGGAGGTCGCCCCGGCGCTGCTGGGCTGGTTGCTGCGCTGCGGCGAGGTGGCCGTGCGGCTGACCGAGGTCGAGGCGTACGCGGGCAGGGCCAGGATCCCGGCTCGCACGCGCATCGCGGCCGGACGCCGCGCAACGCCGTGATGTTCGGCCCGCCGGGACACGCCTACGTCTACTTCACCTACGGCATGCACTGGTGCGTCAACGTGGTTGCCGGGCCGGTCGGGGTGGCCACGGCCGTGCTGCTGCGCGCCGGCGAGGTGGTCGACGGCGCTGGCGCTGGCCCGGGCCCGCCGGCCCGCGGCCCGCAGCGACGCCGAGCTGGCCCGCGGCCCCGCCCGGCTGACCACGGCCCTCGGAGTGGACGGGTCGTACCTGGGCGTGGACCTGCTGGACCCGGCGGCGCCGTTGCGGCTGGTGCCTGGCAGCCCTGACGGCCCTGACGGCACTGACGGCACTGACGGCACGGCCGATCCGGCCCGGATCCGTCGCGGTCCGCGGGTGGGGCTGTCGGCGGCCGCCGACCGGCCGTGGCGGTTCTGGCTGGACGGCGAACCCGACGGTCAGCCGGTACCGCGCCGCGGCACCGCGCCGCCGTGCGTCAGAATCTGCGCCATGACCGTCGCCGAGAGCGCCCCCGCGGCCAGCGAGCACGTCCTCGACGACCTCGCGTGGCGCGGGCTGATCGCCGTCAGCACCGACCTGACCGAGCTGCGGGCGGTCATGGACGCCGGGCCGGTGACGTTCTACTGCGGCTTCGACCCCACCGCGCCGAGCCTGCACCTCGGGCAGCCTGGTCCAGCTGCTGACCATGCGCCGCCTGCAGCTGGCCGGGCACCGGCCGCTCGCGCTGGTCGGCGGCGCCACCGGGCTGATCGGCGACCCGAAGCCGACGGCCGAGCGCGCCCTCAACGACCCGGAGGTCGTCGCCGAGTGGGTGCGACCGGATCCGGACGCAGATCGAGCCGTTCCTGACTTTCGAGGGCCCGAACGCCGCGGTGCATGGTCAACAACCTGGACTGGACCGCGCCGATGTCGGCGATCGACTTGCTGCGCGACGTCGGCAAGCACTTCCGCGTCAACCGGATGCTGGCGAAGGAGGCCGTCAGCGCGCGGCTCGAGTCCGACGCCGGGATCAGCTACACCGAGTTCAGCTACCAGATCCTGCAGGCCATGGACTTCCTCGAGCTGTACCGGCGGTACGGCTGCACGCTGCAGACCGGCGGCAGCGACCAGTGGGGCAACCTCACCGCGGGCTGGACCTCATCCGCCGGGTCGAGCGGCGTCTCCGCCCACGCGCTGGCGACACCGCTGGTGACGAAGGCCGACGGCACCAAGTTCGGCAAGACCGAGGGCGGCACGGTCTGGCTGGACCCCGCGCTGACCTCGCCGTACGCCTTCTACCAGTTCTGGGTCAACACCGACGACCGCGACGTCGCCGCACCTGCATGCGCCTGTTCAGCCTGCGGCCGCGGGAGGAGATCGAGGCGCTCGAGGCGGCGACGCGCGGAGCGGCCCGCGGCCCGCGAGGCCCAGCGGGCGCTGGCCGACGAGCTGACGACGCCTCGTCCACGGGCCGAGGCAGGCGCGCGGCGGCCGAGCACGCCAGCCGGGCCCTGTTCGGCCAGGGCGCCGCTGGACGACGCTGGACGAGGCGACGCTCGACGGCCGCGCTGCGCGAGACCCCGACGTCGCCGTCGCGGACCGCCGGCTCGACGCGTCATCGACCTGCTGGTCGGCCACCGGCCTCGTGGCCTCGCGCTCGGCGGCGCGCCGGGCCGTCGAGGAGGGCGGCGCCTACGTGAACAACGTCCGGGCGCAGGACGCCGACGCCGTCGCCGACGGCCGGACTTCCTGCACGGTCGCTGGCTCGTGCTGCGCCGCGGCAAGCGCTCCGTCGGCCGGCGTGCGAACGGCCCTCGGTGCGGATGACACGACGGTGATTTGACCGTGGTGACGACGCTCCGTAGTCTTCGTCACCGCTGCTCCCAGGGAGGAACGGACACCGCTCGGCGGCCGGTCCCGGGGGCGGTCCCCATGCGAGTCCCGCACGGCCGGACGCTCCGGACGTGGGAGCGCGTCATGGGAGCGCTGGCGCCCCGATCGGGTGGATTTGACCCGGATGGGCCCCACGGCTAAGTTAGAGGGTTGCCCCGAAGGTCGGCCGGAAGGCTCCGCTCTGGTGCGCGTCCGCTCCTTGAGAACTCAACAGCGTGCCAAAAGTCAATGCCAAACAACCCCGTCCCTGGGGTCGGCGGCGGACCATCCGGTCCGTGCGCGCCGCAGGACGGATTCCTTTGGTGAAGACAGACGACAGTAACGTCTGCATTTTCGCCAGATCTGAACGGTCACCGGTTGATTCCCATCCGGTGGCCGCTTTCCGTTGTCGGTGACCGCGCCCTCGGGCGCGATACCTAAACAGACATCAACGGAGAGTTTGATCCTGGCTCAGGACGAACGCTGGCGGCGTGCTTAACACATGCAAGTCGAACGGTGAAGTCCCTTCGGGGGTGGATCAGTGGCGAACGGGTGAGTAACACGTGGGCAACCTGCCCTCAGCACTGGGATAACCCCGGGAAACCGGGGCTAATACCGGATATGACCTCCGACGGCATCATCGGTGGTGGAAAGTTCTTCGTCGGCTGAGGATGGGCCCGCGGCCTATCAGCTTGTTGGTGGGGTAACGGCCCACCAAGGCGACGACGGGTAGCCGGCCTGAGAGGGCGACCGGCCACACTGGGACTGAGACACGGCCCAGACTCCTACGGGAGGCAGCAGTGGGGAATATTGCGCAATGGGCGAAAGCCTGACGCAGCGACGCCGCGTGAGGGACGAAGGCCTTCGGGTTGTAAACCTCTTTCAGCAGGGACGAAGCGAAAGTGACTGTACCTGCAGAAGAAGCACCGGCTAACTACGTGCCAGCAGCCGCGGTAATACGTAGGGTGCAAGCGTTGTCCGGAATTATTGGGCGTAAAGAGCTCGTAGGCGGTCTGTCACGTCGGATGTGAAAACTCGGGGCTCAACCCCGAGCCTGCATTCGATACGGGCAGACTAGAGTTCGGTAGGGGAGACTGGAATTCCTGGTGTAGCGGTGAAATGCGCAGATATCAGGAGGAACACCGGTGGCGAAGGCGGGTCTCTGGGCCGATACTGACGCTGAGGAGCGAAAGCGTGGGGAGCGAACAGGATTAGATACCCTGGTAGTCCACGCCGTAAACGTTGGGCGCTAGGTGTGGGGGACTTTCCACGTCCTCTGTGCCGCAGCTAACGCATTAAGCGCCCCGCCTGGGGAGTACGGCCGCAAGGCTAAAACTCAAAGGAATTGACGGGGGCCCGCACAAGCGGCGGAGCATGTGGCTTAATTCGACGCAACGCGAAGAACCTTACCAAGGCTTGACATACAGGGAAATCTCGGCAGAGATGTCGGGTCCGCAAGGGTCCTGTACAGGTGGTGCATGGTTGTCGTCAGCTCGTGTCGTGAGATGTTGGGTTAAGTCCCGCAACGAGCGCAACCCTCGTCCTATGTTGCCAGCGCGTAATGGCGGGGACTCATAGGAGACTGCCGGGGTCAACTCGGAGGAAGGTGGGGATGACGTCAAATCATCATGCCCCTTATGTCTTGGGCTGCACACATGCTACAATGGCCGGTACAAAGGGCTGCGATACCGCAAGGTGGAGCGAATCCCAAAAAGCCGGTCTCAGTTCGGATTGGGGTCTGCAACTCGACCCCATGAAGTCGGAGTCGCTAGTAATCGCAGATCAGCAACGCTGCGGTGAATACGTTCCCGGGCCTTGTACACACCGCCCGTCACGTCACGAAAGTCGGTAACACCCGAAGCCGGTGGCCCAACCGCAAGGAGGGAGCTGTCGAAGGTGGGATCGGCGATTGGGACGAAGTCGTAACAAGGTAGCCGTACCGGAAGGTGCGGCTGGATCACCTCCTTTCTAAGGAGCACCTGGCGCGTCAGGTCCTCGGATCTCGTGTCCAGAGCCATGCCGAGGGCATATCGCCCCTGCGGATGGTGCTCAAGGGTGGAACATTGACCAGTTGGACGCCACTCGTGGCCGTCCGTCCTAGTACAGCTGCTTCGCAGCAGGAACGGACGAGCGACCGCGCAGGCGCGTCCTCGGCACGCTGTTGGGTCCTGAGGGAGCGGACTCGTCGAGCCCACCTTCTGCTCGGGACCAGCCCTCGTCGAACGACGCCGGCCATCGGCGCACGCGACGGGTCAGGGCCGGCTCTCCGCCCGTACCTTGAGAACTGCACAGTGGACGCGAAACAAGCATCTTTGTGGCCAAGTTAGTAAGGGCGCACGGTGGATGCCTTGGCACCAGGAGCCGATGAAGGACGTAGGAGCCTGCGATAAGCCTCGGGGAGCTGGCAACCAAGCTGTGATCCGAGGATTTCCGAATGGGGAAACCCGGCTGGAGTCATGTCCAGTCACCCATGCCTGAACACATAGGGCATGCGGAGGGAACGTGGGGAAGTGAAACATCTCAGTACCCACAGGAAGAGAAAGCAACCGCGATTCCGTGAGTAGTGGCGAGCGAAAGCGGAAGAGGCCAAACCGAGCACGCGTGATAGCCGTCAGGCGTTGCGTGTTCGGGGTTGTGGGACCATTCAGTCGGGGCTGACGACCCGGCAGGGAGTAAGAAATCATCGTTGTAGTCGAAGGGCATGCGAAAGGCCCGGCACAGAGGGTAACACCCCCGTAGACGAAACTTCGATGACTCCCGAGTGGGATCCCAAGTAGCACGGGGCCCGAGAAATCCCGTGTGAATCTGGCGGGACCACCCGCTAAGCCTAAATACTCCCTGGTGACCGATAGCGGACAAGTACCGTGAGGGAAAGGTGAAAAGTACCCCGGGAGGGGAGTGAAATAGTACCTGAAACCGTGTGCCTACAAGCCGTGGGAGCGTCGTCGGAGCTTCGCTCCGGCCGTGACCGCGTGCCTTTTGAAGAATGAGCCTGCGAGTTAGCGATGCGTGGCGAGGTTAACCCGTGAGGGGAAGCCGTAGCGAAAGCGAGTCCGAACAGGGCGAATGAGTCGCGTGTCCTAGACCCGAAGCGGAGTGATCTACCCATGGGCAGGGTGAAGCGCGGGTAAGACCGCGTGGAGGCCCGAACCCACCAGGGTTGAAAACCTGGGGGATGACCTGTGGGTAGGGGTGAAAGGCCAATCAAACTCCGTGATAGCTGGTTCTCCCCGAAATGCATTTAGGTGCAGCGTCACGTGTTTCTTGCCGGAGGTAGAGCTACTGGATGGTCTAGGGGGCCTACAAGCTTACCGAAGTCAGCCAAACTCCGAATGCCGGTAAGTGAGAGCGTGGCAGTGAGACTGCGGGGGATAAGCTCCGTAGTCGAGAGGGAAACAGCCCAGACCACCAGCTAAGGCCCCTAAGCGTGTGCTAAGTGGGAAAGGATGTGGAGTCGCACAGACAACCAGGAGGTTGGCTTAGAAGCAGCCACCCTTGAAAGAGTGCGTAATAGCTCACTGGTCAAGTGATTCCGCGCCGACAATGTAGCGGGGCTCAAGCACACCGCCGAAGCTGTGGCATTCACACATTGCCCGGCCCACCTTGTGGGTCCAGGCGTGTGGATGGGTAGGGGAGCGTCGTGTGGCGAGTGAAGCGGCGGGGTGACCCAGCCGTGGACGCCACACGAGTGAGAATGCAGGCATGAGTAGCGAAAGAGGGGTGAGAAACCCCTCCGCCGAATGACCAAGGGTTCCAGGGTCAAGCTAATCTGCCCTGGGTAAGTCGGGACCTAAGGCGAGGCCGACAGGCGTAGTCGATGGACAACGGGTTGATATTCCCGTACCGGCGAAAGAGCGCCCATGCCGAACCCAGTGATGCTCAGCGCCACTGAAGCCGGCGAACCTTCGGGTGAGCTGGCGGAGGCGCGCGAACCGATCCGGTAGTAGGCAAGCGATGGGGTGACGCAGGAAGGCAGTCCAACCGCGGCGATGGTAGACCGCGGCTAAGGGTGTAGGGCGAGGTGTAGGCAAATCCGCACCTCATGTGCCTGAGACCTGATGGCGAGCCGATTCAGGCGAAGTGGATGATCCTATGCTGCCGAGAAAAGCCTCTAGCGAGCTCTGAGCCGCCCGTACCCCAAACCGACTCAGGTGGTCAGGTAGAGAATACCAAGGCGATCGGGCGAACTATGGTTAAGGAACTCGGCAAAATGCCCCCGTAACTTCGGGAGAAGGGGGGCCGCGTGGCGTGTAGGGGCTTGCCCCCGAAGCGTTGTACGGCCGCAGAGACCAGGGAGAAGCGACTGTTTACTAAAAACACAGGTCCGTGCCAAGTCGCAAGACGATGTATACGGACTGACGCCTGCCCGGTGCTGGAACGTTAAGGGGACGGGTTAGCGGCTTCGGCTGCGAAGCTCAGAACTTAAGCGCCAGTAAACGGCGGTGGTAACTATAACCATCCTAAGGTAGCGAAATTCCTTGTCGGGTAAGTTCCGACCTGCACGAATGGCGTAACGACTTCTCCGCTGTCTCAACCATGGACCCGGCGAAATTGCACTACGAGTAAAGATGCTCGTTACGCGCGGCAGGACGGAAAGACCCCGGGACCTTTACTATAGCTTGGTATTGGTGGTCGGTTCGGCTTGTGTAGGATAGGTGGGAGACTGTGAAGCCCGCACGCCAGTGCGGGTGGAGTCAACGTTGAAATACCACTCTGGTCGTACTGGATGTCTAACCTAGGTCCGTGATCCGGATCAGGGACAGTGCCTGGTGGGTAGTTTAACTGGGGCGGTTGCCTCCCAAAATGTAACGGAGGCGCTCAAAGGTTCCCTCAGCCTGGTTGGCAATCAGGTGTCGAGTGCAAGTGCACAAGGGAGCTTGACTGTGAGACAGACATGTCGAGCAGGGACGAAAGTCGGAACTAGTGATCCGGCGCTGGCATGTGGAAGCGGCGTCGCTCAACGGATAAAAGGTACCCCGGGGATAACAGGCTGATCTTCCCCAAGAGTCCATATCGACGGGATGGTTTGGCACCTCGATGTCGGCTCGTCGCATCCTGGGGCTGGAGTAGGTCCCAAGGGTTGGGCTGTTCGCCCATTAAAGCGGTACGCGAGCTGGGTTTAGAACGTCGTGAGACAGTTCGGTCCCTATCCGCCGCGCGCGCAGGAGACTTGAGAAGGGCTGTCCCTAGTACGAGAGGACCGGGACGGACGAACCTCTGGTGTGCCAGTTGTTCCGCCAGGAGCACGGCTGGTTGGCTACGTTCGGAAGGGATAACCGCTGAAAGCATCTAAGCGGGAAGCTTGCTTCAAGATGAGGTCTCCCACAGGGTTAACCTGGTAAGGCCCCCAGTAGACGACTGGGTTGATAGGCCGGAGGTGGAAGCGCGGCAACACGTGGAGCTGACCGGTACTAATAGGCCGAGGACTTGACCACACACACTTCTTGCTGTTTCGCGTCCACTGTGCGGTTCCCGAGATACGGTCGGGAACGGCTGACATCTCCATAGAGTTTCGGCGGCCATAGCGAAGGGGAAACGCCCGGTTCCATTCCGAACCCGGAAGCTAAGCCCTTCAGCGCCGATGGTACTGCGCGGGTGACTGCGTGGGAGAGTAGGACGCCGCCGGACATTCTTTCGATGAGGGCCATCCCGTGTGGGGTGGCCCTCATCGCTGTTTCGGGGCACTGTGCTGGTCGAGGCAATGTCGGGCAGATCCGAGAGGGGCAGAGGGTGGCCGCACCGGCGAGCGGAGGATCCGGCGGGGACCGCCGTCGGTCGTCGGCCCCGAGGTCGGGTTCCGGGCAGGGCGGGTCCAAGCCTCGCTCGGGAGCGCCCAAGCGGTCCGGGTCACCGCAACGCTACGGTTCCGCCTCGGGCTCGGCATCGACGCCCGCGCCGGCGAAGCCGCGCAGCGGCGCACCGAGGTCAGGCGCACCGAGGTCGAGCGCACCGAGGTCCGGAGCACCGAGTCGGGCTCGGGCCGGCTCCTCCGCGGGGAAGTCGCAGGGCCGCCCCGAGCCCGCGAGCCGGACGAGCTCGCGTCCGCGGCCGGCCTCGTCGGCTCCCGCGCTGCCGGAGGGGATCGAGCCGGCGAGCCTGGACCCGGACGTGCGCCGGCAGCTCCGTACGTCTGCCCAAGGGCCTGGCGGACGAGGTGGCCGCTCGCCTGGTCGCGGCGCGTGACCTCCTGGAAGACGGACCCCGAGCAGGCTCATCAGCATGCGGCCGAGGCGGCGCGCGTCGCTTCCCGCGTGGCCGCCGGCCAGGGAGGCGCTGGGTGTCACCGCCTACGTGACCGGTCGATGGCCTCAGGCCAGGTCCGAGCTGCGCGCGGCCAGGCGCATCTCCGGGTCGGACGAGTTCCTGCCGATGATCGCCGACTGCGAGCGAGGCCTGGGCAAGCCCGAGCGGGCGCTCGAGATCGCCGGCAGCCCCGAGGCGGCCCGCCTCGACAAGGCCGGCAAGGTGGAGCTGCGCATCGTCGCCTCCGGGGCTCGCCGCGACCTCGGCCAGTTCGACGCCGCCGTGCTGACCCTGCAGTGCCCGGAGCTTCGGGACGCGGGCAAGCCGTGGTCGGCCCGGCTGCGATACGCCTACGCCGACGCGCTTCTGGCCGCAGGACGTCGGGACGAGGCCGCGGACTGGTTCGGTCGAGCGGCCGAGAGCGATCCGGACGGCGAGACGGACGCGGTCGAGCGGCTGGACGAGCTCGGCGGCACGGTCTTCACCGATGTCGAGCTGCTGGACGCCGAGGGTGAGCCCGAAGGCTGAAGTCGCCCCGCAGCGGCCTCACACCGGCGCCGCGCCGCCCTCGACCGCGTCGAGCCAGCGGTTGATCCCGACCACGTTGGCGGTGGTGGCGTTGAGGTGCTCGAACTTCTCCCGCACGGACTCGTCCGCCAGGTAGGCCGCGTAGCGCTCGGCGGTCTTCTCGGTCACCCGTTGCACGGCGTGGTCGAGGTCGAGCGCGCTGGCCCGGGTCTCGCCGGACCAGCTCGACCCACAGCCTGAGCTCCTCCTCGGCACGGTCCAGCGATGCGACGACATCGAGCACCGGCCCGAAGTGGCTGAACAGCAGCCGGGACGGGGCGGCGGCCCGGAACCGGCGCAACGACGAGACGGCGAGATCGAGGTCGAAGTCCGGCGGCGGCGTCGACGGCCGCAGGTCCGCGGTCTCGGGCACGTAGACGCCGGCAGCGTCCCCCACGTACAGGTCGCCCGGTGTCGGAGTCGACCAGTCCCAGGTGGTGCTGCGCGTGGCCGGGGGAGTGGAAGGCCGACAGCTCGCGCCCGTCGCCAAGGTCGATCGAACCGACTTCGCCCAAGGAGACGATCCGAGCGGCGTCCGTGGGTTCCAGGAGGCCGAACACGTCGTCGAGCACGCTGCCGAAGACCCGCCTGGCGCTGGACATCAGCCGCTCGGGGTCGACCAGGTGCCGCGCGCCGCGCTCGTGGACCACCACCTCGTGCGCGGGGGAACATCCGCGCCACCGTGCCGACGCCGCCGGCGTGGTCGAGGTGGATGTGGGTGACGACGATCGTCGCCAGCTCGTCGGGGCCGATGCCCAGGCGCGCGAGGCCGTCCCGGACGACCTCGGCCGACGTCGCCGTACCTGTCTCGACCAGGCACGGGCGCGACGAGCGGATGACGTACGCGGACGTGATGCCTTCGTAGCCGGACATGCGGGTGTCCACCGCGAAGACGTCGGAGCCGAGCGGTACCGGTCCGACCCCACCGGTGCCGGCGCGGACCTCGCTGTCACCGCTCCCCACCACCTGCGCCTCCTCAACCCTGTCGTCCACAGTCGTGCTGACGTCCTGTCGCGGTGCGTCCCCGTCCGGGCATGGTAGGTCCGCAGCGGACGAGAGACAGGGGCGCCGAATGCCGTCAGGCGAGGTCGAACGACCGGATCACCAGGCCGGTGCGCGGTTTCGGGCCGAACGACGTGCTCTTGCGCGGCATCCGGACGCCTTCGGCCGCGATCGACAGCACCTGCTCGACCGTCACCGGGGCCAGCAGCACGGCGAGCGCGCGGCGGCCACGCACGTACTCCAGGGCCTGGGCCGCGTCGTGGTGGTACCGGACGGCGTCGTCCCGGCTCTGCCAGACCGTCTCGATCAGCACGCTGTGCAGGACGGCGGTGTCGAGCTCGCCCCAGGCCTTGGGGTTCCGCCTGGTCACGAGCTCGCTCACCACGGCCCGGTCGCGAGGGGTGAGCGTGGCGGCACCGTCGGCGTCGACCAGCAGCAGCTCGCCCTCTCGCAGCGAGTCCAGCCGTTCGCCGACGCTCCCGGTCGGCACCTCCAGGGCGGCGAACAGCGACTCGGCCGCGACGAGGGCTTCGCGGAGCCCGAGGTCGTCGATCGTGCGGTGGATCGCCCCGACCTGGGGCGGGTGCGCCCTCGAGTCGACGAGCAGCGCCAGCCCGTCGTCCCAGGGGCCGGCGCCCTCTGCGGCGTCGATCTCCTGCTGGAGCAGCCGGTAGGCCGCGTAGCGGTGGTGGCCGTCGGCGATCAGGGCCTGCCGGTCGCGCAGGTCGGTCCGGACGGTGAGCAGGTCTGCCGGCTCGGTCAGCTGCCACAGCCGGTGCGTGATCGCGTCCGCACCGGTCGCGGACACCAGTGCCGGTCCGGCGGCCACGCGGTCGACCACCTGGCTGGTCGGGCCCGCGCCGCCGTCGTACATGAGCAGGATCGGCTCGACGTTCGCCCTGGCCGCGCGCATGAGCTCCAGCCGGTCGGCGACCGGGCCGGGCATCACGTCCTCGTGCGGCAGCACCACCCGCTGCTCCGGGTCGCGCAGCCCGAGGGCGCCGATCAAGCCGCGCTGGACGACCGTCCCGCGCTCGCACTGCTCGTACACGTACAGCCCGGCGTCCTGGTCGGCCTGCAGCACGCCCTCGGAGACCCAGCCGCGCAGGGCGCGAGCGGCATGCTCGTAACGGCCTTCGGGACCCGCCTCCTCGTCCCTCGGGAGGATCAGCCGAACGACGTTGTGCGGGTCTGCGGACTCCAGCTCGAGCACGTCGGCGGCATCCAGGACGTCGTAGGGCGGGCTGGTGACCTCGGCCAGCCCGCTGACCCGCTCCGGCACGTACCGCAGCCCGCGCATGGGGTTCAGGGCGAGCCCGGACCGGGAGTCCGGGGTCGCGCCCTGAGCGTCGTCGGTCACGCCCGGCATCGTACGGTGGGCTGCCGCGGCGCAGCCGCGGTGGCATGACCGACGACGACGAGGCGGGCATGACGGCGACAGCGACAGCGGCCTCGACGGCGACGCAGACCGAGGCATGGGTCCCGATGCCCACCGACGCGGACCCGCCGATCCCGCTCGACCGCCGCCTGCTCGACCTCGACCTGGGGCCGCGCCCGCCGGTGCCGGACGGCCACCTGTGACCGGCTCGGACGACGGCTCGCACGAGAGCTCGGACGAGCGCTCGGCCGGCGGCGCGGCCCGCTCGCCGGCTCTGCGGTCCACAACGTCCGCACTGTGCGAGCTGTACGACCTCGCGGTGGTGGACCTGGACGGCACCGTCTACGTGGGGCGCGACCCGGTACCGGGCGCGGTCCAGGCGCTGGCCGACCTCCGGGCACGGCACGGCCGCGTGGCCTTCGTGACCAACAACGCGTCCAGGACTCCGGAGGAGGTCGCCGAACAGCTCAGCGGGCTGGGTGTGGCTGCGGGGCCGGGGGACGTGGTCACCAGCGCGCAGGCCGCGGCGCGGCTGCTCGCCGACCGGTTCCCGGCCGGCTCACCCGTCCTCGTCGTCGGCGGCGTCGGGACTGAGGTCGGCGCTGGCCGCGGTCGGGCTGGTACCGGTCGCCTCGCTGGTGGCCGGGCCGGTCGCGGTCGTGCAGGGATGGACGCCGGAGCTGGACTGGCCGCTGCTGGCCGAGGGCGCCTACGCCCTGGCGACCGGTCTGCCCTGGGTCGCCACCAACACCGACCGCACGCTGCCGACCGACCGCGGGACCGCCCCGGGCAACGGGTCGTTCGTGGCGCTGCTGGCCGGCGTGGTGCGCCGCGAGCCGGAGGTGGTGGCTGGCAAGCCCGGCGTCGCTCTGCTGCGGCAGACGGCTGAGCGGTTCGGCGCCCGGGCGCCGCTGGTGGTCGGGGACCGCCTCGACACGGACATCGAGGGCGCGGTTGCGGCCGGCATGGACAGTCTGCTCGTGCTCACGGGGGTCAGCACCGCCGCCGACCTGCTCGGGGCCGGGCCGACGGCGCGCCCGACCTATGTCGCCGGGGGTCTGGCCGGGCTGTTCGAGCCGCAGCCCGCTACCGCGGTCGAGGGCGGCACCTACCGCGTCGGCGACTGCGCGGTCACGCTCGACCGGTCCGGGTCGAGGGCTGCCGTCCTCGACCTGCACGGCGACGCGGGCACGGCAGACTCCGCGCCTGCGGCGGGCCGCCGACTGGACCTGGTGCGTGCGGCCGCCGCAGCGGCATGGGCCGGACAGGACGCCGGCCTCGTGGTCGAGCCGACGCGGCGGCTGCTCGCGCTGCTCGACGGCGGGCCGGCGGCGGCCGGTTCAGCCCAGGAAGGACCGTAGCCGAAGCAGGTCCCGGAACGACGCGTCCAGCTTGACCCGTCCGGTCGCCCACGCGTGCGGGAAGGACAGCCGCCCGGCCACGATGTCCACCAGGTCGTCGCTGGACATCG
The DNA here is from genome assembly GCA_963771835.1 of uncultured Actinomycetota bacterium. Lineage (GTDB taxonomy): Bacteria > Actinomycetota > Actinomycetes > Prado026 > Prado026 > CAVQCJ01. The sequence continues at coordinate 305,073 of CAVYVA010000001.1, forward strand.
TGAGCCGGATCTGGGCCGGCTCGCTGGAGATGGCGTCGGTGACGTCGACCAGCGCCCCGTCGGTCAGCCGGCCGCGGAAGGTGACGTCGAGGTCGGTGAGCCGGCAGCTGACCGTACGGTCCTGCACGTGCGCGCGCACGCTGTCGTCGGCCGCGGAGAGGTTGGCACCCAGCTCGTCCAGCGCCTTCCGGCACTCGCGCAGAGAAGCCACCCGCCTGCCTTCCCAGGGCCCGGTCCGTCGGCCGGACGCTACCGCAGCCGGTGCGGGCGAAGGGCCGGGGTAGGTTGGGCCCCGACCGGCAGGAGGGAGGCTACCGATGGTGATCGACGCGCTGCGCGGCTACGCGCAGCTGGCCAACGGCCTGACCGACGTCACCCGGCAGAAGGCGGCCCAGGTGGCTCGCCAGATCGTCGACCAGGGCGGCGGCCTGGTGGTGGGGGTGGCCTCGTCGAACGGGTCTGCCGAGATCGCTCGGCAGGTGCAAGGGCTGGCCGAGGACCTGCTGGCGACCAGCCGCACCAACCGCGACCTCCTCGTCGGGCTCGTGCGGACCGAGGTCGAGCGTGCGGTCGGCCGGCTGGGGCTGGTCGGAGCCGACGAGCTCAGCGCGATGGCCCGGGTGGTCGAGCGGCTCCAGAACCAGCTGGACGCGGCGATCGCGTTCGGCGGCCGGGGCTCCGGCGACGGCGCCGGCGCGACGGACGACGCGGCGGGGGCGGCTCCCGGGCGGCGTTCGGCGCGCCGGGAACCGGTGAAGTTCGCGGCGCCCACGGCGCAGGCGAAGGTCGCTCCGACCGAGCACGCCGCGAAGAAGACGGCGAAGAAGACGGCGAAGAAGGCCGCCACGAAGGCCACGAAGGCCACGAAGGCCACGAAGACGACCGCGAAGACGACCGCGAAGAAGGCGGTCAGGAAAGTCGCCCCCAAGCCCGCTCCGGACGGCCCTCGACGCGGCGCCCGCGGGCGTCGACGCCGCCACTGCCGATGCCCGACGAGGGGGACCGGACGTGACCGCCGGACCCGACGAGGGCGGCCCGGCTCCGACGGAGGAGGCCGTCGACGGGACGGCACCCGACGAGGACCTGGACGAGACCGCAGCCGGTCATCGACCTGGAGACCGGTCACCCGAAGGTGGACGAGGCGCTGGCCCGGCTGGGGGAGCTCGACGCCCTGCCCACCGCGGAGCACGCCGACGTCTACGAGGACGTGCACCGCCGTCTGCACACGGCGCTGACCGAGCTCGACGCCGACTAGGGACTGGTCGGTGGCCAGACGCCAGCGACTCGACGCCGAGCTGGTCCGTCGCGGGCTCGCCCGCTCCCGTGAGCAGGCCCAGGAGCTCGTCGCCGCGGGCCGGGTGACTGTCGGCGGGTCGCCGGCCGGCAAGCCCGCCACGCAGGTCGACCTCGGCGCCGCGATCGTGGTGACCGACGACGTCGACGACCCGGCTACGTGTCCCGCGGGGCGTACAAGCTCGCCGGGGCGCTGGAGGTGTTCGGACCGGACGGGCTCCCGGTCGCGGGCCGCCGGTGGCTGGACGCCGGTGCCTCGACCGGCGGCTTCACCGACGTGCTCCTGCGGTCCGGCGCCGCGTCGGTCGTCTGCGTGGACGTCGGCTACGGACAGCTGAGCTGGCGGCTGCGGCAGGACCCGCGGGTCGAGGTGCTCGACCGGACCAACGTGCGGGACCTGGCGCCGGACCGGTGGCCGGGCGAGCCGGCCGCAGCGGTCGTGGCGGACCTGTCGTTCATCTCGCTCGGACTCGTCCTCGCGCCGTTGGCCGCGGTGGCCCGCCCCGACGCGGACTTCGTGCTGATGGTCAAGCCGCAGTTCGAGGTGGGACGCGAACGGCTCGGGGCCGGGGGTGTCGTGCGCGATCCGGCTCTGCGGACGGACGCGGTGGCTACGATCGCGGCGCGGGCGTACCAGCAGGGTCTGGGCGTGCGCGGTGTCACGGCCAGCCCGCTGCCGGGTCCGTCCGGCAACGTCGAGTACTTCCTGTGGCTGCAGGCCGGGGCGCCGCGGCTCGACCACGCGGCGCTGGCACGAGCGATCGAGGAGGGCCCGTCGTGAGCGAGTCGGCCGGCGGGGCCCGCGCGGTCCTGCTGGTCACGCACATGGGTCGTCCCGAGGCGACGGAGACCGCCCGCACGACGGCGCGGCGGCTCCTCGACGCGGGCATCGAGGTTCGGGTCCCGTCGCCCGAGGCGGACGGGCTGCCCTCGCTGGGCGTGGTGCCGGTCGCCGCGGTGCCGGGCGCCGCGTCCGGCTGCGAGCTGGTGGTGGTCGTCGGCGGCGACGGGACGCTGCTCAGGGGCGCCGAGCTGGCCCGCGGCAGCGGCGCCGCGCTGCTGGGCGTCAACCTCGGTCACGTCGGCTTCCTCGCCGAGGCCGAGCCCGAGGACCTGTCGGCGGTGGTGGACCGCCTGGTCGCGCGCGAGTACTCGGTCGAGGAGCGCATGACGCTCGAGGTCTCGGTCCTGCGCAACGGCACCGAGAGCATGCACAACTGGGCCGTGAACGAGGCGAGCGTGGAGAAGCGCTCGCGCGAGCGCCTGATCGAGCTGGTCGTCGAGGTGGACGGCCGGCCGCTGTCCCGCTGGGGGTGCGACGGCGTCGTCTGCGCGACTCCGACGGGATCGACCGCGTACGCGTTCTCGGCCGGCGGGCCGGTGGTCTGGCCCGAGGTGCAGGCGCTGCTCATGGTGCCGCTGAGCGCGCACGCGCTGTTCGCGCGGCCGCTGGTGGTGGCGCCGACGTCGGTGCTCGCGGTCGAGCTGGTGCCGGGCACCGCGCCCGGCGTGCTGTGGTGCGACGGCCGCCGCACCGCCGACCTGGAGCCGGGGGACCGGATCGAGACACGCCGCAGCGCCGAGCCGTTGCGGCTGGCCAGGATCCACCGGAAGCCGTTCACCGACCGGCTGGTGCGCAAGTTCGACCTGCCCGTCACCGGCTGGCGCGGCCGTTCGGACCGGCCGTGATCGAAGAGCTGCGGATCCGCGGTCTCGGGGTCATCGACGACGCGGTGCTCGAGCTGCACCCGGGGCTGACCGTGCTGACCGGGGAGACCGGCGCCGGCAAGACCATGGTGGTGACCGGCCTCGGGCTGCTCCTGGGCGGGCGCGCCGATGCGGGTGCCGTCCGCTCGGGGGCACCCCGGGCGCTGGTCGAGGGACGGCTGCGGCTGGCCGACGGTGGCCCGGCGGCCGCGCTGGCCGACGAGGCCGGGGCGGAGGTCGAGGACGCCGAGCTCCTGATGGCGCGTGCGGTCTCCGCCGAGGGCCGCTCCCGCGCCTGGCTGGGCGGCCGAGGGGTGCCGGTCGGCACGCTCGCCGAGCTCGCCGGGCACGTCGTGGCCGTGCACGGCCAGTCCGAGCAGCTGGCGCTGCTGGCGCCCGGACGCCAGCGGGAGGCGCTGGACCGGTACGCGGGGGACGCGGTCGGCGGACCGCTGGCCGCCTACGCCGAGGACTACCGCCGGCTGCGGGACGTCGAGGCGGAGCTCCTCGACATCCGGACCGGCGCGGCCCGGCGCGCACAGGAGGCGGACCTGCTGCGCTTCGGGCTCGAGGAGGTGGCCGGGATCGCACCCGAGGAGGGCGAGGACGCCCTCCTGGACGCCGAGGCCGCGCGCCTGGCCCACGCCGACGCGCTGAACGAAGCCGCGCAGACGGCGCACGCAGCCCTGCTCGGCGACCTGGACGCGGCCGACTCCGCCGACGCCCTGAGCCGGGTCGGTGCGGCGCGCCGCGCCCTGGAACAGGTGCGCCAGCACGACGCCGAGCTCGCGGCGGTGGCCGACCGGCTCGCCGAGATCGTCGCCCTCGTGTCCCAGGTCGGCGCCGACCTGGCTTCGTACGCGGGCGCGGTCGACAGCGACCCGGCCCGGCTCGGGGTCGTGCAGGAACGGCGGGCGGCGTTGCGCACGCTGACCCGCAAGTACGGACCGGAGCTGTCCGACGTGCTCGTGTGGGCGAAGGACTCCGCCCAGCGACTCGAGCTGCTCGACCACGACGACGAGCGGCTGGACGAGCTCACGGCCGAGCAGGAGGCGTTGCGGGGCCGGCTGTCGGGGCTGGCTTCCCGGGTCAGCACGGAGCGGACGGCAGCCGGAGCCCGGTTCGCCGCAGCCGTCAGCGCTGAGCTGGCCGACCTCGCGATGGCGGACGCCCGGGTCACGGTGACCGTCGCGCAGACCGACGACCCCGCCGGCCTGGACGTCGACGCCGAAGCCGAGGCCGGCGACGGCGACGGCGACGGCGACGGTGCCGCGCGTCGGCGGGTGCGCTTCGGGCCGTACGGGATCGACGACGTCGAGCTCGCGCTGGCGGCGCACGCGGGTGCCCCGGCCCGCCCGCTGGCTCGGGGCGCGTCCGGTGGCGAGCTGTCCCGGGTGATGCTGGCCGTCGAGGTCGTCTTCGCCGGGGCGGACCCCGTTCCGACGCTCGTCTTCGACGAGGTGGACGCCGGGGTCGGCGGACGGGCGGCCGTCGAGGTCGGCCTGCGGCTGGCCCGGCTGGCGCGCACCGCCCAGGTCCTGGTGGTGACGCACCTGCCGCAGGTGGCCGCGTTCGCCGACCGGCACCTGCGGGTCGAGAAGGCGTCCGACGGCGCGGTGACCCGGTCCGGGGTCACCGCGCTGGACGAGGCCGGCCGGCTCGACGAGCTGACCCGGATGCTCGCCGGGCTGGAGGGATCGAAGTCCGGGCGGGCCCACGCGCAGGAGCTGCTGCGGGCCGCAGCGGCCGCCAAGGCGGGCTGAGCCGGCGCACCGACGGGTCGTGCAGCCTCCCGGACGCGTGTCGCTGCCGTGACCGGTGTGCCTGGCGGGGCAGCATCGACGGGTGAGGCTCAAGCGACAGACGGTGGTACCCGGTCTGCCCGGCGTCCAGGGTGCGGCCCGGCCGGTGCGACCCGGGTCGGGCGACGCCGCCCAGGCGACGCGCGCCCTGGCCCGCAGGGTCGAGCCGGGCGACGTCGCCGTGGTGGACCACCTCGACCTCGACCGGGTCTCCGCTGAGGCGCTGGTCGCCGCGCACCCGTCGGCGGTGGTGAACGTCCGTCCGAGCCTGTCCGGTCGGCACCCGGCCCGCGGCGCCGAGGTGCTGGTCGCGGCCGGGATCCCGGTCGTCGACGCCACCGGCACCGGGCTGCTGTCCGAGGTCCGCGAGGGCGGCACGCTGCGGGTGCACGAGGGCCACGTGTACGCCGGCGAGCGGCTGCTGGGCGCCGGCACCGTGCAGACGGCCGACTCGGTGCTGGCCGCGCAGGAGCGGGCCCGGTCCGGGATGAACGCCCGGCTCGAGGCGGTCGGCGCGGACGCCGCCCACTTCCTGGGCACCCACGAGGCTCTGCTCCTGGACGGGATCGGGCTGCCCGAGGTGGCGCTGTCGTTCGTCGGCCGGACGGTGCTGGTCGTCGGCCCCGGTGAACGGGCGGCCGCCCAGACGCTTGCCCTGCGCCGCTGGGCCCGGGCCGAGCATCCGCTCGTGGTCGCCGCCGAGGACGGTGCCCAGGGTGCGCTCGCGGCCGGCCTGCGCCCGGACCTCGTGGTCGGTCAGCTGCCCGACCCCGACCACAAGGCGCTCGCCCGCGCCGAGCACGTGCCCGAGGAGTCGATCCCGGCCGGGCTGTCGGCCACCGACCTGGCCGTGGTCCTGGCCACCGACGGCGACGCGGACCTGGTGGTGCTCACGGGGTCGCCGGCGTCGTTCGACGAGATGCTCGACCGGGAGCGGTCGGCGGCCGCGGCGCTGCTCGCGGTCCGGCTCCGGGGCGGCGAACGGGTCGTCGACGCGCCGGCCGCGCTGGCGCTGCAGAAGCCGCCGATCGGTCTGTTCCCCGTCCTGCGTCCTGCTCGCCGGTGGGATCGCCGCGCTGGCGGCCGCGCTCGCCGCGGTCCCCGGCGGGCACGAGATGGTGCAGCGGCTGCGGGACGCGCTGCCTTGGTGACCTTCCGGTACCACCTGGTGTCGCTGGCAGCGGTCCTGATGGCGCTCGCCGCGGGTGTCGTGCTGGGCGCCGGCCCGCTGGCCGACGCAGTGAGCACGGCGGTCGGTCCGACGCCGTCCGCGGCCGCGCAGGCCGGGGCCAGCGCGCAGTCGGCGGCGATCATCCAGCTGCAGGGGGCCACCCGCTACGACGACGCGGTCCTGGCCGCCGCGGCAGCCAAGATCGTCAAGGGCACGCTGAGCGGGACCAGGGTGGTGCTCGTCGTCGCGGCCGGCGCGTCCCCGGAGACCGTCGCCGTCGACCGTGGCCCTGCTGCAGACGGCAGGCGCCACGGTCAGCGGCCAGGTCCTGCTGACCCCGGCGTGGACCGCGCCGGCACAGGCCAGCGTCCTGGCCGGGATCACCGACCAGCTCGCCCCCGCCGACACCAAGGACGGCGACGGCACACCCGCCGGCAACGCCGCGGCAGCGCTGGCCGCGGCTGTGCTCAGCACCAAGAAGGCGAGCCTGGGTCAGGCCTCCGACGCTGCGACGGCGCTGCTGGCCGGACTGCAGCAGGGTGGTTTCGTCACGGTCAAGGGAACGCCCGCGCAGGCGGCCGGCCTGGCCGTCCTCGTCGGCCCGACAGCCGCCAAGACCGGCGCGCCGCTGGTGTCGATGGCGCGCGCCCTCGCCGCGGCCGGGTCCGGGTCGGTGACGGCCGCACCGCGCGGCTCGGCGGCGCCGTCCGGCCTGGTCGGCGCGATCCGCTCCGACCCCGCGACCCGCGCGGCGGTGTCCACGGTCGACTGCGTCGACCTGTCCGCCGGTCAGCTGGCCACGGTCCTCGCACTGGCCCGCGAGCGGACCGGTCACCACGGCCAGTACGGGCTCGGCCCGGCGGCCGACGCGCCGCTTCCCGGCTGACCCGGACGGCCCACGCCCCGCGCGCTGTTACTCTGGTGGTCCGTGGGTGGTCGACCCGCTGAGCGTCGCTCGAAGGGCCTCAGGGTGGGTCAGGCCACACGCTCGACCAGAAGCTCGACGCAAAGCGACCACGGGAGCCCATGTGGCAGCGCCGCAGACGACCAAGCACCTTTTCGTGACCGGCGGCGTCGCCTCGTCGCTGGGCAAGGGCCTCACCGCCAGCAGCCTGGGCAACCTCCTGAAGGCCCGCGGCCTGCGCGTGACGATGCAGAAGCTCGACCCCTACCTCAACGTCGACCCCGGGACGATGAACCCGTTCCAGCACGGCGAGGTGTTCGTCACCGACGACGGCGCGGAGACCGACCTCGACATCGGCCACTACGAACGGTTCCTGGACCGCGAGCTCGACGCCAGCGCCAACGTCACCACCGGACAGGTGTACTCCACGGTCATCGCCAAGGAGCGTCGCGGCGAGTACCTCGGCGACACGGTGCAGGTGATCCCGCACATCACCAACGAGATCAAGGCGCGCATGCGCGCGATGGACGGGCCCGACGTCGACATCGTCATCACCGAGATCGGCGGCACGGTCGGGGACATCGAGTCGCTGCCGTTCCTGGAGGCCGCCCGGCAGGTGCGCCACGACGTCGGTCGCGACCAGGTGTTCTTCCTGCACGTGTCGCTGCTGCCGTACATCGGGCCGTCGGGCGAGCTGAAGACGAAGCCGACGCAGCACTCCGTCGCCGCGCTGCGCAGCATCGGCATCCAGCCCGACGCGCTGGTGCTGCGCGCCGACCGCCCGGTGCCGACCGGGATCAAGCGCAAGATCAGCCTGATGTGCGACGTCGACGACGAGGCCGTGGTCGCCGCCGTCGACGCCCCGTCGATCTACGACATCCCGAAGGTCCTGCACTCCGAAGGGCTCGACGCCTACGTCGTGCGCCGGCTCGGGCTCCCGTTCCGTGACGTCGACTGGACCGACTGGGACGAGCTGCTGCGGCGGGTCCACCGGCCCGCGCACGAGGTCACCGTCGCGCTGGTCGGCAAGTACGTGGACCTGCCCGACGCCTACCTGTCGGTCACCGAGGCGCTGCGGGCCGGCGGGTTCGCCTGCGACGCGCGGGTGAACATCCGCTGGGTGGCCTCGGACGAGTGCGCCACCCCGGAAGGCGCGGCCGCGAAGCTGTCCGACGTCGACGGCGTCTGCGTGCCCGGCGGCTTCGGCGTGCGCGGCATCGAGGGCAAGCTCGGCGCGCTCACCTACGCGCGCGAGCACCGGATCCCGACGCTCGGCCTGTGCCTGGGTCTGCAGTGCATGGTCATCGAGCACGCTCGCAACGTGGCCGGGCTGGACGGCGCGAACTCGGCGGAGTTCGACCCCGAGACGCCGCACCCGGTCATCGCCACGATGGCCGACCAGCGGGACGTCGTCGCCGGCGAGCGGGACATGGGCGGCACCATGCGGCTGGGTCTGTACCCGGCGGTGCTCGCCGAGGGCTCGCTGGTGCGCGAGGTGTACGGACAGGCGTACGTGGACGAGCGGCACCGGCACCGGTACGAGGTGAACAACAGCTACCGCGAGCACCTCGAGGCGACCGGGCTGGTCTTCTCCGGCACGTCCCCGGACGGGCACCTGGTCGAGTACGTCGAGCTGCCGCGCGACGTGCACCCGTACTACGTCGGCACCCAGGCGCACCCGGAGCTGCGCTCGCGCCCGACCCGGGCGCACCCGTTGTTCAGCGGCCTGGTCCGGGCGGCGCTGGACCGCGCGGCCGGGCACTCGGTGGTCCTGCCCGACACGGTGCCGGCCGGTTGACCATCGCCGACCGCCCGGGCGGCTACCCGGTCTCGACCAGCGCGCTGGCTTTCCGGGGCCGGGTCTGGGACGTCGTCACCGACACCGTGCAGCTCCCCGGCGGCGAGCAGGTCGTCCGCGACGTCGTCCTGCACCCGTCGGCGGTCGCGGTGCTGGCGCTGGACCCCGAGGACCGGGTCCTGGTCGTGCACCAGTACCGGCACCCGGCGCGCGCCACCCTCTGGGAGCTGCCGGCCGGGCTGCTGGACGTGGCCGGCGAGGACCCGCTGGCGAGCGGCGTCCCGGGAGCTGTGGGAGGAGACGCACCACGAGGCGGACCGCTGGGACGTGCTCGTCGACTTCATGTCGTCGCCGGGGTTCTGCGACGAGGCGATCCGCATCTACCTGGCCAGGGACGTCCGTCGCTCGACGGGTGCGGAGCATCCGCGGCACGGCGAGGAGCGCGGGCATGCCGGTGGAGTGGGCCGGCCTGGACGACCTGGTCGCCGCGGTCCTCGCCGGCGGGCTGCACAACCCGACGCTGGCCGTGGGCGTGCTCGCGGCGGCCGCCGCCCGGGCTCGTGACTGGGCCACGCTGCGGCCGTCCGACGCGCCTTGGGCGCTCGGCCCGCGGGCCATGCGCGGGGTCGGCTGAGCCGGGTCCGCCCGACTTGTACACGCCGTCGCGCGACGGGGTTGCGCTCTGACGAGGTGTCCGGGTCAGACCAGGGGGCGTTGTCCTAGAGTGAGGCCGCCCCCAGGGGTGCGGTTCACCATGCCGACGACGAGGTCGGCTCCGCTTCGTTCAAGAGGGACGTGCATCGACGTGAAGGTCGGCATCCCGCGCGAGGTCAAGAACCACGAGTACCGGGTGGCGATCACCCCGGCCGGGGTCCACGAGCTCGCCCGCAACGGCCATGAGGTCTTCGTCGAGACCGATGCGGGCATCGGTTCCTCGATCTCCAACGACGAGTTCGTCGCCGCCGGCGCCAAGATCCTGCCGACCGCGGACGACGTGTGGGGGACCGGCGACCTGATCCTGAAGGTCAAGGAGCCCATCGCCGAGGAGTACGGGCGCATGCGCGAAGGGCAGACGCTCTTCACGTACCTGCACCTGGCGGCTTCCAAGGCGTGCACCGACGCCCTGCTCGAGCGCGGCGTGACCGCGATCGCCTACGAGACCGTCGAGCTGCCGGACCGCTCGCTGCCGCTGCTCGCCCCGATGTCCGAGGTGGCCGGACGGATGGCGCCGCAGGTGGGCGCGGCGACCCTGCAGCGGGCCAACGGTGGCCGCGGCGTGCTCATGGGCGGCGTCTCCGGCGTCTACGCGGCGAAGGTGGTCGTCATCGGCGCCGGCGTGTCCGGGATGAACGCCGCGGTGATCGCGCTGGGCATGCAGGCCGAGGTGCTGCTGCTGGACCGCAACATCGCGCGGCTGCGCCAGGCCGACGCCATCTACCAGGGCCACATGCAGACCGTCGCGTCGAACGCGTACGAGATCGAGCACGCCGTCCTGGACGCCGACCTGGTGATCGGCGCCGTGCTCGTGCCGGGTGCGAAGGCGCCCACCCTGGTCTCCAACGAGCTCGTGTCGCGGATGAAGCCCGGCTCGGTCCTGGTGGACATCTCCATCGACCAGGGCGGCTGCTTCGAGGACTCGCACCCGACGACGCATGCGGACCCGACGTACAGGGTCCACGAGTCGATGTTCTACTGCGTCGCGAACATGCCCGGTGCGGTGCCGCACACCTCGACGTACGCCCTCACCAACGTCACGCTCCCGTACGCCGTCGAGCTGGCCAACAAGGGCTGGCGGCAGGCGCTGCGCGACGACCACGCGCTCGCCCTCGGTCTGAACACGCACGAGGGACGGGTCGTGTACGCCGCGGTGGCGGAGCCGTTCGGCTACCCGGTCCTCGATCTTGCCGAGGTCCTCGCCTAACCTGGGCGTTATGTCAGGTAGCTCCGCCTCACCGACGCGTCCTGCGCCGGCCTCGGCGCTCGCGCGCGCCGCCGAGGCGTACCTGGACCACCTGACGGTCGAGCGCGGGGTGGCCCGCAACACCGAGCTGTCGTACCGCCGCGACCTGGGCCGCTACGTGAGCTGGTGTCAGGACCGGGGGATCGTCGACATCGCCGCGGTCACGGACAGTGACGTCGGGGCGTTCCTGGCCGCCCTGCGGTCCGGCTACGGCGACCACCCGCCGCTGTCGGCGTCCTCGGCCGCGCGCACGGTGGTCGCTGTCCGCGGCTTCCACCGGTTCGCGCTGCGGGAGGGGTTGTCCGTCGACGACCCGGCGCACGAGGTGCGGCCGCCGCAGTCGCCCCGGCGGCTGCCCAAGGCGATCCCGGTCGCCGACGTCGAGGCGCTGCTCGCCGCAGCGTCCGGGGACGAGGGCGTCACCGGCCTGCGCGACCGGGCGCTGCTCGAGGTGCTCTACGGGTGCGGTGCCCGGATCTCCGAGGCCGTCGGACTCGACGTCGACGACCTGGACCTCGAACGAGGGGCGGTCCTGCTGCGGGGGAAGGGCGGCAAGGAGCGGTTCGTCCCGCTCGGCTCCTACGCCAGGGAGGCGGTCGACGCCTACCTGGTCCGGGCCCGCCCGGTGCTGGTCACGGCCGGACGGGGCACGTCGGCCCTCTTCCTGAACCGGCGCGGCGGGCGGTTGAGCCGGCAGAGCGCCTGGACGGTGCTCCGGGCAGCGGCCGAGCGGGGCGGGGTCCCGACTCGAGCATCTGTCACCGCACACCCTGCGGCACTCGTTCGCGACCCATCTGCTCGACGGGGGAGCCGACGTCCGGGTCGTGCAGGAGCTGCTGGGACACGCCTCGGTCACCACGACGCAGGTGTACACGCTCATCACGGTCGACAAGCTCCGTGAGGTCTACGCAGCCGCGCACCCACGGGCGCTGGGCTGACCTGACCGACCGGAGCCTGCCCGTCTTGCCCGATTCAGGCCCCGGACCTAGAGTCCAGCCCCTATGGTTTGACGATCGGTCGCCAGAAGGGTCTAACGGCTTGTGAATATGTCGACAAACTCGGACGCGGGCCACGAGCCCGATCCTGAGGTCGCGGTGCACGCACAGGTCCCGGCTGACAGCGGCCGCGCCGCGCGGGAGGTCGAGGCCGGGCTGATCCGGGCCGGTGAGATGGCTGCGCACCTCGGCCCGACCGGGCGCCCGCTGCCGGACCTGCCCGAGCCCGCCCCCCTCGCCGAGCACGGCCCCGCGCACGTCATGGCCATGTGCAACCAGAAGGGCGGGGTCGGCAAGACCACGTCCACGATCAACCTCGGCGCGGCCATCGCGGAGCTCGGCCGGCGGGTGCTGCTGGTCGACTTCGACCCGCAGGGCGCGCTCTCGGTCGGGCTCGGGGTCAACCCGCACGAGCTCGACCGGACCGTCTACAACCTGCTGATGGAGCGCGACGTCACCGTGGACGACGTCCTGCTCAAGACCAACGTGCCTGGGCTGGACCTGCTGCCCAGCAACATCGACCTGTCCGCGGCCGAGGTCCAGCTCGTCGGGGAGGTGGCCCGCGAGCAGACGCTGGGGCGGGTCCTGGGCCCGGTGCTGCCCGACTACGACTACGTGATCATCGACTGCCAGCCGTCGCTCGGGCTGCTCACGGTGAACGCGCTGACCGCCGCGGACGGGGTGATGATCCCGCTGGAGTGCGAGTTCTTCGCCCTGCGAGGCGTGGCGCTGCTCATGGACACCATCCAGAAAGTACAGGAACGGCTTAACCCTGAACTAGAACTTGAGGGTATTCTCGCCACGATGTACGACGCGCGGACCCTGCACGGGCGCGAGGTGCTCTCCCGCGTCGTCGAGGCCTTCGGGGACCGCGTCTACCACACGGTCATCAACCGGACCGTCCGCTTCCCGGAGACCACCGTGGCCGGTGAGCCGATCACGACCTACGCGCCGAGCTCGCCCGGAGCCGCCGCCTACCGCCAGCTCGCGAAAGAGGTCCTGGCCCGATGAGCCGTCGAATCACCCTCCCCGGTGCGGACGAGCTGTTCCGCGTCACCGGCGGGACCGGCCCGGACTCGGGCGCCGCCGAGCTCATGGCGCCACGGCCGCTCAGCGTCGCCCCGGACCCGGCGCCCGAGCACGTCCCGTCCGCCCCGGCGGCAGCCGGCACGACGGGGGCCCAGCGGTCCCGCAACGGCGTCCGGCAGACCGCCAGGCCGCGTACGAGGCAGGGTCAGGACCGGCTCCCCTCCGGTCGCGAGCGGCACGACGAGAAGATCACCGTCTACCTCTCGCCGGAGGAGCTCGTGGAGCTCGAGCACGCCCGGCTGTCCCTGCGGCAGGACCACGGCCTGGCCGTGGACCGCGGGCGGATCGTGCGCGAGGCGCTGTCGGTCGTCCTGGCCGAGCTGGACGCGCGGGGCGACTCCTCGACGATCGTGCGGCGGCTGCGCGAGGGCTGAGCCCGGCCGGTCCGTTACCGTTCCGGCGTGAGCACGAGCCGGGCGACGACCGCCGAGGGGGCACCCCTGTGGCCGACGCACGGCGGCGGCCCGGACCACGGCGTCGACGAGGCTGTCGACGCCGGCGGCGGGCGGGACGCGTTCCGCGTCCACCTGGCCAACTTCGAGGGCCCGTTCGACCTGCTGCTGGGGCTGATCTCGAAGCACAAGATGGACGTCACCGAGGTGGCGCTCAGCCAGGTCACCGACGAGTTCATCGCCCACATCCGGGCGATGGGTCCGGACTGGGATCTGGGACAGGCGACCGAATTCCTGGTCGTGGCGGCCACCTTGCTCGACCTCAAGGCCGCGCGGCTGCTGCCGTCGGCGGACGTGGAGGACGAGGAGGACCTGGCGCTGCTCGAGGCCAGGGACCTGCTGTTCGCCCGCTGCTGCAGTACCGGGCCTACAAGGAGGCGGCCGCCTGGGTGGCCGCCCGGTTGGCCGACGAGGCGCGCCGGTTCCCGCGTGCGGTCGGCCTGGAGGAGCGGTACGCCGGGCTGCTGCCCGAGGTCCTGCTGACTCTCGGGGCGGCCGAGCTGGCCGCGCTCGCGGCCCGTGCGACGGCTCCCGCGCCCGGCCCCGGTGCTGCCCATGGACCACGTGCACGCACCCCGGGTGAGCGTGCGCGAGCAGGGCGGCCTGCTCATCGACCGGCTCCGGCGGGTGCGCAGCACGACGTTCCGGGCCCTGGTGGCCGACTGTCCGGACACCCTGCACGTCGTGGCCCGGTTCCTGGCCCTGCTGGAGCTCTACCGGGACTCGGCCGTGGTCTTCGAACAGCTGGACGCGCTGGGCGAGCTGCACGTGCGGTGGACCGGCTCGGACGAGGGCGAGCTCACGATCGACGACGAGTTCGACGAGCCCCCGGAAGGCGAGTCGGACACGGACAGTGACATCGGGTCCGGGGTGGACGGGGCAGATGATGCAGATGAGCCTGGCGTGGCGGATGGGACCGGCACGATCGACCTGACTGAGCGCGGCGCCGGGCCGGACGCCGCGGAGGAGGACCTGTGAGCGAGCTCGAGGACGCGGTCGGAGGCGCCGGCGGGGGAGGGACCGAGCCTGAGCGGTTCCCTGGAAGCCATCCTGCTGGTCGTCGACGAGCCGGTCGCCGACGTCGTGCTGGCCCAGGTGCTGCAGGAGCCCCAGGACGCCGTCAGGGCCGCGCTGGAGGCGCTCCGCGCGGAGTACGAGGCGTCCGGGCGCGGGTTCGAGCTGCGCGAGGTCGCCGGCGGCTGGCGGTTCTACACGCGGCCCGAGTACGCCGGCGTCGTGGAGCGGTTCGTGCTGGACGGGCAGCAGGCCCGGCTGACACAGGCTTCGCTGGAGACGCTGGCCGTCGTGGCCTACCGGCAGCCGGTGAGCCGGGCCCGGGTGTCTGCGGTGCGCGGGGTCAACGTCGACGGGGTGATGCGGACGCTTGCTCACCCGCGGGCTCGTGGAGGAGTGCGGGACCGACGCCGAGAGCGGCGCGCTCCTGTACCGGACCACCAGCTACTTCCTGGAGCGGCTCGGGCTCGGTTCGCTGGAGGAACTGCCCCCGCTCGCGCCATATCTGCCTGATATTGAGTCACTTGATGTCGACTCAGTCTCATTCTCAGGTTGAGATATGGTTAATGAAGGCTCAGATCGGGTGCACGGCGACGGGGTGCGTCTGCAGAAGGTCCTGGCGGCCGCTGGGATCGGCAGCCGGCGGGCCTGCGAGGAGCTGATCGCCGCCGGTCGGGTCGAGGTGGACGGACGGCGGGTCACGGAGATGGGGGTGCGGGTCGATCCGGACACCGCGGTGATCCGGGTGGACGGCTTGCGGATCGCCCAGCCGAGCCGGAGCGTGCACCTGGCTTTCAACAAGCCGGCGGGGGTCCTGAGCGCGATGTCCGACGCGAGCGGCCGGCCGACGTTGGGGGACTACGTCCAGGATCGCAAGGAACGGCTGTTCCACGTCGGACGGCTCGACGCCGAGACGGAGGGCTTGATCCTCCTGACGAACGACGGGGAGCTGGCCCACCGCCTGGCGCACCCGAGCTACGAGATCCCGAAGACGTACCTCGCTGAGATCGCCGGTCCGGTTCCGCGGGACCTGGGCCGCCGCCTGCGGGAGGGCGTGGAGCTCGAGGACGGCCCGGCGACCGTCGACAGCTTCCGGGTGGTGTCCAGCGCGGGATCGCGGGTCATGGTCGAGGTGGTCCTCCACGAGGGCCGGAACCGGATCGTACGCCGGATGCTCGCAGCCGAGGGCTTCCAGGTGCAGCAGCTGGTCCGGGTCCGGCTCGGGCCGGTCAGCCTCGGCGACCTGCGCCCCGGCCGGCTGCGCCAGCTGTCCCGGCCCGAGTTGGGAGAGCTCTACGCCGCCGTAGGTCTCTAGCGGCACAGCGATTTGTCGGGATGTCGACACTCTCCGTGGCACTATCTGCCTTGAGTCGACTTATCTACTCTTGGGTGGATCTCCGGCCGGGCGCTCTTTCCGAGCGCGATCTCTGTCGTTAGATCGACATTCCCGCGCGAAGACGCGATGGCTCGGCGTCCTTCTCTTCTCGCTGAGTCGACAAATCGTTCTGAGGCTTCACACCTATGCCGGTTGCGCGGCATGGCGATCAACCAGTGGATAGGTTTGGTCAGTAGGGTGTCGGCCGTGGCGGAGCGGAGGGGTGGGCACTGATGGCGGTTCGGGCGATCCGCGGAGCGACCTGCCTCGAGGTCGACGAGGCCGAGCACATGCGCGAGCGGGTCGTCGAGCTGGTCCAGGCCATGATCGACCGCAACGGTCTGGACGGCGCCGACCTGATCAGCGTCGTCTTCACGGCGACTCCGGACCTGCGTAGCGACTTCCCGGCGGCGGCGGCCCGCTCGGTCGGCCTCGGGGACGTGCCGCTGATCTGTGCTCAGGAGCTCGACGTTGCCGGCGCGCTGCCCCGCGTCGTCCGGGTCCTGGCGCACGCTGAGATGCAGATGCCGCGGGCCGAGGTCACCCACGTGTACCTGCGAGGAGCCGAGGTCCTTCGAAAGGACCTCGCCCAGTGAGTGGTGCGCCGGACGGGGGAGCAGACCGGGCGGAGCCAGGCAGCTCCGCCGGAGCCCCCGCGGAGCAGCACGGTGTCCTCGTCGTGGGAGCCGGACTCATCGGTGCGTCGATCGCCCTGGCGCTGCGCCGCTCCGGGCACGACGTGTGGCTGGAGGACCATGACGAGGGTGCCCTCCGACTCGCTACGGAGCTCGGTGCGGGTCTGCGCGGCCGCCCACCGGCGGATCCGGGCGTCATTTTCGTTGCTGTCCCACCTCGTGCCGCCCCGTCAGTCATTCATGACCTTCAACGTACGTACCTGCAGGCGACATTTAGTGATGTCAGCTCGGTCAAGTCTTACGTTGAGGTAGAACTAAAGAGTCGAGGGTCCGATCTGTCCCGATTTGTCGGTGGACACCCCCTGGCGGGCCGGGAACGGTCCGGTCCGGGCGCTGCGCGGGCCGATCTGTTCGACGGACGGCCCTGGGTGCTCACCCCGACCAGCGAGGCGTCGTCGGAAACCGTCGCTGCGGTCCGGGCTCTGGTGCTCGACTGCGGGGCCCAGCCCGTGGTGTCGGACGCCCGCGGACACGACCTCGCCGTGGCGCTGGTCTCGCACGTCCCCCAGCTCGTCGCCTCGCTGACCGCGGCTCGCCTCGTCGACGCCGAGCCGTCGACGTTGAGCCTGGCGGGGCAGGGGTTGCGCGACATGACCAGGATCGCGGACTCGGACCCCGACCTCTGGTCCGAGATCATCGCCGCCAACGCCGGCCCGGTCCTGGCCGTCCTCGACAGCCTGGCCGGCGACCTCGACCGGATCCGCTCGGAGCTGCGCTCGATCGGCTTCTCGGTCCGTGGGCAACACCAAGACAAGGTAATTGATCGTCTTGTCGACATAGCGATCAAAGCACCTGTCACGAAAGCGCTCATCGAGCGTGGGAACGAGGGTCGCGGTCGCCTGCCGGGCAAGCACGGGGCGGCTCCGGTCGAGTTCGCGATCGTCCCGGTCGTCGTTTCGGACCGTCCCGGGGAGCTGGCCAGACTCCTCGTCGCCTCCGGCGCGGCCGGCGTCAACGTCGAGGACGTGGCCATCGAGCACTCGCCCGGGCAGCCGGTCGGGCTCGTCGAGCTCGCCGTACGGCCGGAGGTGGCCGGGCGCCTGGCCCACGCGCTTCGCGCCGACGGGTGGTCGGTGCACGCCTGAGGGGGTCCCGGGCCGGACCGAAGCGGGCTGGCCGGCCGGCGCCGGCCGGTAGTCTGAGCGCACCCCCAGGCCGCGGGCCTCGACACCCACCAGCACACGATCCGGAGGCTGCCCCATGACCGCAGACAGCCCCGATCTCAGCCGGGTGGTCGTCGCGGTGGACGGCCCGTCGGGAGCCGGCAAGTCGTCGGTGTCGCGGGCTGTCGCCAAGCGGCTGCACCTGCGCTACCTGGACACCGGGTCGATGTACCGCGCGCTCACCTGGTGGGTCCTCGAGCACGGTGTCGACGTCCACGACCAGGCAGCGGTCGCGGCAGCCGCCAAAGCACCGGACATCCAGGTGGGCACGGACCCGGCCGCTCCGACCATCACCGTGGACGGCGTGGACGTCAGGCGGCGCCATCAGGACCGACCGGGTCACCTCGGCCGTGTCGGCGGTGTCTGCCGTCCCGGACGTCCGGGCGCGGATGGTGCAGATGCAACGCGAGGCCATCGCCGCCGGCGGGATCGTCGTCGAGGGCCGGGACATCGGGACCGCGGTCGCGCCCGACGCCACCGCCAAGGTCTTCCTGACCGCGTCCGAGGAGGTCCGGGCCGCGCGCCGGGCCGCCGAGCACAGCGCCACGGACCCGGAGGCGACCCGGGTCGCGCAGCGCAGGCGGGACCAGCTCGACTCGTCCAGGCCGGCTTCGCCGCTGCGCAAGGCCGCGGACGCGGTCGAGCTCGACGCCACCGACCTCGCCCTCGACGACGTGGTCGCCCGCGTCGTCACCCTTGTCGACGAACGGGTCCGCGCCGCCGGCCCCGGCTCGGCGGTCCCCGGTGGCTGAGGGCGACGACTGGCCCGGCGCCGACGGTTGGAGCGACGCCGCCGTGGCCCGTGCAATCGCCGCGTCGGACGACGACGCCGCAGGCCCGCAGGACCAGGGCCCCGTCCCCGTCCTCGCGGTGGTCGGGCGGCCGAACGTCGGTAAGTCGACATTGGTGAACCGCATCCTGGGTCGCCGCGAGGCCGTGGTCGAAGACCGGCCGGGGGTCACCAGAGACCGCGTCGCCTACGACGCAGAGTGGAACGGCCGCCGGTTCACGGTGGTGGACACCGGGGGCTGGGAGGCCGACGCCCAGGGGCTCCAGGCCCGGGTCAGGGCGCAGGCCGAGGTGGCCGTCGCGGCCGCGGACGCCGTCCTGCTCGTGGTCGACGCGACCGTCGGAGCCACCGACACCGACGAGGCGGTCGTCAAGGTGCTCCGCCGCGCCGGCAAACCCGTGGTTCTGGCCGCCAACAAGGTCGACGACGCGCGGACGGAGGCCGACGCGGCCCTGCTGTGGTCGCTCGGGCTCGGCGAGCCGTACGGCGTCTCCGCCCTGCACGGCCGGGGGAGCGGCGACCTCCTGGACGCGGTGCTGGCAGCACTGCCCCCCGCTCCGGCCGACCGCGACCCGGTGCTCGGCGGGCCACGCCGGGTGGCGCTGCTCGGCAAGCCGAACGTGGGCAAGTCCAGCCTCCTGAACAAGCTGACCGGTACCGACCGGTCCGTCGTGGACCCCGTTGCCGGGACCACGGTCGACCCGGTGGACGAGCTGGTCGAGCTCGGTGGGCGTACCTGGCGGTTCGTCGACACCGCCGGGATCCGGCGCCGCGCGCGCGAGGCGTCCGGGTCCGAGTACTACGCGGTGCTGCGCACCGAGGCCGCGCTCGAGAAGGCCGAGGTCGCCGTCGTCCTCGTCGACGCGTCGGAACCGTTGACCGAGCAGGACCTGCGCATCATCTCGATGGTCGAGGAGTCCGGGCGCGCCCTCGTCATCGCGTTCAACAAGTGGGACCTGGTGGACGAGGAACGGCGCTACTACCTGGACCGCGAGCTCGAGCGTGACCTCGTGCGCGTGCAGTGGGCGCCGCGGGTCAACGTCTCGGCGCGCACCGGACGGCACGTCGACCGGCTGGTGCCGGCGCTGGAGGCCGCGCTCGAGGGATGGGAGACCCGGATCCCGACCGCGAAGCTCAACGCTTTCCTGGGCCAGCTGGTGGCGGCCACCCCGCCGCCGGTCCGTGGCGGCAAGCAGCCCAAGATCCTCTTCGCCACCCAGGCCGAGACCCGGCCACCCAGCTTCGTGCTGTTCGCGAGCGGCTTCCTCGAGGCGTCGTACCGGCGCTACGTCGAGCGGCGGCTGCGCGAGGAGTACGGCTTCGCCGGGTCGCCCGTCGTGCTCGGGGTACGGGTGCGGGAGAAGCGCCGCAAGTCCTGACCATGACGCGCTGAGGTAGGGTGACCTGCGCTCGGGCGACCGGGTGGCGGGCTGTAGCGCAGCTTGGTAGCGCACTTGACTGGGGGTCAAGGGGTCGCAGGTTCAAATCCTGTCAGCCCGACGCAAGAAGACCGCAGGTCAAAGGCACCTAGCCTCCCGCGGACAGCACCCCCAACCCACTGGGACGGGACTGCCGCTGGTTCGAGCGGAATCTGCGGCCGGTCAGTTCCGTAGGCGGGCTGGGATCCGCAGGACCGGCTACTCCTCGACCAGGATCACCAGCGTCTCGGGCAGAACGCCGTCGTAGGCCATCGCGTCGGCCATCGCCGGGTTCTGCATCGCGGTCATGACGGCGTCCAGATCGGCTACGTCCATCAGAACTGCGACCTGGGTGCGGTTCTGCGGGTTGACGAAGGTCCGGATGTTCGTGACACCCAGCGGCCCGAAGACCTCCTCGCGCTTGGGCGAGGCAAGCCAGTGGTCGGTGTCCTTCACATCGTGGTGCCCGATGACGGTCGGCATGACGGCTCCTCTGGGCTGGGTCCGCGGGTCTGGGCCGAGATTGTGCGCGGAGCGTACTGCTAGGCGATCGCGACCGACAGGCCGCCAACGGCGCACATGGGCGCCGGCTGAGCCTTCTGCGACGGTCGAGTGGAGTAGCGTCAGGAACGGACCCCAGGTCGTGCCTGTCCTGGCCTCAGCGGTGTCACTGGACCGAGATGCTGCCGCGTCGACCGTTCGTATCGGCTGCACGCGATCGACTATCCGTCCGCCGCCGGCGGACGGCTCGACCCGGCACGCTGGCCGATCCACTCTCTGCTTGGGGCCCCATGACCGCCATGACCGCCGTCCCGAATGCAACGCCGACCAGAAGAACCGCGACCATCGTGGGTCTGCTGTTCCTGACCCAGACCATTGCGTTCTTCGTCGCGGAACAGCTCCTCACCGGGGGGCTGAAGGGTCCGGACTTCCTGACGAGTGCGTCCGAGCACGCGAACGCCGTCACGGTCGGTGCCTTGCTGGCCACCATCTCCGGTGCTGCAGTCGTGGGCATCGCGGTCATCATGTTCCCGTTGCTGAAGCCCACCAGCGAGCCGCTGGCACTCGGATACGTCTGTGAGCGAGTCGTTGAACTGGTGCTCCAGGTCGCCTTCTTCATGGTGGTCCCGCTCCTCATGGTCGCGGTAGGCGACGGACTGCGTGACGGAACCGTCAACGCATCGGCGGCGGCATCGCTGGGCCCGTCACTCAAGGGGGTTCAGGACGTGGCCATCGTGGTGCTGTACCTGGTCACGGCCGTCGGAGGAACGATCTTCGGTTTCCTCCTGTACCGATCGCGACTGGTCCCTCGCTTCCTCGCAGTCCTCGCACTCGTCGGGTATCCGGTGCTCTTCGTCGGTTGCATCCTGGACATGTTCGGTGCGATCGACGTGACGAAGGGTGCCGGGGCGATCTTCGTGGTCCCAGGCGGGTTGTTCGAGCTGATCCTGCCGATCTGGCTGCTCGTCAAGGGTTTCAACGCGTCCGTCCACGGTCTGCCGGGTCAGGACCCCGTGAAGATCGAGAGCGCGCTGCCAGTCGGTGTCTAGGACAGCTACTTGTCGGTCGTGCCGTCGACCCGCTCGCGGAGCAGGTCGGCATGGCCGTTGTGCTGGGCGTACTCCTCGATCATGTGGACGACGACCGCGCGCACCGACATGACACCCATCCGCGCGGTGATGGTGTCGTCGTACGACGCCGCGGCCAGGGCTTCGTCGGCCAGTCGGCACTCCTCGAGGAACCGCCCGTAGTCGGCCTGCGCGCGGTCCGGGTCGAGGTCCTCGAAGTCGGCGTCCTTGCCGAGCGCGGGGTCGTACATCGGCTCGAGCTCCTGCCCGGCGATCAGCTCGCGGAACCACCTCCGCTCGACCTTGGCCATGTGGCGGACCAGGCCGAGCAGGGACAGGTTCGACGGCGGGACGCCGCACTCCGCCAGCTGCTGCCCGGTCAACCCGGCGCACTTGTGCAGCAGGAGCGCGCGATGCCACGCCATGAAGCCTTCGACCAGCGGCCGCTCGTCAGCAGTGAGCGCGACGTCGGGCAGTGCCACCTCGGGTGCGGTCCACGTCATGCCGCCAGTATGGCCACGGTCCTGTTCTGGTCACGTCGACGCAGTGCAGGCCCAGCGTCGCGACGGTGTGGCGTCCGTGCCCGCCACTGCCCGCCGTACTTCGGTGGGCAGCGGTATTCGAAAGTCAGCGCGAACGTGGTGCCGTCGCCGCTCACGTGGCCTGTGCCGTGGAACCAGAACGAGATCGGGGACTCGCCGGCCGATGCGCAGGGGGCTTCCGCAAGGCAACGTCCGGGCGTCAGGGGCGGCCGGCGGATCGGGTAGCCGGCCGTCGCCGCTGGGTAGGCTCGGGTCGTCAGGGACCCGGCCAGGGAGACCGGACCTGCAGGCTGGGAGGTTCCGTGAGCGTGCCGACGCCCGAGGTCGTCGGCGACCGTGTGCTCACCGTTCCGAACCTGCTCTCGGCGCTTCGCCTGCTCGGTGTCCCGGTGTTCCTCTGGCTGGTGCTGGGACCGGAGGCGGACGGCGCAGCCGTCCTGCTCCTCGTGGTCAGCGGCGCGACCGACTACCTCGACGGCGTCATCGCGCGCCGGTGGAACCAGGTCTCCCGGGTCGGTCAGATCCTGGACCCGCTGGCGGACCGCCTCTACATCCTGGCCACCCTGCTGGGGCTGGGTCTGCGCGGCATCGTCCCCTGGTGGCTGCTCGTGCTCATCGTGGCCCGGGACGTGGTGCTGGGGGTGTGGCTGCTGGTGCTCCGCGGCCGGGGCGTCGGGCCACCCCCGGTGCACTACCTGGGCAAGGCCGCGACGCTCAACCTGCTGTACGCCTTCCCGCTCCTGCTGCTCGGGGACGGGCCGGGGGCGGGGGCGACGGTGGCCCGGGTGGTCGGCTGGGCTTTCGCCCTGTGGGGCGCTGGGCTGTACTGGTGGGCAGGAGTGCTGTACCTGCTGCAGCCACGCGAGGGGAAGGTGTCGTGAAGGCGGTCGTGATGGCCGGGGGCGAGGGCACCAGGCTGCGCCCGATGACGGCCAGCATGCCCAAGCCGCTGCTGCCCGTGGTCAACCGCCCGATCATGGAGCACGTCCTGCGGCTGCTCCGCAGGCACGGCATGACCGACGTGGTCGTCACGGTCCAGTTCCTGGCCTCGCTGGTGCGCAACTACTTCGGCGACGGCGAAGAGCTGGGGATGACGCTGCAGTACGCGACGGAGGAGGAGCCGCTCGGGACGGCGGGAAGCGTGAAGAACGCCGAGGAGGCCCTCGCCGACGACACGTTCCTGGTCATCAGCGGCGACGCGCTGACCGACATCGACCTGACCAGCCTGATCGCGTTCCACAAGGAGCGGAAGGCCCTGGTCACGGTGTGCCTCACCCGGGTGCCGGACCCGCTGGAGTTCGGCATCACGATCGTCGACGAGGACTCGCGGGTGCAGCGGTTCCTGGAGAAGCCGACCTGGGGGCAGGTCTTCAGCGACACGGTGAACACCGGGATCTACGTGATGGAGCCGGAGATCTTCGACTACGTCAAGACCGGCGGCCCGGTGGACTGGTCGGCGGACGTCTTCCCGCAGCTGATCGAAGAGGGCCGGCCGGTGTTCGGGTACGTCGCCGAGGGCTACTGGGAGGACGTCGGCACGCTGGAGAGCTACCACAAGGCGCAGGCGGACGTCCTCGAGGGCCGGGTCAGCGTCGACATCGACGGCTTCGAGATGTCGCCCGGCGTATGGGTGGCCGAGGGCGCCGACGTCGACCCCGAGGCCCGGCTGCGCGGACCGCTGTACGTCGGGGACTACGCCAAGGTGGAGGCCGGCGCGGAGCTACGCGAGTACACGGTCGTCGGCAGCAACGTGGTCATCCGCTCCGGCGCGTTCCTGCATCGCGCGATCGTGCACGACAACGTGTTCATCGGTCCCCACGCGAACCTGCGCGGCTGCGTGGTCGGCAAGAACACCGACGTGATGCGGGCGGCCCGGATCGAGGAGGGCGCGGTCCTGGGCGACGAGTGCGTGATCGAGGAGGAGGCGATCATCTCCGCCGGCGTGAAGGTCTACCCGTTCAAGACGATCGAGGCCGGCGCGGTCATCCACTCCTCGGTGATCTGGGAGTCGCGCGGCCAGCGCAGCCTGTTCGGGGCCCGCGGGGTCTCCGGCATCGTGAACGTGGAGATCACCCCCGAGCTGGTGGTCCGGTTGACGTCGGCGTACGCGACCACGCTGGACAAGGGCGCCACGGTGGTCACCGGACGCGACCACTCCCGCGCCGCCAGGGCGTTCAAGCGCGCGGTGATCAGCGCGCTGACGTCCAGCGCCCTGAACGTCCGGGACCTGGAGGCCTCGCCCTCGCCGGTCACCCGGATGGAGACGGCCAGGGCCGGGGCTGCCGGCGGGATCATGCTGCGGACCAAGGCCGGCGTGACCGACAGCCTGGAGATCCTTTTCCTGGACGAGTCGGGGGCCGACCTGTCCGCGGCGTCGGTCCGCAAGGTGGAGCGGATCTTCCAGCGGCAGGAGTTCAGGCGGGCGTTCCCCGGTGAGATCGGCGACCTCTCGTTCCCGCCGCGCGCCGTGGAGAGCTACGTCCAGGAGCTGCGCTCGTCGATCGACTCCAGCCGCATCGAGGGCGCCGGGCTCAAGGTGGTCGTCGACACAGCCGGCGGGGTCGGCGCGATGGTCATGCCGACGTTGCTGGCCCGGCTGCCGGTCGACGTGCTCACGGTGAACAACCGTCTGGACGACGACAAGCCCACCGAGACCGCCGCCATGCGCGCGGACGGGCTGCGCCGGCTCGGCGAGCTCGTGTCGTCGGCCAGGGCGACGTTCGGGGTGCGGTTCGACCCGCTCGGCGAGCGGCTCTCGATCGTCGACGACACCGGACGCGCGATCGACGACGAACGGGCGCTGCTGGTGTTCCTCGACCTGGTTGCCGCCGAGCGGCAGACCGGTCGGGTGGCGCTGCCGATCACGACCACGCGGGTCGCCGAGCAGGTGTGCCGTTTCCACGGCGTGGAGGTGCTGTGGACGTCCACGGCGCCGGACGACCTGGCCCGTGCGGCGGGGATGCCGGGGCTGGTCCTGGGCGGCGACGGCCGTGGTGGCTTCGTGGTGCCGGAGGTCGGCCCGGCCGTCGATCCGTTCGCGGCGTTCGCCCGGCTGCTGGGCCTGGTCGCGCGGACCCAGCTCACGCTGAGCCGGATCGACGCCCGTATCCCGCATGCGTTCGTCCTGAGGCAGGATGTCCCGACTCCGTGGGCGAACAAGGGTCTGGTGATGCGCGCCGTGCTGGAAGCCGCGGGTGACCGCCCGGTGGACGTGCTCGACGGCGTGCGCGTGGTGGACGGGGACGGGTGGGCGCTGGTCCTGCCGGACCCGGCAGAGGCGATGACGAGGGTGTGGGTCGAGGCCCCGACCGCCGAGGCCGCGGCCGCGTTGCTGGACACCTGGACCGACGTCGTCGACCGGGCCGGTCGGTAGCCGGTGCCCGCAGCCCCGGCCCCCGCCGCCGACCCCACCCGGCAACGCACGGACCCGGTCACCGCGCTGCTCGGGGAGATCTGGGACGGCGCGCTGGACCCCGGCTACGCGGCCGCGGCCGCCGACGGGCCGGGCCGCCGGCGACGACGGGTGCAGGTGGGCACCGCGATCGGCCTGGTCCTCATCGGCGTGCTGCTGGCCGTCGCCCTGGCCCAGACCCGGGCGTCCGCGCCGGCGGTGGCCCGGCAGCGTGCGGACCTCGACGCCCGGATCAGGGCGCAGACCGCGGCGTACGACGCCACCACGCGGCAGGTGACCGCGCTGCAGGCCGAGGTCAGCACCCTCAAGGACGACGAGCTCTCGGCCAGCGGCGAGGGCGCCGCGCTGGTCGACAGGCTGGCCGCCCTGGAGCTCCAGTCCGGGCTGGTGGCGGTGACCGGGCCCGGGGTGCAGGTCATGCTCGACGACGCCACGACGCCGCCGGTCGGCACCGACCCGTCGGTCGACCGGGTGCTCGACCGCGACCTGCAGTCCGTGGTCAACGGCCTGTGGGCGGCCGGCGCCGAGGCGGTCGCGGTGAACGGCCAGCGGTTGACCGGCCTGTCGGCGATCCGTTCGGCCGGCGACGCGATCCTCGTCGACTACCGTCCGCTGACGAGGCCGTACCTCGTGGTGGCGCTCGGCGACCCGCGCACCCTGCAGTCCAGCTTCGTGTCCGGTCCCGCGGGTCAGGCCCTGCGCACGCTCGCGCAGGCGTACGGCATCACGTACTCGGTCCACGCGGTCGATCGGCAGACGCTGGTGGCGGCGTCAGCCGGGGAGCTGCGCTACGCGCGGGCGAGGGAGGCGGCATCGTGATCGCGGTCCTAGGGCTGGTCGTCGGCATCGTGGCCGGCCTGGTGCTGCACCCGACGGTCCCGTTGTGGATGCAGCCCTACCTGCCGATCGCCGTGGTGGCGGCGCTCGACGCCGTGTTCGGAGCCGCCAGGGCCACCCTCGGCGGGGTCTTCGACGACCGCGTGTTCGTGATCTCCTTCCTGGCCAACGTGCTCGTCGCCGCGCTGATCGTGTTCCTGGGTGACCAGCTCGGCGTGGGCGCGCAGCTGTCCACGGGCGTGGTCGTCGTGTTCTCGATCCGGATCTTCGCGAACGCGGCAGCCATCCGTCGTCAGATGTTCGGCGCGTGACCCGATGACGGACGCGGGGGACGAGCCGGCGGGCGGTGGCGCGCCTGGCCCCGACCGGCGGCAGGAACGGGCGTTGGTCCGGCGCCGGCTGGTGGTCGCGATCAAGCCGCGGGCGACGCGAGGGCAGGCCGCCATCGGGCTGCTCTTCGTGCTCCTCGGGTTCGGCCTGGCCCTGCAGGTGCGCTCGACCGAGCAGACCGACGGCCTGTCCACGGCCCGCGAGTCCGACCTGGTCCGGATCCTCGACGACCTGACCTCGCGCAACGAGCGGCTGGCCGCCGAGCAGCGAGACCTGCAGGCGACGCGCGACCGGCTCGCCTCCGGCGGCGACACCAGCACGACGGCGCTGCAGGAGGCGCGGCTGCGGGCGCAGACCCTGGGCATCCTGGCCGGCACGCTCGCCGCCCAGGGTCCCGGCGTGGTGCTCACGGTCACCGACCCGACCGGCAAGATCGACGCTGCCACCCTGCTCGACGTCATCGAGGAGCTGCGGGACGCCGGCGCCGAGGCGATCCAGGTGGGGGACGTACGGGTCGTCGCGCAGACCGCGTTCGTGGACGGCGCCCCCGGCGCCCTGGTGATCGACGGGCACACCGTGACCGCCCCCTACACCGTGCTGGCCATCGGCGACTCGCACACCCTGTCGGCGGCGCTGCGGATCCCCGGCGGGGTGGTCGAGAGCCTGCGCAACCTCGGCGGCGACGGCATCGTCCAGGAGCGCGACCAGGTCGAGGTCACCGCCTTGCGACCGGCTTCGACGCCTCAGTACGCTCGCCCGGCCTCGAGCCCGTGACGGCGCCGGGCCGCTCGTCCATCGCACCCCCGGCCGTCGGACCCCATGGAAGGACCACGCGCGTGACCCACATCCCGGACCACCTGCAGTACACGGCCGAGCACGAGTGGGTCGACGGCCCGGACGGGGACGGCATCGTCACCTTCGGGATCACCGACTTCGCCCAGGACGCGCTGGGCGACATCGTCTACGTGTCGCTGCCGGCGGTGGACGCCCAGGTCGTGGCCGGGGAGCCGTGCGGCGAGGTCGAGTCGACCAAGAGCGTGAGCGAGCTGTACGCCCCGGTGTCCGGCGTGGTCACCGAGCGCAACGACGCCCTCGACGGGACCCCCGAGCTGGTCAACTCGGACCCGTACGGCGACGGTTGGATGGTGCGGGTGCGGGTCGCCGGCGGGGCCCAGCCGACCGGGTTGCTCGGCGCCGCGGCGTACGGAGACCTCACGGTCTCCTGACCCTGCCGCGCGGCCGGATGCTCTCGACCACAGGTCGAGACTCGAGCGGGGCGGGTCCGCGGACAGCCGTTCGGTCCGCCCCGGGCACCGATCGTCGGGTTCCGGTTGACCGTGCTGCACCCCGCGCCTAGGGTCGAGGCCCCGACCGTCGATGACGGGTCGAGGGTTGCCCCGAAGGGATTGGCCCCATGAGCAGCGACGACGACCCCGGCGCAGGGACCGGCACGGCCGACCCGCGGCCGCCGCGCGCGCCCGATGCCGGGCCGTCCGAGATGACGTCCACGCTGTCTCTGGGTTCGGCCGAGGTCGAGCCGGAGGGTGGCGGCGCGGACCCGGACCAGGCAGCGGTCGAAGCGCTTCCCGAGGGCAGCGCGCTGCTCGTCGTCCGGCGCGGGCCCAACGCCGGCAGCCGGTTCGTGCTCGACGTCGACCTGGTGACCGCGGGCCGGCACCCCGACAGCGACATCTTCCTCGACGACGTCACGGTGTCCCGCCGGCACGCGCAGTTCGTGCGGCTCGGCTCCGGCTACGCGGTCAAGGACGTGGGCAGCCTCAACGGCACCTACGTGAACCGGCACCGGATCGACGAGGCCCAGCTCGCCGGCGGGGACGAGGTGCAGATCGGCAAGTACCGGCTGGTGTACCTGGTCGGGCCGAGCGGATCGGGCGGGCAGCCGTGACCGCCGCAGTGCCGGCCAGGGCCTACCTGAGCATCGGCGAGGTGCTGGCCAAGCTGCGGCCGGAGTTCCCGGACGTCACGATCTCCAAGATCCGCTTCCTCGAGGCCGAGGGCCTGGTCGAGCCGCAGCGGACCTCCTCGGGCTACCGCAAGTTCGGCCACGACGAGATCCAGCGCCTGCGCTACGTCCTGTCGGCCCAGCGGGACCGCTACCTGCCGCTGCGGGTGATCAAGGACCACCTGGACGCGATGGACCGCGGGCTCGAGCCCCCCGAGGGCCCCGGCGCCGGTCCGCGGGTGCCGATGGCGGTGGTCTCGAACGACGGGTTCCCGACCGCCGAGTCGTTCACCCGGGACGCGTCCGAGCTGCGCCTGTCCAGGGCCGAGCTGCTCGAGGCCGCCGGGCTCGAGGAGGAGCAGCTGCGCCAGCTCGAGAGCTACGGTCTGGTCGGCCCCAAGCCGGGGTCCACGCACTACGACGGCGACGCGCTCGTGGTCGCCAAGACCGTCGCCGAGATGGCCGTGTACGGCCTCGAGGCTCGGCACCTGCGGGCGTTCCGGTCGGCCGCCGACCGCGAGGTCGGCCTGGTCGAGCAGGTGGTGGCGCCGATGGCCAAGCAGCGCAACCCGGAGGCCAGGCAGCGCGCCGACGAGGTCGTCCGCGAGCTGTCCGCACTCTCCGTGCGGCTGCACGCGGCCCTCGTCAAGGCCGCGCTCGGCGACGCCGGCCGGCGCTGACCCGGACGGTCCCCGCCTGCGCGGTGGCCGGTACGCACACCGTCTGTATCGTGGTCGACGTGCAACCACTCGACGTCGTCGGCGTCCGGGTCGAGATGCCCTCGAACCAGCCGATCGTGCTGCTGCGCGAGATCGCGGGGGAGCGCTACCTGCCGATCTGGATCGGCGCGGTCGAGGCCACCGCGATCGCCTTCGCCCAGCAGGGCGTGGTGCCGGCGCGGCCGATGACCCACGACCTCCTCCGGGACGTCCTGACGGCGCTCGGCGTCGAGCTCACCCAGATCCGGATCACCGAGCTGCGGGACGGCGTGTTCTACGCGCTGCTCGTCTTCTCCGACGGGGTCGAGGTCAGCGCGCGTCCTTCCGACGCGATCGCGCTTGCGCTGCGCACGGGGACGCCGATCTTCGGGGCCGAGTCGGTCCTCGAGGAGGCCGGCATCGTCATCGAGGACGAGCAGGAGGACGAGGTCGAGCGTTTCATCGAGTTCCTCGACCAGATCAAGCCGGAGGACTTCGGGGCCGACCCGGAGGCGGCGCCGGATCCCGGCGAGCCGGGGGAGGCCGGCCCGGTCGAACCGGGCAGCCCGCCGGATCTGAGCTGACCTCGTCTCTCCACTCGAGGTCGAGGGTTTGCCCCCGGCGTGTCGGGGGGCGCGTCGTTGACCCGCCCGAGCGCTGGTCCTAGCGTCCGGAGTTCGGCCGCGTGTAACTCCATCGCTGTTCTTCGGATGGACCGGCGGGCGTGGGAAGCGAGGGTGGTGTGAGCACCGACGGTGACGGCCGCGACGGCCGCGACACGCAGGGTCCAGTGCTGCCCGCTGGGCCGGCCGTGCCCTCTCCCAGCGTCGACGACCACCGCGCCGAGAGCCGCCGCCGGGCCGGCGAGCAGGGGCTGCTGTTCGACGACGACGTCCAGCTTCCGCCCGACGTCGGCTACCGCGGGCCGGTCGCCTGCGCCGCGGCCGGGATCACCTACCGCCAGCTCGACTACTGGGCCAGGACGGGTCTGGTCGAGCCGAGCGTGCGACCAGCCACCGGGTCGGGCACGCAGCGGCTGTACGGCTTCCGCGACATCCTCGTCCTCAAGGTGGTCAAGCGGCTCCTGGACACCGGCGTCTCGCTGCAGCAGATCAGGCAGGCGGTCCAGCACCTGCGCGAGCGCGGCGTCGAGGACCTCGCCGGGATCACGCTCGATGAGCGACGGCGCCAGCGTCTACGAGTGCACCTCGCCGGACGAGGTCGTCGACCTCGTGCAGGGCGGCCAGGGTGTCTTCGGGATCGCGGTCGGACGGGTGTGGCGCGAGCTCGAGGGGTCGCTCAGCGACCTGCCGAGCGAGCGGGCCGACGGGCTGACCGAGCCGGTGGCGGGAGACGAACTGGCGGCCCGCCGCAAGACCCGCGCCACCGGCTGAGCCGCGCATCTGCGCGTCGAACCGGCGCAGGTGCGCGGGGGACGTATGCTGCTCGTGCTGGTGAACCCGCACGGGAGAGCCCCCGCACCGACGGGGGCGCCGAAGGGGCAATCCTCCCCGGAACCTCTCAGGCGCCAGGACCGTGCGGGCGAGGCGACTCTGGAGCGGCGGGCGCGACCCGACCGGCGTGACAGAGGGGGAGGCCCCAGGTCGGGGGCGCTGCGTATCGCTCGCACCTCCGACGCCGCTTCGTCCGGAGGCCGCCCCGATGTCCGACCAGCCCGACCGAAACCCCTCCCTGTCCGAGCTCGAGCAGGCCGCCCCGTTCCGTGACCGACACATCGGGCCCTCCCGGGACGACCGGGCGAAGATGGTCGCCGTGGTCGGCCGGGCCAGCCTCGACGACCTGGTCGACGAGGCGGTGCCCGCGTCGATCCGGCTGGATACCGAGCTCGCGCTGCCTGGACCGAGGACCGAGGCCGAGGTGATCGCGGAGCTGCACGCGCTGGCGGGCCGCAACCGGCGCATGGTGCAGATGATCGGTCTGGGGTACTCGGACACGTTCACGCCGATGGTCGTGCTGCGCAAGGTGCTCGAGAACCCGGCCTGGTACACCGCGTACACGCCGTACCAGCCGGAGATCAGCCAGGGTCGGCTCGAGGCGCTGCTCAACTTCCAGACGCTCGTCGCCGACCTGACCGGGCTGCCGACGGCGGGTGCGAGCCTGCTCGACGAGGGCACCGCGGCAGCCGAGGCGATGACCTTGCTGCGGCGGGTCGCGGGCACGTCCGGCGAGGTGTTCCTCGTCGACGCGGACACCCACCCGCAGACGGTCGGCGTGCTGCGCACCCGGGCCGAGCCGCTCGGCATCGACCTGCGGACGCACGACTTCGACCAGCCACTGCCGGACGAGCCGTTCTACGGTGTCCTGCTGTCCTACCCGGGCAGCAGCGGAGCCTTGCGCGACCACGCCGGGCTGGTGGCGCAGGTGCACGAGCGCGGAGCGCTCGTCGCCGTCGCCACGGACCTGCTCGCACTGACCCTGGTCCGGCCGCCCGGCGAGATCGGGGCGGACGTCGCAGTCGGTTCCAGCCAGCGGTTCGGGGTGCCGCTGGGCTTCGGCGGGCCGCATGCCGGGTTCATGTCCGTCCGCGCCGGGCTGGAGCGCAACCTTCCGGGCCGGCTCGTGGGCGTCTCCGTCGACGCCGAGGGCAGGCCCGCGTACCGGCTCGCCCTGCAGACCCGGGAGCAGCACATCCGCCGGGAGAAGGCGACGTCCAACATCTGCACCGCGCAGGTGCTGCTCGCGGTGATGGCCTCGATGTACGCGGTCTACCACGGCCCGGAAGGGCTGGCCACCATCGCTCGGCGCGTGCACAGGTTCGCGGTGCTGCTGGCCGCGGGTCTGCGGGCCGGCGGCGTCCAGATCCGGCACGACGCGTTCTTCGACACCGTGCAGGCCGTCGTGCCCGGTCGGGCGGACGACGTGGTCGCAGCGGCCGCCGCGCGCGAGGTCAACCTGCGCCGGGTGGACGCGGACACCGTCGGGATCTCCACGGACGAGATCACCAACCGCGCCCACCTGGAGCGGGTGTGGGCGGCGTTCGGCGTCCCCGGTGCCGAGGACCTCGACGCGCTGGACAGCAGCACCCCGGACGCCATCCCGGCCGACCTGGTGCGGACGTCGACGTACCTCGCGCACCCGGTCTTCCACGCGCACCGGAACGAGACCTCGATGCTGCGGTACCTGCGCAAGCTGTCCGGCCGCGACTACGCGCTCGACCGCGGGATGATCCCGCTGGGCTCGTGCACCATGAAGCTCAACGCCACCACCGAGATGCAGGCGATCACCTGGCCGGAGTTCGCCGGACTGCACCCCTTCGCGCCGGTCGAGCAGGCCGCCGGCACGCTCGAGCTGATCCACGAGCTGGAGCGCTGGCTGGTCGAGATCACCGGGTACGACGCGGTCTCGCTGCAGCCGAACGCCGGCAGCCAGGGCGAGCTGGCCGGGCTGCTGGCGATCCGGGCGTACCACCGTGGGCGTGGTGACCACCACCGCGACGTCTGCCTGATCCCGTCGTCCGCGCACGGGACCAACGCGGCGTCAGCGGTGATGGCCGGGCTGCGGGTCGTCGTCGTCGCGTGCGACGAGGGCGGCAACGTCGACGTGGCCGACCTGCGCGCCAAGATCGAGCAGAACGCCGACCGGCTGGCCGTGCTGATGGTGACGTACCCGTCCACGCACGGGGTGTTCGAGGAGTCGATCACCACGCTGTGCGCCCTGGTTCACGACGCAGGCGGCCAGGTGTACGTGGACGGCGCGAACCTCAACGCGCTGGTGGGGCTGGCCAAGCCGGGCCGGTTCGGCGCGGACGTGAGCCACCTGAACCTGCACAAGACTTTCTGCATCCCGCACGGCGGCGGCGGCCCCGGGGTCGGGCCGGTGGGGGTCCGGGCGCACCTGGCCCCGTACCTGCCGAACCACCCGCTGGTCCCGGAGGCGGGCCCGGCGACGGGCGTCGGCAACCTGGCCAGCGCGCCGTGGGGCTCGGCCGGGATCCTGCCGATCTCGTGGGCGTACGTGCGGCTGATGGGCGGGATCGGGCTGACCGAGGCCACCCGGGTCGCGATCCTGTCGGCCAACTACCTCGCCACCAGGCTCTCGCCGTACTACCCGGTCCTGTACACCGGCCGCGGCGGCCTGGTCGCGCACGAGTGCATCATCGACCTGCGCCAGCTGACCAAGGAGACCGGCGTCACGGTCGACGACGTGGCCAAACGCCTCATCGACTACGGCTTCCACGCGCCCACGATGTCGTTCCCGGTGGCGGGCACGCTGATGATCGAGCCCACCGAGAGCGAGGACCTCGGCGAGCTGGACCGGTTCTGCGAGGCCATGATCGCGATCCGCGGCGAGATCTCCCGGGTCGCGGCGGGGGAGTGGCCGGTGGGCGACAGCCCGCTGCACAACGCGCCGCACACGTTCGAGTCGGTCGTCGGCGAGTGGGTGCACCCGTACACCCGCGAGGAGGCGGCGTTCCCGCTGGAGTCGCTGCGGCACGACAAGTACTGGGCTCCGGTCCGCCGGATCGACGGCGCGTACGGCGACCGGCACCTGGTGTGTGTTTGCGGCTCCCCGCAAGACTACGAGAGCTGATCGGCGCGAGCGTCCCTCAGGCGCACGAGCTGGTCTCACCAGGTGTGTCGGCGAGCGGCGTCACCCGTCGGTTCTGGACGGGGCCTCCTGCACGACGGCCTTGCGGGTGCGCCCCGCTGGTGTTCGCGTCGCCCAGGTTCGGCCGCTATATCCGGCATTCTGTGCGCGGCTGACACTGCCGGTGGCCGGGGTGTGGAAGGGTACGGTTTGGCTTCGGTGTGATGTGCGGTCAACCTTCTTGGCGCTGAGTCGTCTGATCCCTTTGTGGACGGGCAGCCCTTCGTGCGCGAGGTTGAGATGGTGGAGACGCCTCGGTGGTCGGGTGGGGCTGACGCGGTTTCGGCGCTCTTCCACACCAACTATCGCCGCCTGGTGGGGCTGGCAACCCTGCTCGTGGATGACCAGCAGACTGCCGAAGACTTGGTGCAGGAGGCGTTCGCCGGCTTGTACGGCCATTGGCGGCAGCTGCGTGACCCCAATGCGGCTATCACCTATCTGAATCGGGCCGTCGTCAACGCCGGCCGTGACCACCTGCGCCACCGTCGCCGGGCAACTGCGGGTCGGCTCGCGCTCGTCCCGCAGGCTGAGGCGCTCCCGTCGGCGGAGCACGACGCGATTACACACGACGAGGCAGACCGGCTCTGGCGGGCCATCCGCGAGCTCCCGCACCGCCAACGGCAGGTGATCGTCCTGCGCTACTACCTCGACCAGAACGAGGCCGAGATCGCCGAGACCCTGCGGGTCTCTCGCGGCTCGGTGAAGAAGCACGCGAGCCGTGGCCTGGCTGCGCTCGCTCGCTGTCTGGAGGCCGCACCGTGAGCACGCCGGAGCTGGAGCGTCGGGTGGCCGTCGTTCTGAAGGAGCACGCGGATGCCGCGATGAACAGCACTGACACGGACCAGGCAACCCTTGAGCGCCTGCTCGCCGACGCTGAACGAGCAGCCCGAAAGCGCCACCTGGGGTGGGGTGTCTGGGGGGC
This sequence comes from uncultured Actinomycetota bacterium, assembly GCA_963771835.1. GTDB lineage: Bacteria > Actinomycetota > Actinomycetes > Prado026 > Prado026 > CAVQCJ01. The sequence goes on from CAVYVA010000001.1 coordinate 339,579, forward strand.
AGTCGTCGGCGCTGCTGCGGCCTCCGTCGTCGTGTGGGCGATGGGTCTGACCCCCGGCAACCCGGATGCCACCGCGCCGGCTTCGCCAGGGCCAACCCGGCCGGTGCAGGTTGCCGCCGCGTACGTCGACGCCTACGGGAGGTATGACCGGCCGCTGCTGAAGTCCCTGCTGGCCGGCAACGCGCTTGCCAGCTGGTTGAGTCTGGACCAGTTCAACCGGGCCGATGAGGCGATCGAGTTCCGGGTGCTGCTCGACCGCTGCACGGCGCTGGACAGCTCGAGCGCCGGAACGCGGGTGAACTGCTCGTTCCACGTGCACGCGCTGGGCTCCGAGCAGCTGGGCCTCGGACCGTTCGGGAACAACCAGTTCCTTGTCATGGTGCGTGACGGCAAGATCGTCGAGTCGCAGATCAACTTCACCTACGCCACCAACGGCTTCAACATTCAGGTGTGGGAGCCGTTCGTGGCATGGGTGACGCTGCACTATCCGAAGGACATCCCGCGAATGATCGACGGGGCCAACAACGCACTGACGGACGCCACGTCGATCGAGCTGTGGCACAAGCACATCGCGGACTACATCGCAGCCAAGTCCCCCTGAACCGCATCCTCGCCACCCACAGATGGCGATGGCGACTGACCGAACCCGCACCGCAGCGCGGGCGCAGGGATACCCAAGGGAGTGGTCATGGTTGGTCGAGAGCGGCTCCGCCGGGGCACAGTTCCCACCTTCTCCACGTCACCACCGACCTTCGAGGCCACGACCGGCGCCCGGGGCAATCCGCCGCGTCGACGGCCAGGGGCGGGGGCGGGGGCGGGGCCGCTGATCTTGCTGGTCCTGGGCGTGCTTTTGACCGGCTGCGGCAGTGGTTCGACGGCCGCACGTACCGGGTCCTCCACCGGCCAAGGACCAACCCTGCCTGAGCAGGCTGCCGCCGCGTTCGTCGATGCGTACGGGAGGTATGACCGGCCGCTGCTGAAGTCCCTCGTGGCCGGCGACGCGCTCGCCTACTGGTCGAGTCTGGACCGGAGCAACCGGCAGGACGAGGCAATGGAGTTCCGGGTCCTGCTCGACCACTGCACCGCGCTGGACAGCTCGAGCGCCGGAACGCGGGTGAACTGCTCGTTCGACATGCACGCGCTGGGCTCCGAACAAATGGGTCTCGGCCCGTTCGCGAACAACCAGTTCGTCCTGACCGTGCGAGACGGCAAGGTCGTCGCGTCGGGGATGAACTTCACCTACGCCACCAACGGCTTCGCTGGTCAGGTGTGGGAGCCGTTCTTCGCCTGGGTGACGCTGCACTATCCGAAGGACATCCCGCGAATGATCGACGGGAACAACAACCCACTGACGGACGCCACGTCGATCCAGCTGTTCCACCAGCACATCGCGGACTACATCGCAGCCAAGTTTCCCTGAACCGAATCCACGCCCTCCGTCGGACGGCGACGGCATGCGACCGAACGTACCGAAGTGCCGTTCTGTTCGCCCCGCCCAGCGCTTGATCCGGCATTCGGTGCGGATCACGGACCGAGAGTGGGGGCGCCCTCGCCGTCCCACGTCCCGGATGGGAGCAGGGCCATCAGGGCTGGCGGATCGGGACCTCGACGATGGGCAAGTGGAGCCCGAGCGGACGTCCAAAGATCAAGCGACCGTCAGGCTGAGCTAGGACGAGTCGCTGGTGCTCTCCGACATGCTCTCGAGTTGGGACAACAACGGTGATCATGGTCCGCTGACCCCTTGCGCCGGCCGAGCGGAAGATCATCTGCGAGCTCTCTGGCTCATTCGACCGAATCATCGACGAGGTCTTGAACGCGGAAGATCGGGCCGCTGTCGACGCGGCCCGGCTGCGGCCCTCCGACCCCATCCTGAGCGCATATGTGCCGTGCGTTGCATGATCAGTATTCGCGCCGACGCCCCGAAACCAACCGGTCGCGAGCGCGGAACGCTGAACGACATCCCGACCCAATCGCGCCTGAGCTAGCTGCTCGGTACCTGCGGTCGATCGCGGCCGGTACCTGACCAAGCCTGGGCGACCTGGTCGTGCCGCAGACGTCGATGGGCTGTCCGCTACCTCGTGAACGGCCCGCCGTCGCGGCATTCGCCGCGGATCCGTGTCAACCCGTTGGCGGCTGATCCGTCTCTCCTGTTGCTGCAGCGCGATCTGCCAGAGCCCAAGCCTCGGAAGGGATTGATCATGACTACAGCTCGACGGGCCGCAGCTGGCCTGTCCGTCCTGGTGTCCTGCGTGCTCATGTTGCTGGTCGGCTCACCGGTCGCCCTCGCCAACGTGGGACCGCCGGACACGTCGACCAGCAGCTCACCTCCGCCGCTCCTGCCGGCGCATGTGGTCAACCAGACGTCGGGGTACTCCATCGGCGCCGTGCTGCTGATCGCGCTGGTGGGCGCTGCCATCGGTGCGCTGGGCACTGTGGCCGTGGCACGCCTCTCGACGGTGCACCGACCCCGAATGCTCCCGGCTTGATCCTCGTCCGATCCGACACCTTGTCCCGCGCCCCCGGTGGGAGAACCATCGGGGGTCGGGCACTCCCTCGGGAGGTGACCATCAGGGCTGCCGGGGTCCGAGCGCTGCCGCGTGAGGTGGCCAGCGGGCCTACGACTCTCACCGAGCTGCCGAGCCGACGCGACGAGGCGGTTACGGCGCTCTACCGCGCCCAGTACGGCAGCCTGGTCCGGCTCGCTGTTCTGCTCGTCGACGACATGGGCACGGCGGAGGATGTGGTACAGGACGCGTTCGCGAGCCTGCATCGTCGCTGGTTCATGCTGAGGGACAAGAACAACGCCCTCTTCTATCTGCGCGCCGCGGTGGCGAACGGAGCCCGCGACCGGCTCCGGCACCGACGGGTCGCCCGTCAGCGAGACGTCGAGGAACCGCAGGAGGAGTCGTCGGCCGAGGCGGTCGCCTTGGTGCACGAGGAGACTCGGGACATCCTGGCCCGGCTGGCGCAGCTGCCGATGCGTCAGCGTCAGGTGCTGGTCCTGCGCTACTTCCAGGACTACAGCGAGGCGGAGATCGCGGCGACGCTGCGGATCAGTCGCGGGTCGGTGAAGGCCCATGCCCACCGCGGCCTCGCCAGGCTTGAGGCGGAGCTCGGAGGCACCCGATGAGTGCACTTGAGCGCGTCGACGACCGGCTCCGCACGGCGCTGCGTGAGCGTGCCGCGACGGTGCGTGTGACGCCGGACGGCAGCGACAGGTTCGCGGCAATGCTCGTCCAGAACCACCGCCGGACCCGTAGGAACTGGCTGGCTGCAGGCGTGGTAACGGTGGCGGTCGTGTCGCTCGTCCTGGCCGCGTCGCTGCCTGGATCAGTGCACCGGACACAGCCGCCGACGAACAAGCAGCGACTGGGGCTCGGTACGGTCGTGGGCTCAGTCTTCCTGCTGCACGACGACACCACGATCTTCACGGTCGCCGGTCAGTCGGTCTGGGTTGCCAACGGTCAGGGAAGTTGGGACCTCGTCCTGGAACAGCTCGACGCGAGAACCATGGAGCAGGTGCACTCGACCCCGCTGTCCAGCGTGGGCAACTACCCGACCGGGCTCGCTGCGGACGCGACCAGCGTGTGGGTCACCACCTCGGACGGTGTCATTCGTCGAGTGGACGCGCGGACTGGCCAGGTCACTCTCAGCGTTCGCACGCCGGGCGACGAGCCGGGTGGCGTGGCGATCGCGGACGGCTCGGTCTGGGTGGCGAGCACGTCGAACAGTCGAGTCCTGCGGCTCGACCCGAGCAGCGGACGGATCCTCGCCAAGGTCGCGGTGGGGCCGCCACCGGCCAGTGGCACCCGGTCGATCCTTGCGACGAAGGGGGGGTTGTGGGTGGCCAACGGGGACGAGTCGTTGTCGCGGATCGACACATCCACGGATCGCGAGGTGCTGCGTGCCCCAGTCCCGGGCTGTTGTGGGAGGTCGATGGTCGTCGACCCGACCGGTCGACTGTGGGTCACAAAGTCGGAAGGAGGAATGGTCATAGGCGTCGACGCTGCCAGCGGGCGGGTCCTAGACATCGTTCCGGTCGACCCCAACCCCGCAGGGCTGGCGGTGTACGCGGGCGCGCTGTGGGTCGGCTGCCGGGGCCGCGACTCGGGAGCCGCAGGTACGCCGGCCGCCGCGCTGGACCGGATCGACTACGGGACCGCGACGATGATGGCGAGGGTGCCACTGCCGGGGAGCGTCGGGTCCCTGGTCGCCACTGATACTCAGCTCGTGGTGTCAGATCCGTCGTCGAGCAAGCTCGTGATCGTGCGGGCCGCGCGATGAAGGGCCGAGCCGGCTCGGTCGTCACCGTCTGCCTGTGCGTTGCGGTGCTCGCGGCTGGGAGTACGTCGAAACCGTCCGTGACGACGGCCGCGGCCACGTCCGGATGCGCTCTCACGTCCTGGAACGCGGCCACAACCGGCGTCGTCAACGCGTCGAACACGCCCGGTGGCACCCTGATGCTGTGGGGTTCGAACGATCCCATCGACTCCCTCGACCCAGCTCGGACGTACTTCGTCTCGGTTTGGAACCTGTTGCGCATCTGGCAGCGCGGTCTGACCGCGTTCGCCCCAGAACCGGGCACGGCAGGCCTTGGCGTGGTAGCGGACCTGGCGACCTCGCCCGGCCAGGCCAGCAACGCCAACCGGACCTGGACGTACCACCTGCGTCCCGGCCTGCGATTCCAGGACGGTGAGGCAATTACGTCCACAGAGGTCAAGTACGCCATCGAACGGCTGTTCGCCACCGACGTGATCACCGGTGGTCCGGCGATGTACTACATCGACCTGCTCGATGGTGGGCAGCACTACCTCGGCCCGTACCGAGACCGGAGCCATACCGGTCTGAGGTCGATCGTCACGCCGGACCCGTCGACCATCGTGTTCCACCTGAGCCGGCCCTTCGCCGACTTCGACTACCTGATGGCCCTGCCATCAGCGACGCCGGTGCCAGCGAGGATGGACACCGGGGCCGACTACCAGAAGAACCCCGTCTCGAGCGGCCCGTACAAGATCCAGAGCTACGACCAGGGGCGGTCGCTCGTGCTCGTGCGCAACGGGATGTGGGAGCGACAGACCGACCCGCTGCGCAAGGCGCTCCCGGACCGGGTGGTCGTGAGTCTGACCGGCAGCGACGATGCGCGGAGCGCCCAGGAGATGTCGGAGCCCAGCATCAGCTTCGACGGTGGGATCCCACCGTCCGCGCCCATGGCCGCCAAGGTGGCGAACGACCCGGCGTTGCGCTGCCACGCCGACGACGTAGCCGTCAACTTCACGAGGTACCTGTCCATCGAGCAGATGGTCGCACCCTTCGATAACGTGCATTGCCGGCGTGCCGTCGAGTTCGCCATCGACAAGGCGGCTCTCGTACCGGTGTGGGGCGGTCCGCTCCAAGCAAGCCTCACCGGCACGATGCTGACCCCAAACCTTGCGACCTACGAGCCGGGGTACGACCCGTACCCGGGGGGACCGGGAGGTACCGGAGACCTGGCTCGGGCACGGGTCGAACTGCGCCTGTGCGGGCACCCCCACGGTTTCAGCACCAAGCTCGCGACAATGGACTCCGGCCCGGGCTACATGGCGTCGACCGTGGAGGCGGCGGCGCTGGCGAAGGTAGGGATCACCGTCACACTTGTGCCTTTCCAGTTCTCCGAGTTCTACCCGTGGATCGGCACACCAGCCCATATCCGCCAGTTCCACATCGGCCTGGAGATCCTAGGCTGGGGTCCGGACTTTCCCACCGAGTACGGGTTCTGGGAGTCGTTGGTCGACAGTCGGGCCATCAAAGCTGTGGGTAACACCAACTACCCCGAGCTGCGCGACCCTGGGGTCCAGGCGGACCTGGCTCTGGCCGCCTCGACCCCTGACGCCGGCGCCAGGCTGGCCGCATACCGCGACCTTGCCCACCGTGTCATGAGCGACGCGGTCTACGTACCGCTGGTCAGTCTGAAGTCGCTGTACTACCGCAACCCGCACCTGACTAACGTCTACTTCCAGCCTGCGTTAGGTGCCTACGACCTGATGGCGCTCGGTGTGAGCTGATCCGGTTGCCCCTAGGCCGATCGCGAGGGTCTTAAGCGTCTCACGCCGGGAGCGGGGCTACGTAACGCCTTCTGGATCGCGATCGACTCGCTGCGCCACTCCTACTCACCGCCGCCCTGAAGGCCGGCGTCCCCCTACGCGACGTACACGGGCCACCCGGCACGCCGACCCCTCCACCACCACCCGCTACCGACTGAGCTCGGCGCAACCTAGCCCCGGGGGAGGAGGCCTACTACATCGTCCCCGCCTTCATCGCCGGAAGCGCCCGATACCCGAGCACAAGAACCGGCAGTATGTGCGCATGCCAGCGAAGGTCCCTTCGGTCGTGGATAGGACCGCCAGGGCCGTGCGGTACGTCCAGGTCGAGGACGAACTCAGCCAGATTCGGGTCGCCTGGCTGACGCTCGAAACGGCTGTCGGCTCGCTGAAGGGGAGGCACTTCCTTGCCGCCTTCGACCCGGTTCAGGGCTGGTATCGGGCTTGCGTGGAGATCCAGGCGGACGCCACGCCGGCCGAGCGGGAGCTTCCCGAGATGGTCGTTCCTGGCGGGCGGTTCGTACACGTCCGGCTTCACGGCGACCCCCCGGATGTGTATAGCGAGATCGCTCCCGCCTATGAATTGCTGAAGTCATCGTCTCGGCGTGACGACACCCGCCCGAGTCTGGAGCTGTACCACAGACTCGATGAGATCGACGTCTTGATGCCGGTGACTTGACCACACCGAAGTGCCGGTGCAGGGCGGCGCTGAGGCACCCGTGTGGAGTTCAGCGGCCAAGCCATGGTGCCTGCTGCCGTAACAGGGCTCCTGCGAAGTGTCGCGCCGCGAGTGCTACCGGCGGCCGCTTCGCGGCAACCATCGTGTTTGTGCCCATGATGCGGCGCATCCGCGCGTCCGGCTGGACGACGACGACACGGGTTCCGCCGCGCCGGACCCGCGCGGCCTCGCGCTCCAGCTGTGCGCGAGCCGGTAGCCGGAGGGCATTGCCGGGGTCGGCCGCGACCCAGTCGAGCGTAGACAGCGGTGCGGAGACCACGACCGCGTCCAGCCCCAGCCCGGCCAGCAGATCGAGGCTCACCAGCGAGTACGCGCCCCCATCGACGAAGCGCCGGCCGTCGATCAGCACTGGTTCGAAGTACCCGGGGACCGCGCAGGACGCCGCTACCGCGTCGCCCACCGAAGCCGATGCATCCCGCCCGAACACCACCCGGCGGCCATCACTGAGATCGACCGCGCAGATCCACAGCGAGCGCTTCGGCCAGCTACGGAACAGCGACCGTAGCCGGGCGGCCCCGGGATCGACCGGGCGAGTGCCTGCTGGCAGCAACGCGGCTGCTGCCACTCCCGGTCTGTACCGCCAGGGCCGCCGCGCCACCGCGCGGGCAAGATCTGGGGCGGCCGGGCTCCGCTGCCCACGCGTCGCGGGTGGCGGGTCACCCAACGACGGCAGAGCGCCGAGGATCGCCTCGCCCTCGGCGGACATCGGCTGCCCGGTCACTCGGCGGACGTAGTCACGCGGCGGAAACCCGGTCCGCATCAGCGCGGCGGCCGTCGATCCGGCCGAGGTCCCCACGATGACCTCGGCGTCCCGCGCATCCCATCCGATCTCCTCGGCAAGGGCGCACAGGACGCCCGCGTGGAACGCGGTGCCGGTCAGTCCGCCACCGCCGAGCGCCACCCCGATCCTCACACCGCCATCTTCTCCGCCGCACCCCCCACGCGCACGGGTCAGCCGATTGCGTGCCGATCAGCGTGCACGCGAAGTGCCGTTTGAGGGCTGATCAGATCCGGCGTTGGGTTCGGTCGGGTGAGAGCGGCAGATGCGCCGACCGGCGTTGCCTTGTCGGCGTAGCGCTGGCGGGCAGAGCATGAGCTCATGAAGATCCCCGAGCCGCGGTACGTGCGTACTCAGGACGGCACGTACATCGCCTATCAGGTGGTCGGGGACGGCTTGATCGACATCGCGTGGCAGTTCGACTGGTGCGGGCATCTGGACTGTGTCTGGGAGAGACCGTTCCACGCCCCATGGTTCGAAGCCTTGGCATCGTTCGGGCGGGTGATCTTGCACGACCGGAGGGGGACTGGGTTGTCCAGCCGGGACACCCCGCCGCCCAACCTGGAGACGCGGGCCGCGGATCTTCGGGCAGTGCTCGACGAGGTCCACTCGCAGAGCACGATTATCGCAGCGCTATTCGAGGGTCTTGCTCCCGGTGTGCTGCTGGCCGCGACCGACCCCGATCGGGTGCGCGGGTTGGTCTGGTGGGCTCCGACGCCTCGCACAGCTTGGGCGCACGACTACCCCTGGGGAGAACGGCCCGAGGCGATAGACCAGGAACTGCGCGACCTGCAGCACTGGGGCAGCCTTGAGTACGGGGAGATCTGGGCCGACCAGTTCGTCGCCGAGGGCTATCCGCGGCCCTCGGACGACGAGATCCGTGCGGTGGCCAAGGCCAGTCGAAACACCTGCACCCCTAACGTTGCCGTTGCACTCAACGAGATGTGGTGGGAGACGGATCTGCGTCCCGTTCTGCCCTCGGTGCGCGTTCCCACCTTGCTGTTGGCCGACTCGTCCTCACCCGCGGAGGTGGCCAAGGCGAAGTACGTCGCCTCGTTGATGCCGGCTGCCGAGCTGGTCCTGTTGCCGGGCGACGTGCCGGAGACCAAGGAGACGATGCAGGCGTTCATCAGGCCCCCGGTGGAGGCCGTGCGACGGTTCGTCGGGCTCCAGCCGGTGCGCGAAGGGCTGGACTCGGTGCTGGCCACTGTGCTGTTCACCGACATCATCGACTCCACCCACCGGCAGGCCACTCTCGGCGACTACGCGTGGAAGGAGCTGGTCGAACGGCACCATGCGCTCGTCCGATCGGCCCTGGATCAGTGGCACGGCGTCGAGAACGACACCGCCGGCGACGGCTTCTACGCCACCTTTGACGGACCCGCCAGGGCCATTCGCTGCGCACTGGAGATCGCCGATCGTGTGCACGACCTCGGTCTGCAGGTCCGGGGCGGGATCCACACGGGCGAATGCGAGCTGATCGACGGAAAGGTCGGTGGCATTGCCGTCAGCATCGGAGCACGAATCTCGCACCTGGCCGCCCCGTCCCAGGTGCTCATCTCTCAAACCGTCAAGGACCTGGTCGCCGGCTCCGGACTGACCTTCGTCGACGCCGGCGAGCACGAGCTCAAAGGCGTCCCCGACCGGTGGCATCTCTACGCCGCGTCGGGCTGACTCGCGAGGCGGCGGACGTATGTGCCCGGTGGTGCACTGCGGTCTGGGCGTTGGGCTCGTGTGGGCGAGCTGTGGAACCATTGTCGGGTGACTCGCACGCGAGGGCGACCGTGACGGTGCGAGCCCCTGGCGGGCTCACGGTGAGCCCGTTCACCATAGGGGTGGCCGAGGAAGTCCTGACCGACCTGCGTAGCCGCGTCAGGGGCACGCGCTGGCCGCCGCCCGCCCCGGGCCCGCGGTGGGAGCAGGGGACCGACCTTGCCTACCTCCAGAACCTGCTGGCGTACTGGGCCGACGGTTTCGACTGGCGGGCCCAGGAGGCCTGGTTGAACTCGTTCGACCAGTTCTGCGCGGAGCTGGACGGCTCTCGGATCCATTTCGTCCATCAGCGCGCCCGCTCAGGTCGAGGCATCCCGCTGATCCTGACCCACGGCTGGCCGAGCTGCTTCGTCGAGTACCTGCCGCTCGTCCCGTTGTTGACGGACCCCGGCGCCCACGGGATCGACGGGCCCGGTTTCGACGTCGTCATCCCGTCGCTGCCCGGGTACGGCTTCTCCACCCGCCCCACCCGTACGGGCGTCACCACTCGGTACACCGCCGGGCTGTGGCACCAGCTCATGCAGGGCCTGGGTTACGAGCGCTACGGCGCGCACGGCACCGACTGGGGGTCCGCCGTGTCCACGTTCATGGCCCTGGACAACCCGACGCCCCTGTTGGGCCTGCACCTGAGCAACCTGGATCTGATGCCGTACACCGGCCCCGGGTCGCCGCCACTTTCGGACGCCGAGCACGCCTACCTGGCTCAGTACGCCTGGTGGAACGCCACCGACCGCGGCTACGGCGCGATCCAGTCCACGAGGCCGCAGACCGTCGGCTACGGGCTGAACGACTCACCCGCCGGGCTGGCGGCGTGGGTGCTGGAGAAGTGGAGGTCCTGGGCGGACTCGGGTGGTGACCCGGATGCCGTCTTCACCCGCGACTTACTGCTCACCGTAGTCACGTTGTACTGGGTCACGCAGACGATTACCACGTCGATGCGGGACTACGTGGACAACCGGACGATGGGTCAACTGGGACCCGACGACTTCGTCACGGTCCCCACCGCGATCGCGGTCTTCCACCAGTTCGTCGACGACGGGGTCCCCCCACGTGAGTGGGCGCAGCGCCTGTGCGAGGTCGTCCGGTGGACACCGATGCCTCGCGGGGGCCACTTCGCGGCGGCCGAGGTACCCGATCTGCTCGCCCCGGACATCGCCGCCTTCTTCTCCCGGCTCCAGGTCGGCGAATAGGCGCGGCTGGGGCAGCTTGATCGGGGAACCAAGCCGGGGGTTCGCGGTTCAGCACAAGACGCGGGCGTGCCTGGCCCTGGTGCCGGTCACCCACTGACCCCGGAGGCTGCCCGCCCCACTGCTCGCCCCGGCGGACCTGCTGCGCCCGGGACCTTCTGGTAGACAGGGGCGGGGTGGACCTGACCCGGGCAGGGGGTACGCCGTGAGCACCGCCGAGCGCGCCCCCGCCCCGGACGGGGCCGGAACGTCGGTGCTGGCCGCCGTCGGCACGGCGCTCGGCGACCACCGGTACCCGCAGCAGGTGATCACGGAGGCGTTCGGCGCGCTCGTCGTGCCCGACCCCGAGCGGCGGGGCCTGCTCGAGCGGCTGCATGCGGCCGCCGGCGTTCGTACTCGGCACCTGGCCCTGCCGCTGGAGGCGTACCCGCCGCTGAACGGCTTCACGGCGGCGAACGAGGCATACGTCGCGCTGGCCGTCGACCTGGGGGGCCGGGCGGTCGCGGCTGCGCTGGCCGGCGCGGGGCTGGGTCCCGGCGACGTGGACCTGGTCATGTCCGTGACAGTCACCGGGGTCGCGGCGCCCAGCGTCGAGGCCAGGCTGGTCCCGTTGCTCGGGCTGCGTGAGGACGTCAAGCGGGTGCCGGTGTTCGGGCTGGGCTGCGTGGCCGGCGCGGCGGGGGTGGCCCGGGTGCACGACTACCTGCTGGGACACCCAGACGACGTGGCCGTGCTGCTGTCGGTCGAGCTGTGCTCGCTCACCGTGCAGCGCGACGACTCGTCGACCGCGAACCTGGTGGCGTCGGGACTGTTCGGGGACGGCGCGGCGGCCGTGGTCATGGTCGGCGCCCACCGCGCCGCGACGCTCGGCCTGGACGGCCCGAGGGTCGTGGCCAGCCGCTCGCGCCTGTACCCGGACACCGAGCGGGTCATGGGGTGGGACGTCGGGGGCAGCGGGTTCCGGGTCGTCCTGTCGGCCAGCGTCGCCGACGTCGTCGCCGAGCACCTCGGGCGGGACGTGAAGGGGTTCCTGTCCGACCACGGCGTCGAGCAGAGCGAGGTCGGGCACTGGGTCGCGCACCCGGGCGGCCCCAAGGTGCTCCACGCCATGCAGTCCGCGCTGCAGCTGCCGGACGGGGCGCTCGACACCACGTGGCGGTCGCTGGCCAGCGTGGGGAACCTGTCGTCGGCGTCGGTGCTGCACGTGCTCGCCGACACGATGAGCGCCGACCCGGACCGGACCGGCGCGCCCACCGTCATGCTGGCGATGGGACCCGGGTTCTGCGCGGAGCTGGTGCTGCTGCGATGGTGAGCGCGGACGGCTGGTACCTGCTGCTGATCCTCGCGGTGGCGGTCGAACGGCTCGCCGAGCTGCGGCTGTCGGTGCGGCACGCGCGCTGGGCGTTCGCGCACGGCGGCGTCGAGACCGGTCGTGCCCACTACCCGTCGATGGTGCTGCTGCACAGCGGGCTGCTCGTGGCCGCGCCGGTCGAGGTGTGGGTGGCGGACCGGCCGTTCCTGCCGTGGCTGGGTTGGCCGATGCTGGCTGTGGTGCTGGCAGCTCAGGCGTTGCGCTGGTGGTGCATCGCAACGCTCGGCGTGCGCTGGAACACCCGGGTCATCGTCGTGCCCGGGCTGCCGCTGGTGCGGACCGGGCCGTACCGCAGGTTCCGGCACCCGAACTACGTCGCCGTGGTCGCCGAGGGGGTCGCCCTCCCGCTGGTGCACACGGCCTGGGTCACTGCCCTGGTCTTCACCGTGCTGAACGCGTGGCTGCTGCGCGTGCGCATCCGGACCGAGGACACGGCGCTGGCCGGGGCGTTGACGCCGTGACGCCGGACGTCGACGTGCTCGTGGTCGGCGGCGGACCGGTGGGACTCGCGGCCGCGGCGCTCGCCGCAGGGCACGGACTGTCCGTCGCGGTGGTCGAGCGCCGCGCGGAGCCGGTGGACAAGGCCTGCGGCGAGGGCCTCATGCCGTCGGCCGTCGCGGCGCTCGCCGGGCTCGGCGTCGACCCGCCGGGGATCGACTTCACCGGGATCCGGTACGTGGACGCACGGGGGACCCGGTCGGCCGTCGCGCGGTTCGTCGGGGGTCCCGGCCGGGGTGTCCGCCGGACGGCACTGGTGGACGCGCTCGCGGCGCGGGTCGACGCGCTCGGTGTCAAGCGGGTACAGGCCGACGTCGCCTGGCTGGAGCGCGGCCCTGACCACGTGGTCGCCGCCGGGATCAGTGCGCGCTGGCTGCTCGGGGCCGACGGCCTGCACTCGACCGTGCGGCAGGCGATCGGCGGCCAGGGGGTGCCGCGGGTGCGCCCGAGGTACGGGCTGCGTCGGCACTTCCAGGTCCGGCCGTGGACCGACGTGGTCGAGGTGCACTGGGGCGACGGCGCCGAGGCGTACGTGACACCGGTCGCCCCGGACGTCGTGGGCGTGGCGGTGCTGACCGACGTGCGTGGGCCCGACCACGACGCGTGGATGCGAAGCTTCCCGGCGCTGGCCGAGCGGCTGGGCTCGGCCGAGCCGGCCTCGCGGGTGCTGGGGGCCGGGCCGCTCGAGCAGAACGTCACCCGACGCTGGTCGGGCCGGGTGCTGCTGGTCGGCGACGCCGCCGGCTACGTGGATGCGCTCACCGGTGAGGGCGTCAGCCTCGGGATGGCCACGGCGCAGGCCGCCGTGCGGTGCGTGCTCGAGGGGCGGCCGGACCGGTACGACCGGCGGTGGCAGGCCGCGACCCGTCGCTACCGCGCGCTGACCAGGACAGTGCTGTTCGCCGCCCAGCACGAGCCGTTGCGGCGTGCGGTGGTGCCCGCGGCGGTTGCGCTGCCGCCGGTCTTCCGGGCGGCCGTGCGGGCGCTCGCGTGACCCCGGTCGGGTCAGGTCCGGCCGTCGTGCTCCTGGGCGTCGAACAGCGTCGGCTGCGGCTCGGCCATCCACTGCGCGTGCAGCACCGTGAACCCGGCGGCGCGGAGCGTTCGGACGACCAGGTCGTCGTCGTCCACGACCACGGCCACCGTCCGGTGCCGGGCCAGCTCGCGGACCTTCTCGAGCTTGGTCTCGCGGGCCGGCCTGCGGTCGCGGTCGCCGCGCATGTAGAGGGACGCCTCGGGCAGCCCGTGCCGGGCCAGCCAGGCGACCGTGTCGGCGCGGCAGCGCTCGGGTCGCCCGGTCAGCCAGACGATCCGGTGCGACCGGGTCAGCAGCTCCTCGACGACGGCCCGTCCCTCCGGCAGCACCGGGTCGTCGACCGCGGCCGCGAAGAAACCGTCCCAGTCCTTGGGCCGCCGGTCCAGGAACGGCAGGCGGTGCCGGACGTCGGCCACCACCCCGTCCAGGTCGACGACGGCGTACGCCGCCGGCTCGGTGGGGTCCACGCGGGTCACCGTAGCGGCGGTACGGTCGGCCGATGACTGCTGACCCGGCCGCCACCGAGGCACTGCGGGCCTCCACCCCGTTCGCCCGCACCCTCGGCATCGAGGTGCTGTCCGTGGACGGCGAGCACGCCCTGCTGCGCCTGCCTGCCGCCGAGGGGATCGCCAACCACGTCGGCGGCCCGCACGCCGGGGCCATCTTCACCCTGGGGGAGTCCGCGGCAGCCACGTTGATGCTGGAGCGGTTCGGCGCCTGGCTGGACCGCACGGTGCCGCTGGCCGTGGGAGCGCAGATCTCCTGGTCGAAGCTCGCGCTGTCCGCCGTCACCGCGCACGCGTCCGCGGACGGCGTCGTCGAGCGGGTCGAGGGGGAGCTGGCCGAGGGGCGGCGGCCGGAGTGGGAGACGACGGTCGTCTTCCGGCGCGAGGAGGACGGCGAGGAGTGCGCCCGGATGTCCGTCGTGCTGACCCTGCGACCGCTTCGGCCGAACCCGTGACGCGCGGAGCGGGGCACCCCTAGGGTCGTCGCATGGGCGAAGAGGTCCGCGCCACCGTCTTCACCCGCGAGGACCGGCAGCGCTACCGCGAGAAGGTCCACCGCTGCCTGGACGTGCTCGAGCGGATGCTGGCCGAGAACCAGTTCGACTTCGACGACCCGCTGACGGGCATGGAGATCGAGCTCAACCTGGTCGACGACCACGGCGACCCCGCCATGCGCAACAGCGAGGTGCTCGAGCTGATCGACGACCCCGCGTTCCAGACCGAGCTGGGCCAGTTCAACCTCGAGATCAACATCCCGCCCAGGTCGCTCGCCGGCGCGGCCATGGTCACCCTCGAGGACGACGTCCGCAGCCAGCTCAACGCAGCCCAGGCGAAGGCCCGCGAGGCCGGCGCCGGCATGGTCATGATCGGGATCCTGCCGACCCTGCTGGCCGAGCACGTGACGCACGAAGCGCTGAGCGGCAACCCCCGGTACGCCCTGCTCGACCAGCAGATCCTCGCGGCCCGCGGCGAGGACCTGCACCTGAGCATCGAGGGCGTCGACGCGGCCGAGGACCTGGACACGTACACCGACACGATCGGTCCCGAGGCGGCGTGCACGTCGTTGCAGCTGCACGTGCAGGTCAGTCCCGAGGCGTTCGCGGCCAACTGGAACGCCGCGCAGTGCCTGGCCGGCGTCCAGGTCGCGCTCGGCGCGAACTCGCCGTACTTCCTCGGCAAGGAGCTGTGGCGGGAGAGCCGCATCGCGGTGTTCACCCAGGCGACGGACACGCGGTCGGTCGAGCTGAAGGCGCAGGGCGTCCGTCCGCGGGTGTGGTTCGGGGAGCGCTACATCACCAGCGTCTTCGACCTGTTCGAGGAGAACCTTCGCTACTTCCCGGCCCTGCTGCCGGTGCTCGACGACGAGGACCCGGTCGCCGTGCACACGGCCGGCGGTACGCCGTCGCTGGCCGAGCTCCGGCTGCACAACGGGACCGTCTACCGGTGGAACCGCCCGGTCTACGACGTGGTCGGCGGGCCGCCCGCACCTGCGGGTGGAGAACCGCGTGCTGCCCGCCGGACCGACCGTCGTCGACGTGATGGCCAACGCGGCCTTCTACTACGGGACGCTACGGATGCTGGCCGAGGGGGACCGCCCGATCTGGAGCCAGATGTCGTTCCAAGCGGCCGCCGACAACTTCACCTCGGGTGCCACCCGCGGCATCGAGGCCGAGGTGTACTGGCCGGCGTACGGGGAGGTCCCGGTCACCGAGCTGGTCCTGCGCCGCCTGCTCCCGCTCGCGCACGAGGGCCTGGAGCGGTGGGGCGTGGACCGGGCCGTGCGCGACCGGCTGCTCGGCATCGTCGAGCGGCGTTGCACGTCCGGCCGCAACGGCGCGTCCTGGCAGGTCGAGCGCGTGCACGAGCTGGAGGCGGCCGGCAGCGACCGACTCACCGCCCTGCGCGCGATGACACACGAGTACGCCGAGCTCATGCACGAGAACGTCCCGGTGCACTCCTGGCCCAACGGCTGACGCGCGGTAGGCGGGCGCGTACCCGTCGCACCCGTCGCGACGCCACCGCTCAACCGTAAGTACAGATCTTGGGCCAACACCCTCGGGACCGCGGTCCGTTGCGTAAGGTCCGCGTCGACGAGTGAGCGGCCGGGGTGCGTGGCAGTCGGCGCACGGGGTTTCGGGCGGGACGTGGTGATGGCGCGGCGCAAGGGCATGGCGCGGGGCGGTGCGGTCGCGGTGGCGGTGCTGGGCGTCGTCGCGGCGCTGCTGGTCGGGCCGGCGGCCGACGCCGCCTCGGTGTCGGTGGACGCCGACACGAACCTGTGGCAGACCGACGGGCGGGTCGACTCGCTGGCGTACTCCGCCGACGGGACGCTGCTGTACCTGGGCGGGATCTTCCACCACCTGTGCCCGGCCAAGGCCCCCACCTGCTCCTCGACCACCACGGGCAACGTCGCGGTCGACTACCTGGCCGCGATCAACGTCGCCACGGGGGCTCCGGTGACCTCCTGGCGGCCGCAACCCGACGGCGACGTCGAGGCCCTCGAGCTGAGCAACGACGGCACGACGCTGTTCGCCGGCGGTCTGTTCAACAAGCTGGGCACGCAGACCCACCACAAGCTGGGCGCCGTCAACGCGGCCACCGGGAGCCCGGTGGCGAGCTGGGTCCCCAACGTCGCCGCCGAGGTCAAGACGCTCGCGCTGTCGCCGGACGGCACCGTGCTGTACCTGGGCGGGGTGTTCAAGAAGGTCAACACGCTCACCAGGAACCTGGCTGCCGCGGTCACGGCGTACAGCTCGACCGCGACCACCGCTGCGTTGCTGCCGTGGGACCCGGAGCCGAGCGGCTCGGACACCATGGACAAGGGATCGGCGATCCCCGCGATCATCAACAGCCTGGTCGTCCGCCCGGACGGTCAGGTGTACATCGGCGGCGTGTTCACGACCATCGGCGGCCTGCCGCGGTTCAACGTCGCGGCACTGTCACCGGGGACCGGTGGCGGCACCGGGGCGGCAGTCGCCGCGTTCTCGATGAACCCCTCCCTGCACTTCATCACGCTGAACGTGCAGCTCACCCGGGACGGCTCCACCCTGTTCGCGAGCGGGCGCGGTCCCGGCGGGTTCCTGCGGGCGTACGACAGCTCGACCGGCAGCCAGCTGTGGGCCCGACGGTTCGACGGTGACGTCCAGGCGTCGGTCGCCACCGACACGGTCGTCTTCGTCGGTGGGCACTTCGACAACATCGCGCGCACCGGCACGACCCTGCTGGACGTCCGGCACCACCTGGGAGCCGTCGACGCGGCAACCGGCGTCACCGACCCGTGGTCCCCGGCTGCCAACAGCGCCTTCGGCGTGTACGCGATGGCCTGGTCGCCGGGGCACATCGTGGCCGGCGGAGACTTCACCAAGATCAACTTCCTGGCGCACGAGGGCGTGGCCCAGTTCTCCGGCGGCGACACGGTCGCTCCGACGGCGCCCTCCGACCTGACCGCGACCAGCACGACGAAGGGCCGCGTCGACCTCAGCTGGTCGCAGTCGAGCGACGCCGACTCGCCGACCGTCAGCTACCGCGTGTACCGCCGGACCGTGGGCGGACAGTTCGCCCTGCTCGGTGAGCTCGACGGGTCGACGGGCGGCAGCGACCCGGTCACCTACTCGGACACGACCGGCACGATCGGGACCGCGTACGAGTACGCCGTGCGGGTGGGAGACCCGGTCTTCCTGAGCCCGTTCAGCAACGTGGCGGGTCCGCTCAGCGTGGCCGGCGACCAGTTCGCCCCGGGCCAGCCGACCGCGGTCACCGCGGTCTCGCCGAGCGACGGGAACGTCACCGTCGGCTGGCAGGGCGCCGGCGACAGCGACGACTCGACCGTGTCGTACACCGTGACCCGCACCGCGGGGACGACCAGCACCGTGGCCGGCACGATCACCGGTCCGGCCACCGGGCCGGTCAGCTTCGCCGACGCGATCGTCGGCGGCGGCACGTTCACGTACACCGTCCGGGCGGCGGACGGGACGTTCGCGTCGCCGCCGAGCGACCCGTCCGCCGCTGTCGTCGTCGCAGCCGACACCGGGACCCCGAGCAAGCCGGCCGGGCTCACCGTCACCAGCTCCGCGCCGAACACCGTCCAGGTCAGCTGGAACCCCAGCACAGACCCGGACCAGACCTCCGACCAGCTGTCGTACCAGGTCTCGCGCAAGGTGGGTTCGGCCACCGGCAACGGCACCCTGGTCTTCACGACCGCACCCGGCGTCACCTCCTTCACCGACGCAGCGGCCGCCGGCGGCATCCAGCCGGACAAGCGGTACACGTACTACGTGGCGGCCACCGACGGTCCGCGGACCAGCGCCAAGACCGCCGGTGTCAGCGTCACCGTCCGCAGCTCCGTGCTGACCGACTCGTTCACGAGCCTCGACGCATGGACGCTGCCGCCGACGGCGTCAGGGGTCACCCTGGACAGCACGCGTGGGCATGCGTCGGCCCCCTCGGCGGCGCTGGTGTCGCTCAGCGCGCCGCTGACCAGCGGCTATGCCCATCGGGACGTCGGCGGGGCCTACCCGACGCTGTGCATGCTCGAGTGGGTCTCGGTCACGGCGTACGACACCCGGCCCAACGGGCAGTCCACGCTGCTGCGCCTCTACAGCACGGCCGGCAACGACATCGCCCGGCTGTACGTCGACAACAAGGGTGCGCTCTGGATCCGCAGCGACTGGGGGAGCAACCCCACGATCACCCACATCACCGTGCCCGCGGACGGCAGCTGGCACTCCGCACAGCTGTGCGTCACCACGACCCCCGACGCAGTGAGCGGGTCCCTCAGCGCCTGGTGGGACAACGCCGCGCTCGGCACGCTGACCGGCGTCGACAACTCGCCGGACCTCCTGTCGTCGGTGGACATCGGCGACACCGGGCTGGACAACTTCACCGTCAACGTCGACGACGTCAGCATCGGCACCACGAAGCGCTCCGGCGGCTGACGACGGCAGTTCCGGGGGATGGCCGGGACGGTCAGGGCGCTCGGACACGGCGGGTGGCCCGCACGACCACGTCGTGGAGGGTGTGGTTGCCGACCGGTCGGACGTGCTCATCAGCGGTGACGACGTCCCACTCGGCGGTGTCCAGTCGCGCGGTGATGCTCGCGACGGTGACCGACGCCTCCTCGGGAGGATGCCCGTGGCCGTGGGTCGCGCCGTCCGGAGTGGGGAGGTGGCCGACGACCAGCAAGGTGCCGCCCGGAGCCACCCAGTCGGCGAGCCGCTCGTAGAAGTCCAGCTGCGGCATCGCCGGATGCGCGTAGTGCGTCGTGACCAGATCGAACCGCAGGTCCGGCTCCCACACCCTCAAGTCGGCCTCGACCCACTCGACCCGCTCGAAACCGGCACTGTCCGTCGCATGCTCGCGGGCGCGGGCGAGGGCCTCGGACGAGAGGTCGACGGCGGTGACGTGCCAGCCTCGTTCGGCGAGCCAGACCGCCTCCGCGCCCTCGCCGCATCCTGCGTCCAGCGCCGAGCCCGGCACGAGCCCGACGGTCTCGGCGGCGAGGTACGGGTGCGGAGCGCCGTCGTGCGCGGCCCGGCGCGCCTGCTGCCAGTGGGACTCCCAGTAGTCCTTGTCGAACCCGTTCGTCACCTCGGCGCCCCTCCAGGCCCTGTCAGCCCGCCACACTGAACCACATGTGACCTTCGGCCCTACTCACCATCGCCCGTCGGGCCAGTGTTGTGGGTAACCGTTCAGGACGGAGTGACTTCGATGCCTGTTCCTGGTGCTCCCGGCGCGGGCACCCCGCACGCGCCGGCGGCGGTCGGCACGTTGTCCGGCCTCCGACCGGTCGACGCCGTCATGTTCGTGTTCTACCTGGTGCTCCTGGCATTGGCCGTCGTGGCAGACGCGCGCAACGCGGTCTGGTTCGTCGCGCTCGGTCTCTCGGTCGTCTGCGCGATTGTCTGGTTCGTCGCGCGCCGGCAGCTGGGGGTGGCGTTCTCGGTCACGCCGCAGGCACGTCAGCTCGTGACGACAGGG
Source organism: uncultured Actinomycetota bacterium (assembly GCA_963771835.1). Classification (GTDB taxonomy): domain Bacteria; phylum Actinomycetota; class Actinomycetes; order Prado026; family Prado026; genus CAVQCJ01. Next base: position 359,521 of record CAVYVA010000001.1, read on the forward strand.
TTGTACGCAAAGCTCCGCCACCCCATCTATGTCTTCGGCACCCTGGCCTTCCTGCTCGTCCTGCTGGCGCTGCAGGGCTGGGCCGCGCTGGCCGTGTGGGCGATCCTGATCCCGGTCCAGGTCCTCCGTGCCCGGCGCGAGGAGGGGGTGCTCGCGGAGGCGTTCGGCGCCGAGTACGCGGCGTACCGCGGCTCCACCTGGTTCTGAGCACCTCTGACCGGCATCGCCGCAGGGTCACGTGCGTGTCACGGCTCCGCGGCCGTGGACGTGGGCACGCGGTTCCCTGGCAGAATGGCGGCCGGCGCGGGGACGTCCCGCTCCGTCCCGGAGGTTCATCGTGCGTCGGTCCCTGATCGCGGTCGTCCCGGCGGCCGCCCTGCTCCTGGCAGCGTGCGGCTCGTCCACGAGCGGCTCGTCCTCATCCTCTCCCGCGGCGTCGGGCTCGTCGGCCGCGTCGGCGTGCTCCCCGTCGTCGCTGCAGACCATCGTGCCCGGCAAGTTCACGGCTGCGACCGGCTCTCCGGCGTTCCCGCCGTGGGTCGTCGACGACAAGCCGGAGAACGGCCAGGGCTACGAGTCCGCCGTGACCTACGCCGTCGCCAAGAAGCTCGGCTACGCCGACGCCGACGTCGTGTGGATCCGCACGACGTTCGACAGCGCGATCGCGCCCGGCCCGAAGAAGTTCGACGTCAACATCCAGCAGTTCTCGATCACCGAGGACCGCAAGAAGGCCGTCGACTTCTCCTCCGGCTACTACGACCTCACCCAGGCTGTGGTCACCTACGCCGGCAGCCCGATCGCCAAGGCCACCACGGTGGCGGAGCTCAAGGACGCCAAGCTCGGTGCGGCCGTCGCCACGACCTCGCTCGACGCCATCGACTCGGTCATCGCGCCGACCGTCAAGGCGAAGATCTACAACAACAACGACGACGCCGTCGCCGCGCTCAAGACCAAGCAGATCGACGGCCTCGTCGTCGACCTCCCGACCGCGTTCTACATCGCGGGCGCCGAGCTCGACAACGGCGTCATCGTCGGCCAGCTGCCGAACACCGCCGACTCCAAGGAGCAGCTCGGCTTCCTGCTCGCCAAGGGCAGCCCGCTGACCACCTGCGTGACGCAGGCCGTTGACGCGCTGCGGGCTGACGGCACCCTGGCCAAGCTGCAGGACCAGTGGCTGGCCCAGGCGGGCGCTCCCGTCCTGTCGTGAGTCCTGAACCGGTCTCCGGGGCGGGCGTGACGCCGACCCCGCAGACCTGGACCCCGAGCGAGCACGAGCTCCGGCGGCGCGCGGCCCGTCGCCAGCAGAACCGTCGCAGCATCGCGGTCGCGGCGGTCTCGTCGGTCGTGGTCATCGGCGGGCTCGCTGCGCTCGTGCTGCGCTCGTCCGGCTGGCCGGTCGTCCAGCAGACCTTCTTCGACGTCCCCTTCGGGCGGCAGGTCCTGCCGCTCATCTGGGAGGGCTTCAAGGTCGACCTGCTGATCGTGGTCATCGCGACGTTCTTCATCGCGATCCTGTCCCTGACCCTGGCGATCGTCCGGACGTCGACGGCACCGGCCCTCGCGCCGTTCCGTATCCTGGCGACGGTCTACGTCGACGTCTTCCGCGGCACACCCCTCATCCTCGTGATCTACCTCATCGGGTTCGGCGTCCCGGCGCTCAACCTCGCGGTGCTCTCGAGCGCCGACGTCGCGGTCTACGGCACCGCGGCGATCGTCGTGACGTACTCGGCCTATGTCGCGGAGGTGATCCGCTCGGGCATCCTGTCCGTGCACCCGAGCCAGCGCGCCGCCGCCCGGTCCCTGGGTCTGTCGCCGGCCAAGACGATGCGCCACGTCGTGCTGCCGCAGGGGCTGCGCCGGGTCGTCCCGCCGCTGCTCAACGACTTCGTCTCCCTGCTCAAGGACGTCGCCCTCGTGTCCATCGTGGGTGTGGTGGAGGGCGTGCGCGTCGCCCAGGTCCAGGCCGACAAGGCCTTCAACTACACGCCCTACGTCGTCGTCTCGATCCTCTTCCTTATCGTGACGATCCCGCTGACCCGCTTCACCGACCGGGTCCTGCTGCGGTCGATCGCACGCCAGAACGCCGGCGGCACCGCGTGACCTCCGCGTCGCCCCTGCTCGAGCTGCGCGGAGTGCGCAAGAGCTTCGGCTCCGAGCTCGTGCTGCGCGACGTCGACCTCGTCGTGCCCGAGCACACAGTCACCGTCCTCATCGGGGCGTCCGGCTCGGGCAAGTCGACTCTGCTGCGCTGCATCAACCAGCTCGATCTCATCGACGACGGCCTTGTGCTGTTCGACGGCGTCGACCTCGCCGACCCGCGCCACGACCGCGACGAGATACGCCAGCGGATCGGCATCGTGTTCCAGGCGTTCAACCTCTTCCCGCACATGTCGGTGCTCGACAACGTCACCCTCGCGATGCGCCGCGTGCACAAGGTGCCACGCGCGCAGGCCGAGGCGAGGGCGATCGAGCTCCTCGAGCGGTTCTCGCTCGCCGACAAGGCCTCGCAGTACCCCGACCGTATCTCCGGCGGGCAGCAGCAGCGAGTGGCGATCGTGCGCGCCCTCGCGGTCGCGCCGAAGCTCATGCTGTTCGACGAGGTGACGTCCGCGCTCGACCCGGTGCTGGTCAACGAGGTGCTCGCAGCGGTCCGCGACTTGCGGGAGGACGGCATGACGATGGTGATCGCCACGCACGAGATGGGCTTCGCCACCCAGGTCGCCGACGAGCTCTGCTTCCTGTCCGACGGCGTGATCGTCGAGCGCGGTGCGCCGGGGCACGTGATCCAGGCGCCGGAGGACCCGCGAACCCAGGAGTTCCTGCGGCGCGTGCACGAGGCCGGCCGGCTCTGACCGCTGCCCCCGGAGAGCTCGTCAGGCGGGGGAGGGGAGCGTCACCGGAGCGCTGAGCCGTCGTCGCACCGCCGGCTGCATGGCGAGGAAGCCGGCAGCCACGACAAGACCGGCCACCAGGCAGCCGACCCAGACGGCCGTCGGACCCAGGTACTGGTACGTCCACGTACCGAACAGCGGTGCGAGCAGAGTCGCGACCCCGAACGAGCTACCCCACACTGCGGCGTACCGGCCGCGCGCCTCCGGCGGAGCCAGGTCCGCGACCAGCGACCCGGCCAGCCCGGCCGTCGCGATCTCGCCCAGCGTCCACACGACCACCGTCGCCATGTAGGCCTCGACCGAGTCGGCGAACATCGTGAGCCAGAAACCGATGCCGATCAACGCGCTCCCGACGGCCAGGACCCTGATGCGGTTGAACCGGCGCAGGACCCGGACGGCCAGAGGTTGCAGTGCGACGATCAGGACTCCGTTGACCGCGAGCACCAGCCCGTAGTCGCGCGGCGGGAAGCCGTCGTGGGTGACAGCCAGGGGGAGCGTGATGCTGTTCTGGAAGTAGACCGTCGCGCTGAGCACCGTCAGCGCCACCAGTGCGAGCATCACGGGGTCCCGCAGCGCCGTGCGGTACCCGGCCGGGTTGTCGGCGTCGGCGGCCGGCGGTCGCGGGGGATCGCGGCGGATGCCCACGGCGACGACGCCAGCGAAGATCAGGCAGGTCAACGCGTCGATGGCGAACAGCAAGGTGTAGCTGATGCCGGCGACGTACCCCGCGGTGACCGCCGCCAGGGAGAAACCGAGGTTGACGGCCCAGAACAGCAGCGCGAAGGCCCGACGCCGCTCCTGCGGCCCGACCAGGTCGGTGACCAGCGCGTTGCTCGCCGGCCGGTAGACGTCGCTGGCGAGCCCGACCAGGAACGCGGCCGCGCAGATCGGGCCGAGCCCTCGGGCTGCGCCCAGCAGTGCCAGCGACAGGCCGGCCATCACCATGCCCCACACCAGGGTCGCCCTGCGACCTGCGTGGTCCGCCGTCCAACCGCCGACGATCTGGGACAGCGCCGCGCCGAGCCCGTACGCGACCAGGGCCAGGCCGACCTGGCTCGGCGAGAACCCGCGCTGGCTGGTCAGGTACAGGACGGCGAACGGCTCCACGAACGTGCCGGCGCGGTTGACCAGCGTGCCGGTCCACAGCACCCAGTAGGCGCGCGGCAGCGGCTGAGGCACCGGTCGGGAACCCACTCGTTCACCCAAGCACAGCGGTCCGACCGGCCGGCGGGGCCGCTACTGTCGGCTAGCCGGCTAGGGAGGGGACGGCATGGACTCGCAGGCGATCGAACAGGCGTACGAGCCCTTCGTCGCCGCCGTCCGTGGAGGCGGTTTCCGGTCTCCCGGCCCGGACGAGGGATGGAGCGCTGCGATGATCGCCGCGCACGTGACCCTGAACAACGACCACTGGACGAGGGCAGCGCGGCGCTTGCTGGCCGAGGGTTCGGCCGCCTACGACAACGAGACGGCGGTCGCCGACGAGATCCTGCTCGACCACGTCGCGGCCGTGGGCGACGAAGACAGGCTCGTCGCCGAACTCGAGCGCTCGGTGCGGGACCTGGCGGCGGCCTACGACGACCTCGGGCCGACGGGTGCGCTGGAGATCCCAGTCCGGGTCGTCCACGAGGGCCGGATCGTCACCGACCAGCCCGCGCCGCTGGCGGACATGATCGTGGGCAACGCGACCTACCACCTGCAGATGCACTACGAGCAGCTGCTGGCGCTGCGCGAAGCATCAGGCTGAGCACGCGGTGGCCCACACACGTGGGGGACCCCTCCGGCGTCGTCAGATTGACATAATGTTCATTATCGGCACTCGACCACGACGGACACGTACGCACGGTGGGCCGTCCAGGCGCGTCGTCGGACCGCGCACCCACCTACTCTCGGGGACTACCGATGGCACTCCTGTGCGAGCAAAGGTTCTGTCGGCGTCGCGCCGCACAGCACTTCGTCGACAGGGACCTCCACGATCCCGACGTCGCCACCGGCCGTGTAGTGGATGACCAAGCCCCCGGTCGCGGCGTCTCCATCGGTGGGCTTCGTGTACGTCAGACCGAGCTCCTGTCCGCTGTCACCCGGCGTGTTGCAGACCGAGGTGACCGGCGCGCCGATGACGAACAGACCCGAGGGAATGCCCCCTGCTTCCTTCCACGAGTTCAGTCTTGTCAGGAACGGTCCGCCGAACATGAACCGATGGGCATCACTCGGGTTGGGCCTTAGACCCCACTGAACGATTCGGATCCCGCCGAGCGGGTGTTCGGGCACGAGCGATGTGATCTGTGCGGATCCCGACGACTCGACACAGAACGTAAGCCCTCCCGTCGTCGCCGGCTGGTTGGCTTTCCAACCGGTGGTCGACTCCTCGATCCCAACTCCGTCGCGCGTGTTGAAATGCAGGGTGGGCCGAGGAGCGTTGCTTGCTCGTATCCGCTCAGTCGTTGCCCGAACGACGAAGACTCCGCTGGCTGTCACGAGCAGGACAGCCACAGCCACGCGAGCGCGTCCAAGCCGCCGAGAGGCAGCACTCACGCGCTGTGCACTTCGAGTTGGGTGGACTGCTGGAGGCCTTGAGTGCTGTTCCCGCACTCCACGGAGGCCCTGCTGTCAGTGAACTTCTCGGTTCCGGCCGTGGTGTAGCCCGACTGCGAGCTGACACTGATGACCCCGTAGTTCACCCCGAGTGTGAACGTGTGGTTGGTCTGGTTTGAGATCGTTGCCGACCAGGTTGCGCCGCGCGAGACGCACACCTGCGTGAAGTACTTGTGGGTCGTTGCCACGAGCGGGGTTACCGTGGCGTAGAAACCGACGGTTTGCCAGTACTCGTCCCCGATTGGACATGCGTACGTGACGTAGTGGTTGGCGTTAACCCTGTTGTAGACCCCGTCGTTGACCAGTCGAGAGACTTGGTTGTCCTGCTCGCTGCTCACGGACACAGCGGCGGTTCCGGTCTCTCCCCAAGGTCCCTGAGCGAAAGACTCCCCGATCCCGATCGTGTTCACGGCCGTGACACCTTGTTCGGCCGTAATCGACCCGCCGCCCCATCCCCATGCATCGAGCCACGCCTCATTCACGCCTAACTTCTGCTCGCTCACGATGAGCTTGCAGGGAACGTCCGGGTTCCCTGGCGCCAAAGAACTGAGCATCTGATCGTTTCTCCTCGCGAGCGTGACACTCGACGAGGGTCGTACGTCATCCCTAATGCTGGGATGATGTCCGAGGTCCGCGAGCACGCGGTCGGGACCCGAGGTCATGCTCACCGAGGTCGTCCAGCCCTTGCCCGAGGGTTCAGCCGTGAAGTGCCATCTGGTCTGTTGAGTGGAGTCGGCGAGATCCAACGTGACGTTGACTTCGCCGTGGCGCCCGACGAAGGCCGCGGGCAGAGCGCCCCGCGTGAGGGCGATCCAGAATCTTCCGGTGTTGTCCGCGACTACGCGCGCAAACACGAACGTAGGGAGGGTGTCCCCCACGTGGAGTCGCGCCTGCACGTCCTGGCTTGCTGTCGCGGTCGCCACTACGAGTGCTCCGGCGACTGGACGTCCATCCACCGTCACCACACCGTTGGCGACCATTGCCCCACTCGGGGGAACGGAAGCATCAGCCATGGCCGTGGCCTGCAAGGACAACAGTAGGCCGACCGTCGACAAGCCTGCCAGCCACTGCCGACGGAAGCACGCGGTCCGGTTCTTGACCGCGATCTTCCTCGGTTGGGCCGTTTCGACCCCACGGCGTTGGACCGATGCAGCGCGTTTCCACTTCATGCTCACAGAGATCTCCATGCTGTTGCGTTCGGATCGACTTGACCGACCCAGCGAACCAAGGTTGGTACAGAGCATGCAAGATCATCGGCTGCTAGAACCTGGGTAAGCGACCAAAACGGTGTCCGAGCAGCACCGCCGTTCGTTGACGGCGCGCGTGAACCGAACGGCTGCTCCGTCGCCGCTCCCGTCGATCTTGAGCAACACAGGGGTGACACGCCGTAGGCGACGATGATCTGCTCAAGATCGACGCGGGGTTGGGAGCGCTTGCGAAGGTGGAGGCTCAAGGCAGGCGCCCGGCGACCCGACCCTGTCCACGTGGGCAAACAACACAGCATCGAGTTCTTCGTCTGCGCAGCCCTGATGCTCGTGTTCGGGGCTGGGTTCCACTCGTCCGGCGCGCCGGTCGGCCTCGAGCTCGCGCTCGCCGCGGCAGTGGCGGGCGCCGGGCTGTTCCTGCTCACCGGCAACGAGCAGGCCCGGATCGTCGGGATCGTGGTCCTCGGTGCTGTCGCCTTGATCGGCGGGGTGAGCACGTTCTCGGGCTCGTACATGCCGGGAACGATCGTGGCCGTGATCACCCTGGTCCGCATGCTCTCCACCGGGGGTGGGCTCTCGACCCGCGGGCTCCCACCCGACCCGTCCGCCGCCGGCCAGCCGTACTCCGGCCAGCCGTACGGTTACGGCAGCACCGGCTCACCCCAGCCGTACGGGTCCTACGGCGCGCAGCCGCCGGCACCGGCACCGTCACAGCCGTACGGCCATCCGCCGGCGACCCAGCCCTACGCGGGTGACCCGCGGTTCGGCGCTCCCACCCCCGCCCAGCCGATGCCGCAGGCGCCGATCCCGCCTGGTCCGGCGCCCTGGACACCGATGCCGCCGGCACCGATGCCGCCCGCGCCACCGGTGGGCTGAGTCCGGTACAACTTCGGGGGTGCCGACCGGTCGCTCTACGCACCCGTTCCTGGATCACGACGGCCCGATCGCGTTCGTGCACCGCGGCGGCGCTCTCGAGGCGTCCGAGAACACCCTCAGTGCGTTCGAGGTCGCCGTCTCGGCGGGGTTCCGCTACATCGAGACCGACGTCCGGGCCACCGCCGACGGCGTGCTGCTGGCGTTCCACGACGCCACCCTGGGCCGGGTCACGGACCGCGACGGCCGGGTCGCCGAGCTGCCCTGGTCCGAGGTGGCCCAGGCCAGGGTGGGCGGTCGTGAGGCCATCCCCCGGCTGGACGAGCTCTTGCACTCCTTCCCCGACGTCCGGTTCAACCTCGACGCCAAGGATTCCTCGACCCTTCGGCCGCTGGCGCGGCTGCTGCGCGGCTCCGCCGGGCTGGTCGACCGGGTGTGCCTGGCGTCGTTCAGCGACCGCCGCCTGACCTGGCTGCGCACCGCACTCGGCCCCGACGTCTGCACCGGGCTGGGGCCGCGCGAGATCGCCCGCCTCAAGGCAGCGGCGGTCACCGGTCGCCGAACACGGTTCGCACCGACGGCGCTGGCCGCCCAGGTCCCGGTCGGCCCCGCGCGCCTCCCCCTGGTGGACGCCCGGTTCGTCCTGGCGGCGACCGAGCACGGGCTCGCCGTGCACGTCTGGACCGTGGACGACGAGCCGACGATGGAGCGCCTGCTGGACCTCGGGGTGGACGGGATCATGACCGACCGCCCGGCGGTCCTCAAGGCGCTCCTGCAGCGACGCGACCAGTGGGCCGGCCCGGCCGTACCTGACAGTTTGCTGTGAATTCGCCCGCACGGGCCAACCGGAGTGAACCTTCCGCGCCCTTCGAGCGTCTGGACGGGTGAAGGTCTGTCGCGGTGCAGTGTGGGGCTCCGGAATCCGGGGAATCCTGCCCGTCACCGGATCGTTGAACGGGACAGGGACGCGCCCGGGTCGACCGGGACGGTTGGAGGACGGATCAATGGCTGAGTCGATGCGCGGTTCCCGCCTCGGGGCCGTGAGCTACGAGAACGAGGGAGGCGTGGAGTTCGCCCCACGTCAGCTCGTCCCGTTCGACTGCCCGCACGGGCATGCGTTCGCGGTGCCGTTCTCGGTCGAGGCCGAGCTGCCGGGCACCTGGGAGTGCCGCGTCTGCGGCGCGACCGCGACCCGGCGTGACGGCACCCGCGGCGAGGCCAAGGCCGGCCGCCGGACGCGTACCCCCTGGGACATGCTCCTGGAGCGTCGCACGATCGGTGACCTCGAGGTCCTGCTGGAGGAGCGGCTCTCGCTCCTGCGCGACCTCGGCGGCCCGGCCCGCGCCGATCACCCGGACCACCGCAAGACCGCCTGACCCACCACGGCCCCGAAGGGCCGGTACCGGGACCTGACCTCCCGGTGCCGGCCCTTCGTGACGTCCGGGCATGGCTTCCCGGCGGGGCCTCAGAGCCCGGGCGGCAGCTGCGCCGGCGGGCCAGCCGGCGGCTCGTCCCCCGGGCTGCCGTCCTCGCGGACCACCTGGCCGGGGACCACCCGGCCGCGACGGGTCCACACCTGCACCCCGCCGGGACCGGTGACCGAGGTGAACCTGCGGACGAACCAGGCTGCGGTCGCCGTCTGCAGCAGCGCCCGGACCGGCGGCAGCAGCAGGACGAGCCCGATGACGTCGCTGACGAACCCGGGCAGGAAGATCAGCAGCCCGGCCAGGAACAGAAGTGCCGCGCGGGCGGCCGCCGCCCCGTCGGGCGGCCCGGTCACCACCGCTCCCCCGCCCGGGACACCCGGGTCGGTCCGGATCCGGCCGCGCAGGGCCTGCCACCACGTCGACCCGGCCCGGCGCATCACGTACAGGCCGAGGGCGGCGCCGGCGACCAGGGCCACCAGGGTCCAGCCGAACCCGATGAGCTCGACCATCCGCACGATGACGTAGATCTCCACTGCGGGGAACACCACGAAGACGCAGAAGGCGAGCAGGGGCATCTCGGTCGTCCTCAGTCCTGGCCGCGACGGGGCGGCCGCATCGTCCGCACCGCGTCGAAGCGGCTCGCGACCCCCCACTGGGTCACCCGCCACAGAGCTTCCCGGACGACGCTGCCGCTCATCTTGCTGGTCCCGATCTCCCGTTCGACGAACGTGATCGGCACCTCCACCACCCGGAACCCACCGCGGACCGCTCGCCAGGCCAGGTCGACCTGGAAGCAGTAGCCCTGCGACTGCACCACCTCCAGGTCCAGCCCGAGCAGAGTCTCCCGTCGGAAAGCGCGGTACCCGCCGGTGATGTCGCGGATCGGAACCCCGAGCGCCACCCGGGCGTAGGTGTTCCCCCCGCGCGAGAGCAGCTGTCGGCGCAGCGGCCAGTTGACGACGCTGCCGCCGGGTACGTAGCGCGAGCCCAGCACCAGGTCGGCGTCCTGCAGCGCCTCGAGCATGCGGGGCAGGTCCTCCGGGCGGTGCGAGCCGTCCGCGTCCATCTCGACGACCACCCCGTAGCCACGCTCAAGCGCCCACCGGAAGCCGGCCAGGTATGCCGCCCCGAGGCCCTGCTTGCCGGGTCGGTGCAGGACGTGCACCCGGTCGTCGTCGGCTCCGAGCTTGTCGGCGAGGTCCCCCGTGCCGTCCGGGCTGTTGTCGTCGGCCACCAGGATGTCCGCGTCGGGGACGGCGGCCCTGGCCCGGCGCACGATCCGCTCGACGTTGTCCCGCTCGTTGTAGGTGGGGACCACGATCAGCACCCGGCCGAGCGGCGGTCGTACCGGGTGCCCGGCGGGCGTCTGGGGGGTCGAGGGGCCGTGCTCAGGCGGCGGTGCTGCTGGCATCGTGGGACGGGCTCCTCTCGCGTCGCCGGCGGACGATCGCCACGGCGACGGCGCCTATCCCGAGGGTACCCAGGATCAGCTCCGGCCAGGCACCCAGCCGGGTGGCCGGGGTGGTTCCCGTGCGCACCGTCACCGGGCCGTCGTAGATCCAGCGCTCGAACTCGTGCGAGCCGGCCACCACGTGCCCGTCGGCCGCGATCACGGCGCTGAGCCCGCTCGTCGCCGCGACCAGGACCGTACGGCCGGTCTGGACGGCCCGCAGCCGGGAGATCGCGAGCTGCTGGTCGGGCTGGCCGGTGCGTCCGTACGTCGCGTTGTTGGTCTGAACCACGAGGAGGCCCGGCTCGCCGGCCGCGACGTCCTGCACCACCGGGTCGTACGCCACCTCGAAGCAGATCACGTCGCCGACCCGGACCGGCCCGAGCTGTAGCAGCCCGGGCTTGTCCCCGGCGGCGAAGTCGCGCGGGATGCGGTCCAGCCTGGTCACGAACCGGGTCAGCAGCGCCCGGAACGGCACGTACTCGCCGAACGGCACCGGGTGCCGCTTGGCGTACGTCTCGCCGGGGCCGGCGGTGCTGGTGCCGGTGGGCCCCCAGACGATCCCGAGGTTGAGGACGGTCGTCGGGTCGGCCGGGTTGGTGACCACGGCACCGACCAGGGTCGGCGCGGCGATGGCGTCGACGGCGCCCTGGATGGCGGCGGCGGCACCCGCGTCTGCGTACGGGTCGATGTCGGTGGAGTTCTCCGGCCAGACGACCAGCTCGGGCTGCGGCCGGGCACCCGCGGCGACCTGCCCGGCGAGCTCGCGGGTGGCGTCGACGTGGTTGTCGAGCACGGCGGCCCGCTGGCCGAAGGCGTCCAGCCCGGTCTGCGGCACGTTGCCCTGGACCACGGCGGCGTCCACGGGGTGACCGTCGGTCGGCAGCGGGACCAGCAGGGCCGCCAGCGCCACGACGAGGGACGCGGCCACGAGGGCCCCGGCACCCATCCGGTTGTCGCGCCTGGCGACCGCGGCGGCGACCAGCGCGCCGGACAGCGCGACGGCGAACGTCAGCAACGGCATCCCGCCGAGCGCGGCGTAGCCCTTGAACGGCGCGTCGGCCTGGGCGAACGCGAGCCGTCCCCACGGGAAGCCGCCGAACGGTACGACGCCGCGCAGCCCCTCGACCGCCACCCACAGCGCGGCGACGTACACCGGCCAGCCGGGGAGGCGACGCACCAGCACCGTGCCGACCGCGAGCAGTCCGAACGACAGCGCCTCCAGCAGGGACAGCAGCACCCACGCGTCCGGACCGATCACCAGCATCCAGCGCAGCAGCAGACCGAAGAACGTCAGCCCTGCGACGGTCCCGACCAGGGCGGCGGCGCGCAGCCGCAGCCCGAGCGGGAGGAGTGTCAGGGTGGCCACGGCCGGCACGGTCAGCCACCACAGACCGAACGGCGGGAACGCGAGGGCGAGCACCACACCGGTGACCGCCGCACCCGCGCACCGGACCAGCAGCCCGGGTGCGCGAACGCGCGCGGGTCCGCCGGCACGGTCGGCTCCGACAGGTCCGGCGGATCCATCGGTGTCGGTGCGACCCACCACGGAAGGGTACGTGACGAGCGGACGAGCTCCGGTCGGTCCCGAGGACGTGGAAGAGGACCCGATCCGCCCTTCGGACCGACCCGCACGCCGCGGGATGCGGTGCGCAGGCCGTTGTCTACTGGACGGACGGGTCCTCTCCGAGTCGAGCCCCGCAGGCCCGGGGCGCCTCCGTTGGCGGGTGGGGCGCGGCGTCCGGGCGGGCGGTCGACCGGGGGCGAAACTACTCCCGTCTGGCCGGTCGCTGTCAACCCGGAGCGGCAGATAGGCCTTTTGCAGCAACAACTTTCGGCGTGTCGGCCGGTGGTGGCGCTGCCCGGCTGGACCCGTGCGGAACATCCGTCACACCCGCCGCTCGGGCCCGCGTGGCGCCCGGCCGGGCCCGAGGTCAGTGCGGGACGACCACGGTCCCGGTGGCCCGGGTGCAGACCAGCGGCTCGGCCAGGACCGCAGCGGCGGACGCGGTCGTGCCGGGCAGCGCACGGCACACCACTCGGGCCTCGAACGACAGCTCGCGACTGCGTCGTCCGACCCGCACGACGGTGGCGCTGGCCTCCAGCACGTCGCCGCCCTGGACCGCGGCGACGAACTGCACGTCGGAGTACGAGGCGAACAGACCCTCGTCCCCGTCGGTGCGGATCAGCAGCTCGGTGGCGACGTCGCCGAACATCGCCAGGACGTACGCACCGTCGACGAGGTTGCCGGCATAGTGCGCGTGCGAGTACGGCACGTAGCGTCGGTGCGTCACCGCCAGCCCGAGCCTCGGGTCCGCGCCGGAGGGGTCCGTGGTCTTCGTCATCGTGCTCCTCGCCGTGCTCGGGTCGGTCAGTTCGTGCCGGGTACGAGGGCGTGCACGAGGTAGCTGGCCACCTCGCCCGGAGTGGTGCCCTTGCCGAAGATCCGGTCGACGCCGAGCTCGGCGGCGCGGCCCTCGTCGAACCGCGGTCCGCCAACCACCAGCAGGGGCCTGCGCCCGGCCGGGTACGCCTCGTTGAAGGCCGCGGACATCTCGCGGGTGTTGTGCAGGTGAGCGTCCCGCTGGGTGACCACCTGGGAGACCAGCACGGCGTCCGCGCCGGCCGTCCTGGCCTGTTCGACCAGCTCGGGGACGAGCACCTGGGCGCCGAGGTTCACCACCTCGATCTCGCCGTAGTACTCGAGCCCCTTCTCCCCTGCGAACCCCTTGATGTTCAGGATCGCGTCGATACCGACGGTGTGGGCGTCGCTGCCGATGCAGGCGCCGACCACGACCAGCGGCCGGTGCAGGCCTCGCTTGACAGCGGCGTCGACCTCCTTGGCGGACAGCAGCGGGAACTCCCGCTCGACCACCTCGACCTTGGAGGTGTCGACGAGATGATGGACCGACCCGTAGACGACGAAGAACGTGAAGTCCGGGCCCATGGACTTGGCGTGCACCACCATCGCCGGGTCCATGCCCATCTTGCGGGCGAGCTGCAGCGCCGCCCCCTCGGCCCGCTTGTCGTGCGGCAGCGGCAGCGTGAACGAGAGCTGGACCATGCCGTCGCCGGTCGTGTCGCCGTAGGGGCGGACGATCCGGGGCTCGCGGGCGGCCGTCACGGGGCCGCCTCGAGCAGGTCGGTGGCCGGGTTCACGTAACCGGCTGCCTGCCGGAAGACGCCGTCCAGGCCCTTGCCCGCGTCGGCCGGCCGCTTCGTCAGACCGAAGGTTCCGTCGCCGATGGCGGACAGCAGCCCGGACGGGCCCGGGTGGTCGACGATCCTTTCGAGCAGGTCGATCGCCTCCGCCAGCACCTGGTGCGCCCGCTGGACGATGAAGCCGTCGTGCCGGGGCAGGAAGTCCTCGTGCAGCCGGCCGGCCGCGTTGAACACGTAGCGGACGTTCTGCAGGGCGAGGTCCCGGTCGGACAGCCACGGCGTGACCACCGCCTCGGTCATCATCCCGACCAGCAGGATTCCCTGACCGGTCATCGCGCCGGCCAGGTTGAAGAAGCCGTCCAGGAGGTAGCCGCGGAACACGTCACCGGTCATGTGCTTGGTCGGCGGCATCCACTTGAGCGGGGCGTCCGGGAACAGCTCGCGGGCCAGCATCGCGTGGGCCAGCTCGGTCCGGAACGAGTCGGGCAGGTCCGGGTTGACCTCGAAGGCGTGCCCCAGCCCGAGCTGCCAGTCGGCCAGGCCGGCCTCTTTGGCGAAGTACTCGTTGAGCAGCTGGCTCACCGTCACCGTGTGCGCGGCCTCGATCGCGTCCGCCGTGGTGAGGTAGTTGTCCTCGCCGGTGTTGATCACGATCCCGGCGCGGGCGTGCACCTGCCGGGAGAACCGCTGGTCGACGAAGGTCCGCACCGGGTTGATGTCGCGGAACAGGATCCCGTACATCGAGTCGTTGAGCATCATGTCCAGCCGCTCGAGGCCGGCCAGCGACGCGATCTCCGGCATGCACAGTCCGGAGGCGTAGTTGGTCAGCCGCACGTACCGGCCCAGGTCGCCCGAGACGTCGTCCAGGGCGGCCCGCATCAGCCGGAAGTTCTCCTGGGTGGCGTACGTCCCGGCGTACCCCTCTCGGGTGGCGCCCTCCGGCACGTAGTCGAGCAGGGACTGCCCGGTGGACCGGATCACCGCGATCACGTCGGCGCCCTCTCGGGCGGCCGCCTGGGCCTGCGGGATGTCCTCGTAGATGTCGCCGGTGGCCACGATCAGGTAGATCCACGGCTTGGGCGGGTCGCCCAGGCGCTCGACCAGCCGCTCCCGCTCGCGCCGGTTGCGGTCGATCCTGGCGATCCCCCGGCCGACCGCGGCGGTGGCAGCGCGCCGCGCCCGCTCGGTGTCCCGGCCCTCCGGCACGCGGAACGTCCCCGATCCGGCGGCCGCCTTCTGGGCCAGCACCTCCAGCGCCTGCGCGCCGGAGCCGCCCTCGCGGCGCAGGGCGTCCCAGACCGGCAGGGCGACCCCGTGCTCGAGCCCGCAGTCCGCCCGGACCGCGTCGACGAGCCGGTTCACCCACGGGATCCCCTCCGCGTCGGCGCCGGACAGCCCGGCCAGGCGCAGCACGGCCCGTTCGACGGACACGGTGCTGTGGCTGCGGGCCAGCTTGACCACCGGGGCGCCGGCCTTGCGGGCCAGCGACCGGGCCTTGCGGACGACGGCAGGGTCGAGCTCCAGCTTGGAGGTGCGCCGAGCGGTCACGGGGTGCTTCCTCCGTCTGGTCTGGACGCCTCCGCGCGGAGGCGGTCCTCGAACACGGTCCGCACGCCCGGTACCTCGCGCAACAGGTCGAGCGCCAGGGCGGCGTGGCCCGGGGTGTAGCCGTTGCCGATCAGCATCGTGACATCCGCGGCCAACCCCTCGGCGCCCAGCGCGGCCGCCGAGAACGAGGTCGCCATCGAGAAGAAGACCACGGTCCCGCCCTCGGCCGTGGCCAGGACCGCTCCGTGCTCGCAGCCGGGGACGTCGACACAGACGACCGTCACGTCGGCCGGACCTCCCAGGCCCTGCTCGACAGCGGCCGCGAGCGCCACCGGGTCGCGGGCGTCGGCCAGGACGACTGCGTCCGCGAGCCCTGCCGAGGTCAGCGCATCGACCTCGGCGGCGACCGGCACGACGCCGCAGGTCCGCCGGGCTCCGGCCGCGCGAGCCGCCGCCAGCGACAGCGACCCGGACTTGCCGGCTCCCCCGACGACGGCCACCGACGGCGGCCGGGACCGCTCCACGTACCCGCGCACGACCCGCTCGGTCAGCGCCGGCGCGCCGCAGACGTCCATGACCATCATCGCCAGCGCCGGGTCGAGGTCGCCGGGCAGGACGGCGGCGATCGAGCGGCCGAACAGGATCGCGGTGCCGTCGGCCGGGACCTGCTCGGAGCGGCCGTCCCAGCCGGCCAGCCCGTCCTCGATCCGCAGCGGGGTCAGCGACAGCGAGACGAGCGAGGCCACCTGGTCCCCCGGCCGCAGGCCGAGGGCCGACTCCGGCCCGACCTCCTCGACGGTGCCGACCAGCATGCCGCCGGAGCCGGTGACCGGGTTCTGCATCTTGCCGCGGGTGCGGACGATCTCGAGCACCTCGGCGCGGACCGCGTCGCCGTCCCCGCCGTGCTTGGTGGCCAGCTGGCGGTAGGACGCGGCGTCCAGGTTGAGCGTGCGGACCCGGATCCGGACCTCGTCCGGCCACAGCTCGGGTCCTGCGTCCAGCCTCGTGGCCGCCTGCGGCAGCACCCCCGCCGGCTCGAGCACGCGGTGCAGGCCCACCGGCGAGGACGGCGTGGTCCGGGGCACGGGCGGATCCTCCAGGCGTGGGGCGCGACGACAGGACAGGAACGACGCCGCAGATCTTACGGCGTCGCGGTGGATCTGCCGGAGATCCTTCCGTATCCTCAGGACACCGGCATCGTGCCGAGCCCCGTCAGTAGCGTCGCTGGAGACCACAGGTGACCGAGCAGCCGTACGCCTACCGTCGCATCGAGCCGGTCGAGCCGGACTGGACCCGGCTGCCCGGGTACGCGGCGGTGACCAGCGAGCAGTGGGCCGACGTGCAGTGGCAGCGCGCGCACTGCGTCAAGAACCTCAAGCAGCTGCGCGAGGTCGTCGGCGACCTGGTCGAGGACCGCTTCTACGCGGATCTCGAGCGGGACCAGGCCGAGCGGGCGACGATGTCCATGCTCATCCCGCCGCAGATGATGAACACCATCGTCCCCGGCTCGCACGACGCCGGGACGCCCACTCCGGCGCAGTTCACCGAGGCCCTGTACGCGGACCCGGTGCGCCGGTACATGCTCCCGGTGTTCAGCGACCGCCGCACCGACTGGCCCTCGCACCCGTACGCCAGCCGCGACTCGCTTGCACGAGCACGAGATGTGGACGGCCGAGGGGCTGACCCACCGCTACCCGACCAAGGTGCTGGCCGAGCTGCTGCCCACCTGCCCCCAGTACTGCGGCCACTGCACTCGGATGGACCTCGTCGGCAACTCCACCCCGGTGATCTCCAAGCTGAAGTTCGACCTGAAGCCGGTGGACCGCTACGAGGGGATGTTCGCGTACCTGAAGGGCCAGCCGGGTGTGCGCGACGTGGTGGTGTCCGGCGGAGACGTCGCGAACATGCCGTGGAAGAACCTCGAGGCGTTCGTCGCCCGGCTGCTGGAGATCGAGAACATCCGGGACATCAGGCTGGCCACCAAGGCCCTGATGGGGCTCCCGCAGCACTGGCTTCAGGACGACGTGCGGGCCGGGATGGAACGGCTGTGCACGGTCGCCGCCGCCCGCGGCGTCCAGATCGCGATCCACACCCACGTCAACGCGGCGCAGTCGGTGACGCCGCTGGTCGCCGACGCCACCCGGGCCATGCTCGAGACCGGTGTGCGCGACGTCCGCAACCAGGGCGTGCTCATGCGCGGGGTCAACGACTCCCCCGCCCAGCTCCTGGACCTGTGCTTCGCGCTGCTGGACGGCGCCGGGATCATGCCCTACTACTTCTACATGTGCGACATGATCCCGTTCAGCGAGCACTGGCGGGTCTCGGTGCACCAGGCTCAGCACCTGCAGCACGCGATCATGGGCTACCTGCCCGGCTTCGCCACCCCGCGGATCGTCTGCGACGTCCCGTACGTCGGCAAGCGGTGGGTGCACCAGCTCGAGGACTACGACCGCGTGCGGGGCATCTCGTACTGGACCAAGAACTACCGCACCGGGATCGAGCTCGACGACCCGCAGGCGCTGGCCCGCCAGTACGAGTACTACGACCCGATCGACACGCTGCCGGCCGAAGGGCAGGCCTGGTGGGCCGAGCACGCGGCCGAGCACGGCGACGGGCTCGAGGCGGCGGTTGCGGCCGCGGCCGCGTCCCGGGCGGCCGCCCACGCGCAGCACGAGGACCTCGTTCAGGGAGTCCGCGGCTGAGCGACGCTCACAGGGCCGGTGGACGGCCTTCGTACGGGGTGGAGAGCACGACGATGGTGCGGGTCCGGACGTTGGCCGCGGCGCGGATCTCGGCCAGCAGGCTCTCCAGGTCCGCCGGCGACGGCACCCGGACCTTGAGGATGTACGACTCCTCGCCGGCGACGCTGTAGCAGGCCTCGATCGCGGGCAGGGTCTCCAGCTTGTCGGGGGCGTCGTCCGGAGCGGCCGGGTCGAGCGGGATCGCGGAGACGAACGCCGTCAGCGGCAGGCCGACCGCCACCGGGTCGACGACGGCGGCGTACCCGCGGATGACCCCGCGCTCCTCGAGCTTGCGCACCCGCTGGTGCACGGCGGAGGTGCTCAGGCCCGTGGAGCGGCCCAGGTCCGTGTAACTCATCCGGCCGTCGGCCGCGAGCAGACGCAGGATCTGCCGGTCTAGGTCCTCCACCCCGCGGAATCTACCGCCCCGGAGCGGATACCGCCCCGCACCCGTGCGGATGCGGGGCGGCCCGAGGTCTCACCGGACCCGCCGTACCGTCCCGTCCGGCTCGCGGACGTACTTCACGGCGGGGCCGAGCGACACCCCATTCGCCCGGACGGCTGCCTCCGGACCCGGCGCGGAGCCGGACCTGGCGACCGCCGTCGCGGCCGATCCCCCCGCGTGGCCGGCGGCCGGAGCCGTCGTCCCCGCGGAGGCGGGCAGTGCGAGCACCGCCACCGTCGACGCCGAGATCAGCGCCGCGGTCACGAGCACCCGCCCTGTCGTGAGGACCCGCATGAGCAATTCTCCCGTCCGCCTACGCGGACGAGCCGGTCTCGCCACTCACTCCCCGGACGGTCTGGGCGACCGTGCTGTCTCCGTGCCGGCGCCCGCTGGTCGCGGCCGCCGGTCGGTGGGGACCGTCCGGATCATCGTGTCCCGTCCCCCTCCCCGGTCGGGGAGGGAACACTTCGTGCTTCGTCCCCGGCCACCGGCCGCTTGAGCGAAGTGGCGCCCCCACCCTCAACGCGGGTCGAGGTCATGCGGAGGTCAGGGACCGGCCGATCACGACCCGCTGGATCTGGTTGGTGCCCTCGACGATCTGCAGCACCTTGGCCTCGCGCAGGTAGCGCTCGACCGGGTAGTCCTGGACGTACCCGTACCCGCCGAAGACCTGCACGGCGTCGGTGGTGACCCGCATGGCGGCGTCCGTCGCGAAGAGCTTGGCCATCGCCGCCTGCGTGCCGAACGGCCGCCCGGCGTCGCGCAGGCGGGCCGCGTCCAGGTAGAGCGCACGGGCCGCCGCGACCGCTGTCGCCATGTCCGCGAGCAGGAACGACAGCCCCTGGAACTCCCCCACCGGCCGTCCGAACTGGTGCCGCTCGCGCGCCCAGTCGACGGCCGCGTCCAGCGCCGCCTGGGCCAGCCCCACCGCGCAGGCGGCGATCCCCAGCCGCCCGCTGTCCAGTGCCGCCAGGGCGATCTCGAAGCCCTGCCCTGGCTCGCCGACCAGTCGGTCGGCCGGCACCCGGGCGCCGTCGAGCACGATCTGGGCGGTCGTCGAGGCGTTGGCGCCCATCTTGTGCTCGGGGGTCGCCGCCGACAGTCCGGGCGTGCTCGCGTCGGCCAGCAGGCAGGAGATCCCGCGCGGCCCGGGGCCGCCGGTGCGGACCATGAGCGCGTAGAAGTCCGCCACCCCGCCGTGGGTGATCCATGCCTTGCGACCGTCGACCACCCACGTGCCCGAGTCGGCGCCGTCCGGGCCGGGCTCCAGCACGGCTTTGGTGACCAGCGCTGCGGCGTCCGACCCGGACTGCGGCTCGGACAGGCAGTACGCCCCGAGCAGCTCGCCGCCGAGCATGTCGGGGAGCAGCTCGGCCTGCTGGCGAGCGGTGCCGTACCTCGCGATGGGGTGGCAGGCCAGGGTGTGCACGCTGACGCCGATGCCGACCGACAACCAGGCGGTCGCCAGCTCCTCGAGGACCTGCAGGTAGACCTCGTACGGCTGGCCGCCACCGCCGTGCTCCTCGGGGTAGACCAGCCCGAGCAGCCCGGCCCGGCCCAGGGTGCGGAACACCTCGCGCGGGAAGCGGGCCTCGGCCTCGTACTCGGCGGCCCGGGGCGCCAGCTCGGCGGTGGCCAGCTCGCGGGCCAGCCCGATGAGCTCTGCCGCCTCGGGCGTGGGCAGCAGCCGTTCGACCCTGGGCCGCGCCGACGCCACCGCTCACGCCTCCAGCACGACGAGCTCGCGCGGCCGCAGGTTGAGCAGCTCGACGCCGTCGTCGGCGACGACCACGATGTCCTCGATCCGGGCCCCGTGCCGACCGGTCACGTACACGCCCGGCTCGATCGAGAACGCCATCCCCGGCTCCAGCAGCAGCTCGTTGCCGGCGACGATGTACGGGTCCTCGTGCGTCTCCAGCCCGATCCCGTGCCCGGTCCGGTGCACGAACAGCTCGCCGTGGCCGGCGGCCTCGATGACGTCCCGGGCGGCGGCGTCCACGCTCGCGCACGTGACCCCGGGGCGGACCCACCGGCAGGCGGCCTCCTGGGCAGCCTCCAGCACCCGGTACAGCTCGACGAACTCCTCGGCCGGCTCGCCGACGGCATAGGTCCGGGTCGAGTCCGAGCAGTAGCCGCTCGGCATCGTGCCGCCGATGTCCACGACGACCGGCTCCCCGGCCTGGATCACCC
This sequence comes from uncultured Actinomycetota bacterium, assembly GCA_963771835.1. Classification (GTDB taxonomy): domain Bacteria; phylum Actinomycetota; class Actinomycetes; order Prado026; family Prado026; genus CAVQCJ01. Next base: position 380,045 of record CAVYVA010000001.1, read on the forward strand.
GGTCGGACAGCTCGTGGTGCGGGCTGGCGCCGTTCGGACCCGCGCCGACGATGGTGAAGTCCACCCGGGCATGGCCGGCGGCCAGGATCGCGTCCGCGATATCCCGCCCCACCTCCGCCTCGGTGCGGCCGGCCTTGAGCCACTGGGCGACCTGGGCGTGCACCGAGTCGATGGCCGCGCCGGCCTCGCGCAGCGCCGCCACCTCGCCCGGGCTCTTGCGCATCCTCAGCTCGCGCAGCACCGGACCGCCCGGGCGCTGGTCCGCCCCGGGCATCGCGGCCCGCAGCGCGAGCACCTTGGCCGCCCACATGTGGTCGTCCAGCGCGATGGCGTGCGCCTCTGGCAGCAGCGACGCGACCAGTGCGTACGGGTCGTCGGTCTCCTCCCATGCGTGCACTTCGAGCCCCAGCTCCCCGACCGGGCTGGCCAGGGCGGCCGGGCGCTCGAGGGTCGGGACCACGATGCTCGGGTCGCCGCTGGCCCGGACCACCAGGCAGGTCAGCCGCTCGAGCGCGATCGCGTCGTAGCCGGTGAGGTAGGTGAGGTCCGGGCCCGGCGTGACGAGCAGGGCGTCGAGCCCGGCGGCGGCGACCCGATCAGCGGCCGCGCGAAGCCGGGCGGACGAGTCGGCGGCACTGCGCAGGGCTCCGGTCACCCCTGCACCCTACGCACCGGCAGCCGGCGCACGCCCGTCCTGCTCCGGCCGCGCCGGGAGCTGCTGAGCCGTCCAGGTGTTGCCGTCGGGGTCGGCGAAGCTGACGAAGCGGCCCCACGGCTGGTCGTCGATCGCGCTCGCGTCGACACCGCGCTCGGTGAGGTCCGGGTGCCATGCCACTGATGCCGCGGCCGAAGGCGATCGAGCACGCCGAGTCCGGCGGGGTGCCCTGGGTCCGACAGCGCCGTCCGTCTCCGCGACGGGCCGAGCTGTCAGCCCGTGCCACGCCTGAGGAACAGCTACCTGGGCTGACAGGTCGCGCCTCCAGCCGGACCCGACACACGATCCAGAAGGTCCCGCTACGGTCGGTGTCATGGCGGGCGACCAGAGGCTTCTGCTCCTCGACTCCGCCTCGATGTACTTCCGGGCTTTCCACGGGGTGCCGGACACCTTCCGGGCGCCGGACGGCGCCCCGGTGAACGCCGTCCGCGGCTTCCTGGACATGGTCGCCACGCTGGTCCGGGGCTACCCGCCGGCCCGGCTGGTGGCGTGCTGGGACGACGACTGGCGACCGGCGTTCCGGGTCGCGCTGGTCCCCTCGTACAAGCGGCACCGGCTGGCCGACGGGGTGGACCCCCGCGCCAACGTTGAGGAGACGCCGGACGAGCTGTCCCCGCAGGTCGACGTCATCGCCGACCTGCTGGCGGCGCTCGGGATCGCCCGCGTCGGCGTGCCCGGGTTCGAGGCCGACGACGTGATCGGCACGCTGGCCACGGTCGGCCCAGGTCCTGTGGACGTGGTGAGCGGGGACCGTGACCTGGTCCAGCTGGTCGACGACGAGCACTCCGTGCGGCTGCTGTACATCGGTCGTGGGGTCCGCAACCTCGAGGCGCTCGACGACGCGGCTGTGCAGGCCAAGTACGGGGTCCCGCCGCGGGCGTACGCGGACCTGGCCGCCATGCGGGGCGACCCGTCCGACGGACTGCCGGGGGTGCCGGGGATCGGCGAGAAGACGGCGGCGTCGCTGCTGCAGCGGTGGGGGTCCACGGAAGGGCTGCTGGCTGCGCTGGACGCGGACGACCCGGCGCTCACGCAGCGACCGAAGCTGGCTGCGGCCCGGGACTACCTGGAGGCGGCGATCGCGGTGACGCGGGTTCGGCGCGACTGCCCGCTGCCCGAGTTCGACGACCGGCTGCCCGCGGCGCCGGCCGACCCGGAGCGGCTGCTGGAGCTGTCCGACCGCTGGGGGGTGGAGAGCAGCGTCAACCGTGTGCTGCTGTCGATGAAGGATGCCGGCGCGGGCTGAGCCGGCCGCGGGTCACGAGTCCGGTCAGGCGTCGCGTGCCGCGACCCGGGCAGCCCGGGCGTCGCGGCGCTCCTCGAACCGGCTGGCGGCGACGTCGAGGCCTTCGAGGAACTCGGCGAGCTCTGTGCGCGCCTTCTCGGCGTCTGCGTCCAGGCCCTCGATGTCCCAGACCTTCCACTGGCGCAGCACCGGCACCAGCACCTGGTCGCGGTGCTGGCGCAGGTCGTAGATCCCGGCCATGGCGATCTGCACCGACTTGCGGGTGAACCCCTCGATCGTGTGCCCGGGCATCTGGAAGTCCAGCACGACGTCGCGGACCGCCTGCATGGTCGCGTTCGGCTCGCGCTCGAACGCCGCGCCGAGCATGTTGCGGTAGAAGATCATGTGCAGGTTCTCGTCCGTCGCGATGCGGGTCATCATCTGCTCGCAGATCGGGTCCTTGGACGCGGCCCCGGTGTTGCGGTGCGAGATGCGCGTCGCCAGCTCCTGGAAGGAGACGTACGCCAGCGAGTGCAGCATGGTCTCGTGGCTGTTCCGGAAGCCGGTGCTCATGTGCACCATCCGCGCGTTCTCCAGCGCTACCGGGTCCACTGCGCGGGTCACCGTCAGGTAGTCGCGCAGGACAGCTCCGTGCCGGTCCTCCTCCGCGGTCCAGCGGTGCACCCAGGTGCCCCAGGCACCGTCGCGACCGAAGCTGTGCGCGATCTCGAAGTGGTAGCTCGGGAGGTTGTCCTCGGTCAGCAGGTTGACGATCAGCGAGGTCCGCGCGACATCCGGGATCTTGGAGTCCTCCGGCGACCACGCCAGACCGCCGAGGATGCCGTCGAACGTCCGCCCGTCGCTGTACGGCACGTACTCGTGGGGGTACCAGTCCTTGGCCACGGCCAGGTGCCGGTCGAGCTCCTTGGCCACCTCGGGCTCGAGGTCCACGAGCAGGCGGCGGGTCTGGACGTCGGTCAGCTCGACGGGCACAGGGTCTCCTCGGGTACGGCGGGTCACTCGGCGCGGATCTTCCCCCCGACCTACGCAAGCGTAACCTACGGAACCGTAAGATCAACCCAACCCGTAACTCCGGGTTGGCGGGCAGGCGCGGCTCAGCGCTCAGCCGACGGACGAGTACGCGACCACGCCGCGCCGGATCGCGTCCATCGCCTGGTCCGCCGTACGCCGCAGCTCCGGGTCGCCGGCGCCGGCGGCCTGGGCGACCTGTCCGAGCAGGTCGACGAGCTGCTTGGCCCAGCGCACGAAGTCACCGGCCGGGAGCCCTGACTCCCCCAGCACCTGCTCGAGCGCGCCGCCGGACGTCCAGCGGTGCGCGGCCCACGCGAACCCCAGGTCGGGCTCGCGCAGGAACGACAGGCCGTGGTCCTTCTCGACCCGGTCCAGCCGGCCCCAGGTCCGGACGGTCTCGGCGAGCACCTCCCGCACCCGGCCCTCGGGCAGCCGCGGCGGCGCCGAGTCGTCGGACTGCCGCGACTCGAACACCAGCGCCGAGACGCAGGCGGCCAGCTCCGCCGCCGTCAGGTCGGACCACAGCCCGTCGCGGACGCACTCGGCGGCCAGCAGGTCCAGCTCGCTGTAGAGCCGCGCCAGCCGCTCGCCGTCCGGGGTGACCCGGTCCCCGTCCAGGTAGCCCAGCGACTCCAGCAGCCCGCAGACCCGGTCGAACGTGCGGGCGATCGTGTTCGTCCGCGACTCGACCCGCTGCTCCAGCTGGGCCGTCTCCTTGGCCAGCCGGTGGTACCGCTCGGCCCAGCGCGCGTGGCTCTCCCGGTCGTCGCAGCCGTGGCAGGGGTGTCGCCGGATCGCGGCCCGCAGCTCGCTGACGGTCTGGTCGTCGGCGGCCGCCGCTCGCTCCCGCCGCCGCCCGGCCGGTCCGTTCCCGCTGTCGGGGACCTTCGAGCGCAGGGTGGCGGCGAGGTCCCGGCGGGACTGGGGCGAGCGCGGGTTGAACGCCTTGGGCACCCGCATCCGCTCGATCGGCTCGACCGGGGACGGGAAGTCGACGAGCGAGAGCCGGGCCACCTGGCGCTCGGCGGTGAGCACCACCGGCCGCGGACCGCCGTCCTCCCCGTTGCCCAGCCCGGGGTCGAGCACGACCGCCAGGCCGCTGCGCCTGCCGGCGGGCACCCGGATGACGTCGCCGATGCGCAGCGACTCGAGCGACGCCGCGGCGGCCGCCTTCCGCTGGGCGGCCCCCTGCCGGGACAGCTCGGCCTCGCGGTCCGAGAGCGTGCGGCGCAGCCCGGAGTACTCGGCGAAGTCGCCCAGATGACAGGTCATCGCCTCGCCGTAGCCGACGAGGGCCTCCTCGTTGCGCCGAACCTGGCGGGCCAGCCCGACCACGGCCCGGTCGGCCTGGTACTGGGCGAACGAGGACTCGAGGATCTCGCGGGCCGTGTGCCGACCGACCGACCCGACGAGGTTGACGGCCATGTTGTACGAGGGCCGGAACGAGGACCGCAGCGGGTACGTGCGGGTGGACGCCAGGCCGCCGACCGCCCGCGGGTCGAGGCCGGCCTGCCAGAGCACGACCGCATGACCCTCGACGTCGATGCCGCGCCGCCCCGCTCGGCCGGTCAGCTGGGTGTACTCCCCCGGGGTCACCTCGGCGTGCGTCTCACCGTTCCACTTCGTCAACCGCTCCAGCACGACGGAGCGGGCCGGCATGTTGATCCCCAGCGCCAGCGTCTCGGTGGCGAAGACCACCTTCACCAGGCCGCGCTGGAAGAGCTCCTCGACCACTTCCTTGAACGTCGGCAGCATGCCGGCGTGGTGCGCGGCGATGCCGCGGGTCAGACCGTCCAGCCACTCGTGGTAGCCCAGGACGCCCAGGTCCTGGTCGGGCAGGTCGGCGCACCGCTCCTCGACGTACTCGCGGATCTCCTGCCGCTCCGGCTGCCCGGTGAGCCGCAGCCCCGAGCGCAGGCACTGCTCGACCGCAGCGTCGCAGCCGGCCCGGCTGAACACGAACACGATGGCCGGCAGCAGCCCGGCCCGGTCCAGCCGCTCCACGACGTCGACCCGGGACGGCGTCTGGGCGCCGCGCGGCGGCGGCCGCCGGTGTCCCCTGGCCGGACGACGGTCGCCGAGCCGGCCGAACCGCTCTTCGTCCCTGGCCACCCGCAGCAGCTCGGGGTTGACGGCCCGGCCGTCCCCCGGCCGCCCGGGACGCGCGCCGGCGGACCGGTCGTCCTCCACCCAGAGGTCGAGGAGGCGTGAGCCGACCATCACGTGCTGCCACAACGGCACCGGCCGGTGCTCCTCGACCACGATCGCGGTCTCGCCGCGCACGGTGACCAGCCAGTCCCCGAACTCCTCGGCGTTGCTCACGGTCGCCGACAGCGAGACCAGGCGCACCGACTCGGGCAGGTGGATGATCACCTCCTCCCACACGGCACCGCGGAACCGGTCGGACAGGTAGTGCACCTCGTCCATCACCACGTAGGCCAGGCCCGCCAGGGCGCCCGAGCCCGCGTACAGCATGTTGCGCAGCACCTCGGTGGTCATCACGACCACATCCGCGTCGCCGTTGACCGAGTTGTCACCGGTCAGCAGGCCGACCCGGTCCGAGCCGTGCCGGGCGACGAGGTCGGCGTACTTCTGGTTCGACAGCGCCTTGATCGGCGTGGTGTAGAAGCACTTGCGTCCCTCGGCGAGCGCCAGGTGCACCGCGAACTCGCCCACCACCGTCTTGCCGGCCCCCGTCGGCGCGGCGACCAGCACGCCCTGCCCGGCCTCCAGGGCCTCGCAGGCCAGGACCTGGAACTCGTCCAGGCCGAACGGGTAGCCGGTCCGGAACCGGCTCAGCTCCGTCCCCGCGGCAGCCTGCCGGGCGCGGGCGGCGGTGAACCGCTCGGCGGGAGAGGGCATGCGCCCAGCGTATGTCGTGCCCGCGGTCAGCCGGCCGGTACCAGCACCCGCAGCGACCCGGGGACGCACCAGATCTGGACCGGGAGCGGACGGACGCGCTCACCGTCGGCGTACGCCACCACGTCCGGCGCCCGGAGCGTCACCGCGCGGGCCCGGTGCACCGACACGGCCGGGTGGTCCACGTGCGTGCCTTTGTAGACCCGCGGGAACACGCGCAGGAACTCGACCTTGCTCACCCGGCCCAGCACCGTGACCTCGAGCAGGCCGTCGTCGACCAGCGCACCCGGACAGACCTGCATCCCGCCGCCGTACGAGGAACCGTTGCCGACCGCGACCAGCATCGCCTCGCTGCTCCGCTCGGCGCCGTCCAGGACCAGGGTGAACGGCACCGCCCTGAACACCCTCAGCTCGGCCAGGATCGCGATGTTGTAGCGGCTGCGCCCCCGTGGCCAGCGCATCGCGTTGGCCCGCTCGTTGACGTTGGAGTCGAAGCCGCTGGACAGCACCCCGGCGAACCAGGTGCCGTCGACCCGGCCGGCGTCGACGGTACGGACGTGACCGGCGGCCACGATGTCGGCGGCGGCGACCGGGTCGTGCGGCGCGATGCCGAGCAGCCGGGCGAAGTCGTTGCCGCTGCCGGCGGGGACCAGTCCCAGCGGCGTCCCGGTCCCGGCGACGGCCTGCAGCACCACGTGCAGCATCCCGTCACCCCCGGCGGCGACCAGGGCGTCGTAGCCGTCCCGGACCGCGGCGTGCGCAAGGTCACGGGCCGCGTCCGCGTCGGTGCCGGCCATCTCGTCGACCACCAGGCCGTGCTCGCGCAGCCGGGCCGCCGCGGCCGCCCCCTCGCGCGCTCCCCGGCCCCTGCCCGAGGTCGGGTTGACCAGGACCGCGATCCGACGTGTCACGGACCGTGACGCTAGTGGCAGCCGCCCGGTCAGACGCCGAACTCGTCGGGATCCAACGGGCTGGCCTCGTCGTCGGACAGGTCGTGGAAGTCCGTGCGGTCGGCTCGGGCGGCCCGGCGCCGGTCGTTGGCCCAGCAGATGACGAACGCGCCCACCATCAGCAGCAGCAGCGGCGCCGCGAAGATGAACAGGTTGAACGGGTCCGTGGTCGGCGTCGCCACCGCTGCGAACACGAGCACGAAGAACAGCACCCAGCGCCACCACGAGGCGAACCGCCGCGCGGACAGGACGCCGATGAAGTTGAGCGCGACCACCACGACCGGCGCCAGGAAACCGATCCCGAACGAGATCGCGATCTGGAGCAGGAAGCCGACGTAGGTGTCGATGTTGATGATGTTCTGGGCGTCCGTCGGGGTGAACCCGAGGAAGGCGCCGAGCAGGTGCGGCAGGGCGATGTACGCGACCGCGACACCGGCCAGGAAGAGCGGGACCGCCGCCGCCCCGAAGCCCGCCGCCCAGCGCCGCTCGTTCTTGTGCAGGCCGGGCGTGACGAACCGGAGCATCTGGTAGATCCAGATCGGCGACGTGAGGATGACGCCGACCGCGAGCGAGACCTGCAGCTTGAGGTTGAACGCGTCAGCTACACCCGTGATCGCGAGGATCGCCTCGTGGTGCCCCTCGGCCTTGAGCTGGTTGGACGCGTCGACCAGCGGTTTGGTCAGGAAGTTGAAGATCTGCGTGTAGAAGACCCAGCCGACGATCCCGCCGATGGCGATCGCGACGAACGACCAGAACAGCCGGTTGCGGAGCTCGCGCAGATGCTCGACGAGCGTCATGCGGCCTTCGGGGTCGGCGGCCCCCTTGCGCCGGAAGCGACCGCGCCCCTTGCCCTCGCTCACCCGGTTCTGCTCGGGCTCTGCCGGCTCTGCTCAGCCCTGCGGCTGCTCGGGCGCCGGCGCCGGGGGCGGCGGGACCGGCTGCTCGGTCTGCGGTGGGGCGACGGGCTGCTGCACGGGCTGGGCCACCGGCTGCTGGGCCACGGGGGCCGGCGCGGGTGCCGGCGCCTGGATGTTCTGCGGGGCCGGGGCCACCGGGACCTGCTGCACGGTCGGGGCCGGCTGGACCGGCTGGGTGGTGTTGCCCTCCTCGTCGGTCATGAGGCCCTTGGTCTCGGCCTTGAGGATGCGCAGCGAGCGCCCGACGCCGCGGGCGGCGTCAGGGAGCCGCTTGGAGCCGAAGATGACGATGACGGCCACGATCAGGATGACCAGGATGGTCGGGTTGTCGAACAACTTGCCCATGCCAGGAGCCTTTCTCGGGACGTCGGCTCATAGTACGTGCTGCCGACGGCTCCGTGCGGAACCGCGGCGGCCGGAGCCGGATCGTCGGGAAAGGTCGCGCGGTCAGGCGCGCTGGGCCGGCTGGACCGTGCCCGCGAGGGCGTCGTTGGCGTCCAGCCAGAGAGCGAAGTCGAGCAGGTCGTCGTAGCTCAGCCGCGGACCGTCGTGCGCCTCGAGCGCCTCGGCCGGGATGTGCCACGGACGGGCGACGACGCCGCCGGAGATCAGCAGGGCGACGACTTCCTCGTCGGCCGGCTTCTTGACCTCGTCGGTGCAGGCCGGGCAGGTGAACGCGTACGTCGACCACTCGGGGCGCGTGCACACGCTCAGTCGCAGCTCAGCCGGCTTCAGCTCGACATCGCCGCACGTGGGGCACGTCGCTCGGATGGTGGTCATCGCCGTCGTCCTCCCGCCCTCCCCCCGGGACCCATCCCGGGTGTCACGCAGTGGAATTCGGCACCTCATGCTCAGACCTTGAACCTTCACCCCCTGTCAGTGGACGGCGACACGCCGTACGCGGCCAATGCTTCATCTGCTGCTCGCCGGACGGCCTGTGCGACCTCAACCGGCTCGACCACGACCGCGGCCCCGCCCAGGCGGAGCACCAGGCGCACCACGAGCCTCGGGTCGGCCGTGCGTAGGGCGACCCGGAGGGAGCCGTCAGCCGCCGTCCGGACCCACTCGCAGGCGTAGTACTCCGGGACCCAGCGGGCTTCCGGGCCCAGGTCCAGGACCACCACGGTGTCCTCGTCGGAGGGGTGGAACATCGCCGGCGTCTCCCGGACCCGGTCGGACCGACCGTCCGCGGCCCTGCCGTCCGGCGGCGTCGCCGGCACGTCCAGCGCCTCGGCGTGGGTGACCCGGTCCAGCCGGAACGTCCGGACCGCCTCGGACGCGTGGCAGTACCCCTCGAGGTACGCCGCGTCGTCGACGGTGACCACCCGGTAGGGGTCGACGTCCCGCTCGGTGATCTCGTCGCGGCTGGGCACCCAGTACCCCAGGTGGACCCGGCGGCCGGTCGCGAGCGCGTCCCGGATCGAGGCGGTCGGGTCGCCAGCGGCCGCCGGCGTGGCCGGGGGTGCGTCGCCGGGACCGGTCCCGAGCCCGACCCCGATCCGGCCGGCGGCGTCCTCGATCTTGGCCAGCGCGCTGTCCAGCGCGGCGCGGTCGGCCAGCCCGGGCACCGCCGCCAGCGAACGCAGGCCCACCAGCAGGGCGATCGCCTCGTCCGCGCGCAGGCGCAGCGGCCGGTCGATGCTCGAGGCGTCGATCACCGAGATGCGGTCCGAGTCGAGGTAGTCGATGTCGATGAACACCTCGGGCCGCCCGGGCAGCTCGCAGGTGAAGGCGAGCTGCAGGTCCCGCTCCAGCTGCTCGACGCTGATCGAGAACGCCGCCGCCGCCTCCGTCTTGGGTACCCCCGGATGGGCCTGCAGCCACGGCACCAGGCTGAGCAGCCGGGCGAGCTGGTCGCTGGCGGTGGCCATCAGCGGCCGCCGGCCAGGACGGCGTCGAGGCGCTTGACCACCGCGTCGCGCAGGTCCTCGGGGTCGAGCACGACGACCGCTGCTCCGTACGAGGCGATCTCCTCGGCGAGCGCCCAGCTGTCCCCGTACGGGACGGTCAGCGAGTCGAAGCCTTCTGTGGCGTCGGGCGCGGTCCGCGAGGCCCGACGGCGCAGGCCGTGGCCGGCACCGTGCCGAACCCGCAGGGTCGCCTCCCGGGTCGGCCGGGCCGCGTCGAACGTGTCCACCTGCGCCCTCAGGTCGACGTCGGGGGGCACCTCGTAGGAGTCGGCGGGGCCCGACGCGGCGACCTCGCCGGCGATCCTCGACAGGCGGAACACGCGGATGTCGGCGCGGTCCAGGTCATGGCCCACCACGTACCACCGCCCCCGGCGCGAGACCACCCCCCAGGGCTGCAGCCGGCGCTCGCGCGGCTCGGCGTCGCGCGCGCCCTGGTAGTTGAACCGGACTTCGCGGCGCGCGCTGAGCGCCGTCGTCAGCGGCTCGAAGGCCGACTCGCCACCGGACAGCCGCGGCTCGATCGCCGGCAGCTCGGCCGGTCCGACGGTCGCGCCGCCGTCGGCCTGCAGCTTGAGCAGCGCCCGCGCCGCGGCGTTGGCCGGCCCGGGCTCGCGCCAGACGCGCGCGGCCAGCGCCAGGGCGGTCATCTCGTCCCTGGTCAGGCGCAGCGGCGGCAGGGCGTACGCGTCCCTGTCGATGCGGTAGCCGGGGTCGTCGTCCACCACCCCGGGTGCGCCGGTCTCCAGCGGCACGCCCAGCTCCCGGAGCTCGTTCTTGTCCCGCTCGAACATGCGCTCGAAGGCGTCCGTCGTCGGGCAGGCGGCGTAGTCGGGGATAGCCAGCCGGAGCTGGTCCTTCGTGACGTACCGGCGGCCCTGCGTCAGGCAGAGGACGACCTGCAGGAGACGTTCGGTCTTCGAGTCGGCCATGGCGCCGCGGTTCGCAGGTCAGCCCACGTCGAGCAGGTCGATGACGAACACCAGGGTCCGGCCGGACAACCGGTGCCCGCCGCCGGCCGCTCCGTACGCCAGCTCGGGCGGGCAGACGAGCTGCCGTCGGCCGCCCACCTTCATCCCCGGGATGCCGTCCTGCCAGCCCTGGATCAGGCCGCGCAGCGGGAACCTGATCGGCTCGCCCCGGTTCCACGACGAGTCGAACTCCTCGCCCGTCTCGAAGTCGACGCCGACGTAGTGCACCAGGACCTGGTCGCCGGGAGCCGCCTCGGCGCCGTCGCCGAGCGTCACGTCCGACACCTGCAGCTCGGAGGGTGGCTCCCCGCCGGGGAAGTCGATCTCGGGCTTCTCGCTCAACGCGCGCTCCTCCGCAGGGTCAGTGGTACGTGCCGACGATGTCGACGGCGAACACCAGGGTGTCGGTCCCCGAGATCCCCGCCTGGGACTGACCCTGGGCACCGTAGCCCTCCGACGGCGGTACGACGAGCAGGACACGGTCACCGACCTTGTGCCCGACCAGGCCGTCGTCCCAGCCCTTGATCACCTGGCCGACGCCGATCCCGAAACCGGCCGGGACCCCACGCTTCCAGGACGAGTCGAACGTCTTCCCGTCGGCCCACTTCACGCCGACGTACTGCACGACCAGCAGGTCGCCCGAGCGGACCGTGTCGCCCGTGCCGGAGACCACGGTCTTGGAGACGAGGGTGGTCGGCGGGGTGCCCTTGGGGACCGTGACCGTGGGCTTGCCCACCGCGGTGCCGACGGTGGGCAGGTCGGCGCCCAGCGGCGCGGCCGGGGTGCCTTTGGCGCTCGCGTCGCCGTCGTGGCTGCCCAGCACGTCCACCACGAACACCAGCGTGTCGGTGCCCGCGATACCCGCCTGGGAGTTGCCCTGGGACCCGTAGGCGAGGGCGGGCGGGATCACCAGCAGGACCCGGCTGCCGACCGTCTGGCCCACCAGTCCCTGGTCGAACCCGTCGATGACCTGGCCCGACCCGATCGGGAAGGCTGCCGGGGTCCTGGCCTTGTCGAACGAGGTGTCGAAGACCTTCTTGGAGGTCCAGATCTCGCCGAGGTAGTCGATCGCCACCAGCTGGCCCTTGGTGATCTTCGGCCCGGTCCCCACGTGCAGCACGGCGGTCTTCAGCGTCGTCGGCGCGGCGGTCTTGGGGATGGTGACCGTCGGCTTGGTGCCGAACCCGCCGGCGACGGCGGGCAGCCCAGGGCCGGCCGCGGTCGGTGCGGCGCTGGACGTGCCCCCGGACGAGGAGGCGCCGCAGCCCGCGACCAGGGCCGCCACCAGGGCGAGCGGGACGACGAGCAGCATGCGGCGCACGGGAGGACGGCCTCTCGAAGGGGGTGGGTCCGTCGGAGCGCGACGGTTCGACCAGGGTAAGCCAGCCCGGCGCCCCGACCGACCGTCGGCAGCACTCTCACAGCGAACTCGTACGGCGTTCTCAGGCCGGTCGGCTCACATCGACTGGATGAGCTTGTCGACCCGCTCGTCGACCGAGCGGAACGGGTCCTTGCACAAGACGGTGCGCTGGGCCTGGTCGTTGAGCTTGAGGTGCACCCAGTCGACGGTGAAGTCGCGGCGCTTGTCCTGCGCATGCCGGATGAACTCCCCGCGCAGTCGGGCCCGGGTGTTCTGCGGCGGTACCGACTTGGCGGCGAACACGGTCAGGTCGCGCACCACCCGCTCCACCTGTCCGCGTCGCTCCAGCAGGTAGTACAGCCCGCGGCGGCGGTTCACGTCGTGGTACGCCAGGTCGAGCTGGGCCACCCGCGGCGCCGACAGGGGCAGTGAGTGCTTGTCCCGGTACCGCTCGATCATCGCGTGCTTGACCATCCAGTCGATCTCGCGGTCCACCCCGGCGTGGTCACCGCTCTCGACCGCCTTGAGCGTCCGGCCCCACAGGTCGAGGACCTGGGCGACCACCGAGCCGGGCTCGTCGAGCTCGCGGCGGGTCGCGAAGTCGCAGGCCTTGGCGTAGTACTCCCCCTGGATGTCCAGGGCGCTGATCTCGCGGCCGTTGGCCAGCCGCACGGTCCGGCGCCCCGTGACGTCATGGCTGATCTCGCGGATGGCGCGGATCGGGTTCTCCAGGCTCAGGTCCCGCAGCACCACCCCGGCCTCGACCATGCGCAGCACGAGGTCGGTCGCGCCGACCTTGAGCAGCGTCGTGGGCTCGGCCATGTTCGAGTCGCCGACGATCACGTGCAGGCGGCGGTAGCGCTCGGCGTCAGCGTGCGGCTCGTCCCGGGTGTTGATGATCGGACGGCTGCGGGTGGTCGCGCTGGAGACGCCCTCCCAGATGTGCTCGGCCCGTTGGCTGAGGCAGAAGACCGCCCCCCGCGGCGTCTGCAGGACCTTGCCGGCACCGCAGATGAGCTGGCGGCTGACCAGGAACGGGATCAGGACGTCGGCGAGCCGGCCGAAGTCCCCGGCCCTGGTGACCAGGAAGTTCTCGTGGCAGCCGTAGGAGTTGCCGGCCGAGTCGGTGTTGTTCTTGAACAGGTAGACGTCGCCGGGGATCCCCTCCTCGTGCAGGCGTCGCTCGGCGTCGACCAGGAGGCCCTCGAGGATCCGCTCGCCCGCCTTGTCGTGGGCGACGAGGTCGCGCAGGTCGTCGCACTCGGGGGTGGCGTACTCCGGGTGGCTGCCCACGTCCAGGTAGAGGCGGGCGCCGTTGCGCAGGAAGACGTTGCTGCTGCGACCCCAGGAGACGACGCGGCGGAACAGGTAGCGGGCCACCTCGTCCGGAGAGAGCCGGCGCTGGCCGCGGAACGTGCAGGTGACGCCGTACTCGGTCTCGATGCCGAAGATGCGCCGGTCCATGTCGAGAGCCTAAGTCCGCGCGGGCGGGCGGCACGGTTCCCGCACGTCGGGAGATTCGTGACGTCTGGAGTCCGGACAAATTTCGCATCTCTTCTCGGCGTGGCGCGTTGACATTCGTGGTCAAGGGGTTGCCAGGAGGGGTCGATGGGACCAGTGTGTCGAAGGCCGGGCCGAGCGTGGCCGATGGGCCGTCCGGGTGAACGGGACCGAGGAGAGGACGCGACTCGTGGGCCGGATTCCGCTGCGGGGCAGGCACCGCAAGGTCGCCCTCCCCGTTCCCGGACAGCCCGGCCCCGCGCAGGGCCGGCCGCGGCCAGGACGTGCCGCTGGGCTCTTGCTGGTGGCCGCTGCGACCGCCGCCGTCGCACTGTCGCCGCTCGCCACGGCCTCCTCGAAGCCGCTGGCGGTGCCGCAGGCGACGGTCAAGCTGCCGCCGACGGCCGAGGCGCTGTCCCCCTACCTCCCCCAGGTGTCCTGCGACCCGGTCGCCAAGCCCGGGGTGATCGCTTTCCGGGCGCTCATGCTCGCGACGTACAGGCGGGGGTCGGACGGCGGCATCGTCCGCGCCTGCTCTGACGGGGGCGTCTCCGAGCACAAGGAGGGCCGCGCCTGGGACTGGATGCTCGACGTCCACGACTCGGCCGATCTGGCGGTGGCCAACTCGGTGCTGGTGTGGCTGCTGTCCCCCGGCCCGCACGGCGAGCCCGCCTGGAACGCCCGGCGGTTCGGGATCATGTACATCATCTGGGACGGCCAGATCTGGGGCGCCTACCGGCCCGGCGACGGCTGGCGCCGGTACACCGGGGCGAACGAGCACACCGACCACATCCACTTCTCGTTCTCCTGGGCCGGCGCCGAGAAGCACACGTCCTGGTGGACCGGAACGGTCTCCGCCGTCGACTACGGCCCCTGCCAGCCCGCGCCGGGCGCCCTCGCGCCGGTGTACCGCGCGCCGAACCCGCGTTCGTGCCCCTCGGTGACCGCCCCGGTCGTGGCGCCGCTCCTGGTGACGTACGCCAAGGTCGGGGACAGTGGACCGCACGTGCGCATCGTCCAGATGAAGCTGGGCGTACGGCCGCTCAGCGGCTTCTTCGGCGACCGGACGTTGGCCGCGGTGCAGGCGTACCAGCGGCGGCTGGGACTGCGGCAGACCGGGGTGGTGGACGGCTGGACCGCCTACCGGCTGGGGGTGGGCCCGAACCCGACCCCGCCGCCGCCGGCCAAGGTCGTCGCGCCGTACGCCAAGCTCGGCGACCGGGGCGCGCACGTGCGGGTGCGTGCAGACCAAGCTGGCGGTGCGGCCGGTCACGGGGATCTTCGGGACCAGGACGCTGGCCGCGGTGCAGGCGTACCAGCGGCGGCTGGGACTGCGGCAGACCGGGGTGGTGGACGGCTGGACCGCCTACCGGCTGGGGGTGGGCCCGAACCCGACCCCGCCGCCGCCGGCCAAGGTCGTCGCGCCGTACGCCAAGCTCGGCGACCGGGGGGTGCACGTGCGGGTCGTGCAGACCAAGCTCGGCATGCGGCCGGTGAACGGGATCTTCGGGACCAGGACGCTGGCCGCGGTGCAGGCGTACCAGCGGCGGCTGGGACTGCGGCAGACCGGGGTGGTGGACGGCTGGACCGCCTACCGGCTGGGGGTGGGCCCGAACCCGACCCCGCCGCCGCCGGCCAAGGTGCTCCCGCCCTACGCCAAGCCCGGGGACACCGGCACCAGGGTCGTGCTGGTCCAGACCAAGCTCGGCGTGCGTCCGGCGACCGGGTTCTACGGGACGAGGACGACGGCGGCGGTGAAGGCGTACCAGAAGCGCTGGCGGCTGCCGCAGACCGGGGTCGTCGACCACGCGACGGCGGTCCGGCTGGGGCTGGCCAAGCGACGCCTGACACGGCCTGGCAAGGGCTCAGCCGGTGGCGTCGCCGCTGCCCGCGCTCGGCGGCGGGCGGTGCGCCGGCTCCTCCGGGAGCTCCAGCCCGCCTTCGGCCAGCAGCGCGGTCAGCCGTTCGCCGACCAGCCGGCGGAACTTGCGGCTCCCCTGCCGGCTCCGGTCGAGCACCGCGGCCTCGAGCTGGCCGGCGTCCAGGTCGCGCGGCTCGCTGGCACCCTTCTCACCCAGCACCCGGACGGCCAGCGCCACCGCCTCGGCCAGGCCGATGCCGTCGGAGTACCGCTCCTCGAGCTCGGCCGCGATCGCATCCGACTGCCCGCCCATCGCGACGAACCCGTGCTCGTCGGCCACCGACCCGTCGAAGGTCAGCCGGTACATCTGGTCGTCGTCGGCGCTCTCGCCGACCTCGGCGACCACGATCTCGACCTCGTAGGGCTTGCTGGTCTCGGTGAAGATGGTGCCCAGGGTCTGGGCGTAGGCGTTGGCCAGCCCGCGGCCTGTCACGTCGCGGCGGTCGTAGGAGTAGCCGCGCATGTCGGCGAGCCGGACGCCGGCGACGCGCAGGTTCTCGAACTCGTTGTACTTCCCCACGGCCGCGAAGGCGATCCGGTCGTAGATCTCGCTCACCTTGTGCAGCGCCCGGGACGGGTTCTCCGCGACGAACGCGATCCCGTCGGTGTACTGGACGACGACGACGCTGCGCCCGCGCGCGATGCCCTTGCGGGCGTAGTCCGCCTTGTCCTTGATGATCTGCTCGGGCGAGACGTAGAAGGGCATCGACACCGGAAGGTCCTCGGTTCGGTGGGGCCACCAGGACGATGGTGGCCGGCGGGTGGGGCTAGCTGCTGCGCAGGCCGGTGGGGCCGTCCGGCCGGTCGAGCCGGGCCTGCACCACGGTCTGCACGACCGCGCCTATCTCGACCTCCGGCACGCGGCGGTAGCCGTCTGCGGACACGACCGCGACGACGGGGAAGATCTTGCGGGCGAGGTCCGGGCCGCCGGTCGCCGAGTCGTCGTCGGCTGCGTCGTACAGCGCCTCGACGCAGACGGCGACGGCGTCTGACTCGCTCAGGTCCGGCCCGTACAGCTTCTTGAGCGACCCGCGGGCGAACATCGAGCCCGACCCGACCGAGTGGAACGAGTGCTCCTCGTAGCGGCCGCCGGTGACGTCGTAGGAGAAGATCCGCCCGCTGCCGGTCTCCAGGTCGTACCCGGCGAACAGCGGCACCACCGCGAGCCCTTGCATGGCCATGGCGAGGTTGCCGCGGATGAGCGTCGCGAGCCGGTTGGCCTTGCCGTCCAGCGACAGCGACAGGCCCTCGATCTTCTCGTAGTGCTCGAGCTCGACCTGGAAGAGCCGCACGACCTCGACCGCGAGCCCGGCAGCGCCGGCGATGCCGACGCAGGAGTACTCGTCGGCCGGGAAGACCTTCTCGATGTCGCGCTGCGCGATGACGTTGCCCATCGTCGCGCGGCGGTCGCCGGCCATGATCACGCCACCGTCGTAGGTGGTCGCCACGATCGTGGTCCCGTGCGGTGCGTCGAGGCGCCCGACGGGCAGCGGCTGGCTGCCCGGCAGCAGCTCGGGCGCGTGGCCGCGCAGGAACTCGGCGAACGACGGGGGGCCAGCGGTGAGGAAGGCCGCGGGCAGCCCTCCGTTCGACACGCCTGCTCGATCCGGCACCGGCTACTCGCCGCCCTTCTGCACGAACCCGCGGACGAACTCCTCGGCGTTGGTCTCGAGCACCTCGTCGATCTCGTCGAGCATCGCGTCGACGTCCTCGTCGAGGGCGGCCTTGCGTGCAGCAGCCGCGTCCGGGGCCGGAGCGTCCTCCGGCGGCTCGTCGGGCTCGTCGGTGCGGCGGGTCGTGCGGTCCTGGCCGCCGGTGTCCCTGGTGCTCATGGTGCCTCCGTCCGGCTTGCGCCTGCCCTGAACCTATATCTCGGCACGGACCGGCGCTGCGGTGAGCCCGCCACCGCCGAGCGCGTGTTGCGTGTCGCAGGTGTGCCGCTCACGGTCGACGGGGAAATCGAGGGGGTGGGCGGCTTGAACTGCGGGTGGGCGGGGCCGATAGGTAGCACATGGGCGAACCGACGGGTCGGTCCCTGCGCTCCGGCGCGGGCCGCCGGCGAGACCGAGGCGTACGGCTGGTCGACGCCGCCACGGCCGGGACGGCGGCGCTCGCTGTCGCGGCGACGGGCGTGGTGACCGTGGCGCTGGCCGGGCCGCTGTCCGGTCCGGCGGCCGCGGCTGCGGGCACGAGCTCGCCGCCGTCGAGCGGCTCGGCCACCGGCGACGGGTCGGGCGCCCCGACGACCTCGCCCAGCGCACCGACACGTCCGTCGACGCGACCGAGCTCCGGCCCGGCCGGTACGGCCGGCGCCACCACGAACGGTGCGTCGCACGCCAGCCCGGCCGGCGGCTCGCCCTCGCACCGGGTGACCAGGCCGGCGGCCACCAAGACGTCGAGACCGGCCGCTGCGACCCGCAGCTCTGCGGCCACCGCCGCGCCCAGCAGCGCGCCCCCGCCGGACAGTCCGCCGCCGTCCATCCCCACCCCCACCCAGCACCCCCACCCCACGGCGTCGTCCGGCGGTTCCTGATGTCGTCCGGGCCCGGTGACGCCGAGGTCGCCACGGACTGGCCGCTGTGGGGAGGGACCGCCCGGCTGGTCGTGCGGGCCGGGCCCGACGCCGTGCTCGGCGAGGCCGCGCTGGCTGCCGCCCGGACCGAGGTGGACGTGGTGGTGGCCGAGGTGGACGCGGCGTGCAGCCGGTTCCGCGCCGACTCGGAGGTGTCCCGGCTCGCGCACGCCGCCGGTGCTCCCGTCCAGGTCTCCGAGGTGCTGGCCTCCGCGGTCGCCGCGGCGCTGCGGGCGGCCCGGCTGACCGACGGCGCCGTGGACCCGACGCTCGGCAACGCGCTGGTGGCAGCCGGCTACGACCGGGACATCGACGACCTCCGCGGCGGCGGACTCCGGCGGGCCCGAGCCGGCCGACGGTGTCGGGGGCGACGACCGCGGGCGACCGGACCCGGTCGCCACCCTCCGGCGACAGGCCGAGTGGCGGGACGTCGTCCTCGACGAGGAGCACTCGACCGTGCAGGTCCCGGACGGCGTGCTGCTCGACCTCGGCGCCACCGCCAAGGCGTTCGCGGCCGACCGGGCCGCTGCTCGGGCCCACGACGCGGTCGGGATGCCGGTGCTGGTCAGCCTCTGCGGCGACATCGCCGTGGCCGGCACGCGCGAGGGCGAGCCGTGGCTGATCCTCGTGGTGGAGCGCCCGGAGGAGACCGACGGCCCGCTGGTCGACCTGCACGACGGCGGGCTCGCGACGTCGACGACCCGGGCTCGCCGCTGGGTCCGGTCCGGTCGTCCGATGCACCACCTGCTCGACCCGGTGACCGGCCTGCCGGTGCGCGAGATCTGGCGCACCGTCACGGTGGCCGCGGCCACCTGCCTGGACGCCAACATCGCCTCCACGGCCACGGTCGTGAAGGGCACCCGAGGGCTCGCCTGGCTGGCCTCCACCGGGCTGCCGGCCCGGCTGGTCGCCGCCGACGGCACCGTCGAGACGATCGGCGGGTGGCCGTCGTGACGACCGCCGCGACCGCGGCAGCCCTGACCTCCGTCTGGAGCGACCCGAAGCTCACGTGGTACCTGACCCGAGCGTTCGGGCTCGTCCTGCTCGTCCTGCTCACCGCGACGACCGTGCTCGGCGTGCTCACGTCCGCCGGTCGGTCCGGCGGGCGCGTGCCCGGCTTCGTCCGCACCGACCTGCACCGCCGGCTCAGCGCGCTCTCGCTGGTGCTGCTCGCCGGCCACATCGTGGCCTCGGTGGCCGACAGCTTCGTGACGATCACCTGGCTGGACGCGTTCGTCCCGTTCGTGACCACGTACCGCCCGCTCTGGCTGGGGCTCGGCACGCTGGCCTGCGACCTGCTGCTGCTGGTCGCGCTGACCAGCGTCCTGCGGCACCGGATGCCGCCGCGGGCCTGGCGCGCGGTGCATCTGTGCGCGTACGCGCTGTGGCCGCTGGTCGTCCTGCACACGCTCGGCACCGGGACGGACGCGCGGTCGGGTCCTGTCCTCGCCCTCACGGCCGCGTGCACCGCCGCGGTGGTGGCCGCGGTCGGGTGGCGGCTGGTCCGCCGGCCGGGCCCCAGCCGCCGGCTGCGCCTGGCCACGCTGGTCGCCGTGCCGGCCGCGCTGCTGGCGACCGCGCTCTGGGCCTGGTCGGGCCCGCTGGCCCCCGGCTGGGCCAAGCGTGCGGGCACCCCGGCGCCGTCGGCAGCCCCGGTCCCTGCGGCGGCCGCGTCACCGTCGGCCGCCCGGTGAACCGCCGAGACGGTGCCCGGACACGTCGCTGTCGGCACGGCCCGTCCGGCGTCCCCGGCTCCTCCTGCCGCTCTCGACGAGCGTCCGTCCGACGCGGCCCGGCTGCTGCGGGGCCTGCGACCGGACGGGCGGGCGCTCACCGTCGGCCAGCACCTGGCCGTGCACGGCCCGGTCCCGCCCGGGGCCTGGACCGGGCCGGCCGTGCTGGCGGCCGCGGAGGCGTCCGGGCTGCTGGGGCGCGGGGGCGCGCGGTACCCGCTGGCGGCCAAGCTGGGGGACGTCCGGGCGGCTCGCTCGACGATGCGGCGCCCGCTGGTGGTGGTGAACACCAGCGACAGCGAGCCGGCCGTGCGCAAGGACTCGGTGCTCGTCGAGCGGACACCGCACCTGGTGCTGGACGGTCTGGCCGCGGCCGCGCTCGCCGTCGGCGCCCGCGAGGCGGTGCTGTGGCTGCACCGCGGCCAGTCGACGGCTGTCGCGGCGCTGCAGGCCGCCCTGGACGAGCGGGCGGCCGCCGGCCTGCCCGGTCCGCGCACCCGGATCGAGCAGGGACCGGCGAGGTTCGTCTCCGGTGAGGCGTCCGCGGTGGTGCGCTACCTGTCCGGCGGTCCGGCCAAGCCCACGACGGCGCCCCCGCACGCTGCCGACCGCGGGGTGGACCGTCGGCCGACGCTGGTGTCGAACGCCGAGACCCTCGCGCACCTCGCGCTCGTCCTGCGGCACGGGCCGTCGTGGTTCCGTTCCGTCGGGACCGCCGACGAGCCGGGCACGGTGCTGGTGACCGTTACCGGCGCCGTCGCGGTCCCGGGCGTGGTCGAGGCGGTGACCGGTTCCCCGCTCGATCTGCTGGTCGGGGCGGCCGGCGGAGCGGTGGGCGGGCGCCCGGCCGCCTTCCTCGTCGGGGGGTACGCCGGGGCCTGGCTGCACCCCGACCGGGCCGACGCCCGCTTCTCGCGGGCCGGGCTGGCGGCGTACGGCGCGGTGCCAGGGGCCGGGCTGCTGGCGGTGCTGCCCGCGACCGCGTGCGTCGCCGCCGAGACGGCGCGGCTGACGACGTGGTTGGCCGCGGAGGGCGCCGCCCAGTGCGGCCCGTGCCTGAACGGCCTGCCGGCCCTGGCTGCGGCGGCGCGGGCGCTGGCCGGCAGCGGGGCGGGGGCGGCCGAAGCGGCGGTCCGGATGGACCGCTGGGCCGCCATGGTCGAGGGCCGGGGCGCCTGCCACCACCCGGACGGGGTCAGCCGGCTGGTCCGGTCGCTGCTGCGCGAGCTTCCGGACGAGGTCGCCCGGCACGCCGGGGGCGGCCGTTGTCCGGACGCCCCGCCGCACGGCCTGCTCCCCCTGCCCGCGTGGAGCCCGGTGGGGGGTGCGGACCCGTGGCGCTGACCGGGCCCGTGTCGTTGGTCGTCGACTGGCGGCGGTGCGACGGCAACGGCGTGTGCGCGGAGCTGCTGCCAGAGCTGATCGCCCGCGACGACTGGGGCTACCCCGTGATCGCGTCCGGGCCGGTCCCCGCCGAGCTGCACCGGCTGGCCGCACGCGCTCGAGCCGCCTGCCCGGCGCTCGCCCTGTCCCTGGAGACCCGCGGTCCGGTACGCGAGGACGACTGACGGACCCGACCGTACGTCTTCGGTCTCAGCGCGCCGAGAGGGCCTCGAGCAGGTCGGCCGCGGTCGGGCAGCGGTCCAGCAGGGCACCGACGTGCGCCTTCGTCCCGCGCAGCGGCTCCAGGGTCGGGACGCGCTGCAGCGAGTCCTGCCCGGGGACGTCGAAGATCACCGAGTCCCACGACGCGGCGGCGATGTCGTCGGCGTACCGGCGCAGGCACTCCCCGCGGAAGTACGCGCGGGTGTCCTCCGGAGGCGCCGTCACCGCGCGCTCGACCTCGGCGTCGGTGAGCAGCCGCTCCATCCGGCCCCGCGCGACCAGCCGGTGGTACAGCCCCTTGTCCGGGCGCACGTCGGAGTACTGCAGGTCGACGGCCTGCAGCCGGGCGCTGTCCCAGCCGAGCCCGTCCCGGTCCCGGTACGCCTGCAGCAGCTCGAGCTTGGCCACCCAGTCCAGCTCCCGCGCGAGCAGCATCGGGTCGGCGGCCAGCCGGGACAGCACCGACTCCCAGCGGTCCAGCACGTCCAGGGTCTGCGGGTCCGCGTCGGCGCCCATCCGGTCCTCGACGTACTTGCGGGCCTGGTCCAGGTACTCGCCCTGCAGCTCGACCGCGGTCAGCCGGCGTCCGTCGCGCAGCTCGACCGTCGTGCGCAGGGTGGGGTCGTGCGAGACCTGGTGCAGGGCCGTGACCGGACGCAGCAGCGCGAGCTCGTCGCCGAGCCAGGCGTCCTCGATCATCGCCAGGACGAGCGCCGTGGTGCCCAGCTTGAGGTACGTCGAGATCTCGGCGAGGTTGGCGTCCCCGATGATGACGTGCAGCCGGCGGTACTTCTCCGGGTCGGCGTGCGGCTCGTCCCGCGTGTTGATGATCGGCCGCTTGAGCGTCGTCTCGAGCCCGACCTCGACCTCGAAGTAGTCGGCGCGCTGGCTGATCTGGAAGCCGTGCTCGCGACCGTCCTGGCCGATCCCGACCCGCCCGGAGCCGCACATCACCTGCCGGGACACGAAGAACGGCGTCAGGTGGCGCACGATCGCTGCGAACGGGGTCTCCCGCCGCATCAGGTAGTTCTCGTGCGTGCCGTAGGACGCGCCCTTGTTGTCGGTGTTGTTCTTGTACAGCGTGATCGGCCCGGTCTGCGCGGCCTGCGGCAGCGTCGCGGCGGCCTGGGCGGCCCTGGCCATGACCAGCTCGCCGGCCTTGTCCCACAGCACCGCGTCGCGCGGCCCGGTGACCTCCGGCGCCGAGTACTCCGGGTGGGCGTGGTCGACGTACAGCCGCGCGCCGTTGGTCAGGATGACGTTGGCCAGCCCGAGGTCCTCGTCGGTGAGCTGGCTCTGGTCGGCCATCGACCGCTCGAGGTCGAAGCCGCGCGCGTCGCGCAGCGGCGACTCCTCCTCGAAGTCCCACTTGGCCCGCCGGGCGCGCGAGGCCTGGGCCGCGTAGGCGTTGACCACCTGGGAGCACAGCAGCATCGCGTTGGCGCCCGGCTGGCCGGGCACCGAGATCCCGTACTCGGTCTCGATGCCCATCACCCGGCGCGTGCTCATGGGACGAGGGTAGGCGTGCCGGCGGCCGCGTGGGCCCGTTGGGCCTGCCTACAGGTACTGGCCGGTGTTGGCGACGGTGTCGATCTGCCGCCCGGCCTCCGGCCCCTTCTTGCCCTGGACCAGCGTGCGGATGAACACGATCCGCTCGCCCTTCTTCCCGGAGATCCGGGCCCAGTCGTCGGGGTTCGTGGTGTTCGGGAGGTCCTCGTTCTCCTTGAACTCGTCGATGCAGGCGTCGAGCAGGTGCGAGACGCGGATGCCGCGCTGGTCGCGCTCGAGCAGGTCCTTGATCGCCATCTTCTTCGCCCGCGCCACGATGTTCTCGATCATCGCGCCGGAGTTGAAGTCCTTGAAGTACAGGACCTCCTTGTCGCCGCCGGCGTACGTGACCTCGAGGAACTGGTTGTCCTCGCTCTCGGTGTACATGGCCTCGACCGCTCGCTGGACCATCGCGTTGACGGTCATCATCTTGTCGCCACCGTGCTCGGCCAGGTCGTCGGCGTGCAGCGGCAGCTCGGGCACCAGGTACTTCAGGAAGATGTCGCGGGCCGCCTCGGCGTCCGGGCGCTCGATCTTGATCTTCACGTCCAGTCGGCCCGGCCGCAGGATCGCCGGGTCGATCATGTCCTCGCGGTTCGAGGCGCCGATGACCAGGACGTTCTCGAGGCTCTCGACGCCGTCGATCTCGCTGAGCAGCTGCGGCACGATCGTGTTCTCGACGTCGGAGGACACCCCGGACCCTCGGGTCCGGAACAGCGAGTCCATCTCGTCGAAGAAGACGATGACCGGCGTGCCCTCGGAGGCCTTCTCCCTGGCCCGCTGGAAGACCAGCCGGATGTGCCGCTCGGTCTCCCCGACGTACTTGTTCAGCAGCTCGGGTCCCTTGATGTTGAGGAAGTACGAGCGGCCCTCGGGTCGTCCGGTGCGCTCGGCGACCTTCTTGGCGAGCGAGTTGGCCACCGCCTTCGCGATCAGCGTCTTGCCGCATCCGGGCGGGCCGTACAGCAGGATCCCCTTGGGCGGGCGGAGCTGGTGCTCGCGGAACAGGTCCGGGTGCAGGTAAGGCAGCTCGACCGCGTCGCGGATCGACTCGATCTGCGCGGCCAGGCCGCCGATGTTGCTGTAGTCGATGTCCGGGACCTCTTCGAGGACGAGCTCCTCCACCTCGGACTTGGGGATCCGCTCGTACACGTAGTTGGAGCGGGGCTCGAGCAGCAGCGAGTCGCCGGCGCGCAGCGGCGCGTCGTCCAGCGTGGCCGCGAGCCGCACCACCCGCTCCTCGTCGGCGTGCCCGATCACCAGGGCGCGCTCGCCGTCCTCGAGGACCTCCTTGAGCATGACGACCTCGCCGACCCGCTCGAACTCCATCGCGCGGATCACGTTGGTCGCCTCGTTGAGCATGACCTCCTGGCCGCGGCGCAGCTGGTCCATGTCGATGTCCGGGCTCACGGCGACGCGGAGCTTGCGGCCACCGGTGAAGATGTCCGCGGTGCCCTCGTCGGCGCGCTCCAGGAAGATCCCGTAGCCGGAGGGCGGCTGGGCCAGCCGGTCGATCTCCTCCTTGAGGGCGACGATCTGGTCGCGGGCCTCGCGCAGGGTGCCGGCGAGCCGGTCCCCGCGAGCCGTCGCTGCCGCGAGCTCGGCCTGGGCAGCGGCGAGCCGCTCCTCAAGGGCGCGCAGGCGCGCGGTCCTGCTCTCGTCGTCGTACGCGGACATGGCACACCTCCCGCCGGGTGCGGTCGTTTCGACCCTACCCGGGATGGCGCCGAACGCGACCCCGGTGGACCCCCCGCGTGTCCACCTCGACCGCGTTCGCGGATCGAGTGGGACCGTCGGTGCCAGGTGGTGCCGGTGCCGGCCGTCCCGTGACTGACTGGTGCATCGGCAGCAGGCCGCCGTTCCCATAGGGGGTGCGGCCCAGTAGTTCGGATCGGTGGCAGGCCGTGGTCATCCGGCCGGGTCCAGCCGGTCGCCGCTGACCTTCCAGGAGCGGTGCACGGTCGACGTCCGGGCAGCAACGCGGGACGGTCGCCGCGGAGTAGCCCACGCCGGTCACCTGCAGCGTCCCGGCCGCCTGGGTGAGCGTCCGCACCTCGATCTCGGCGCCGGCCGGGACCAGCGTCGCCGCGATGCGGGTCGCGGCAGCGCCGCCGGGGCGGGCGACCACGTACACCCCGCTCGGCGGGCTCCCGGCCGCCGAGTCGCAGTGCGCCACGACCACGGTCTCGCGGGTGCGTCGTGGCGACGTCCAGGCGGTGGTCGACGTGCACCGCGGTCCCGGTCGGGCAGCCGAGGGCGGACCGCAGTGCCGTGCTGGGCAGGGGCACCGGAGCCGTGGCGAGGGTCGGCGTGTCGCCGGGGGTCCGGGTCGCGGCCGGCCCCGCGGCGCTGCCCGGGTCCGCAGTCGAGACCGGGCCGCAGCCGCTCAGGACGGTCAGCCCGACCAGAGCGACAACAGCGATCTCGGCGACCAGGACCGCCGGGAACCCCGGCACTGCGGCCGGCCGGCGGCTCGGACGAACAGGGCAACAAGACACGAGCAGGTCCAACGGGACGATTCGGGCGCTTCGGACGCTGGACTGTAACCAGATCGTGAGCCCGGTCCGTGCGCAGGCGCGCCGCGCCGCGGCTCAGTCGGCGGGGTCGACGGGGGCGGACTTGGCCGGCCGGCGCCGGCGCACCGGGGGCGTCACCCCGTCGGCGAGCCGCCGGGACCGGACGAGGAATCCGGTGTGGCCGATCATCCGGTGCTCGGGACGGACGGCCAGGCCCTCGACGTGCCACCCGCGGACCATCGACTCCCAGGCCACCGGCTCGGTGAAGCAGCCGTGCCCGCGCAGGTCCTCGACGGTCCGGGACAGCTGTGTCGTCGTGGCGACGTACGCCATCAGCACCCCGCCCGGGCTGAGGGCGTGCGCGGCCGCGTCCAGGCACTCCCACGGCGCCAGCATGTCGAGGACGACGCGGTCGACCTCGCCGCGGGCGACGTCGCCGGGCAGCGTCTCGGCGAGGTCGCCGACGACCAGGTACCAGGCCGGGTGCGGACCGCCGAAGAACGTCTCGACGTTGGTCCGCGCGATGTCGGCGAAGTCGGAGCGCCGCTCGTACGACCGCAGGTGCCCGCTCGTGCCGACGGCACGCAGCAGCGCGCAGGTCAGCGCCCCGGAGCCGACGCCGGCCTCGACGACGCTCGCGCCCGGGAAGACGTCGCCCATCGTCACGACCTGGCCGGCGTCCTTGGGGTACACGACGGCGGCGCCGCGCGGCATCGACGAGCACGAAGTCGGCGTACAGCGGACGCAGGGCCAGGTAGTCGACCCCGCCGGTGCTGCGGACGACGACACCCTCGTCCGAGCCGATCAGCTCGTCGTGAGCGATGGAGCCCTTGTGGGTGTGGAAGTCCCGGCCGGCCTCGAGGGTGACGGTGTGCATGCGGCCCTTGGGGTCGGTCAGCTGCACCCGGTCCCCGACGCGCAACGGCCCTCGGCTCACGGCGGGCAACGCTCTCACACCTGCGCGAGGACCCGCTCCACGTCGGCGGTCGCGAGCACGCCGGAGACGCCGCCGCTGCGGTCGACCACGAGGTACTCGGTCGCCGGCTGCGCGCGCAGCGCGTCGATCAGCCGCGGGCCGGTCAGGTCGGCCGCCAGCACCATCCCGGGGACGAGCGCGCGGGACACCTCGCCGACCGCCACCCACGGGCGCCGCTCGACCGGGGTCGCCGAGACGGCCGCCTCGCTGACGATGCCGGTGGCCCGCCCCTCGCCGTCCACGACGACCAGGGCGCCGGCGCCCGCCTCCCCCAGCTGGCGCAGCGCCTCCGCCAGCGGTGTCGCCGGCGCGACCGCGATGGAGGGCCGGACCAGGTGCCGCAGCGCCAGCAACGGGAGCCGGCTGCGCACGCGCACCGACCGCAACGCCTGGGTGGACCCCGTCCACAGCACCACGGCCAGGATGAACGCCCACACGATGAGCAACGGGCTCGGGGCCAGTCCGCTCAGCGCGCCGACGATGAACGGCAGCGCGGCGGTCAGGACTGCCACGCCGCGACCGGCCCAGGCCGCGAACAGCGTGCCCTTCAGCTCGTCGCCGGTGAGCCGCCAGACGATCGGCGGACAGCATGCTCCCGCCGTCCAGCGGAAGGCCGGGCAGCAGGTTGTAGACGCCGACGATGACGTTGGAGAGCGTGAGCTGCCAGAGCACCAGGTGGGCGAGCCCGTCCGCGGGCGCCACCTGCAGCAGCCCGAACCCCGCCGCGGCGATGGCGAGCGTGGCCGCCGGACCCGCCGCCGAGATCGCGAAGCTGCGGCCGGCCGTCTGCGGCGAGCGGCCCAGGTCCGTGACACCGCCGAGCATCGACAGCGCGACGGACCGCACCGGCAGGCCGTACATCTTGCCGACGGCGGCGTGGGCGAGCTCGTGGACGAGGATCGACAGGTAGAGCAGGACGGCGAAACCGGCCGCGAGGAGGTAGGCCCGGTTGTCGATCCCGGGATCGATCTCCTTGAGCCGGGGCAGGAAGGCCACCGTCACCAGCGCGCCGGTGACGAACAGCGACAGATCGGCGTAGATGGGCACTCCGAGGAACCTGCCGATGCGCAGCGAACCGGCTCGACCCGATGCCATCAGTGCCCTCCTCCCATGCGTCGAGGGTAGACGGCGATGCGCCAAGGGGTTGTCGGCCGGCTGGCCTACAGTCCGGGCATGACCACCGGTGGGGCCGAGCCCGAGGCAGCCACCCCCGAGCTGGGGCTGTCCCCGGAGGAGCCGCTGCTCGAGGGGCGGCCGCCGGCCGGTCCGTCGCTGTCGCCGTCCCGGGCCGCCGACTTCATGACCTGCCCGCTGCTGTACCGGTTCCGGGTGATCGACCGGATCCCGGAGGCGCCGAGCCCGGCGGCCACCCGGGGCACCGTCGTGCACTCGGTGCTGGAGCGGCTGTTCGACCTGCCCGCCGCCGACCGGACCCTGGCGCGGGCCCAGGAGATGCTCGGCCCGCAGTGGGAGGAGCTGCTCGAGGCCGAGCCCGAGCTGGCGGTCCTGGTCGAGGCGGACGGTGCCGCGGCTGCCGGAGTTCCTGGCCGGTGCGGGCGGCCTGCTCGAGCAGTACTTCGCGCTGGAGGACCCGTCCCGGCTGGAGCCCCGCGAGCGCGAGCTGCACGTCGAGGTCGAGCTCGACTCCGGGCTGGTGCTGCGCGGGTTCGTCGACCGGCTCGACGTCTCCCCCGCCGGCGACATGCGCGTCGTCGACTACAAGACCGGGCGGGCCCCCTCGCCGGGCTTCGAGGCGAAGGCCATGTTCCAGATGCGCTTCTACGCCCTCGTGCTCTGGAAGCAGTACCAGCGGGTCCCACGGCTGCTGCAGCTGCTGTACCTCGGCAGCGGCGAGGTGCTGCGGTACGAGCCGGACGAGGCCGACCTGCGGGCGACCGAGGTCAAGGTGCAGGCGCTGTGGCGCGCGATCGAGCGCGCGACGCAGACCGGTGACTGGCGGCCGAGCCCGTCCCGGCTGTGCGACTGGTGCGACCACCGCGAGACGCGTTGCCCTGCCTGGGGTGGCACGCCGCCGCCGTTGCCGACGCTGTCGATCGTGCCGACCCCCGAGGCGGCCTCCGGGCCGGACCGGGGTGCGGACCAGAGGCATCCCTGACGCGGAGCCGTCGAGGACGGTCCTAGGGTCATGTCCATGGACGTGGTCACGAAAGCAGCGGCACGGGCCGACCGGCTCACGAAGGTCTACGGGGAGGCCGACACCCGGGTCGTGGCGCTGGACGAAGTCACCGTGTCCGTCGAGCCCGGCCGGATGACCGCGATCATGGGTCCGTCCGGCTCCGGCAAGTCGACGCTCATGCACTGCCTGGCGGGCCTCGACTCGGCCACGTCGGGCCAGGTGTTCATCGGCGAGACCGACCTCACCACGCTGGGCGACCGGGACCTGACCAGGCTGCGTCGCGACCGCGTCGGTTTCGTCTTCCAGTCCTTCAACCTCCTGCCCACGCTGACCGCGCTGGAGAACATCACGCTGCCGATGGACATCGCCGGTCGCCGTCCGGACCCGCAGTGGCTGGACACCGTCATCGACACCATCGGCCTGCGGGACCGGCTCGGGCACCGCCCGTCCGAGCTGTCCGGCGGTCAGCAGCAGCGCGTCGCGTGCGCGAGGGCGCTCGCGTCGCGACCCGACGTGATCTTCGCCGACGAGCCGACCGGCAACCTGGACTCCCGCTCGGGCGCACAGGTGCTGGGCTTCCTGCGCTCCTCGGTCCGCGACCTGGGGCAGACCGTCGTGATGGTCACCCACGACGCGAACGCGGCCTCCTACGCCGACCGCGTGCTGTTCCTCGGAGACGGCCGCATCGTCGACGACATGGCCGACCCGACCGCGGACGCGGTGCTGGAGCGGATGAAGCGGCTGGACGCGGCCGGGCGGGCGGTCTGAGCCGTGCTCAGGGCGACGGTGCGAGGTCTGCTCGCGCACAAGGTCCGCCTGCTGCTCACGGCGGTCGCCGTGGTCCTCGGCGTCGCGTTCGTCACGGGCGCGCTGGTGTTCACGGACACCCTCGGGAAGACCTTCGACGACCTGTTCACCCAGACCACCCCGGATGTCGTCGTCACCCCGCAGAACAACCTCGCCCTGGGCGGTGCGGGCCAGGACGGGGCCGTGCTGGTCCCCTCGTCCGTGCTCGCCACCGTGCAGTCGGTGCCTGGCGTCGAGCGCGCCCGCGGGGTCGTGTTCGTCAACGGCGTGCAGGTGACCGGGAAGGACGGCAAGGTCATCGGGCAGGCCGGGGCGCCGGCCTTCGGCAGCAGCTGGTCCGACGACCACGACCTGTCCCCGTTCCGGCTCGTCGAAGGGCGGGGACCGACCAGGCCCGGTGAGGTCGCGGTCGACTCGCAGACGGCGACCAAGGCCGGTCTGCACGTCGGCGGGCCGGTCGTGCTGACCACGCCCGGCCCGACCAGGCACGACACGGTGGTCGGCATCTTCCGCTTCGGCACCACCGGGAACCTGGCAGGGGCGTCGATCGTCGCGTTCGACCTGCGGACGGCGCAGTCGGTGCTGCTGCAGGGTGCGAACGGGTACACGCAGGTGTCCGCGAAGGGCGCGGCCGGCACCTCCCAGGAGCTGCTCCGGAACCGGGTGGTGGCCGCGCTCGGGTCGAAGGGCACCACGTTGAAGGTGCAGACCGGCAAGGCCGCGGCCGACGAGCAGGCCAAGCGGATCACCGACGGGCTGCAGTTCTTCAACGTGTTCCTGCTGGTCTTCGCCGGGATCGCCCTGGTGGTCGGCTCGTTCATCATCCTCAACACGTTCACGATGCTGGTCGCCCAGCGCACGCGCGAGCTCGCGCTGCTGCGGGCGATCGGCGCGACGCGTCGCCAGGTGACGCGCTCGGTGCTGCTGGAGGCGCTGGCCGTCGGCGTCGTCGGGGCGACGGTCGGCCTGGGTCTGGGCGTCCTGCTGTCCAGCGGTCTGCGCGGACTGTTCGCGGCGCTCGGCATCGACCTTCCGGCCGGGCCGCTGGTCCTGGCCGGTCGCACCGTCCTGGCCGCGTATGTCGTCGGGGTGCTGGTGACGCTGGTGGCGGCGTACCTTCCCGCCCGGAGGGCGTCCCGGGTACCGCCGGTCGCCGCGCTCCGGGTGGACGCGGCGCCGACCGCCCGGTCGCTGCGGCTGCGGACGCTGCTCGGGTGCCTGGTGCTGGCCGCCGGGCTGCTCCTGGCGTTCGCCGGACTGCGCAGCTCCGGCGACCGGGCTCCCTCGCTGGTCGGGCTCGGCGGGCTGGGTGTCCTGGTCGGGGCGGTGGTGCTCAGCCCGTCGATCTCCCGGCGCGTGATCGGCTGGCTGGCGGCGCCCGTCCGAGCGTCCGGCGCCACCGGCAAGATCGCGGTGGACAACGCCAGGCGCAACCCCCGTCGTACCGCGACGACCGCGTCGGCCCTGATGCTCGGGCTGGCACTGGTCAGCGCGATCGGGGTGCTGGGCGCCTCGACCACGGCCTCGACCGACGCCGTGATCGACAACGTCGTCCGTGCCGACTTCATCGCGTCCAACCCGTCGTTCCTGCCGCTGTCCCCGGAGGTGGCGCAGGCCCTGGCGCGGACGCCGGGGGTCGGTACGGTGTCCCCGGTCCAGGCGCTACGGGTGCAGATCGGCGGCAGCCGCACCGGCCTGACTGCGGTGGACCCGGCCACCATCACCGCGATGGTCGACCTGGGCATGGTCTCCGGGTCGGTGCAGGGGCTCGGCGTCGACGGGCTGCTGGTCGACGACAAGACCGCGACCACGGAGCACTACCGGATCGGCAGCCGGATCCCGGTCACGTTCGAGACCGGGCCGCGGGTGCTGACCGTGCAGGGCGTGTACAAGTCCAGCGGCGCGTTCTCCGGCGGGGTGGTCTCGGTCAGGACGGCGCGCCAGGTCGGCGCGCGCGACCTGGACGAGGTCGTGTACGTACGCGTGGCCGACGGCGCGGACCCGGCTAAGACGCGCGCCGCGGTGGACCGCGCCATGGCGGGCTTCCCCAACGTCAAGGTGCAGGACCAGACCGAGTTCAAGGCATCGATCCGCGACCAGGTGAACCAGCTGCTGTACCTCGTGTACGCGCTGCTCGGGCTGGCGGTGGTGATCGCGGTGCTGGGCATCGTCAACACGCTCGCGCTGTCCGTCGTCGAGCGCACCCGCGAGATCGGCCTGCTGCGCGCGCTCGGGATGGGCCGTCGCCAGCTGCGCACGACCGTCCGCCTCGAGTCGGTGTCGATCTCGGTCTACGGGGCGCTGCTCGGGCTGGTGATCGGGGTCGCGTTCGGCACGGCGCTGCAGCGGTCGCTGGTCGAGCAGGGCATCACCGTGCTGGGCATCCCGTGGGCGGTGCTCGTGGTGGTGCTGCTGGCGTCGGTCGTGGTCGGCGTGCTGGCTGCCGTCTGGCCGGCCCGCCGGGCCGCGAAGCTCGACGTGCTGGCCGCGATCACCACCGAGTGACCGGACGGCCCGACCGCGAACCGGCTCAGGACCGACGGGCACCGGCGGCGTACAGCGCGC
Organism: uncultured Actinomycetota bacterium; assembly: GCA_963771835.1. GTDB lineage: Bacteria > Actinomycetota > Actinomycetes > Prado026 > Prado026 > CAVQCJ01. The sequence goes on from CAVYVA010000001.1 coordinate 411,861, forward strand.
TCAGCGTGCGGTCCCACGCCCGGTCGGGCAGCAGCTTGCGGGCGACGACGAACGGTATGGCCAGCTGCCCGACCCGGTACCGCGTGCGCGGCCGGCTCGCCGTCGCCGCCTTGACGACGGCGGCGGCGATGACCTCGGGCGACGACCCGGTCGGCTCGCCGTGGCGGGACAGCCTCAGCACGGCGGCCGACTTCGCGGCCTGCTCGGCGTACGGCCCGTCCCCGGACACCTCCTCGAGGTGCTCAGCGGCGATCGCACCCCACTCGGTCGAGACGGACCCGGGCTGGATCACCACGACGTGGATGCCGAACGGCGCCAGCTCGGGCCGCAGCGAGTCGCTGAGGCCTTCGACGGCGAACTTCGTCGCGTGGTACCAGTCCCCCAGCGGCTCGCCGAACCGGCCGCCCATCGAGGACACGTTGACGATGCAGCCGCTGCGCTGCGCGCGCATGTGCGGCAGCACGAGCTGGACGAGACGGGCGAGCCCGAACACGTTCACCTCGAACTGCCGCCGCGCCTCGTCGAGCGGGACCTCCTCCAGCGAGCCGTACGAGCCGTAGCCGGCGTTGTTGACCAGCACATCGATCCGGCCGGTCTCCTGGACGACCCGCTCGACCAGCGCGACCAGGTCCGCGTCCACCGTGAGGTCGGCACGGACGGTGCGCACCCCGCGGTCGGCCAGCGCGCCCATCCGCTCGACCCGCCGGGCCACGGCGTACACGGTGAGACCGGACTCCTGCAGGCGCCGCGCCGTCGCCTCGCCGATGCCCGAGGACGCCCCCGTGACCAGCGCGACCCTGTCGACCATGTGGGTAGGCTACGGCCAGCCCGGCCCGGTCTGCGCGTCGAGAGGTGGCTCCCGGTGGACGGCAAACTCGAGCTTCTGTCCCGCGTGCCGCTGTTCTCCGGGCTCGACCGCGCCGGGCTCGTGCAAGTCGGCCGGCTGACGGACGAGATCGACCTCCCGGCCGGCCGGGAGCTGCTGCACGAGGGATCGACGCCGCACGAGTTCTTCCTGATCGTCGACGGCAGCGTGGCCATCGACCGCGACGGCGAGCGGCTGAACACGCTGGGGCCCGGCGACTACCTCGGGGAGATCGCGCTCCTGGACGGCGGCCGGCGCAGCGCCACCGCGACGGCCGAGACCGACGTGCGCCTGCTCGTGCTGGGCACCCGCGAGTTCCACAGCCTGATGGACGAGTTCCCCGACGTCCGCGTCGCCGTGCTGCGCACGCTGGCCAGGCGCGTGCGTCACGCCGAGAACATCGACGACTAGCCCGCCCCCGTCGCCCCTCCCGCCGGGGTCAGCCCGGCAGGCAGGGGTTGCCGCCCAGGTCGCGGTTGAAGTTCTCGAACAGCGTCGCCGTCGTGAAGCCCGCCTCCGGGTAGACGGTGGAGAGCAGCCCGCCGAACGCCGTCGTCGAGCTGCCGCCGAAGGTGTCGATCGTGCCGGGCATCAACGCGCCGCCCTCCTGCCAGGCGCACTGCCCCGGCCCGTTCGAGGTCGAGGTGAAGAACGGGTAGAACGCCGCGCCCGCTGGCGGGTTCGTGCAGTTCGTCCCGGTGGTCCGGTCGCACGCCGGCACCACGTCCCGCTCGATCGACGGGAGGTTCGCCTCGAACCGGACGTCCTCGAACGCCCGCCCGCCGTTGGTCGGGCTGGTGAACAGCACCGGCGTCGGGTGCAGCCGCGCGTCGGTCGCCGCGTTCGCGATCGTGCCCGGCCAGCGGTTCTGGTACGACTGGCCGTCGAAGTCGCCGTCCCCGTCCCCGGCGCCGATGCACGAGGTGACGTGGATGACCAGCGAGTCGGCGCCCGGCAGGCAGTTGATGTCGTCGTCGTCGAGCGTCGCGTCGTCCGGCCCGGGCTTCGTGCAGGCGAAGGTGCTCGGGTCGCTCTTCGCGCAGAGCTCGAAGTGTCCGATCTCGTCGGAGTAGGCCGCGTTGTACGTGTGCGCGCTCCAGGTGTTGCCGCGCGGTGCGGCGGTGCTGTACTCGGCGTGGAACGCGTACGGCCGCGACGTGCACTTCTTGGCCTTGGGCGCGAAGATGACCTGCCCGAAGCCGTTGGCGATGCTCGCGGTCATCGACCCGCTCTGCCCGGTCGTGGTGTCGGTGATGTCGGCGCGCATCCCGGCCGCCGTGTCGTGCAGGTGCACGACGAGCCGGTCGCCGGAGTTCATCATCAGGTCCTTGGTCGGGTCCGGGTTCAGCGCCAGCGCCGGGTTCGCGCTGTCGGAGATCTTCAACGGGTCGGCCGGTGCCTGCGACTTGCCGCTCCTGGTGACGTACGCCCAGTTCACCGGCTCCTCGCCGACGAGGAAGTGGTTGTTCAGGCAGTCGGCGTTGTTCGGCGATGCCGGTGTTCTGGTCCAGGCCAAGGCTGTCGATGGTCATGTTGGCGCACCACTGCGTCGCGCTGCAGCCGAAGCCCTCGAACTGCGGCACGTAGCCGGGCTCGTAGAACTGCAGCTCCATGAACGCGTTGCCCGGGTGCCGGCCGATGTAGGCGGGCGACTTGGGGTTGGGGTTGCTGAACTTCGCGTTGACGTCGGAGTCCGGCTGGCACACGCGGGTGTACTCGGGCGCGGACTCGGAGTCGCAGAGGGTGAGCCCGAGCCAGAACGTCGCGCGGAGCTCGAAGTCCCACGTCCCGCCGCTGCCGTTCTGCTTGGGCCGCGCGGGCGGGTTCTTCGGCAGCTGGAGCTGGTAGGTCATGTCGTACCCGGTGCCCGGCCGGTTCGACCGGAACTCCACCGACGGCTCGTCGTGCCCGACGTAGCCGCCCGCCGGTGCGATGTTCGGCTCCGGGTCCGTGCACTGGCTGGAGAACTGCACGCAGTACGTCTGGTGGCTGGCGGTCGCCGCCTTCACCGCGAGGTTGGTCGCGGCGGCGCGCGCATCGGTGGTGCCGGCCCTGGCGACCGTCGAGGCGGTGGCCGGTGAGGTCGCTGCCATGACGGCGACGACGGCGCCGGCGGCGACGACGGCGATGACCTTGCGCATGGCGCCTCCCCGTGCTCGCGCACAGAACTCGTGGGCACCCGACCCAGCACCTGGCACAGGGCGGGCCGGGGTGCGGACGGACGCAACGTAGACCGCGTGCGCGGCCATGACAACGGTGCTCCGCAAGTTCGTCGGACACGTAAGAAATGCGGTGAACCGACCCGCGACCCGGTGCGTTGTCGGGGTTGAACGGCGATCCGCGGGGCACGCCCGGTGGGTGATGGACGATGCCTCGGATCAGGGATCGGCGATGTCCGCCGCGACCAGCTCGACCAGCGTCTCGGTGTCCAGGTCGAGCAACGACTTCACGACGTGCCGGCGCGGGGCGGGCTCGATCGGCACTACGAACGGCACCGCGACCACCAGGCAACCGGCCGCTTCCGCGGCGGCCACGCCGACCGGGCTGTCCTCGAGCACGACCGTTCGCGCCGGCTGCACGCCCAGGCGTGCGCAGGCCACCAGGTACGGGTCCGGGTAGCGGCTTCGTGCGCGGCACCTCGTCCCCGGCGATGGTCGTCCGGAAGTGCTCTCCGCCGACGTCGTGCAGCACCGCGTCGACGAGCGAGCGCGGTGACGACGACACCAGCGCGCAGGGCACGTCGTGCGCGGCGAGGTCGTCGAGCAGCTCGGGAGCACCGGGGCGGTGCTCGGCGCCGCTCTCGAGCAGGCGCGCCATCGTGTCGACGAGCTGCTGCTCGACCACGTCCGGGGACCGGTCCGACCCGGACCGCTCGACCATGATGCTGGCCACCCGCGACAGCGGTCCGCCGACCAGCGCTGCGGTGTCCTCGGCCGACCAGGCCGGGTGGCCGAGCCACGCCATGACCTCGCGCTCGGCGACACCCCAGCAGTGCTCGGTGTCCACGAGCAGCCCGTCCATGTCGAACAGCACAGCCTGCAGGCCGCTGCTCATCGGGCGTTGAAGTACTTCGCCTCGGGGTGATGGGCGATCACCGCGGACGTGGACTGCTCGGGGTGCAGCTGGAACTCCTCGGACAGCTCGACCCCGATGCGGCCCGGGTCGAGCAGCTCGAACACCTTGGTCTGCTCCTCCAGGTCCGGGCAGGCCGGGTAGCCGAAGGAGTACCGCGACCCGCGGTAGCCCTGCCGGAAGACCACGTCGAGCGAGGCGTCGTCCTCGGCACCGAACCCGAGCTCGTCGCGCACCCGCGCGTGCCAGTGCTCGGCGAGGGCCTCCGCGAGCTGCACCGACAGCCCGTGCAGCTCGAGGTAGTCGCGGTACGCGTCCTTGGCGAACAGCTCGGCGGTCGCCTCCGAGACGCGCGACCCCATCGTCACGACGGTGAACGCGACGACGTCCACCTCGCCGGACGCACGCGGCCGGAAGAAGTCGGCCAGGCACAGGTGCCGGTCGCGGCGCTGCCGCGGGAAGGTGAACCGGGCCCGCTCGCGACTGTGCGGGTCGGTCGGGTCCGAGAGGATGACCAGGTCGTCGCCCTCGCTGACGCACGGGAAGTAGCCGTACACGACGCCGGCGTCGAGCAGGTTCTCGGTCTTGAGCCGGTCCAGCCACAGGCGCAGGTTCGGCCGTCCGTCGGTCTCGACCAGATCCTCGTACGACACGCCGCCCTCGCCGCGCGTCGGCCGCAGGCCCCACTGGCCGAGGAACAGCGCCCGCTCGTCCAGGTAGGCGGCGTAGTCGGCGAGCGGGACGCCCTTGACCACGCGGTCGCCCCAGAACGGTGGCACGGGCACCGGGTTGTCGACCGCGACGTCCGATCGGGTGGGCATCTGCTCGGACGGGGTCTCCTCCGGCCGGGCCACCGTGCGCACCAGTCGTTCCCGGCGCGGCGGCAGCGCGTCGGCGAGCGTGGGTACGTCGGTGCCGTCCGCAGCCGCGGCCTTCGTGGCCCGGTGCGTCACCACGGCGTCCATGAGGCGCAGCCCTTCGAACGCGTCGCGCGCGTACCGCACCTCGCCGGCGTACAGCGCGGCCAGGTCCTGCTCGACGTACGCCCGGGTCAGCGCCGCTCCGCCGAGGATGACCGGCCAGCGGGCGGCGACGCCGCGCTGGTTCATCTCCTCGAGGTTCTCCTTCATGATCATGGTCGACTTCACCAGCAGGCCGGACATCCCGATCACGTCGGCGCCGTGCTCGTCGGCGGCATCGAGGATCGAGTTGATCGGCTGCTTGATCCCGAGGTTGACCACGGTGTAGCCGTTGTTGCTCAGGATGATGTCGACGAGGTTCTTGCCGATGTCGTGAACGTCGCCGCGCACCGTCGCGAGCACGATCGTGCCTTTGCCGTGCTCGTCGGTGCGCTCCATGTGCGGCTCGAGGTAGGCGACCGCGGTCTTCATCACCTCGGCCGACTGCAGCACGAACGGCAGCTGCATCTGTCCGGACCCGAACAGCTCGCCGACCGTACGCATGCCGGACAGCAAGGTGTCGTTGACGATCTCCAGCGCCGGCCGCACGGCCAGGGCCTCGTCGAGGTCGTCCTCCAGCCCGGTGCGCTCGCCGTCCACGATGCGCCGCTCGAGCCGCTCCGACAGCGGCAGACCGGCCAGCTCGGCGGCCTTGGTCTGCCGCAGCGCCGTGGCGTCGACGCCCTCGAACAGGTCCAGGAACTTGACCAGCGGGTCGTAGTCGTCGGTGCGCCGGTCGTACACCAGGTCGAGGGCGACCTCGCGCTGCTCGTCCGGGATCCGCGCGGTCGGAAGGATCTTGGAGGCGTGCACGATCGCGGAGTCCAGCCCGGCCTTGACCGCCTCGGCCAGGAACACCGAGTTGAGCACCATCCGGGCGGCGGGGTTCAGCCCGAAGGAGACGTTCGAGACGCCCAGCGTCGTCTGGACGTCCGGGAAGCGGCGCTTGACCTCGCTGATCGCCTCGATCGTCTCCAGGGCGTCCCGGCGCGTCTCCTCCTGCCCGGTCGCGATCGGGAAGGTGAGGCAGTCGACGATGATGTCCTCGACCCGCATCCCGTACGTTCCCGTCAGGTCGTTGATCAGCCGCTCGGCGATCGCGACCTTCCACTCGGCGGTGCGGGCCTGGCCCTGCTCGTCGATGGTGAGCGCGACGACGGCGGCACCGTGCTCGCGCACGATCGGCATGATGCGTCGCATCCGCGAGGTCGGCCCGTCGCCGTCCTCGTAGTTCACCGAGTTGATCACCGCGCGGCCGCCGAGCATCTCCAGCCCGGCCTCGACCACCGGCAGCTCGGTCGAGTCCAGGACCAGCGGGAGCGTCGAGGCCGTGGCGAACCGACCGGCCAGGTTGCGCATGTCGGCCACGCCGTCCCGGCCGACGTAGTCCACGCACAGGTCCAGCAGGTGGGCGCCGTCGCGGATCTGGTCGCGGGCGATCTCGACGCAGTCGTCCCAGCGCTCGGCCAGCATCGCGTCGCGGAACGCCTTCGAGCCGTTGGCGTTGGTCCGCTCGCCGATGGACAGGTACGCCGTGTCCTGCCGGAACGGCACCGACTGGTAGAGGGAGGCCACGCCCGGCTCCGGACGGGGCCGCCGCGGCACGACGGGCCGACCGCGCACCTCGTCGACGAGCCGGCGCAGGTGCTCGGGGGTGGTGCCGCAGCAGCCGCCGACCATGGACAGGCCGTACTCGGTGGTGAACACGTCGTGGGCGTGCGCGAGCTCGTCCGGGGTCAGCGGGTAGTGGGCGCCGTCCGCCCCCAGCACCGGGAGCCCTGCGTTCGGCATGCACGTGAGCGGCACCCGGGCCTGCCGGGCGAGCTGGCGCAGGTGCTCGCTCATCTCCGCCGGGCCGGTCGCGCAGTTCAGCCCGATCGCGTCGATCCCCAGCGGCTCCAGCGCAGTGAGGGCCGCGGTGATCTCGCTGCCCAGCAGCAGCGTTCCGGTCGTCTCCACGGTCACCTGGACGAACACGGGCAGGTCGGCCCCGGCGGCGGCGAGGGCCCGCTTGGCCCCGATGACCGCGGCCTTGGCCTGGAGCAGGTCCTGGGCGGTCTCCACCAGCACCGCGTCGACGCCGCCGGCGACCATGCCCTCGACCTGCAGCTGGTAGGCGTCCCGGAGCGTGGCGAACGGGACGTGACCCAGCGACGGGAGCTTGGTGCCCGGCCCGACCGACCCGAGCACCCAGCGCGGCCGGTCCGGCGTCGACCAGCCGTCCGCGACCTCCCTGGCCAGCTCGGCGCCGGCCCGGGCGAGCTCCCCGATCCGCTCCTGGATCCCGTACTCGGCCAGGTTGGCCAGGTTCGCGCCGAAGGTGTTGGTCTCGACGCAGTCCACGCCGACGGCGAAGTACGCGTCGTGCACGGACCGGACGACGTCGGGCCGCGAACGTTCAGGATCTCGTTGCAGCCCTCCAGGCCGAGGAAGTCGTCCAGCGTCAGGGCGTGGCTCTGCAGCATCGTGCCCATCGCGCCGTCGGCGACCAGGACGTGGTCGGCCATCGCGGCGCGCAGCGCGGCCGGGCCGGGTCGAGACGTGGGAGCCATGGTGGGCCAAGGGTAGTCGGGGGTCCCCCGCCGGATGGGGTGTGGGACCGGCCCGGACACCGGCAGCACGTACGCTTGCAGTGGCTCGTCCGGGCCGCCGGGCCCGACCCGGCGGCGTCCGCGGCGGCGGGTCACGGCGAAGACAGTGGGTGGACGGGTGAGCGAGCTCGAGGCGATTCCCGAGCTGACCGACCCGGTGCTGATCGCGGCGTTCGAGGGCTGGAACGACGCCGCCGACTCGGCCACGGAAGCCATCGAGCACCTCGAGGAGGTCTGGGACGCCGAGCCGGTCGCCGAGCTGGATCCCGAGGACTACTACGACTTCCAGGTCAACCGCCCGCAGGTGTCGGTGTCCGAGGACGGGGCCCGCGAGATCACCTGGCCGACCACCCGCGTCTCGGTGGCCCGCGGCGTGGTCCCCGGCCGCGACGTCGTGCTGGTGCGCGGGATCGAGCCGAGCATGCGGTGGCGCTCCTACTGCAACGAGCTGCTCGGGCTGACCACCGACCTGGGCGTCGAGCTCGTCGTCACCCTGGGGGCGCTGCTCGCCGACACCCCGCACACCCGGCCGATCCCGGTCAGCGGCACCGTCTCGGACCCCGAGCTCGCCACGGCCATGGACCTGGAGACCTCGCGGTACGAGGGCCCGACCGGCATCGTCGGCGTGCTGCAGGCGGCCTGCGGCGGCATCGGGCTGCCGGCCGTGTCGATCTGGGCCGCCGTCCCGCACTACGTCGCCCAGCCGCCGTGCCCCAAGGCCACGCTCGCGCTGCTGCGCAAGGTCGAGGACCTGCTGGACCTGACGGTCCCGCTGGGCGACCTGCCGGAGGAGGCGCGGGCGTGGGAGCGCGGCGTCGACGAGCTGGCGGCCGAGGACGAGGAGATCGCCGACTACGTCCGCACGCTCGAGCAGGCCCGGGACACCGCGGACCTGCCGGAGGCCTCCGGCGAGGCGATCGCCCAGGAGTTCGAGCGCTACCTGCGCCGCCGCACCGACGAGCGGCCCTGACCCGTTGCTAGGCAACAGGTTTCGGCTCGTCAGCTTCCGTCCAGCTCCCCGCGGGCGCACATCGGGCGCACATCGGCCACGGTGCGGGCCAGCGACTCAAGCGCCGCCCGGCCGGTGTCCTCGTCCCGCGGCAGGCAGTAGGCGTACACGCGCATCGTGGTCACCGGTGAGGCGTGACCCATCCACCGGGCCACCAGTGGCAGCGGCACACCCCGTGACACCAAGGAGGCGCCGAAGTAGTGCCGCAGGCTGTGCGGGGAGAACCCGACCCCGGTGGCCGCGGTGAGCCGCTCGTTCAGCGTGTAAGTGCTGTTGCGGGTGGCCGGCTGCCCGTCCGGCAGCTGGAACAGCGGTCGGCTCGGGTGCTGGGCCGCCTCCCCGGGCCGGCTCAGACCGCCGAGCAGCGCCAGGGTGCCGGCCGGCAGCGGCACCAGCCGCCGCGACGCCGCCGTCTTCAGGTCCAGGTATGCCCGCTCGGGGGTGGACGTGTCGACCTGGCGGGACACCTGCACGCCCCGCTGGTCCAGGTAGTCCACGTCGGCCAGGGTCAGGCCCAGAACCTCACCGAGCCGCAGCCCGCCGAACGCCAGCACCGACATCAGCGCCGCCTCGGCCGGTGTCATCGCGGCACCCAGCAGCCCGGCCACGTCCTGGTCGGACAGGTGCACGTCACGCCGGCGCGGCGCCGGGTCGCGGCGCACCCGAGCCGCCGGGTTGCTGGCCATCAGCCCGTCCTCGACCGCGGCCGCCAGGGCTTGCCGAAGGATCGAGACTGCATGCGCGACGGATCCGGCCGCGTGCGTCGCCTGCCAGCCGGACACTGCCGCCTGCACCACAGACGGACGCAGCTGCGACAGCGGCACCGACCCGAACGCCGGCACGAACCAGCCCTCGATCAGCTGACGCCGCTTACGCACCGTGGAGGGGCGCCACCGGCCAGCGTTCGTGACCAACCAGGACCGCAGCCACTCCCCCGTGTTGGTGCGCGCCAGAACCGGGTCGACCCAGGCGCCGCGGTGCATCGAGGTAGCCACCGCCGCTGCCCGCCGGTCGGCATCAGCCTTGCGGTCGAACGCCTCCGTCCGCTGGCCGCCGCCCGGGTCGCGGTAGCGCACCGCCCAGCGCTTGCCGCGGCCGTGTTTGGCTGAGCGCACCGATTGCCCGTCCGGTCCGCGCCGCGAGCTGTGCCACTGGTCGACTACCTGAGCCACGGTCAGCCCTTCCCCTCGTTAGATCGGTGGGTGTCGGTGAGCATCCCGGCGTCACGGGCCTTGCGGATTGCCTTGGACGCCGTGTCCGGGCCGATGCTCAGGCCCCGGGCAACAGCCAGCCTCGGCCGCGGCTTACGCGCCGGGTCCGCGCTGCCCGCGGCCGCTAGTTCGTCTTCGTACAGCTGCGCGACGTGCCCGAGAAACGCCTTGTCCCACACGTGCCCGGGCCGCCGCGCACGCAGCTCGTCCGCGACCGCGGCACCCAGCCCGGGCGGTGCCCACTGCGCGGCGAGCCGGTCCACGTGGTCGTCCAGGTGAGGCTGCAGGTGCCGACGGATCGTGGCGGTGAGCCACCGAAAGGTAAACGTGCCGCCCGGGCCTGGTGTCACAGTGAGCCCCCGCAGCTCGGGCACACCGTCAACGCTCGCCCAGGCGGCCGACAGGACCGCGCCGGTATCGGTGTCGTGGACGTTGACGACGCCGGCCACGCCCTGCTCGAACAGGTCTGCGAGCTCACCGGCGGTCCACCCTTGCCATGCATCCGTGGGTGACAAGGCTTCCTCGGAGTCGGTCATGGCCGCGACTGTAGCGAAAATCCGGGCTTATTCAAGGATCATTGCCATGCGTTCCTCGGAAATGGCAAGGTTACAGCCTTGTAATCCGTGGCAACCGTGGGCCATCGTCGGTCGCATGAGAACACGCACGCCTCGCGCTCCGGTTGCCCGACCGGACCCGACGACGACCCCCACGCTCCGCGCCTCCGAGGTCGCCGCGATCTTCGACGTGGGCCTGGACAGCATCTACCGGGCCGCGCAGTCCGGCGAGCTTCCGTGCCTCCGGATCGGCGTCAGCTACCGCTTCCCCACAACCGCGATCCTGCGCATGCTCGATGACGCCGGCGAGGCAGTCGGATGACCACCCGACGCCCGCTGGCCGACACCGCAGGCGCCGCGTCGTACACCGGCCTGACAGCCCGGTTCATCCGTCGTCGGGTCGAGCTGGGCGAGATCCCCTACGTCAAGGTCGGCCGACTCGTCCGCTTCGACCTGGACGACCTGGACGGCTGGCTGGACGGGCAGCGCATTGAGCCACACGACGAGGCGCGCACCGGCTGATCCCTCGCCCTGACCTCATCCGCGAGCAAGGCGAGGAGACCAGCCGTGTGCGCATCATCCCGCGGCGCCGCCGCGGTCGATCACCAAGCGCAGCTAGCCGCCGCGCAGGTTCGGCTGCGTGACCAGCTGGCCGTGGCCCGTATGGCCGGTGACCAGGCCTGGACGGTCGAGCTGGTCGCCCAGCTCGACCTGCTGTACATGCGCCGCCGCGCCCGCCCGGACCGGGTGGCCGGCGAGCTGCGCCGCCGTGGTGCGTCATGAGCTGGGAGCTGGTGGACGACCGTTTCCACTGTCACCGCAAGGTCGCGGCGCTGCGCGAATCGGAGCACTACCCGCACGCGCTCGCGGTCTGGGTGCTGTCTCTGTCGTGGTGCGGCGCCCAGGATGCCGAACGCTGGACGGGTCACGTGACCCACGACGTGGTGGCCGCGTTCGGCATCCCGGACTGGCCGGCCGGCGTGATCGAGCTTGTACGCGTCGGGCTGTGGGATGACGGGCCGAACGGCGGCTGGACCTTCCACGACTGGGACACCTGGAATGGCGCCGGCGGCCGTGCGGATCGTGACCGTGAACAGAACGCGCAGCGCCAGCGTGCCAAGCGATGGAAGGACTGCCGCGAGGGGCGCCACGACCGTCACTGTCCGACAACGACGCCCGATGGTGAGCCGTGGACATGCCCGGCGCGCGCCACCCGCGCAGGGCGGGTCACGGCGGGTCACGTGACCCCGGGACGGGCCGGGTCGGGTCGGGCCGGGCCCAGGGAAGTCAACCCCGCTGGTAAAGGAACAACACCACGCATGCCTGCACGCGCGAGCGACGACCACGGTGCACCGTGACCGGTGCTGTGGGTCGCCGCCCTGAGGTGTGGGCGCAGCTGCTGCCGTCCGGTGCGGTTGCCCTGTCCGGTGATGACGCGCACCGGGTGGCTCGGATGCTCGCCAGCGATGCCGTGCGCCCCGGCGGCCGCGGCCGCTGGTGCGTGCCTCCCGGGTCCGCACCGGACGTGTCCGCGTACTGCCAGGCCTGGCACCTGCTGCTGGTCTGGCGCCGCGCAGCGTCACGTGACGCGGACACTGCTGGGGATGCGCAGTGAACGCGCCGCGGCGCGCCGGCACCCGCGCCGAAACTGCCGTTGTCACGTGGCTGCGTGGCTGCGGCTGGCCGTACGTCGAACGCCGCGCCCTGTGCGGATCCCGGGACCGCGGGGACGTGGCCGGCCTGGTCGGTGTCGTGGTCGAGGTCAAGGCCGAGCGGCGCACCGACCTGGCCGGGTGGCTGGCCGAGCTCACCGCCGAGGTCACCCACGACCACGCCGACCTAGGCGTGGTCATCGTCAAGCGCCGCGGCTGCACCGACCCGGGTAGCTGGTACGCGCTGACCGACGCCGGCACGTTCGCGGCGCTGCTGACAGCTGCCGGCTACGGCGGCACCGAGTCCCTGCCCGCCCGCCAGCGGAGCACCGACGGGCCGGGGATCCCGGCCAGGACGGAGAACACGCCTTGACCGATGCCGACCCGACCTGCCCGACGTGCACGCCCACCGTCGACACCCGCGACGACGTTCCCGTGATCGTGCACGCGCCGGGCTGCCCACCGCCGGCACGCTTCCTGGCCGCCACGTACGACGGGCCGAACGTGTGCCCGTACTGCGGCGGCCCGGTGGTCGGAGAGCTGGACCGGGCCGACGATGACGACCCGAGCTCGCGCCCGGACCTAGTGCTGGTGACCGGCTGGCGGTGCCTGATCGGCTGCGCGCTGTCCGGGGACCAGCCGTGACCGACGACGCGGACCCGCGCGCGCAGCTGCTGTCGGTGCCGGCCGCCACAGTGCAGCAGCTCGCGCCGGTCGACCTGGACGCGCGGATGCGGTACGCGCAGGCGTTGGCGTTCGCCGGGGTGCTGCCACCGGTGTACCGGCGACAGCCGGCCAACCTGCTGTATGCGCTGGCGTACGCGGACGCGCTGGACCTGCCGCTGCCGGCGATCCTGACCGGGCTGCACGTCATCGACGGCAAGCCCGGGCTGTCAGCGCAGCTGATGGCCGCGGTGGTCCGCCGCGCTGGGCACCGGCTGCGCAGCACCGGTGATGACCGGCAGGCCGTCGCGGAGCTGACCCGCCGCGATGACCCGGACTACACGTTCCGCGCCGTGTTCACCCTGGAGGACGCCGCCCGGGCCGGGCTGCTGCAGCGGGACAACTGGCACGCCTACCCGGCCGCGATGCTCAAAGCACGCGCCATCGCAGCGGTGTGCCGGGAGGCCTGCCCGGAGGCGCTGGCCGGCGCCGCGTACGTCCCCGACGAGCTGACCCGGGCCGGCGACCCACCACACACCGACACCGTGCCCGACCAGGCCGAGCCGCTAACCGGCCGGCTCACCCGCGGCACCGGCCCGGACCCCGACGACCCGTGGACCCGACCCGACCCCGCCCCGCCGCCGCCGGTCTGCGGGCCGGACGCGCCGGTGACAGACGCGCAGCTGCGCATGCTCGGCGTGCTGTGCACCCGGGCCGGCCTGACCGACCGGGCGGACGCGATCGAGCTGGTCGCCGCGGTCATCGGCCGGCCGGTGGCGTCCCGGTCGGAGCTGACCCGCGGTGAAGCGTCGCGGGTGATCGAGCACCTGTCCGACCTGGTGGGTCCGCCCGACGAGCCGCCGCCGGCCGGCGATGGTCCGGGCGGGTCGGTGTGAACGCGCGCCGCTGGGCCGGGATCGCGCTCGGGCTGTACACCGTGGCCGGGCTGCTGGTCGCTGTGGCGCTGCTGGCCGCGTTCGGACGCGGTGTCGCCGCCGTGTCCGCACTCGCCGCCGCCGTATGGGTGCTCGGTGAGCTGGCCGCATCCCGCGCGGCGGCCAGTCGACCGGGTGCGTCACCGACCGCGACCGCACCAGGCGCGGCGCCAGCCGGCCGACCAGCCGCTGCCCACCACGGTGCCCCCGACCACCGACACCCGCGCCGGCGCTGGCCGCGCGCAGGAAGGACCACACCATGACCGACACCGACCCCGGCCTGTCACACGTCACCGTGCAGCCCGCGCCGCCGGCTCCGACCTTCCACGCGGTGATCGGCCCGCTGCCCGAATGGCTGCCCGGCGACGATGACCGCGCCGACCAGCCGCCGGCGTGGAGGCACGGCTACGCCGCCGGGTGGGCGGCCCGCGCACGGTCGGAGAACCAGCCGCCGGACGGGCCTATCGGGGGTCAGCGGCTCGATCAGCGGCGGCTGACATGGGCCCTGGCCGACGCGGTAGCCGGCATGCACCCGCTCGACACCGCGCCGCCGCTGCCGGACCTGGCCCCGCCCGGGCTGGTCGCTGTGTGCCCGGACCCGCCCGCCCAGTTGCGCGACGTGTGGTGGCTGGGCTGGGAGTACGCGCACGCCGCCGACCTGCCGCACCTGGTCGCCGCGCTGCGCGCTGCGGCCACCGACCCCGACGCCGCCGAGCTGGCCGGCGAGCACCTGGCCCCGATGCCGCGTCAGCCCGACCTGGCCGGTGTGGACGTGCGGCCCCGGGTCAGGTTCGCCGCCTACGCCGCGCGCGCCTGGTGGTCAGCGTGGCCGCACCTGGACCGCGCCGACGACGTGGCCCGCCTCGCGCTGACCGACCCGAACGCACCCGCGCACCTGAACGCGCGTGCTCGTGTCCTAGCGGCCGCCGACGCCAGGTCACACGCGGCCCGGTTCGCCAGCGCCGACGAGACGCTGACCGCGGCCACCCGGTGCACCCGGTGGAAGCGGGCCGACGGCGTGGGCGAGCTGCCATGGGAGTGCCTGCGCCAGCTCGACGTCATCGCCGGCCAGTGGGCGCGATGACCGGCCCGCACGGTGCTGTGCCGCAGCTGCCGCGCCCACCTAGTCGCCGTTAGCCGGGTCGGGGTCCAGCTCGTCCACCCGGCGCGTCAGCTCGTCCACCACTGGCAGGTCGGCGCCGAACACGATGCGGCTCCCGGAGCTGAGTAGCAGCAGCGCGGGTCGCAGCGCGAGGCCGGCAGCGTCGGTGGCGCTCACGTTGCCGGCCTTGCCGATCTCGATGGCGCCGGTGGGGCCCGGCTGCCGCTGTTGGGCCACGATCATCTCGCTGCTGTGGACGGCTTCCTGTGTCATGGCGTAGGTCAGGCGGACCCGCGAGCGCATGTACCGGTCGATGCCCGGTGCGGTGGCGATACCCGGTCTCGGCTCGATCCCACGTTCCCGCAGGTCCTCGGCCGCCTTCCGCTGCTGCGCCTCCAACTCCCCGAGCCTGTCCGCCTTGTCTCCGGCCTCGGGCATCGCGCTGGCTGCCGTCTCGATCACGCCGCGGAGGCGGCGCAACCCGTCCAAGTACCGACCGGCCACCAGGCTCCACCGCCGGGCCTCGTCCGCAGCGGCGTATTCGGCCAACCAGACGGAGTCCTCGATCACCGGCCGGCACAGCACCATGACCGCGGACGGCATCGCCGGCTGTCCATTCGTGACGTAGGCGAGTGCGCGCAACATCTCGCGGGCGTGGGCGAGCACGGTCACGGCCATCACGTCCGGCGTCGGCCGTTCCCCCTCGCCCATGTGCACCTGGTCGAAGGCGGCCACAATGTCGTCGAGCAGCGGGATCACTCGCGGGTCGTCCTGGTCTGCCTGGTCAGTCACGGGCCGATGCTGTCAGCCGGCCGGACCCCGCTGTGATCTTTTTCTGACAGCAAGATCACCGGAAACCCCCGCTGCTCCCATCCCTCCCCGGGTGGGGTACCCCCGTTTCCCACTGGCTTAGTGGGATAGCGGATGATCTTGGCCGGGGTTGCCAGCTGGCGGTCGCGGCACCCTGCCGGCGTGTCGCTGGGGCGCACAAGAACCGGCAGTATGTGCGGATCTTGAACTTGCTTCACTGCGCAGCGGACACTTCGACTGTGGATGGCAAGCGGTCGTCTCGGGCTAGGCGTTCGCGCGACTTATGCGCGGCCGCAGCGATCTTGGTTGTGGTGGCCGGTTGCAGCGCGAGCTCCCAGCCTGCACCTACTCCTACTCCCGCAAAGGGCACCGTGGTCGGGACGGTCGGACCCTGCTTCACCTATGCCTTCCCGAAGGCGTGGCCGGTGCGGGTGCTCGCCTACCAGGGCTCGATGCTCAAAGGATCGGTGACGATCCCGAGTTCGAAGACCGGGTTCTACGAACTGACGCTACCTGCGGGCACCTACACCCTTCGTGACAAGTCTGGCTCGGCTGCCACAGCCCTCCAGTGGACTATGGGCACTGTGGCCGTGACCCCCGGTGGCCAAGTCAGGCTCGACTTCAAGCCCAACTGTTGACGCACCGAAGTGCCGTTCTGTTCGCCTGGCCGGGAGCCCTCGATCCGGCATTCTGCGCGGCGTCGAGAGGTCTCGGTCCGTCCCGCGTTCCGCTCGGTCGTGAGACTCTCAGGTCGTGTCAGCGTCCACGACGATCCCAAGTGCTGAACGCGCCAGCCCAGGTAGGCGTGGCCGCTCGCGGTGGGTCCGTTCGCTGATCGTCGTGGGCTGCGTCGCTGTCCTGATTGCTGTGATCTTGAACGTTCCGAGCGTGCGCAGCTGGCGTGCGGCGTCGCCCTACCGCGCGACGGCCAGCGCCACGCTGAATCAGATCGGATTCCCAGGGATTGCTGGGGCGACGCCGATAGCCAGTGACGAGGTGTGGAACACCTGCGACAACCCCACCTGCGCGGTGGCCGTGCAGGCTCTGGCCCTTCCGACGCATCCAACGCTGGGTGAACTTCGGTCCACGGTGGGCGGCTGGATCCAGAACAGCGTGCGCGTGTCTCGGAGGTTCGACATCCCGTTCGCGGTCATCTGGGAGCCCATCTGCCAGCGCCAGCTCACCCTCGGGCCCGGCGGGCTCGGCTGCATGAGCAGTGAGAAGCTGCCCGGCACGTCACCCCGGCAGGTCCTATTCATCTCGGCCCGGTTCGCCGACCCCGACGCCATCCGCACAACCGATCTGGGCGCGGGCACATTCGAACTCGACCCGACCAGCCGGATCTCAGAACTTTCGGTGGCCGTGATGTCGTACGACATTCAACCGAGGTAAGGCCGACACCCGCGCGCCCAGAAGTGCCGTTATGTCGCGCGGGTCCCACCCTCGGCTGTCCCATGATCGTCGGGCGCACATTGGGCGCACATCAGAACGGCACGACGGTGGCAAACAGTGGCAGCCGCGGGCAGCCCGTGGCAACGGACAACCGTTGGCACGTAAGGGAAACCCCCGCCTGACCTGCGCAGACACCCGAACGGGTGAGAGTCCGAGCGCTACCTGCGCCGCCGCACCGACGAGCGGCCCTGACCCGAGACCCCGCCGGGGGTCACAGGGCGATGCCGAGCAGGGCATCGACGGTGGCGCGGACCAGGGCGGGGGCCTCGGGGTCGGCACCGCCGCGCAGCCGCTGCTCCTCGGCCCAACGGTCGACGGCCGCGAGCGCCTTCGGGGCGTCCAGGTCGTCGGACAGCGCCGCCCGGACCCCGGCCAGCACTGCCTCGGCCGCCGGACCGGTGGGGGCGGCGACGGCTTCCCGCCAGCGGGCGAGCCGGGCGACGGCCGTCTCCAGGTCGGCGGGCGTCCACTCCCAGTCCGGGCGGTAGTGGTGGCCGAGCAGGGCCAGCCGGATCGCCATCGGGTCGACGCCGGTCTCGCGCAGCCGCGAGACGAAGACCAGGTTGCCACGGGACTTGGACATCTTCTCGCCGTCCAGCCCGACCATCCCGGCGTGCACGTACGCCCGCGCGTACGGCCACCGCCCGGTCAGGACGTGCGCCTCGGAGGCGCCCATCTCGTGGTGCGGGAAGGCCAGGTCCCGGCCGCCGCCCTGGACGTCGAAGGACATGCCCAGCTGGTCCAGCGCGATCGCCGTGCACTCGATGTGCCAGCCCGGCCGGCCGGGCCCCAGCGGGGAGTCCCAGGCCGGCTCGCCGGGACGGGCGCCCTGCCAGAGCAGGCAGTCGAGCGGGTCCTTCTTCCCCGGCCGGGCGGGGTCGCCGCCTCGCTCGGCGAACAGCTCGAGCATCTGGGCGCGGTCCAGCCGGGAGACCGAGCCGAAGCGCTCGTCCGAGCCGACCGAGAAGTACAGGTCGCCGTCCACCTCGTACGCCTGCCCGGAGTCGCGCAGCCGCTGGATCGCCGTCACGATGAGCGGGATCGACTCGACCGCCCCGACGTACGCCCGCGGCGGCAGGATCCGCAGCGCGGCCATGTCCTCGCGGAACAGCTGTGTCTCCTGTCGGGCCAGCTCGGCCCAGTCCACCCCGGTCGCCGCGGCCCGCTCGAGCAGCGGGTCGTCGACGTCGGTGACGTTCTGGACGTAGTCCACCTCGTGGCCGTTGTCGCGCAGTACCCGGCCGACCAGGTCGAAGGTCAGGTACGTCGCCGCATGGCCCAGATGGGTGGCGTCGTAGGGGGTGATGCCGCACACGTACATGCGGGCGACCGGACCGGGGGCCACGGGGCGCACCTCTCCGGCGGCGGTGTCGTGGATCCGCAGCGGGACACCCCGGCCGGGGAGCGAAGGGACGTCGTCACCTCCGGGCAGGGTCCACGCTTCCACGCAGCGAAGAATACGGGGCACCGGCGGTCCGCCGGGCCGAGGCTAGAAGGGCGGCCACGGGATCGCCGGCCAGTCGCCGGACGGCTGGGGATGCCGCCCGGTCCGCAGCAGGCGGTCCACCCGACGGCCGGTGGCCCGGACCTCGGAGACGGTCAGCAGCTCCCGGAGCCGGTCGCCGAGGTCGTCCTGCAGCTCCCCGGACAGCGTCTCGAGCACGCCCGTCGCGTCCTCCGTGAGCGGGTCGCCGCGCCACTGCCACAGCAGCGTGCGCAGCTTGCCCGGCACGGCGAAGCAGACGCCGTGGTCGACGCCGAACACCCGGCCGTCGTCCGTGGGCAGCAGGTGGCCGCCCTTGCGGTCGGCGTTGTTGAGCACGACGTCGAGGATGGCCATCCGGCGCAGGTCCGGGTGGTCGCTGCGGGCGAGCCAGGCGAGGTCTACCTCTTCGTCGACGTCGATCCACAGCTGGCACATGCCTGGGCCGAACGGCCCGTCGCGCATCACCGTCGGCGGCACGATGTCCCAGCCGGTCGCGGCCGAGACCAGGTAGGCGGCGACCTCGCGCGCGGCCAGCGTGCCGTCCGGGAAGTCCCACAACGGTCGCTCCCCCGCGATCGGCTTGTACACGCAGGTGCGCGTGACGCCGTCCTGGGACACCTCGCAGTAGAGCGTCGCGTTGGACGCGTCCACCAGCCGGCCCACGACCTCGAGCTCGCCGCTCGCGAGCAGCGTCAGAGCCTGGTCGGTCGGCAGCCGACCGGTCACCCCGGTCACTGCCGTCGGTAGCCGTTCTGCCGGGGACAGATGTGCCCGGACGGGTCGAGCGGCAGGCCGCAGAACGGGCACGGCGGGCGGCCCGCCCCGACCACGGCGGCGGCCCGCTGCGCGAACGCGCGGGCGACGGAGGGGCTCAGCCGGACCCGCAGCACGTCGCCCGCCTCGGTCCCGACGTGCTCGGGGCCGAGCGGGTCGGACGCGTCGTCCGCTCCCGCGCCCGGTTCGTCGAGGCCGTCCCGAGCATCGTCGCGAGCATCGTCGAGGTCATCGGCATCGTCGTCGTCCTCGGCGAGCGCGAGCTGGTGCGCCTCGATCACCAGCACGCCGGCATCGCCGTCCCAGACCAGCGCGAGCGTGCCCACCCGGAAGTCCTCGAGGATCGGCTGGTCCAGCGGCGCCCGGTCCTGCAGCGCGGTCGGTGCGACCGCGGGAGCGCCGGCGCCGCCGGTGCGCCGCAGCACCTCGTCGAGCACCTCGTCGACCCGCTCCGCGAGTGCCGCGACCTGCTGCTTCTCCAGCGCGACGCTGGTCACCCGGCCGCCACCGGTGGCCTGGAGGTAGAACGTCCGCTGGCCGGGCTCGCCGACGGTCCCGGCGACGAAGCGGTCGGGTGGGTCGTACTCGAAGACCTGTGGCACGGTCACGACCCTAAATGAAGCGTCAGGGACCGGCCCCTCCACCCACGACTGCGTCCCCGGTCCCGGCGGTCTTCCGGCCTCGTCCGCGCGGCGGCGGGAGCAGCGCGTCGACGCCACCGCCGGTGTCGTTCATCCGCACCACGAACGGTCTCAGCTCGGTGTACCGGACCACAGACACCGAGCACGGGTCCACCTGGATCCGCTGGAACTGGTCCAGGTGCAGGCCCAGGGCGTCGGCCAGCACCGCCTTGATCACGTCGCCGTGGCTGACCGCCACCCAGGTGGCTCCCGGGCCGAGCCGCCCGTTCCACTCGCGCACGGCGTCCACGGCCCGCTGCTGCATCCCGCGCATCGACTCGCCGCCGTCGCCGGGGAACGTCACCGAGCTGGGGTGCGTCTGCACCGAGCGCCACAACGGCTCCTTGGCCAGGTCCTTGAGAGTCCCGCCGGTCCAGTCGCCGTACCGGACCTCGCCGAACCGGTCGTCGACGTGCTCGGGGGTCGCGTCCCGGACGGCCAACAGAGCGGCGGCGGTCTGCCGGCAGCGTTCGAGCGGGCTGGTCACGACGGCCGCGAACGGCACCGGCGCCAGCCGCTCGGCGAGCGACTTCGCCTGCGCCAGGCCCTGCGCGTCGAGGTCGACGCCCGGGGTCCAGCCGGCGAGCGTCCCGGACACGTTCGCGGCGGTCCGACCGTGCCGGACCAGCACGAGCGTGCTGACCGGGGCCGGCCGGTGGCGCGTGGACCGGCGAGGGCTGGGCCGCGCGGCCCGGGGTTCGGAGGTCACGGCTGAAACCTACGGCCCGGCCGGGCGCCGAGGAGGCACCCTGGCCGCCCGGAAACGGCCACAATGGCCGGGTGATCGTCGACTGCGCGCTGTACAGGTCCGGGGTCCGGGTCGAGGAGACCCGCAACCTGGTCAAGATCGCGTCGTCGGCCCGGCGCGACGAGGACTCGTTCGTCTGGATGGGCCTGTACGAGCCGACCGAGAACGACCTCGAGGGCGTGGCCCGGCTGTTCGACCTGCACCCGCTCGCCGTCCAGGACGCGGTCCGCGCCCACCAGCGGCCCAAGATCGACGTGTACGGCGACTCCCTGTTCGTGGTCCTGCGCACGCTCACGTACCTGGACCAGACCTCGGACGTGGAGACCGGCGAGATCTCCATGTTCGTCGGGCGGGACATGGCCATCACCGTCCGGCACGGCGAAGGTTCCGAGCTCGCCTCGGTGCGGCACCGGATGGAGGAGCACCCGGAGGTGCTCAAGCACGGGCCGGCGGCGGTCCTGTACGCCGTGAGCGACGCCGTCGTCGACACGTACAGCGAGGTCGCCAACGAGCTGCAGACGGACGTGGACGAGCTCGAGCGCAGCGTGTTCAGCCCGGGCCGCACGGACGACTTCGAGCGTGTCTACAAGCTCAAGCGGGAGCTGCAGGAGTTCCGCAGCGCCGTCGTGCCGCTGGTGGAGCCGTTGACGTCTCTGGCGGAGACGGGGGTCGTCGCGATCCCGGTCGAGGCCCGCCCGTTCTTCCGCGACGTGCTGGACCACGTGCTGCGGGTGCAGGAGCAGGTCGAGTCCCTGGAGGTGCTGCTGTCGGGGATCCTGCAGGCGCACGTGGCGCAGGTGGGCCTCCGGCAGAACGAGGACATGCGCAAGATCTCGGCCTGGGTGGCGATCTTGGCGGTCCCGACGATGATCGCCGGCATCTACGGGATGAACTTCACCAACATGCCCGAGCTGCACTGGAAGTACGGGTACCCGTTGGCCCTGGGCCTGATGGCGGTCGTCTGCGGCACCCTCTACCGAGCCTTCAAGCGCAGCGGCTGGCTCTGAACCTCGCGAGCCCCCCAGGTCGTTGCATACGGATTGGGGGCTATCACCCCCAATCCGTATGCAACGACCGGGGTCAGCGGGCGGCGAGGACGCCGGTGGCCAGCAGCACCACGAGCAGCAGGCCGATGCTCAGGCGGTAGATCACGAACGGCAGGAAGTTGTGCGTGGCGACGTACCGCAGCAGCCAGGCGATGACGGCGTACCCCACGACACCGGCGATCACCGTCGCGACGATGGTCGGACCCCAGGCGGCGCCGTTGTCCTTGCCGATGTCGAGCAGCTCGAACAGCCCGGACGCGAGCACGGCGGGGATGGACAGCAGGAACGAGTATCGGGTGGCCGCCTCGCGCGTGTAGCCCAGGAACAGACCGGCCGAGATGGTGGCGCCCGACCGGGACACCCCGGGGATCAGCGCCGTCGCCTGGGCCAGGCCGTAGATCATGCCGTCGCGGACGTCGAGGCGGCGCAGCTCCTTCTCCCGCCGGCCGACGCGGTCGGCCACCCACAAGATGATCGCCACCCCGATCATGGCCGCCGCGATGATGCGCAGGTCTCTGGCCTGGTCCTTGATCTGGTGCCGGAACGCGAAGCCCAGCACCGCCACCGGGATGGTGCCCAGGATCACGTACCAGCCCATCCGGGCGTCGTGGTTCCCGCGGTACTCGGGCTGGAACAGTGACCGCACCCAGGCCACGACGATGGTCGCGATGTCGTGGCGGAAGTAGGTCAGCACCGCGGCGGTGGTGCCCAGCTGGGTGACTGCGGTGAAGGCGGCGCCCGGGTCGGACCAGCCGAAGAACGCGGAGACGATCCGGACATGGGCCGTAGACGAGATCGGCAGGAACTCCGTGAGCCCCTGCACGATCCCGAGCACGATCGCCTCGAACCAGCTCACGCAAGCACTCCCGCCCTGTCCGCCGCCTCGATCATTGTGCGGAGCGTCAGTATGCGTTCGGTCAACGTCGGCGCGTAGGTCGCCACCGACAGCGTCGTGACGCCGGCGTCACGGTAGGCCTGGATGCCGTCGGCGATGCGCCCGACCGGACCTATCAGCGAGGTCTGGTCGACGAACGCGAACGGCACCGCGGCGCCCGCCGCGGCGTAGTCCCGGGCCAGGTAGCGCTCCTGGACCAGGGCCGCCTCGTCGCCGTACCCCATCCGGACGGCCAGCTGGTTGTAGAAGTTCTGCTCGCGGCTGCCCATGCCGCCGACGTACAGCGAGGCGTACCCGCGCAACGGCTCGGCGCACGCCTCGAGGTCGTCGCCGACCACGACCGGCACCGTCGGGACGACGTCGAAGCCGCTGAGGTCCTTGCCCACCTTGGTCCGGCCGGTGGCCACGTGGCTGAGCCACTCCCCCGCGTGCTGCGGGCTCAGGAAGATGGCCAGCCAGCCGTCGGCGATCTCGCCGGCCAGCTCCAGGTTCTTCGGGCCGACGGCGGCCAGGTAGAGCGGGATCTCCTCCCGGACCGGGTGCACGGTCAGCCGCAGCGCCCGTCCCGGACCGTCCGGCAGCGGCAGCGTGAAGAACTCCCCGTCGGCCTTCACGACCTCGCGGCGCAGTGCCTTGCGCACGATGCCCACGTACTCGCGGGTGCGGGCCAGCGGCTTGTCGAACCGCACGCCGTGCCAGCCCTCGGACACCTGCGGCCCGGAGACCCCCAGGCCGAGCCGGAACCGGCCGCCGGACAGCGTGTCCAGCGTGGCGGCCGTCATCGCGGTCAGGGCCGGTGTCCGGCCGGGGATCTGGAAGACCGCGGAGCCGACGTCGATCCGCTCGGTCTGGGCGGCGATCCAGGCCAGGACGGTCGCGGCGTCCGAGCCGTACGCCTCGGCGGCCCAGACCACGGAGTACCCCAGCCGGTCGGCCTCCTGCGCGAGGGCGAGGTTCTCGGCGTCGTTCCCGGCGCCCCAGTACCCCAGGTTGAGCCCCAGCTGCATGGTGCGACGCCCTCCCGTCCGTGTCGGGGGACTCTACCGGCCGGGGGCTCGGTAGCCTGCGAACCCATGGAACGCCGCCGGCTCGGTCGCAACGGCCTGCAGGTCTCGCGCCTTGGCCTGGGCACGATGACCTGGGGCCGGGACACCGACCAGCACGAGGCCGGCGACCAGCTGCGGGCGTTCCTGGACGCCGGCGGGACGCTCGTGGACACGGCGGCGGCCTACGGCGAGGGCGAGAGCGAGCGGGTGCTCGGCTCCCTGCTCGGGTCGGTGGTCCCCCGCGACGAGGTCGTGGTGGCGACCAAGGCCGGCATCGTCCGGTCCGGCTCCAGCCGTTCGGTCGACACGTCCCGACGCGCGCTGCTCGACGAGCTGGACCGCTCCCTGCACCGCCTGGACACCGACCACGTGGACCTCTGGCAGGTCCACACCTGGTCGTGGGAGGCGCCGCTGGAGGAGACGCTGACCGCGCTGGACTTCGCCGTCTCGACCGGCCGGGCGCGGTACGTCGGCATCTCGAACTACACCGGCTGGCAGACCGCGCAGGCCGCAACCTGGCAGGCGGCCTGGCCCGGGCGCGCGCCGGTCGCGTCGACCCAGGTCGAGTACTCGTTGCTCGAGCGGGGCGTCGAGCGCGAGGTCCTGCCGGCGGCGCTCGAGCTGGGGCTGGGTGTGCTGGCCTGGTCGCCGCTCGGGCGCGGAGTGCTCACCGGCAAGTACCGCACCGGCACGCCGGCCGACTCGCGGGCCGCCGCCGCGCACTACGCGAGCTTCGTCGAGAAGTACCTCAACGCGGACGCCACGCGGGTGGTGACCGCGGTGGCGACGGCGGCCGAGGGCCTGGGCCTGGCACCGCTCGAGGTGGCGCTCGCCTGGGTCCGGGACCGGCCGGGGGTCAGCTCGGTGCTCGTCGGAGCGCGTACCGCCGCCCAGCTCGCGGGCTCGCTGGCCTCCGAAGGGGTCGACCTGCCGGACGAGATCCGAGCCGCTCTGGACGAGGTCTCGCGTCCCATCGGCGGCTACCCCGAGCACGGTCGGGACCAGCGCTGAACGACGACCCGCAGGACGCGGCCGGCCCCGTCGACCCGCTGGTGCGCCTGCTGGAGCGGGCCGCGCTCGACGGCCACTCCGCCGTGCCGCTGGAGACCGTGCTCGCCGCTGTCCCCAGACCCGTGGTCGAGGGCGCCGTGGATCGCGGCGCGGTGCTGGTCGCCGACGGATGGGTGGCCCTCGACGAGATCGCCCTGGTCGAGGACGCGCTCGCGGACGAGATCCTCGGACTCGCTGCCGAGGACCGGTTGGCACTCGTGCTCGGGTCGGTTCCGGACGGGGCCGAGGTCGTCGAGGTTGCGGACGCACACCGACGCTCGCTCGAGGACCTCGCCGAGGCGCTGCAGGCCGTTCCCGAGGACGTGCGGGTCGTCATCAGCGGTGACCCGGACGCGCTGCCCGGCCCGCACCCCGGGGCCGTGCTTGCCGACCTGCTGGCGTGGGGGCGCCTGCCGGTTCGCGACCTGCGTTCCGGCGGCGCGGCCGAGGGCACTGCCCTTGCGGAGCTGCCCGCCTCTTTGCGGGGCGGTTCGCTGCCCGAGCCGGCCGACCGCAGCGTCGTCGTCGTGCCGTGCGCCGACGACGAAGCGGTGGTCCGCCGGGCCGTCCAGCTCGTGACCGACTCGGTCCCGCGCGTCTTCGGCACCGCGGCGGAGGACGTGCTGGTGGTCACCCCCCTGCAACGCGGGACAGCCGGCGTACGGGCGCTGGCCGAGGCGTTGCCGGCCGGCACGCGGGTGAGCACGGTGCACGACGCAGCCGGGGGCGGGCTGCCGGCCGCCGACGCCGTCGTCGCCTGCTTCCCCGGGCAGGCGACCGGCGTGCTCAGCCGGGCGCTCGTCTACTCGGCGGCCATGCTCGCCGGTCGGCACCTGTCCGTGGTCACCGCCGCCGGCGACGCCCTGCCGCAGGCCGTCGTGCACGGCGGCGGCCGAGCGCGGTGGACCCGGCTGCCCGGGTTGCTGGCCTCCTCCGACTGAGCGCCGGGGGCGGATGCCACGATGGGGCGATGACCGAGTACGAGACGCGCCACCTCGTGCTGCCTCGGGGGGTCACGCGCAGCGCCGCACGGCAGCTGCTCACCGAGCTGGCCGAGTACGGTGGCTGGGAGCTGGCCAGGTTGCTGCTGCGCGCCGACGGCACCCGGCACGTGTGGCTGCGGCGGCGCATCATCCGGGTCACCCGGACCGCCTGAACTCCCGTCGCTCAGGCGAGGTCGAGGAACCGGTCCAGCACCCGGGTGCCGAACTTCAGCGCGTCCACCGGCACCCGCTCGTCCACGCCGTGGAACATCGCCGCGAAGTCCAGGTCCGGCGGCAGCAGCAGCGGGACGAAGCCGATGCACGGGATCCCCAGCGGCCAGAACGCCTTCGAGTCGGTCCCCCCGGACAGCGTGTACGGGACCGGTCGCGCGCCCGGGTCCTCCGCCTTCAGCGCTGCGCAGGCGGCGTCGATCAGGTCGCCCTCGAAGTCGAACTCGAGCGCGATGTGGTGCTGGACCATCTCGCGCTGGACATCCGGCCCGATCAGCGCGTCGACCTGCGCGAAGAACTCCTCTTCGTAACCGGGCAGGAAACGTCCGTCCACCTGCGCCTCGGCGGCGCCCGGGATCACGTTGACCTTGTAGCCGGCCCGGAGCATCGTCGGGTTGACCGTGTTGCGCAACGTCGCACCGATCAGGATCGCGAGCGGCCCCAGCTTGTGGACGAGGGTGTCCAGGTCGTCCGGGTCCAGCTCGATGCCGAGTGCGTCGGACAGCTCGGCCAGGAACCGCCGCACCGTGGGCGTCACGCGGATCGGGAACCGGTGCCGTCCGAGCCGGGCGACCGCCTCGCACAGGGCCGTGACCGCGTTGTCCTCGTTGATCATCGAGCCGTGCCCGGCGCGGCCCTTGGCCGTCAGCCGCATCCAGGCCAGCCCCTTCTCGGCCGTCTCGATCAGGTACAGCCGCGACTCCGGGCCCACCGTGAAGCTGAAGCCCCCGACCTCGCTGATCCCCTCGCTCACACCGTCGAACAGCTCCCGCCGCTCCTCGACCAGCCGGTAGACACCGTCGCTGCCGCCGGCCTCCTCGTCCGCGAGGAATGCCAGCACGACGTCCCGCTCGGGTCGGCGGCCCTCCCGCAGCCGCTGGCGTACGACCGCGAGGGTCATCGCGTCCATGTTCTTCATGTCGACGGCGCCGCGGCCCCAGACACAGCCGTCCTGCACCTCTCCGGACAGCGGCGCGACCTGCCAGTCGGCAGCGTTCGCCGGGACCACGTCCAGGTGCATGTGCATGAGCAGCGCGTCGCGGGCGGGGTCGGTGCCCTCGATCCGCGCGATCACGTTGGCCCGACGGTCGCCCGTCTCGTAGATCTCCGGCTCGAGCCCGACCTCGGCGAGCTTGGCCGCGACGTACTCCGCGGCCTCCCGCTCACCGGGCCCGCTGCCGTCGCCGTAGTTGGTCGAGTCGATCCGGATGAGGTCGCTGCACAGGTCGACGACCTCGTCCTGGGCGGTCGGCTGGTCGGTCACGGGGCCATCCTGCCGTGCGCTCGCCGGTCGGGGGAGGACGGCGCGCTTTGGTAAGGTTCCGTGCGCTGTCCGGCCCAGCGCCGGTCGGGTCCGAGTGGCGGAATGGCAGACGCGCTAGCTTGAGGTGCTAGTGCCCTTTATCGGGCGTGGGGGTTCAAGTCCCCCCTCGGACACCACGTTGAAGATCACGAGCTCATTCGCACGCGCTCTGAGGTCGCTGGCCGATTGTTGACCGCCCGGTCCGCTCGCCCAAGGATGCCGACGTGGCGTCGTTCACGGTGAAGAACCTTCGGTCCCCTGAGGACCAGATCCGTATGCCGGGGGCAGAGGCTGATCTCGTGACGCTCGGCGACGTCACCGTCGGCCGCGAGGTCGACGCTCCGGGGTGGCGTTGGTCGGTCGACATGCGGCCCATCGTCGGGGGTGAGTGGTGCGAGTCGCGGCACGTCGGCGTGGTGCTGTCGGGTCGGTCGGGGTTCCTCCTGCGCGATGGTTCGACGTTCGAGGTGAGTACGGACGACGTGTTCGACGTCCCCCCGGGCCACGACTCTTGGACGATCGGCGACGAGCCCGCCGTCTTCCTGGAGTGGTCCGGTCTGCGGAGCTGGGTGGGCTCGGCGGCCTCGTTCGGTGACCGAGTGCTGACAACGCTCATGTTCGCCGATGTGGTGGAGTCGACGGCAATGATCGTACGGGTGGGCGACACGGCCTGGCGGGAGCTGCTCGGCGGCTTCTACGAGGCAGCCGGCGAACTGCTCGCTGAGCACCGAGGTCGGCTCGTCGACACGGCTGGGGACAGTCTGCTCGCGACTTTCGACTCCCCCGGGCAGGCCCTTCTCTGCGCTGCTGGTCTGCGCGCGCGTGCCGGTGCCCA
Source organism: uncultured Actinomycetota bacterium (assembly GCA_963771835.1). GTDB lineage: Bacteria > Actinomycetota > Actinomycetes > Prado026 > Prado026 > CAVQCJ01. The sequence continues at coordinate 439,813 of CAVYVA010000001.1, forward strand.
GGGTCTGCGAATCCGTGCAGGCGTGCACGTCGGCGAGGTCGAGGTGACGGGAAGCACCGTCCGAGGTCTGGCTGTGCACGAGGCCGCGCGGGTCATGTCCGCGGCGGCTCCGGACGACATCCTCGTGTCGGCGGTGACCCACGGCCTGGTGGCGAACGACGCATGGCTGTTCGAGGACCGGGGCGAACACGATCTCAAGGGACTCGACGGCCCCCGGGTGCTCTTCGCCTACGTGGGCCGAGCCTGACAGGCTGTCAGGGTCTGCGCCCGGACCGAGGCGTACGACCCCCAGCGAACGGTCGCCGTTGACCTACCTGACCGACGGTGTTACATCGAAGTGACGGATTCGGGTTGGGAGGCTCCGATGAGATGGGCCCGGTGCGGTCGATCGCTCGGTTCGGTGGTCGCCCAGCCACTCTCGCGACGATGACTCACGCGACAGGGATCCGCTTCCTCCCCGTTTCCGGCCGCCGTCTCGCGTACGCGGTGACCGGGGAGGGTCCGCCGCTGGTTGCCCCGGCATGGTGGGTCAGTCACTTGGAGCTGGACTGGGAGAACACGGCCTTTCGACGGTTCTGGGAATCGGTCGGCGAGGGCTACACCGTGGTGCGCTATGACCGGCTCGGTGTCGGCATGTCCGATCGTGACGTGCACGAGGAGGAGCTGTCGCTCGACGCGGAGGTCTCGCTGCTGCGCCGTGTCCTCGACGAGCTGGGCTTGGAGAACGTCGTGCTGGTCGGCGGCTCGTCGGGCGGTTGCGCCGCGATCGCGTTCGCGGCTCGGTTCCCCGAGCGGGTGAGTCGCCTGCTGCTGTACGGCGCGTACGCCGACGGCTCCTCGGTGACTTCGTCGCAGGTGCGCGAGGCGCTCGTCGCCACGGTGCGGTCACACTGGGGACTGGGCTCGCGGGTACTCGCCGACATCTTTCTGGGGGAGGCCGACAGCACGGAGCAGGAGCGGCTGGCGCGCTACCAGCGCTCGGCGGCGAGCCCGGAGACGGCGGCGGCGTTGCTGGAGCAGATCTACCGCAACGACGTGCGAGCGGAGCTGGAACGGGTACGTGCGCCGACGCTGGTCGTGCACCGCCGTGCCGATCGCGCCATCCCCTACCACCTCGGCCGGGAGCTCGCGGCGGCGATCCCTGGGGCGACCCTGGTCCCGCTCAACGGGAGCGCCCATTTCCCGTGGGCTGGGGATGCGCACTCGGTGGCGCGCGCGATGCGTTCTGCTCTCGTGCCCGAGACGCCGGCCCGACTTGCTGGCGAGCCGGCTGCGGTGCTCCTGTCCGGCCGGGAGCGCGAGGTGCTGGCACTGGTCGCGAGAGGTCTCACCGACCGGGAGATCGCCGAGCAGCTGGTCCTGAGCCAGCACACCGTGCACCGACACGTCGCGAACATCCGCCACAAGCTCGGGCACGGTTCTCGCTCGGCGGCGGTCGCTGCGGCGGCGCAGCTGGGTCTGCTCTGAGACAGGTGACCCGAACGGGCCATCCTCACCGGATGGCCGGTCCGAGCGATGCGGCGGCAACCCCGGCGCGCGCACTGTCGCAGTCATGCAGACAGACATCAGACGAGTCGGATCATTCAAGCGCTGGGCGCCATGGGCGCGCGCCTTCGCGGCTCTCTACGACCCATTCCTGCGGGTCGGCGAACGGGCGGGACTACGCGCTCTCCGAGAGGAACTGCTCAGCCGCGCACACGGGCGCACGCTCGAGATCGGCAGCGGTACCGGTCTGAACCTGGATCACTACCCCGGCGACCTCGACGACCTGATCCTGCTCGAGCCGGAGGCCGAGATGCGCTCCCGCCTGGAGCGGAGGCTTGAGCGCAGCGGCCGTCCCGCACGACTGGTCGACGGATGCGCGGAACGGCTACCGCTCGAAGACGGATCGATCGACACCGTCGTCTCGACCTTCGTGCTGTGCACGGTCGACGCTCCGGATCTGGCGCTTGGCGAGATCATGCGGGTGCTGCGCCCCGGCGGTCAGCTGCTCTTCATCGAGCACGTCCGCTCGGAGTCGCCGACTCTCGCCTTCTGGCAGGACCGCCTGGCCACGCCGTGGGCAAGCTTCGCGCAGGGCTGCCGCTGCAACCGCGCGACGGCAGTGCTGATCGCGACCTACGGGCTCGAGCTCGACCAGGTGTACGAAGCCGCATGGAAGGGCATGCCGCCGATCGTGCGACCGCTGGTCGCCGGCCGGGCACAGAAAGGGGGCCGCGATGGGTAGCGTCCGCGTGGGGCTCTTCCCGCCGATCGGCCGGCTGAACGGCAGTCCCGAGAACATGCGCGAGACACTGGCTCGTGCGGCCGGCGAGGGTATCGACCACGTATGCGTCGGTGACCACGTGAGCTTCTTGGTGGGAGCCGGCTCGGATGGGCTGATCTGCGCGACCTCGCTGCTCGTTGCCCAGGCCAAGCTGCCGGTGTACGTCGGGCTCTACCTGCTGCCGTTGCGCCACCCGGTTGCTGTCGCACGGCAGCTCGCGACAGTAGCGGAGCTCGCGCCGGGTCGGCTGACGCTCGGCGTCGGGATCGGTGGCGAGGACCGCCACGAGATCGAGATCTGCGGCGTGGACCCTGAAGACGCGTGGGCGTCGGATGGACGAAAGCCTGCAGATCCTGCGCGGCCTGGCCGATGGCACGCCGGTAAGCTTCGCAGGCGAGTTCTTCTCGCTCCAGGACGCGCTGGTCCTTCCCGCACCATCCCCGGCGATCCCCCTGATCGTCGGCGGACGGTCGGAGTCGGCCGTCAGTCGCTCCGCGAGGCTCGGCGACGGCTGGCTCGGGATCTGGGTCTCGCCACGCCGGTTCGCAGCCGTCCGCGATCAGGTCACCCGTGAGGCGGCTCAGGCCGGCAGAGACGTGAGCAGATTCGAGCATGCGCTGAACGTCTGGTGCGGGTTCGCCAGCACCGACGAGGCCGCTCGCGAGCTGCTGGCCAGCCGGATGCAGGCCTTCTACCGCATGCCCTTCCACGCCGTTCGAGCGCTACTCGCCCTACGGAACGCCCGAGCGCGTGGCGGCGTTCCTGCGCCCGTACATCGAGGCCGGATGCTCGGCGTTCAACGTGATCCCGTGCGCCCACGACAGCGACAGCGCGATCTCCGCCGTCGCCGAGCTCCGAGCGCTTCTCACGTCCGAGCACTAGGACAGACGCCTTCCGGGGCCAGGCTGTCCGTCGAGGGTCAGTGCCCTCGGTTGACGGGGCGGAGGGTGCGGTACAGCCCGTAGGCGACGCCTGCGGCCAGCACCACCATGAGGCCGATGTACAGCCCCCTGTTGCTCCAGATGCCGGAGTTGTCGGCCACGAGCTGCGCGTCGGCGGCGCTGAGAGCGGTGGCGGTGGCGGTGATGGTGCGCGGCGGGCCGGTGATGAGCACCGGCGGCAGGGTGGTGACGACGCCTGCCTCAGTAACGACGGCACCGGGGATGGTGGTGACCGCGCCGGGTAGCACGTAGGTACGGATCGCGGTCGAGTGCGCGGTGGTAGTGGACCGCGTGCTGTTCGTCTCGTGGACGGTCGACGTCACGATCTGCGTGGTGGTCGCGGTTGCGGTGGTGGTGACCGGCAGGAACTCGGTCGTGGTGGCTGTGGCCGTGGCGGTCTCGGTGGCCGTGGTGGTCTCGGTCGAGGTGACGGTGGCCGTCTCGGTGACGGTGGCCGTCTCAGTCGTTGTGCTCGTGGCCGTTTCGGTGACCGTCACGTCGGCGGGCACCGTGGCGCTCGCCTGGCTGGGCGTAGACCCGAACAGGATCAGCGCCGCGGGCCCGGCGGCCAAGATCACCGAGACACCGACAGCCGGCAGGACCCTGCGCACGTCCATGAACCCCATCCCTCAGTGGAACCCCCAACGGTGCAGTACAAGGTGTAGCCCTTCGGATCCGCTCACACAACACGGGGCAAGATCATCTCAACGACAGCTTGGAAGCAGGTCCGTCCGCTCCCCCTGCGATCTCGATCGCCGCGACGATCACGGCAGGCATACTGGCGGCATGGCCCGCGTCCCTCCTGTTCGCCACCTGACCCGGGCCAAGGACCTCGCCGACGCCCGGTACACCGAGCCGCTCGGGGTCGACGACATGGCCCGCGTCGCCGGCCTGTCGCGCGCTCACTTCAGCCGTGAGTTCCGCCGAACGTTCGGCGAGCCGCCGCACGCCTACCTGCTCACCCGTCGGCTGGAGCGCGCGGCTGCCTTGCTGCGTACCACCGACTACTCGGTCGCCGACATCTGCATGGCGGTCGGACTGCAGAGCGTCGGCTCGTTCACCACCAGCTTCCGGCGCGCGTTCGGGATGTCGCCGACGGCGTACCGCGCCTCGTTCCCGCCGGCGTCCGCGTGGGCCGTCGTGCCGAGCTGTGTCGTGCGGGTGTACGGCCGGCCCGGCATGGTCTGGGCTCCCGCAGCGACGTCGGGTGCCGCCACCGCCAGGACAGCACATCCGGAGAAGACGGCCGCCCCGACAGGCGCCTAGCGTCGTCCGCACCTGATGACTCACCACGCGGGAGGCACGTCATGATCAAGATCAACAGCAGCCAGCTCTGGGTCCACGACCAGGACACTGCGCTGAAGTTCTGGACCGACCAAGTGGGGTTCGAAATCCGCTCGGACATCACCATCCCCGAGATGGGCGGGTTCCGGTGGCTCGCGGTCGGCCCCGCCGGCCAGCCCGAGGTCGCCGTGGTACTGATGGCGATCCCTGGGCCGCCGGTCATCGACGCCGAGACGGCCGACGAGATCCGCCAGCTCATGGCGAAGGGCTTCGCTGGCACCCTGTTCCTCGAGACCGAGGACTGCGCGTCCACCGTGGCGAACCTGAAGCGCCGGGGCGTCGAGTTCACCGAGGAGCCGGAGGAGCGGCCGTACGGTATCGATGCCGGGTTCCGTGACCCGTCCGGCAACAGCGTCCGGCTCACACAGCTCAAGGACATGTCGACGTACGACGCCACGGCTTCGCGGCCCTGAATCGCGCTGCCGGGCGCCTGGCGGAGGCAAGCGCCAGGACGAAGGGCTCCGAATGGCGTGATCGCAGGTTGCGACAACATTGGGGACCATGGACCGCCCGGTAGGCAGGTTGCTCTCCGTCAACGTCGGCATGCCGCAGGACGTCGAATGGCGCGGCCGCACGGTCCGCACCGCGGTCTGGAAGCAGCCGGTCGACGGCCCGGTGACCGTGCGCCGACTGAACATCGACGGCGACGGGCAGGGTGACCTGGCCGGCCACGGCGGGGAGCACCGGGCCGTGTTCGTCTACCAGATCGACTCGTACCGGTACTGGCAGACCGAGCTCGGCCGCGACGACTTCGTCTACGGCCAGTTCGGGGAGAACTTCACGGTGGACGGCCTGGCGGACGACCAGGTGTGCATCGGTGACCGGTTCCGGATCGGCGCGGCCGAGTTCGAGGTGACCCAGCCGCGCGTCACCTGCTACCGGGTGGGCATCCGCATGGGCGACGCCCGGATCCCGGCGCTGCTGGTCTCCCACCGCCGACCCGGGTTCTACCTGCGGGTGCTGCGCGAGGGGGCGGTGCGGGCCGGTGACGAGATCGTGCAGGTGGCCGCCGGACCGGAGGCGGTGACCGTCGCCGAGGTCGACGGGCTGCTGTACCTGCCGGGGCATCCTCGGGACCAGCTGGCCCGGGCGTTGCGGGTTCCCGCGCTTCCGGCGGGCTGGAAGGCCTCGCTGAGCGCCCTGGTGGGCCAGCCGGAGACCCCGGGGGTGCCCACGGGCAACGCGGGTCTGGTGCCCGTGAGCCCGCCGCCCGCCTGGCCGGGATTCCGCCGGCTGGCGGTGACCGGGGTCGTGACCGAGAGCCGGAGCGTGCTGTCGCTGGAGCTCGCCGATCCGGCCGGCACGGCGCTGCCGGCCGCCCTCCCAGGGCAGTTCGTGACCGTGCGGCTGCCCGGCGCGCACGGGGGCGGTCCCGGTGCTGCGCAGCTACTCGCTGTCCGGGCCGCCCGGCGCCGCCACGTACCGGATCAGCGTCAAGCGCGAACCGCACGGGGTCGCGAGCGGGTTCATCCACTCCGCCGTCGGGCCGGGCGACCACCTCGACGTGGCCGCGCCGCGGGGCACGTTCACGCTGCGGCCCGGCACGGCCGCCGTCCTGCTGGTCAGCGCCGGCGTGGGCGCGACCCCGGTGCTGACGATGCTGCACGCCCTGGCGGTGGACGGGTCGGATCGGGAGGTCTGGTGGTTGCAGGGTGCCCGCAGCCGGGCCGAGCAGCCCTTTGCCGAGGAGTCACGCCGGCTGCTGGCTGCACTGCCGAACGCCCACCGACGCGTCTGCTTCAGCCGCCCTGGGACGGCGGACGTCCAGGGGGACGACTACCAGATCTCGGGGCGGCTGTCCGCGTCGGTCCTGGCCGAGCTTGATCTGCCGCGCGACGCCGATGCGTACGTCTGTGGACCGGTCGGGTTCATGGCGGAGGTGTCCGACGCTCTGGCCGACCTGGGCATCGAGCGGGCCCGCATCCGCACCGAGACCTTCGGAGCCGCCCCCGCGCAGACTCCAGGCATCGCACCAGCAACCGACCGCGCACCGCACCCGCCTCCGGGCGACCCCGGCACCGGCCCGTCCGTCTCGTTCGCCCGCAGCGGGGTGACGGCGGCCTGGGACCCCCGCTACTCCAGCGTCCTCGAGCTCGCCGAAGCCTGCGACGTGCCCGTGCGCTGGTCGTGCCGCACCGGGGTGTGCCACTCCTGTGAGACCGCCCTGATCTCCGGGGACGTCGCCTACGACCCCGCCCCGTCGACGAGCCCGCCGACGGAAGCATGCTGATCTGCTGCTCACAGCCCCTCGGGGAGCTCGTCCTCGACCTGTGAGACCGACCGGACGTGCACCGGCGTGCTCAGGTCGGTGAGTCGGACGAGGCGGCCAGCAACGCATCCGCGAATGCCGCCGCCGAGGCGAGTGTGTGGAGTCTGCCCCGGTCGAACGCTTCATGGGCGTCGTCGGTGTCGCCGAGCACGCTCGCCTCGTAGTCGCGGTGCCGGGCTCGAACCTCCCATGGCTTGTGCCCTGCTCCGCTCAGCTCCCGGAGGACGGCGGCGGCGCCGACGAGCTCGCCCGACGAGGCCGGGTCTCCCCGCGCGGCGGTCCAGACGGCAACGGCCTCCAGCGCGTGCGCCGTGCAGCCCGAGTTGCCCGAGCCGGCGAGGATGGCGACCGCCTCCCTCAGGAACGGCGCGGCTGCGTCGAGGTCGTCGGCGTTGAGCTCGATGAGGGCCCTCCCCTCGCAGGCATGCGCGAGCATGCTCTGGGATCCGAGGTCGCGGAAGCGTCGCTCGGCCTCCACCGCCATGGCGGTCGCGGTCGCCCGGTCGGCCTCGCGCAGCGATGCGCACCACAGCGTCAGAGCCAGGCCGAAGGCATCGTCGAGCGATCGGAACTCGTCCAGGCACACGGCGATGAGCCGGTCGACGGTCTCCAGGTCCCCCGATCCCCAAAGACCGTACAGAACCTCCGATGTCGCCCAAGCCGCATTGCGGCGGTCGCCGACCTGCTCGAAGCCGGCCGCCGAGGCTGCCCCGAAGTCCGCCGCTGCCGGCCAGTCCCCCTGCTCGGTTGCGAGGGTGGCCACGGTCAGCTGAGCCTGCGCCACGACGATGGCCGGGTGCCGGTCAGCCCCGCCAGCGAGCAGATCGACGATCAGCTCGCGTCGTTCGCTGGGCAGGCCCATGGGGACGGCGGTCACCAGCCGGAGCGCGGCCGTGAGGTCTCCCTTCTCGGCCGCCCAATCCATGGCGGCGCGCAGGTTGGTCGCCTCGAGCATGGCTGCAGCGAGAGCAGCGTCCATGCCGGGAGTGCGCATGGCTCGCTCGACCCGCTGGACCAGGCTCATCGCCCACGCGAGCAACCCGTCGCGCCAGGCCTCGGACTCGCCGTGCTCGAGCTGCCGGTCACGCCCGTACTGACGAAGCGTCTCCAGCAGCTGGTAGCGGTGAGGGCCGGCACGGGTCTCGACCGGAACGACCAACGACTTCTCGACCAGCCGGCCGATCCCGTCGATGACATCGAGCAAGTCGCGGCCGCTGACCGCTCCGACGGCGTCGAGCGCGAAGCTGTCGGGAAAGGTGCTCACCGCGCGGAACAGCTCGCGCTCAGTCGCGGCCAGCATGTCGTAGCTCCACGCCACCACCGCTTCCAGCGTGCGCTGGCGTGACGGGTCGGTGCGGAGTCCGCCTGTCAGTAGACGGAAGCGATCGTCGAGCCGTGCGGCGAGCTCCACCAGCGACAGCGACCGAAGCCGCGCCACCGCCAGCTCGATCGCCAGCGGCAGCCCGTCCAGTCGCCGACACACGTGTTCGACCAGCTGGAGGTCGGTGGCTTGGCGGTCGAAGCCCGGAACCACGACGGCGGCCCGGGCCAGGAACAGCTCGGCCGCCTCGCCGTCCACCCCGAGCGGCGGGACGCGAAGGGCGACCTCGCCGCGTACGCCGAGCAGCTCACGGCTCGTCGCCAGGATCCGGACCGCAGGACAGGCGCGAAGCAGGCGGTCGACGAACTCGGCCACGCCCTCGACGATCTGCTCGCAGTTGTCCAGTACCAGGAGCACGTCGTGGGCGCGGACCCACTCGGCCACGGTCTCCTCGACCGGCTGCCCCGCGCGCTCGCCCAGGCCGAGCACCGACGCGACCAGCGAGGGCACCCGCGCAGCCTCCGACAGCGGGGCAAGCTCGACGAGCCAGGCGCCGTCGGGCAGCGATCCCAGGAGCCCGGCGGCCGCCTCGAGCGCGAGCCGGGTCTTTCCACTGCCGCCTGCACCGGTCAAGGTCACGAGACGATGACTGGCAAGGCCGTCTCTCACCTCGACGAGCTCACGCGCGCGACCGACGAACTCGTCGTTCGCGGAGGGAAGGTTGTTCGGCATCGCCGTCAGCGTTCGCAGCGGCGGGAACGACTCGGTCAGGCCGTCGCCGACCAGCTGCACTATGTGCACGGCGTCGGTCAGATCCTTGAGGCGGTGCTCGCCCAGGTCGCGCACCTGGTTGTCAGGCACGAGCGCGCGCGTCGCCCCGGTCAGCAGCACCTGTCCCCCGTGACCGGCCGAGCACACGCGCGCAGTCACATGCAGGGACATCCCGAAATACCCGTCTCCTCGCAGGCGTGCATCGCCCGTGTGCACGGCCATCCGCACGCGCAACCGCCCGTCGTCCGGCCACGGGTGGGCGGTCAGGCGGCGTTGCGCAAGAGCCGCAGCGGCAACCGCGTCACCTGCCGACGCGAAGACCGCTGACACGGCATCGCCCTCGATGCCCATCAAGAAGCCGGAGTGCTCCTCGATGGACGAACGCAGGATGTCGCGCTGTGCCTCCAGCAGCGCGTCGTAGCCGGTACCGAGGGTGTCGAGCAGCCGGGTGGACCCCTCCACGTCCGTGAACAGGAAGGAGACCGTGCCGGTCGGGAGGTCCACGTCACCCTGTCGGGAGCCAGAGCTCGAGCTGGATCCCGTCAGGATCTCGAAAGACGATCACCGTTCCGATCGGCGTCTCGGCCATCGGCGTGAAGTCGATGTCGCCCCGCCGTCGCAGCTCTGCCTCCCAGGCTTCGAGCGTGGCCCGGTCGGCCACTCCGAAGGCGAAATGGTCGAGGCCGGTCCGGAACTCGTCGAAGCCGTCGCCGGGTCGAGCGTGGTACTGGCGCAGACCGGTGACCCATCCGGAGGCCGGGTGTCTCAGGACCCGGTAGCTGACGACATCGTCGTCACCGGCGAGCACCTGCACGAGACCGAGCAGGTCGCAGTACCACGCGCTGCTCCGCTCGACATCGCTGACCGTGAAGGCGACATGGTCTGCGCCGGTGATCTCGGGCATGGGCGCAAGGTACACCGGACCGGTGGCCGGTCGGCGGGCGTCTGGAGGACGTGACGTCGTTCCCATCCGAGGCAGGCCCGAGGACATGGCGACCTGAGGGACGCACTTCGGAGCTGCCAAGGTCAACAAGAAGTCTCCTGGAACCCCTGTCGTCGGTCGTACCCTGGCGGCGTTCCCCTTGGTGCGCAGCTGGCGATGGGAGCGCAGGGTGAAGCCACCTGAGACGCACTACGCCAAGAGTGGCCCGGTGAACATCGCGTACCAGGTCGTGGGCGATGGTCCGGCGGACCTCGTCCTGGTGCCGGGGTTCGTCTCGCACGTCGAGGTCGCCTGGGAGCAGCCTCGGCTCGCGCACTTCCTGAACCGGCTGGCCTCGTTCTCGCGGCTGATCGTCTTCGACAAGCGCGGCACCGGCATGTCCGATCCGGTGCCCGTCCCGCCGACGATGGACGAACGGATGGACGACCTGCGGGCGGTGATGGACGCAGCGGGCTCCGATCGGGCGGCGGTGTTCGGGATCTCCGAAGGCGGCACGCTGAGCCTGCTGTTCGCCCATGCATACCCGCAGCGGGCGACGGCCGTTGTCCTGTACGCATCCTGGGCGCGGCGCCTCGTGGGACCGGACTACCCCTACGGCCCCACCGCGGCGGAGCTCGACGAGGTGGTCGCAAAGATGGACCGGGCCTGGGCGTCGGGTGAGTGGTGGGACGGCGGTGAGCCCAGCGCCAGCGACGACGCGCGGCACCGGGTCTGGTGGGCGCGGTACCTGCGCATGGCCGCGAGCCCGGCAACGGCCCAGAACGCCATCCGGCTGAACATGCGCATGGACGTCCGGGACCTTCTCCCCTCGATCACGCAGCCGACGTTGATCCTGCACCGGACCGAGGACACCTGGATCTCGGTCGGGCACGCCCGCTACCTGGCGGCGAAGCTGCCTCGCGCCACCTATGTCGAGCTTCCGGGGACGGACCACCGGCCTTGGCTCGGTGACGTCGACGCCATCACCGACGAGGTCGAGCTGTTTCTGACCGGACGCAAGAGCCGCCCCCGGGGTCATGGCAGCGTCGGGGTCGACGCGCTCAGCCGGCGCGAGCGTGAGGTGGCCCTGCTCACGGTGCGCGGCGAGACTGCCACGCAGGTTGCCGGCCACCTCTACCTGAGCAAGCGAACGGTCGAGAGCCACCTGGTCAGCGTGTACGCCAAGCTCGGCGTCGGCTCGAAGAGCGAGCTGATCCGGCGACACGGCGAGCTCGGCCTGTAGAAGTCCCGTACCTGTACGGATGTAGGCCGGCCGGCACGCTCGTACGTTCACTGGTGACCAGGCGAACGTGGGAGGCCGGGATGAACGCCAAGGAGCCGACATGGTCCGTCGTCGCCGAGATCCCGGCCGTCGTCCTGCGGCCGCAGCACCTTCGAAGGACGATCTGCGTCGCGGTCGTAGTCGGCAGCTCGTTCTTCGCGATGAACCAGCTCGGCGTCATCCTGGCCGGTCGGGCGACCGCGCTGGTGTGGCTCAAGGCGGCACTGACCTACCTGACCCCGCTCCTGGTCTCGAACTACGGCGTCCTGTCGGCCACCCGCCGGCGGGACAGCCGCACCACCGCACCCACCTGAGGAGGGCCGGATCATGAGGTTTGCCCAGACCATCCAGTTCCGCACCGGTCGCATCGAGGAGCTGAACAGCTACTTCGACGCATGGATCGTCCGTACCGAGGGCGAACGGGTCCCCCATCAGGCGGTCCTGCACCGCGACCGGGACTCGCAGAACGACTACCAACTGGTGGTGGAGTTCGGGTCCCACGCTGCGGGCATGGAGAACTCCGGCCGGCCGCAGACGGGCGAGTTCGCAGGATTCCTGGCCTCGATCTGCGACCAGCCGTTGGCCTTCCGCAGCTTCGACGTCATCCGTCAGGAGAAGCTCTGAACCGACCGTCCGCGAGGTCGACCGCGTAGAGCCGCCACTCACCCGGGACCCCCTTGAGCTGGTGCGAGCCGCGGTCGGAGAACTCGATCCCCGAGCCCACAACCAGGTCGCGCACCGTGCTGGACGCGAGCACCTCTCCGGGGCCGGCCGCAGCCGCGACCCGTGCCCCGATGTGCACCGCGATCCCGGCGAGCTTGGAGTCGACGATGTCGCACTCGCCGGTGTGGACCCCGGCTCGGACGCGCAGCCCGAGGCGCTCGACCTCCCGGACGATCGCCGTCGCGCAGCGGATGGCCCGCGCCGGCCCGTCGAACGTGGCCAGGAATCCGTCGCCCGCCGTGTCCAGCTCGCGACCGCGGAACTGTTCGAGCAGGGCGCGCACCACGGTGTGGTGCTCCTCGATCAGCGTCCGCCACCTCGAGTCACCGATGCTCGCCAGCGTGGCGGTCGAGTCGACCAGGTCGGTGAACAGAACCGTCGCGAGGATCCGTTCCGGCGCGGCCGCCTCCCGGGTGCCGGTCAGGTACTCCTGCACCAGCCCGGCCACCTCCTCGCTGCCCTCGGGGTTCATCCAGACGATGTGGTCCGCTCCGTCCAGCTCGTGGTACGTAGCGGTGCCGATCGTCCGGGCCAGGTAGCGCGCGTTCTCGACGTGGCACACGTGGTCATCGACACGGTGCAGCACGAGCGTGGGCACGCTGATCGTCGGGCAGATCCCCCGGACGTCGATCTCGAACGCCATGCGGCTGAACGCGACGGCCGCACCGGGACTGGCCGCGTTCACCAGCAGTCGCTTCGACCACTCGTACAGGCGCGCGCTCTCCGCCGGGCCGAGGCTGGGCGCGAACACGTCGGCGCTCAGTCCTCGCTGCCCCCAGGTCTGCGGAAGCTGCACGAGGTACTGGTCGAACTCCGCCCGCGTCGACTCTCCCCATGGCCAGTCCTCGGACTTCTCCTCGCACACCTCGGCGCCCACGAGCAGCAGGCACCGGGTTCGCTCGGGGTAGGTCGCGGCGAAGAGCAGGCTCATCGGACCACCCTCCGACGAGCCCATGAGCGCCGCCCGATCTGATCCCGCGGCGTCCATCACGGCGCGGACGTCGTCCATACGGTCCTCGAGGGTGCCCGCCTCCACCCGGTCGGAAAGACCCATGCCACGCTTGTCGAAGCAGATCACCCGGGCGAAGTCGGCCAGCCGCTGGACGAACCGTCGGTAGGTGGGCTCCTCCCACAGCACGGACAGATGGGTCAGGAAGCCGTCCACCATGATCAGGTCGGTCGGACCGTCTCCCACCACCGCGTAGGCGACGTGCACGTCGCCGCTGCGGGCGTACCTGACGTCGAGGGAGTGCGCGCTCACGCGGTCCAGGATCCACCCGCACCGCCCAGACGGCTGATGCAACCCGCGACATCTGGGGATTCAGCCCTGCTGACGACGGTGTCGATGCGGACCTTCCGGCGGTCGGCTGTCAGCTGAGGTGCGAGACTCCTCGCATGACGGATGACACCGACGCCGGGCCGCAGGACGAGGATATCGTCTCGATCGAGGCGAGCTCCGACTGGGAAGCCGGGCGCGACCAGGACCCGGTCGCCTCCCTCCGGGACACCGAGGAGGAGTCGGGCGACGAAGGCGAGCTGTTCGACATCTACGATCTGGACGAGCGCGAGGCGCGCGAGGCCGGGGTCGCCTTCGACGGCGGTACGGCTGACGAACCGCGACTCAGCTAGCCGTCGTCGAGCGCCCCGACGCCTCGGTCCAGACCGGACCCGGACGAGTCGCCTCAGGTGCTGACAGCGTTGACCGCCGGATGGTCGCGCAGGTCGACCACCCGGACGGTGCGCATGTAGACGGCGTAGGCGATGAACGACAGTCCGAAGCCGACGACGAACGTCACGTCGCCGATCCAGTCGACCCGGCTGGGCACGATTCCGACGTACTGGGTCTGGTTGGAGAACAGCCAGATCGACAGCACCAGCGAGACCAGGAAGATGATCGGGGCGGCCCAGTTCTCGTGCTTGCGGCTGAAGAGGAGCCCGTCGACACGGGCTCCGCGCCGGACCAGCTGGTCGGCCAGGAAGATCCCGAGCCACGGTCCGAGCCAGTACGAGATGACGAGCAGGAAGTTCTCGTAGCTGCTCTCGGGGTTCTTGAGCGCGTAGTAGGCCAGGGCGAAACCGAGGACACCGAACGCCAGGGCGACGATGGCGCGCCGCAGATGGGCCCTGATCCGGATGCCGAGCGTGAGGAATGCCAGCGATCCGGAGTAGATGTTGAGCACGTTGGCGCAGATCGACCCGAGCACGATCGCCAGCAGGGTCAGCTTCGCGACGACGGTGGGCAGTGAGTAGACGAACGCGTCCGTGGGGCTGAGGTCCTTGGGCACCAGGATGGTCGCCGAGGCGGCCCCGACGATCTCCAGGATCGTGGTGGACAGGAACAGGCCGAGGCCGGCGTAGAGCGCGACCTTGCGCTTGTCGGTGTCTCGCGGGAGGTACCGGGCGTAGTCGGCGGCGTACGGGTTCCAGCCCGCGGCGTAGCCATAGACCGTCGCCACCGTGAGCAGGAAGACCCCGAGGCCGCCGCCGGTGCCGCCGCCGCCGAAGTGCGACTTGGACAGGCTGATGACCGAGGCGATCACGAAGACCACGGCGAGGACGGGGAAGGCGTACCGCTCGAAGGCCTGCACGAGGTTGTGCCCGAAGAAGGCGATGACCACCTGGGCCGCGACGATGATGAGCAGGCACAGGGTCGTGGGCATCTTGGTCAGCGAGTTGAGCGCGAACGTCCCGCTGACGGAGTTGACCGCGAACCACCCGATGCCGCCGGTCAGCGACATGATGCCGGCCGGCAGGGCGTTCCCGAGGAACCCGAACGGCGCTCGGCTGAGCACCATCTGCGGGACGCCGTACTCGGGGCCGCGGGCGGACAGGACGGCCTGGCCAAGCGCGCCGAGGCCGTTGCCGAGGACGATGGCGGCGACCGCCTGCCACACGCTCAGGCCGAAGATGATCGCCAGGACGCCGATGAAGACGGTGGCGAACTCCAGGTTGGGCGAGGTCCAGGTCCACAGCAGCTGGAGCGGGTTCCCGTGCCGTTCGCCGTCCGGGATCTCCTCGATCCCCCCGGGCTCGACGACGCCTACGCGGTCGCCGTAGTCACCCTCGCGGAACTCGATCGCGGCTTCCTCGCTGGACACCGACATGGGGACGCCCTTCTCGTGCGCGGCGGGGAAGGCCGTGCGTAGACAACCACGCCGGGGGCGCAGCGCGCCAGGGTGGCGGGGCGACTTTCCGGTGCCCGGCACGGTCGCGCCGGGGCCCCTGGGGCGGTCAGACGCCGATGTCTTCGTTCCAGAGCTCGGGCGCCTCGGCGATGAACGTGCGCATCAGCTCGATGCAGTCCGGGTCGTCGAGGACGACGAGCTCCACCCCGCGGGACCTGAGCAGCTCCTCGTTGCCCTGGAACGTCGTGTTCTCCCCGATGACCACGCGCGGGATCCCGTAGAGCAGGATCGCGCCGGTGCACATGTCGCACGGCGAGAGGGTCGTGTAGAGGGTGGCCCGTCGGTAGGTCGCGCCCGGCAGCCGACCGACGTTCTCCAGGCAGTCCGTCTCGCCGTGCTTGATCGCCGAGCCCTCCTGCACCCGCTTGTTGCGGCCGACGCCGACCAGCTCGCCGTCGACGGCGAGAGCCGCGCCGACCGGCACCCCGCCCTCGGCCCGACCCGCGCGAGCCTCGGCGAGAGCCGCGGCCAGGAACGTGCGGTCGCTCATCGAGGGTTACTCGTCGAGCTGCCGGCCGGCGAAGTACATCAGCGGGTCGCTGAGCAGCTCGATCTGGATGCCGTCCGGGTCCTTGAAGTACATGGACTCCTCGATGCCCAGGTCAGGCCCGGCGTACTTGACGCCGGCCTCGTCGAGGCGGTCCCGGAGCTGCTCCCAGCGGTCCCGCGGCACCGAGATCGCGATGTGCTGCACCCCGCCGATCGCTTCGATGCCCGGCTGGAGCCCCAGACCGGGGAAGTCGAAGAAGCCGAGCAGCGTCTTGTTGCCGAGGTCGAAGAAGAAGTGCGATGACCCCTTGTAGTCGCGGTTCTCGACCAGCTCGACGAGCGGGAACCCCAGCAGCCCCTGGTAGAACTGGATGGTCCGCTCGACGTCGGAGCAGATCAGCGCCGCGTGGTGGATGCCGCGCCCCGGGGTGTCGCGCTGGTCCGGCGGCAGCAGGTACTTGTGGGCCAGCTGCCTGCGGTGGGCCTCGAGCTCAACCAGCTCGGCGTCCGTTGGCGGCATCGCGAGCTCCTTCCGTCGTCCGGTCTCCGGCGACTGTATCGCCGGCATCTGCGGCGTGTCCGGACGCGTCGGCGTCAGGAGTGCGGGAACTCGCAGATCCCCGGGTGGAAGACGCCGGCGCACTTGCCGGGGCTGGCCGCGTCCGAGGAGACCCACAGGTTGCCCAGGGAGTCCAGGAACACGTCCAGCGCGCCGTGCCCGCGGGTCTTGCCCGGGTTCCACGCCGTCGCCAGCCCGGTGGTGGGGTCGACGTCGCCGATGCCGGAGCGCGAGACGCAGCCAGGTCCGCAGCTGTCCACACCCTGCGGGTTGTTCAGCCAGCGGTTGTGGCCGCCCACGTACACGTCCGTGGAGGTGGCCACGACGGAGTACAGCGAGTCGCCGCCGGTCTTGTTGATCCAGATCAGCTGCTGGTTCGAGCTCGCCGACGCCGAGAACTTGGCCACCGCGTCGCACAAGGTGGCGCCGCGGAAGCCGGTGCTGGCGATGTACAGGAAGTTGCCGTCCGGCGACCAGCCGAGCCCCTTGGCGTAGAACTGCTCTCCCCCGGCGCCGCAGGCCTCGTTCAGGACCGGTGCGTACCAGGCGTCCATGCTCACCGAGCTCGCGCCCAGGTCCAGGACGAACGCCTGCTTGCGGGCGGTGCCCAGCACGCTGGTGAACACGCCGTCGACCGCCACCCGGGTGCCGGCCGGGTTGGCGAACAGCTTGTAGATGTGGGTGACGTCCTTGGGCAGCGTGCCGGTGATGCCCAGGTTGTTGGCGTATCCGTCGGTCTTGCCGGTGGTCGGGCTCAGGCTGGTCAGGTACGACGCGGTGGTGCCGGTCGATCCGTTGATGGTCTTGAAGTAGCCGCCGGTGAGCAGGTGACCCTTGATGTACAGCAGCGCGGCGACGCGCCCGGGCGACGTGTGCGCGAAAGCCGGGTCGACGGCACCGGTGCTGGTGCTGATCTTGGCGATGTTCTTGACCGTCGTCGTGCCCACGGTCGTGAACGTCCCGCCGATGTAGGCGCTGGTGCAGTCCGGCGAGAACGTGATCGTGTCGACCTGGCCGTTCACGTTCGGGTTGACGGCGGCGACGGCCCCGGTGGCCTGGTCGAAGGCCACGATGTTGTTGCGGGTGACCGCGGAGTGGCCGGGCGAACCGATCGAGTTGAACTTGCCGACCGCCCACATCTGCGTCCCGCACTGGCGGATCATCATCGTGTTCGCCGTGAACCCGTTGTTGACCATGTACGGCGTGTTCGGGGCAGCACTGGACGAGACGGTCGCGGCCGCTGCGACGAGGGCGAGGGCAGCCAGCTTGCCGAGGCGAACGACCAATGCCATGGGCGGACGCTATGCGCACCTGCCGCGAGGGTGAATGGTCCGAACAGCCGATGAGACGAACCTCACCGCGTCCGACCTGAGGTCAACGTGACGGGTGCGTCAGGACGAGCCCGCTGGGGCGTGCGGGTCACCGATGAGTCCCATTGTGGCGCCGGGACCGCCCCTGGATACTCCGACGCCATGAGCCCTTCTCCGGTCGACAGCCGCCAGGACATCGAGCGGTCGGTCCCGACCCTGGCGACGTCGATGGACGGTCGCGACTTCACCTTCCAGGCGTCGCTGAACGACCTGGCCGTCCAGATCGGCGACTACGTCGTCCTGGAGGCGCCCTCCGGCCCGCGGCTGGGCCAGCTGCTGACTCTCGAGCTGGCGTCGGTCGCCCCCAGCGACGTCGTCACCGGGCCGGCAGGGGCCGACGGACCCGCCCCGTCCCGGATCCGGGTCGCGCTCGGCACCGGTGTCCTGCTCGAGCCGGGTGCGCCGTTCCACGACGCGCCGACCCGGCACGCGTCGTCGGAGGACGTGTACGGCTGGCTCGCGGCGAACCCGCCGAAGGCGGCGCTGGACATCGGCGAGCTCATGCTGTCGGAGGGCGTGCCCGCGCGGCTCGATGCGCACGGGTTCGACCGGCACACGTTCCTGTGCGGGCAGTCCGGCTCCGGCAAGACGTACTCGCTCGGGCTGGTCCTGGAGCGCCTGCTCCTGGAGACCAGCCTGCGGATCGTGATCCTGGACCTGAACTCCGACTACGTGCGTCTGGGCGAGGTCCGCCCGGGCGCGGACGAGGACGTCACCAGTCGGTACGGGGCGGTGGCGGCCGCGGTCGACGTGCGGCGGGCCGCCTCCGCAGGCGGTACGGCTCTGCGCGTGCGGTTCGGCGAGCTGGGCCGCCGCTGCCAGGCCGCCGTCCTCCACCTCGACCCGGTCGCCGACCGCGAGGAGTACGCCGCGCTGTCCCGGATCCTGGAGGGCGACGAGGAGGGCAAGCCGCTGATCTCCGGGATGGGCGAGCTGCTGACGATCGACGAGCCCGGGGCTCGCGAGCTCGGGCTGCGGGCGGCCAACCTCGGGGTCTTCGGCTGGGAGATCTGGGAGGGCGGCGCCGGCGGGTCGATCGTCCAGGCGCTGGCCGACCCGAGCTGGCGGGCGCTGGTCGTCGACGTCGGGTCGCTCGGGACCCGCGAGGAGCAGAACACCATCTGCGAGGCGGTCCTGGGGACGTTGTGGGAGCAGCGCAGGCTGCGCGAGCCCGTGCTGGTGGTCATCGACGAGGCGCACAACGTCTGCCCGGCCGAACCCGAGGACGCCCTTCAGGCTCTGGCCACCGGGCACGCCGTCCAGATCGCCGCCGAGGGTCGCAAGTTCGGTCTGTACCTGCTGGTGTCGACGCAGCGACCGCAGAAGGTGCACGAGAACGTGCTCTCGCAGTGCGACAACCTCATGCTGATGCGGATGAACTCGGCCGCCGACCTGGCGTACCTGGGCGGCACGTTCTCGTTCGTCCCGCCGGGGCTGCTCAGCCGCGCGTCCAGGTTCGGGCTCGGTGAGGCGCTGGTGTCCGGGAAGATGTCGCCGGAGCCGACGCTGGTGCGGTTCGGGGCCAGGATCAGCCAGGAGGGCGGCGCCGACGTCCCGACCGGGTGGGCCTCGCGGGCGTGACGGCACCGGGGCAGCCGCCGCGGACCGTCAGCCCGCTCGCCAGGCGGCCAGGGACAGGACGGCCCGGGCGACCCGGTCGAGCTGGGTGGACGATGCGGACGACGCGAACTCGAAGGTGATGGCCGTGCCGCCCCACGGCTGCGCGTTGAACCACCCGGTCAACGAGCCGGGCCTGGCGCCGAGCGTCCGGGCCGGGTAGCCGGAGACCTTGGCCAGGTACCGGGTCACCGCCGGGTCGGCGCCCTCGGAGTAGTCGACCGCGTCCAAGCGGGCTGTGGAACACCAGCACGGTCCGAGGCTTCAGCCGGGTGAAGAAGGCTTCGAGCGCGCGGGTCTCGGGCTCCGAGGCGGCGCTCGGTCCCCCGTAGGTCGCCGACGAGGGCGACGACGGCTGCCAGGTGAGCGGCCAGTTGCGGTTGAGGTCGACGTGGTGCGCGTTCTGCCTGGTCCCGGCGGCGAGCCCGTCGGGGTTGACGGCGGAGATGGTCCACAGGTCGACCCCGCGCGGCACCGGCAGCCTGCGCAGCCGGCTCAGCACCGACAGCCCGAGCTGCTCGTTGCCGTGGATCACGCCGATCGCCAGCAGCGCCACGCCGCCCGGCGTCCCGCGCTCGCAGGCGACGATCGCACGGTGCCGGACGGAGTAGCCGACGACGACGCTGTGCAGGCAGGGCTGGGCCGCCCCGATGGTCGACGTCGGCGGCCTGGAGGTGGGGTGCGGGCTGGCGGGCTTCGTGGTCGGCGCGGTCGGCCGGGTCGGCGCGGCCGCGGTCGCGACGGCCACCGGCGTGGCGGTGCCGGAGGACGCAGCCGAGCCGGGTGCGGGGGCTGCCGCCGCACCCGTGGGGCCCGCGCCCGACACGGTCGCCGAGCAGGCGGCCAACAGGAACGCGCCCGGGACGCCGATGAACCAGCCGTGGAAAGCTCGCGAGCGCCCGGTGCCACGCGGTCGGTCCCACACGCCGTCCACTGTCGCACCCGGGCCGGGGCCAGGGTGCAGCATGGGCTCATGACCCGCGCGAGTCGCCTCCGGCTCGGACCGGCCGCCGCGACCGCGCTTGGCGCCGCCGCCGTGCTGCTGGCCGGCAGCGCCTTGACGACCGGCCCGGCGGTCGCGGCGGTGCCGGTCCCGTCGCCGGCGCCGACGCACACGCCCATCAACATGGTCCGCTACGTCACCCAGGTCCCGCTGCCGCGCGGCTGCTTCACCGTGTCGCCGGCCATCGTCGGCATCAAGGTCTACCTGGTCCAGAAGGCTTTGCATCTGGTCGGGCACCGGGAGCGCTACGACGCGGCCACCGTCGCGGCGGTCACGGCGTTCCAGCGCGCCCATCGGCTCCGGGCCACCGGTGTCGTGGACGCCACGACGTGGGCGGCGCTCGGCACCGGCTACGACTTCTGCGTCGACCGGTACACGCAGCAGCCGACCGTCCCGGCCGTGGCGACCTCCGCCCAGCGCATCGACGCGATGATCGGCTACGCGAGCGTCCGGGTCGGCCTGCCGTACGTGTGGGGCGGCGCCGGGCCGATGGGGTTCGACTGCTCCGGGCTGGCCCTGCAGGCCCTGTACGCGGGCGGTGTCGTCGTAGCCGGCATCACCACCGACCTGCACGTGCAGGCGACCTTCGCGACGACCAAGGCGCTGTACGCCTCCCGCCTGCCCAGGGTGCCGTTGGCCCAGCTGCGGCGCGGCGACCTGATCTTCTACGGCAGCCCGATCTCGCACATGGCCATCTACCTGGGCAACGGGCGGATCGTCGAAGCGGTCCGACCCGCGGTCCGGACGGCCTCGACCTTCGCGGACGGGCTGGTCGCGCAGCCGTACGTCCTTCGGCCGTTCCCCGGCTGAGCGGCGCTGACCCGCTGCCGGGCTGCGTTCAGGCCTGGACGGGCTCGGCGTCGATCGCGCCGGCGAACTGGGCGGCGTACAGCCGGGCGTAGGCGCCGCCGGCGGCCAGCAGCTGGGTGTGCGTGCCCTGCTCGACGATGCTGCCGGACTCCATCACGAGGATCAGGTCGGCGTCGCGGATGGTCGAGAGCCGGTGCGCGATGATGAAGCTGGTTCGATCCGAGCGCAGCGCGGCCATCGCCTTCTGCACGAGAACCTCGGTACGCGTGTCGACCGAGCTGGTGGCCTCGTCGAGGATCAGCAGCGAAGGGGCCGCGAGGAACGCGCGCGCGATGGTCACCAGCTGCCGCTGCCCGGCGCTGATGTTGGAACCCTCGTCGTCGATCACCGTGTCGTAGCCGTCCGGCAGCGAGTGCACGAACCGGTCGACGAACGTGGCCCGCGCGGCCTCCAGGATCTCCTCGTCGCTCGCGCCGGGACGGCCGTACGCGATGTTGTCCCGGATCGTGCCGTTGAACAGCCACGCGTCCTGCAGCACCATCCCGATCTGGTCCCGCAGGTCGTCCCGCCGCAGGGTGGCGACGTCGACGCCGTCCAGCGTGATCCGGCCGGAGTCCAGCTCGTAGAAGCGCATCACCAGGTTGACCAGCGTGGTCTTCCCTGCGCCGGTGGGCCCGACGATCGCGACCGACTGGCCGGGAGCAGCGACGAGCGAGAGGTCGTCGATGAGCGGGACGTCCGGCTCGTAGCGGAAGGACACGTGCTCGAACGCGACCTCGCCGCGGGTCGCCGGCAACGTGCCCGGGCGCTCCGGGTCGGGGCTCTGCTCCGGTGCGTCCAGCAGGTCGAACACCCGCTCCGCCGAGGCGACGCCGGACTGAAGCAGGTTGGCCATCGAGGCGACCTGGGTGAGCGGCTGGCTGAACTGCCGGGAGTACTGGATGAACGCCTGCACGTCGCCCAGCGACAGGCTGCCCGAGGCCACCTTGAGCCCGCCGATCACGGCCACGAACACGTAGTTGAGGTTCCCGATGAACATGATCGCCGGCATGATGATCCCGGACAGGAACTGCGCGCCGTAGCTGGCCTTGTACAGCGCCGCGTTGCGCTCCTCGAACACCGACTCGGCCTCGTGCTGGTGGCCGAACACCTTGACCAGCGAGTGCCCGGTGTAGGTCTCCTCGATGTGCGCGTTCAGCCGGCCGGTCTGGCCCCACTGCTGCACGAACATGGGTTGCGAGCGCTTGGCGATCAGCCGCGTCACGATGATCGACAGCGGTACCGAGACCAGGGCCACCAGCGCGAGGACCGGCGAGATGATGACCATCATGGTCAGCACGCCGACCAGCGTGAGCAGGGAGTTCAGCAGCTGGCTCATGGTCTGCTGCATGGTCTGCTGGATGTTGTCGATGTCGTTCGTCACCCGGCTGAGCAGCTCGCCGCGCGGCTTGGTGTCGAAGTAGCTGAGCGGCAGCCGGTGCAGCTTGTCCTCGATGTCCGACCGCAGCCGCAGGACCGTCCTGGCCACCACCCCGGCGAGCACGTACGCCTGCGCCCACATGAACACCGACGACAGGACGTACAGGCACAGGACGACCAGCAGCACGTGGCCGAGCGCGGTGAAGTCGACTCCCTGCCCGGGGGTGACGGTCATGCCGGACAGCAGGTTCGCGAACCCGTCGTCACCGGCTGCCCTGGCCGCGTCGATCGCCTGCTGCTGCGTGATGCCGACCGGCAGCCGGCGTCCGATGACGCCCTCGAAGATGATGTTCGTCGCGTTGCCGAGGAGCTTGGGGCCCAGGACGCTGAGCGTCACGCCGATGACCGTCAGCGCGATGATCGCGACCACGAGCAGCCGCTCCGGGGCCAGCCGCCGCAGCAGCCGCTTGGCCGAGGGCCAGAACGTGATCGACTTCTCCGCGGGCATCCCGGCAGTCATCGCGAACGCCGCCGGGCCGCGCATGGGCGGCGGCCGGTCCGGGTGCCGGGCCGGCGGCGAGCCGGGCGGCGGCGCGGTCTGCTGGCTCATGCCGCCGCCTCCGCAGGCAGCTGGGACTCGACGATCTCGGCGTACGTCGGGCAGGTCGCCACGAGCTCGTCGTGCGTGCCGAGCCCGACCACGGCTCCGTCCTCGAGGACCACGATCTGGTCGGCGTCGACGATCGTGGAGACTCGCTGGGCCACGATCACGACGGTCGAGTCCCGGGTGATCGGCCGCAGCGCGGCCCGCAGCCGCGCGTCGGTGGCGAGGTCCAGCGCGGAGAAGGCGTCGTCGAACAGGTAGATCTCCGGCTTGCGGACCACGGCCCTGGCGATGGCCAGCCGCTGCCGCTGACCGCCGGAGAAGTTCGTGCCGCCCTGGGACACCGGCGCGTGCAGCCCCTCGGCGAGCGCGGAGACGAAGTCGTCGGCCTGCGCGACGCGCAGTGCCTCCCACAGCTCGTCCTCGGTCGCGTCCGGTTTGCCGTAGCGCAGGTTGGTGGCGACCGTGCCGGTGAACAGGAACGAGCGCTGCGGCACCAGCCCGATCCGGCTGTACAGCGTCTCCGGGTCGATCGCCGTGACGTCGACGCCGTCGACCAGGACCGAACCTGCGGTGGCGTCGAACAGCCGCGGCACCAGCGACATCAGCGTGGTCTTGCCGGAGCCGGTGCTGCCGATGATCGCCGTGGTCCGGCCGGCCTCGGCGCGCACCGACACGGCCCGCAGGACCGGGTCGGCGGCGCCGGGGTAGCTGAACCACACGTCGCGCAGCTCGAGGGTGCCCCGCTCGGGCAGCTCGGTGGCCCCGCGCTCGGGTGGGATCACCGACGGCGCCGTGTCGAGCACCTCGGTCAGCCGCTCGGCGCACACGGCCGCGCGCGGGATGAGGACCAGCATGAACGTGGCCATCATGATCGACATGAGGATCTGCAGCAGGTAGCTCAGGAACGCTGTCAGCGCCCCGATCTGCATCTGGCCCGCGTCGACTCGGTGCCCGCCGAACCAGAGCACGGCGACGCTGGAGACGTTGAGCACCAGCAGGACGGTCGGAAACATGAACGCCATCAGCCGGCCGACGTTCAGCGCGGTCGTCGCCAGGTCCTCGTTGCCATCGCCGAACCGTTCCCGCTCGACCGGCTCGCGGACGAACGCGCGGACGACCCGGATACCGGTGATCTGCTCGCGCAGGATCCGGTTCACGACGTCGATGCGGGTCTGCATCAGCCGGAACTGCGGCACCATCTTGCGCACGATGACGGTGATCGCGCCGACGAGGACCGAGACGCTGACGACGATCAGCCAGGCGAGCCCCACGTCCTCGCGCAGCGCCATGAAGATGCCGCCGACGCACATGATCGGAGCGGCGACCATCAGCGTGAACGTCAGCAGCACGAGCATCTGCACCTGCTGGACGTCGTTGGTCGTGCGGGTGATCAGCGACGGAGCCCCGAACCGGGTGACCTCACGGGCGGAGTAGGCGCCGACCCGGTGGAAGACCGCGGCCCTGGTGTCGCGGCCGAACCCCATGGCCGTGCGCGCGCCGAAGTAAACGGCGATGATCGAGCAGGTGATCTGGACGAGCGTGACGGCCAGCATCACGGCGCCGGTCCGGACGATGTAGGCCGTGTCGCCGGTGGCCACGCCGTTGTCGATGATGTCGGCGTTCAGGCTGGGCAGGTACAGGGCGGCCAGCGTGCTGAACAGCTGCAGCACGACGATGGCTGCGATCGGCCGGCCGTACGGCCGCAGGTACTCCCGCAGCAACCTGACGAGCACTCGCGACCTCCTGGAGTGGGCGGCTGCTGCAACGACCCGGGCTCAGCACCTGATTCCCACGTTAACAAGCACGGCCAGCGCCGGTCGGCGTGTCTTGTGTCAACGTAGATTGACGAGTCCGGACGGCGTCAACCTGTGTTGACAGGCGGCCGGTGCCCGTTGCCGTGCGGGCGGCGCGCCAGGAGACTGCGCGCATGACGGACCTCCCCCTGTTCCCGACCTCGCTGGTGGGCAGCTACGCCCAGCCGGAGTGGCTCATCGACCGGGCCAGGCTGGCCGGCCGCTTCCCGCCGCGGGTCCGGGCTCGGGAGCTGTGGCGTCCTGCGCCCGAGCACCTCGCGCAGGCCCAGGACGACGCGACGGTGCTCGCCATCCGCGCCCAGGAGCAGGCCGGCCTGGACATCGTCACCGACGGCGAGATCCGCCGCGAGAGCTACTCCAACCACTTCGCGACCCGGCTGGACGGCGTCGACATCGACAACCCGGGCGAGGCCCTCGACCGCAGCGGCCATCCCAACCCGGTGCCGCGGGTGGTCGGACCGGTTCGCCGGCCGGGCCCGGTCGAGGTCGCCGACCTGCAGTTCCTTCGAGCGAACACCGACCACCCGGTGAAGGTGACCGTCCCCGGGCCGTTCACGATGTCGCAGCAGGCCCAGGACGAGTACTACGGCGACCCCGAGGCGCTGGCGATGGCGTACGCCGAGGCGGTCAACGCCGAGGTGCACGACCTGTTCGCGGCGGGCGCCGACATCGTCCAGCTGGACGAGCCGTACATGCAGGCCCGGCCGGAGCCGGCCCGCCGGTACGGCCTCAAGGCGCTGAACCGCGCCCTCGAGGGGGCCGGCGGTACGACCGCGGTGCACATCTGCTTCGGGTACGCCGCGATCATCCACGAGCGACCCTCCGGGTACTCGTTCCTGCCCGAGCTCGCCGACTGCTCGTGCGACCAGGTCTCGATCGAGACCGCGCAGTCCGGGCTGGACCCGTCGGTGCTCAAGCACCTGTCCGGCAAGACGGTGATCCTCGGCGTGATCGACCTGTCCGACCACGCCGTGGAGACGGCCGAGACGGTGGCGGGGCGGGTGCGCCGCGCGCTGCCGTTCGTGGACGCCGAGCGGGTGGTCGTCTCGACCGACTGCGGGATGAAGTACCTGCCGCGGGAGTCGGCCGAGGGCAAGATGCGGGCGATGTCCGCCGCAGCCGCCCTCCTGCGCGCCGAACCTACGGGCAGGTAAGACCGGATTCCGGGCTTACCTGCCCGTAGGTTCGGGGCTGGGTGAGAGGAGCGGTGATGGCCGAGGCGGCGGGCGCGGCGCCGGTCCTGGACAAGAAGAAGTCCATCATCCTGGGCCTGATCGGCCTGGCGGTGATCGTCGTCATCTTCGTCCGCGTCATCCCCCAGATCGGCTCGTACCAGGACGCGCTCACCTCGCTGCAGGCCATGACCCTCGGCGCGCTGGTGCTGATCGCCGTCTCGGTCGTCCTGTACCTCGTGGTCTACGGGTTCCCGTTCATGGCCGCCACCCCGGGCCTGTCGTACTGGCGCGTCGCAGCAGCTCAACCAGGCGGCGTTCGCGATCAGCAACGGGGTCCCGGCCGGCGGGGCGTTCGGCCTGGGCGTGCAGTACGCGATGCTCGCGTCGTACGGCGTCGAGCCCACCGTCAGCACCGCGGCGATCGCCTCGGTCGGTGTCTGGAGCATCTTCGTCACGCTCGGCCTGCCGATCCTGGGGGTCGCGGCGATCGAGCTGTCGGGTCAGGCCGCCGGCTCGTACGTGTGGCCCGCCGTCCTGGGTCTGCTCATCCTGGCCGTGGCCATCGTGCTGTTCGCCCTCGTGGTCCGCAGCGAAGGCATCGCCCGGTGGCTGGGGAAGCTCGGCAACGCGCTCGCGCGGCCGTTCCTGCGCCGGTTCGGCAAGGGCCGCCAGCTGGACCTGGTGCCGGCGATCCTGAAGTTCCGATCGGACATCGCCGACCTCGTGAACCGGCGCTGGGGCGCGATCACCGCCGCCCAGCTCGGGCGTGTCGTTCACCCAGTTCCTGATCTTCTACATGGCCCTGCGGGGGGTCGAGGGGTGGGGCTCGGCGGGGACCTCGGTGCTGGTCGCGTTCGGCTCGTTCGCGGTGGCCCAGATCGGGCTGATGATCCCGATCACGCCCGGCGGGCTCGGCACCGTGGACGCCGTGATGATCGCGCTGCTGACCGCGCTGGGCGTGAACGCCGGGGACGCCACCGCGGCCGACCTCGTGTGGCGCGCCGCGTCGTTCGTCCCGCAGATCGTCATCGGCGTCGTCGCGCTGATCACCTGGAGCCGGCAGGGCGCCCGCGCGCTGGCGGCCCGGGAAGCCGCCCGGCGCGCGGACGAGGGAGCGACCGGGACCTGAGCCGGGGCTCATGGCCCTCGGCGGCCGGGCCCTCGCGACACGCCGGAGCCACGCGGGCGGTGAACCGTCCACGGCCTGGCGCCGTTCCTGGCTGCGAGCCATCCGCACCGAGGTGAGGAGCACCCATGCACGCCCCGCAGCCTGCCCAGCAGTACCGCTCGCCGACCGGCTCCCGCCGCCGTCGCACCACCCTGGCCGCCGGCGTCGGCGTCGTCTCGATCGCGGCCCTCGTCGCCGCTCAGTCCCCGGCCTCGGCCTCGCCCGGCTTCAACCAGCACCGCGCGTACGTCCAGACGAACCTCGTCTCCGACGTGCCGGGCTGGGCCGCGCTGACCGACCCGAACCTGGTGAACGCCTGGGGGCTGTCCCAGGGCGCAGCCACCCCGTTGTGGGTGTCCGACAACGGCACCGACGTGACCACGCTGTACACGGACCCGCCGGGCGGCTCGCCCGCGATCGTCCCGCTCGTGGTCAAGATCCCCGGCGGCGCGCCGACCGGACAGGTGTTCAACGACACCACCGGCTTCGCCCTGTCCGACGCCTCCCCCGCGTTCTTCGTGTTCGCGAGCGAGGCCGGGAAGGTCACGGCCTGGAACCCCGGCCGGGTGCCGATCACCTCGGCCGAGAGGCACGCGAGCAACCCGCACGCCATCTACAAGGGCATCACGCTGGTGCACGGCGCGTCGGGCCCGTTCCTGCTCGCGGCCGACTTCCACAGCAACCGCATCCGGGCCTTCGACAGCTCGTTCATGCCGATGGCCCTGCCGTCGGGGGCGTTCGCGGACCCGACCCTTCCGGCCGGCTACGCGCCGTTCAACGTGACGGTCGTCGGCACGCGGGTGTTCGTCAGCTACGCCAAGCAGAAGCCCGACAAGGTCGACGACGCCAGCGGCCCCGGCCACGGGTTCATCGACGTGTACGGCTTCGACGGGAAGTGGCAGATGCGGTTCGCCAGCCGCGGCGTGCTGAACTCGCCGTGGGGCATGACGGTCGCCCCTGCCGGGTTCGGCCCGTTCGCCGGCGACCTGCTGGTCGGCAACTTCGGCGACGGCCGCATCCACGCCTTCAACCAGTGGACCGGGCACCTGGACGGGACGCTGCGCGACGGTGACGGCCACCCGATCGTCATCGACGGGCTGTGGGGCCTGCTGCCGGGCAACGGGACCAGCCAGCGCGCCGACGCCGTCTGGTTCAGCGCCGGTCCCCAGGACGAGTCCCACGGCCTGCTCGGGACGCTGACCAGCGCAACCGCGAAGGGCTGAGGACTCCGGGGTACCGCGCGACCGGCCGGTGGGTGGGGCTTCTCCGCGCCTCACCCACCGGCCGGCGGTGGGCCCCCCAGCAGCTGCAGCAGCGTCTCCTCGCGGCTGTAGTGGCCGGCCACGTCGAACCACGCCTTGCCGCGCAGAGCGTCCGTGAGGTCGCAGTCGGCCAGGACCGTGCCCTCCCGGTCGTACAGCGGGCCGGCGAGCACCCTGCCTTCCTCGGGGTGTACGACCACCGCCCCGCCGCGGCTGAGCACGTCGGCTCCGGCCGGCAGGGCGACCGGGAAGTCGGCCGGGTAGTCGGCGGCGCGCACGTACTGCGGCGCCGCGACGACGAAGGCCCCGGACTCGATCGCGATCGCCCGCACGAGCGCCTGCCAGCCTTCCCCGGTGTCCGCCGTGGGGGCGACCCAGATCTGCGGCGCCTGCCGGTACAGGGCGTAGCGCGCCAGCGGCATCCTGTTCTCCCAGCAGACCAGGCCCCCCACCCGGCCGACCGGGGTGTCCGTCACGGTCAGGTCGTCGCCGGCCCCGAGTCCGTGGAACATCCGCTCGTGCATCGTCGGCATCAGCTTGCGGTGCCGGGCCAGCAGCCCGTCCGGCCCGAGCGTGAGCATCGAGTTGTAGAGGGTGTACGAGCGGCCCGGCTCGCGCTCGTTGACGCCGACCACGACATGGACGCCGTTCTCGCTGCAGGCCTCGACCAGGCGGTCGACGGCCGGCCCCGGGATCTCGACCGCGGACTCCCACAGCCGGCGGAAGATCTCGTCCACGGCAGCACCGTCCGTGGTCGCGGCGCCGACCCACGCCCAGGTCGGGTACATCGACAGGAAGCACTCGGGCAGCACGACCAGCTCGGCTCCCTCGGCAGCCGCTTCCCGGACCAGCCGGACCGCCTTGTCCACCGACGCGTCCAGGTCGAGCACCACCGGCGCCGCCTGGACCGCCGCTACCCGCACCGTGCGCAGTGTCGTGGTCACCCCGCCAACCTATGCAAACCTACGGTCGGGTAAGGCCGTTCCACCGCGCTGCCCGACCGTAGGTTTGCGGGATGCGGCGGCGCAGGCGGGTGCTCGGGGTCGTCGCGGTCGCCGGGCCGGCGACGTTCACGGTCGTGTGGCTGGTCCTCGGATGGTCGCACCACGGGTACGTGCCGAGGCAGGAGACGATCAGCTCGCTGTCGGCGCACGACGTCCCCGGCTGGCCGTGGATGATCGCCGGACAGCTCGCGCTGGGCGCCGGGTTCGTCTCGCTCGCCCTGCTGCTGCCGGGAGCGCTCGGACGGATCGGGTGGCTGCCGGCCGGGTTCGCGTACCTCGCCGCGTACGGGACCGTGCAGGCCAGCGCGTTCCGGACGATCTGCAACCACTCCGACGCCGGCTGGTGCACGCCGCTGCCGAGGTCGGCGTACCCGCACTCCCAGTGGCTGCACGGGACTGGCACCGCGCTCGCGTTCGGCGGTGTGCTGCTCGCGTGCGCAGCGACGGCGTACGCGGCCTCCCGGTGCGGGCCGGCGTACCGAGACGTGATGGTCTGGTCGCTGGCGGCGGAGGCGGTCGCGCTGCCCCACGTCGTCTGGTTCCTCGCCAACGCGGAGACGAGCTGGCACGGGTTCGCCGAGAAGGTCTTCCTCACCACGCTCGCCGCCTGGGTGGCCTGGTGCGGGCTCCGGCTGGCCCGACCGTAGGCTGCCCCGCATGACCGAAGACCTCCTGCGGCGGTACGCCGAGCTCGTCGTGCACGTCGGTGCCAACGTCCTGCCCGGCACCGTCGTGCAGCTGCGCTGCGACATCGCCCACCGCGAGCTGGCCAGGGCCGTCGCCGAAGAGGCGTACGCCACCGGGGCACGACGCGTCTACGTCGAGTACGACGACGGGCACGTGCGCCTGTCCGCGCTGCGGCACGCGCCCGCGGACGCCCTCAACGAGACGGTCCCGTGGGAGCTGGCGCGGCTGCGCCAGTCCGAGCAGGAGTCGTGGGCGCTGATCCGGCTCACCGGCAACCCCGAGCCGCACCTGTTCGACGGCGTCGACCCGTCCCGGATGGCGGCGGTCCCGCTCGAGCTGGCCATGGAGTCACGGCGGATCCTGACCAGCGGGGCGGTCACCTGGACGATCGTGGCCGCGCCGAACCCCGGGTGGGCCGAGCAGGTCTTCGGCGAGCCGGACGTCGACCGGCTGTGGGACGCGATCTCCCTGCCGCTGCGCCTGGACCAGCCCGACGTCGTCGCGGCCTGGGAGGAGCACCGGCAGACGCTCGAGCGGCGGGCGCTGGCCATGGACGCGCTCGAGCTGGACAGCGTGCACTACCACGGCGGGGGCACCGACCTGGTGGTCGGCCTCATCCCCGGGTGCCGCTGGACCGGCGGCGGGCTGAAGGCGTCCGACGGCCGCTGGTACATGCCGAACCTGCCCACCGAAGAGGTCTTCACCAGCCCGGACCGCGCCCGCGCCGAAGGCGTCGCGCGGCTGACCCGGCCGCTCGTGATGCCACGGGCCGGCGCCGTCGTCGAGGACCTCGTGGTGCGCTTCGCGGACGGCCGCGTCGTGGAGGTGGAGGCCAGCTCGGGCGCCGACGTGGTCCGGGCCGAGCTGGCGATCGAC
The DNA here is from genome assembly GCA_963771835.1 of uncultured Actinomycetota bacterium. Taxonomy (GTDB): domain Bacteria; phylum Actinomycetota; class Actinomycetes; order Prado026; family Prado026; genus CAVQCJ01. The sequence goes on from CAVYVA010000001.1 coordinate 470,697, forward strand.
GAGGGTGCTTCCCGGCTCGGCGAGGTCTCGCTGGTCGACGGCGGCTCGCGCGTGCGGGCGGCCGGCCTGGTCTTCCACGACACCCTGTACGACGAGAACGCCGGCTGCCACGTCGCCTGGGGCACCGGCTTCCCGTTCTCGCTGCCCGGGGGCGGCACCGGCCTGACCCCGCCCGAGCTGGTGGCGCTGGGCCTGAACCAGTCCGTCGTGCACACCGACGTCGTCATCGGCGGGCCGGGGGTGAGCGTCGACGGGCTGACCAAGGACGGCACCCGGGTACCCGTCATCACCGACGACGCGTGGGTGCTCCCGGTCTGACCCGGACCGTGGCGTCGGGGCGGGCGGCCCGCCCCGACGGCCGGGATCCTGCTCTACTCCGGTGCGCCCTCGGCGATGGCGACGTTGCCGTCCGCGTCCATGACGCCGACCGTCTCGTCGACGGCGACCAGGTTGCCGTCCTCGTCCGCGACGGAGATGACCTCGTCGAAGGCCGCGCTGCCGTCCGGCGACTCGACGGTGACCAGGTCGTCGACCGCGACCGGGTTGCCGTCGGAGTCGATGATCGCCGTGACGTCCTCCGAGACGATCGTGCCGTCGTCGGCCACGGCCGAGCCGCCGCCCTCGATCACGGCGTAGTCGCCGCTGTTGTCCTGCTCGCTCATGCTGCCTCCTGGGGGTGGCGCGCGGATCCCGTACGCCTGGAAGGCCGACCCTAGGCCCCGGCGGCCGCGTGCGTGACCGGATCTTGCACGGACCCTTGTGCGACGGGCCGATCGCGAGGACCCTTTCCGGCGTCCCAGGCATGGCGCCGGGACGCAGGAGGTGGGCGAATGCCCAGGTACCTGTTCATCGCGAGCTACACCAGCGAGGGCGCGAAGGGCGTCCTGGCCAAGGGCGGCACTGCGCGGCGGACGGCCGTGGAGAAGGCACTGGCGGACGTCGGCGGGAGGCTGGAGTCGTTCGACTTCGCCTTCGGCGGCGACGACGTCTATGCGATCGCCGACATCCCCGACAACACGACGGCGGCCGCGCTCGCCCTGACGATCGGCGCCGACGGGCGTACGCAGGTCCGAACCGTCGTGCTGATCACGCCTGAGGAGGTCGACGCGGCGTCGCAGCGCAGCGTCGCGTACTCGGGCCCAGGCTCCGCCTGACCGCCGGTCAAGGGCGGGTCCCCGTCAGGCTTTGCGGCGGCGAAGCTCGGCGACCACGGCCGGCACGATCTGGTGCAGGTCGCCGACGACCGCGTAGTCGGCGCGGGTGACCATCGGGGCGTCGGCATCGGTGTTGATCGCCAGGATCGTCTTGGCGGACTGGCAGCCGGCCCAGTGCTGGATCGCTCCGCTGATGCCGCATGCCACGTACAGGTCCGGGGCGATCTTCGTCCCGGTCTGACCGACCTGCTCGTGGTGCGGGCGCCAGCCCTGGCTGGTGACGACCCGGGAGACGCCGAGCGTTCCGCCGAGCAGGTCGGCGAGCTCGATGAGCTCGGCGAAACCTTCCGGTCCGCCGACGCCGCGGCCGCCGCCGACGACCACCCGGGCGGCCGCGAGGTCCACGCCGCCACCGCCGCTCGCCTCGACCGACTGGACCTGCGCGACCAGGTCGGCGTCGGTCAGCTCGGGCTCGCCGCGGCGCACCTGCGGCTGCGTCGGCATCTGCGCGGGCTCCGCCGCGACGGCGTGCGGGGCGACGGCCAGCACGGCGGGAACGGCCGCGAGCGTCAGCTCCTCGAGCGCGGCACCGCCCATGATCTGCCGGCTGACCCGCCACGGCTCCCCGGACGACCCGGCCTGGGCCGCGACGGCACCGGCCGCCATCGGCACGTCGAGCCGGGCGCCCGAGATGGGCCAGGACCTCGTTCCCTCGCGGTGTGCCGGCGGCGACCACGGCGTCGAACCCGGCAGCGGCCGCGACCTGGGCGAGGCCGGCGGCCCAGGCCGCCGCCGCGAACCGGTCCAGCCGCGGGTCGTCGACGTGGTGGACGGTGGCGACGCCGTGCTCGCCGAGCTGGCCGACCGTGGCCGCCGGGTACGGCCCGACCAGGACGGCATGCACGTCACCGCCGATGCCACGCGCGAACGTGAGCGCCTGGGCCGACAGCGGCGCCACGCCCTGCTCGTTGGTCTCGACGAGGACCGCGGTCTTCATCGCTCCACCAGCCCGAGCCGCTCGAAGAGGTCCACGACGGCTGGGGCGGCATCGGCGCCGCGCCCGAGGATCTCGACGGTCTTGGTCTCCTCCGGCGGCAGGGTCAGCACGACCCGGCCGTTGCCCACCGGCTGGACGGTGGGAGCGATCCGGTCGACGGGCGCCTTCTTGGCCCGGATCCGGCCGGGCACCGACGGGTAGCGGGGCACGACCCCGCCCTCCTTGATGGTCAGCACCGCCGGCGTCGGGAGGTCGAACACCTCGACCCCGTCCGTGCCGTCGCGGCGGACGATCAGCCGGCCGTCCTTCACCTCGAACGTCTTGACGCCGGCGACCACCGGGACGCCGAGCCGGTGCGCGACCCGGATGCCGACCTGGAAGTCGGCGGTGTCGCCGGCCTCGTTCCCGAACAGCAGCAGGTCGTACGGCTGGCCCGCGTCCCGCTTCGCGACGGCGACGTCGGCGATGGCGGCCGCGACGTCGGAAGGGCTCCAGCCCTCGGCGTCCGCCTCGACCAGCACCGCGGCGCCGACTCCCATCGCGAGCGCGTCGCGCATCTGCTCGAGGCTGTCCTCGCGGTCCCACGGACAGGACCGTGGCCGACCCGCCCTGAGCCTCGACGGCCTGCAGCGCGCACTCGACCGCGCTCTCCTCGTGCGGGCTGACGGTGAAGCCGACGTGCCGCGCGTCCACCGAGCGCGCGTCGTCGCTGAGCGTCACGCGGCCGGACGCGCCGGGGATCCGCTTGACGCAGACGAGGACGTCCATCGCCGCTACCCCCTGATCCGGTCGTTGTCCGGGTCGAACAGCGGTCGGGCGCCGACCCTGGCGACGGTGACCGGGTACTGCTCGGCCATGTACTCCACCTTCAGCGCGGTGCCCTCGACCGCATAGTCCGGCGGCAGGTACGCCATCAGCAGGTGCTTGCCGAGCGAGGGGGCCGACCCGGCCGACGTGACGTACGAGCGGTGCCCGCGCTTGTCCGCGATCGGCTCGCCGTCCGCCGTGAGCACCGGCTCGCGGCCGAGCATGTAGCGCTCGGTGCCGTCGGCGCTGGTGTGGTCGTCGACGGTGAGCGTGCACAGGATCGTGACCGGGTCGGCGTCGAGCTGCTCGAGCAGCGCGCCCTTCCCGACGAAGTCCTGCTCCTTGACCGACTTGCGGGTCAGCCCCGCCTCGACCACGGTGCGCTCCAGGTCGAGCTCGGCGCCGTGCGCGCGGTAGCCCTTCTCCAGGCGGCCGGTCGTGCCGTACACGCCGATGCCGACCGGCACCAGCCCGTCCTGCAGACCCTCGTAGTACAGCGTCTGCCACAGCCGGGCACCCTGCTCGAAGGACACGTACAGCTCCCAGCCGAGCTCGCCGACGTACGAGATGCGCGACGCCAGCACCACTTGCGAGCCGATCTCGATCTCCCGGCAGGTGCCGAAGCGGAACCCCTCGTGCGAGACGTCGGCGCGGGTCACCTTGGCGAGGATCTCGCGGGCCTTGGGCCCCCACAGCCCGATCGTCGTGAAGGCGTTCGTCTGGTCGACGATCTGGGCGGTCCCGTCGTCGGGCGCGTGGTCGGCGAACCACTTGCGGTCCGCGTTGCCGTGCAGGCCGCCGGTCACCACCCGGAAGTGCTCGTCGCCGAGCCGCATGATCGTGAGGTCCGACTTGATCCCGCCGGCGGCGTTGAGCACGGGCGTGTAGACCACGCGGCCGACCGGGACGTCCATCTGCGCGACGGCGACCCGCTGCACGGTGGCCAGCGCGCCGGGACCGAGCACGTCGAAGATGTTGAACGCGGACAGGTCGATGAGCCCGGCACCCTCGCGCATCGCCAGGTGCTCGGCGTTGATGATCGGGGACCACCAGCGGGCGTCCCACTCGGCGGTGCGCGGCATCACCGCGTCGCCGTACTTGGCGAGCAGCGGCGCGTTGGACTCGTACCAGAACGGGCGTTCCCAGCCGGCCGTCTCGAAGAAGACGGCGCCGAGGTCGCGCTGCTGGCCGTTCATGGGGCTCAGCCGCACGTCGCGGTCCGAGGCCCACTGCTCGCTCGGGTGGACGATCCCGTACGTCTTGTTGAACGCCTCTCCGGTGCGCGCCCGGATGTGCTCGCGCGTGCGCTGCGTCGGGTAGAAGCGGGCGATGTCCGAGCTGTGCGGGTCGATCTCGGGGGTGCCCTCGACCATCCACTCCGCGACGGTGCGACCGACCCCGGGCCCTTCCTTGATCCAGACCGCCGACGCGGCCCACAGGCCCTTGACCTCCGGGGTCTCGCCCAGGCACGGAGCGCCGTCCGGGGTGAGCGAGAGAAGGCCGTTGATGGCGTAGCGGATGCCCACGGCCGGGTTTCCGAGCACGTCCGGCATCAGCTCGAGCGCCTGCTCCAGCTGCAGGTCGAAGTCGTCGGAGGTGAACGGCAGCTCGGTCGGCGACAGCGTCGACTCGGCGATGGACGGGATCTCCTCGGGGTCGTACAGGATCGCCCGGTGCGCGTAGGAGCCGACCTCGAGGTCGCCGCCGTGCTGGCGCTCGTAGCAGAACGTGTCCATGTCGCGGATGATCGGGAACGTGATCTCGCCGACCGTGTCGGCGAACTGCGGCACCGGCCCCACGCTGATCATCTGGTGCACGGCGGGCGTCAGCGGGATCGTGGCGCCGGCCATCCGCGCGAGCTTCGGGCTCCACACGCCGCACGCGATGACCACGGTCTCGGCCTCGATGTCGCCGCGGTCGGTGCGCACCCGGCGGATCCGGCCACCTTCGACGTCCATGCCCTCGATCTCGACACCGGCATGCACGGACAGGGCACCCAGCTCCTGCGCGCGCTCGCGCATGATCGTGCCCGCGCGCAGCGAGTCGACGACCCCGACGCTCGGTGTGTAGAAGCCGCCGACGACGACGGACGGGTCGAGGTACGGCACGAGCTCGGCCACCCGGGCGGGCGTGACCAGCTCGGACTCGATCCCCCACGACTTCGAGGACGCGATCCGCCGGCGCAGCTCCTGCATGCGCTCCTCGGTCCGGGCGACCTCGATGCCGCCGGACTCGGTGAACACCCCGAGCTCCTTGTACTGCCGCATGCTGTCCAGCGTCAGGTCGGTCATCTCGCGCGAGTGGTCGACCGGGAAGATGAAGTTGGACGCGTGGCCGGTGGACCCGCCGGGGTTCGGCAGCGGCCCCTTGTCCAGCAGCACGATCTCGCGCCAGCCGAGCCGGGCCAGGTGGTAGACGAGGCTGTTGCCGACGATCCCTGCTCCGATGACGACGCACCGCGCGCGGGACGGGAGCTCGCTCATGACTTATGCCTTCCTCGTACTGTGCTGCCGATCGTTGCGCAATGTTGCGTAATATGCAACGCAGTTCGTCATAAGAGACGCAGCAAGCATGCTGCGCGCCCCCCCCCACGTCAAGCCACCCCCAGCGCCCAACCCAGCGCCGCGATCTTGAGAGATGCAGGGCTCTGCACGGCGTGTCATCACTGAATCTCTCAAGATCGCGGGAGGGGGCGGGGGTTCTAGGGTGCGGGGGATGCGGATCCTTGCGGTGGGCGGTACGCGGTTCGTCGGCCGGCACGTCGTCGAGACGGCGCTGGCACGCGGTCACGAGGTCACGGTGCTGCACCGGGGCAGGACCGGCTCCGATCTGTTCCCGGCGGCCGAGCACCTGCTGGCCGACCGGGACGGCGACCTGTCGGCGCTGGCGGGGCGGGACTTCGACGCCACCGTGGACTTCTGCGCCTACCGCCCCGGCCAGGTCGACTCCCTCGCCGAGGCCCTGGGCGGACGCGGTGGGCAGCACCTGTTCGTCTCCACGGTCTCGGTCTACGCGCCACCGGACGGCCCCGGGATCACCGAGTCGGCCCCGCTGCACGAACCCGCCGGCCCGGACGTCACCGAGGTCACCGACCAGACGTACGGCCCGCTCAAGGTCGCCTGCGAGCTCGCGGCCGCCCGGCACCACGGGCGCGGTCTGCTGATCATCCGGCCCACGTACGTCGTCGGCCCGGCCGACTACACCTGGCGCTTCCCGTACTGGGTGCAGCGGGTCGCCGCCGGCGGACGGGTGCTCTGCCCGGGTCCGGCCGACGCGCCGATGCAGGTGATCGACGCGCGGGACCAGGCGACGTTCATGGTCGACCTGCTCGAGTCCGCGACGCCCGGCACGTTCCACACCGTGAGCCCGGCTCCCCCGTACGGGTTCGGCGACATGCTCGAGGCGATCGCCGCCCGCGTGGCGCCGCTGGGCACGTCACTGGACTGGGTGGACGCGAAGGTGCTCCTCGGCAGCGGTCTGCCGGAGGCCAGCCTCCCGCTGTGGAGCTGGGGCGAGCCCGACGAATGGGCCGGCGCGGCTGACCCGTCGGCCGCGTACGCCGCGGGGCTCTCGCCGCGACCGCTGGCCGACACGGTCGACAGCACCCTCGAGTGGATCCGCTCGACCGACGGCCCGCCCGCCGGCACCGGTCTCACCCCCGACCAGGAGGCCGCCCTCTTCGCCCAGGCCTGACGGCTGCGGTCAGGCCGGCTGGTGGCGGTAGAAGTCGGCCTTCGACGGCTCCAGCGGGGTGTTGCCCAGGATCAGGTCGGCCGACTTCTCGGCCAGCATCATCACCGGCGCGTAGATGTTGCCGTTGGTGACGTACGGCATCACCGACGCGTCCACCACGCGCAGCCCGTCCACGCCGTGCACGCGCCATCGTGAGCGGGTCCACGACGGAAAGGTCGTCCACGCCCATCCGGCAGGTGCAGCTCGGGTGCAGCGCGGTCTCGCCGTCCTTGGCCACCCAGTCGAGGATCTCCTCGTCCGTCGACACGGTCGGTCCCGGTGACAGCTCCCCGCCGTTGTACCGGTCGAACGCCGGCTGGGTGAGGATGTCGCGGGCCACGTGGATCGCCTCGACCCACTCGCGCCGGTCCTGCTCGGTGGACAGGTAGTTGAACCGCAGCGCCGGGTGCACCCGCGGGTCGGTCGACGTGATCTTCACCGTGCCGCGCGCGTCCGAGTACATCGGGCCGACGTGCACCTGGTAGCCGTGCCCGCCGGCCGGCGAGGTGCCGTCGTACCGGATCGCGATCGGCAGGAAGTGGAACATCAGGTTGGGGTACGCGACCTCGTCGTTGCTGCGGGCGAACCCGCCGGCCTCGAAGTGGTTGGACGCGCCAGGACCCTTGCGCAGGAACAGCCACTCGGCGCCGATGAACGGCCGCTTCCACATCGCCATCGACGGCTGCAGCGAGACCGGCTCCTTGCAGGCGTACTGGACGTACACCTCGAGGTGGTCCTGCAGGTGCTCGCCGACGCCGCGGACGTCGGCCACCACGTCGACCCCGAGCGTGCGCAGATCGTCGGCGTTGCCGACCCCGGACAGCTGCAGGAGCTGCGGGGAGTTGATGGCGCCGCCGCTGAGCACGACCTCGCCCGCGTAGGCGCGCTGGGCGGGGCCGTTCCCGTGCACGTACTCGACGCCGACCGCCCGCGTCCCGTCGAAGAGCACCCGGGTCACCAGGCAGCGGGTCTGCACGGTCAGGTTGGGCCGGTCCATGACCGGGTGCAGGTACGCGCGCGCCGCGCTGAGCCGGCGCCCGCGGCGGATGTTGCGGTCGAACCGCGCGAAGCCCTCCTGCCGGTACCCGTTCACGTCGTCGGTGAGCGGGTAGCCGGCCTGCTGCACGGCCTCGAAGAACGCGCCGAACAGCGGGTTGGTCGCCGGGCCGCGCTCCAGGACCAGCGGGCCGTGGTCGCCGCGCCACTCGTCGCCACCCGCCGTGCAGCTCTCCATCCGCTTGAAGTACGGCAGGCAGTGCGCGTAGTCCCAGGTCTGCATGCCCGGGTCTGCGGCCCAGCGCTCGAAGTCGAGCGGGTTGCCGCGCTGGAAGATCATCCCGTTGATGCTGCTGGAGCCGCCGAGCACCTTCCCGCGGGCGTGGTAGATCCGCCGGTCGTGCATGAACGGCTCGGGCTCCGACTCGTACTTCCAGTCGTAGAGGCTGCTGCCGATCGGGAACGGCAGCGCCGCGGGCATGTGGATGAACACGTCCCACGGATAGTCCGAGCGGCCCGCCTCGAGCACGAGCACTCGCCGGTCCGGCGAGGCGCTCAGCCGGTTGCCCAGCGCGCTGCCCGCCGACCCGCCGCCGACGACGATGAAGTCGAACTGCTCCGCTGGCATGGCGCCTCCCTGGCGGTCGGGGCGTGGGCACCGGCCGAGTGAGTCCCGGATCCTAGCGCCGACCAGCAGGCGGTCCCGGGTACCGGCCGGCCGGCCGACCGGCCGACCTGGACAAGCAGGCGACGAACGGCGCGCGCTGCGGCAGGATGGCGCCGGGCCGTGGCGACCAGACCTGGAGGCGGCGATGGGCGTGGCACAGCTGGGTGAAGGCGCCCTCCGGCGCATCACCGGGGGTGACGCGGCCGGCCAGACCGCGACCCTGGTGGCGACCGCGGCGGTCGGCGCCAGCTTCGGGCGCGGTCTGATGCCGCGCCGCAGCATCGACCAGGCGATCGCGACGGGGGTGGTCGGCGCGACGCAGTACGGCCTCGTGGTCACCTCGCAGTCGATCTCGGCCGCCATCGCCCGCACTCTGGTGGGAAAGCGCGACGGGACCGTCGCGCGGCTCGTCGCGCAGGCCGCGGTCACGACCGCGCTCATCGGCGCCGGCACCGCGGTGGAGCGGATGCTGCCGCCGCGCCCGGGCGAGCCGGTGCGCCGGGCGTTCCTGCGGACCGCCGGGCGACGGGCCAGCCGCGTCGGCGCTGCGAGCCTGCTCGTGGGTGCCATCGACGCCGCCGACCAGATGGCCGCGGACCGCGGCCGCGCCGGCATCCCGGTGCGGGTGCTGGGCGCGACCGGCGGCCGGCTGGTCGGGGTCGGGATGGCCACGTGGATGATCAGCCGGTACCACCGGACCGAGGACCCCGGGGTGCTCCCCCCGCCGGTCGACCCGCTGACCGGGATCCCGCAGAAGCCGGACGCCGACGGCGCGCCGGTCGTCGACTCGCTCCCCCCGGTGTCCAAGTCGCTGGCGCTGGGCGCGGCCGTCAGCGCCGGCCTGCAGGGCATCGCGTACGTCGACTCGTTGCTGTCGCGCGCCGTCGCCGAGGGGGTGCGCCGGGTCGCGCCGGGGTCCGGGCCGGTCGCCGGCGCGGTCGGGCACGTCGTGTCGCTCGGCGTGCTCTCCGGCGCTGTCCTCGGCGGCCTGGAGTACGCCTACCGCTCGGCCGAGTCCGGCGGGGCCGCCGTCGACGCGGCCTACACCGCTCCCCCGGACGCCAGGACGGTCAGCGGGGGACCCGCGTCCCAGGTCGCGTGGGACACGCTGTCGCGCGAGGGCGTCCGGTTCGTCAACATGGCGCTGACCCCGCGGGAGATCGCCAGGACGACCGGCGTCGCCGAGGACCAGGTGCTCTCCCCCGTGCGCGGGTTCGCCGGGCTGGCGTCCGCCCCCACCGTCGACGCCAGGGTCGACCTGGTCATGCGGGACCTGGAGCGGCTCGGTGCGTTCGAGCGGTCGGTCATCTGCATCGCCTCGCCGACCGGCAGCGGCTACGTCAACTACGTCGCGGTCGAGTCGCTCGAGTACCTCACCCGCGGCGACTGCGCCACGGTCGCGCTGCAGTACTCGCTGCGGCCCTCGTTCCTGTCCCTGGACCGGGTCCCCGTCGGCCGTGACCAGAACCGCGCGCTGTTCCACGCGCTGTCGTGGCGGCTGCGGGCGATCCCCGAGGACCGCCGGCCGCGCCTGGTCGGGTTCGGCGAGTCACTCGGGGCGCAGACCCTCCAGGACGCGTTCCTGTTCGAGGGGACCGGCGGGCTGCACCGGGTCGGCCTCGACCGCGCGCTGTTCCTCGGGACGCCCGGCGGCCAGCAAGTGGGCGAAGGACTGGCGGCTCACCCCGGAACGCACCGACCCCGACGGCGAGGTCGTCGAGATCGGCTCGTACGACGAGTGGGCCGCGACCGACGCGAAGGACCGCGACGGGCACCGGTACTTCCTGCTGTCGCACCACGAGGACCCGATCACCCGGTTCGAGCCCGCGCTGGCCGTGCAGCAGCCGTCGTGGCTCGGCCCTCCGGACGAGCGGCCGCCGGGCGTGCCGAAGACCGCACGCTGGTACCCGCTGACGACGTTCTTCCTCACCGGGATCGACACGATCAACGCGATGAGCGTCGTCCCGGGCAACTTCGTGGCGCGCGGGCACGACTACCGGGCGGACCTGGCCCGGATGGTGTCGGTCGCCTACGGGCTGCCGGTCGGGGACGACGAGCTGCTGAGCATCGAACGGGCGCTGCGCGCGCGGGAGGCGGACTGGGCGGAGCGGCGCCTGGTCGCCGAGCAGCTGCATCGGGCCAAGGAAGCCGTGCAGCGCCAGGTCAGCGCGTGGGGGCTGGGGCCCGACGGGGCGGCGGCGCGGATGGCCATGCCGCCGGTGACACCGGTCAGCTGACCGGCCGGGGTCCGCGGGCGAACAGCTGGACCAGCGAGCCCAACCCGTTGGTCGCCCAGTGCAGGCCCATGGCCGCGAAGACGCTTCCACTGAGCTGACGGAGCACGCAGAACACCGCGCCGCCGAGCGCGGTGAACAGGACGGTCCCCGCCACCCACAGCGGGACCGCGAGGTGGTGCGTCGCCAGCCAGGGCGGGGGCCGTACGCCTTCGTCCCGCAACGAGGGCGCGATGTGCCACAGGCCGAACAGCAACGACGACACCACGGTTGCGACCAGGGCGCCGTGGCTGACCTCGAGCAGCCCCCAGAGCACCCCGCGGAACGCCGTCTCCTCCAGCAGCACCGTGGCGAACGGCACCTCGACCAGGGCGACGAACAGCGCCTGCCGCGGGTTCGGCCGGTCACCGGTCACCGTGTGCAGCCCGGGCAGCATCAGCGCGACGGAGTACACGACGGCAACAGCAAGCACGCTGCCGATCGCCCACAGCACGCCGTGCAGCAGCGCCCGCCGGCCCATGCCCATGTCGGTCCAGCTCAGGCCGGCCAGCCGACCGATCCCCACCAGCAGCACGGCGACGACGGGGCAGGTGACGAGGTAGAGCCTGGGCAGCCAGTAGTGGTTGACCAGGTTCGTCACCACGAGGACGGCCACCACCACGAAGACGGCGGCACCCATCCCCGAAGGCTAGGGGGCGCGGCCTCCGCGCGGGGTCAGGCGTCGGTCTCGAGCAGGATCCCCAGACACATCTCGTCGGTGGTGCCGGCCCCCCAGGTGACGTAGCGCGGCGGCAGCCCGGCCAGCTCGGGCAGCTTGTCGCGCAGCGTGGCGTCATGGGTGCAGGTGACCCGCAGCACGTCACCCGGCCGCACGGTCACCGGCTTGGCCAGGACTTGGGCCCGCTGGTCGTCGAAGTTCCAGACCGGTCTCGTGAACAGCACCCGAGCCTGCGGCGTGCCGGGGTTCAGCTCGACGGTGATCGAGCGGCCCAGCAGATGCATGTGGCCGGCCACGGCCAGGATCGTGGCGGGCTGCCGGACCTGCCGGTCGCAGGACTGGGTCGGGCCGGCCACCGGGGCGGTAAGGCTGGTCCCGCCGCACAGCAGCTGCAGCCCGGCCACCGTGGTCCCCGCGTCCACCCCGAACCGGGAGGTCAGGTCGAGGATGGACCGGCCGCGGTCGCACAGCGGGCCGGTCCTGCCGGGCGGGCAGGGCAGCTCGACCGGCGCCACCAGCAGCGCGGTGTGCAGCGGCCTGAGCGCCGCCGACCCCGGGGCGAGCCGGAGCTGCACGTGGCTGGAGTCGCTGCCGTGCCCCGCCCGCAGGTTGTAGTGCACCTGCAGCACGATCATCGAGCCGGCCGCCAGCGGCACGCCCACCCCGGCCGGGAACAGCTGCTCACCCGAGCCCGGGGCCCATCCGGCCAGCCACGGCGACCGGTCGAGCGAGGCGACCGGGTCCGTGCCCACCGACGGCAGACCAGGGTCGCCGAAGCAGGTCCAGCCCCGGCCGCCCGCCTGCGCGTCCTTCGCTCGCGCGCCCGGAACCTGGTCCGGCGTGGCGCGGTACAGGATCGCGTGGTGCACGATCGCGCGGTTGCCCGGCTGGAAGTCGACGCCGGTGATGAACGCGGACGAGGTCAGGTGCGGGTCGATGAGGAAGCAGCGGTAGTCGTCCGACCCGCCCGACGGGGCCGACGGCTGGTAGCTGCCGTGCGGGAGGCCCAGCGTCAGCAACGTCTCCCCCGCCCGCAGCGGGATCGCCGGGGAACCCGGAGCGGACGGCGCCGGCTGCGCGGCCGCCGTCGACGTACCGGTGGGCGTGGGCGAGGTGCCGGTCGCGCGCGAGCCGGCCCCGGTGCTGCCGCACGCCGCCAGGAGCAGCACGGCCAGCAGGGCCGTCAGCGTCGCGGCCGGCCCCCAGCCGCGAACCGCTCGTCGTCCCACATCCGCCACAGTAGGCGCCCTGCGGGTCAGTCCATGCCCGGGAAAGCCTCCAGCCCCGAACCGTCTCCGTCGGTGCCGGCCGCCGGGTCGCCGGCGAGCAGCTCGCCGGACAGGTGCAGCCGCAACGGGTCCACCCGGATCAGACCAGCCGGGGCGGCCAGCAGGTGCGGCATCGCCTCGACCAGATCGGCGAACCCGGGGGCCTCCCGGTGGGCGACCAGCGCGGCCTCGTCCCGGAACCACTCGTACAGCCAGACGACGTCGGCGTCGTCCGGGTCGAGGCCGACCAGGAAGCCTTCCGTACCGGGCTCGTCGCGCAACCGGTCCACGTACGTGTGGAGCGCGTCCAGCACCGCCGGTCGGGTCCCGGGGTGTCCCTGCAACCGGATGAACAGACCTACCCGGCCGGGGAGCAGCCGGGCACCAGCCGCTTCACCGAGCTCCGCCATGGACCTCATTGTGACGGCAGGCGCACCATGGACCCATGGCGGACGACGACATCGACCGGCTCCTGCGCGAGGTCGACGCCGCTCTTGGCCCCGTCCGAGGCGGCACGGCGCGGCCGGTCGAACCGTCCCGGGGTGCGCCACCGGACGGTGCGTCGGGAGCGGCCGGCCGGCTGCGCGCGGGCGTGCCGCGTGCCGTCGCGGTCGGCGCCGGGTGCGGCGTGGTCGCCGGCGGGGTGTTCTCGGTCCTGCCCGTCGTCGACGGTCTCAGCGGTGCGCTGGCGGGGTTCGGCGCGGGCTTCGCGGTCTCCCTGTCGGGTCGGCTCCGCCGGCGCGGCTGATCGACGCTGCCGGTCAGACGTGCGGCGGCAGGGAGTCCAGCAGCACGACCTTCAGCCTCGCCAGGACGTCGAACATCGAGCGCCGGTCCGCCCGCCACAGCGGCGCCAGCAGCCCGACGATCACGACGAGGGCGCCGTAGAGGTTGAACAGCAGCAGCAAGAAGATCAGGACGTACTTGAGCAGCAGCGGCGTGACCGGTGCCGGGAAGGTGTCTTCCACGGTGGCCGTCCGCAGCTTGAAGAGCCGCTTGCCGGGCGAGGCGCCGGTGCGGTCCATCAGCACGAAGAGGAGGGCCGCCCCGATGAGCGCGGCGATGTACAGCAGGAACGCCGTGTTCTTCTGCGAGGCGGTCAGGGTGTGCCCGTCGGGGTGCAGCACCCCGAAGACCAGCACCAGGTCGAGGACCGGGACCAGGATCAGCGCGACGACCATGTCCACCGAGCTGGACAGGATGCGGGTGGTCGCCGACGGCGTCGTCAGGGCGCCAGCGGCGGCCGGCGCGTCCGACGATCCGTCGTCCGAGGGGTCTTCGGCGGTGCCGGCGTCATCGGGTCGGTGGTCGCTCACGGCGCGCCAACCTACCCGCTACTCGGCGTGCGCGCTGGCCGGTGGCCGGTTCAGCGCGTAGAAGGCCACCGCGGCGGCCGCACCCACGTTGAGCGAGTCCACGCCGGGCGCCATCGGGATCCGGACTCTCAGGTCGGCCGCGGCCTGGGCCCGCGAGGTCAGACCGTCGCCTTCGGTCCCGAGCAGGACGGCGCACGCCAGGGTCGCCGTCGCCGGTACTTCGGCGAGGTCGACGGCGTCCGGAGCCGGGGTCAGCGCGAGCACGGTCAGCCCCGCGGCCCGCACCTCGTCCAGACCGGCCGGCCAGCGGGCGAACCGCGCGTACGGGAGCGTGAGCACCGCCCCCATCGAGACCTTGACCGCCCGCCGGTACAGCGGGTCGGCGCAGCGCGGGTCGAGCAGGACGGCCTGCATCCCGAGCGCCGCGGCGGCCCGGAACACCGCCCCGACGTTGGCCGGCTCGACGATGCCCTCCAGCACGACGACGCGGGTACCGCCCGTGAGCAGCTCCCCCGGCGTCGGCAGGGTGCGCCGGTGCATGGCGGCGAGCGCACCCCGGTGCACCGCGTACCCGGTGACCGACCGCAGCACGACCTCGTCGGCGACGTACACGGGGACGTCGAGGGGTTCGAGCAGGTCCGCCAGGCCGGGGAGCCAGCGGTCCTCGCACAGCACCGAACGAAGCGGGTAGCCCGCTGCCACGGCCCTGCGCACGACCCTCTCGCCCTCCGCGATGAACAGGCCGCCGGCCGGCTCGAGCACGCGCCGCAGCCCGGCGTCGGTCAGGTCGCGGTAGTCGGCCAGCCGGTCGTCCGCCGGGTCGCGGACGGTCTGCACGGTGGCCATGCCCGCCATCCTGCCGTCAGACTGCCGCCGTGCCCCGTGACCTCACCGCCGTCGTCGCCGACATGGACGCCGTCCTGGAGCAGCTGCCCGACGGCGACCCGCTCCGGGCCTTCGTGGCCACCTACCGCCGGACAACCCTGGCCGTCGGCGAGCGGATCGAGGCCAAGGCCTTCGTCGACCCCGAGTGGGTCGAGCGCTGGGACGTCGCGTTCGCCGACCTGTACCTGGCGCCCTTGCGCGAGCACCTCGCCGGCCGACCGGTGCCCGGTCCGTGGGGGGTCGCGTTCGAGTACGCACGGACCGACCCGGGACAGCCACTGCTGCGGCACCTCCTGCTGGGCATGAACGCGCACATCAACTACGACCTGCCGCAGGCGCTGCTCGCCGTGATCACCGACGAGGAGTTCGACGACCCGCAGGTACGCGCAGAGCGCGGCGAGGACCATCGCCGGGTCGACGACATCCTGTCGTCGCGGGTCGCGGCGGAGGACGCCGAGCTGGACAAGGCAGGGGCCGTCCGCTCGCTCAAAGACCGGCTGCTGCAGCCGGCCAACCGGGTCGCCTCGAAGCGGTTCCTGCGCGAGTCCCGGCGCAAGGTCTGGGCCAACTCCGTGGCCCTGTCGGCTGCCCGGCGCAAGGGCCCGGTGGCCTACAGCGCGGAGCTGCGGTCGCTGGAGTCGCTCTCGGAGGCCAAGGTCTCCGAGCTGGTCCGGCCCGGTCCGGTGCTGCTGCGGCTGGGGCTGCGCGGCTTCGGCGTCCTGCTGCCGGGGGCGACCCTGGTCAAGGTGGACTGAGCCCCCCGGTCAAGCGGGGCCGACGCGGAGCCGACACCTGCAGGGTGAGGCGGCCCTCCCGCAAGCGCCCACGGCTGCTCGCCCGGTTCCGCCCGGCGTTGCTCGCCGTCGTCTGCGCGCTGACCTTCGCCGGGCTGCAGGCCGGAGCGCTCCCGGCCTCCGCCGAGACCGCGGACCAGGCCAAGGCCGCTGCGCAGCGGGCCCAGGCCGAGGTGAACCGACTGGTCCCCCAGGTGCGGGCCGCCCTGACCGCGTACGAGCTGGCCCTGCAGCGACTCGGGCGGGACGTGACCAGCGGGGTCAGCGCCGACCAGATGGCCCAGGAGGCGCAGCAGGCCGCCGACGCGGCCCATCTCGCCCAGGTGCAGCGGGTGCGGGCGCTGTACATGTCCGGCGGTCAGGCCGGTCTGATGGGCAGCCTGCTCGACAGCACCGGCCCCAGCGACCTCTTCGAGCGGCTCGGGAACCTGGACCGGGTGCTGGCCGCGAAGACCACGCAGGTGCAGTGGGCGGAAGAGGCCGCGAGCGTGGCCCGTCAGGACGCGGACCAGGGGCTGGCCCGGGCCGACGCGACCGGTCTGACGGCCGGTGACGTCCAGGCCAGGTACGAGTCGCTGCTCGGTCTGCTCGGCGCGGCGCAGGCCCGGCTGGACCGGCTGTCGTCCCGGGCGAAGACCCTGGCGACGGCGGAGGCGGCGCAACGTGAGCTGCAGGCGCTCGCCGCTGCCGCTGCCGCGGCCGGGACCGCGGCGGCCGGATCGGCGCGCGGGCACGGCATCCCGCCGGCGTACCTGCTGCTCTACCGGGCCGCCGCGACCACCTGTCACGGGATGGACTGGCACGTGCTGGCGGCCATCGGGCAGGTCGAGTCCGGGCACGGGCACAACGTGGGGCCGTCGTCGAGCGGGGCAGAGGGCCCGATGCAGTTCATGCCGGGCGACGTTCGCCGGGTACGCGGTCGACGGCAACGGCGACGGGGTGCTCGACATCTGGAGCCCGGCCGACTCGATCTACACGGCGGCCCGCTACCTGTGCGCGAACGGCGCCGGGTCACCGGCCAAGCTGTACACCGCGATCTGGCACTACAACCACGCCGACTGGTACGTCCAGATGGTCCTGCAGGTCGCGGCCGACCTGCGCGTCAAGTACCCGATCTGAGCCCGCGCGGCTCGTCCTGCCACCATGAGGCCATGCGTGACCAGGTGACGGTGAGCATCGGTGACGAGGACCGGGAGCTGGCCGATCTGTTGGACCGCGAGATCTACGCGTTCAACGTCGAGACGACCGGTCTGGACGACGGACGGATGCTCACGATCCGCGCCGTCGACACCGACGGCCGACTGGTCGCCGGGCTCTCCGGCTGGACGTGGGGCGGGTGCGCCTACGTCGACGTGCTCTGGGTGAGCGCGGACCACCGCCGCAAGGGGCTGGGGACCCGGCTCATGGACACCGCGGAACAGGAGGCGGCGGAGCGTGGCTGCACCCTGATCGTGCTGTCGACGCACACGTTCCAGGCACCCGCCTTCTACCGAGCCCGCGGCTACGTCGAGACCGGCCGCACCCGCGACTACCCCGTCGGCCACGGCCAGATCCACCTGTCCAGATCCCTGACCGGTGATGAGTCCCAGCAGCCGTTCGTGCTCGCGACCATCCCGGCCTCCGCGGGTGCGATGGTCCGGGACCGGCAAGGCCGGCTGCTCATCCTGAAGCCGACGTACAAGGCCGGTTGGACGATCCCCGGTGGGGTGGTCGAGGCCGACGGCGAGACCCCCTGGGAGGCGTGCCGCCGAGAGACCCGGGAGGAGTGCGGCCTCGACGTCACCTCGGGCCGACTGGTCTGCGTGGACTTCCTTCGCCCGCGGCCGGGGCGGCCGGGCGGCATGCGGTTCCTGTTCGACTGCGGTGTGCTCGACGACGCCGTGCTGGCCGCCGTGTCGATCCAGCCCGAGGAGATCAGCGAGTACCGACTGCTGCCGCTGCCGGACGCACTGCCCCTGCTCAGCGGCCCCGTACGACGCCGAGTCCGGGCCGCCGGCAAGTCGCGCCGGGTGCGCTACCTCGAGGACGGACGACCGGTGCCCGGGGTGGGCCCCTGAGAGCGGCTGCGGCCCGCTCGCACGCGCCTACTGTGGAGCCGAGTCCAGTCAGCGGAGGTTCGCCATGTCGAAACACCTCGTGTACGGCGGCCAGCAGTTCCAGCTCAGGGACGACGAGGACGTCGACACTCTCGCGAGTCGCTTCACCGATCTCGCCGGCGGCTCGGCGTGGGTCAGCTTCGAGGACCACGCAGGCGACCACCATCTCGCACTGCGTCACTCGCCGTTCCCGATCGTGCTCAGCCAGGCGCCGCAGAGCGACCCGCGGTGACCTGAGTCGGTCCTGCGGCATCATGCCTCGATGGACCAACGCACGCTTCGCGTCCGGCCCGTGGTCCGGTCGAAGGCCGCGGCCCTCGGCGCGAGGGGGGAGGCCTGGCTGACCGGGTTGCCCACGCTGGTCGCCGAGCTCGAGGACCGCTGGTCGGTCACCGTCACCGGTTCGATGCGTGGCGGGACAGAGGCGTACGTGGCCGCTGCGCGCAGCAGCGACGGCTCCCCCGTGGTGATGAAGCTGGGGTTGCCGGTGCCCGGGTTCACCGCCGAGATCGAGACACTCGAGCGGGCCATGGGCAACGGCTACGTGCGACTCCTCGCACAAGACCGCTCGCGATGCGCAGTCCTGCTGGAGGCACTGGGATCCTCGATGGATCGGACCGGCATGACGCCGAAGACACAGGTCGTGACGCTGTGCCGGCTTCTCGCCCAAGCCTGGGCGGTGCCCCGGGCAGAGTCCGGAACGGGTGCTGTTCCCTACGACAAGGCGACGGCGCTGGCGCAGTCGATCGGCCGGATGCGGCACGAGCTCGACCGTACGTGCTCGGCGCGCGTCCTCGACCGAGCGTTGGAGTTCGCCGACCGCCGCGCCCAGGCCTTCGATCCCGACCGTTGCGTGGTGGTCCACGGCGACGCGTCACCGAACAACGCCTTGCAGGTGACCGCGCCGCGGCCGGGCGCGGAGACCGGGTTCGTCTTCGTCGACCCCGACGGCTTCGTCGGTGACCCTGCCTACGACCTCGGCGTGGCCATGCGCGACTGGTGCTCCGCGCTGCGTTCGAGCGGGGACCCACGGGCCTTGGCCCGGCAGTACTGCCGGCTGTTCGCCGACAGCAGCGGGTTCGACGAGTCAGCCATCTGGGAGTGGGGGTTCCTCGAACGCGTCTCCACCGGCCTCTACGCGCTGACCCTGGGTGCCCGCGAGCTCGGACGGCCGTTCCTGGACACCGCCGAGCTGCTGCTCTGAGCTAGTCCGTCCCGGCCCGCGGCCGGCCGCGCCTGGGGAGCGGAGCCGCCTGCTGGGGCATCCGCCCCGCCTCGGTGAGTGCCCGGCGCAGCAGCATCTCGACGTGAGCGTTGGCACTGCGGAACTCGTCGCCGGCCCAGCGGACCAGCGCATCGTGGACCGCCGGATCGAGCCGGAGCAGGACCTGCCGACGTTCGCTCACGTATACAGCGAACCGACGTTGACGACCGGCGAGGGCGGCTGGTCCCCGCACAGCACCACCATCAGGTTGCTCACCATGGCGGCGGTGCGTTCCTCGTCGAGGGAGATCACGCCGTTCTCGGTGAGCCGGCTCAGTGCCATCTCGACCATGCCGACCGCCCCTTCCACGATCCGCGACCTGGCCGCGACCACGGCGTTGGCCTGCTGGCGGCGCAGCATGGCCTGCGCGATCTCCTGCGCGTAGGCAAGGTGGGAGATCCGGACGTCCACGATCTCGACCCCGGCGATCGCGACCTTGTCCGCCACCTCGCCGGCAAGCTGCGCGGCGACGACGTCGGTGGAGCCGCGCAGCGAGGTCCCCGCGTCCGTGGTGTCGTCGTAGGGGTGGCTGGTCGCGACGTGGCGCAACGCCGACTCGGCCTGCACCGTCACGAAGTTCAGGTAGTTCTCCACCGCGTAGGTCGACTTCGCAGTGTCGGCGACCTGCCAGACGACGATCGCGGCGATCTCCACCGGGTTGCCGTCGGCGTCGTTGACCTTGAGGCGGTTCGTCTCGAAGTTGCGGACCCGGACACTGACGCCGCGGCGCACCGTCAACGGCAGGACCCACCAGAACCCGGGCCGGCGAACCGTCCCGATGTAGCGGCCGAAGAACTGGATCACCGAGGTCTGCCCCGGCGTCACGATCACCAGCGAGGCGATGACCAGAACGAAGACGACGATCGGCACCCACAGCCAGCCGCTGCTGCGCTGGGCCGCCACCACGATCCACCAGACGCACCCGGCGAGCACCACCACGCCGAACCAGCCGCTCACCGCGGCGGCGCGTCGCTGGGTGATGTCGACCTGGGCGCCCTGCTGCCCCACGGGTTCGGCGGTGTGTGCTGTCTGGGCGGTGGCCATGGCGTACTCCCTCGCAGGGAAAGTGATATCTATTAGATATCACTTTATGTGTGGCCCCGCCACTCCCATGGCAAAGATCACCGTTTCGGAGTCATCCGATGCCCGGCGAGCGTGTCGACGTGCGGGGCCTCAGGCGATGGGGTGGTCGAGGACGTTCGACCTGATCCGGGTGGCGATCCCGTTGGTGAGCGCGGACGCCGGCGAGCTCGCCGGCTTGCGGCTCGCCTGGTCGGTGAAGCAGGCGAGGAACTCGGCCGCGAGATCGAGCCGTGGATGCGCTGTCAGCACCTCAGCCCGGAGCTCGGCCGGCCACCAGTCGGGGTTGCGACCGGAGATGTCCAGGCCGGTGCCGACCTCGAGCAGGTAGCCCTCCGGGTCCAGGCCGACGTCCACGCTGTCCCACATGTGCCGCACGATGATCTCGGCGACCCGGACCCGACGACCCATCGGCCAGCCCGCGCCGGCCGCGAACATCCAGGCGACGTGGCCGCCGCCGTGCTCGAACGACAGCGACGCGCTGTCGAACTCCGCGACGAGCCCGAGGTCGTGCAGCATCGCAGCGACGAACAGCAGCTCGGCGTCGAAGTCCACGGCCCGCTCCACACCGAGAGCGGCTGCCCACAGGTACGACCGGTGGTTGTGCTGCATGAGGGCCGGGGAGCAGTACGTGCGCGCCGCGTCGACCGCCCGCGCCGCGACCGCGGTGTCGGGTACGGGGACGTCGGCCAGTCGCATCGACCGTCAGGTCGCGGCCGGCGGTGCTGCGGGCGGTGCGACGGGCGACGAAGGAGGGTTGTCCGACCGGCCGCTGAAGGCGGTCGACAGCATGGCCATCGCAGACGAGAGCTCCGCCGGAACGACCCAGACCTTGTTGGCCGCACCGGCCGCGATCGCCGGCAGCGACTGCACGTACTGCCATGCCAGCAGCTTGGGATCGGCGTCGGCTTCGTGCACGGCCTGGAAGACGCGGCGGATGGCCTGCGACTCGCCGTCGGCGCGCAGCACGGCGGCCTGGGCGTCGCCCTCGGCCTTGAGGATCGCGGCCTGCTTCTCGCCCTCGGCGGTGAGGATCTGCGACTGCTTGAAACCCTCGGCGTTGAGGATCGCGGCGCGCTTGTCCCGCTCGGCGCGCATCTGCTTCTCCATCGAGTCCTTGATGGAGACCGGCGGGTCGATGGCCTTCAGCTCGACCCGGTTGACCCGGACGCCCCACTTGCCGGTGGCCTCGTCGAGCACGCCGCGCAGCTGCTGGTTGATGTCCTCGCGGGAGGTCAGCGCTTGCTCGAGGTCCATGCCGCCGACGACGTTGCGGAGGGTGGTGACGGTCAGCTGCTCGATGCCTTGGATGTAGTTGGCGATCTCGTACGTGGCCGACTTCGCGTCGGTGACCTGGAAGTAGATGACGGAGTCGATGTTGACGACCAGGTTGTCCTCGGTGATCACCGGCTGCGGCGGGAAGCTGACGACCTGCTCACGCAGGTCGATGAGCGGCCGCAGCTTGTCGACGAACGGCACCAGCAACGACAGGCCGGCCTGCAGCGTGCGGTGGTACCGGCCCAGCCGCTCGACGACGCCCGCGCGCGCCTGCGGCACGATGCGCACGGTGCGCGCGAGCGTGACCAGGACGAGCAGCAGGAGGACGGCGACGATGATGAGCGACACTTCGGTCGACGACACGGATGATCACGGCTCCGATGCGTACACGACGGCGTGTGCGCCGTCGATGCGGACGACCTCGACCGGGGTGCCCGGCTCGAGGACCACGGACGGGTCGAAGGTCCGCGCGGACCAGACCTCTCCCCCGATCTTGACCCTGCCGTCGCGTCCGTCGACGCGGTCGAGCACGAACCCGCCGGCACCGACCAGCGCGGCCGTCCCGGTCCGGGTCTCGCCCGGGTGGTGCAGGTGCCGCAGGGCGATCGGCCGGACCACGAAGAGCATGAGGACCGACACGGTCCCGGCCACCAGCGACTGGATGAGCAGCGACCCGGTCGCCAGGGAAGTGATCCCGCCCGCGAGGGAGCCGACGGCCAGCATGATGAAGACGAGGTTGACCGAGGTCATCTCGACGAGCGCGAGGAGCAGCGCCGCGAGCAACCACCAGTACCAGGCCACGTCCTCATCCTAGGTCGGCCGGCACCAGATGGAGCGGGACTCAGCCCACCAGTCTCGCCGCGTGACGGCCTGCTCTGGCGTCGAGCTGCAGGGGCAGCCCGAAGGTGTCCGACAGGGTGGACGCGGTGAGGGCCGCCTCGATCGGTCCGGCCGCCACGACCGCGCCGGCTCGCAGCATCAGCACGTGCGTGAAGCCGGGCGGGATCTCCTCCACGTGGTGCGTGACCAGGACCATCGCCGGGGCGTCGGGATCCTCGGCGAGACCGGCCAGCCGGTGCACCAGGTCCTCGCGGCCGGCGAGGTCCAGGCCGGCGGCCGGCTCGTCCAGCAGCAGGAGCTCGGGGTCGGCCATCAGCGCCCGCGCGATCTGGACTCGTTTGCGCTCGCCCTCGGAGAGCGTCCCGAACGTCCGCGTGGCGAGGTCACCGGCGCCCAGCAGGCCGAGCATCGTGAGGGCTCGTTGGGTGTCGACCCGGTCGTACTGCTCCCGCCACCGCCCGACGACCGCGTACGAAGCCGTACGCACGACGTCGACCACGCGTTCCCGGGCCGGCAGCCGCTCGGCCAACGAGGCGCTGGCGAGTCCGATGCGGGGCCGCAGCTCGAAGACATCCACGGCGCCCAGCCGCTCGCCGAGCACCCATGCCTCGCCGGTGGTCGGGTGCATCTGGGTGGCGGCGATCTGCAGCAGCGTGGTCTTGCCGGCGCCGTTCGGCCCGAGGACGACCCAGCGCTCCCCCTCGTGCACGGCCCAGTCGATCCGGTCCAGCAACGTCGAGGTGCCGCGTACGACGGTGACCGCGCGAAGGTCCAGCACGTCGGCGACAGCCACGCGACGAACCTACCCGAGCGCGAGCGTCGACCCGGATCGTGATGTGGTGGCCGAGGCTGCCTAGGCTGGTGCGGTGCCGGTAACCAACCGATCAGCGCGACTCGTGGCGTGGTCCAACGCCGTCGCGCTCGGCCTGGCGTCGCCCGACCTCGCAGCCGCCGAGGTCTGCGGCAGCGACCCGCCGCACCGCGTGGACGGGCTCCCCGGCGGCGACGGTCAGACCCTTCCGGTGCTGCTCGCCAAGGTGCGTCGGCACGCCGTCGCCACCGCGCGGCTCGTGCTGCCCGTGCCCGGCGACCCGGTCGGGCTCCCCGGCCCGGGAGCGCTGGCCGGAGCGGCCCTCGCCGCGGGAGAGGTGGCGTTGTTGCCGGACGCGTTCGACCCGGCCGCCGGCCCCCCGGGTGGCTGGGGCCTGGTGCCGGCCGACGAGACGACCGGCGTGCGCTGGACCGCGTACGCCGTGACCGAACCGGCGGCGGCCGCGCAGACCACCGCGCTCGCCGACGCGGACCGCGGGCTGGCCGAGACGCTGCGCGAGGCGACGGCGCTGCTCGACCGCCTCGACGTCGCCAGCTGGGACGACCGCGACGCCGACGACATCGCGGCCCTGCGGTCCGGCCGGCTCGACGGTGACGGACTGGCTCCCGGCTACCCCGAGCGCGCGGCGTCGGTACTGGTCCGGGCGCGCCGGGTGCGCACCATCGTGCGACTCGCCTGCCGGGACGACGGTGCCGCGCTCACAGCTGCGGAGGCGGCCGCGCGGCTGGCCGCGCTGGAGCCGTTGGACCGGGCCGCCCGGCACGCCGAGATGGCTGCGTACAACGCGCTCGCCGACAGCGTCCACGACTCGGGTCGTGGACCGCGGTGACGACGCTGCTCGTCACGCTGTCCGGCCCGGACCGACCGGGCGTGACCTCGTCCCTGTTCGAGTCGCTGGCGGCGTTCGACGTCACGGTCCTGGACATGGAACAGGTGGTCGTGCGCGGGACGCTGGTGCTCGGAGTCCTGCTCGGCGGCCCGCAGGCGGCCGCGGCGGAGTCCGCCGTCAAGACGGTCGGCGCCGGGCTCGGCATGACCGTGGAGACCAGCACCGGCGCGGACGAGGTCGACCCGCGCCGGCTCGGCCGGGTGCACGTCACGCTGCTCGGCCGGCCGCTGCTGCCGGCCGCCGTCGCCGCAATCGCCGGGACGATCGCGGGAACCGGCGCCAACATCGACCGGATCGTGCGGCTCTCGTCGTACCCGGTCACCACGATCGAGCTCGAGGTGAGCGGCGCGGACCCGGACCGCCTGCGGGTCGAGCTTGGCGGCCGCTGCGGTCAGCCAGCACGTCGACGTGGCGGTCCAGCGCAGCGGGCTGAGCCGCCGGGCCAAGCGCCTGGTGGTCATGGACGTCGACTCGACACTGATCCAGGACGAAGTGATCGAGCTCGTCGCCGAGGAGGCCGGCTGCCGTGACCAGGTCGCCGCCATCACAGCGGCCGCGATGCGCGGCGAGCTGGACTTCGAGACCTCGCTGCGAGCCAGGACCGCGCTGCTGGCCGGGCTGTCGGAGTCGGCGCTGCAGCAGGTGCGGGACCGGGTCCGGCTGGCGCCGGGCGCCCGCACACTGGTGCGGACCCTGGGCCGGCTCGGGTACCGGACGGCACTGGTCTCCGGCGGTTTCACCCAGGTGGTCGGGCCGCTGGCCGCGGAGCTCGGTATCGACTTCCTGGCCGCGAACACCCTCGAGGTCTCCCATGGAGTGCTCACCGGCGGACTGGTGGGACCGGTGGTCGACCGCGCCGGCAAGGCTGTCGCCCTGACGCGGTTCGCCGCGCAGGCCGGTGTACCGGTGAGCCAGACGGTCGCGGTCGGAGACGGCGCCAACGACCTCGACATGCTGCGGCTGGCCGGGCTGGGCATCGCCTTCAACGCCAAGCCGCTCGTCCGCGAGGCGGCGGACACCTCGGTCAACGTCCCGTACCTGGACACGATCTTGTACCTGCTCGGGATCAGCCGGGACGAGATCGAGGAGGCCGACGCCGAGGCCGGCGTCGTGACCCCGGCGCCGCCGGTCGGCCTGCAGCCCTGATCAGCCTCTGGGGACCGCGAAGGACGACAGCACGCCGCAACCAGGTGCCACCCCGGACCACGGTCGGTCCAGGTCCAGCACGGCCAGCGCAGACGTCGGGTACTTGGCGGCGGCCAGCGCGCGGGCGTCGTCCGACCCCCGTTTGGCCAGCGACAGCACCAGCTCCTGGACGCCCGGGTTGTGGCCGACGAGGAGCACGCAGCGCCGCCCCTGCGGGGTGTCCTGCAGCACCGCCAGCAGGTCCGCGAGACCGGCCTCGTACACCCGCTCGTCGAACCGCACGTCCGGACGGCTCTTCGCCCCGAGCTCGGCGCCGAGGACGTCCCAGGTCTCCCGGGTCCGGCGCGCCGGCGAGCACCACACGAGCTCCGGCAGCGCCCCGGCCTCGACCAGCCACCTCCCGGCCGCGGCCGCGTCGCGCATGCCTCGGCGCCCCAGCGGGCGGTCCTGGTCCGCGACCCCGGCCGGCCAGTCGGACTTGGCGTGCCGCAGGACCACCAGTCGGCGTTCGGGTCCGCTCATCGACTCATCATGCCTCGGCTCGTCGGTCCGGGCGGCCGGCCGTGTGCCTCATGCACCCATCGCGTGGACGCCGCCGTCGGAGTGGACGATCTCCCCGGTCGTGCGCGGGAACCAGTCAGACAGCAGAGCGACGCAGGCCCTCGCCGCGGGCTCCGGGTCGGACAGGTCCCACCCGATCGGTGCCCGGGTGGACCACACCGTCTCGAACGCCTCGAAACCGGGGATGGACTTGGCGGCCATGGTCTTGATCGGGCCGGCCGCCACCAGGTTCACCCGGATCCCCTTCGGCCCCAGGTCTCGGGCGAGGTAGCGGGCGGTCGACTCGAACGCGGCTTTCGCGACGCCCATCCAGTCGTACTTCGGCCACGCCACCGTCGCGTCGAAGTCCAGACCGACGACCGACCCGCCCGGACCCATCAGCGGCAGCGCCGCCACCGCCAAGGCCTTCAGCGAGAACGCGGAGACGTGCACGGCGGTCGCCACGTCGGACCACTTCGCGTTGAGGAAGTCGAACGCGCCCTCCGGCGCGAACCCGATCGAGTGCAGCACGCCGTCCAGGCCGTCGACGTGCTCGCGGACCCGCTCGGGCAGTGCGGCGAGGTGCTCCTCGTCGGTGACGTCCAGCTCGATCACCGGAGCGGTCTCGGGCAGCCGGCCGGTGATGCGCCGGGTCAGGCTCAGCGCGCGCCCGTACGAGGTGAGGACGACCGTGGCGCCTTCCTGCTGGGCGAGCCTGGCCACGTGGAAGGCGATCGAGGCGTCGGTCAGGACCCCGGTCACCAGCACCCGTTTGCCTTCGAGGATCCCCATCAGCGCTCCCTCACCATCAGTGGCCCATGCCCAGTCCGCCGTCCACCGGGACCAGCGCCCCGGTCACGTACGCCGCCTCCTCCGAGGCCAGGAACCGCACGACCGCGGCCACCTCGGCCGGGTCCGCGTACCGCCCGAGCGGAACCTGGGCGAGGATCGCGGCCTTGCGCTCGTCGTCCAGCGCGGCCGTCATGTCGGTGTCGACGAACCCCGGTGCCACGACGTTCGCCGTGATCCCCCGCGACCCGAGCTCGCGGGCCAGCGACCGCGCCAGCCCGACCAGGCCGGCCTTGGACGCGGCGTAGTTCGCCTGCCCCGCGGAGCCGAGCATGCCGACCACCGACGAGATGAACACCAGCCGTCCGCGCCGAGCCCGCAGCATCCCCTTGGAGGCCCGCTTCGCCACCCGGAACGACCCGGTCAGGTTGGTGTCGAGCACCTCCGCCCAGTCCTCGGGCGACATCCGCAGCAACAGGGTGTCCCGGGTGATCCCGGCGTTCGCCACCAGCACCTCGACCGGGCCGTTGCGGGCCTCGACCTCGGTGAAGGCGGCGTCGACCGACGCGTCGTCGGTGACGTCGCAGCGGACCGCGAACAGCCCCTCCGGCGCCTGGCCCGACCGGGACGTCACCGCGACCAGGTCGCCGGCGTCCGCGAACGCCCTGGCCACGGCCAGCCCGATCCCCCGGTTCCCTCCGGTCACGAGCACGGACCTCGGCACGCGTCGTCCCTCCGTCGGCCTCCGTTGTGGCGGCGACGCTAGCGGCTACCGGTGGGTAGGCCGCAACCCGCGGTACGCGCCGGTCGGAACGATTCCGTAGGGTCGCCCCATGCGAGCCGTCCGGATCACCCGCTTCGGGGGCCCCGAGGTGCTGGAGCTGGTCGACCTCCCCGATCCCGTCCCCGCCGGAGAGCTGCAGCTGGTCGAGGTGGACGCCGCGGGGGTCAACTACGCCGACACCCACCAGACCGAGGACAGCTACCTGTCCAGGCAGACCCTCCCGATGGTGCCGGGCGCCGAGGTCGTGGGCCGGACCGCGGACGGCCGACGGGTCCTCGCAATCGCCGCCACCGGGGGGTACGCCGAGCTGGCGCTGGTCCACCCGGCCACGACCTACGACCTCCCGGACGCGGTCAGCGCCGAAGCAGCGCTGGCACTGCTCGTCCAGGGCACCACCGCCTGGCACCTGCTGCGTACCAGCACCCACCTGGCCCCGGGCGAGTCGGTCGTGGTGCACGCCGGGGCCGGCGGCGTCGGCTCGCTGGCGGTCCAGCTGGCCAAGGCGTGGGGTGCCGGCCGCGTGATCGCGACCGCGTCGACCGCGGACAAGCGCGACCTCGCGCTCGAGCTCGGCGCCGACATCGCGATCAGCCCGGAGCCGGACGGTCTGCGGGACCGGATCCGAGAGGCGAACGGCGGGGCCGCCGTCGACATCGTGCTGGAGATGACCGGCGGTCCGGTGTTCGACCAGAGCCTGGCCGCGCTGGCGCCGTTCGGGCGGCTGGCGACGTTCGGGATGGCATCCCGGGTGACGCCCACCCCGGTCGAGCCGGGCGCGCTCATGGCCAAGTCGCGGGCGGTGATCGGCTTCTGGCTGGTGCACTGCTTCAGCCGGCCCGAGCTGATGCGCGGGCCGCTCGCCGAGCTGTTCGCGATGGTGGCCGACGGCCGGATCCGGGTCGTCTCCGCCGGTCACTACGCGCTGTCGGATGTCCGCCGCGCGCACGAGGACCTGCTCGCGCGACGGACCGTCGGCAAAGTCGTCCTCGATGTCGCGGGAGGCCGTTCGTGAACTCCGACCCTGGCAGCGCCGTCACCGGCGGCGGCGTCGATGCCGAGTTCCTGGCCCTGCCGCTGCGCGCGATCGCCGATGCGGCGCTGTCGCGCTGTCGTGCGCTGGGGGTCGAGCACGCCGACGTCCGGGTCGCGCGCATGCGAACCCAGATCCTGCGGCTCCGCGACGCCGAACCGGAGAGCGCGATCGACGCCGAGGACCTCGGCCTGGCCGTACGGGTCGTGCACGACGGCTGCTGGGGGTTCGCCGCGGGGATCGACCTCAGCGCGGACGAGGCAGCTCGGCTCGCCGACCAGGCGGTGGCGATGGCCCGGCTGAGCCGCCCCCTGTCGACGGAGCGGGTGGAGCTGGCGCCCGAGCCGGTGTACGCGGACGTCACGTACGTGTCGGCGTACGAGGTCGACCCGATGAGGGTGGCCGAGGCGGACAAGAGCGCGCTGATGGCGCAGTGGAGCGCCGGCCTGCTTGCCGCGCCATCGGTCGACCACGTGGACGCGCTGGTCTACGCGGTCCAGGAGTGCAGCTTCTACGCCGACCTGGCCGGCACGACCACGACCCAGCAGCGGGTCCGGATCGAACCGCAGATCACCGTCGTCGCGGTCCAGGACGACGGCGGCTTCGAGACCCTGCGCACGCTCGCTCCCCCGGCCGGTCGAGGCTGGGAGTACCTCACCGGCCCGGCCGACACCGTCGCCCCGACCTGGGACTGGGCGGCCGAGCTCGCCGAGCTGCCCGAGCTGCTGGCCGAGCGGCTGCGCGCGCCGTCGGTGGAGGCGGGCCGCTACGACCTCGTCGTCGACCCGACGAACCTGTGGCTGACCATCCACGAGTCGATCGGGCACGCCACCGAGCTGGACCGCTCGCTCGGGTACGAGGCCAACTACGCGGGCACCTCGTTCGCGACCTTCGACCGGCTGGGCACGCTGAAGTACGGCTCGCCGCTCATGCACGTCACCGGCGACCGGACCGTCGTGCACGGGTTGGCCACGGTCGGCTGGGACGACGAGGGCGTGGCCGGGCAGCAGTTCGACCTGGTCCGGGACGGCCAGCTGGTCGGCTTCCAGCTCGACCGCAACATGGCCCGGCTCAAAGGGCTCGGCCGTTCGAACGGCTGCGCGTACGCCGACTCCGCGCTGCACGTCCCGATCCAGCGGATGGCCAACGTGTCCCTGCAGCCGGCGCCGGACGGCCCGACCCGCGAGGAGCTGATCGCCGGGGTCGACGACGGGCTCTTCGTGATGGGCGACAAGAGCTGGTCGATCGACATGCAGCGGTACAACTTCCAGTTCACCGGACAGCGGTTCTACCGGGTCAAGAACGGTCGGCTGGCCGGCCAGGTCAAGGACGCCGCGTACCAGGCCAACACGACCGACTTCTGGGGCTCGATGAGCGCGGTCGGCGGCCCGTCCACGTACCACCTCGGCGGTGCGTTCAACTGCGGCAAGGGTCAGCCCGGACAGGTCGCCGCCGTGACCCACGGCTGTCCGGTCGCGCGCTTCGACCAGGTCAACATCCTGAACACGGTGCAGGAGGGCGGGCGATGAGCGCGGTTCCCCCGCAGGAGCTGGTGGAGCGGGCGCTCGCCGCCTCGCAGTCGGACGGCTGCATCGTCATCGCGCACGAGACGAGCACGGTCAACCTGCGGTTCGCGGCGAACACGCTGACCACCAACGGCGAGATGCGCGGCCGCTCGCTCACGGTCATCGCGACGGTCGACGGCGCCGAGGGCACGGCCAGCGGCGCGCTCTCCCGCAGCAACGTCACCCTCGACGAGGTGCAGGCCGTGGTGCGCGCCGCCGAGGACGCCGCGAGGGCGGCCGGTCCGGCGCAGGACGCGCGGCCGCTGGTGACGCCGGACGACGCGCCGCCGTCGACGGGCTGGCAAGACCCGGCCGAGGTGACGAGCAGCGAGGTGCTCACCGGCTTCGCTCCGGCGCTCGGCGAGGCGTTCGCGCAGGCCAGAGCCGACGGGGTGGAGCTGTTCGGCTTCGCCGAGCACGACCTCGCGACCAGCTACCTCGGGTCCTCGACCGGTCTTCGGCTGCGGCACGTGCAACCGGGCGGCCGGGCCGAGGTGACCGGCAAGTCCGAGGCACGCACGCGCTCCACGTACGTGGGCGAGTCCACCCGCGACTTCACCGACGTCGACGTGCCGGCCATGTACGCGGAGGTCCTCCGCCGGCTGTCGTGGATGGAGCGCAGCGTCGAGCTGGCGCCCGGCCGCTACGACACGATCCTGCCGCCGACCGCCGTGGCCGACCTGATGGTGGCGCTCTACTGGTCCGCGGGCGGCCGTTCGGCGCACGACGGGCGCACGGTCTTCAGCCGGCCGGGCGGGGGCACCCGGGTCGGCGAACGGCTCGGCGAGGTCCCGGTCGAGCTGTACAGCGACCCGTTCGACCCGAGGGTCGCGTGCGAGCCGTACGTGCTGGCCGCAGCGTCCGGCTCGGACACCTCGGTCTTCGACAACGGCCTGCCGCTGGGCCGGACCAGCTGGATCTCCGACGGGCGGCTGGAGTCGCTGCTGCAGACCCGCGCCAGCGCCGAGCTCACCGGGCTCCCGATGACCCCCGGGATCGACAACCTGCTCATGGAGGTACCCGGCGGCAGCGGCGACCTGGACTCACTCGTCGCCGGCGTCCGCGGCCGGGCGCTGCTGCTGACCTGTCTGTGGTACATCCGCGACGTCGACCCGCAGACGCTGCTCCTGACCGGCCTCACCAGGGACGGCGTGCACGTCGTCGAGGACGGCGAGGTGGTCGGGACGGCGACGAACTTCCGGTTCAACGAGAGCCCGGTCGACCTGCTCGGCCGGATCAGCTCTGCGGGCGAAGGCGTCGCGTGCCTGCCGCGGGAGTGGGGTGACTACTTCCAGCGGGCCGTGATGCCGCCGCTGCTCGTGGAGGGCTTCAACATGTCCACGGTGAGCCCGGCCAGCTGAGGCCGGCGGTCCGCGGCCCGGTCAGGCGTCCTCGAGGCGGAAGCCGACCTTCATGCCGACCTGGACGTGCTCGACCTCGCCGTCGACGATCTGCCCGCGGATCTGGGTGACCTCGAACCAGTCCAGGTGGCGCAGCGTCTGGCCGGCCCGGGCGATCCCGTTGCGGATCGCCGCGTCGACCCCCTCGTCGCTCGTGCCGACGATCTCCGTCAGACGGTAGGTGCGGTTGCTCACGGTGGCTCCTGGGCTGCTCGGTCCGGCCGGCGGGACGTGGACGGCACCGAGGTGCCACCCGCGTGCAGGCACCGTACCGTTGAGCCCATGCGTGCGGCCCGCAGGTCGGAGCCGGTCTACCGGATCACGGGGGCCCAGACCTCGCTGTCCCAGGACCAGCGCGGCCGCACGCGACGCTACCTGTGGTCGATGGGGATCCGGACCCTGTGCTTCCTCGGCGCGATCGTGGCGCACGGACCGCTGCGCTGGGTCCTCGTCGTGCTCGCCCTGGTGCTGCCGTGGGTGTCGGTCATCGGTGCCAACGTCGGCCGCGAGCAGGACCGGGGCGCGCCGCCGACCTCGGTGGAGACCATCGACCGACCGGCCCTGGGCAGTGGCCGGCCCGGTCCCGACGTGGTCGCCGAAGGACCCACGAACCAGGCTTCCGGAGCCTGATTGTACGTTCAGTAACCTCGGCGTTTCGAACGGTGTGGGCGCGCTCCCATGGCATAATCCCCGGCTGACGCCGCGGTCCCCCGGTTGTGGCGTCGACGCGATGCCGGGCGGCTATCCCCGTGGCCGTCCGGCATCGCCATCCCTGGCCGGCGGCTATCCGCCGATGGCCGACATCGGGCGCACCGGCTGCAGGAACAGCGGGTCGTCGATCCCGTGACCAGGCCGCTTGGCCCACAGCGACGCGCGCATCAGCTCCCCGAGCGCTGCGTCGTCGGCGCCCGAGCGCAGCGCCGCCCGCAGGTCGGTCTCCTCGCGGGCGAACAGGCAGTTGCGCACCTGGCCGTCGGCGGTCAGCCGCACCCGGTCGCAGGCACCGCAGAACGGCCGGGTCACCGACCCGATCACCCCGACCCGGCCCGGTCCGCCGTCGACGACCCACGTCTCGGCCGGCGCGCTGCCCCGGTACTCGTCGGGTTCCGGGTCGAGCACGAACTCGGCCTTGAGGAGCGCGAGGATCTCGTCGGCGGTCACCATCGCCGCCCGGTCCCAGCCGTGCTGGGCGTCCAGCGGCATCTGCTCGATGAACCGCATCTCGTAGCCGCGGTCCAGGCACCACCGCAGCAATGCCGGCGCCTCGTCCTCGTTGATCCCGCGCATCAGCAGCGCGTTGACCTTGACCGGGCTGAGGTCGGCTGCGGCGGCGGCCGCCATCCCGGCGACCACGTCGTCGAGCCGGTCCCGCTTGGTCAGCTCCACGAACCGCGGCCGGTCGAGCGTGTCGAGGCTGACGTTGACCCGGTCCAGGCCGGCGTCGCGCAGCGGGCGGGCCAGCCGGGCCAGCCCGATGCCGTTGGTGGTCAGGGAGATCCGGGGCCGCGACGGCAGCGCCGCGACCCGCTCGACGATGCCGACCAGGCCCTTGCGCAGCAGCGGCTCGCCGCCGGTGAACCGGACCTCGGTGACGCCGAGCCCGACGGCCACCGAGACCAGCCGGACGACCTCGTCGTCGGTCAGGAGCTCGGGCGACGGGAGCCAGTCCAGGCCCTCGGCCGGCATGCAGTACGTGCACCGCAGGTTGCATCGGTCGGTCAGCGAGACCCGGAGGTCGGTCGCAACCCGCCCGAACGTGTCGACGAGCACCCGCACCTCCAAGGCTGTCTGCTGCGCCTGCTCGCTCCTGTCCCGATCGTAGCCCGGGGTACCGTCGGGTGTGCTCGGCTTGCTGCGGCAGCGCCGTTGGCTGGGGTTCACCCTGCTCGCGGTGTTCTTCGTGCTGCTGTTCATCAGGCTCTCGGTCTGGCAGGTCAGCCGCCTGCACGAGCGGCAGCGGGCCAACCAGGTGGAGCGGGCGCACCTGGGCGCGACCCCGATGAGCTACCAGGACCTGACCGCCCTCGCCGCGTCCGACCCCGGGTTCGCGACCGCCCAGCAGTGGCGCTCGGTGTCGGTGACCGGTCGGTGGGACGCGGCGCACCAGATGCTCGTTCGCAACCGGGGCAGCGACAGCGGCGACACCGGCTACGAGGTGGTCACCCCGCTGCTCCCCGACAGCGGTGGCGCCGCCCTGCTCGTCGACCGGGGCTGGATCCCGACCGGCGCCACGTCGGCCGCCCCGGACTCCGTACCGGCCCCGCAGCCCGGGACGGTCACGGTGGTGGCCCGGCTGATGCCCTCCGAACCCGGGCACTCCACCGAGGGCCTCCCGGCCGGCCAGGTGACCTCGATCACGACCTCCGACCTCGCGCGCGGCGACGGCTACCGGGTGCTCGACGGCTACGGCCTGCTGGTCTCCGAGCAGCCGGCTCCGCAGACGGCGCCTGCCGTGCATGCGGCGCCGGTGCTCGACGACGGCCCGCACCTGTCCTACGCCGTGCAGTGGGTGCTGTTCGCCCTGGTTGCCGTCGCCGGATGGTGGACGTTCCTGCGGCGGGAGGCCGAGGAGGCGGCTGACACCGGTGACGCGGCCGACAGCCCGGACAAGACGCCCAGTCCGGCCGGCGGCTGACACCATGCGGGCATGGATCTCGGCCTGGACGGTTCCGTCTTCATCGTCAGCGGCGGCAGCCGCGGCCTCGGTCTCGCGGCCGCGAGGATGCTGGTCGCGGAGGGAGCCCGCGTGGTCGTCTCCGGGCGAGACGGGCACGCGGTCCTGGCCGCCTCGTCCCAGCTGCGGACCGACCGGGCGATCGGGATCTCGGCCGACAACGGCGACCCGGCCTCGGCCGAACGACTGGTCGCGGCGGCCGTAGCCCGGTTCGGGCGTCTGGACGGGGCCCTGATCAGCGTCGGTGGCCCGCCACCCGGGCGGGTCGACCAGGTCGACGACGGCATGTGGCGGGCAGCGTTCGAGTCGGTCTTCCTGGGGTCGATCCGGCTGGCCCGCGCGGTGAGCAGCCAGCTGCCACCCCGGGGCGGTTCGATCGCGTTCGTGCTCTCGACGTCGGTCCGCGAGCCGCTGGCCGCGCTGGCCCTGTCCAACGGGCTGCGTCCTGGCCTGGCGATGGTCGCCAAGGAGCTGTCCGAGGAGCTCGGGCCGCGCAACATCCGGGTCAACGGCCTGCTGCCGGGCCGGATCGGGACCGATCGGCTGCAGTCGCTCGAGGCCGGGCGCAGCCAGGCCCAGGTGGACGCCACCCGCGCGGCCATCCCACTGGGTCGCGACGGAACACCCGATGAGTTCGGGAGAGTGGCGGCCTTCGTGCTGTCGCCCGCGGCGTCCTATCTGACCGGCGCGATGATCCCGGTCGACGGCGGCTCGACCCGGTCGCTGTAGCTCAGCGTCCGTCCACCTGGGCTAGAGGACGACCTCGCTGCTGCTCTGACTCTCGAACTGGGTGCGGTACAGGTCGGCGTAGAGGCCCTCGGCGGCCAGCAGCTCGTGGTGGGTGCCGCGCTCGACCACCCGGCCGGCCTCGACCACGAGGATCTGGTCGGCGTCGCGCACGGTGGACAGCCGGTGCGCGATCACCAGCGACGTCCGCCCGGTCAGCGCCGTCGCCAGGGCCCGTTGGACGGCCGCCTCCGACTCGGAGTCGAGGTGCGCGGTCGCCTCGTCCAGGACCACGATGCTCGGGGCCTTGAGCAGCAGCCGGGCGATCGCCAGCCGCTGCTTCTCGCCGCCGGAGAGCCGGTACCCGCGGTCACCCACGACCGTGTCCAGCCCGTCGGGCAGGCCGGCCACCAGGTCGCCGATGTGCGCCGCGCGCACGGCCTCGTGCAGCTGTTCGTCGGTGGCGTCCGGCCGCGCGTACAGCAGGTTGGCCCTGATCGTGTCGTGGAACATGTGCGCGTCCTGGGTGACGACGCCGATGGCGTGGTGCAGCGAAGCCTGGGTGACGTCGCGGACGTCCCGGCCACCCACCAGCACCGCGCCGGAGCTCACGTCGTAGAACCGGGACACCAACGCTGTGATCGTGGTCTTGCCGGCACCGGACGGGCCGACGAGCGCGACCATCTGCCCGGCCGCCACGGTGAAGCCGACCCCGTCGAGGACTGTCTGCGACGGCGTGGAGTCGAGCACGGCCACCGACTCCAGCGACGCCAGCGAGACCTCGTCCGCGGACGGGTAGCGGAACACGACGTCGCGGAACTCCACGGTGTCCGCACCCGGCGGGAGCTCGACGGCGTCAGGTCGGTCGTCGACCATCGGTGGCAGGTCGAGCACCTCGAACACCCGCTCGAACGAGACCAGCGCCGTCATCACGTCGACCTGAACGTTGGACAGGGAGGTGAGCGGGCCGTACAGCTGACGCAGCAGCGCGGCGAGGGCGACCAGCGTGCCGACCTGGATCGTGCCCTGGATCGCGAGCAGCCCGCCGAGCCCGTACACCAGGGCCGTGGCCAGCGACGCCACCAGGATGAGGGCCGAGAAGAACACCCGGCTGTACAGCGCGGCGGTGACGCCGATGTCGCGGACCCGCCCGGCCTTGCCCTGGAACTGCCCGGACTCGTCGTCCAGGCGACCGAAGATCTTGACCAGCAGCGCGCCCGAGACGTTGAAGCGCTCGGTCATGGTCTGGCTCATCGCGGCGTTCAGCTGCATGGACTCGCGGGTGATCGCGGCGAGCCGCTTGCCCACCCACCGCGCCGGCAGGATGAACAGCGGCAGCAGCGCGAGCGCGACCAGCGTGATCTGCCACGACAGCAGCAGCATCGTGATCAGCACGAGGACCAGCGACACGACGTTGGAGACCACGGACGACAATGTCGAGGTGAACGCCTGCTGCGCGCCGACGACGTCGCTGTTCAGGCGGGAGACCAACGAGCCGGTCTGGGTGCGGGTGAAGAACGCGATCGGCATCCGCTGCACGTGGTCGAAGACCCGGGTGCGCAGGTCGAAGATCAGCCCTTCGCCGATCCGGGCCGAGTAGAAGCGGCCGATCAACGTGATCACGGTGTCCGCCACGGCCACGGCGGCCAGTGCTACGGCGGTCCAGATGACCACCGAGGTGTCGCCCTTGCCGACGCCGTCGTCGATGATCACCTTGAACAGCAAGGGCGTCACCACGACGGTGAGCGCGTCGAGCACGACGGTCACCAGGAACGCGGCGATCGACCTCCGGTAGGGGCGCGCGAAGCCCACGATCCGGCGGGTCGTCCCGGGCTTGAGCCGCTTCTTCACGTCCTGGCTGTTGGTGAAGGAGCGGTAGTGCGCCCACGGGTTGGACATCGACATGCGGTCGGTGGCTCCGGTCCTGTACTGGTTCGTGTGCGGGTCTCGTCACTGGAGGTACGCGCCCGGTGAACGTCAGCGACCAGTCTCGCTGTTCCCCCCGACATCTGCCGCCCCGACATCCGCCGCTCGGCCGGAGGCCACGAGCCGGGCGGCCAGGGCGGCGAGCTCGGCCAGCCGTCCGGCCTGCTCGGCCCGCTCGGCGGCCAGCTGCCCCGCGAGGTCTCGCCCGCCGGCGGCCCGCAGCAGCCGCTTGGTGGCCCGCACCGCACCCACCGGCGCCACCGACAGGGCCGCGACCAGCTCCGCGGCGGCTGCGGGCAGCGCGTCGACCGGGACCGAGCGCAGCGCGAGGCCGCGCTGGACAGCCTCGGCCGCCTCCATCCACCGACCGGTCACGCACAGCTCCAGCGCGGTGGCGTAGCCGAGGCACTCCACCAGCGGCTGGGTCCCACCCAGGTCCGGCACGAGCCCGAGCGCCGGCTCCCGCATGCACAAGCGCGCGTCGTCCGCGAGCAGCCGCAGGTCGCAGGCCAGCGCGAGCTGGAACCCCGCCCCGACCGCATGCCCACGGACCGCGGCCACCGACACGAAGCGATCGTCGCGCAACCAGGTGAAGGCACGCTGGAACTGCGCGATCGACGCGTCCAGCTCGGCCGGCGGCAGGGCGGCGAGGTCGGTAAGCGACGGCTCGCCGGCGATCCCGCCCGGCTCGAACATCCGCCGGTCCAGCCCCGCCGAGAACGACGGCCCCTCCGCGTCGACGAGGACGACGCGGACCTCGTCGGCGAGCGTGGCCGGGATCTGCGCCAGCGCACGCCACAGTGCGGGGGTCTGGGCGTTGCGGCGGTCGGCGTCGGCCAGTGTCACGTGCGCGACCGCACCGTCGACCTCGACACGAAGGCCGACGGGAGCCGCCTCCACGGCTACTTCTTCTTGCCCCGTGTGGCGCCGCCACGACCCCGCAGCGTCGCGCCGGACTCGTTGAGGATGCGGTGCACGAACCCGTACGAGCGCCCGGTCGACGAAGCGAGGGCTCGGATGCTGACCCCCGACTCGTACTTCTTCTTCAGGTCGGTGGCGAGCTTGTCGCGCTCGGCACCGGTCACCCGGCGCCCCTTGGTCAGATCTGCCACGAGGTCCCTCCTTCGGTCCGGGCTCTCCTCGACATGATCACTCAACTCTGGTCGACCGGCTACTGCAAGGGGGGTGGCGATGGGAGCATTCGGTGGGTCTGGCCGCAGACCCGACCCGCCGTGGAGGCGAAATGCCGGATGCCCCGTACGTCCCGTCCAGCCGGCTCGAGAAGGTGGCGCCGTCGGCCGGCTCCTGGCTCACCTGGTGGGCCGCGGACGCGGTGATCGCCGCCGTCGTCTTCATCGGGACGCTGCTGTGCGTGCTGGCGGTCCTCTCGGCGTGGGCACTGCACCCCGGCCCGGGCAGCATCCAGGCACGGCTGTCCCCCTGGGCGGTCTGGCTGGGGGTCGGACTCGCCTACCTCGGCGCTCTGCTGGCAGTGTCCCTGGGCAAGGACCACCGCAGCCTCGGGCAGACCCTCGCCGAGGTGAAGTCCGAGGACATGTCCGGCCGGCCGGCACCGTGGGGGCGGCGCGCGCTTCGGATCGCAGTGGTGCTCGCACTGGTGCTCGGCCTGGCCATGGTCCAGTGGCCGCTGGCCGTGGCGGGGTCGTGGTGATGGTTGCCGTCGGGCTGCTGTCGCGACGGCGGCGCGGGCCGTTGGCCCGGCTCGCCGGCCTGCGCGACTACCAGACCGACCTGGTCGAGGTGCGGCCGGAGAGCGCATGAAAGCAGCCGTGAGCACGTCCGGCTGACGAGGCGGCCGCCACCGGAGGACCTCGGGCAGGATGGGCGCATGCACGTCCACGCCGCGGTGTGTCCCGTCCATGTCGGGCGGGCCGACGAGGTGCAGGTCCTCGCGGAGTCCGTCTCGGCGGTCCGTGCCGACGGGCACGGACGGCTGCTGTTCGTGGGCGGAGAGGCCGGGGTCGGCAAGAGCCGGCTGGCCGGCGAGGCGCTGCGACTGACCGCCGAGTCAGGCCTGGCCAGGCTCGAGGGGCACTGCTCCCCCGACGCGTCCGTGGCGTACGCCTGCTTCGTGCATGCGATCCGCCGGCGGACCCGCATCTTGGACCCGACCCAGCTCGGGCTGCTCTTCGACGGTCCGGCCACGTGGTCCGCGGCGTTGCTCCCCGAGGTCGCGGCCCAGGTCGGGCTGCCGTCCACCGAGCCGGCCGCCGAGGACCTGTTCGCCGCGGTCTGGCAGCTGCTGGCCCGGCTGGCCCAGCCGCACGGAGCCATGCTGCTGATCGAGGACCTGCACTGGGCCGACGCCGACAGCCTGCGCCTGCTGCGGTACCTCGCGGGCGAGCTGGAGGATCTGCCCGGTCTGGATCGTGTGCACGTACCGGACCGACGAGCTGCACCGCCGGCACCCGCTGTCAGAGCTGCTCGCCGACCTGGGTCGGGAGCGTCGGTACGACGAGCTGCTGCTGGCCCCGTTGGACCGCGAGCAGGTCCGCGCGATGGTCAGCGCGATCTTCGACGGCACGGACGTGGGCGACGAGTTCAGCGACGCGGTCCTCGGCCGCACCGGGGGCAACCCGTTCTTCGTCGAGGAGCTGGCCCGGGCGCTGGTCGAGCGCGGCGACGTGTACCGGTCCGGCGACGACTGGGAACGCCGCGAGCTCGACGAGATCCAGATGCCGCTCAGCGTCCGAGAGACGCTGCTCGCCCGGGCCCGCGACATGAAACCGGCGGCCGTCCAGATCCTGCAGATGGCCGCCGTCGCCGCCGACGACCTCGACCCGGTGCTGCTCGCCGAGGCCAGTGGGGCCGGCCAGGACACCGTCGACGACGTCGTGCGCGAGGCACTCCTCCTCCAGCTGCTCGTCGAGCGTCGTGACGACCTGCGGTCCGGGTACTCGTTCCGGCACGCGCTGACCCGCGAGGCGTTCGCCGACGAGCTGGTCGGTCCGGACCGGCGGCGGGTGCACCGCAGGCTCGCCGAGGCGCTCGTCCGCCTGCACCCGGACGACCTGGACTCGGTGGCCGCATCCGTGGCCGACCACTTCGCGGCCGCTGCGGATGACGAGGCCGCTTTCGACTTCGCGGTGCGCGCGGCTCGTCGGGCTGCCGCGGCGTTCGCGGCCGACGAGGCCGACCAGCGCTACGACCAGGCGCTCCGCCTCATGGGCACCGGTGACGAACGACGGCTCGACCTGTTGCTCGAGGCCGCGCGCACCAGTGAGGTCGAGGAGGTCACGCGCCTGCGCGGGGCGTTCGCCCAGGAGGCCCGAGACCTGGCCGTCGCGCAGTCCGACCCGGTGGCCCAGGCGAAGGCCCTGTGCGTGCTCGAGCAGGCCAGCTGGCTGGCTGGCGACAGCAGCAACTCCGTCCCTGCGCTCTCCGAGGCGCGCGACCTCGTCCACGGGGTCGACGACTACTGGGAGGCGTGGGTCCTTCGCCGGCTCACCCGGGTGCTCGTGCTGCGGGACCGGCTGGAGGAGGCCGAGGCCCTGATGCCCGAAGCGCTCGAGCTCGCCGAGCGGTCCGGCAACCTGTCCGCGCTGTCCGGGCTGCACGGCACCCGGATGATGATGGAGCCCTACGGACCCGCGTTCTGGACGGCCCACGACCACTCGGTGGCGGCGGCGCGGGCCGGCCAGGACTTGCGGGCCGAGCTCAACGTCACGATCAACAGCGGGTACGTCGCGCTGTGGTGCGGCGACTTCGAGGCGGCGGGCCGGTGGCTGCGGCGCGCCCTCGAGGTGGCCGACCGGATCGCCCCGAACGACCGCTACACCCAGGCCGGGTACGCCTGGCTGATGTCGCTGCAGGGCGAGTACGACGAGGTCGACCGGATGGCCCGGCCGCTGCGGACGCAGCGGATACCCACCCGGGTCGTGGCGCTGACGGCCAGGGCCGAGCGCGCGCAGCGGTTGGGCATCGCCGAGGCCGCGCCGATCGTCGACGAGCTCTGGGACCTGGCGATCGGTACGGCCGAGCCGCAGCGCTCGGTGCCGGCCGCCTCGGCCCGCGCGCGCCAGCTGCTCCTCGACGACGGCATCGACGCCGCGCTGCCGGTCTTCTGGTCGGTCCTGCGCGGCACCCTGAACTGGCGCAACCAGGGCAGCCACTGGCCGTTCGCCCCCGACCTGGCCGCGGTGCTGGCCGCCGAGGGACGGGTGGTCGAGCTCGCGGCGTGGGTGGCCGAGGTCGACGCCACCACGGCCGCGGACTCCAACGCCCACAACGTCGCGTCGGGGACGCTGTGCCGGGCCTTCCTCGCGTCGGCTCTGGGCGAGGTCGAGCCGGCCCGGGCGGCGTTCGCGGAGGCGCTGGAGCGGTACCGCGCGATGCCGTGCCCGGCCCGCGTGGTCGAGGCGCTCATCGGTGTGGCCGACCTCGAGTCGCGCAGCGGGCGTCCCGACGCAGGGGCCGAAGCCGCCGCGGAGGCGCTCGAGCTCGCCCAGAGGATCGGCGCCGCACCGCTCGTCGCGATGGCCGAACGGGCCCTCGAACGGGCCCAGGCGCGACCGGTGCTGGCGACCATCCTGTTCACCGACATCGTCGGGTCCACCGAGCTGGCGGTGTCGCTCGGGGACGTCGGCTGGGGTGACGTGCTCGAGCGCCACAACGCGATCGTCCGCCGTGAGCTGGTCCGCGCCGGCGGTCGCGAGATCGACACCGCCGGCGACGGCTTCCTCGCCGCCTTCGACACCCCGGCCGCGGCGATCCGGTGCGCCCGGTCGATCAGCGCCTCGTTGCGGGACGCGGAGATCACGGTCCGGGCCGGACTGCACACCGGCGAGTGCCGGCAGATCGGCGGGAAGCTGACCGGGCTCACCGTGCACATCGCGGCCAGGGTCAGCCAGCTGGCAGGTGCTGGAGACGTGCTGGTGTCGAGCACGGTCAAGGACCTGGTGGTCGGCGCCCCGATCGACTTCGAGGACCGCGGGGAGCACGACCTCAAGGGCGTGCCGGGCCGGTGGCGGCTGTACGCCGTCGTCGGCGGCTGACCGACGGCGGGCGGCTGAGCGACGGCGGCGTGCAGGCGGAGTCAGCTGTGGGCGGCGAAGAAGTCGGTGAGCACCGGGACGACGACCTCGTCGGCGGCACCGTGGCCCTGTCCGTCGAGCACGCGCCATCGGGCGCCGGGGATCGCGGCGGCGATGGCCCGTGCACCGTCCTGCGCCCAGGCAGGGCTCGCGCCGCCGGCCAGGGCGAGCGTCGGTGCACCGATCTTCGCCAGCCGGTCGACCGGCGCCGAGCCGTCGTTGCACAGGGTGACCTCGTACGGAAGCGTGTTGGCGAACGCCTGCATGTGCGGCCAGTACGGCCCGGCGGCGATGTGTGCGAGCGCCTGCGGTGGCGTACCGACGAGCGTGAGGAACTTCTCGGCGGCCTCAGCCCGCCGGCCTTGGGCCACCAGCGTGCTGAGCTGCGCCGCGAACCCAGTCGTCGCACCCGCCGCGTACGGAGGCTCGTAGACCACCAGCGCCGTCACGGGAGATGCGTGCGCCGCGGCTTCCAGGACCAGTGCGCCGCCGGAGGAGTGGCCGAACGCGAACGCCGCGCCGCCGGCGGCCCCGATCACCGCGTCGAGGTCCTCGACCTCCCGCTCGACCGAGTACGGGCCTTTCTCGTCGCTGTCACCGCGCCCGCGCCGGTCGTACTCGTACACCGTGAAGGTCGACCCGAGCGCCGCCGCGAGGGACTTGGTCGACGACCGGTCGCTGAACGCACCGACCACGAGGACGAGTGCCGGTCCGGTGCCGGTCCGGTCGAACGCGATCGTCGTCCCGTCGGCGGACTGAACGGTCTCCATGGCTGCTCCTCGCGCTCAGGTGTCGCCGCCGGGGTCACCGGGATGGGCTGACCGGCTAGGCGAGCTCGTAGGTCAGGGTCAGCGGCATGAACGGATAGTCGGCGTGGGTGGACGCGCTGTGGCACGTGCCGGCGATGCCGACGAGCTCGCCGGTCGCCGAGCCGGGCACGATGGCGGACGTGCCCGACGCGGTGGTGCCGTCGTAGGTTCCACTGCCGGTCAGCGTGATCGCCCCCGAGCGACCGCCGAGATCCACGTTCAGATGCATGACGTTGACGTAGTGGCTGGTGCCGTCAGGGCGGTAGTACATCACCGACTCGATGGTGCCGCTCACGATCCCGTCGACCCCTTCGGCCAGGGTCACGACAGCTCGGGTGACCTTGCTCCCGTCGTCGTACTGCGCGGCCGGCTGCTCGTCCCAGGCGGAGATCTTCAGACGTGTCGACAGGGTGGTCACGATTTCGCACCCTAGGGT
Source organism: uncultured Actinomycetota bacterium (assembly GCA_963771835.1). Classification (GTDB taxonomy): domain Bacteria; phylum Actinomycetota; class Actinomycetes; order Prado026; family Prado026; genus CAVQCJ01. The sequence goes on from CAVYVA010000001.1 coordinate 513,423, forward strand.
CGCGCGGCACGAGTGTCGAGATTCCGTCCCTATGTGCTGCTGGAGCGTGTGGCGGGAGCAGTAGACGGGTCCGCGGCCGGCTCACTCGGCGTCGGGTCGCGCAGGTCGAGCTGTTCCTCGCTGGGGATCTCGGCCTCGACGTCCTGCGCATGGATCGTGTGCGTCATCGCCCAGCCGGCCCAGGCGGCGAACGCGAGCAGCACCGCGCCGACGCAGACCCATGCCAGTCCGGTGGGCAGCTGGGTCAGATGGAACATCAACCATGCGACCGCCGCCGCAGACGGGATCGTGAGGACCCACGCCAGCACCATCCGACCCACGACGTTCCAGTGCGCCCCGCGGTGAGAGCCCAGGCCGGCGCCGACGATCGACGACGCGGCGGCGTGGGTGGTCGAGATGGGCATACCGACGGCGGTCGCGCCGAAGATCGCTGCGGAGGCGCCGACGTTGGCCGCGACCCCGGAGCTGGCGTGCAGGGTCGTGATCTTCAGGGCCAGGGTCTCGATGATCTTCCACCCGCCCCACAGCGTGCCCAGGGCGATGGCTGAGTACGCCGACAGCGCCACCCATTCCGGTATCGCCACCGTCTTGCCGTCCGCCGACATCTGCGTGTGCCCGGTGGCCAGCAGCAGGGCCGCGATCACGCCCATCGTCTTCTGGGCGTCGTTGGCGCCGTGGCCGAACGACACGGCCCCGGCCGAGACCAGCTGGAGGCCCTTGAAGACGGGGTGCTCGTCGCGCATCCGGAACAACCGCTGCGCGCCCGAGACGACGAACATGGCCACAAGCGCGATGCTGAACGCCAGCGCCGGCGACGCGACGATGCCGATCACCGCCTTGCTGACGGCGTCCCAGGAGATGGCGGCGACGCCGCCGGCTGCCAGGCCGGCGCCGACGAGCCCACCGATGATCGCGTGGCTGGAGGACGAGGGCAGGCCCATGTACCAGGTGACGTAGTTCCACGCGATCGCGGCGAACAGCGCCGCGAACACCAGGGCCGCGGTCCCGTACTGGGGCTTGACCGTCTTGGCCACGGTGTTGGCCACCGCCGTGCCGATGAGGAAGTAGGCGGCGAAGTTGAAGAACGCGGAGAAGGCCGGCGCCCATCTGGCCGGCAGGGCCCGGGTTGCCACCACCGTCGCGACGGAGTTGGCGGCGTCGTGGAAGCCGTTCGTGAAGTCGAAGACGAGCGCCAGGGCGACCAAGGCGATGACCGTGACGAGGAGCAGATCCACCCCCGGGTTCCCTTCCGCTCGGACCGTCCAGCCTGGTGACCCGTAGGTTACGGGCAGGAGAAGCGTGCCTGAACTTGGGACCCCGCGAAGCGGAACCGGGCAAAAGGGTCCGACCGAGCCGCTAGGCCGCCTGCGTCTTGGCCGGCGGCTCGCCAGGTGGCTCAGGACGGGTCGCGACCCGCAGCAGGTCGTCCCCCGTGAGGTCCAGGGAGTACATCGCCAGCAGCATCACCTGGCGGTCCGGGCGGAGCAGACGCTCGAGAGCGCTCGCGATGCCGGCGCCGGGCGTCGCCCTCGAGACCTCCGGGGAGTCGGAGCCGCCCAGCACGTCCGGCACGGTGAGCGGCCAGGCGTCGAGAACCCCGAGGACAGGGTCTTCCTCGGGGCGCAGAAGGCGCGTCAGCGCGCAGGTCACCCCGCCTCCGACCGCTACAGCAGTCACCACCGCGCACCTCCTTCCGTTGCCCGGGCCCCGGTTCCGGCACAGCCAGGTCTGGTCAGCGCGGCCAGTTTCCCACGAATTGCGCCAGGCATGAAAGGAGACCGCACGCGGACGGCACCATCCACGCGGCGATCTGCCGGACATTCCGTGCACAGGGGGCAGGGTCTTTGGCCTCTTCCCGCGGTATGCGCGGCCGCGATCTGCTGATGCCAACACGCCCGAAGGGGGTGTGGATCATGAACGTTGCAGAGGTGCGGCTCTCGCGTCCGTTGGTGGTCTGGACCGCGTGGGTCGTGGCCGCCCTGTTGCTGCTGTCGCTGGTCGGGGGCTGGTGGTACGCAGCGGCCGTGGTCGTCAGCGGCGCGGCAGTCGCGATGGTGCCCGGCGTGCTGCCCTCGAGGGTGGCTCGGCCTGCGGACAGCACGCGCGACCTGCTGGCGGTCGCCGTCTTCTACCTCGGCGTCATCGCCCTGATGCGGCTGGCCTTCGTGGGCTTCACCACCGACCGGACGGCCGGGCTGTTCTTGTCCTTCGCGGGCGCGCTGCTGCTCGGCGTGGTCGGACCGGTGATCTTCACCGTGTGGATCCGCCACGGATCGCTACGGGACCTGGGGATCCGCCGCGACCATCCAGGGTCGACCCTCGCGCTGGCAGTCCTGTTCGGCGGTGTCCAGTTCGCGCTCACGTTGTGGGGGTACGCGCTGCCGGCGCCGGTCGACTGGGTGCCGCTGCTGGCGATGGCTCTGGTCGTCGGGGTGTTCGAGTCGGTGTTCTTCCGCGGGTTCATCCAGAACCGGCTCGAAGCGCACTTCGGCCCCGTCGCCGGAATCGGTGGTGCCGCCGTGCTCTACGGCGCCTACCACGTCGGCTACGGCATGGGCATCAAGGAGATCGGATTCCTGACCGGCCTGGGCGTGACGTACGCCGTGGCCTTCGCGGTCGCTCGCAACCTGCTGGTGCTCTGGCCGTTGCTCACCCCGCTCGGCTCGTTCTACGCCCAGCTGGACAACGGCGACATCCACCTCCCCTGGGCGTCGATCGCCGGCTTCGCCGACGTCCTTGTGGTCATGATCGCGGTGGCCTGGGTCGCCCATCGCCACGAACGCAGGCGCACCCCGGCTGCTCCACCGTCAGCCACGGCTGCACCCACGGCCAGGATCCGCGCCTAGGGTCAGAGCGGGAGAGATCGCTCCGGCTCTCCTGCGGTCCACGGCGGCTGCATCCGGACGAGATGGTCGGTGCCGACGAACGCTTCCTGCAGCTCGGCCGGCATCCCGTCGAACGGCGATGTCTGGCTCGCGTGGGCGGCACTGGCCCGGGCGCGCAGCTCCATGTACGGCCGGCTGTCCAGGATCGTCGTGACCTCCTCGATCGGACGGCCGGGCGGGGGCGCCGGCTCAGCCAGGTGCTCGGTGTCCGGCCGGACCAGCGCCAGCTGCGCGAACCACTGCTCGAGCACCGGTCGCGGCACGCACCAGACGTACGCGGTCACCTCCGGCCGGCCCCGGACGGCGGCGAGCGTGGCAGCGCCGATCCGGTCGTGGTCGCGGTGACCGTCGGACGTGACCGGGTCCAACGTGACCACCACCGAGGGCCGGACCTCGTCGACGACCCGCCGTACGGCGTCGACGACCTCGGCCTCGGGGACGCCGGCCAGCGAGTCGGGCGGCGCGGTGCCACGCATGCCGGAGTCGGCGAAGCCCAGCAGCACGTGGCGGGAGACGCCGAGGATGTCCCCGGCGGCGTGGAGCTCGGCCTCACGCAGGTCGGCCAGGCTCTGGCCCGCAGCCGGCTCGACCGCGCTCTCGCCCGCCTCTCCCCGGGTGGCGCAGCACACGACGACCTCGGCGCCGTGGTCGACCGCTCCGGCGATGACCGAGCCGAGTCCGAACGTCTCGTCGTCGGGGTGCGCGACGACGACCAGGACCCGAGGGCGCTCCATGGCCCGACACCGTACAGTCCGCGCAGCCGGACCTCAGGCGAGCGCGACCAGGTCCGCGTAGTCCTCGGTCCACAGGTCCTCGACGCCGTCGGGCAGCAGCACGACCCGCTCGGGCTGCAGGGCGTCGACGGCGCCCTCGTCGTGCGTCACCAGCACGACGGCGCCCTTGTACCGGTGCAGCGCGGCGAGCACCTCCTGACGGCTGGCCGGGTCGAGGTTGTTGGTCGGCTCGTCGAGCAGCAGGACGTTCGCGCTCGACACCACGAGCGTGGCCAGCGCGAGCCTGGTCTTCTCTCCCCCGGACAGCACCGATGCCGGCTTGTCGACGTCGTCGCCGGAGAACAGGAAGCTGCCCAGGATCCGGCGGTGCTCGACCTCGGCCAGGTCGGGCGCGGCCGACGCCATGTTCTCCAGGACGGTGCGTGCGGTGTCGAGAGTCTCGTGCTCCTGCGCGTAGTAGCCCAGCCGCAGGCCGTGGCCCGGTTCGACCGCACCCGTGTCCGCCTTCTCGATCCCGGCGAGGATGCGCAGCAGGGTCGTCTTGCCGGCACCGTTGAGCCCGAGCACGACCACCCGTGAGCCGCGGTCGATGGCGAGGTCGACGTCGGTGAAGACCTCGAGCGACCCGTAGGACTTCGACAGCCCCGACGCGGTGAGCGGCGTCCGCCCGGACGGTGCCGGGTCCGGGAACCGCAGCTTGGCCACGCGGTCCGATCGCCGGGTGGTCTCCAGGCCGGCGACCAGTCGCTCGGCTCGGCGGTCCATGTTCTGCGCGGCCTTGGCCTTGGTGGCCTTGAACCGCATCCGGTCGGCCTGGGCCCGCAGGGCGACGGCCTGCTTCTCGGCGTTGGTCCGCTCCCGGCGGCGTCGCCGCTCGTCGGCCTCACGCTGCTCCAGGTAGGCCTTCCAGCCGACGTTGTACAGGTCCAGCTCGGCCCGGTTCGCGTCGAGGTGGAAGACGCGGTTGACGCAGGCCTCGAGCAGTCCGACGTCGTGGCTGATCACCACCAGGCCGCCCTTGTGCGTGCGCAGGAACTCGCGCAGCCAGACGATGGAGTCGGCGTCCAGGTGGTTGGTCGGCTCGTCCAGCAGCAGGGTCTGGGAGTCGCCGAACAGGATGCGGGCCAGCTCGACCCGGCGTCGCTGACCGCCGGAGAGCGTGAGCAGCTGCTGGCCTTGGACGCGGTCCGGCAGCCCCAGCGAGGCGCAGATCTGCGCCGCCTCGGACTCGGCGGCATAGCCGCCGGCCGCGGCGAGCCGCTCCTGCAGGTGCGCGTACCGACGCATGGCCCGGTCCGCGGTCGCCGGGTCGGCGCTGGCCATCTCTCCCTCGGTCTGGCGCAGCGACGCGACCACCTCGTCGAGGCCGCGGGCGGACAGGATCCGGTCCCTGGCGAGCTGCTCGAGGTCCCCGGTGCGCGGGTCCTGCGGCAGGTAGCCGACCGTCCCCGACCTGGTCACGCTCCCCTGCGCCGGCTGGCCCTGTCCGGCCAGGACCCGGGTGAGCGTGGTCTTGCCCGCGCCGTTGCGGCCGACCAGCCCGACGCGGTCGCCCGGGCCGACCCGGAAGGTCGCGCCGGACAGCAGCACGCGGGCACCCGCGCGAAGCTCGACGGCAGTGCTGGTGATCACGGGTCGGTACCTCTCCGGGACGGCGGTGACGCTGGACGCTGGCGGTGGGGGCTCGCGGGCGTCGCTCGGTCAGGGCGCGGAGCAGGACACGGGGCCACTGTACGGGCTGGGGCCCTACCGGCTTCAACAGCACGGCTGTCACCGATTCGTTGCCGGATCGTTCCCCACCGCCGACCGGACCGGGACCAGGCTGGACGGATGCAGGGTCGCACGGCTGGGTTGACCGACGGCGTCTACCGCGGGATGCGGGCGGCGCTCGCCGCCGGCTGCCTGATCCCGCACACCCGCGGGACCGAGCACGAGCTGCACGTGGACGCCGACGCGGTCTGCCCGCGCTGCCTGCAGTGGATCGAGCCGGGCGACTACGTCCGCCGCACCGCCTTCGGGCCGCACCAGCACGAGTCCTGCGCCTAGCCCGAGCCGGCGCCGACGACGAGCCGGTAGCCCAGGTCCATGGACTGGCGCTCGAGCAGGTCGCCGTAGCGGGCCGCCCATCGGCCGGTGTCCAGGTCGGCGGCCAACCTCCGTACGGCGTCGTCGACCAGGTCCTGGTCGAGCAGTACCAGCGCGGAGATCGCGTTGCGGACGACCGGGAGCAGGTAGGCCTGCGGGCGCCGCCAGTACGCCCCGAAGAACCCGTCCGCGCAGTCCCATGGGACCGGGACCACCTCGACCCGGACCGGCGCCAGCGCGCCGGCGATCTCGTCCACCGTCCACAGCCCGCGCTCGGTCTCGCCGGCGATGGCCTCCGGGAGGTAGTCACGGGTGAACCAGAACGAGCGGGCCACCACCTCGGGGTCCCAGGTCAGGGCGACCTGCCGCCCGGGGGCGACCCGGCGCAGCTCGGCGAGCCCGCGGGCCGGGTCCGTCCAGTGGTGCACGGTGAGGGTGGCGAGCCCGGCGTCGAAGGCGGCGTCCCGGAACGGCAGCTGCTCGGCCACGGCGCGGACCGCGGGGGCGGCGGCCGGTCCGCGCTGGGCCAGCATGGCCAGGCTCGGCTCGACCGCTACGACGCGCACCCGGCGACGCCCGTCGCCACGAGGCTCGTACGACCCGGCGCCGGCGCCGACGTTCAGGACGGAGCCGGCCCCGCCCAGCGCCCGGGCGACCTGCGCGGCGATGCGCGGGTCGGGGCGGCGGCGGCCGGAGTAGCCGACCGCCATCGACGTGCGGTCGTAGACGTCACCAGGCGCGCGAGCGGCCACGGCGGACGTGGATCAGACGTTGAAGCCGAGGGCACGCAGCTGCTCGCGGCCCTCGTCGGTGATCTTGTCCGGGCCCCACGGCGGCATCCAGACCCAGTTGATCCTCACGTCGGAGACCAGGGTGGCCAGCGCCCCGCGGGTCTGGTCCTCGATGACGTCGGTCAACGGGCAGGCGGCACTGGTCAGCGTCATGTCGAGCACCGCGACCCGGTTCTGGTCCACGGTGATGCCGTAGACCAGCCCGAGGTCGACCACGTTGATGCCGAGCTCGGGGTCCACGACGTCTCGCATCGCCTCGGTGATGTCGTCCAGCGACGCAGTCTCGGTGGTCGACTCGCTCATGCCGTGCCTCTCTCGTCCGCTGTCCGCGCCTGGACCGCCCGCGCGGCCGCATCCTTGAACGCCATCCAGCCCAGCAGCGCACACTTGATCCGCGCCGGGTACTTCGCCACTCCCACGAACGCCACCGCGTCCTCGAGCCGGTCCTCGTCGACGTCGACGGCCTCGCCGCGGCTCTGCATCAGCGTGAGGAACTCCTCCTGCGTGAGCAGCGCCTCGTCCAGCGTCCGGCCGGTGACCAGGTCGGACATGACGGACGCCGAGGCCTGCGAGATCGAGCAGCCCAGCCCCTGGTGCGTCACCTCGTCGACGGTGAAGCCGCCGTCGGAGCCGGCGAGCCGCACGCGCACGGTGACCTCGTCGCCGCAGGTCGGGTTGACGTGGTGCGCCTCGGCGTCGAACGGCTCGGCCAGTCCCTTGTGGTGCGGGTGCCGGTAGTGGTCGAGGATGATCTCCTGGTACATCGACTCCAGCTGCATCAGGCCACCCCGCCGACCGCGAAGAACTGCTGCGCCTGCCGGACCCCGTCCAGCAGCGCCTGGACGTCCGCGGCGTCGTTGTAGACGTAGAACGTCGCCCTGGTCGTCGCGGGCACGTCGAAGCGGCGGATCAGCGGCCACGCGCAGTGGTGCCCGACCCGGACCTCGACCCCGAGGTCGTCCAGGACCTGGCCGACGTCGTGCGGGTGGATGCCGTCGACGACGAACGAGACGGCGCCGCCGCGCTCGACCGTGTCGACCGGCCCGACCACGCGGACGCCGGGGATCTGGGCGAGCCCGTCCAGAGCCAGCCGGGTCAGCTCGTGCTCGTGGGCGGCGACGTTGTCCATGCCGAGCGCGGTGAGGTAGTCGCACGCAGCCGCCAGCCCGACCGCCTGCGCCGCCATCGGCACGCCGGCCTCGAACCGCTGCGGCGGGGCGGCGAACGTGGTGGCCTCCATCCGGACCACCTCGATCATCGACCCGCCGGTCAGGAACGGCGGCATCGCCGCGAGCAGCTCGCGCCGGCCCCACAGCACGCCGATGCCGAGCGGTCCGAGCATCTTGTGGCCGGAGAACGCGAGGAAGTCGGCCCCGAGCCGGCGTACGTCCACCGGCTGGTGCGGGACGGACTGGGCGGCGTCGACCACGACCAGGGCGCCGACCTCGCGGGCCCGTCGGACCAGGACGTCGACCGGGTTGACGGTCCCGAGCACGTTGGACTGGTGGCTGAACGCGACCAGCTTGGTGGACGCGTCGACGACGGTCGCCAGGTCCGAGACGTCCAGCCGTCCCTCGTCGGTGACGCCGAGCCAGCGCAGGGTCGCGCCGGTGCGCTGGGCCAGCATCTGCCACGGCACCAGGTTGGCGTGGTGCTCCATCTCGGTGACGACGATGGAGTCGCCCGGACCGACCACGAACCGGGCGGCCTCCGGGCCGGACGTCGCGGCGTTCGACAGCGAGTACGCGACCAGGTTGATGCCCTCGGTCGCGTTCTTGGTGAACACGACCTCGTCCGGGTCGCGCGCCGATGAACGCGGCGACCGTGGCGCGTGCCCGCTCGTACGCGTCGGTGGCCTCCTCGGAGAGCTGGTGCGCACCGCGGTGCACCGCGGCGTTGTGCTGCTCGTAGAAGGCCCGCTCGGCATCGAGCACCTGGACCGGCTTCTGCGAGGTCGCGCCGCTGTCGAGGTACACCAGCCGCCGGCCGTCGCGCACGGTGCGGCGCAGGATCGGGAAGTCCGCGCGCACGCGCTCGACATCGATGCCGGTGCCGTCCACCGACAGCGCGCCGTGCACGGACGTGGTCACGGCTGGGTCGCCTCCGCAGCCACCTTCGCGAACCGCTCGTAACCCTCGGCCTCGAGCTGGTCGGCCAGCTCCGGGCCGCCCTCCTCGACGATGCGGCCGCCGGCGAACACGTGCACGAAGTCCGGCTTGATGTAGCGCAGGATCCGGGTGTAGTGGGTGATCAGGAGCACGCCCACCTGGCCGGTCTCGCGGACCCGGTTCACGCCCTCGGAGACGACGCGAAGCGCGTCCACGTCGAGCCCGGAGTCGGTCTCGTCCAGGATCGCGATGCGCGGCTTGAGCAGCTCGAGCTGAAGGATCTCGTGCCGCTTCTTCTCACCGCCGGAGAAGCCCTCGTTGACGTTGCGGGTCGCGAACGACGGGTCGATGGCCAGCCGCTCCATCGCGCCGTTGACGGTCTTGACCCACTCGCGCAGCTTCGGCGGCTCGCCGGCGATCGCGGTCGCGGCCGTCCGCAGGAAGTTCGAGACGGAGACGCCGGGGATCTCGACCGGGTACTGCATGGCCAGGAAGAGGCCGGCCCTGGCCCGCTGGTCCACCGTCATCGCCAGCACGTCGGCGCCGTCCAGCGTCACGCTGCCCTGCGTCACCTGGTACTTCGGGTGCCCGGCGATCGAGTACGCGAGCGTCGACTTGCCCGAGCCGTTCGGTCCCATGATCGCGTGCGTCTGGCCCTGCCGGACCGTGAGGTCGACCCCGCGCAGGATCTCGCGGGCGCCCTCGTCGGTGTCGACGGACACGTGCAGGTCGTGGATCTCCAGGACTGACATCAGCTCTCCTCGAGCGGGACGAGCGAGACGTAGACGTCGTCGTCCTCGATCTTGACGGGGTAGACGGGGACCGGGCGGGTGGCCGGCAGGCCGGTGGGGTGGCCGGTGACCAGGTCGAAGCGCGAGCCGTGCAGCCAGCACTCGATGGTGAGGCCGTCCACCTCGCCCTCGGCGAGCGAGACGTCGGCGTGCGAGCAGACGTCGCTGACGGCGTGCACCTCGCCCTCGGTGCGGACCAGGCAGATCGGTACGCCCTCGAGCTCGACCCGGGTCGCCTCGCCGTCGCCGAGGTCGGCCAGCGGGCACGCCCGCAGGTAGCTCCCGTTCGCGCTGCTCACGCCGGTCATCGCGCTGCTCGCTCCAATTCTGCGTCGACGGCGCCGAGCAGGCGCTCGGCCAGGTCCGGGATCCCGATGCGGGCCAGCAGGTCGGCGAAGAAGCCACGCACGACCAGGCGGCGCGCCTCGTCGGCCGGGATCCCCCGCGCCTGCAGGTAGAACAGCTGCTCGTCGTCGAACCGACCGGTGGTGCTGGCGTGACCGGCGCCGACGATCTCGCCGGTCTCGATCTCCAGGTTGGGCACCGAGTCGGCCCGTGCGCCGTCGGTCAGCACCAGGTTGCGGTTGATCTCGTACGTGTCGGTGCCGACCGCGCTGGCCGCGGATCCGCACGTCGCCGATCCAGATCGTGTGCGCGTCCGCGCCCTGCAGCGCGCCCTTGTAGACGACGTTGCTGCGGCAGTGCGGCACCGCGTGGTCGACGTACAGCCGGTGCTCGAGGTGCTGGCCGGCGTCGGCGAAGTACAGGCCGAGCAGCTCGGCGTCCCCGCCGGGCCCGGCGAAGTCGACCCGCGGGTGCACCCGGACGAGGTCGCCGCCGAGCGAGATCACCACGTGCTTGAGCCGCGCGTCGCGGCCGACCCGCAGCCGGTGCCCCGACACGTGGACGCGTGTCGTCGGCCCACTCCTGCAGGCTGACCAGCGTCAGCGAGGCGCCGTCGCCGACGACCACCTCGATCGTGTCCGCGTAGGTCGCCGAGCCGACGTGGTCGACCACGACGACCGCCTCGGACTGCGCGCCGGCGTCGACCAGCAGGTGCCCGAACGCCGCGCCGTCGGCGCCCGTCGCCGCGCACGGGTCACGACTGTCGGCCGGGACGCGACGGCGCCCGGCGGGCACGGTCACGACGGTGGCCCGCTCGAAGGCCTGCCAGGCCTGGGCGGCGACCCGGTCGACCGGGGTCCCGGTGGCGCCCAGGCGCGGGTCGTTCCGCTCGACCGTCTCGACGGTCACCTCGGGGGCGGCGTCGACCTCGACGACCACCTTGCCCTCGGCGGCGCCGTCGGCCACCGCGCCGCCGTCGTGCAGGCCGCGCAGGCGGCGCAGCGGGGTGAACCGCCACTCCTCCTCGCGTCCGGACGGCACCGGGTGGTCGGCGAGGTCGAACGACTCGACCGCCTCGGGGCGGACGTCGCCGGGCTGGGTACCGGGAACCTTGTGCGTGACTCCCATGCGTCAGCCCACGGCCCCTTCCATCTGCAGCTCGATCAGACGGTTCAGCTCGAGGGCGTACTCCATCGGCAGCTCGCGGGCGATGGGCTCGACGAAGCCGCGCACGATCATCGCCATGGCCTCCTCCTCGGTGAGCCCGCGGCTCATGAGGTAGAACAGCTGCTCCGCGGAGACCTTCGAGACCGTCGCCTCGTGCCCCATCGACGACGTCGTCCTCGCGGACGTCGACGTACGGGTAGGTGTCGGAGCGGCTGATGTCGTCGACCAGCAGCGCGTCGCAGCGGACCGTCGACCTCGACCCGTACGCGCCCTCCTGCACCTGGACCAGACCGCGGTACGACGTGCGGCCGCCGCCGCGGGCGACCGACTTGGACACGATCGTCGAGGACGTGTGCGGGGCGCAGTGCACCATCTTGGCGCCGGCGTCCTGGTGCTGGCCCTCGCCGGCGAACGCGACCGACAGCGTCTCGCCCTTGGCGTGCTCGCCCATGAGGAACACGCGACGGGTACTTCATGGTGACCTTGGAGCCGATGTTGCCGTCGATCCACTCCATCGTGGCGCCCTCGGCCGCGGTCGCCCGCTTGGTCACCAGGTTGTAGACGTTGTTGGACCAGTTCTGGATCGTCGTGTACCGCACCCGGGCGCCGCGCTTGACGACGATCTCGACGACCGCCGAGTGCAGCGAGTCCGAGGAGTAGATCGGGGCCGTGCAGCCCTCGACGTAGTGCACGTACGAGTCCTCGTCGGCGATGATCAGCGTCCGCTCGAACTGGCCCATGTTCTCGGTGTTGATCCGGAAGTACGCCTGCAGCGGGATGTCCACCTTGCACGCCCTTGGGCACGTAGATGAACGAGCCGCCCGACCACACCGCGGTGTTCAGCGCCGCGAACTTGTTGTCGCCGACCGGGATGACGGTGTTGAAGTACTCCCTGAAGACGTCCTCGTGCTCGCGCAGCCCGGTGTCGGTGTCGAGGAAGAGCACGCCCTGCTGCCTCCAGGTCCTCGCGGATCTGGTGGTAGACGACCTCGGACTCGTACTGCGCCGCGACGCCGGCGATCAGGCGCTGCTTCTCCGCCTCGGGGATGCCCAGCCGGTCGTAGGTGTTCTTGATGTCGTCGGGCAGCTCGTCCCAGGACGTGGCCTGCTTCTCGGTCGAGCGGACGAAGTACTTGATGTTGTCGAAGTCGATGCCGCCCAGCTCGGCGCCCCACGTCGGCATGGGCTTCTTGCCGAACAGCCGCAGGCCCTTCAGGCGCAGGTCGAGCATCCACTGCGGCTCGTCCTTGCGGGCCGAGATGTCGCGGACGACCTCCTCGGACAGACCGCGCCGGGCGTTGGCGCCGGCGGTGTCGGCGTCGTGCCAGCCGAAGTCGTAGCGGCCGAGCCCTTCGATCCGAGCCTCGATGTCGGAGTTCGTGGTCTGGCTCATGCCTGTGTCCTCTCTGTCCGGTCCGCAGTGGCAGGCCGGGGTACCGCAACTGGACGGGGTACCGCAGTGGTGCAGACGTGACCGCCGGAGCCGATCGTGGACAGTCGCTGGACGTGCCGTCCGAGCAGCCGCGCGAACGCCTCGGTCTCGGCCTCGCACAGCTGGGGGAACTCGGCTGCGACGTGGGCGACCGGGCAGTGGTGCTGGCAGAGCTGGTCCCCGCCGGGCGACGGCTCGATCGAGGCGGCGTAGCCGTCCGCGCTGAGCGCGTCGGCGAGCGCCTGGATCCGGCCCTCGGGCGGCGCGGCGGCCACGATCGGGGTGTACCGGTGCTCGATGTCGCGCGCGATCACGCGGGCGAAGTCGGTGACCGCCGCGGGTCCGGCGATCCGGGCCAGGTGGTGCATCGCGTCGGCGGCCAGCCGGTCGTACGCCTGCGGGAACGCCTCGCGGCCCTCGGGGGTCAGCGCGTAGACCTTCGCCGGGCGGCCCCTGCCGCGGTGGCCGGCCGGGCCGTACGGTGCCCGGTCGCGAGCCTCGACCTGGCCGGTGGCGACCAGGGTGTCCAGGTGCCGGCGGACGCCTGCCGGGGTCACGCCGAGCCGGTCGGCCAGGACGGCGGCGGTGGCCGGACCGTCGGCCAGCAGCGACCGGGCGACCCGCGTCCGGGTGCTGTCGTGGAGCTCGCCGGCCGGCGTCCCGGACGGGTCGGCGACGACCGTCCGCACGCTCGACCGGGCTCCCACGATTTCCACAACGTCATTGTGTGCTTATTCGCTTCCCGATGCCAGCAAGGCTGCCCTAACTCCCGTCCCGACTGATGCGCGCGTCTTGGCCCTCAGCGGCCCTCGAAGGCCGAGACGCTCGCACGAGTCGGGGGTTCCTAGACTGCGCGGCGTGCCGGGTGAGCGTGCAGCCGTCGAGATCGAGGACCTCGGCGTGTCCTATCCCGGCCGCCGGGGGGATCGGTCGAGGCGGTGCGTGGGCTGTCGATGACCGCCGCGGCCGGGCGGGTCACGGCGGTGCTGGGGCCGAACGGAGCGGGGAAGACCAGCACGGTCGAGGCCTGCGAGGGGTACCGCCGGCGCGCCACGGGCGTGGTCCGCGTCCTGGGCCTGGACCCGCGGACCCAGGGCCGCGAGCTGCACCCGCGCATCGGCGTGATGCTCCAGGACGGCGGCGTGCCCGGCGGGGCCACCGCCGAGCAGGTCCTGCGGTACACGCGCCCGGCTGTACGCCCACCCGGCCGACCCGGCAGTCCTGGCCGAGCGGCTCGGGCTGGGCGGTCTGGGCCGGCGCGCCTACCGGCGGCTCTCCGGCGGCGAGCAGCAGCGGGTCAAGCTGGCCCTGGCGCTGGTCGGCCGGCCCGAGCTGGTCTTCCTGGACGAGCCGACCGCCGGGCTCGACCCGCAGGCCAGGCACGCCACCTGGGACCTCGTCCGCGAGCTGCGCAGCGAAGGGGTCTCGGTGGTCCTGACGACGCACCTCATGGAGGAGGCCGAGCACCTCGCCGACCACGTCGTGATCGTGGACGGGGGCCGGGCCGTGGCGGCCGGCTCCCCCGCCGAGCTGTCCGCGGCCGGGGCCGGAGAGCACGGTCCGCTTCCACGCCTCGCCCGGGCTCGCGCTCGACGGGCTGGCGGCGGCGCTGCCGGCCGGGGCTTCGGTCGCCGAGGGGCCACCGGGCACGTACGTGGTGCCGGGCGGACGTCGGACCGCAGCTGCTGGCGACCGTGACCGCCTGGTGCGCCGAGCACCACGTCATGCCGGAGGGCCTCGCGGTGGAGCGCCGCACCCTGGAGGACGTCTTCCTCGCGCTCACCGGCCGGGATGCTGCGGTGAGCGCCGCCGTCGGCCCGCTCGCGCCCAGGCCCGGTCCGGCGCCGCTGCCGCGGATGGTCTCGGCGCACGCCGGGTTCGAGCTGGGCCAGCTGCTCCGCAACGGCGAGCAGCTCCTGCTCACCGTGGTCATCCCGACGGTGCTCCTGCTGCTCTTCTCGAAGGTGGACGTCGTCGACCTCGGCCCGGGCAGCCGGATCGACTTCCTGCTGCCCGGGATCCTCGCGCTCGCCGTCCTGTCGACGGCGTTCACCGCCCAGGCCATCGGGACGGGGTTCGAGCGCAGGTACGGCGTGCTCAAGCGGCTCGGGGCCACGCCGCTCCCCCGCGCGGGCCTGCTGGCCGGCAAGACCGGGGCCGTGCTCGCGGTCGAGGTCGGGCCAGGTGCTGCTGCTGGTGGCGGTCGGCGCGGCGCTCGGCTGGCGGCCGCACGGTCGCGGACGTCGTCGCGGCGGCCGTGCTCGTCGTCCTGGGCACGGTGGCGTTCTCCGGGCTGGCGCTGCTCATGGCCGGCACGCTGCGGGCCGAGGCCACGCTGGCCGCCGCCAACCTCGTCTACCTCGTGCTGCTGCTGGGCAGCGGGATCGTCGTCCCGCTGAGCGAAGTACCCGGCCGGGGCGCAGCGGGTGCTGGAGTGGCTGCCGTCCACCGCACTCGCGGACGGGCTGCGGGCGGCTCTCGCCGGCGCTGCGGTCCCCGGCCGGGTCTGGGTCGTGCTGGTGCTGTGGTCGGTGGCCGGCGTCGCCGCGGCCGCCCGCTGGTTCCGCTGGGAGCCTGACCGCGCTCGCCGACCGAGTCCGGTCACGCTGAGCGGGCGAAGGCCTTCGCCCGCGCGATCCGGGCCATCCCGCGGACGCCGAGCAGGTGGAAGAGGTTGCGCCCGGCCAGGTACTCGTCCGCCCGGATGGCGCCGGTCAGCATCCCGAAGAAGCGGGACGTCTCGACCGGGTCACCCGCGATGCGCTCGAGCAGGACGCGCTGCTCGGGACGCAGCGGCGTGAACGACGCCACATCGAGCGTCATCCCGAACGCGGGCACCGCGTCCGCGTCGCGTTCGCGCTGGTAGCCGGCCATCGCCGCATCCGTCCGGTCCGGGTCCCCGGCGCCCTCGAGGGCGGCGCGGGCGACCAGCTCGGCGTCCCGGAAGGCGTGCCCGATGCCGTACGCCGTGATCGGGTCCATCACCAGCCCGGCGTCGCCGACCAGCGCCCAGCCGGGGCCGTACGGGCGGCGGAACCGGTTCGGCAGGTCCGGGGTCCCCCGCACCGGTGCCTCCCGTCGCCCGGCCACGACCCGCTGGCCCAGGTCGCCGGCTTGGCGCAGCGCGCCCAAGAGCGCACCCTCCGGGTCCGCTCGCACGGACTCGAACCGAGCGGCGGGCCAGCCCACGTAGGTCATCGTCAGCCCGTCGTCCGTCGGCCAGGCACCCACCATCGCCTCCGGGCCGGCGCAGACATGTCCGCGGTCCGAGGCGACCCCGGACCAGTACGTGTAGAAGCCCGTCGTGAGCGCGGGCTGCTCGCGGTACACCGGCGCCTGCACCTCGCGAGCCACGAACGAGTCCTTGCCGTCCGCGCCGACGACAAGGCCGGCCCGCTCCACCGTGACCGTCCCGCTCCGGCTGCGGACCCGGACGCCGGTGACGCGCCCGTCGTCGGCGCGCAGCAGGCCGTCAGCCGTCTCGTGGTCGCGGACCTCGGCCCCGGCCCCCCGGGCAGCGTCGACCAGCAGCGGGTCGAGCAGCGTGCGCCGAGGTCCGCGCACCGCGTCGACGCCGTCGTGGTCGGGGAAGCGACCCTCCAGCACGTACGGGCCCTGCTCGAACCGCAGCGTGCGCGCGGCCGGGGTGCCCGCTGCCACCAACCGGTCCAGCAGACCCCACCTCGCCAGTCTGGCCACCCCGGGCAGCTGGATCTGGTGCGTCGAGAGCGTGTCGGTGCCGACGGCGACGCGGTCGACGACGAGCACGCGCATGCCCTGCCGTGCCATCAGCATCGCGGTCGACGACCCGGCCGCCCGGGCTCCGACGACGATCGCGTCCCACGTGGTCCTGTTCATGGCTTCCGCCTTCCTGGCTGGTCGAGCGGGCGGTCGGCGGCCGTGTACGCGCGGACCATCGCGACGAGGGAGTCGACGCGCTGCTCCAGCCGACCGTCCCCGATCTGATCGGTGAGGGCCTGGATCCCGTTGAACGCGCCGATGACCAGCTCGGCCATCGCCTGCGGGTCGAGGTCGGGCCGTAGGTCGCCCTCGTCCATCGCCCGTCGGAACTGCTGGGCGGTCGCGTCGACCCAGGGCCGGATGCCCGACTGCACCTGCTCGCGCAGGTCTTCGTCGGCGCACAGGTCCGCGATCAGCCGCTGGAACGACGCCAACCCGCGCCCGGAGCGGATCTGCTCGGTCAGGACCCGGGGCACCGCGAACAGCTGGTCGACCGCCCGTTCGTGCCGGGAAGCGGCGGCCATGGTCTCGGCGAACCACTGATCCAGCTGGTCGCCCATCACCGCCAGGGCGAGCGCCTGCTTCGAGGCGAAGTGGAAGTAGAAGCCGCCCTTGGTGGTCTCCGCCTCGTCCAGGATCCGGGCCATGGACGCCCCCGCGTAGCCGTCCTCGGCGAAGACCTGTGCGGCCGCCTCGAGGATCCGGGCCCGCGACCGGTCGCCGCGCTCGGTCCGTGCGCCTGCCAGCATGCGCCAGAAAATAAACCGACCGGTCGGTCTTGTCAAGAAGCATCCAGACAACCACCAGCGCGCCTCCCGGCCCGTGGCGGCCGCCTACGATTCGAGCCGTGACCAGCCTGCCGACCGACGCACCGACCGGAGCCGGTGGGCGCGTGCCCGCCGCACCACCGGACGGCCCGGCGGCGCGCCTGCGGCACCTGGTGTTCGGGGCCGCCCTGGTCGCGCAGATGGCCATCGTGGTGACCGGCGGCCTGGTCCGGGTCACCGCCTCCGGGCTCGGCTGCCCCACCTGGCCGCAGTGCTTCGAGGGGTCGTACGTCCCGGTGGCCGGCCAGCCGCAGTCGTTCCACAAGCTGATCGAGTTCGGCAACCGGATGCCTGACGTTCGTGCTGGTGCTCGTCGTGCTGGCCGCGATCGTCGTCGCGTGGCGGCAGTCCCCCCGGCGGCGCCCGGTGGTCGCGCTGGCATCCGTCGGGCTGCTCGGCGTCGTGGCCCAGGCGGTGATCGGCGGGCTCTCGGTCCTCACCGACCTGAACCCGTACGTCGTCGCGCTGCACTTCCTGGTGTCGATGCCGCTGATCGCCGCGGCGCTCGCGGTGTACCAGCGCGACCAGGACGCCGGCGACGGGCCACCCGTGCCCCTGGTGCGCCGCGAGGTGCGGCTGCTGTCGTTCGTGCTGGTCGCGCTGGCCTCGGTGGTGCTGGTGATCGGCACCCTCGTCACCGGCAGCGGCCCGCACTCCGGGGACTCGAGCCACCCGGCCCGTACCGGGTTCGACCCGGCCCGCATCGCCTGGCTGCACGCCGACGTCGTGGTGCTGTTCGTCGGCCTGGTCATCGCGCTGCTGCTGGCGATGCACCTGGTCCAGGCGCCGGCGCCGGCCCGGCAGCGGGCCTGGGTGCTGCTCGGCGTGACGCTGGCGCAGGGCCTGGTCGGCTACGTGCAGTTCTTCACCGGCGTGCCGTGGGTGCTGGTCGGCGTGCACGTCCTCGGCGCCGTGCTGGTGTGGTGGGCCGTGCTCCGCGTCCCGTACGCGCTGCGTCGCCGCGCCTGACGGGGGTCAGCCGCCGAACAGGTGCGGCAGCGGGAGCAGCGGGTCGACCGCAACCGCGACGAACAGCAGCGTGAGGTACGTGATCGAGCCGTGGAACAGGCGCATCGGCCGGACGTCCGCGGTGCCGGACCGCACCCGCGCCCGCAGCCCGTACGCCTCGACGAGGAAGCCGGCACCGAGGACCGCTGCCGCGCCCGCGTACACCACGGTCGTGTGCGCCACCGGGACCAGCAGCAGCGAGGCCGCGACCATCGCCCAGCTGTACGCGACGATCCGGGCGGCCACCACCCGGGCCGGCGCCACGACCGGCAGCATCGGCACCCCGGCGGCGGCGTAGTCGTCGGCGAACCGCAGCGACAGCGGCCAGTAGTGCGGCGGCGTCCAGAAGAAGATGACGAGGAACAGCACGAGCGGCGTCCAGGCCAGCGAACCGGTCACCGCCGACCAGCCGATGAGCACCGGCATGCAGCCCGCTGCGCCGCCCCACACGATGTTCTGCGCGGTGCGCCGCTTGAGCACCAGCGTGTAGCACGAAGACGTAGAACGCGATCGCGAGCGCGGTCAGCCCGGCGGCGAACGTGCCGACCAGCCACGCCATCCAGCCGACAGCGGCGACCCCGAGGACGATGCCGAAGACCAGCGCTGCCCGTGGGGTGACCGCGCCGGTGGCCAGCGGGCGGTGCCCGGTCCGGCGCATCACCTTGTCGATGTCGCGGTCGAGGTAGCAGTTGAGGGTGTTGGCGCTGCCGGCCGCGAGCGCACCGCCGACCAGGGTGGCCGCGACGAGACCCAGCGGCGGGACCCCACCGGCCGCGAGCACCATCGTCGGCACCGTGGTGACGAGCAGGAGCTCGATGATCCGGGGCTTGGTGAGGGCGACGTAGACGCCGATCCGGGACCGCACCCGGCGGCTCCCCCTGACGGGAGTCCCGCCGACCAAGGTGGGTCGCGAGTCGACGGCGGTCACGCACACCTTCCGGGCCGAGGGAGGCACCGGATGCGCTCCGGCGCTGGCGCCAGCATCGTATCGGTAGGCTCGGCCGGAGGACGGCGGGAGGCCTGCGGCGCCGACCGCGTCCGGTGCCGGCCCGCTCGAGAGAAAGCTGGGACACCGTGAGCACGAGCAGCGCACGACCGGCCGGCTGGACCGATCTGGACGACCGCGCCGTGGCCGTCGTCCGCGGGCTGGCGATGGACGCGGTCGAGAAGGTCGGCAACGGCCACCCGGGCACCGCGATGAGCCTGGCCCCGCTCGCCTACCACCTCTTCCAGAACGTGCTGCGGCACGACCCGTCCGACGAGCACTGGGTCGGTCGCGACCGGTTCGTCCTGTCCTGCGGGCACTCGAGCCTGACGCTGTACATCCAGCTGTACCTGTCCGGGTACGGGCTCGAGCTGGCCGACCTCGAGTCGTTCCGGACCTGGGGCTCGCTGACCCCCGGCCACCCCGAGTACCGGCACACCAAGGGCGTGGAGACCACCACCGGCCCGCTCGGGCAGGGCCTGTCCACGGCGGTCGGGATGGCGATGGCCGCCCGGCGCGAGCGCGGCCTGTTCGACCCCGACGCCGCCCCGGGGACGAGCCCGTTCGACCACCACGTCTACGTCTTCGCCTCCGACGGGGACATCGAGGAGGGCATCACCAGCGAGGCGTCCTCGCTGGCCGGCACCCAGCGACTGGGCAACCTCACCGTCGTCTGGGACGACAACCACATCTCGATCGAGGACGACACCGCCATCGCCCTCAGCGAGGACACGGTCGCCCGGTACGCCGCCTACGGCTGGCACACCCAGCTCGTCGAGGCGCTGCCCTCCGGCGAGGCCGACGTCGCCGGCGTTCGCCGCCGCGGTCGACGCCGCCCGGGCGGTGACCGACCGGCCGACCTTCATCGCGGTCCGCACGGTCATCGGCTGGCCGGCGCCCAAGCTGCGCAACACCGGCAAGGCGCACGGCTCCGCTCTCGGCGCCGACGAGGTCGCGGCCACCAAGGAGCTGCTCGGGCTGGACCCGACCCGCAGCTTCCAGGTCGACGACGACGTGCTGGCGCACGCCCGCCTGGTCAAGGAGCGCGGGGCCAAGACGCGCAACGACTGGCAGTCCGAGCTCGAACGCTGGCGGTCCGCCCAGCCGGACCGGGCCGCGCTGTTCGACCGGCTGTTCGCCGGCCGAGCGCCCGGCCGGCTGGACCGACGCGCTGCCGACCTTCCCGGCCGACCCCAAGGGGATGGCCACCCGCAAGGCCTCCGGCGAGGTCCTCAACGCGCTCGGACCGGTGCTGCCCGAGCTGTGGGGCGGCTCGGCGGACCTGGCCGAGTCGAACAACACGACCATCGAGGGCTCGCCCTCGTTCCTGCCGGCCGGCATCACCACCCGGCTGTGGGGCGCCGGCGACCCGTACGGCCGCACGCTGCACTTCGGCATCCGCGAGCACGCCATGGGCGCCATCCTCAACGGGATCGCGACGCACGGACCGACCCGTCCGTACGGCGGCACGTTCCTCGTCTTCAGCGACTACATGCGCGGCGCGGTCCGGCTGGCCGCGATCATGCAGCTGCCCGTGACGTACGTGTGGACGCACGACTCGATCGGGCTCGGCGAGGACGGCCCGACCCACCAGCCGGTCGAGCACCTGTCCGCGCTGCGCGCGATCCCCGGGCTGTCGGTGGTGCGCCCCTGCGACGCCAACGAGACGGCGGTCGCCTGGCGGGCGATCCTGTCCGGCAGCCGCCCGGTCGGGCTGGCCCTGACCCGGCAGAACGTGCCGACGCTCGACCGCTCGGTCCTGGGCTCCGCCGACGGGCTCGAGCGCGGCGGGTACGTGCTGGCCGAGGCGTCCGGCGGGACGCCCGAGGTGATCCTCATCGGCACCGGCTCGGAGGTGCAGCTGGCCCTCGGCGGCGCGCGACGTGCTCGAGGCCGAGGGCATCCCCACCCGGGTGGTCTCGATGCCGTGCGTCGAGTGGTTCGACGAGCAGGACGCCGCCTACCGCGACAGCGTGCTGCCCCGCGTCGGTCCGGGCCCGGGTCTCGGTCGAGGCCGGCATCGCGCTGACCTGGCACCGCTTCGTCGGCGACGCCGGGCGCTGCGTCAGCCTGGAACACTTCGGGGCCTCGGCCGACTTCACGACCCTGTACCGGGAGTTCGGGATCACCGTCGACGCCGTGGTCGCGGCCGCCCGCGAGAGCCTCGCGCGCCAGCGCCTGACGACGCACGCACGAGCCTGACCGAGAGGAGCCGAGCGGTGACCACGAGCCACTGGCACGAACCGACAACGTACGGCGCTGGCCGCGCAGGGCGTCTCGGTGTGGCTCGACGACCTGAGCCGGGCCCGGCTCGCCTCCGGCGGGCTCGCCGCGCTCGCGGCCCGCGGGGTCGTCGGGGTGACCACCAACCCGACCATCTTCGAGGGCGGCCCTGCGCGGCAGCGCCGACTACGCCGACCAGGTCCGCGACCTGGCCGCGCGCGGGGTCGACGTCGAGGAGGCCGTCCGCATGATCACCACGTACGACGTGCGCTGGGCCTGCGACGTGCTGCGGCCGGCGTACGACGCGTCGGCCGGCGTGGACGGACGGGTGTCGATCGAGGTCGACCCGCGCAAGGCCCGCGACACCCCGGGCACGGTGGCCGAGGCGCGCGGGCTCTGGTGGCTGGTGGACCGCGCCGAACCTGTTCGTCAAGATCCCCGCCACGGTCGAGGGCCTGCCCGCGATCACGCAGGCCCTCGCCGAGGGGATCAGCGTGAACGTGACCCTGATCTTCTCCCTCGACCGCTACCGCGCCGTGATGGACGCGCTACCTCGCCGGGCTCGAGCAGGCGGCCGCCCGCGGCCTCGACCTGGCCTCGATCGCGTCGGTGGCCTCGTTCTTCGTGAGCCGGGTCGACACCGAGGTGGACGCGCGGCTGGAGAAGATCGGCACCCCCGAGGCGCTGGAGCTGCGCGGCACCGCCGCGATCGCCAACGCGCGGCTCGCGTACGAGGCGTACGAGCAGGTGCTGGCCACCGACCGCTGGAAGGCGCTCGCGGCCAGCGGCGCCCGGGTGCAGCGGCCGCTGTGGGCGTCGACGGGCGTGAAGAACCCGGAGTACCCGGACACCCGCTACGTCGACGACCTGGTCGCCCCGGACACCGTGAACACCATGCCCGAGAAGACGCTGGAAGCGGTGCTCGACCACGGTCAGGTCGGCCGGGAGACCGTGCGGCCGTACTACGCCCAGGCGCACGAGGCGTTCGCCCGGCTGGCCGCCGTCGGGATCGACCTGGCCGACGTCGTGCGACGTGCTCGAGGTCGAGGCCGTGGACAAGTTCGACACCTCCACGAAGAGCCTGCTCGCGTCGCTGCAGGACGCCCTGACGCAGGCCGGCGCGCCGGCACCCGCGCCCGGCACGGCCTGAGGTGGGCGCCTCCGGCAACCCGCTGCGGGACCCGCGCGACCGCCGGCTCCCCCGGGTCGCCGGTCCCTGCGGCATGGTGATCTTCGGGGTCACCGGCGACCTCGCCCGCAAGAAGCTGATGCCGGCGATCTACGACCTGGCCAACCGCGGGCTGCTGCCGCCCGGCTTCTCCCTCGTCGGGTTCGCCCGGCGGGACTGGGCCGACCAGGACTTCATGCAGGTCGTCCACGACGCGGTGAAGCAGCACTCGCGGACGCCGTTCCGCGACGACGTCTGGGCCGGGCTGGCCGAAGGGCTGCGGTTCGTGCCCGGCGAGTTCTCCGACGACGAGGCCTTCGACCGGCTGCGGGAGACGATCGAGGACCTGGACCGCACCCGCGGCACCGGCGGCAACCACGCCTTCTACCTCTCGGTGCCGCCCAAGTTCTTCCCGGACGTGCTGCGCCAGCTCAAGGAGCACAACCTCGCCGAGGGCCCGGCGAACGCGTGGCGCCGGGTGGTGATCGAGAAGCCGTTCGGGCACGACCTGGCCAGCGCGCAGGAGCTCAACCGCGTCGTGGGTGAGGTGTTCGACTCCGGGTCGGTCTTCCGGATCGACCACTACCTGGGCAAGGAGACCGTCCAGAACATCCTGGCGCTGCGGTTCGCCAACGAGATGTTCGAGCCGGTCTGGAACGCGAACTACGTCGACCACGTGCAGATCACCATGGCCGAGGACGTCGGGATCGGCGGCCGGGCCGGCTACTACGACGGGATCGGGGCAGCCCGCGACGTGATCCAGAACCACCTGCTCCAGCTGCTCGCGCTGACGGCCATGGAGGAGCCGGTCTCGTTCGAGGCCGACTCGGTCCGCATCGAGAAGGAGAAGGTGCTCTCGGCGGTGCGGCTGCCCGGCGACCTGAGCCTGTCGACGGCACGCGGGCAGTACGCCGAGGGCTGGCAGGGCGGGGTGCCGGTGGTCGGGTACCTGCAGGAGGACGGCATCTCGCCTGAGTCCATCACCGAGACGTACGCCGCGATCCGGCTCGACATCGACACCCGCCGCTGGGCGAACGTCCCGTTCTACCTGCGCACCGGCAAGCGGCTGGGCCGCCGGGTCACCGAGGTGGCGGTCGTGTTCAAGCGCGCCCCGCACCTGCCGTTCGAGGCGACGGCCACCGAGGAGCTCGGCCAGAACGCCCTGGTGATCCGGGTGCAGCCGGACGAGGGCCTGGCGCTGCGGTTCGGGTCGAAGGTGCCGGGCACCGCGATGGAGGTCCGCGACGTCACCATGGACTTCGCCTACGGCGAGGCGTTCACCGAGTCGAGCCCGGAGGCGTACGAGCGCCTGATCCTGGACGTGCTGATCGGCGAGGCCCCGCTGTTCCCCCGGCACCGCGAGGTCGAGGAGTCCTGGCGGATCCTGGACCCGATCGAGGAGTTCTGGGCCGGCCGCGGGCGACCCGACCAGTACCCAGCGGGCCGTTGGGGCCCGGCCAGCTCGAACGAGATGCTGGCCCGCGACGGGCGCACCTGGAGGCGGCCGTGATCGTCGACCTCACCGACACCACCGCCGGCGCGATCGCGGCGGCGCTGGTCCAGGCCCGGCACAGCGCCGGGGTCCCCGCCGTGGGCATGGTGATGACCCTGGTCATCGTGACCGACGAGGGCGACCACTACGACGCGCTGCGTGCGGCCCTGGACGCCGCCCGTGAGCACCCCTCGCGGGTCCTGGTGGCGATCCTGCGCAAGTCCAAGAACAAGCCGCGACTGGACGCGGAGGTCCGGTTCCTCGGCGACTCGGGGCCGGGCGAGACGGTGGTCATGCGCCTGCACGGCGAGCTGTCCGACCACGCGGAGTCGGTCCTCGTCCCGTTGCTGCTGCCCGACGCCCCGGTGGTCGCCTGGTGGCCGGGCGAGTCGCCCGAGCAGCCGGCCAAGGACCCGGTCGGCTCGCTCGCCCAGCGCCGCGTCACCGACTCGGCCGCGGCGGACGACCCGCACGCCGAGCTGCTGCGCCGCTCCGCCGGGTACGCGCCGGGCGACACCGACCTCGCCTGGACCCGGATCACCCAGTGGCGCACGCTGCTCGCCGCGGCCCTGGACCAGCCGTTCCAGGAGGTCAGCCACGGGTCGGTGGCCTCCGAGCCCGGCTCGCCGAGCGCCGAGCTGCTGGCCGAGTGGCTCGCCTGGCGGCTGGGGGTGCCGATCACCCAGGAGGACTCGAGCGGACCGGGCATCACCGGCGTACGGCTGGAGTGCGCCGACGGCACGATCGAGGTCTCGCGGCCGGACGGCCGCGTCGCGCACCTGCGCCGGCCCGGGCAGCCCGAGCGACAGGTGTCGCTGCAGCGGCGGGAGACCGCGGAGATCATCGCCGAGGAGCTGCGCCGGCTCGACCCGGACGATGTGTTCGGCGAGGTGATCGGACGGCTCACCGGTCGGGTCGAAGCGGCTTCCACGCACCCGGGCGAGCCGGACGAAGCCTCCGGGGTCTCCGGGGTGGCGAGCAGCGGGTGAGCGTGCCCGAGGTCCTCGTCCACCGGGACCGGCAGGAGGTCGCACAGGCGGTGGCGGCTCGCCTGGTCACCAGGGCGGTCGAGGTCCAGGCCGCGCGGGGCGGTGCCTCGGTGGTCCTCACCGGTGGCGGCCTCGGGATCGCCTCGCTGGCCGCGCTGGCCGGATCCGTGGCGCACGACTCGGTGGACTGGCGCTCGCTGGACCTGTGGTGGGGGGACGAGCGCTTCCTGCCCACCGGCCACCCGGACCGCAACGACACGCAGGCCGGCGAGGCCCTGCTCGACCGCGTCCCCCTCGACCCGGCCAAGGTGCATCCGATGCCGGGTCCGGACGGCCCCGACGGTGACGACCCGGAGGCGGCCGCCGAGCGCTACGCGGCCGAGCTCGCGGCCGCGGTCCGGCCCGGCGACCACGGTGGGGTCCCCCGGTTCGACGTACTCATGCTCGGGGTCGGGCCGGACGGGCACGTGGCCTCGTTGTTCCCCGAGCATCCGGCGGTGTACGAGACGGCGCGCACGGTGGTCGGGGTGCGCGGCTCACCCAAGCCGCCCCCGGTGCGGATCAGCCTGACGCTCCCGGCGATCAGGTCGGCGGCCGAGGTGTGGCTGATCGCCGCCGGCGCGGAGAAGGCCCGGGCGATCCACCTGGCGCTGTCCGGGACCGGGCCGGTGCAGGTCCCGGCCGCCGGTGCGCGTGGCCAGCAGCGCACGCTGGTGCTGCTCGACGAGGCCGCGGCCTCGGCGCTGCCCCCTCAGCTGCGGCGCCTGGCCAGCCCCTGACCCGGCTCGGCGGTCAGCTGTCGCCGCGGAGCTTGGCGAGGGCCTCGGCGAGGATCGCCTCGCCGTCGACCTCGCTGCGGCGCTCTCGCACGTACGCGAGGTGGGTCTTGTACGGCTCGGTCTTGGGCGGCGCCGGTGGGTCGTTGCGGTCCCGGCCGGCCGGCCACCCGCATCGCGGGCAGTCCCACTGCTCCGGGATCGCCGCCTCCTCGGCGAACGAGGGCCGCGTCTCGTGCCCCTTGGCGCAGAAGAAGGCGACGCGGTGCCGCGGCGCGCTGTCGCCGCGCTCGGCCTCGCCCATGGGGCCGGCGCCGACCCGGCTGCCTCGGATGGCGCTCCCACTACCCACGTGCGAACTCCCTGCTGGTCGGCTGGCTGGCGGTCGGCTGCTCGGACGGGCTGTGCTCGGTGTTCTCCCGCATGATCACCGAAGTGATCGACCGACTCAAGTCGCGTTCTTGAGGATCAGGCCGAGGGCCACGATGCAGGTCAACCAGACCACCATCAAGGCGATCGTGATCCGGTCCAGGTTGCGCTCGGCCACGGAGGAGCCGCCGAGCGAGGACGACACCCCGCCGCCGAACAGGTCCGACAGCCCGCCGCCCTTGCCCTTGTGGAGCAGGACGAGCAGGACCAGGAGCATGCTCGTGATCGCCAGGATCGCCGAGAGCGTGTAGGAGATCCAACTCATCAGATGACGGCTCTTTCCTCCGGGAAGTGGCACGCCACCAGGTGCCCCGGGGCGATCTGCAGGAGAGGCGGTTCGATCTCCGAGCAGACCGGTTGAGCCTTGGGACACCGTGTGTGGAAGCGGCACGCAGCGGGTGGGTTCAGGGGACTCGGCAGGTCACCCTTGAGGAGGATACGCTCCCGCACCGCCGCCTTGTCCGGGTCGGGCACCGGGACCGCCGACATGAGCGCGTGCGTGTACGGGTGCATGGCCCGCTCGTACAGCGCGTCCCGGTCCGCCAGCTCCATGATCTTGCCGAGGTACATCACCGCGACCCGGTCCGAGATGTGCCGCACCACCGACAGGTCGTGGGCGATGAAGACATAGGCCAGGTTGAACTCCTGCTGGACGTCCTCGAGCAGGTTGATCACCTGCGCCTGGATGGACACGTCCAGAGCGGACACCGGCTCGTCGCACACGATCAGCTTGGGCTGCAGGGCCAGCGCCCTGGCGACTCCGATCCGCTGCCTCTGACCGCCGGAGAACTCGTGCGGGAAGCGGTTGTAGTGCTCGGGGTTCAGCCCGACGAGCTCGAGCAGCTCCTGGACCCGCTTCTTCGTGCCGCCCTTGAGGGTGATCCCCTGGATCTGCAGGGGGGCGCTGATGATCGTGCCGATGTTGTGCCGCGGGTTCAGGCTGGAGTACGGGTCCTGGAAGATGATCTGGATGTCCCGGCGCAGCGGGCGCATCGCGGCGCGGTTCAGGTGGCTGATGTCCTGCCCGTCGAAGATCACCTGACCGGCCGTGGGCTCGAGCAGCCGCGTCACCACCCGGCCGAGCGTGGACTTGCCGCACCCGGACTCTCCGACGACGCCGAGCGTCTCGCCCTTGCCGACCTCGAACGTCACACCGTCGACCGCCTGGACTGCACCGATCTGCCGCTGGAAGAGGATGCCCCGGGTGACCGGGAAGTACATCTGGACATCCTTCACGGCCAGCAGCTGCTCGGCCGGCGGCACGATCGGAGCCTGCTCGGCCGGAACCGCAGGCTCGGTGGACGTCGTCATGTCGGGCGCTCCACTCTGTCTCCCGGCAACTCAGAGGTTGGGCTTGATGTCGGTCAGGAAGGCTGCCCGTCGGTCCGCGGCCGGCATGTGGCACGCGACCAGGTGCCGGTCCTCGGAGACCAGCAGCTCGGGCCGCTCGGTCTGGCACGGGATGCCGTCGCGGTTACGGTACGTGCACCGCGGGCTGAACGCGCAGCCGGGCGGGACGTTCAGCAGGCTCGGCGGGGTGCCAGGGATCGGCTTGAGCCGCTCCTCCCTGACCCGGTCCAGCCGGGTCACCGAGTTGAGCAGGCCCCAGGTGTAGGGGTGCTCGGGTCGGTAGAACAAGTCGGCCGCGACCCCGTACTCGGCGCCCCGCCCGGCGTACATGACCATGATGTCCTTGGCGATCTCGGCCACCACCCCGAGGTCGTGGGTGATGATGATGATCGCCGACCCGAACTCCTTCTGCAGGTCGATCATCAGCTCGATGATCTGGGCCTGCACGGTCACATCAAGGGCGGTCGTCGGCTCGTCGGCGATGAGCAGCTCGGGGTCGTTGACCAGGGCCATCGCGATCATGGCGCGCTGACGCATCCCGCCGGAGAACTGGTGCGGGTAGTCCTTGGCCCGCTCCGCTGCGTTGGGGATGCCGACGCGGTCCAGCATCTCGACCGTCCGTGTCCAGGCGGCCTTCTTCGACACGTCGTTGTGGACCTGGTAAGCCTCCACGATCTGCGCACCGATCGAGTAGAACGGGTGCAGCGACGAGAGCGGGTCCTGGAAGATCATCGCCATCTTGTTGCCGCGCAGCGCGCGCACATCCTCGGAGTCGGCCGCGATCAGCTCCATGCCGTCCAGCCAGATCTGACCACCGAGCTTGGCCCTGGTGCCCTTGTGCAGGCCGAGGATGGCCTGGCTGGTCACGGACTTGCCGCAGCCGGACTCCCCCACGATCCCCATCGTGCTGCCCCGCTCGAGGGTGAAGCTGACGCCGTCGACGGACTTGACCAGACCGTCGTCGGTCGGGAAGTGCACCCTGAGGTCGCGCACGTCCAGGAACGCGGTCGGCGCACCCAGCAGGCTGTCGCCGGCCTCACGGTCGATCATGACGCTCACGGCGACTCCTGGTAGGTCCGGGGAAGGGCGGCACCGCGAGCCCAGGTGCCGGTCACGAAAGGCGCACCCGTGGGTCGACGTACGCGTAGGCGACATCGACGACGATGTTCGCCAGCACGATGAACAGCGATCCGATGATGGTGACCCCGAGGATGACGGGCAGGTCCTGCGCGCCGATGGCCTTGTACGACAGCAGGCCCAGGCCGGGCAGCGAGAACGCAGTCTCGGTGAGGATCGCGCCGCCAAGGAGGCTGCCGACGTCCAGGCCGAAGATCGTGACGATCGGGGTCAGCGCGGCCCGCAGCCCGTGCCGGCCGACCACCGTGCGGCGAGGCAGGCCCTTGGCCGTGGCGGTCCGGATGTAGTCCTCGCCCATGGTCTCGAGCATGTTCGCCCGCGTGAACCTGGCGTACAGAGCCGCGAACAGGAACGCCAGGGCGATCCAGGGCAGCACGAGATTCTGGAACCAGAGCAGCGGGTTCGTAGTCAGCGGTACATAGGTGACGTTCGGGAACAGGCGTAGCCAGGGCGGCCCGTAGCTGAAGGTCAGCAGAAGCAGCTCGGCGGTGAAGAAGACCGGCAGGGACACACCGGCCAACGCAAAGATCGTGGCGGCCCGGTCGAAGAACGAGCCACGTCTCAAGGCCGAGATCACCCCGATCGAGACTCCCCCTACGAGCCAGAGGATCGCAGCGCCGACGGTCTCGCTGAGCGTCACCGGGAACGCGTCTTTCATGAGGTCCCACACCGACGTGTTCAGCCGGAACGAATAGCCGAAGCACGGAGCGGGGCATTCCACCGTCGTGCTGCCGTCGGTGTACTCGCGGCCGAAGACGATGCCTTTCATGTAGATCACGTACTGCTGGTACCACGGTTTGTCGAGCCCCAGGCTGTGCTCCACCTCGGCGACCTGCTCGGGCGTGGAGACCTTGCCGACGTAGTAGTACGCCTGCGCGTGCGGCACACCGGAGAGAGCGGGGCCGATCTGGAAGATGCCGAACGTGACGAAGCTGATGATGATGACGACCAAGGCCGCCCCGAGGAGCCGGCGGATGATGTACCGGAACATGAGCCTGGATCACGTCCTATCGAAGGCCTGACCGGCGGGGGCGGGTTCGCCGCCCCCGCCGGTCACGCTCACTAACCTGGACCCTGCGCCGAGGCGCAGAGGACTGCTGCTACGTCACTTGCCGTCGGAGGTCCCGATGTTGACGTAGTCGTAGTAGTTACCCGTGCCGGGGGTGAGGTACAGGTTCGTCAGGCGCGGGTTCCGGTAGTAGTAGTAGGACTCCCACAGGTACGGAAGGTAGACAGCGCCGTCCATGATCCCGTGGTTGACCGTCTTGCCGTACCCGTCCAGCTTCGTGGCGTCCGTCGTCTGGCCGGCCTGGGCGATCGCGTCGTCCACGGCCGGGTTGCTGAAGGATGCGTAGTTGCTCGTACCGGACGGCTTGATCGCACCGGTGGTCGCGATCGTCTGGTAGAAGCCGTTCAGGGTCGGGAAGTCCGGACCCCAGCCGGCCTGGGCCATGCCGATGTTCTTCTGGATGACCGTGCTCGGCGAGCCGATGAACGTCGAGTAGTACGACGCCGCGTCGCCGGCCAGCGGCTTCACGATGATGCCGACCCGCTTGAGCGCGTTCTGCGTCGCAGCCAGGACCTTGTCGGCCTTGCCGCCGGCCACGTACGCCATGTTCAGCGTGAAGCCGTTCGGCTGACCGCACTTGGTGAGCTCGTCCTTGGCCTTCGCCAGGTCGCCGGTGAAGTCCGCGCCGTTCGGGTACGGGTTGTACTTGTCCGTCGGCTCGAAGCCGGGGATACCGGCCGGTGTCATCGACCCTGCGATCACACCTGCCGTGCTGCCGCCACGCGCCAGCCGCAGGTCGGGCTTGTTGATCGCGTAGAAGATCGCCTTGCGGCAGTCGATGTTCGTCAGCGGCGCGACCGTCTGGAAGACGACCAGGTAACGGGTGAAGCCCGTCAACGGGTTGTCGGAGTTCGCCTTGAGCTTCGGGTCGGCCTCGATCTGAGCCTGGAAGGTCGACTGCACGCCGCCGTCAGCCTCGAGGTCGATGTCCCCGGCCTTCAGGCGCGCGTCCTCGTCGTCCACGCTCGCGAAGATCTTGTAGGTGATGGTGTCGACCAGCGGCTTGCGCACGTCGTCGGTCTTCTGGTCGTAGGCGTCGTTGCGGACCCACGTGACCGACTTGCCCGGGGTGTAGCTGCCGAACTTGTACGGGCCGTCGGAGAACACCTTGTTGGTGTACGCCTTGCCGGTGTCCTGCGACTTCTTGACCGGCGCGCCGGTGGGCAGCGACATGAGGTAGTCGA
Source organism: uncultured Actinomycetota bacterium (assembly GCA_963771835.1). Classification (GTDB taxonomy): domain Bacteria; phylum Actinomycetota; class Actinomycetes; order Prado026; family Prado026; genus CAVQCJ01. Next base: position 544,139 of record CAVYVA010000001.1, read on the forward strand.
ACGTCGGGGTCGAGGCGTTCAGGTGGAACACGACCGTCTGGGGGTCCGGGGTCTCGATGCTCTTGAGGTCAGCGGTCGGGTCCTTGTACGGGCCCTTGTAGGCGGGCGTGTTGTCGACGATCGCGTCGGTGTAGTAGAAACCGGCGCCGGTCGCGAACACGTCGGTCGCGAACAGCCGCTCGATGCCGTACTTGACGTCAGCCGAGGTGACCGGCGAACCGTCCTGCCACTTGACGCCGTCCTTGAGGTGGTAGGTCCACGTCTTGAAGTCGGCGTCGTGCTCACCGGCGGACTTGGCCAGGTCGGGAACCGCCTGGGTCGGGCCAGGCTTGGCCTGGTACGTCATCAGGGTGCGCAGGTACAGCCGGCTGAGGTCCCAGCAGAAGGCGTAGTACATGTTCGCGGCATCCCACGAGTCGCAGTCCTGCGAGGCACCGAGCTTCAGGGTGCCGCCGGTCTTGGTCGATGGGTTCACGATGGACGTGATCGCCGCGTTGAAGCCGCTTGCGCCCGACGTCGAGCTCGAGCTCGGCCCGCTGCTTCCGCTGCCGCCGCATGCGGCAAGCGCTAGGGCCGCCACGGCACCCACGGCTGCGATCTGTGTCGCACGTCGTGTGTAGGACATGGAGGTGTTCCACCTTCTCCTCAGGGTGCCCGACCGTCGGACGACGTCGGGGGCCCCCAGCTCGTGGCCGGGGGGGACTAGGGATCCTGGGTTCGACAGGTTTCGGCTCACCGGTCGGACCTCGGGTCGAGAGCATCGCGCAGACCGTCACCGAACAGGTTGAAAGCCAGCACGGTGATGAAGATCGCGACGCCGGGGAAGATCATGTACGTGGGGTCGATCTGCACCGTCGCCTGGGCGGTCGACAGCATGTAGCCCCAGGACGGCTCGGGCGGTTGTATGCCGACTCCGAGATAGGACAGCCCAGCCTCGGTCAGGATGTTCGTCGGGATGGTCAGGGTCGCGTACACGATGATCGGGGCGACCAGGTTGGGGAGCAGCTCGCGGACCAGGATCCGGGTGTTGCGCGCGCCCAGGCTCCGCGACGCGTCGACGAACTCCTTCTCGCGCAGCGAGAGCACCTGGCCGCGCATGACGCGGCCGATGTAAGCCCAGCTGAAGAACCCGATGATGAAGATCAGCAGCGTCATGCGCACGCCGATGCCCTCGATGAAGAAGATGTGGTCGATGCCCGAGAAGATCACCAGGATCGCGATGGAGAACAGCAGGACCGGGAAGGCCAGCATGATGTCCATCGCCCGGCTGATCACGGTGTCCACCCAGCCGCCGGCGAAGCCCGAGATGGTGCCCAGGGTCACACCGATGAGCACCGAGAGCACGGTTGCGAGGATCGCGATCGTCAGCGAGATCCTGGCTCCGATCAACAGCCTCGCCAGGATGTCGCGGCCACTGGCCGGCTCGATCCCCAGCCAGTGGTCGGCGCTGATCCCGCCGGTGCCCTTCGGAAAACCATTGTCCTGATTGAGCAGGTTCGTGTTGAAGTCGTACGCGTCGATCCCCAGCAGCTTGCAGATGAGCGGAGCGAAGATCGCGGTCAGCATCAGGAGGCAGACGAAGATCCCACCGGCCAGGGCCACCTTGTCCTTCTTCAGGCGGCGCCAGGCGAGGGCACGCAGCGACCGTCCGGCGATGGCGGCCTGAGCGGTCGGCGCCTCGGTGATGACGCCGACGTCTTCGCTCAGCACATTGCCACTGAAGTTCGACATCTCAGATTCTTCACCGCTCTCTGGTCACCAGGTACTGCCGAGCGCCCAGGAACCCCTCTGACGGGGTGACCTGGCTCACGGCTGTCTCACCATAAGCCGCACGCAGCATGCCCGGAGGCACCTCGACTGGCAAGCGCCGTGAATCGTGACCTAATGGTTACGGCACGTCGACAGATGTGCGGTGGAACTGACAGATCGCGGCAAACTCTCCCGCGTCGAGGCTCGCGCCGCCCACCAGAGCACCGTCCACGTCGGGCTGAGCCATGATCCCCACGACGTTCGAGGCCTTGACCGAACCCCCGTACAGGACCCGCACCTGGCCGGCCACCTCGACGCTGGCGCCGGCGTAGAGCTCGGCCAGCCGGGCCCGGATGGCCGAGCAGACCTCCTGGGCGTCCTCCGGGGTGGCCACCTCACCGGTCCCGATCGCCCAGACCGGCTCGTACGCGACCACTGCGGTCCTGGCCTGGTCGGCCGGGATCCCGTCGAAGGCCCCGTCGACCTGGGCCAGGCAGTGCGGCACGTGCCGGCCGTCGCGGCGCACGTCCAGCCCTTCCCCGACGCAGATGATCGGCAGCAGGCCGTTCCGGAAGGCGGCCTTGGCCTTCTCGTTGACGAGGGCGTCCGACTCCTGGTGGTACTGCCGCCGCTCGCTGTGACCGACCACGACGTAGGTGCAGCCGAGCTTGGCCAGCATCGCCCCGGAGACGTCGCCGGTGTACGCGCCCGACTCCGCGGGCGAGAGGTCCTGGGCTCCGTAGACCAGCCCGAGGCGGTCGCCGTCGATCAGGGTCTGGACGGACCGGATCGCGGTGAACGGCGGCAGGATCGCGATGTCGACCGCCTCGTAGTCCTGCGGGGTGAGGGAGAACTCGAGCTTCTGCGTCACCGCGATCGCCTCGAGGTGGTTCAGGTTCATCTTCCAGTTGCCGGCCATCAGCGGCCGGCGGCCGGTCGTGCGGGCGGACGCGCTCACGCGGGGTCTTCCTCCTCCAGGACGGCCAGGCCCGGCAGGGTCTTGCCCTCGAGCAGCTCCAGGCTGGCGCCGCCGCCGGTCGAGATGTGGGTGAAGCCGTCCTCGGGCAGGCCGAGCACCCGGACCGCCGCCGCCGAGTCGCCGCCACCGACGACGGTCGTCCCGTCCACGGCGATGATCGCCTCCGCCACCCGGCGGGTGCCGTTCGCGAAAGGGGCCACCTCGAAGACGCCCATGGGGCCGTTCCAGACGACCGTCTTGGCGTCGGCGAGCCGGCCGGCGAACAGCTCGACAGTGCGCGGCCCGATGTCCAGGCCGCGCCAGCCGGGCTCGATGGCGTCCGCGGCCACCACCGCCGTCTCCGCGTCGGCGCTGAGCTCCCGGGCCACGACGATGTCGACGGGCAGCACCAGCTCGACCCCTCGGTCCGCCGCCTGGGCCAGGAACCCGCGGCAGGCGTCAACCTGGTCGGCCTCCAGCAGCGAGTCCCCGACCCCGTGGCCCTGGGCGGCCAGGAAGGTGAAGCACATCCCGCCGCCGACGAGCAGCCGGTCGACCTGGCCCAGCAGGTTGCCGATCACCCCGAGCTTGTCGGACACCTTCGAACCGCCGAGCACGACGACGTAGGGCCGGTCCGGGTGGCGCAGGACCTTGTCGAAGACCTCCGCCTCGGCCCGCACCAGGCCGCCGGCCGCGTGCGGGAGCAGCCGGGCCACGTCGTACACGCTCGCCTGCTTGCGGTGCACGACGCCGAAACCGTCGCTCACGAAGACGTCCGCGAGCTCGGCCAGCCGAGCGGCCATCCCCGCCCGCTCGGCGTCGTCCTTGCTGGTCTCGGCCGCCTCGAACCGCAGGTTCTCCAGCAGGGCGACGTCGCCGTCCCGCAGGCCGGCGACCGTGGCCCTGGCCGAGTCGCCGACGACGTCCTCGGCGAACGCCACCGGCTGGCCGAGCAGCTCGGAGAGCCGTCCGGCCACCGGCCGCAGCGACAGCCCGGGCGTGGGCTTGCCCTTGGGCCGGCCCAGGTGGGCGACCACCACCACCCGGGCGCCCCGGTCCGCCAGCGCGCGGATCGTGGGCACGCTGGCCCGGATCCTGCCGTCGTCGGTGATCGTCCTGGTGCCGTCCGGCCCGTCGGCCAGGGGGACGTTGAGGTCGGACCGGACCAGCACCCGTCGCCCGGCGACGTCGAGGTCGTCGGTGCTCCGCAGTTTCATGGTCGCCTAGAGGCTCGCGCCCACGTAGCCGACGAGGTCGACGAGCCGGTTGGAGTATCCCCACTCGTTGTCGTACCAGCCGATCACCTTGGCGCTGTCGCCGATCACGTTGGTGAGCAACGAGTCGAAGATGCACGACGCCGGGTTGGTGACGATGTCGGAGGAGACGATCGGGTCCTCGGTGTACTCCAGCAGACCCTTCATCGGACCGTCCGCGGCCGCCTTGAACGCGGCGTTGATCTCGTCCTTGGTCGCCGGCCGGGACAGCTTGACGGTCAGGTCGGTGGCCGACCCGGTGGGGATCGGCACGCGCATCGAGTACCCGTCCAGCTTGCCCTTGAGCTCGGGCATGACCAGGCCGATGGCCTTGGCCGCGCCGGTGGTGGTGGGGATCATGTTGAGCGCGGCAGCCCGGGCCCGGCGCAGGTCTTTGTGCGGGAAGTCGAGGATGACCTGGTCGTTCGTGTACGCGTGGATCGTCGTCATCAGGCCGTGCTCGATGCCGAAGGCCTCGTGCAGCACCTTCGCCATCGGGCCGAGGCAGTTGGTCGTGCACGAGGCGTTCGAGATCACGGTGTGCGCGGCCGGGTCGTATTTGCCCTCGTTGACGCCCATCACGACGGTGACGTCCTCGTTCTTCGCCGGCGCCGAGATGATCACCTTGGCGGCCCCGCCGTCGATGTGCGCCCTGCGCCTTGGTCGCGTCGGTGAAGTGGCCCGTCGACTCGATGACGATCTGGGCCCCCAGGTCGCCCCAGGGAAGCTGGGCCGGGTCCCGCTCCGCCAGCGTGGTGATCTTGGTCCCGCCGACCACGATCGCGTCGTCGGTGTGGCTCACCTCCGCGGGGAACCGGCCCAGGATGGTGTCGTACTTGAGCAGGTGGGCCAGCGTCGCGTTGTCGGTGAGGTCGTTGACGCCGACGATCTCGACGTCGGCTCCCTGGGCGGCCAGGGCACGGTAGAAGTTGCGGCCGATCCGGCCGAAGCCGTTGATCCCTACGCGGACGGTCACGCGTGTCTCCTGAGATGGCTCGGGTGTGGCTCGATCTGGACTCCCGACAGCACCGTCGGTGCAACCCGACCTTATCGGAGCGCGGGCGGGCTCAGCTCTGCAGCATCTCCGGGGTCAGGTCGGCCTCGGTCCCGGGGATGCCGTCGTCGCTGGCGCGCTTGTCGGCCATGGCGAGCAGGCGCCGGATCCGGCCGGCCACGGCGTCCTTGGTCATCGGCGGGTCGGCCAGCTGGCCCAGCTCCTCCAGGCTGGCCTGGCTGTGCTCGAGCCGGAGCCGGCCCGCGGCCGCCAGGTGGTCCGGGATGTCGTCGCCCAGGATCTCCAGCGCCCGCTTGACCCGCGCCCCGGCGGCCACCGCGGCCCGCGCCGAGCGGCGCAGGTTGGCGTCGTCGAAGTTCGCCAGGCGGTTGGCGGTGGCCCGGACCTCGCGGCGCATCCGTCGCTCCTCCCAGGCCAGCACGCTGTCGTGCGCACCCAGCCGGGTGAGCAGCGCGCTGATCGCGTCGCCGTCGCGCACCACGACGCGGTCGACGCCGCGCACCTCGCGGGCCTTGGCCGGGATGCCCATCCGCCGGGCCGCGCCGACCAGGGCGAGTGCGGCCTCGGGGCCAGGGCAGGTGATCTCCAGCGAGGAGGACCGGCCCGGCTCGGTGAGCGAACCGTGCGCCAGGAACGCACCGCGCCACGCGGCCTCGGCGTCGCAGGTGGAACCGGACACGACCTGGGGCGGCAGACCGCGGACCGGCCGCCCGCGGCCGTCGAGCAGCCCGGTCTGCCTGGCCAGCGCCTCGCCGTCCTTGACCACCCGCACGACGTACCGGTTGCCGCGGCGCAGCCCGCCGGGCGCGAGGACGGCGACCTCGCTCACCTGGCCGAACACCTCGGCGATCTCGCGGCGCAGGCGCCGCGCGGCAGCCCCGGTGTCGAGCTCGGCCTCGATGACGATGCGTCCGCCGACGATGTGCAGGCCACCGGCGAACCGCAGCATCGCGGACACCTCGGCCTTGCGACAGCACGGCTTGGTCACCGTCAGCCGGGACAGCTCGTCCTTGACCGCCGCTGTCATCGCCATGGGTGGATCCTGCCACGGCTCATCAGGGCGGTGAACGCGGCGGCCAGCCGAGCGGGGTCGTGCCTGGGGCTGCCGTCGGAGGCGGCGACCGGGGCGAGCACGAGCTCCGCGCCGAACGAGGCCGCCACGGACCGCAGCAGCACCGGGTCGGGCACGGCCGCCACGTCCGCGAGCACCACGTCGAGCTTGAGGTCGGGGGCGTGCGCGGCCAGCACCTCGAGGTGCTGCTCGGGCGAGAACCCGGTGGTCTCGCCCGGCTGCGCGGCGAGGTTCAGGTTGACCAGGACGCGGCCCGGGGACTGCACGACGGCGTCGCGCAGCTCGGGGACCAGCAGGTGCGGCAGGACGCTGGTGAACCAGGAGCCGGGGCCGAGCACGACCCAGTCCGCCGCGAGCACGGCCTGGACCGCCTCCGCGCACGCCGGTGGGTCCGGCGGCACCAGCTGGACGCCCACCACGCGGCCCCGGGCCGTGGCCACCTCGACCTGGCCGCGGACCAGGCGCGGCTCGGACTCACCGTCGTGCAGCACCTGGGCCGCGATGTCCATCGGCATCGTCGCCATCGGCAGCACCCGGCCACGGGCGCCGAGCAGCCGGCCGACGTGGTCCAGACCCTCGACGGTGTCCCCCAGCAGCTGCCACAGGGCGACGATCAGGAGGTTGCCGACCGCGTGTCCCTGCAAGGAGCCCGACCCCGAGAAGCGGTGCTGCGAGACCTCGCTCCACAGCCGGCCCCAGTCGTCGTCGCCGCACAGCGCGGTCAGCGCCATCCGCAGGTCGCCGGGCGGCAGGCAGCCGAACTCCTGCCGCAGCCGTCCGCTCGAGCCGCCGTCGTCGGCGACCGTGACGATCGCGGTCAGGTCGCCGGTCACCTGCCGCAGCGCGGCCAGCGAGGCCGCCAGCCCGTGCCCCCCGCCCAGCGCGACCACCCGTGGTGCAGCTCCCGGCTCCGGCCCCGTCGGACCGGCGTCCGTCATCGGCCGCTACTCCCGGCCGAGGTCACGGTGGACCACCTGCGCCTCGACGCCGTCGGCGCGCAGCAGGCGACCGAACTCCTCGGCCATCGCGACGCTGCGGTGCTTGCCGCCGGTGCACCCCACGGCGAGCGTGAGGTAGCGCTTCCCCTCGCGGACGTAGCCGGGCAGCGTCAGCCGCAGCACCTCACCGAACCGGTCGACGAGCTCGGCTGCCTCCGGCGACTCGAACACGTAGGCGGACACCGCGGGGTCCAGCCCGGTGAGCGGCCGCAGGTCCGGGACCCAGTGCGGGTTCGGCAGGAAGCGCACGTCGACGACCATGTCGGCGTCGACCGGCAGCCCGTACTTGAAGCCGAACGAGAGCACGGTCGCCTGCAGCACCGGGTTGTCCTCGCCGCCGAACGCCTTCTCGATCTGCACCCGGAGCTCGTGGACGTTCAGGTCCGTGGTGTCGATGACCAGGTCGGCCTCGGCGCGCAGCTGCTGCAGCAGCTCGCGCTCGCGCGCGATCCCGTCCAGGATCCGGCCGTCGGCCTGCAGCGGGTGCTTGCGCCGGACCCCCTCGAACCGCCGGACGAGGGCGGCGTCGCTGGCCTCCAGGTAGACCACCCGCGGGTCGACGGCGAACGCCGCGAGCCTGGCCAGCGTCACGTGCAGGTCGGCGAAGAACGAGCGGCCCCGGACGTCGACCACGACCGCGATGCGCGGGACGGTGCCCTGGGTGTGCCCGGCCAGCTCGACCATCGAGCCCGAGCAGCCCCGGCGGCAGGTTGTCGACGACGAACCAGCCGAGGTCCTCCAGGCAGCGGGCCGCGGTGCTGCGGCCGGCCCCGGACATACCCGTGACGATCGTCAGCTCCGGCGCCACCGCGGGCGGCGCGGGACTGGTGGTCACGATCGGCTGCCCTCCGTCGTCCGGCACTGTCACGGCAGGATCTCACCGGTGCCCACGTTGACGGCGGGCGCCGGCGCCGGCGAGTCGGCCAGGGCGTCGACGATCGCCTGCGCGGTGGCCGGTCCGATGCCGGGGACCTCGGCCAGCTCCTCGACGGTGGCGGCGCGCAGCCGCTTGAGCGAACCGAAGCGCTTGAGCAGGGCGGTCCTGCGGATGTCCCCCAGCCCGGGGACACCGTCGAGCAGGGAGTCGACCATCCGCCGGGACCTGCGCTGCCGGTGGTAGGTGATCGCGAACCGGTGCGCCTCGTCGCGCACCCGCTGCAGGAGGTACAGCCCTTCGCTGGTGCGGGGCAGGATCACCGGGTCCGGCACCCGGGGCAGCCAGACTTCCTCGAGCCGCTTGGCCAGTCCCGCGACCGCGACGTCGTCGATGCCGAGCTCGTCGAGCGCGGCCTGCGCGGCGGCCACCTGGGGTGCGCCACCGTCGACGACGAGCAGGTTGGGCGGGTAGGAGAACTTCCGCGGCCGGCCGGTGTCCGGGTCCACCCCAGGCAGCCGGCCCGGCTCGTCACCGTCGGCCATCTCCAGGTCGGAGGCCTGCGACCGCTCGTCGAGGTAGCGCCGGAAGCGCCGCGAGACGACCTCGTGGATCGACCGGACGTCGTCGGTCGCCCCGGCGCCGTCGCGGACGGCGAACCTGCGGTACTCGCTCTTGCGGGCCACGCCGTCCTCGAAGACGACCATCGAGGCCACCACCTCGGTGCCCTGGAGGTTGGAGACGTCGAAGCACTCGATCCGCAGCGGCGCCTGGTCCAGCCCCAGGCTGTCCTGAAGCTCGGCCAGCGCCCGGCTGCGCGCGGTGAGGTCGCCGGCCCGCCTGGTCTTGTGCAGCACCAACGACTGCTCGGCGTTGCGCGCGACGGTCTCCATCAGCGCGCGCTTGTCCCCGCGCTGCGGAACCCGCAGCTCGACCGGGCCGCCGCGGCGAGCCGTGAGCCACTCGGTCAGTGCCGGTACGTCCGCCGGCAGGTCGGGGACCAGCACCTCCCGCGGCACGGCGTCGCCCGACTCGCCCCCGTACAGCTGGAGCAGGAGCTGTTCGACCAGGTCGCCGGTGCCCAGCTCCTCCACCCGCTCGACGACGAAGCCGCGCTGCCCGCGGATCCGGCCGCCGCGCACGTGGAAGACCTGGACGGCCGCCTCGAGCGGGTCCTCGGCCAGCGCGACCACGTCCGCGTCGGTGCCGTCGCCGAGCACCACCGCGTTCTTCTCCAGCGCCCGTCGCAGGGCGCCGATGTCGTCGCGCAGCCGGGCCGCCCGCTCGTAGTCCTGCTCGTCCGAGGCCGCCCGCATCTGCGCCTCGAGCCGCCGGGTGAACCGCTCGGTCTGTCCGGACATGAACGCGCAGAAGTCCTCGGCGATGCGCCGGTGCTCGTCCGCCGAGACCCGGCCGACGCACGGCGCCGAGCACTTGCCGATGTAGCCGAGCAGGCAGGGACGCCCGACCTGGCCGGCCCGCCGGAACACCCCGTTGCTGCAGGTGCGGACCGGGAAGACCCGCAGGAGCAGGTCGACGGTCTCGCGGATCGCCCAGGCGTGCGAGTACGGCCCGAAGTACCGCACGCCCTTGCGCTTGGCCCCGCGCATCACCTGGACCCTGGGGTAGTCCTCGTCCAGCGTGACCGCGAGGTACGGGTAGCTCTTGTCGTCCCGGTACCGCACGTTGAACCGCGGATCGAACTCCTTGATCCAGGAGTACTCGAGCTGGAGGGCCTCGACCTCGGTGCCCACGACGGTCCAGTCCACCGACGCGGCGGTGGTGACCATCGTCTGCGTCCGCGCGTGCAGCCCGGCCAGGTCCTGGAAGTAGGAGCCGAGCCGTTGGCGCAGGCTCTTCGCCTTGCCGACGTAGATCACCCGGCCGTGCGGGTCGCGGAAGCGGTAGACGCCCGGCTCGTCCGGCACCGACCCGGGAGCGGGTCGGTACGTCGACGGGTCGGCCACGACGTCCACCCTAGGACGGGTGACCGACCGCGCCGCGGTGCGCGGAGGGCTCGGGATGCTCGGGTGCTGCGAGGTCAGGGGGTGACGACGACGTCCGAGCCCTCCACCTTGGCCGGCAGGACGGTCAGTCCCTGGGTGGCGGGGCCCGCGACGACCGATCCGTCGCTGACCTTGAAGGTGCTGCCGTGGCATGGACAGGTGATCTCGCCGTTCGCGATCCCGTCGACGGCGCAGCCCTGGTGCGGGCACACCACGCTGTACGCCTTGAACTCCCCTGTCGTCGGCTGCACGACCACGACGCCGGTGGTCGACTCGATCACCCCGCCGCCGACCGGCACGTCGGACGTCTTGACCTTGGTCGTCGTCGAGCCGGCACCGCCGGACGACCCGGACGAGCAGGACGCCAGCGCGGGGACGCCGACGACCGCCAGCCCGGCCACGGCCACGCCACCCAGCACCGTTCGTCGGTCGACGGGGCGCTGCGCACTCATGCGGGCTCCTGGGAAGGTCGGCGGCGGGAAGGACCCGTCCGGCAGCCTAGGGCGGCTCCGGTCACGGCCCGCTGAGAACCACCTGGGGAGGTCCTGAGTGGCGGGGCTACGCCCGGCGACGGCCGGCAGCGGCGGTCCGCTTGGCCGGCGCGCGCTTGGCAGGGGTCGCCTTCGCAGGGGTCGCCTTCGCGGTGGTGCGCTTGACGGGCGCCCGCTTCGTCGGCGCGCGCGGCACGGCGGGTCGCTCGGCGAGCACCTCGCGCAGGAACGCGCCGGTGAAGCTGTCCTCGACCTCGGCGACATCCTCCGGGGTGCCCTCAGCGATGACCAGCCCACCGCCGGTGCCGCCCTCGGGTCCCAGGTCGACCACCCAGTCCGCGGTCTTGATCACGTCCAGGTTGTGCTCGATGACCACCACCGTGTTGCCCTGGTCGACCAGCCGCCCGAGCACCCCCAAGAGCTTGCGGATGTCCTCGAAGTGCAGCCCGGTGGTCGGCTCGTCGAGGACGTAGACCGTGCGCCCGGTCGAGCGCTTCTGCAGCTCGGACGCCAGCTTCACCCGCTGCGCCTCGCCGCCGGACAGCGTCGGGGCGGGCTGACCGAGGCGGACGTAGCCGAGCCCGACGTCGGAAAGCGTGCTCAGGTGCCGCTCGATCGCCGGCACGGCGGCGAAGAACTCCAGCGCCTCCTCGATCGGCATGTCGAGGACCTCGGCGATCGTCTTGCCCTTGAAGTGGACCTCGAGCGTCTCCCGGTTGTAGCGGTCGCCGTGGCAGACCTCGCAGGGGACGTAGACGTCCGGCAGGAAGTTCATCTCGATCTTGATGGTGCCGTCGCCGGCGCACGCCTCGCAGCGGCCCCCCTTGACGTTGAAGGAGAAGCGCCCGGGCTGGTAGCCGCGGACCTTGGCCTCGGTGGTCTGCGCGAACAGCCGCCGCACGTGGTCGAAGACGCCGGTGTACGTCGCGGGGTTCGACCGGGGCGTACGCCCGATCGGGCTCTGGTCGACGTGCACGACCTTGTCGACATGGGCGGTGCCCGTCACCGTCCGGTGCCGGCCCGGGATCGTCCGTGCGCCGTTCAGCTCGCGCGCCAGCACGCTGTACAGGATGTCGTTCACCAGCGTGGACTTGCCCGAGCCCGAGACGCCGGTCACGGCGACGAGGCAGCCCAGCGGGAACGACACGGTCACGTCCCGGAGGTTGTGCTCGCGTGCCTCGTGGACGGTGAGCTCGCGACCCTTCGTCCGCGGGCGCCGGATCGCCGGCAGCTCGATCGTCCGGGTTCGCGACAGGTACTGCCCGGTCAGCGAGTGCTCGGCGGCCAGCAGGTCCTCGACCGAGCCGGAGACCACCACCTGACCGCCGTGCTCGCCCGCACCCGGGCCGATGTCCACGACCCAGTCCGCCGTGCGGATCGTGTCCTCGTCGTGCTCGACGACGATCAGCGTGTTGCCGAGGTCGCGCAGGCGGACCAGCGTGTCGATCAGCCGCCGGTTGTCGCGCTGGTGCAGGCCGATGCTCGGCTCGTCCAGGACGTACAGGACGCCGACCAGCCCCGACCCGATCTGCGTGGCCAGCCGGATGCGCTGCGCCTCGCCGCCCGCGAGCGTCGCGGACGGCCGGTCCAGGGACAGGTAGTCGAGGCCGACGTCGAGCAGGAACCGCAGCCGTTCGTTGACCTCCTTGAGCACCCGCTCGGCGATCTGCGCGTCGCGGGCCGACAGCTCGACGCCGCGCAGGAAGTCGGAGCACTCCCCGATCGGCATCGACGCGATCTGCGCGATGTTGCGGTCGGCCACGGTGACCGCGAGCGAGACCGGCTTGAGCCGGCTGCCCGCGCAGTCCGGGCACGGCACCTCGCGCATGTAGCCCTCCCAGCGCTCCCGGGAGGTGTCGCTCTCGGACTCGGCGTGCCGGCGCTGGACGAACGGCACCACGCCCTCGAAGCTCGTGTAGTAGGAGCGCTCGCGCCCGTACCTGTTGCGGTAGCGCACGTGCACCTGCTCCGGGTAGCCGGTCAGCAGCGCGGTGCGCACCTTGAGCGGGAGCCGCTCCCAGGCCACGTCGGTGCGGAACCCCAGCGTCTCGGCGAGCGCCGCCACGATGCGGCCGAAGTAGTCGCTGGTCGTCGCCGCGCTCCACGGGTGCAGCGCGCCGTCGTCGAGGCTCTTGGTCGGGTCGGGCACCACGAGCTCGGGGTCGACCTCCATCCGGGTGCCGAGCCCGGTGCAGGTCGGGCAGGCGCCGAACGGGCTGTTGAACGAGAACGAGCGCGGCTCCAGCTCCTCGAAGCTGAGGTCGTCGTCCAGGCAGGCGAGGTGCTCGGAGAACGTCCGCTCGCGGTGCGGGTCGTCCTCGGGCAGGTCGACGAAGTCGAGCACCACCAGGCCCCCGGACAGCCCGAGCGCGGTCTCGGTCGAGTCGGTCAGGCGGCGACGGGCCGACTGCTTGACCTGCAACCGGTCGACCACCACCTCGATCGTGTGCTTCTCCTGCTTCTTCAGCCGCGGCGGCTCGGCCAGCGACACGACGACGCCGTCGACCCGGGCCCGGCTGTAGCCCTTGGTCTGCAGCTCCCGGAACAGCTCGCCGTACTCCCCCTTGCGGGCGCGCACGACCGGCGCGAGCACCTGGAAGCGGGCGCCCTCCTCGAGCTCGAGGACCCGGTCGACGATCTGCTGCGGGGTCTGGCGCGCGATCGGCTTGCCGCAGACCGGGCAGTGCGGCTTGCCGATGCGGGCGAACAGCAGCCGCAGGTAGTCGTACACCTCGGTGATCGTGCCGACGGTCGAGCGCGGGTTCCGCGACGTGGACTTCTGGTCGATCGAGACCGCCGGCGACAGGCCTTCGATGAAGTCGACGTCCGGCTTGTCCATCTGGCCGAGGAACTGGCGGGCGTAGGCCGACAGGCTCTCCACGTACCGGCGCTGGCCCTCGGCGAAGATCGTGTCGAACGCGAGGCTGGACTTGCCCGACCCGGACAGCCCGGTGAAGACGATCAACGCGTCGCGGGGCAGGTCGAGCGAGACGTCCTTCAGGTTGTGCTCGCGTGCGCCACGCACGATGAGGCGGTCGGCCACGGGTGGGTTCCTCGGGTCGGGTTCTCGGATGCTCTGCGGTCTCGGGGCGGGTCGTTCGGGGCACGCTGGTCGGGAGGCCGCCAGGCTAACCGGCGCCTCCGACACATTCTTCCCGGCCGACCGGGCGTCCGCGACCGGGCGCGTTCGACCCGGCTGGAGACCGGGGGCGCTCAGGTCGTACGGTCGGCCCCATGGCCACCGCCGCGGCGGCCGGACCGCGACCTACAGGGAGCTGACGATGGCGTACACCGGGAAGGTGCGGCCCGGCGGCCCCGCCGACGTGCGGGAGCTCACCCAGCTGATCGTCTCCAAGATCAGCGTCGGGCCGATGGACAACGAGGCCTACCTCCTGCGCTGCCGGGTGACCGGCGAGCAGCTCCTGGTCGACGCAGCGAACGAGCCCGACCGGCTGCTGGACCTGGTGGGTCCGGACGGCCTGGTCGGGGTGGTCACCACCCACCGGCACGGCGACCACTGGCAGGCGCTGGCCGACGTCGTCAAGGCGACCGGGGCCCGGACCTTCGCCCACCCGCTGGACGCCCCCGAGATCCCGGTCGAGACGGACGTGTTCCTCGAGGACGGCGACCGGCTGCGGTTCGGGGCCATCGAGCTGACCGCGATCCACCTCGTCGGCCACACGCCGGGGAGCGTGGCACTGGTCTACGACGACCCGGAGGGGTTCCCGCACGTCTTCACCGGCGACTGCCTGTTCCCCGGCGGCGTGGGTCGCACCACCAACCCCGAGGACTTCGGCTCGCTGCTCGCCGGGGTGACCGAGAAGATCTTCGGCACGCTGCCCGACGAGACCTGGGTGTACCCGGGGCACGGCGACGACACCACCCTCGGCGTGGAGCGACCGCACCTGGCCGAGTGGGCCGAGCGGGGCTGGTGAGCCCCGTGGGACGGCCGGTCCACTTCGAGATCCACGGCAGCGACCCGCAGTCGCTCGTCGCGTTCTACCAGACCGTGTTCGGCTGGACGGTCACCCGGTGGGGCGAGGAGGCCTACTGGCTCGCCGACACCGGCCAGGACAGCCCCGGCATCAACGGCGCCCTGCTCCCCCGGCGCGGGCCGCGACCGGAGCCGGGCGCGCCGGTCAACGCCTTCGTGGTCACCGTGGATGTCGAGGACCTGGACGCGACGCTGACCGCGGCGTACGAAGCCGGCGCCACCGAGGCGCTGCCCCGGATGGCGGTGCCGGGCGTCGGCTGGCTGGCCTACGTGACCGATCCGGACGGGAACCTGCTGGGCGTCCTGCAGGCCGACGAGAACGCGGGCTGAGCCCAGCTCACCGCACGCCGGCGGCGTCCATCCCGCGGAGCTCCTTCTTGAGCTCGCCGATCTCGTCGCGCAGCCGGGCCGCGAGCTCGAACTGCAGCTCGGCGGCCGCCGCGTGCATCTGGTCGCTCAGCTGCTGGATGAGGTCGGCGAGGGCCGAGCGCGGCATGCCGGCCAGGTCGGCGGCGTGCCGGCCGACCCCGTCCGTGCCGGTACGCGAGCGCAGGCCGGGGACGGGCGCCTTGCCCCGGCTCTGCTGCCGGCCGGAGCCGCCGAGCAGCTGCTCGGTGTCGGCGTCCTCGCGGGCGATCAGCTCGGTGATGTCGGTGATCCGCTTGCGCAGCGGCTGCGGGTCGAGCCCGCGCTCGGTGTTGTACGCGACCTGCTTGGCCCGGCGCCGGTTCGTCTCCTCGATCGCCTGCGCCATCGACGGCGTGACCTTGTCCGCGTACATGTGCACCTGGCCGGACACGTTGCGGGCGGCCCGCCCGATGGTCTGGATCAGCGATGTCGCGGAGCGGAGGAAGCCCTCCTTGTCGGCGTCGAGGATCGAGACCAGCGACACCTCCGGGAGGTCGAGGCCCTCGCGCAGCAGGTTGATCCCCACCAGCACGTCGAACTCGCCGCTGCGCAGCTCGCGCAGCAGCTCGACCCGGCGCAGCGTGTCCACCTCGGAGTGCAGGTAGCGGACGCGGATGCCCAGCTCGAGGAGGTAGTCGGTGAGGTCCTCGGACATCTTCTTCGTCAACGTGGTGACCAGCACCCGCTCGCCACGCTCGGCCCGCTCCCTGATCTCGTGCACGAGGTCGTCGATCTGACCCTTGGTCGGCTTCACGACCACCTCCGGGTCGATCAGCCCGGTCGGCCGGATGATCTGCTCCACCACACCCTTGCCGCGACCCAGCTCGTACGGCCCGGGGGTCGCCGACAGGTACACCGTCTGGCCGATCCGCTCGACGAACTCCTCCCACCGCAGCGGGCGGTTGTCGATCGCGCTCGGCAGCCGGAAGCCGTGCTCGACCAGCACCCGCTTGCGCGACATGTCGCCCTCGTACATGGCGCCGATCTGCGGGACGGTCACGTGCGACTCGTCGATGACGAGCAGGAAGTCCTCCGGGAAGTAGTCGAGCAGCGTGTTCGGCGAGCTTCCCGGCGCCCGGCCGTCGATGTGCCGGCTGTAGTTCTCGATGCCGGAGCAGGACCCGACCTGGCGCATCATCTCCAGGTCGTACGTCGTGCGCATGCGCAGCCGCTGCGCCTCCAGCAGGTGTCCCTGCCGCTCGAGCTCGGCCAGCCGGTCGACCAGCTCCAGCTCGATGCCGGCGATGGCCCGCTCCATCCGCTCCGGCCCCGCGACGTAGTGCGACGCCGGGAAGACGTACAGCGACTCGTCCTCGGTGACCACCTCGCCGGTCAGCGGGTGCAGCGTCATCAGCCGGTCGATCGTGTCGCCGAACATCTCGATGCGCACCGCGAGCTGCTCGTACACCGGGAAGATCTCGATGGTGTCGCCGCGGACCCGGAACGTGCCCCGGGTGAACGCCAGGTCGTTGCGGGTGTACTGGATGTCGACGAACCGGCGGAGCAGCTGGTCGCGCTCCAGGGTGTCGCCGACCTTCAGCGGCACCATCCGGTCGACGTACTCCTGCGGGGTGCCCAGGCCGTAGATGCACGACACCGAGGCGACCACGACGACGTCCCGGCGGGTCAGCAGGCTGTTGGTCGCCGAGTGCCGCAGCCGCTCCACCTCGTCGTTGATCGAGGAGTCCTTCTCGATGTAGGTGTCCGTCTGCGGGATGTACGCCTCGGGCTGGTAGTAGTCGTAGTAGCTCACGAAGTACTCGACGGCGTTGTGCGGGAGCAGCTCGCGGAACTCGGTGGCCAGCTGGGCCGCCAGGGTCTTGTTCGGGGCGATGACCAGGGTGGGCCGCTGCAGCCGCTCGACCAGCCAGGCGGTCGTGGCGGACTTGCCGGTGCCGGTGGCGCCGAGCAGGACGATGTCGGGCTCGCCGGCCCGGACCCGCTGCTCGAGCTCGTCGATGGCCTGCGGCTGGTCGCCGGACGGCGAGAAGTCGCTGACG
This sequence comes from uncultured Actinomycetota bacterium, assembly GCA_963771835.1. Classification (GTDB taxonomy): domain Bacteria; phylum Actinomycetota; class Actinomycetes; order Prado026; family Prado026; genus CAVQCJ01. The sequence continues at coordinate 560,957 of CAVYVA010000001.1, forward strand.
ACGGTGAACGGGGAGACCCGCCGCTCGAGATCGGTGACCGGACGCATACCCCTACCGTACGGTCCGCCCCCGACAGCTCCGCCCTGTCCATGCTCGCGCTCGGGTCGTCGCCGGAGAACGGCTCCTCGCCTCGCCGCTCGGCGTGGGAGCATGAGCCGGTGCACGAGCGGAGTCAGCGCAACGAGCGCGCCCGGCACCGGAGGACACGGAGCCTGCGCCCTCGCGGACGTCACCGGGTGCGCTACGGCAACGCGCGCTGGCTGGTGCCGGCCGGGCTGGCCGTCGTGATCCTCGTCATCGTCGCCGTCGCGCTGATGATCACCGACGCGACCACGTCGGCGGCCTACCTCACCCCCGTGCGCTGAGCTCCCGCCAGACGGCGTCCACCCGCTCGGCCAGCTCGGCCGGGGTGCCGTCGTTGCCGATCACGACGTCGGCCGCGGCCAGCCGCTGCTCCCGGCTCGCCTGGGCGGCCATCCGGGCCCTGGCGTCCGCCTCGGCCATCCCGCGGAGGCGGACCAGCCGGTCCAGCCGCACGTCGTCGGCGGCGTCCACCACCACGACCAGGTCGTGGTCGTCCGCGAGGCCGTTCTCGACCAGCAGCGGGACGCTGTAGACGACCACCGGGCACGCCCTGCGCCTGCGCCTGCGCGACCAGCGCCGCCGCCCGGGCCGCCACCAGCGGGTGCACGATCGCCTCCAGCCGCCGCAGGGCCGCGGCGTCGGCGAACACGATGGCCGCCAGGGCGGCCCGGTCCAGGCTCCCGTCCGTGGCCCGCACGGCCGCGCCGAACTCGGTCAGCACGGCGTCCAGACCGGGGGTGCCGGGGGCGACGACCTCCCGCGCCAGCCGGTCGGCATCGACGACCGCGGCGCCCCGTTCGGCCAGCAGACGCTCGACCTCGGACTTCCCGCTGCCGATCCCTCCAGTGAGCGCGACCTTGATCACGACACGCAGTCCGTCACCCGATTGGCTCCCCTCGCCGACGCTCAGTTATCGTCCTGTGACCAAGTCCAGCCGTGCGGTCTGACGATGGGCGGGCGACCCGGGGAGTACGCGGGAGCCGCGTCGGACCCGGATCATCAGGAGTCTATTGATGTCGCCCGCCCGCAAGACCTTGCTCGTGTCCGCGTCGTTCCTGCTGGCTGCAGCCGCGGCCTTCGGGACCGCAAGCCAGGGAACCGGCCAGGCCGCCACGGTCTCCAGCCCGATCATCTTCGGGGTCGCCGCCGCGAACCAGACCCAGGTGCTGGCGGCCGAGAAGGTGCAGGGCCGGCACGTCGAGGGCATCCGCGACTACAAGCCGTGGGACGGGGTCCTGTTCGGGTCGCAGCCCACCTGGATGCGCGACACCGGGCACACGCTGTTCCTCAGCATCAAGGCCGAGCGCACGAGCGGCGCCAAGATCTCGTTCGCCTCGATCGCGGCCGCCCCGGTCGGCAGCCAGCTGTACCAGGAGATGCTCAGCATCGCGTCGCAGATCAAGACCTTCAAGGCGCCCGTGTACATCACCTTCAACCACGAGCCCGAGGCCTCGGGCAGCCAGGCGATGGGCACCGGCCCGCAGTTCGCCGCGGCGTGGCGCAAGTTCGTCACCGTGCTGCGCGGCGGCGGCGTCACCAACGCGAAGTACATCGCCACCTTCACCGGGTACGGGTTCACCCGCACGGACGCGCAGAGCGTGAACAACTACTACCCGGGCGACGCCTACGTCGACGGCATCGGCGCCGACGTCTACAACTGGGCGTCGTGCAAGAACCAGCCCTGGACGTCGATGGCCAGCCTGGTCGCCGGCCTCAAGGCCTTCGGCAACGCACACTCGACCAAGGGCCTCTACGTCATGGAGTACGGCTCGGTCGAGGGCGCGCCCGGCCAGAAGGCGCAGTGGCTGAAGGACGCCGAGACCCTGTTCAAGTCGACCGGCTACGGGCAGTTCAAGGCCGTGATCCAGTGGACCGGCGTGAACATCAGCGCGAAGTGCTCGTTCAGCTACAACACCTCGACCGCCTCGCAGTCCGCCTGGGTGACCTGGGGCCACGACCCCGCCTACCTCGGCCAGTAACGACCAGAACCGACTCTGCCGAGCGAACGGTCGCTGGAAGGGGTCATCGACCGCCTCCTGGCGACCACTCGCTCGGCAGAGTGGGTGCAGCGGCGGGTCAGGACTCGCCGGTGAGCTTCTCGCGCAGGGCGGCGAGGGCCTCGTCGGAGGCCAGCGTCCCGGCCACCTCGCCCTCGGGCTCCTCCGGCGTCGAGGTGTACGTGGCCGGCGTCTCGGCCACCGCCTCGGCGTCGGCCTTGCGGGCCTCGTCCACCTGCTTCTTGTGCGCCTCGAAGCGGGTCTGGGCCTCGGCGTACTGCCGCTCCCAGGCCTCGCGCTGGGTGTCGTACCCCTCGAGCCACTCGCCGGTCTCCGGGTCGAAGCCGTCCGGGTAGACGTACTGGCCGGCCTCGTCGTAGGTGGCCGGCATGCCGTACAGCGTGGGGTCGAAGGCGTCGCCGACGGCTTCGCCGATCGTGCCCTCGTTGGCCTGCTTGAGGGACAGGCTGATGCGGCGCCGCTCGAGGTCGATGTCGATCACCTTGACGAAGATCTCGTCGCCGACCTGGACGACCTGCTCGGGGATCTCCACGTGCCGCTCGGCGAGCTCGGAGATGTGCACCAGGCCCTCGATGCCCTCGTCCACCCGGACGAACGCGCCGAACGGCACCAGCTTCGTGACCTTGCCGGGCACGACCTGGCCGATCTGGTGCGTCCGGGCGAACTGCTGCCAGGGGTCCTCCTGCGTCGCCTTGAGCGACAGCGAGACGCGCTCGCGGTCCATGTCGACGTCGAGCACCTCGACGGTGACCTCCTGGCCGACCTCGACCACCTCGGAGGGGTGGTCGATGTGCTTCCAGGACAGCTCGGACACGTGCACGAGGCCGTCCACCCCGCCCAGGTCCACGAACGCGCCGAAGTTGACGATCGAGGACACGACGCCGGACCGGACCTGGCCCTTCTGCAGCGTGGTGAGGAACGTCTGGCGCACCTCGGACTGGGTCTGCTCGAGCCACGCGCGGCGGGACAGGACCACGTTGTTGCGGTTCTTGTCCAGCTCGATGATCTTCGCCTCGAGCTCCTTGCCGACGTACGGCTGCAGGTCGCGGACCCGGCGCATCTCGACCAGGGAGGCGGGCAGGAAGCCGCGCAGGCCGATGTCGAGGATGAGGCCGCCCTTGACCACCTCGATGACCGAGCCGGTGACGACGCCGTCCTCTTCCTTGATCTTCTCGATCGTGCCCCAGGCGCGCTCGTACTGGGCGCGCTTCTTGGACAGGATCAGCCGGCCCTCCTTGTCCTCCTTCTGGAGGACCAGGGCCTCGATCTCGTCGCCGACCTTGACGACGTCGTTGGGGTCGACGTCGTGCTTGATCGACAGCTCGCGGGAGGGGATGACGCCCTCGGTCTTGTAGCCGATGTCGAGCAGGACCTCGTCGCGGTCGACCTTGACGATCACGCCCTCGACGATGTCGCCGTCGTTGAAGTACTTGATGGTCTCGTCGATGGCCGCCATGAAGTCGTCGGCCGAGCCGATGTCGTTGACGGCGATCTGCTTGCTGGGCCCGGCGGGCGCTGCGGCCGCTGCGGCCGGGTCGGACGTGCTGATCGTGCTGGCGGTCATGAGAGTAGGGGCTCCGAAGGTTGACAGGGATCGAGCGGGTGCGCGGCGGACCCGTGGAGTGTGCCTGGACCTGCGTCGTCTGGCATCCGGGGGGACGCCCGACGACGTGGGGGGACAGCATCCGGCGCGGCCTGCTCCGTCCGAGGTCGCGCAGGCCCACAACGCCCGGGAAGTCTACGTTTGCGCAGGTGACAGGGTCAATCGAGGCCGGCCGCGGCGGCACGGTGGGCCCGGAGCAGTCCCGGCGGGCCGCCCGGGCCTGGTGGGACGCCCACGCGGCGGGCTACCAGGCCGAGCACGGCGAGTTCCTGGGCGACTCCCGGTTCGTCTGGGGCCCGGAGGGCCTGGACGAGGCGGGACGCCGGCCTGCTGGGAGGCGGTCGATGGCCGGCGGGTGCTCGAGGTGGGCGCCGGTGCGGCCCAGTGCTCGCGCTGGCTGCGGACCGAGGGGGCCCGGCCGGTGGCGGTGGACCTGTCCGGCGGCCAGCTGGCGCCAGGCGGCGGCCGCCGACCGCCGGACCGGCGTGCCGGTCCCCGCCGTCCAGGCGGACGCGGTCGCCCTCCCGTTCGCCGACGGGTCGTTCGACCTGGCCTGCTCGGCCTACGGGGCGCTGCCCTTCGTGGCCGACCTGGGGGCGGCGCACCGGGAGGTGGCCAGGGTGCTGCGGCCGCGCGGCCGCTGGGTGTTCTCGGTGCCGCACCCGGTCCGGTGGGCCTTCCCGGACGTGCCGGGACCGGACGGCCTGGTCGCCAAGTACCCCTACTTCGACCGCAGCCCGTACCTGGAGTCCGACGGCGACGGGCGGGTCACGTACGTCGAGCACCACCGCACGCTCGGGGACCATGTCCGCGGCCTGGTCGCCGCCGGGTTCGAGCTGCTGGACGTGGTCGAGCCGCAGTGGCCGGCGGCCGGCCGAACGACCAGGTGTGGGGCGGCTGGTCGCCGCTGCGCGGTCGGCTGCTGCCCGGGACGGCGGTCTTCGTCTCGCAGCGGCGCTGACCCGGGTCGCGCACGCTCGGATCGGCGGGGCCGGCCGTCAGTGCTGCGGGGTCTTCTCGCTGGCACGGAGGCGGGCCGCCAGCGTCCGGAGCAGCACGAGCGACACCTTCGGTTCGTCGGCGAGCAGCCGGATGAAGTCCTTGCGTCCGATACGCGCGACCACCACGTCGTCCTGGGCCTCGATCGTGGCGGACCGCGGCGCGTCGTCGAGCAGCGCCAGCTCACCGAAGAAGTCGCCGGCACCGAGCGTGACCGGCCTCTTGCCGGGTGGGCGCACGACGGCGGTCCCCTCGAGCATCAGGATGAACGAGTCGCCGGTCGCGCCCTCTCGGACGATCTTGGTATAGGCCGGCAACCGTTGGATCTTGGCCAGCTTGGCGAGGTTGCGCACGTGCCGGGGCGACAGTCCGGAGAAGAGCGGGACCTCCGCCAGCACGTCGGTCCAGTCCGCCTCGGCCACCGTCGGGGTCCGGTCACTGTCCAGCTTCGCCATGGCGCGGAGAGTACCCCCGCGCCGCCCGCGACCGCCGGTCAATCGGCGAGACCGGGGCAGCCCGGTGCGGACTCAGGCGGTCGGCTGCGGCTCGCGGGCGGCATGGCCCCCCGCCGCCGGCGGCATCGGCGTCTCGCGCCGGGCGCCGACGACGAGGTAGAGGCCCAGCGCGATCAGCAGCAGGCCGCCGGCCAGGCCGACGATCGGGATGACGGTCTGTGACCAGCCCCAGCTGGGACTTGCCGTCGGCCGCCGCCTGTGCCGAGAGACGGACGTTGTCCGGGGTGAAGCCGATCGTGGCCTCGATGAGGGTGAGCTTGTCGATGCCGTCCGCCCCGCGCAGCGTCTGCTTCTGCACCTCGACGCCCTTGACGATGACGCCGGTGGTGGGCTCGACCCAGACCGTCCGGGTGTTGGCGTAGAACTCGGGCGCCTGGACCGACGGGTCGCGCGGACCCGACCAGGCTGCCCGGCACCTCGAGGGTGCCGATCTGCGTCGGCGGCGATGACCTGGACGAACTTGTAGCACTAGACGCCGTCGATGGTCTCGACGTCCTTGAAGTCCATCGCGGTGGCCTTGTTCAGGGTCTTGTCGAAGTACTGGTAGGTCTTCTGCTCGGTCCCGAAGCCGAACTTCAGCGGGTTGATGCCGCTGAAGTCGGTGATCGGCGCACCGTCCGCGTTGGCGCCGCAGCAGTTGATCATCTGCGAGGTGTGGCCGTCGAACGGGATGCGCATGGTCGTCGCGTTGACCAGCGTGCCGGTCGAGTCCGAGACCGTCTGCGACTCGTCGTACACCGTGCGGTTGTCCGGCCCGGTGCTGGCGTCGACGTCGGCGCGGACCCGCTCCTGGCCGACCAGCGCGACGTTGGTGCGGATCTGTCAGGGTGGCCGGGTCGAACAGCGTGGTGGCGGTGCCCGCGGACGGGCGACAGGTTGACCCGGTCCTGGCAGATCGCCGAGGTGGTGTCGCAGCCCAGTGGCGCGACCGCGACCCGCGGGTAGACGTACCAGCGGCATAGTGGCGCGAGGACGAGCAGGAACGCGCCCAGTCCCACCAAGAGACAGCCGACGGTCCTTCGCATCTCACCCACCTGATCGAGGCATCGCGTCCGGCGACGTGCCGGCGCTCGACGGTAGCGCCTCGGTTGGCCCTGCCGCGTGACAATGAGGCCCGGAACTTGTTCGCGAGTGTCATCGGCATCCAGATGCGAGGACGTCCCGGATGGACTTCAGCACGTTGCAGGAGCACTGGCGCCGCCTGGGCGCCGACGATCCCCTCTGGGCGGTCTACGTGGCACCGGGCACCCGGCACGGCGGCTGGGATCTCGAGGACTTCCTGGAGACCGGCCGGGCCGAGGTGTCTGGAAGCCTGTCCACGCTCGAGGAGATAGGGCTGAATCCCGGTGCTGAGAATGCACTGGACTTCGGGTGCGGTGTCGGCAGGCTGTCGCTCGCCCTGGCCGACCACTTCGCCAGCGTGACAGGCGTGGACGTCTCCCGGCCGATGATCGACAGAGCCGAGGAGCTCGCCGTTGAGCAGCCGGGTGGATCGAGGTGTCGGTATGTACTCAACGAGCGCAGGGACCTTCAACCGATCCCGGACCGGTCGATGGACCTCGTCTACTCCAGCCTCGTCCTGCAACATCTCCCGGTCGAGCTCGCGTCGGGCTATCTCGTCGAGTTCGGTCGCGTTCTCAGACCACACGGGGTTGCTGTCATCCAGGTGAGCAGCAGACCGACGCGCTCGGTCAAGGGGTTGGCCTTCCGTCTTCTGCCGCAGTCAGCTCTGGGCTGGGCGCAGGTCAAGCTGCTCGGGTACCCCGCCCCGATGCTCATGACGGCCATGCCGGAGGTCCTCGTGCAGCGACTGCTCGCCGACGCGGGACTCGAGGTGGTCGCGTCCCGAGAGGACCGGTCGTACGGTGGTCACTGGGAGTACCGGCGCTACTTCGCCCGACCGATCCGCGATTCCGGACCGGTCGCCGACTGACCGGGACCATCCCGCTCGGCATCGGAGTCGGGCCCGCCCCGCGGCCGGCGTGTCGAGGCCGCCACCAGCACGGCGACCGCGATCAGGACAGAAACCTGCGCAAGTACACCGTCTCCCCCGGAAGTGCCTTTCCCCGTCAGCTCGGACCAGACCGCGACGAGGGTAGCGAGAGAGGTGGCGACGAGGGCGACGCCTGACAACCATGCGAGCCGCGCGCGCAGCAGAGCGGCTGCCACGGCGAGTCCGGGCACGCAGAGCAGTCCGCCCACCACGACCAGGGCCCCACAGGCGATCAGTGCGGTCCCCCGCGCACCCGGGAAACCGGCACGACGCACCTGTGGTCCGGCGAGCCGCCGGCGGCGGCCGAGGAGCAGCAGGACGAACGGGCTCAGCGCCACGAGCGAACCCACGAACAACGCCTGTCGATACAACCTGTCGGGCATGTAGGTGAGCGTCACCTGCCCTCCCACACCCGCCGGCAACAGCCAGGCCTGCTGCCACCCGTCGACACGGGCCGGCTGCAGGAGCCGCCCGCCGATGTGCGCGCTCCAGCCCTTGTTGAAGTTCTCGGGGACGACGATCAACGATCTGCCGCCGGCCCCGACCGTGAAGTCGCGATCGACCGAGCCCCAGGAGCCCACCCGCACCGGCCGGTTGATGACTGGGCGATCGTCGGTCGCCGGACGGAAGGAGAGCGACTGGGGGACGAAGGCGGTAGATGACAATGCCTGGATCCGATGGGGGCCGGCGTCGAGGAGCAGACCAGGTGAACCGCAAGTGACCCAGCTCAGCGACGCGGAACGCAGCACGTCTGCGACAGTTCCGACGACCGCGGTCGGAATCTCGCGCCCGTCGACGATCAGCCGGGGTCCCAGTCCGCAGGCCGCACCGGTGGCCGCCGACGGGTCCGGTGAGTAGGACAGATCCTTCAGTGCCGGCAGCATCAGCTCGGCGACGCCGATGGGCGCCTCGTCCGACCGCCCGGTCCGCCGCTCGAGGTTCTCCGTGGGCAGCTCGCGCGGAAAAGTGATGACGAGGTGGTTCGTACGCAGCGGCTCGAATCGGCTGACAGCCCCGGCTGTCACCACGACGCGTCGATTCCCGTCCGGTGAGGACAGGTCCATGACGGCTGGACGGGACGCGACCGGAAAGGCCGAGGCCACGTAGCCGATGGAGGTCAAGGTCCTGGGCGGGCCCCAAGCCAGGACAGCGTCGGCGCCGGGTCGAACTGGCCGGCGACCCAGGCAGTATCCAGACGACTGTCGAATGCCGCGCCGGGCGCCACAGCCGGGTCACTTTCCAGCCAGCTGCTCGCATCGACAACAACCCCGGCACCCAAGGGCTCCAGCAGGGCCGCTGCTGCGCGGCCGTCGGCAGGGGTGACCGTCCCGGCGATCCGGAAGACCCCCGCGACCGGGACGTCAACTGCCCGATCGAGACCGGAGGCCTCTTCGCCGTGAACGCGCAGGTCGGGGTCGCAGCGAACCAACTCGGCGACCACCTCGCAGGCCGGGGCGTCGTCTCGACCTCGGGTCAGCGCGATCGACGCCGGGACGCCGGGCTGGGCATCCGACGGAAGCACCAAGGTCCGCTCGACGGCCACTCCCTGCAGCGTCAAGTCCCGGATCCCGACAGGCCCGCTGTCCGACCTGCCGGACACCGCCGAGATCACCAGGCGGAGCCTCGTCGTCATCCCAGTCGGCGCATGCAAGGTTTGCGGCTGCCCGTCGGGCCGCACCGCCAGCGTCGCAGACCCGGCGTCTGTCTCGACCTTGACACCCGTGACGACAGGACCGACCAGGGGGTTGTCGTCAAAGGCAACGTTCAGAGTCGTCAAGGCAGTCGGCCGGGGAAATCTGAGCTCGATCCACTGACCCAGGGCCGGCGCGAAGGGGGCAGATCGCCAGACGGTGCCCGGATCTGAGTCGACGGCCGCGAACGGAGCCTCCTGGAGCTGGGTGGGCCCGAGTCCCCCCGGCGACGCAGCCGAGGAAGACGCGACCACGTCCGAGATGCCCGCGTATCGGGTGACGGTCTGGTGCTGGAGTCCGGGGATGGCCGAGATCATGTGCGCGCGCCGGGACTGCGCCCACGGGGTCGTCGGCGTCAGGGTCGGCCCTTGGTTGCGCGTGACCCTTCCGAAGTCGCGCTCCCGGCGGCGGTTGCCGTCCGCGATCACCTGGCTGGCGACGAGCGATGACCATGGGTCGCCGGCGAGCACGGTCGGAGCGTCGGCTGCGAGGACTCCCTGCTCCATCGCGGGCAGCAGCGAGTCCGGGCCCCCGCTCAGGCCGACCGCTGAGTCCGCCAGCACGACCCGGACCGGAGCGACGAGGTTGTCGACCCGGTAGATCTCGATCTCGGGGTAGGACACCGACTCAGTACCGAAGTCGACCGAGGCCGACTCGTCAGTGGCTCCGGCCGCGACCTGACCTCCGAACGTCGCCGCGAGTGACAGCCCCCGAGAAGCACCGATGGCCTGGTGCAACCGCGACAGCCTCGTGGCCCCGGCTCGGTAGACGTCCAGATCGTTGCGAACAATGACGAACTGCACGCCTTCCCTCGCCAGGAAGGGCCCAAGCTGGCTCGACCCTCGGCCGTCCCCCAGGGCCTGCTCCACGGACTGCAGGACGAGGGTTTCGCCCTCGGAACCAAGAGGTGACTGAGACAGGACGTTCCACGGGCTCTTGGCCAGCGGCTGCAGCGGCTCATCGACCGTCCGCCCCCACGTGTAGAGCCCGAACCCGGATGCCGGCTCGAGCAGAGCCCGACCCGTCGCCGACTGCGTCTGCAGCCAAGCTGCGGCCAGTTGCCAGGCCGGCGGAATGCTCGTCCATCCAGGACCTGGACGCAGGCCTACCGCCGCCGCAGGGACCACCATCGCCAGAACCGCGATCACCATCACGAGTGCCACCGTGGGCCTGGCCAAGTGGAGCGACGGACGAGAACGGATCCGACCCAGCCTGGCGACGACCACGCCGACGCCCACGCTGATCGGCAGCCGCACCAAGGGGTCGAACTTGTGCACGTTCCTGAACGGGACGAGCACGCCGTCGAGAAGCGACTGCACCTGGACGGCGAAGGGGGCAGCGGCCACCCCGCCATGGCCGGCCGAGACGGCAACAAGACCCAAGCACAATGCGAGTAGCAGGAAGCGCTGCTGTGCGCGACGCGCGAGGCACAGGCCCGCCAACCCGGCAGCGGCCACCAGCCCGGTGGTCAGGACGAGCACGGGCCATCGGGCCACCGCGTACCCGCTCGGCCACCAAGGACCGACGGAGTCCGCGTAGTAGCCGACCCAGTCGCTCGCGCCTCGCAGTGCCTGGAACGGAGCGCCGGCTGAAGTCGTCGTCGACGCAGGCTCGATGTAGTCCAAGAAGTTCGGCGAGTACCTCCCCAGGACGATCAGCGGGCCGGCCCACCACAGCTGTGCAAGTACGGTCAGGCCAGCCCACCACGCAGCCAGAGAACGGGTCCAGCTGGTTCGAGGTCCAGCCACCAACCACGACGCAGGAACGGCGAGGGCGGTCAGGGTCAATGCCGCGTTGGCGCCGCCGAGAAGGAGCGAGAAGGCCGCGGAAGCAGCCGCCGCTCGTCTCGGTGACCCGAACCTCGCGGGGCTGACGAGCGGCCACAGGATGAAGGGCAGCACAGCGAGGGGGAGCGCCTCGGCCGAGATCGGGCCGATGACCGTAGCCATCCGCGGCGACAGCGACCAGGTCAGACCTGCCGCCACGAGAGGCAGGCCGGGTGCCAGACCCAAACTCCTGGCCAATAGCCGCATGCCCAGATATGCAGCGACAAGAAGCAGCGCGCACCACAGTCGCTGGACGACCCACGGGGCCAGGCCGACTGCGTGACCGGCCCAGAAGAACGGGCCGATCGGAAAGAGGTACCCGTAGGCTTGGTTCTGCAGCTCACCCGAGCTGCCCAGGGGCTCCCACAGGTGCAGAGCCCGCGCGAGAAAGCCACCAGGGTCAACGGTCAGGTCCAGCTTGGTGTCGAAAGTCGTCAAGCCGGGCGATTGGACGAAGCTCAGGGCCACCAGGACCAGGCAGACGACTGTGCTGACGATCGGCTCACGGCCCCGACCCTCGGCCGCACTGTTGACGGCCTGCCTCGAGGCCGACCTGGTAACGGCAACGGTCTCGGACATCGCGCCAAGAGGGTAACCCTTGGTCGCTAGGGTTGCGGCTAGGCGCGGATGGACAGGAGATGGTCACGACCCGGTTGCAGCCGGAAGGCTTCGCAGAGGCTTGGCAGCATGCCTCGGACGTTCCCGGCTGGCTGACCCTGGGGCAGGCCGAACAACTTTTCGAAGACGCACTTCAGGTGCCGACTGGCGGTTGCATCCTCGAGATCGGCAGCCACCAAGGGCGCTCGACGGTCGTGCTGGCATCGGCCGCACGCTTCGCCGGTGCGCACGTCGTAGCCGTCGACCCTTTCGTCGAAGGGCGGATGTTCGGCGGGCGCGCCACCCGGGACCAGTTCGAAGCGAACCTGGCCTCGGCCGGCCTTCGCGACCTGGTGCGGTTGGTGCCCGAATACAGCACGCGTGTGCGTCCGAGGTGGAATGGGCAGGTGTCGTTCCTCTATATCGACGGAAAGCACGACCTCTGGACGGTCTCGGACGACCTCCGCTGGATGGACTTTCTCGAGCGGGGGTCGCCGCTGGAGCTCCACGACTGCTTCTCTTCGATCGGCGTGACGCTGGCTGTCCTGCTACGCGTCGTGCCGTCGCGGCGACTGACCTACACGGGCCGAGTCGGTTCGCTGGCTCGGTTCGTCGCAGATCCGCCCACGCTCCGAGACCGTGTCAGGATCCTCGGAGAGTTGCCTTGGTGGGTGCGAAATGTCGTCGTGAAGATCCTGCTGCGACTGCGTCTGTACCCGCTCGCCCGGCTGATGGGACACCACGGTTCCTACGACCCGTACTGACCTCCACGGCGCAAGACGAGGGCCAGGTTCCAGGTCACTATCTCGCGGACCGCCGGCACTTTGACGATCCAGTCGGCCCATCCAGGGCCGTAGCGGGGCATGGCCCCGATGATGTCGGCCCCGTCCGCGCGCTGTGCCCACCGGAGGCCATCGGCGACCGACACCGCGAACAAGGACTGGCCGAACACATTCTTCGGCGGATGCCCGTGCCGACGCTGTAGCGCCGGGCAGCCCGCGCGCCGCCGAGGTAGTGCCATGGGGAAGTCTCATGGCCGCCCCACGGCCCTAGCCAGACCGTGTACGACAGGAACACCAACCCGCCAGGCCGGGTCACGCGCAGCATCTCGTCGGCCATCCGCCAGGGCTGGCGCACGTGCTCGAGGACGTTCGAGGAGTAGCAGACGTCGACCGACGCGGAGCGAACCGGCAGGTGCATCCCGCTGCCCACCACCGTCGTGGGTGTGGCGCGGCCGTGAGCAGCAGCTCTCCGGCATCGGCGTCGAGGGCGACGTACGATGCGCCGACCGCCTCGAAGGCGTCGCGGAAGAACCCCGGACCACCGCCGACGTCGAGCACCAGGTGCGACTGCAGGGGCAGGAACCTGAGGAGCTGTCGGACCGAGTCGTCGGCGAGGGTCCGGTAGAAGCGCGCGGGGTCGGACTGCTCGACCCGGAAGGCACTGAACAGGCGCAGGGAGCGCCGAAGGTCCCGCCGCGCCTGCCCAGGTCCGTGGCCGGCGGCGAGCACCCCGGGACCTTACCTCACAGCGCAGAGCGGCTCGGACTAGAAGCGCCGCCGACGACCGTGGCGGCTACCGTTCGATGGGCCGGACAGATCGAGAAAGGGCAACCATCCCCCTATCAGCCACCCCGCTGCCCACGCACCCGGGATCGCCCTTCACGTGGTGTTCTTCAACTGGCGCGACACCACCAACCCCGAGGGTGGCGGCTCCGAGCGCTACGTCGAGAGCGTCGCGACTGCGCTCGTCGAGGCCGGGCACGAGGTCACAGTCCTGTGCGCCGCACATGCGAACGCCCCCGCGGACGAGGTGCGAGGGGGGGTCGTCTTCGCCGCCGCGGGGGCAAGCTCGGCGTCTATCCGAGGGCCGGTCCAACTGCTGTTGAGGCGTCGTCGGCGCCGTTCGACGTCGTCGTCGACGTGCAGAACGGCGTGCCCTTCCTCAGCCGGCTCGTGACCCGTCGTCCGGTCGTCGTGCTGGTGCACCACGTCCACCGCGAGCAGTGGTCCGTCGTCTACGGGCGAACGGTGCGCGCGGATCGGCTGGTGGGTCGAGTCGCGGCTGGCGCCGCGGGTCTACCGCCGCTGCCAGTACGTCGCCGTCTCGCGAGGTCACGCGGCGTGAGCTGGTGGCCTCGGCGTCGACCGCGACGAGTCGCCGTGGTGCACAACGGCACCGACGAGCCGCTCCGGGCGACGAGCCGCCGCGCCGCCCCGAGCCCGTGCATGGTCGTGCTGGGGCGGCTGGTGCCGCACAAGCGGGTCGAGCACGCGCTCGGAGCGCTGGCGGCCCTGCGCGCGAGATCCCGGGTCTGCGTCTGAGCGTCGTCGGGGACGGATGGTGGGCCGGGCAGCTTGTGGCCGAGGCGCGGCCGGCTCGGTGTCGAGGACGCGGTGGAGTTCACCGGCTTCGTCGACGAAGCGCGACAAGCACGCTTCTCGGCTCGGCCTGGGTGCTCGCCATGCCATCGCTGAAGGAGGGCTGGGGACTGGCCGTCATGGAGGCGGCCAGTCACGGAGTGCCCGGCCGTCGCCTATGCATCGGCCGGCGGTGTCGCCGAGTCAATGCTCGACGGGGAGACCGGGCTGCTCGTCCCTGACGATCCACGTGCGTTCACGGCTGCGCTACGAACCGTGTTGCTGGACCAGCATCTGAGTCGACGGCTCGGCGCCGCTGCGCAGGTCCGCGCCCGTCAGTTCACCTGGGCGCAGACAGCGCAGGCGTTCGCGGTGGTACTGCACCGCGCCGCCGAAGGGCTGCCGCCGATATCCGCCGTGGACCCGGTCGGAACCGGCTCGAAGGGTGACCTTGGAGTCGAGATCATCGAGGTGAAATCGGTCCGGCTCGACGGACGCTGACCGCGCAGCTCGCCGAATCGCCGTCAGCGGTTGCCGTAGACGATGAGCTCCGCCTTGATCGGCTGGACCGCCCGAGAGCTGCTGCCGAGCTGCACGACGGTGACCGCGGCCACGCCCGCCAGCACCGCACCGATGATTGCGGCCAGGATGATGCCTACGAACGCTCCCATGGTTCCTCTCTCGGCCGGACGGGCTCGTCGAATGTAGCAGCGCAGGACGGTCCTGGTCGGGATTCGGCCCAGACCGCCGACGCACCCGCCAGGCAAACAGTCCAGCACCGACGGCCAGCACCAGAACGACCGCGTCTACGGACATGACGAGGGGCGTACTGCTCGGCCAGCCCGATCCCTGTGCTGTGCCGAGGCGGTAGAGCCGCAGGTCCGGCCCGTCGTAGACCAGCACGGCACCGGCAAGGACGGCGGGGTCAACCGTTCCGGGCGAGGTGTGCTCTACAAGGAGCCAACCGACGCCGAGCGGCGGCAGCGTGTCGGCCGCCGGTCTCCCGGTCGCGATCGCGGCACCAACGCTGGTCGAACGCGGGTCATCACCGGCGATCGTTACCGTCCCGACGGCGAGGTCCCGGCTCACCACCGTCACGCCGGTCAAGTAGCGCGGCGCTGGGTCGAGCACCGTACGGTCGCCGTTCCACGGGAACCGGCGGAACGCCTGCCAGGACAGGACCGAGACGTCACCGTTGCCACGGGTGGACAAGATGGTCCGGACCTGGTCCCAGTCCTGCGGGTACGTTACCGGCACCAACCGGCCGGCGGCCCCCCATGCCAGGTCCGGCAGCGCCAGGAGCGGAAGCGCCACTGCGAAGGCCACCGCTGCGCGCCTGGCCGCCACATCAGGTGCACGCCTGACCACCTGCTGCACTCCGAGGGGCAGACAGATCGAGAGCAGCACCGCCCACGGTGCCACCAGCCGCTGTCCGTCCCGGAGCAACCCGCCGCCGGGCAGGTGCGCGACCAGCCAGCCCGTGGGCCCCGGTAGGTAGGTACTCATCGTTGCGAGCGCGAGACCGAGCCCTGCCGCCAGTAGCAGGCCGGTGGCTGCGCTTCCCCAGCGACGGCGCAGCGAACCCCAGCCCACCGCTGCGGTGACCACTGCGACCAGAGTGACGATGGCCGCCGTGAGCAGCCCTCGACTACCAGGCACCACCTGCGCGTTCCAGATGCCGCCCAGCCCGAGCAGGCTACCCAGCGTTCCCAACGGTTGATCGGCCCGCGCCGCGAACTCAGGAACACCACCACCACCGGTAGCCACGGCGGTCCGGTGCAGCACGCCGGGCAACCACCGGGCGCGTCCACCAGCACCCAGAGGACGAGGAACCAGACCAGCGCGCGCCCACCAGAGCGCCCACACCGCCACGCCAGCACCGGCGTCACCGTGAGAAGGACGAGCAGCCCTCCGCCCGGTGTGATCGCGGCCAGCGCGGACAACGCCACCAGACCGGCCAAGGCACCCGCCCGCCCCTGCCGCACACCCAGCGCCAGCCGCACCGCCCACGGCAAGACCGCGTACGCGACCAGCAGGGACCAGTGCCCGATGACAAGCCGCTCCGCAACATAGGCATTCCACACGTACCACGACGCCGCGGCACACCGAACGAGCACGGACCGCGTGTGGACCAGGCAGCCCGCCCCCCAGCCGGCGGCGACCAACGTAGCGACCAGGACGGCCTTCTGGACGATCTGTCCGGGCACCACTGTCGTCACCAGACCCAGGAGCGCGTCGACCGGGACAGCACGGGGCGCCGCGGACCCCAGCCCGAAGGCATCGGGGACCAGCGGCTGGCGCGGGGTGAAGACCATGTCGTAGCTGAGGACGTACCCGGGGCGAAGGACTGGGGCGAGGACCGCGAGAGCCATCAGTGACGACCACGAAGGCAACCACCAGGATCGGCGGAACCACCGGTCACCTGCCGGATGCTGCCGCCCGGCGGCCCGCTCAGCGGGGGCGGACACCGTCGACGAGACCTCCTCGCTGCATCGCGGCGGCTAGCCTCGGCGCAGCCGCGCGCCTGCGCGCACTGTAGCGGCGGTCAGGACCTCGGCGACGAAGCCGCAGCGCACGATCGGAACGGCTGATGGACGGAGGAGACCGGAGTGCCTATCGGCTCCGCGCGGCCCGCAGGGAGGTGGGGGACGGGGCGGCTTGGTCCGCTCGTACGCAGCGGTCGGGTTGGTTGCCGCCGCCATGACCGTGGCCAACGTGCTCGGCTACGTCCTCAGCCTGGTCGCTTCGCGCCGGCTAGGACCGGCGGAGTTCGGCGTGCTGGCTTCGATGCTGGGGCTGGTGGTCGTCGCCTACGTGGTCGCGCTCGGCCTGCAGACGGTCACGACCCGGAGGCTGGCCGCGGCTCGGGCCGGACAACGGGGGCGGGCCGACCTGCGCGGGCTGACCGGCTCGGCGCTCCTCGCGTCGGTGCTCACCGGCGGCGCGCTCCTCCTGCTGGCCCTGCCGCTGGAGTCGTTCCTGCACCTTGATTCTCCCGCACCCCTGGTCTGGACCGCGCTGACAATGGTGCCGCTGACCTGGACCGGGCTGTTACAGGGCGCTGCCCAGGGGGTGGAGAGGTTCGGGCTGCTGTCCGCCGTATTCCTGATCGTCGCCGTCGGCAAGGTCGGAGGCGGTCTCGTCGGTGCACTCGGGTGGGGCACCGCGACGGCCACCATGGCCGGTACAGCCGCCGGTACGGTGCTGATGGCGGCCGCGGCCACCGCCATCGCCGGCCTGTTCTCGTCCGACCCACCAGGCCCCGGGGCGCTCCTGAGCTGGTCCTCGCCGCTGGCTCGTTGCTCGGGCTCCTGGTTTTGACAAACCTGGACCTGTTGCTCGCCCGTCACTTCCTCTCCGCGCGGGAGGCAGGCGTGTACGGCGCGGGGGCCGTGATAACGAAGGTCGCCTACTGGCTACCGCAGTTCGTCGTCGTCATCGCCCTACCGCGTTTGGTCGACCAGCGTCGCAGGGCTCGCGCTACCTGCATATCGCTGGCCGCAGTCGCTGCCACCGGAGTGCTGGTCACGGTCGTTGTCGCTGCGCTAGGGACAACAGTCGTCGCACTCGTCGGTGGCTCGGCGTACGAGGAGCTGGCACCAGACGCGTGGTTGTTCGCGGCGCTGGGTTCGTCCTTCGCGTTGGCGCAGCTGCTGGCGTACACCCGGCTGGCACGTGAAGACCACCGGGCTGCTCGGCCGTCTGGCTGGCCGTTGTCGCGGAGGCGACCGCCGTTTCTCTGACCGGTCATGCCTCGGTGCTCTCGGTCGTCCGCGTCGCCCTGATCGTCGTGGCGACCTTCGTCCTGGTCGGCACCATCATCGAACTGCTCGCCCTTCGGCGCCGCCCGGCCGCGCCAGGACGGGACATCGTGCCGACGGACGGTCAGCTGGCGGCCGGCCAGGGCCCGGGCCGGTAGACCGCGCGTAGCCGCTGGAGTCGCCCATCGCGGCCGCGATCGCGGCGGTGCCCGGGTAGACGCCGTTGCGCACCCAGTCCTGCATCAGGTCGACCACGGCGATCCGGGACACGCGGTGAAGTTGCAGTGGCCCGCGCCGTACGGTGCGCCGACGTCCTCGGGGTAGGTGGCCGGCGGCACGGTGTAGAGCTGCACGAGGTCGGCGTTCGCCTTCGGGTTCGCCTGCACCTCGTCGGCGAAGACGGTCCTCGTTCTGCACCAGGACCAGCGGGTCGGACTTCGTGTGCATGGTCATCGTCGGGTGCCGGATGTCACCGGTCGGCGTCCCGGTCGCGGCGAGCTTGTCCCGTGCCGCCTGGTCGGCGGTGACCCGGGCGCCGGCCGCCAGCTCGGCGAGCAGCTTGTCGGTCGAGCCCGGGCTGACCGTCTCGATCAGCGACCGCTCCGACGCCGAGACCCGGCTCGCGTAGTCGACGCCGGTGTTCTGCGACGGGTTGCCGCCCATCCGCTGCTCGATGTCGTAGCGCCCGAAGGTGCCGTAGCCGAGCGCGGTGAGCACCGACTCCGCGTACGCCTCGACCTGCGACACGATCGTCGATCCGTCGTACGTCTCGGTCTGGTTCGGCGAGTCGGTGAGGGCCGCGACCAGGAGGATCTTGGGCACGCCGTTGGCGGTGTCCTTGCCGGCCGCGACGATCGCCTTCGCGGCGCCCTCCCAGTTCGCCACCGCCTCGTCGTACGACGCGTAGCCGGTCAGCTTGAGCTGGGGGTAGATCAGCGTCTTGATGGCGTACGCGACGTCGAGCGCGAGGTCGAGGTTCTTGTTCGGGCCGGCCAGCACGCCGCACAGCGGGACCGCGCCGTCCACCCACTCCGGGTGCTTCTCGCTGAGCACCTCGGTGATCAGACCGCCGAGGGAGTCGCCCCACACGATGACCCGGTTGGGCTTGCCGATCTTGTCGACGAAGAACTGGTGCAGGTCCTCGCCGGCCTTGACGCCGTCCTCGACGGCCCAGCCGTTCGTCTTGTACGCGGAGCCGGCGATCGCGTAACCCTCGGTCCAGCAGGGCCTGGCCGACGTCGTCCTGCCCTTCGCTCCAGCCCGGTGCGGGCTCGGCGCCGGTCTCGACCGGCGCGAAGTCGGGCGGCGCCGGGCGCGGCCTGCCGGTAGCCGTGCGAGTAGATCAGCAGCGTGCCGTTCCAGGCCTGGGGCATGACGATCTCGTACTTGGCCCCGTCCAGCGTGCCGGTGCAGGCGACCTTGTCGCAGCTGGTGAACGCCACGTTGTTGTCGGTGCTGCGCTGCGGCGGCGTCGGGGTGCTGCCCGAGCTGCACGCCGCCAGCACGAGCGCGAGGCCGGCGGCCCCGGCGAGCAGCCGGGCGCGGCCCCGGGAACAGGACAGGACGCGGGAGGCTGACGTCATGCGCGGAAGTGTGGCAGACACCGCGCTCGCGATGCCCGGCTACCGCGCGGGCCGCGACGCGGTGACCCAGAGCCAGGCCGCGCGGGGCGAGGTCAGGTGCACGACCGCAGCCCGGCCCACCGCGGGTCCGCCAGCCTGGCCCTGATCGTGGCCCGGCGGGGGCCGTGCTGGGCCCACGCCCAGCGGACCGGGTGGTCGGGGTCCGCCCAGTCCCGGAAGCCCTCGGTGTTGCCGTTCCACAGGTGCCGGTCGTAGGTCGCACGGGCGAAGGACCGCCGGATGACCCGGCTCATGACCAGCGGACGCCCGTAGTCCAGCCATACCAGCGTGTCGGCGCGCGACCAGACCAGGTCCCGCACCGGCGCGTAGCCGTCGGAGTCGACCACCCAGACCTCACCGGCCGTGGCAGCGTCGACGTCCGCGACGAACGAGGGCCGCGGCTGCCAGCCCGGACCGTGGAACAGCGCATCGATCTCGGTGTACGGCAGGTCGAGGCGTTCGCCGATCTGGCGGGCGAGGGTGCTCTTGCCGGCCCCGCTCACGCCTCCGACCATGACCCGTCGCACCCTGCGCCGGCCGTCCTCGGTCAGTGCGCCGCGTCGTCCCAGGTGCGGCCGTGGCCCACCGAGACGACGAGCGGCGCGCGCAACGGGTAGGCGGCGGCCATCTGCGTGCGCAGCAGCTCCTCGACGGCCTCGCGCTCGCCGGGGGCCACCTCGAGCACGAGCTCGTCGTGCACCTGCAGGAGCATCCGCGACGCCAGGTGCTGGTCGACGAGGGCTTGGTCCACGCCCAGCATCGCGACCTTGACGATGTCCGCGGCCGAGCCCTGGATCGGGGCGTTCAGCGCCATCCGCTCGGCCATCTCGCGCCGCTGGCGGTTGTCCGAGGTCAGGTCGGGCAGGTACCGCCGCCGACCCAGCAGCGTCTCGGTGTAGCCGGTGCGCCGGGCCTCGTCGACCACCGACGCCAGGTAGTCGCGCACCCCGCCGAAGCGGGTGAAGTACTCGTCCATCAGCCCGCGCGCCTCTTCGGGGGCGATGCCGAGCTGCTGGGCGAGGCCGTACGCGGACAGCCCGTACGCGAGGCCGTACGACATCGCCTTGATCCGCCCCCGCAGGACCGGGTCGACCTGGTCGGGCGGCACCGAGAACACCCGGGACGCGACGGTGGTGTGCAGGTCCTCGCCGGACTCGAACGCCGCGATCAGCGCCTCGTCGCCGGACAGGTGCGCCATGATCCGCATCTCGACCTGGCTGTAGTCGGCGGTCAGCAGCGTCTCGAAGCCGGTGCCGACGACGAACGCCTGCCGGATCGTGCGTCCCTCCTCGGTGCGGATCGGGATGTTCTGCAGGTTCGGGTCGGTCGACGAGAGCCGGCCGGTGGACGCCACGGTCTGGTTGAACGTCGTGTGGATGCGGCCGTCGTCGGCGACCGACTTCTGCAACCCCTCCACCGTGACGAGCAGCTTGGAGACGTCCCGGTGCCGCAGCAGGTGCGCGAGCAGCGGGTGCTCGGTCTGCGCGTACAGGCCCTGCAGCGCGTCGGCGTCGGTGGTGTACCCGGTCTTGATGCGCTTGGTCTTCGGCAGGCCGAGCTCGTCGAACAGGATCGCCTGGAGCTGCTTGGGCGAGCCGAGGTTGAACTCGCGGCCCACCACGGCGTACGCCTCCTGCGCCGTCGCCTTCACCTCGCCGGCGAAGTGGCTCTGCAGGTCCGCGAGGTGCTCGGAGTCGACCGCGATGCCGGCCCGCTCCATGCCGGCCAGCACGCCGACCAGCGGGCAGCTCCACCTCGCGCAGCAGCCGGGTCTGGCCCTTGGTCTCGAGCTCGACGTCCAGGACGTCCGCGAGGTCGAGGACCGCCCTGGCCCGGACGCCCAGGCCCTCCACGGCGCCGGCCTCGTCGGCGCCGTCGAGCGAGAGCTGGCCGTCCTCGGCGGCGTCCGCGCGCAGCTCGCGGTGCAGGAAGCGCAGCGTGAGGTCGCCCAGGTCGAACGTGCGCTGCCCGGGCAGCGCGAGGTACGCCGACAACGCGGTGTCGCTGGTCACCCCGGCCAGCGGCCACCCACGGGCGGCGAGCGCAAGCGCGGGGCCCTTGGACTCGTGCAGCGCCTTCGGGTGCGTGGCGTCGCCGAGCCAGGCTGCCAGCGCCGCCTCGTCGTCGGGCCCGATCGCGGCCGGGTCGAGCCACGCGGTCGCGCCGTCGGCCGCGGCCAGCGCGACGGCCGAGACGTCGCCGGTGCCGCGGCCCCAGGTGCCTTCGACGGCCAGCCCGCTGCGGCTCCCGTCCGCGGCGTGCGCGGTCAGCCACAGCGCCACCGATCCGGTGCCGAGCTGCTCCACCTGGACGGCGAATCCCTCGTCGGACTCCGGCTCGACCGCCTCCAGGGTCTGGTAGAGCCGGTCCCGCAGCACCCGGAACTGAAGGGCGTCGAACACCTCGTGCACGGCGTCGCGGTCCCAGGTGCGGACTGCGAGGTCGGGCGGGCCGACCGGCAGCTCGACGTCTCGGACCAGCTCGGTCAGCGACCGGTTTCGCACCACCGAAGCGAGGTTCGCGCGCAGCGCGTCGCCGGCCTTGCCGGGCACCTCGTCGACGCGGTCGACCAGGGCCGCCAGCGACCCGAAGTCACGGACCCACTTCGCCGCGGTCTTCTCCCCCACCCCCGGGATGCTCGGCAGGTTGTCGCTGGGGTCGCCGCGCAGGGCGGCGAAGTCCGGGTACTGGGTCGGCGTCAGCCCGTACCGCGCCTGGACCTCCTCCGGGGTGATCAGCGCCAGGTCGGAGACACCGCGCCGCGGGTACAGCACCGTGACGTCGTCGGAGACCAGCTGGAACGCGTCGCGGTCGCCGGTGATGATCTTGACCCGGTAGCCTTCGCGCTCCGCCTGCACCGCCAGCGTCGCGATCACGTCGTCGGCCTCGAAGCCCTCTGCGGTGACCACCGGGACGTTCAGGGCCGCCAGCACGTCCTCGGTCAGGCTGACCTGACCCTTGAAGGCGTCCGGGCTGGCCGTCCGGTTGGCCTTGTACTCCGGGTACTGCTCGCTGCGGAAGGTCTTCCGGCCGAGGTCGAACGCCACCGCGAGATGCGTCGGGCGCTCGTCCCGGAGGGCGTTGATGAGCATCGAGGTGAAGCCGTAGACGGCGTTGGTCGGCTGCCCGGTCGTGGTCGAGAAGTTCTCCACCGGCAGCGCGTAGAAGGCCCGGTACGCGAGCGAGTGCCCGTCGAGCAGGAGCAGCAGGGGACGGCCGTCGGGCGCGGCGGCGGGACCGGGAACGGGCGGGCTCACGGCGCCGATCCTAGGGTGGCCCCATGACAGGTCGCGACGAGCCGGACGGCGCACCCCGACTACCTGGCCGCCGTGCGCGCCATCGGCGTGGGGACGATGGGTGAGCACATGGGGCTGGAGGTGCACGAGGCGTCCCCGAACAGGGTCGTCGGGTCCATCCCGGTCGCGGCGAACACCCAGCCGTACGGGCTGCTGCACGGCGGCGCGTCGGTCGCCCTCGCGGAGACTCTCGGGTCGTACGGGTCCGCCCTGCACGCCGGCGCGGACCGGATCGCGGTCGGCATCGAGATCAACGCGACGCACCACCGGGCCGTCTCGTCCGGGCGGGTCACCGGGGTGGCGACGGCGGTGCAGCTGGGCCGCACGCTGGCCACCTGGGACGTGGTGGTCACCGACGAGCAGGGCCGCCGCGTCTGCACGTCCCGGATCACCTGCCTGCTGCGCGACGCCGTCCCCGGTTCCTGAGCCGCCGGCTGCGCCGCGGGTCAGGCCGTGGTGGATGCGCGGGTGCGGGCCAGCGGCGGAGCGGCGCCGGGCGAGGATGCCGGCCCGGCGGTCGTGCTCGGCGCCGTCGAGGGCGAGCGTGCGGCGCAGCGTGCTGACCGCGGCCACCCGGCGCACCACCATCGGCGAGAACCCGAGCTTGGCGTAGAAGCGGTTCGCCTCACGCACCCGCGGGAAGACGTTCACGACGACGTGCTCGGCGCCGATCTCCTCGCAGAAGGCCGCCGCGGCGGCCACCAGCGCGCGACCGGCCCCTCGCCGGTGGTAGGCGGGCCGCACGTGCAGGTAGTCGATCTGGACGACGGTCGTCTCGACGAACGGGCCCATCGGACGGCCGATGAAGCAGGCCATCCCGACGACGGCGTCGTCGACCTCGGCCACCACCGCGCGGTAGCTGTCGTCGGCGGCGACCTCCGCGAGCAGACGGCGCAAGGTGGTCTCGGACGCCGGAGGGGCGAGCGGACCGCCCCGGCCGCTCTTGCCGCGCAGCTCGTCCCACATCTCCAGGACAGCGTCGGTGTCGTCGGGTCGGGGGGCACGGACCACCACGTGGCCTCGGGGCACGGCAGCTCCTTCGCAACGGCCCATGCACTCAGCCGTGCACGGACTTCCCACCCCCGGGACCTGCAGCCGCGACTCTAGGCCACAGCCCGCGCGTGTGCAGCCAAGTCCGCCCGATCAGTCCATGCGGACCGACCAAACGGTCAGCGCCGACTGAGCGAGCCGTCACAGCACCTTGGACAGGAACGCCTTCGTCCGCTCGTGCTGCGGGTTGAGCAGGACCTCCCGGGGATGGCCGGCCTCGACGACCACGCCGCCGTCCATGAAGACCAGCGCGTCGCCCACCTCGCGGGCGAAGCCCATCTCGTGCGTGACGACGATCATGGTCATGCCGTCCTCGGCCAGGCCGCGCATGACGTCGAGCACCTCGCCGACCAGCTCCGGGTCCAGCGCCGACGTGGGCTCGTCGAAGAGCATGAGCTTGGGTCGCATGGCCAGCGCCCGGGCGATCGCCACCCGCTGCTGCTGGCCGCCCGGACAGCTGGGTCGGGTAGACGTTCGCCTTGTCCGGCATCCCGACCCGCACCAGGAGCTGCTGCGCGCGGTCGCGGACCTCGGCCTTGTCCTCCCGCTTCACCCGGATCGGCGCCTCCATCACGTTCTGGAGCGCGGTCATGTGCGGGAAGAGGTTGAACCGCTGGAAGACCATGCCGATCTCGCGTCGCTTGGTTGAGACCTCCCGGTCTCGCAGCTCGTGCAGCTTGTCGCCGACCTGGCGGTAGCCGACCAGCTCACCGTCGACCGACAGCCGGCCGGCGTCGACCTTCTCCAGGTGGTTGATGCAGCGCAGGAAGGTGGACTTGCCCGACCCCGACGGCCCGACGAGGCAGAACACCTCGCGAGGCGCCACTTCGAGGTCGATCCCCTTGAGCACCTCGACCCGGCCGAAGCTCTTGTGCACCTCCTCCGCCCGCACCATCGGCCCGGGCCGGGTCGGCTCCGTTGCGATCGTGGGGTCCGTCAACTCGCCCCCCTCAGCGCGTTGCCGCTGATCCGCCACCGGAGCTTCTGCAGCGGCGTCGGCGGCAGGGTGCGGGTCGACCCGCGCTTGAACCGGCGCTCGAGGTAGTACTGGCCCACGGTGAGGATCGAGGTGAGGAACAGGTACCAGATGCTCGCGACGATCAGCAGCGGGATCGTCTGGAAGGTGCGGGCGTAGATGATCTGGGCGGTGCTCAGCAGCTCGGCGTAGCCGATCACGAAGGCCAGCGACGTCGTCTTCAGCATCGAGATCGTCTCGTTGCCGGTCGGCGGGATGATCACCCGCATCGCCTGCGGGAGCACGATCCGACGCATCGTCTGGCCCGAGGACATGCCCAGGGCCGAGGACGCCTCGTGCTGCCCCTCGTCCACGGACGTGATGCCGGCGCGGGCGATCTCGGCCATGTACGCCGCCTCGTTCAGACCGAGGCCGAGGCAGACCGCCACCAGCTGCGTGACCACGGTCTGGGGGTCGGTGGCGAACCACGACGGGACCGAACGGGATGCCCAGGGACATCGAGTGCAGCACGGTCGGGATGTTGTACCAGAACAGGAGCTGGACGAGGACCGGCGTGCCCCGGAAGAACCAGATGTACGTCCAGGCCACCGCCGACACGATCGGGTTCGGCGACAGGCGCATGACGGCCAGCAGGATCCCCAGCACGATGCCGATCGCCATGGCGATGGCCGTCAGCATCAGAGTCTTCTCGACACCCTGCAGGATCGAGCTGTCGAACAGGTACTGCCGCACGACGGACCAGTTGATCTCCGGGTTGGTGATCAACCAGTGCAGCAGCTGCGCGACCAGCACCAGGATGATCGCCGCCGACACCCAGCGACCCGGGTGCCGGACCGGGACGGCCGTGATGATCTCCGGCCGTCTCGCCGCTGTCGTCGGGTCGCTGACGGTCATCGTGGGATCAGCTCGTCGCCCCGTTGATGGTGAAGTTCGTGATGGCGCCGCTGCTCGACGCCCCACTTCTTGAGGATCTGCAGGTACGTGCCGTCGGCGTTCAGCTTGTCCAGAGCGCCCTTGATGGCGTCGGCGAAGC
This sequence comes from uncultured Actinomycetota bacterium, assembly GCA_963771835.1. GTDB lineage: Bacteria > Actinomycetota > Actinomycetes > Prado026 > Prado026 > CAVQCJ01. The sequence continues at coordinate 586,381 of CAVYVA010000001.1, forward strand.
CGGCGTAGTCGGACCGCCTTCGGCACCGGGATGCCGTACGGCGCGGTGCCGTAGGGGGAACCGACCACCTCGAAGGTGCCGTTCGACTGGCTTGGCGGCGTACGCGTTGACCGGCGAGTCGGCCAGGACGACGTCGGCGCGACCGCTGTTGAGCGCCAGGTTGGCGCCGTTCTGGTCCGGGTACGCCTGGACGTCGATGGCCGCCTTGCCGCCGTCGGTGCACTTCTTGGACTGGGCCGTGACGTCGTCGAGCTGCGTGGTGCCCTTCTCGACGGCTGCGTGCTTGCCGCACAGCGCGTCCAGGCTGGTCAGGTCGGAGTTCGTGCCCTTCTTCACCAGGAACGAGGTCCCGGCGCTGAAGTAGGTGACCATGTCGACCTTCTGCTGCCGGGCGAGGTTGTCCGTGAACGAGGACATGCTCAGGTCGTAGCGGGTGCCCAGCGCCGGGATGATGGTGTCGAACGACGCGTTCACGAAGTTGAACTTGATGCCCAGCGTGTCGCCGATGGCGTGGCCGAGATCGACGTCCATGCCCTGGATGGTCGTGTTGTCGGACGCGAAGAACTCGTTCGGCGCGTACGACGCGTCGGTCGCCACCGTGGCCGCGCCGGCCGTCTTGATCTTCGCCGGCACCTTGGCCGCCAGCGTCGCGTCGACCGAGCCGGCCGTGCTCGCCGCGGGGGTCGAGCCGCCGCCTCCTGACGACGAGCTCCCGCACGCCGCCAGAGCCAGGGCAGCCGCGGCGGTGAGCGCCACGAAGGGGAGCATCCGGTTGTCAGACAAGTGCGTGCGCACGGGGAGTCCCTCCTCCGTCGTGGCGGACCTTAGGGCCGCGCCGATCGCGCGCAGTATGCCACGGTGGCCGCCGACGGCCCGCCCAGGGACTCGAACGTGACCCTTTGACAGCGGTTGCCCACGGATACACCAGTTCGGGAGCGAATCCATTTCGTTACCGAAGGCAGACCCCAGGTTGGGTAGGCTCCGACCCCCAAGCCGGCCCTCCGGCGCATCCGCGGACGGGGCCTTGTCTCTCTGAAGGAGTTCCCACATGACCCGACGCACAGCGCTCACGCGCTCGTTGGTGGTTCTGACCGCAGCGGGCCTCGCGCTCGCGGCCTGCAGCAGCGGCGGCAGCGGGACGGCAGCCTCAGCCGGCGCCAGCAGCGTGAACATCGGCTTCATGGGTGACCTCACCGGCGCCAACAAGGCGCTCGGCATCAACATCCGCAACGGCGAGAAGCTCGCGATCGACCAGTACAACGCGACCAACCCGTCGGTCAAGATCGTCCTGAAGGAGTACGACTCGCAGGGCGACCCGAAGCAGGCATCCGCGCTCGCGCCCAAGGCGGTCGACGACAAGATCGTCGGCCTGGTCGGCCCGGCCTTCTCCGGTGAGACCGCCAGCACCGGACCGGTCTGGCAGGCGGCGGGCATCCCCTTCGTCTCCGCCTCGGCCACCCGGGTCTCGCTGGCCACCAACGGCTGGACCACCTTCCACCGGGTGCTGGCCGACGACGGCTTCCAGGGTCCCGGCATCGCGAACGTCCTGATCAAGGGCATGTCGGCCAAGAAGGTCGCCGTCATCGACGACGCCTCCGAGTACGGCAAGGGCCTGGCCGACGCGGTCGCCTCGGCGCTCACGGCCGGCGGCGTCACCGTGGCCGTGCGGGAGGCCGTCGCGGCGGTCGGCAACGCCGTGCCGAACTACTCCTCCACGATCACCAAGATCAAGGGCGCCGGCGTCGACGCGGTCGTCTACGGCGGCTACTACGCCCAGGCGGGGCCGTTCGCCAAGCAGCTCAAGGACGGCGGGGTCACCGCGCAGTTCTTCTCCGGTGACGGGTCGCTCGACCCGGCGTTCATCACCGGCGCGGGCGCCGGAGCCGAGGGCGCACTGCTGTCCTGCGCCTGCGCGCTGATCAACGACGCCGCCACGGGCACCAGCAAGACGTTCTACGACGCGTACAAGGCGGCGTTCGGCGTCGAGCCGGGGACCTACTCGCCGGAGGCGTACGACGCCGCGACCGCCTTCATCATGGCGATCAAGGCCGGTCACACCGACACGAAGAGCATCGAGTCGTTCGTCAACACCGTGAACTTCACGGGTGTGTCGAAGCAGATCCAGTTTGAGACCAACGGCAACATCAAGGGCGGGACGATCCTCATCTACCAGGTGAAGAGCGGGAAGATCGTCGAGATCGGGACATCGGAAGACGCGAAGCCCTGACCTCCGACACCATCCAGGCCTGAGGGTCGGGGCGTCACCGCACACGTGGGTGGCGCCCCGACCCAGGAACGGAGACGCGTGAGCAGCCTCCTGCAGGAGTTTTGGGCCTCGACGATCGACGGCCTCACCCAGGGCGCGATCTACGCCCTCGTGGCACTGGGGTACACCCTGGTCTACGGGGTGCTGCGCCTGATCAACTTCGCCCACTCCGAGATCTTCATGATCGGCACCTTCGCTACCGTGGGTGTCATCACCGGGCTGGGCATCACAGCTCCGCTGACCGGCTTCGCACTCTTCTTCTTCCTGCTGCTCGCGGCCCTGGTGGCCGCGATCGCGTCCGGCGGCTCCGCGGTGATCCTGGAACGGATCGCCTACCGGCCGCTGCGCCGCCGCGGAGCCACCACGCTTGCGGCCCTCATCTCCGCCATCGGCGCGTCGCTGTTCCTCCAGCAGCTCTTCTCGCTGCGTTTCCCCGACGCCGTCGACACGACCCGCGTCATGAACAAGACGGTCCTGGCCACGCTCGGGACGGGCCTGCTGCGCGCGGACAAGGTGCTGGTCTTCGGCGGGGCGATCTTCATGATGGTGCTGCTCGACCGGCTGGTGAACGGGACCCGGTTCGGGCGGGCGATCCGCGCCACGGCCCAGAGCGCCGACACGGCCACACTCATGGGCGTCAACATCGACCGGATCGTCATGCTCACGTTCCTCATCGGCGGGGCGATGGCCGGCATCGGCGGCATGCTCTACATCATCTTCTTCGAGGTGACCACGTTCAGCGTGGGGTTCGTGCTCGGGATCAAAGCCTTCACGGCTGCGGTCCTCGGCGGCATCGGCAACCTGCGCGGCGCGCTGCTGGGCGGCCTCCTCCTCGGTCTCATCGAGGAGTACAGCGCGAGCGTCGTCGGGGCCCAGTGGAAGGACGTGATCTCCTTCTCGGTGCTCATCCTCGTCCTCATGTTCCGACCGACCGGCCTGCTGGGCGAGTCGCTGGGGAAGGCGCGCGTATGACGGTCCGCAACCCGCTGCGCGGGGTCAAGATGCCGTGGTCGCACGCCTTCGACCGGATGGGTGCCCGGTGGCGCGCACTGCCCGGCTACGCCCGCTGGCTCGGCTACCTCGCGTTCTTCATGTTCGCGCTCTCGCTCCCGAACATCCCCAACCTCGACGAGGTCATGGCCCCGGGCAGCAGCTGGCAGCGGGTCCTGTTCTACCCGATCAGCATCTACATCCTGCTGGCGCTCGGCCTGAACGTGGTCGTCGGCTACGCCGGGCTGCTGGACCTCGGCTACGTCGCGTTCTACGCGATCGGCGCGTACAGCATGGCCATCCTCGGTGGCACGTACGGCTGGGGCTTCTGGGAGGTCCTCCCGGTCGGGATCGGGCTGGCGATGGTCGCCGGCTTCCTGCTCGGCTCACCCACGCTGCGGCTCCGCGGTGACTATCTGGCGATCGTCACGCTCGGCTTCGGGGAGATGATCCGGGAGACGGCGAACAACCTCGACTACCTCGGCGGCCCGCGCGGCATCTACGACATCCCGCGTCCCCCTTCGATCGGTAACATCGGGTTCCTGCAGTACGGCGTGCTGGACTCCCGGCCGTACTACTACCTGGTGGTCGTCGTGATCGCGATCGTGATCATCATCATGAAGCGGCTGGAGAAGAGCCGGGTCGGACGGTCGTGGACGGCCATCCGCGAGGACGAGGACGCCGCCCAGCTGATGGGCGTTCCCACCCTGAAGTTCAAGCTCTGGGCGTTCACTGTCGGTGCAGCGGTCGGCGGGGCCGGCGGCGTCATCTTCGCGTCCTCCACCTCCGCCATCCAGCCGACGGACTTCCCGTTCATCCTCTCCGCGACCATCCTCGCCGCGGTCGTCCTCGGCGGGGCCGGGAACATCCCGGGCGTCGTCCTCGGGGCGTTCCTCGTGGCGTGGCTGCCCGAAGCCGTACGCGGCTTCGACCAGTACCGGGTGCTCGTCTTCGGCGGGGCGCTGGTCGTCCTGATGATCTTCCGTCCGCAAGGGATCTGGCCGTCGCGGATCCGGGCCGCGGAGTTCAGCGAGGGCGAAGGCGGCATCGGCCGCCTCGGCGGCGAGGTCGGCACGGTCCGCTCGCAGGCCGGTGCGGAACCGTGACCGGCACCGAGCCGCTGCTGGCGCTGCGCGACCTTGACGATGAAGTTCGGCGGGCTCCTCGCGGTCAACGAGCTCGACCTGGAGGTGCGCGCCGGGGAGATCGTGGCGCTGATCGGGCCGAACGGGGCGGGCAAGACCACGGTGTTCAACATGGTGACCGGCGTGTACACCCCTTCTTCCGGCGACCTGATGTTCAACGGAACCCGGCTCAACGGGATGCGCCCGGACCGGGTGACCAAGCTGGGGGTGGCTCGCACGTTCCAGAACATCCGGCTGTTCGACAACATGTCGGCCCTCGAGAACGTGATCGTCGGGACGCACGCCCGGCACCGGGCGAGCGTGGTCGGCGCGGTGCTCGGGCTCCCCCGGTATCGCAGGGAGGAGGTCGACGCGCACGACACCGCCAACCGTCTGCTGGAGTTCGTGGGGATCTCCCGCCGGGCCGGGATGGTGGCGCGCAACCTGCCCTACGGCGACCAGCGACGGCTGGAGATCGCTCGCGCGCTCGGGACCGGACCGAAGCTGCTGCTCCTGGACGAGCCGGCGGCCGGCATGAACCCTTCGGAGAAGAACGACCTGATGCAGCTGATCCGCAGCATCCGTGACTCGGGGGTGACCGTGCTGCTCATCGAGCACGACATGACCCTGGTGATGGGGATCAGCGACCGGGTGGCGGTCCTGGACTTCGGCCAGAAGATCGCCGATGCGCTGCCGGCCGAGGTGCGGGCCGACCCGGCCGTCATCAGGGCCTACCTCGGGGAGGCCGCAGATGCTTCTTGAGGTCGAGAACCTGCAGGTCAGCTACGGCAAGATCGCCGCGATCAAAGGCATCAGCCTCACCGTCGACGAGGGCGAGATCGTCACGCTCGTCGGCGCGAACGGCGCGGGGAAGACGACGACGCTGAAGACCCTGTCCGGCCTGCGCCGCGTCGCCGGCGGGACGATCCGCTTCGACGGCAAGGACATCACGTCGATGCCGGGACACCTGCGGGTGCGCGCCGGGTTGTGCCAGGCGCCCGAAGGCCGTGGCATCTTCCCCGGGATGTCCGTCGGCGACAACCTCGCGATGGGTGCGTACGTCCACGGCAAGGCTGAGCCCGCGGACCTGGAGCGGGTCTTCGACCTCTTCCCGCGGCTGAAGGAGCGCGAGAAGCAGTCCGGCGGCACCCTGTCCGGCGGTGAGCAGCAGATGCTGGCGATCGGCCGGGCGCTCATGTCCAGGCCGCGGCTGATGCTGCTCGACGAGCCGTCCATGGGACTGGCGCCCCAGCTCATCCAGCTGATCTTCCGGATCATCGCCGAGATCAACCAGCAGGGGACCACCGTGCTCCTGGTGGAGCAGAACGCGTCCCAGGCGCTGTCCATCGCGCACCGCGCCTACGTGCTCGAGACCGGCGTCGTGGTCAAGAGCGGGACCGGCGCCGAGCTGCTCGGCGACGAGTCCGTGGTCGCTGCGTACCTCGGCGGCGGCTGACCCGGATCGCGGGCGGTCAACCCGACTCCGGTGCGAACGTGCCGGCGACGTACGTACCGACCGGCGGATAGGTCCCGTCCGCCCCGAACCGGTAGATCCCCACAGCTCCGTCGACGGGCTCCCCCTGGGCGTCCAGCCGGACCTTCCCGGCCTGCCCGACGTACGCGACCGTCAGACCGGCCTTCACCAGCGCCAGGCACTCCTTGAACGTGCTGCACGCGTTCTCCCCGCTGGTCAGCCTCGGGAGAGCAGCCGCGATGTCCTTGCCTCGCGGGCTGCCGGCGGCGGACGCGGCGAGCGCGACCAGGACCGTGGCGTCGTACGTCTGCGCGGCGTAGCCGGGGTCGGCAAGGTCGGGTGCCTGCTGGGCCAGCCGGGCCAGGAACGCAGCTGCCGGGGCCGCCCCCGGTCGCACCCCGGTCACGGCGGCGGCCTGCAGCGGCGAGAGCCCGCTGACCAGTCCCGGCCACAGGGCCAGGTCGGAGACGTACAGCGGCGCGACCTGCGGACCGGCGCCGGCCGCGACCAGCGCCTGGAGCACAGCGTGCGCCTCACCGGTGCCGATCACGACGACCGCCTGCGGGGCGGCCGCGGCCACCTGGGTCGCCGCGGCCGAGAAGTCGGTCGACCGCCCGTCGTACTCGATCGCGGCGACGACCCGGCCACCGTTGCGCCGGACGTCCGCCTGCAGGTCGGCGGCGTAGCCCGTGGCGTAGGTGTCGCGCTGGAACAGGACCGCCACCGAACGGTGCCCGGCCCCCTTGAGTGCGGCGGCGAGGGTGCTGGCCTCGAACGAGTCCGGCGGCACGAGCCGCACGTACAGGCCTCGGTCCGGGTAGCCGTCGAGCTTGGCGCTGGCGTCGCCGGGCGACACGAGCGCCACCCCCGCCCCGACCACCTTGTCGATCACGGTGAGCGTGACGGACGAGCCGGTCCCGCCGACGATCGCGTCCACCTTGCGGGCCAGCATCCGGTCGACGCTCTGCGAGGCGACCGAGCTGAACGCGTCGCCGGAGTCGGAGTCGATCAGCGTGACCGGCTGCCCGAGCACGCCACCGGCGGCGTCGATGTCCTTGACCGCGAGCTGCAGGCCGGCCTCCTGCGCCGGCCCGACGTGCGCGAAGCCGCCGGTGACCGGGAGCAGCGTGCCCAGGACCAGCGGTCCGGCCGACGGCTGCGCGGCCGGGACGGACGGCTTCGTGCAGCCGGCGATCGCGACCAGCAGGACCAGCACGGCCAGTCCGCCGGCCAGGCGGCGCCTCAAGAGGTCTTCGGCCCCTCCTGGGCGAGCACGGTCTCGGCCACCTGTCGCATCCCGATGCGCAGGTCCATCGACGACTTCTGGATCCAGCGGAAGGCGTCCGCCTCCGACAGACCGTGCCGGTTCTGCAGGACCGCCTTGGCCCGGTCGACGAGCTTGCGTGTCTCCAGCCGCTCCGAGAGGTCGGCCACCTCGCGGGACAGCGCCGCCATCTGCTCGTACCTCGCGACGGCGATCTCGATGGCCGGCACGAGGTCGGCCTTCTGGAACGGCTTGACCAGGTAGGCCATCGCTCCGGCGTCCCTGGCCCGCTCGACCAGGTCCCGCTGCGAGAACGCGGTCAGCATGAGCACCGGGGCGAGCTGCTCGGCGGTGATCCGCTCGGCCGCCGAGATCCCGTCCAGCACCGGCATCTTCACGTCCAGCACGACCAGGTCGGGGGCCAGCTCGGCCGCCAGCCGCACCGCGGTCTCCCCGTCGCCGGCCTCGCCGACGACGTCGTAGCCGGCCTCCTCGAGCATCTCCTTGAGGTCCATCCGGATCAGCGCCTCGTCCTCGGCGATGACCACCCGGCGCGGCGACGCCGGGGCGGCAGGTGGACCGGACATGCCGGTCACCCTACCGACCGCCGGACCACCCGAAGCCCGCTCGGCCGGTACCGTTGCAGGCAGCTCAGAGCGCGCCCCCGTGGCGGAACTGGTCAGACGCGCCGGACTCAAAATCCGGTGGCCTAGCGGCCATGTGGGTTCGAATCCCACCGGGGGTACCCACCGGCGTCAACCGGCAGAGGGGGCAGCGGGCTTGAGGGCCAGGATCCGGGCCAGGACGCCGTTGACGAACGCCGGCGAGGAGTCCGTCGACAGCGACTTGGCCAGCTCCACCGCCTCGTCGATGACCACGGAGTCGGGCACGTCGTCGACGTACAGGAGCTCGAACACCGACAGCCGCAGCAACGCGCGGTCGACGGCGGGCATCCGGTCCAGCGGCCAGTCCTGCGAGTACGTCTCGATCAGGTCGTCGATCCGCTGCCGGTGCTCGGTGACGCCCTCGACGAGCCGCACGGTGTGCTCGTTCGGCGGCGGGTCGGCCAGCTCGGTGCGCTGCGCGAGGACGTCGACGGCCGGCACCCCGCGCTGGTCGGCCTCGAACAGCACGTCCAGCGCCCGCTTGCGGGCCTTGCTCCTGGCCGGCACGGAGTCAGACCCTCAGCCGTTGACCCGGCCGAGGTACGACCCGTCCCTGGTGTCCACCTTGACCCGCTCGCCTGCGGTGATGAACAGCGGCACCTGGATCTCGTACCCGGTCTCGATCGTGGCCGGCTTGGTCCCGCCGGTCGAGCGGTCCCCCTGCAGGCCCGGCTCGGTGTACGTGATCGTGGTCTCCACCGAGGTGGGCAGCTCGACGTACAAGGGGGCCCCCTCGTGCATCGCCACCGTGGCCTCGGCGTTGTCCAGCAGGAAGTGCGCGGCGTCGCCGACGGTCTCGCCGGGGACGTGCACCTGCTCGTAGGTCTCGGCGTCCATGAAGACGTAGTCGGTGCCCTCCGCGAACAGGTACTGCATCGCCCGCTTGTCCACGCTGGCCGTCTCGACCCGCACCCCGGCGTTGAACGTGCGGTCGACGACCTTGCCGGACAGGACCGCCTTGAGCTTGGTGCGGACGAAGGCCGGGCCCTTGCCCGGCTTGACGTGCTGGAACTCGACGACGGTCCAGAGCTGGCCGTCGATGTTGAGGACCAGGCCGTTCTTGAGGTCGTTCGTGGAAGCCACGGGGTGCGTCTCCTGCGGGCGGGGCGGCGCCGCCCGGCCGGGGGGTCAACCCAGGACGAGCAGCTCCTTGGACGAGGTGGTGAGCAGCTCGGCCCGGCCGTCACGCACCACGAGGGTGTCCTCGATGCGTACACCGCCGCGCCCCGGCAGGTACACGCCGGGCTCGACGGTGACGGGCGAGCCGGCGTCCAGGGTACCCGTGGCGGCGGGTCCGATCATCGGAGCCTCGTGGATCTCCAGCCCCACCCCGTGCCCGAGGCCGTGCCCGAACTGCGGTCCGTACCCTGCGGCGTCGATCACCGAGCGGGAGGCGGCGTCCACGTCCGCGAGCGCGGCGCCGGGCGCGAGCGCGGCCCGTCCGGCCCGCTGGGCGGCGCGGACCAGGTCGTACAGCTCACGCTGCCAGCCGGCCGGCTCGCCGATCGCGACCGTGCGGGTCATGTCGGCGTGGTAGCCCCCGACCCGGGCGCCGAAGTCGAGGGTGACCAGGTCGCCGGCCACCAGCTCGCGGTCGCCGGGGCTGTGGTGCGGCAGGGCGCCGTTCGGGCCGCCGGCCACGATCGTGTCGAAGGCCGGGGCGTCGGCGCCGTGCACCCGCATCAGGTCCTCGAGCGCGAAGCCGACCGCCCGCTCGGTGAGGCCGGGGCGCAGCGTCGGCAGCAGGTCGGCCAGGGCGCGGTCGCCGACGGCGCAGGCCCGGCGGAGCAGCTCCACCTCGGCCTCGTCCTTGACCCGGCGCAGCTCCTCGACCGGCCGCCCGCCGGCGACCAGCTCGGCGGCCGGGACCGCCAGGGTCAGCTCGGCGTGCTCGGCGACCGTCACGTGGTGCGCCTCGAAGCCCAGCCGCACCTGCCCGGCGGCGGCCGCGTGCCTGGTCAGCGCGAGCGGGCAAGGCCGGTCGACCAGGACCTCGACGTCCGGCGCCTCCGCGGCGGACTGGTCGCGGTAGCGGAAGTCGGTGCACAGCAGGGCCGAGCCGTCGGCGCGCACCAGCAGGGCGCCGTTGCTCCCGGTGAACCCGGTCAGGTACCGCACGTTGACCAGCGAGGTCACCAGGAACGCGTCGAGCCCGTCCGGCCCGAGCCGCCCGGCCAGCCGCCCGCGCCGCGCGGCGTGGTCCGACCGCACCGGCGCTCAGCCCCCCGCGGGCAGCGCCGCAGCGACGGCCCGCAGCGCGAGCTCGTACGACATCGGCCCGAAGCCCGCGACGGTGCCCGTCGCGACCGCGGCGATCACGGACGTGTGCCGGAACTCCTCGCGGGCCGCCGGGTTGGACAGGTGCACCTCGACCAGCGGTGCCGTGCGCTGCGCGCAGGCGTCCCGCAGCGCGTAGGAGTAGTGCGTGAAGGCCGCCGGGTTGAGGACGACCGGCAGCCGCCCGTCGGCGGCTTCGTGCAGCCAGCGCACCAGCTCGGCCTCGTCGTCGGTCTGTCGCACCTCGACGTCGAGCCCGAGCGAGTCGCCCACCACCCGGCAGTGCTCGGCCAGGTCGGCCAGGGTCGTCGTGCCGTAGACGTCCGGCTCCCGCGAGCCGAGCCTGGACAGGTTCGGCCCGTTCAGGACCAGGACCCGGGTCATCCGGTCACCTCCGCGTAGGCAGCCTGCAGCAGGGACGGCTCCGGACCCTCCAGGAGGGCAGGTCTGGCGATCCCGTCCAGCACCACGAACCGGAGCACGTCGCCCCGGCTCTTCTTGTCCACCCGCATGGCCTCGTGCAGCTGCTGCCAGCGGTCCGCCCGGTAGGTCAGCGGCAGCCCGACCGAGGCGAGCACGGTGCGGTGCCGGTTCACGACGACCGGGTCCAGCCGGCCGGCGAGCCGTGCCAGCTCGGCCGCGAACACCATCCCCACCGACACGGCCGACCCGTGCCGCCACCGGAACCGCTCCACCTTCTCGATCGCGTGGCCGAGCGTGTGGCCGTAGTTGAGGATCTCCCGCACCCCGGACTCGCGCGGGTCCGCCGCCACGACGGCCGCCTTGACCCGGACCGCGCGCTCGACGAGCTCGCGGGTGTGCGGCCCGGCCGGGTCGGCCGCCGCGGCCGGGTCCACCTCGACCAGGTCCAGGATGACCGGGTCGGCGATGAAGCCGGCCTTGACCACCTCGGCCAGCCCGCTCACGTAGTCCGCGGGCGGGATGCCGGTCAGCAGGTCGAGGTCGCACAGGACGCCGGCCGGCGGGTGGAACGCCCCGACGAGGTTCTTCCCCTCGGCGGTGTCGATGCCGGTCTTGCCGCCGACCGCCGCGTCGACCATGCCCAGCAGCGTGGTCGGGACGTGCACCACGGCGACGCCGCGCAGCCAGGTCGCCGCGACGAACCCGGCCAGGTCGGTCGTGGCGCCGCCGCCCAGCCCCACGACGGCGTCGGAGCGGGTGAACCGGGCGGAGCCGAGCGCGGACCACAGCTCGGCGGCCACCCGCACGTCCTTGGCCGCCTCGCCGTCCGGGACGGGCAGCGACAGCGGCCGCAGCCCCGCGGCCGCGAGGGCGGCGCAGACCTGCGCAGCACGGTCCGCGAGCACGTGCGGGTGCACCACGGCGACCCGCACCGTCCGCGGGTCGAGCAGCCCGGGCAGCTCGCCGAGCAGGTCGGTGCCGACCAGCACGTCGTACGCCGTCCCGACCGCGATCCGGGTGGGGACTGCGCTCACCGGGCCGCCTCCCCGGCCAGCACCCGGGCGACGTCCGCGGCGACGTCGTGCGGGCTGCGGCCGTCGGTCGACACGGTCGCCACGGCGACCGCTTCGTAGAACCCGCGACGGGCCTCCATCAGCCGCAGCCACTGCGCGCGCGGGTTGCCCAGCAGCAGCGGGCGGTCCCGGTTGAACCCGACCCGGGAGGCGGCGTCCTTGACCCCCACGTCGAGGAAGACCACCCGGCGGCCGACCAGCGCAGCGCGGGTCGCCGGGTCGAGCACCGCGCCGCCGCCGAGTGCGAGCACGCCGTCATGGGTCGCGAGCGCGTCCGTCACCGCCGCCGCCTCGAGCCGGCGGAACTGCGCCTCGCCCTGGTCGACGAAGATGTCCGGCACCGGGACCCCGGCCGCGGCCGCCACGTCGGCGTCGGTGTCCCGGAAGCCCACCCCGAGGGACTCGGCGAGCAGCCGCCCGACGGTGGTCTTACCGGCGCCGGGCGGCCCCACCAGGACCACCAGCGGCGCCATCAGCGCACGACCAGGTGCTCGAGGTAGGAGCGCAGGTTGCGCCCGGTCTCGCCGACCGAGTCGCCGCCGAACTTCTCCAGCACCGCGTCGGCCACGACCAGCGCGACCATCGCCTCCGCGACGATGCCGGCGGCCGGCACGGCGCAGACGTCCGACCGCTGGTTGATCGCCTTGGCCGCTTCGCCGGTGCGTACGTCGACGGTGTCCAGCGCGCGCGGGACCGTCGAGATGGGTTTCATCGCCGCCCGGACCCGGAGCACCTCGCCGGTGCTCATCCCGCCCTCGGTGCCGCCGGAGCGGTTGCTGCGTCGGCGGACGCCGTCGGGACCGGCCTCGATCTCGTCGTGCGCGACCGAGCCGCGGGCCCGCGACACCGCGAACCCGTCGCCCACCTCGACGCCTTTGATCGCCTGCACGCCCATCAGGGCCGCGGCGAGCCGGGAGTCCAGGCGGCGGTCCCAGTGCACGTGGCTGCCGAGCCCGGGCGGCAGCCCGTGCACGACCACCTCGACCACCCCGCCGAGGGTGTCGCCGTCCGCGCGGGCCGCGTCCACCTCCGCGACCATCGCGGCGCTCGCCTGCGGGTCCAGGCAGCGGACCGGGTCGGCGTCCACCCGCGCCGCGTCCTCGGGCTGCGGCCAGCACCCGGACGGTGCCGCCGCAGCGCCGAGCTCGACCACGTGGCTGAGCACCGTGACCCCGGCGACCTGGCTGAGGAACGCCCGGACGACGGCGCCGAGGGCGACCCGGGCGGCTGTCTCCCGGGCGCTGGCCCGCTCGAGCACCGGGCGCGCGTCGTCGAAGCCGTACTTCTGCATCCCGGCCAGGTCGGCGTGCCCCGGTCTGGGACGGCTCAGCGGCGCGTTGCGGGCGAGGCCGTCCAGCACCTCGGTGTCCACCGGGTCGGCCGCCATCACCTGTTCCCACTTGGGCCACTCGGTGTTGCCCACCTGGACGGCCACCGGCGACCCGAGGGTGAGGCCGTGACGCACCCCGCCGAGCACGGTGACCTCGTCCCGCTCGAAGCTCATCCGCGCCCCTCGGCCGTAGCCGAGCCGGCGGCGCTCCAGGTCGGTCGAGATGTCGTCCGTGGTGACCCGCACGCCCGCCGGAAGCCCCTCCAGGATCGCGACCAGGGCGGGCCCGTGCGACTCCCCCGCGGTCAGCCAGCGCAGCATGCGGTGATCCTCCCACGTGGCACGCGGACGGGCCGTCCCCCCGGAGGGAGACGGCCCGTCTGCGAGTCGGGCGGCAGGTGCCGCCGTCCGGTCAGGTGCGCAGCGTCAGGCTCTTGCCCACGGACAGGACCAGGCTCGAGTCCCCGAAGAGGAACTGCGCCTGCGTGGTCCCGGCGATGAGGTCGAGGCTGAAGTACTTCGCGAACACCTGGCCGCGCTTGACGCCGGTGTACTTGGTCCCGTTGACGGTGACGTCCGCCGTGACCGCCGACGTGTTGAGCTTGACCAGGGTGATCGTCTCGGTCAGTCCGCTGGGGAGCGTCGTGGCCGTGGTGGTGCCGGTGCCCGAGCTGGACTGCGCCGTGGGTGCGGCGCTCCCCGAAGCCGCCGTCGTCGGGACGACGAGGGCCGCGAACGGGTCGCGCCCCGACTGGGAGATGGTCTGCGGAGCCGTCGAGGTGACCGGCTTGGCGCTCGCCGACGGAGCCTTGGACCCGGCCGGTGCCGCCGCGGACGCCTTGGGCACCGCACCGGTCGCCGTGTCGTCGCTGCTACCGCCCGCGAAGAGCAGGAAGTACGCCGCAGCCGCGAGCACGAGCACCCCGACCACCACGGCTACCAGCACGATCGGCTTGGGGCCGCCGGACGCTGCGAGCGCCTCCTCGGCCGGCGGCTGCTCGGCGACTGCCGTGCCCGCGGAGCCGAACTGGTTGCTGTCAGACATCGCTGGACCCTTCCTACTGGGCCGGCGTCGTCGTGGTCGACGACGTGGCCGGGGTGCTGGAGGTGCCGGTGACCGGCGGTGTCACGTGCAGCGGCGAGGATCCGGGTGCGGTCGCCGACGAGACCATGAAGGCCCGGAAGGTGACGATCGCCGCCAGCGGGGGTGACGCCCCCGCTGCCAGCGGCGCCGTGCCGCTCGAGCCGCCGCCACCGCTGCTCACGTTGAGCGAGAGGCCGTTCACCAGCAGCGCGCGCTTGAGGCTCTCCATCTTGAGGAAGAACCGCTCGATGTTGTAGTAGGTCCCGTCGACCTCCATCGAGACGTTGATGACCTGCAACGTCTGCCCGTTGACGCCGACGGCGTTGGCCGGTGCCTGCGCCGAGGTCGCGACCGGGGCCACCGGCGAGAACGAGTGGATGTCGACGCCGGCACTGGTGGCCATGGACGACAGCGAGCGGATCAGCGCGGGCAGATCCGGGTTCTGCGGGATCCGCTGCTGCACGTCGGCGATGATGGCCTGCTGCTTGGGCAGGTCCTTCTGCAGTGCCTGCAGCTCCGCGATCTGATTCTTGAGGACGTCGTTCTTGGTGTTCTGCGCGGCTGCCTGCACCCGCAGGTCGTCCGCGCTTGCCCGCTTCGGCGAGACCACGAGGAACCACCCGGCGAGCAGGACGGCCACCGCCAGAACGGCGGACAGCATCGACCATTTCCTGGTGCGCGTCATGTCAGCTGCCCGCCTTCGGCGCGTAACGGTTCGAGAGGGCCTTGGTGGAGATGGCCACCGACGAGGTGAACGTGTACCCGCCCTTGCTCGAGCTGCCGTTGCCGGAGCCCTGCGAGGTGGTCAGGTACGGGTCTGTGTACGACTTCTGCGCGGCCAGCGCCTGCAGCCAGCCCGCGACCTGCGGGAGGTTGGTGGCCAGGCCCTGCATGCTGACGTTGCCGAGCGCCGAGTTGCCCCACGCGCCCTTGACCGATCCTGGGGTGTCGACGTTCTGGGTGACGGTGATGTTCGTCAGCCAGACACCGGACGGCATGCCCAGGCTCAGGTCGTTGAGGACGTAGGAGTAGCGGACCTCCTGGCTCATCGCCTGGGTCAGCTGGGCCTGCGCGGTCTGCGCCTGGGCGTACACCACCGGCACCTGGGCGTACTTGGTGACCTCGCCCTGGAGCTGGACGCCGGTGGCCTGGGCCGAGGACAGGTCGTCCTGGGCCGCGCTCTCGTCGCCGGCGGCCATGTACCACAGGCCACCCACGACCAGCACGGCCGCGAAGACTCCCAGCCCCATGACCATCTGGGCTGTGCGGAACTTGGCGCCCTCGGAGATCTCCGGTGGCAGCAGGTTCACCCGGGGCAAGGTGCCCGTCTGAACGGCGGTCGTGGTGCTCATCAGGCTGCTCCGAGGGCGAGGCCCACCGGGACGACGGCGAGCGGCTGCACGAACTCGATCTGCTCAGGGCTGAGGCCGGTACGACCCAGCGCGAGGCGCTCCATGGGGTTGCCGACCACGACCGGCGCCCGCGTCGCGGACTGCAGTCGCTCGGCCAGACCCGCCAGCCGAGCGCCGCCGCCGGTCAGGACCACCCGGGAGATCCGGGTGGAACCGGTCGAGGCCTCGTAGTAGTCCAGCGAGCCGCGGACCTCGTCGACGAAGGTGGACGCTGCGGCCTCGATGACCCGGGAGGCGATCATGGCGCCCTCGGGCACGTCGGTGCGAAGGCCGATCTCCTGCTTCATCGCCTCGGCCTGCGCCCCGGCGACGCCCATGCGCTCCGAGACGGCGTCGGTGAGGTCCTGGCCACCCATGAGCAGGATGCGGATGAACCGCGGGGCCCCGCCCTCGTGGACCACGATGTTGGTGACGCGCGCGCCGACGTCGACCAGCGCCTGCACCTCTGCGCCCATCCCCAGGTTGTCCTGTGCGGCCAGCGAGCGCAGCACGGCGAACGAGGAGAGGTCGACGCTGGTGACGGTGAGGCCGGCCTTCTGGACGGCGTGGACCGCGTTCATCACCATCTCGCGGGAGGCTGCCACCAGCATGCCGCGGCGCATCCGGCCGCCGTTGTCGTTGGTGAACTCCTCGAGGGTGAAGAAGTCCAGCACGGCGTGCTCGACCGGCATCGGCACCAGGTCCTGGACCTGGTACCCGAGCGCCGAGCGCAGCTCGCCGTCCGGCAGCCACGGAAGGTCGACCTGGCGCACGATGACCTTCTGGTTCGCGACGCCGATGACGACCTTCTTGCCGGAGAACTTCGTGTGGGTCCACAACTGCTTGATGGCCTCGCCCACGGCTGCGGGGTCGACCACCTCACCGTCGCGCACGGCCCCTTCGGGAAGCGCGACCTGGCCGAACTTCTCGAGGGTGACCTGGGCCTTGCCGAACGAGAGCTCGGCTGCCCGCACCCCCGACGTCCCGATGTCGAGACCGATGGCGGATCGTCCTGCCACGACGCCAACCTTTCGCATGGCGGCACCTGCCTGCCGCACCACTTGCCCCTGAGAGGCGTTTCAGCGGGAAGGATCGGCTGACGCCGGGCCCGGCTTGAGCAATCGGGCCGAAGGGTTCGTCGAAATCGCCGTCAGCGACCGAGGACGCGCGTGTACGCGTCGGCGATCTGGGTGCCCCACAGGACCCCGACGAGCGCCCCGGCGAGCATGTACGGGCCGTACGGGATGGCGGTCTTGCGTCCGGCCCGGCCGGCCAGGATCAGCGCGATGCCGGTCACGCCGCCGATGAGGAAGCCGGCGAAACCGCCCACGACGAGGGCCCCCCAGCTCAGCCATCCCAGGTACATCCCGACCACGCCGGACAGCTTCACGTCGCCGAAACCCATGCCACGGGGCCAGATCCAGGCCAGCGCGTAGTAGAAGGCGTACAGGGCGGCCCCTGCGGCCACGGCGCGCAGCGCGGCGGCCCCGTCGTGCCCCAGCAGCGACGCGAGCCCCAGGAGGGCCGCTGCGACCCCGTACGACGGCAGCACGATGCTGTTCGGCAGCTTGCGCGTGTCCAGGTCGATCGCGCCCAGCGCGACCCCGATGGCCCCCAGGTAGAGGTACGCGGGCAGCTCCCACGAGGCGCCGAACCGCCAGCCCAGCACACCGAAGACCGCGGCGGTGAGCAGCTCGACCAGGGGGTACCGCACGCTGACCGGGTTCCGGCACGTACGGCAGCGGCCGCGCAGCACCACCCAGCTCACGACCGGCACGTTCTCGTACCAGGTCAGCTGCCGGTCGCAGCTGGGGCAGTGCGAGCGCGGGTGGACCACGGATTCGCCCCGCGGGACGCGCCAGATGACGACGTTGAGGAAGGAGCCGACGAACAGCCCGAGCAGGGCCGCCAGCACCGCGACGGCGACCGTGGGTATGGTGTCGGACGCCGCCGACGTCGAGAGCGTGAGCAGCATGGGTAGGGGGACGGACGGCACCCGCCACACCGTAGTGGGGTGTGGCGGGCGACCGGTCAGTACTGCGGCTTCAGCTCGGCCGTGGTCTTGCCGGCCCACACCGCGTTCGTCCACTGCGGGAAGTACGGCGGTGAGGCGAACTTCAGCCGGGTGTCGTAGCTGTAGTCCTTCAGGAACCCGGTGCCGCTGGCGCCGCCGGTGCCGACGATGCCGCGCCACTTCTGGGCGATCGAGCCGCGGACGTGCAGCGACCCGAGCTTGTTCCCCTGGTTGTACGACTCCACCCAGAAGCTGTGCTGCAGCGTCTGGATCGAGGCGTAGATCCAGCGGTCGTTGATCGTGGTCAGGTCGTTCCCGGAGCTGTCCACCGGGTGGTAGACGATGACGGAGTTCGCGGCGACCAGCCCGAGGATGTCCGGACCGGTCGGAGCGCTGCCGGCGGTGGTGTTGACGAGCAGCAGGTCGTTGGTCACGACGATGTTGTTCTGCGCGGCCAGCGTGACCCGTCCCTTGAGCGTGCCCTCGACGTACACGTTGCCGTTCCCGCAGTACAGCGTGGACAGGTTCGTGTTGACGTCGTTGGCGATCGGCAGGCCGTCACCGATCTGGCCGGTCGTGCACTTGGCCTGCGTGCTCGCGTTCTTGACGTAGATGACCTGGTCGGTCGGCACCGGGACCGTGACGGACGCGCCGGTGCCCAGGGTCGTCGGGTCGCCGCAGCCGGTGCCGGTGACGGTGCCGACGCTCTTCTTGCTCCACACCGTCATGGTGCCGTCGGGGTTGAACTTGATCCGGGTGTCACCGGTGTACTGGCAGCCCGGGTAGCTCGAGAAGAGGCTGGTGTTGTCCGGTGGGTTCAGGACTCCCGCGTACACCGGCTTGTAGCCGTTGTAGTTGGGCGTGGCCGAACCGCGGAAGCAGCCCGCGTAGGTCGGGCCGGTCGCCGTCTGGCAGGCCGGGTCCGACGTCTCGAAGCCCCTGAGGAAGGTCGGCGTCCCGCTCATCAGCGGCGTGTCGTTGAAGTGCACCTGACCGTCCAGCTGGTCGCCGGTGACGAAGGTGATCTCGACGCAGCCGGACCGGGTCTCGTACCAGTAGTTGGCGCTGGTCGGACCCGACTTGCCGCAGGCGTCCGTGGACGGGCCGCTGGGGTACGCGGTCGCGTTCGCCGGGTCGGCGTCCTCGAAGTCGGTGTAGTACAGGAAGTCCGTCGCCCCGCCGCGAGCCGTGAGCACCTGGACGCTGCGGGTGACGCCGTTGACCTTGCCGGTCGAGGTGACACGCACGACGCCCTGGCTGTAGATCGCGCTGGCGTCGATGTCGTAGTGGAAGGCGCCGCGAGCCGGGTTCGCCGTGGACAGGTTCAGCCAGCCGGGCGGCGTGGCGCTGGTGTAGCCGCACGTGTTGGTCCCCGTCTTGCCGCCCTTGAGCGCGACGTTGGTGCAGTCGACGGTCTGCCAGTACGAGTCGTTCTGGTTCAGCCGGGACAGGTAGTCGTCGACGCCGGCCTGGGCCGCGGCCAGGGCCGCGTTCCAGTCCTGGTCGTGCCGCGCCTGCGGCTGCTGCTGCAGCGCGTAGCCCAGCGCCGCGGTGACCAGGAGGGCCAGCACGGTGATGGAGGCCATGACCATGATCATCGCGATGCCCTGGTCGTCGCCCTTGTGCAGGCGACGCCGCAGGATCAGTCGTCGGGTCATCATGACTCCTCGCTCACGGGCTCGACGTCGGCTGGGCGACGCTGTCTGCGTTCGGCAGCGTGACCCGCATGGTCAGCGTGCTGCCGTGGATGGTCTGGTTGGGCGCGGCCAGCACCGTGATGAGCACGTCGATGCTGTCCACGGATGCCAGCTCGGCCGCCGTGAGGGTCGGGTCGGTGAACTTCGAGCCGTTCTTCGCGTAGTACGTGAAGAGGGGGTTGGTGGTCTGGACGTTGCGCGCGAGCACGCGGGTCACGTCAGTCGTGCACGTGGGCAGCACCGGGTTGCAGTACTGGTAGTTGTAGTCCCCGACCGCGTGGTTGTCCGGCCGCTGGATCGTCTCGGTGAGCACACCGTTGGTCACGGTGTACGTGACCCGGCTCGGGCCGACCGTGTTCGCGTCGTTGTTCAGGTTCGCGTAGAACTGCACCGACGTCGCGGTGCCCTGGATGAACGCGGCCGCGCCGCCGACGGCGCCCACGGCGTTCAGCTGCGAGGGCAGCACCGCCGTGCGCAGGATGCGCGACATGGAGTCCATCGCGGTCTTGGACTGGGCGCTCTGGTCCAGGCGCATCGAGTTCTGGCCCACGGTGCGCTGGGTGAAGATCAGCGTGGTCTGCACCCCGGCCAGGACGATGCCCAGCACGAAGATCACCATCACCAGCTCGACCAGGGTGTACCCGCCCTCCGCGCCGCTCTCGTCGTGCCCCGCGCGCTCGGCGCGGGCCGGTCCGGCGAGCCTGTGCAGCAAGCTCATCACGTCGTGTTCACCGCCACTGAGATGGGAGAGGTGGTCGCGAGCAGCACGCCCGTGGTGGGCCAGGTGCTCGATGGCGACTTGCCGCTGATCTTGATCGTCCAGTTCCCGGCCGGCAGCGACGACTTGAGCACGCCGCTGGCGTTCGTGACCCCGAGCGTGAGCGGGTTCTCCGTCGACGCGCACCCGGTCGTGACCAGCGGCGTGGCCGTGACCGTGGCGTTGGTCAGCGGCAGCCCTGCGCCGTTCTTGACCGTGAAGGTCGCACCGGTCAGCGTCACCGTCGCGCTGTTCGACGAGCCGGCCGCCATCACCAGCGCCGGGTTACGGGTCCCGCCGGAGGCGGCCGGGTCGTTCTGCTGGCACTGGCCGGCCCACATGGTGTAGCCGTCGGAGAAGGCCCACAGGCTGTTCACCGTGGTGGACGCCGACGCGGCCTGGACGTAGCGGGTGCCGGTCGGCTGCAGCCCGGTGTTCGCGAACGTCAGGTACGGCAGCGAGGTCGGCAGCGCGTACCCGGACTGCGTGGCCTGGGTGACGGTCAGCGTGGCGGCCTTGTCGTAGTTGATCGTCGCCTGGGCCAGCCCGCCGACCACGAGGGTCACGTTCTTGGTCGCGTTCTGGTTGCCGTAGAAGTCGACGTAGCCGGGCTGGTTGATCGCGGCGACGTACGAGCCGACAGAGCTGGTCTGGAAGACGGCGCAGCCGTCGTCGGCGGTCGTGTCGGTGAGCGTGCCGGCCGGGCCGGTGAGCGTCACCGTCGCGCCCTTGACCGGTGCGTTGGTGGAGTCCAGCACCTTGATGCCGGCGTAGCCGAACGTGTTCGACTGCACGTAGTTCTTCGGCGGGGTGAGGATCGTGTTGGAGCTGACCGGCTGGGTGCTGCCCATCAGCGGCCAGGTCACGGTGACGGTCACCGACAGGCTCGGGTAGGCCACGGTCGCGCCGCCGTCGCACGGGCTCTTGCCGGTGCCGGCGACGATCCACTCGGTGTTGCGGGTGACCGTGTACGGCACGTTGTCGACGACCAGCGGCTGGCCGGCCGCCCCGCCGCTGACCGGGTCCGGGTTGGTCGCGTCGGCGATCAGGCTCGGGCCGCTCGCGCTGCCGGTGAAGGTGTTGCGCGAGATCTCGAGCTCGCGGGCGGCCAGGTCTGAGGCGGCCACCCGGTTACGGTCCGACCGGACCGTCTTCATGGACATCTCGAGCGCGCCGACGGTGGCCGTCGCCACGAAGGCGAAGATCATCATCGCCCACATCAGCTCGATCATGGTCATCCCGGCGTCGTCGCTGCAACGCGCGCGCCGGGCATCGCGGTACGCCCGCAGCACAGTCCGCATGCCTCCCATATCGGTGACGGGGCCGGTCGACTTGAACCGGCCCCGTTCACCCCCCTTCTGTACGAGCAGGAGCAACGGCTGACGTGTGGGGTCAGCCTGTGCGAGCGGACCCGGAGGACCCTGTCGTGGTCACCGGGCAGCCCGCGCTGCCGACCGGCTGGATGCCGCCGGCCTGACTGTCGTAGAACCAGGTGCGCGGCGATCCGGCGCCCTTGGCGGACAAGCAGTACGCGGTCGCGGAGTACTTGACGATCGTGACCGTGTCGTTCTTCGTCGGCAGCAGCACCTCACCGTCCGCGTCGAGGCCGGTGAAGTCGCCGTACTGCGCCGTGTTCGTGAGATAGGTCTCCTGGAACGTCGCCAGGACCCGCAGGTCCTGCTTCGATCCAGCGTCGACGGCCTTCGTCCGTTGGTTCAGGTAGACCGGGATTGCGATCGCGGCGAGGATGCCAATGATGATGATCACGACCAACAACTCGATCAACGTGAAGCCTTCGTCCTCAGGCCGGGGCACCCATCTGGGGCGCCGTCTTCCGGCCATGTCCAGCCCCCTCTCTGCTGGTTATCCCTGGGTTTCGGCACCCGGACCCGACCGATGAAGGCCCTTTCGGGCGAACCGCGCGGGTCGCTGCGGTCCGGGAGCCGGCCCGCAGCTCCCCGGACATGCGTCTGGACCGGTCCGACGGACCGGCCCAGACGTGTCCTTGAGCAGCTGGCCCGCGGTCAGGTCACCGCGACGTACGTGCCGGCCGCGACGCAGGTCGCACCGGCCGCACCGACCGAGCTCGACGTCGCCGTCGGCGCCCCGGTCCGGAGGCCACCGGCGGTCGAGTCGTACCAGAAGTACAGCGTGGCTCCGGTGTCGGAGTTCGGGTTCTGCCCACGCAGGCAGTAGCCGTTGGTGCCCATGGCGCCGGAGATGGCGTTGCCCTGCGAGAACTTCGGCGTCTGACCGGTGACGCCGGTCGCCGGGTAGGCCTGGAAGTCGGTGAAGTACGTCTCCAGGCTCGTGGCCGCCGTGCGCAGGTCGGACTTGATCGACGCGTCCACAGCCTTCTTCCGCTGGTTCAGGAAGACGGGGATGGCGATAGCGGCGAGGATGCCGATGATGATGATGACGACCAGGAGCTCGATGAGGGTGAAGCCGCCCTCATTGTCTTCCTGGGCATCCCGGATGTTGGTGCGGATGCGAGCGAGCATCTCGGTGGTCCTTTCGTGATGGCTGGTCGACGCCCCCGTCGGCCGGCCGCTCACGAGTGGGATCGGGATGAGCTGAGTGCGATGAATGAAGGACCCGGTCCCTTGTGCCCCGTGCGCGGACTCCGGCGAGCTGTGTGCGTTGTGTCGAGGTGCGTTGTATCGAAGCCCGACGTGCGACGGCCTGGACCAGCAACCGCTGGCCCAGGCCGTACGCACTACCTTTGAGCGAGCCTGATCAGGATCAGGTGATCGCGACGTACGTGCCGGCCGCGGTGCAGGTCGCACCGGCAACCGCGGTGGAGGTCGACGTGGCCGTGGGCTGCCCGGTCTGCAGGCCGCCAGCGGTCGAGTCGTACCAGAAGTACAGCGTGGCTCCGGTGTCGGAGTTCGGGTTCTGGCCACGCAGGCAGTAGCCGTTGACGCCCATGGCGCCGGAGATGGCGTTGCCCTGCGAGAACTTCGGCGTCTGACCGGACACGCCGGTCGCCGGGTAGGCCTGGAAGTCGGTGAAGTACGTCTCCAGGGCCGTGGCCGCCGTACGCAGGTCGGACTTGATCGACGCGTCCACTGCCTTCTTCCGCTGGTTCAGGAAGACGGGATGGCGATAGCGGCGAGGATGCCGATGATGATGATGACGACCAGGAGCTCGATGAGGGTGAAGCCGCCCTCATTCTCTTCCTGGGCCTTGCGGATGCGTGCGAGCATCTGCCCTTCCCTTCCGGGATTCACGTGGTGAGCCGAACCGGCAGATCCCCCTTGGGTCCTCTCACGAGGACCGACCGAGGCAGCTGGGCTGGCCTGCACGCCCGCAGGTCCCCTGGCTTTGCGACCCCGTCTCTCGACGGGTGTGCCCTTTCTGGCCGTCAGCTCTTGACTGTTGAGATTTCGGTGCCTGACGGCGTCGCCTTGAGGGCCCTGACACACCAGTTCGGCTGGGACCGGCAGTTCATCCGAACGGGCTCATCCGAACGGCCCTGCGCGCACGACGACCCCCCGGCCGCGGGGGCCGGGGGGTCGTCCTGGCTGAGCGGTCGCCGGCCTACTTGATCAGGTCGAAGATCTTGAAGATCGGCATGTAGAGGGCGATGATCATCGACCCGATGATGCCGCCGAGCACGGCGATCATCAGCGGCTCGATCAGGGCGGTCAGCGCCTCGGTGGTCGCCTCGACCTCCTGGTCGTAGAACTCCGCGATCTTGTGCAGCATCGCGTCCAGGGCGCCGGTGTCCTCACCGACGGCCATCATCTGCACGACCATCGGCGGGAAGACCGGGTGGTGCGCCAGCGGCCCGGTGAGCGACTCACCGTTGCGGACGCTGTCCTGGACGTCGCGCACGGCGTCGCCGATGACGATGTTGCCGGTGGTGTCGGCGACGATGTCCAGGCTCTGCAGGATCGGGACGCCGGAGGAGCAGCATCGTGCCCAGGTTGCGGGAGAAGCGCGACAGCGCGATCTTCTGGAACAGCGAGCCGAAGACCGGCATCTTCAGCTTGAGCGGGTCGACGACCCGCCGGACCTCTTCCTTGTGCTTGATCCGCTGCCAGACGATGACGCCGGCGATCAGGCCGCCGATGATGAACGGGAACCCGTACTTGACGATCGTGGACATCATGACCAGCACCCGGGTCGGCGCCGGCAGCTCGCCGCCGAGCGTCTTGAACATGTTCGCGAACACCGGGACGATGAACAGCAGCATGCCGACGACCGCGAGGATCGCGATGCAGAACACGACGACCGGGTAGGTCATCGCGGACTTCACCTTGCCGCGCAGCTTGACCTCGGCCTCGTAGTTCTCCGCGATCTGCAGCATGACCGAGTCGAGGAAGCCGCCGACCTCGCCCGCCCTGGTCATGTTGACCATCAGCGGCGGGAAGATGTCGCGGGTGCTTGCCGAGCGCCGCGGACAGCGACTGCCCGGTCTCGACGTCCTGCCGCACCTCGGTGAGCACCCGGGCGAGCTCCTTGCTCTCGGTCTGCTCCTCGAGGATGCTCAGCGCCCGCAGCAGCGACAGGCCCGAGTTGATCATCGTCGCGAACTGCCGCGAGAAGATCGCCAGGTCCTTGAGCTTGACCTTCGCGCCGAACTTCGGGCAGCGAGATCTCGGCCGACATGCCGGTGCCGCCGCTCTGGGCGATGCTGACCGGCGCGTAGCCCATGCTCTTGAGCTTCTGGGCGACGGCGGCCTGCGAGTCCGCGTCGATCTTGCCGGTGACGAGCTTGCCGGCCCGGTCGCGGACCGAGTACTGGTACGTCGTGGTGGCTGCCATGGTCTCTGCCTGCCTCTAGCTTCGCCCGGTGAGGCGGTTGAAGTCCTCGATGTGGTGGCACTTCTCCAGCCCGGTCTCGTACGTGATGCGGCCACGCTTCACGAGGTCGGCCAGGTGCTGGTCCATGGTGTGCATGCCGTGCTGGGCGCCGGCCTGCATGGCGGAGTAGATCTGGTGGGTCTTGCCCTCGCGGATGAGGTTGCGGATGGCCGGCGTGGCCACGAGGACCTCGGTCGCGACGGCGCGGCCCTGCCCGTCGACGGTGCGGGCCAGGGTCTGGCAGACGACGCCCTGGAGCGAGCCGGCGAGCTGGACGCGCACCTGCTGCTGCTGGTGCGGCGGGAACACGTCGATGATGCGGTCGATCGTCTGCGCGGCGTCCTGGGTGTGCAGGGTCGCGAACACGAGGTGGCCGGTCTCGGCGGCGGTCAGCGCGACCGAGATCGTCTCCAGGTCACGCATCTCGCCGACCAGGATGATGTCGGGGTCCTGCCGCAGCACGTGCTTGAGGGCGTTGCCGAACGAGTGCGTGTCCTCGCCGACCTCGCGCTGGTTGACCACGCAGGACTGGTGCGTGTGCAGGAACTCGATCGGGTCCTCGACGGTCATGATGTGGTCGCGGCGCTGGCGGTTGGCCAGGTCGACGATCGAGGCCAGCGTGGTCGACTTGCCCGAACCGGTCGGCCCGGTGACCAGGACGAAGCCACGCGGCAGCATCGCGAAGTTCGCGAGCCGACGGCGGCAGGCCGAGGTCCTCGAGCTTCTTGATCTCGAACGGGATGAGCCGGAACGCCGCACCGAGCGAGTCGCGCTGCCGGTACATGTTGACGCGGAAGCGGGCCTTGCCCGGGCACCGAGTAGGCGAAGTCGAGCTCGAGGTCCTCCTCGAACTTCTCCCGCTGCCGCTGCGTGATCGCGGCGTACATGACCCGCTGGATGACCGGCGGCGTCAGGAACGGGAAGTCCTCGAGCGGGCTGAGGTGCGCCGTTGATCCGCAGCTGCGGCCGGGAGCCGGTGGTCAGGTGCAGGTCGGACGCGCCGCGCTCGAGCACGGTGCTCAGCAGGACGTGCAGGTCGATGTCGTCGGCCTGGCCCGACTCCTCGGTCGTGCCGCGGGTGTAGGCACCCTCGAACGCCTCGGACTGGGCGATGCCCACAGAGCCGGCGGCGGCCTCGACGACCGGCTCCTGCCAGGTGGGCGCCGCGTACTCGACCGGCGCGCGGCCGCGCAGTCACGGCGCGGACGGCGCTGCGGCGGCGGTGCCGCAGCGGCGGGCGCCGGCGGTGCGGCCGCGGCGACCGGGGCCTGCGCCACCGGCGCGGGCGGGGTGGGCGCCGGCAGCGGAGCCGGAGCGGTGGGCGGCGGGGCTGCGGCGGGGGCCGGAGCGGCCGGCGGCGGCATCTCGGCCAGGGCGGCGGAGACCGCGGCGACGGCAGCGGCGTCCGGCACCGCCTCGTAGCCGGGTGGCACCGGCGGGGCACCGGCCGGGAGGAACGCGGACGGCGCCGGCGTGGCTGCGGCTGCCGGCGGCTGCCAGGCGGGGTCGAGCGGCGAGACGGTCGTCTCCTCGCCGGCCGGGACCGGTGACGGTCCCGGAACGAACCCACCGGAGTATCCGGAGGTCTCCACTCCTGCCCCCTTCATTTCAGGGACGTGCGCTGACGAACCCGCCAGGTGCCGCACGAGCGCCGACTGGTGCCGACTGACTCCTCCAGGCATCGGCGGCTGGCGCCCCGCGCTTGAGGGGCTCAGACCACGACCCGCAGGATCTCGTCGATGGACGTCACGCCCTGGGTCACCTTGAGCATGCCGTCCTCGCGCAGGGTGACCATCCCCTGCTCGATCGCGACCCGGGTGATGTTGGCCGCCGAGGCGTGCTCGACCGTGAGCCGCTCGATCTCCTCGCTCATCGGCATGACCTCGTGCAGCGCCAGGCGGCCCTTGTAGCCGGTCTTGGCGCAGCTCGAGCAGCCGACCGCCTTGAACAGCGTCGGCAGCGGCTGGCCGTCCTGCCAGGGGAACCGGGCGGTGACCAGCGCCTCCGGCGTGGCCACGTACTCCTCCTTGCACTTCGAGCACAGCCGGCGGGCCAGCCGCTGGGCGAGCACGCAGTCGACCGCGGACCCGACCAGGAAGGGCTCGATGCCCATCTCGGTGAGCCGGGTGATCGCTGACGGGGCGTCGTTGGTGTGCAGGGTGGAGAGCACCAGGTGACCGGTGAGGGCCGCCTCGACCGAGATCTGGGCGGTCTCGTGGTCGCGGACCTCACCGATGAGGACGATGTCGGGGTCCGAACGCAGGATCGAACGCAGGGCCGAGGCGAACGTGAGGCCGGCCTTGTTGTTGACCTGCACCTGGTTGATGCCGGGGAGCCGGTACTCGACCGGGTCCTCCACCGTGATGATGTTGACCTCGGCGCGGTTGAGGATGTTCAGCGTCGCGTACAGGGTCGTCGACTTGCCGGAACCGGTCGGGCCGGTCACCAGGATCATCCCGTACGGCTTGGCGAAGCTGCGCGAGTACCGCTCGAAGTTGCCGTCGGAGAAACCCAGGTCGGTGAGGTCCAGGCGTGCGGTGGAGTTGTCCAGGATCCGCATGACGATCTTCTCGCCCCACACCGTCGGGAGGGTGGCCACGCGAAGGTCGATCTTCTTGCCGTTGGCGTTGATCGACATCCGGCCGTCCTGCGGGATGCGGCGCTCGGCGATGTTGATGTCCGCCATGATCTTCAGCCGGCTGATGACGCCGGACTGGATCGACTTGGGCGAGCGCATGATCTCGTGCAGGACGCCGTCGATGCGGTACCGGACCCGCAGGTCGCGCTCGGTCGGCTCCAGGTGGATGTCGGAGGCACGGTCCTGGATCGCCTGCGTGATCAGCGCGTTGACGTACTTGACGATCGGCGCGTCCTCGACCGCCTCGCGGACCTTGGAGAGGTCCTCCTCCTCCTCGACGTCCAGGATCGCGGTGATCTCGTCCAGGTCGCTGTCCGCGCGGTAGTACTTGTCGATCGCGGTCAGCACGTCGGTGCGGGTCGCCACGCAGGGCTTGACCTCCATCTGCGTGACCGCGCGGACGTCCTCGATCGCCAGGAAGTTGGCCGGGTCGGCCATGGCCAGCAGCAGCTTGCCCTCCTCGAACCCGAACGGGAGGACGACGTACCGCCGGGCCATCGCGCCGGACACCAGGCCCACGGCCGAGTGGTCGACGGGGAAGTCGGACAGCTCGACGAAGCGCATGCCGATCTGCTGGGCGAGGGCGGCGACCAGCTGCGCCTCGGTGAGGACGCCCTGGTCGACCAGCACGCGCCCGAGCGCCCGGCCCGCCCGCTGGTGCTCGTCGTAGGCGGCCTGCAGCTGGGCCTGGGTGACCAGGCCACCTTCGAGCAGGATGTCGCCGAGCTGCTTCACGAGTGTCCCCCTCCGGACGTCGTGTGGCGGTCAGGGTTCGGTGCGCTGATGTGGAACGGCTGCCCCCACGCGGCGGCCCCGACGCCGGCCAGGGCCGCCGCGAGGACCAGGACGCAGACGAGACCGGCTGCGGGTCGGACCCGCGGGGCGCGGGACGGCACCCGCACGGCCAGCGCCATGCCGGTCACGGCCGCCGCCTGCGCCGCGAGCGCCGGGTAGCTCCAGTCCGTGTCGACCAGCGCGTGGACGCCGAGCAGCAGCGCCGCGACCACCGCGGCGCGCACCACCAGGGCGTCCGGCCGCTCCAGGTCGAAGGTCCGACGCAGCCGGCGGAGCAGGCCGAGCACCGCCGCGCCGAGCAGGGCGAGCAGGGGGACGGCGAGCAGCAGGCCACCCTCGCCGAGCGCCTGCAGCGGCCCGGAGTGCGCGAGCGGGGAGACCGCCCACTGGACGGGGACGCGACCGATCGAGGTCGAGGCGACGCGGCCGTAGCCGGCGCCGACGACCGGGTCGGTCCCGAAGGCGACGAGCGCCTCGCGCCAGAACTCGGTCCGGTACGTGCTGTTGTTCTCGAGGGTCTCGCCGGCGGCGGCGCGCGCCGTCGTCGCCTGCAGCGGCGAGGCGCTGGTCGAGAACAGCGGCGGGCCCGGGAGCACGAAGGTCAGCGCCACGGCCACGACCGAGCAGACCAGGCCGCGGCTGATCGCCGAGCCGCGGGCCGGTCGGTCCGGGGCCAGCACGACGGCCAGCACCAGCACGGCCAGCCAGCCGAGCACGAGCAGCGCCAGGGTCGCGCGGCTGGTCGACAGCACGATGCCGGCCACGGCGAGCGGCGCGGCCACCCAGCCCGCCGAGCGCCAGGGCCGGCGGCCGGCGACGGCGAGCGCGAGCCCGAGCAGCGCGGGGGCGAGCAGGGCCGCGGCGTACTGGTTGTGCCAGTCGTAGGTACCGACCATGGGCCGGCTCGGGTCGCCCAGCCCCCACCACGGGACCAGGGCCCACGCGAACTGTGCCACCCCGCCGGCGCACAGCACGCCGGCCACGGCGGCGCGCCGGGCGGCGGTGCGTGCGTACGCCATCACCACCAGCCCGCAGACCCCGGTGAAGCCGTAGGTGCCGGCGGTGACGGCCCCGGCGCGGCCACCCCCGGTGAGGACCAGCACCGCGGCGGCGGCCACCGACACCGCCGCGACGAGCCCCAGGACCCGCACGTCCAGCCGGCGCCACGGCCGGGTGACGACCAGCGCGGCGATCGCCGGGACGACGGCCCAGGACAGCGCACCCGGATCCCGTCCGCCACCGGCCTTGGCCAGCGCCAGGACCACGACGGCCAGCAGGCCCAGGACGACCACGTGCTCGGTGGTGGCGACGCTCACCCATCGGCGCAGCCGAGCCCGGCCGCCCACGGCGGTGCGGGCCGGGCCCGCGACAGGGCTTGGCTCGACCAGAGTCACCTTGCTGGCATCGGCCCGACGGCCTCGGGGCTTGACCGCTCCCGGCCGTTCGGCGGCTCGGCCCACGCGGTTCCCGGCCGGTCCCGGTCCGTCGGCCGCTCGGCCGGCCGCGGGCCGGATCCGCCGCCGAACAGGAGCCGGTCGTAGGCCTGCGCGACCGTGTCCCAGGAGTACCTGGTCATGGCGGCCGACCGGGTCGCGGCGCGCAGGTCGTCCAGCTCGTCCGGGGCGAGCTCGTCGACCCGCTCGAGCAGCCGGGCCAGCTCCGGCCCGTCGGCGAAGTACCAGGCGACCTCCCCGGCGACCTCGCGGTTCTCCGGGGTGTCCAGGACCAGGCACAGGTTGCCGGCGCCCATCGCCTCGACCAGCGCGGGGTGCGTCCCGCCGACCTCGGTCGCGTGCACGTAGCAACGCGCGTTGGCCAGCAGGCCGCGGTAGCCGTCCCCGTACACCGCTCCCGGCAGGCAGGCGTCCGGGCGCGCGGCGGCGCGCACCTCGGCCTCCAGCCCGTCGTCGTAGGACGCCTGGCCCAGCAGCACCAGGGCGAGGCCCGTCGTCGACGCCGCGTGCGCGGCCGCCACCATCAGCGGGTTGTTCTCCCGCTCCCAGCGGGAGACGTACAGCGCGTACGCGTCGGCGGCCACCGGCGTCTGCGGTCCCGGCGCCAGCTCGGCCCGGGCCAGCTGCTCGGCGCCGTACGGCACCATCACCGAGTCTGTCTCGTGCCGGACCCGGTAGTAGGTGCGCACCTCCTCGGCGTCGGTCACCAGCACGGACGCCGTCCGGACCGACAGCCACTCCCCCATCCGGTACCAGGACCGGCCGAGCACGCCCCACTTGCCCCGGCGCCACTCCAGCCCGTCCACGTTCAGCACCACGCGGCGACCGAACAGCCGCAGGAACGGGACGACGGGCGCGTTGGCCGCGTTGCAGAGCAGCACGTCCCGCGGCCCACGGGTGAGCACCAGGTGCACGGCAGACAGGACCGTGTGCACCACCGTGTCCAGGTACTTGCTCCGGATCGTCGGCAGCGTGACCAGCCGGACGCCGCGGTGGTCGGCCCCGCTGCTCGCGAAATGGCTGCGGCAGTACACCTGCACGGGGACACCGTCCGCGACGAACCGGGTCGCCAGCTGCTCGGCGAAGGTCTCGAAGCCGCCGTACGCAGCCGGGATCCCGCGGGTGCCGAGGATCGCGACGCCGCGGTGCCGACGGGCCTTCGCGACCGAGCGCACGGCCCGGCGCCGCGGGGCCGCGCCGCCCAGACGCAGCAGCGGGATGCCCTGCAGGTGCGTCACCGACGTGACCTGGCTGTCCAGGTCGTGCGCCCGAGGGGCCACCAGCACCTCCACGTCGTGGCCGGCCAGCGCGCGGGACAGCGCGCCCACCTGGGCCGGGTCCAGGTCCGGCGCGACGAGCAGCCCGTCGACGGACAGCGCGCCCACCAGGTCGGCGCACTCGGTGGCCGGCAGGCCCTCGGGCACCGTCCCGACCACCCGGAACGGCGCGCCGGACGCGCGGGTCAGGTCCGCGACCAGCCGGCGCATCCGCGGCGACTCGCCCAGGACCGCGTACCGCTCGAGGCCGACGCCGAACGGGACCAGCGCCCGCCGGGCGTGCGCCAGGACGCGACGGATGACCAGCAGCCCCGCGAACAGCCCGCAGGCGACCAGTGCCGCCCACGCGAACCCGGGACCGGGCGGGGACAGCAGCACGACCAGCAGCGCGGTGGCGCCGCCGGCGGCCGCCGTCCCGACCGCGGGCTCGATGAGGTTGCTGCCGGGACGCAGGGCGGCGCGCCGGTACAGCCCCAGCCAGCGTCCGGCCAGCACCGTGACGACGGCGATCAGCAGGTACCCGGCCCACACGACGGTGATGTCGCGGTGCAGCAGCGAACCGGCCGCCCAGGCGGCCGCCACGGCCGCGGCAGCGTCGACCAGCCCGAGCAGGCGGTCGGACCGCCGACGTAGGGCGAGCGCGGTGGTCGCCCGCCGGGCCGCCGGTCGCGGAACAGGACGCAGCGCCTCTGGACCTGGCATCAGCCGTTCACCTCCACCCACGCCGAGCGGGAACGACGAGCTGTCGCACCGCCCGGGTCGAGCCGGGCCCTGGCCCGTCGGGACAGGGCGTACACCGTCCACGGGACGGCCATGTGCAGGCGCCGTCGCAGCAGCGTCCGGTGGCCGCCGACGACCGCCAGCCGCAGCCGCAGCCGGCGGCCCAGGTCGGAGTGGTTGCGGGCGCCCGCGTGCCGCCGCCAGTCGTAGAGGACCTCCGGCACGAGCACGCCGGACCAGCCGGCCTCGGCGAGGGCGAGGAACAGGTCCCAGTCCTCGTGCGCCGGGAGCCCGCGCAGCCCGCCCACCGACAGGTACGCCGCCCGGCGCATCATCGCGATGCCGGGCACGTAGTTGTGGTCGAACAGCAGCCGGTCGACCGAGAACGGGTACGTGCGGCACACGCCGTCCTCGTCGCCGAACAGCTGCATCCGCGGGTACGCGAAGCCGGCCCGCGGCTCGGCCTCGAGCGCGGCCGCCAGCGACTCGACGAAGCGGGGGCGGGCGCGGTCGTCGGCGGACACCACGGCGAACAGCTCGCACCCGGTGCCCTCGAGCCCGGCGGCGACGGCGCCGGCCAGCCCCAGGTTCTCCTGGACGACGAGCCGGGCGGCCGGCAGCACGCCGGACAGCTCGGCCAGCACGCGCGCGGCCACGGCTGCGCTGCCGTCGGTCGAGCCGTCGTCCACGACGACCAGCTCGTCGGGCAGCCTGGTCTGCGCCGCCACCGACCGCAGCGCCTCCTCGAGGTACTGCCCGTAGTCCTTGCACGGCATGACGAGCAGGACTCTGGCCCGGCCGGTCATGGCGTCCCCGTCCGGACGCCGTAGGCCGCTGCGGGCGGCGGCACCGGTGCGCCGGGCCGCCGGAGGGTGAGCAGCGTCCCGGCCGGCCGGCCGCTGACGCGCAGGTAGAACACCACCGCCAGCGCTGAGTCCACGAGGTAGACCAGCGTGGAGGCGACGGCCGCGCCGGCGATCCCGTGCGCCGGCACCAGCCACAGGTCGAGGCCGACGCTCAGGACCAGGCCCACCGCCGCGATCACGCTGACCAGCCCGGGGCGGCCGCGGCCCACGACGTCGTTCATCAGCACGTTGGTCGCGCCGAACGCGACCACTCCGAGCAGCAGGAGGGCGAACGGCTGGTAGGCGCCCGCGAACCGGTCCGAGTACAGCAGCCGCAGCAGCGGGCCGCCGACCAGCGCGAGCCCGGCGGCCGTGGCGGCGCAGACGACGAGCGTCCAGGTGAACAGCAGCGGCGTCTCGTCGGCGGCGCCCTCCCGGCGGCCGCGCACCGCGCGCGGCATGACCACCAGCGAGACGGCGAACGGCAGCACGAACAGCATCTCGGCCAGCCGGGTCGCGACCGCGTACACGCCGAGGGCCGCGCTGCCGGTGAAGCCGTTGACCAGGAACATGTCCAGCCGGAACCCGGTCAGGTGCATGGCGTTGCCCAGGTCGGCGCGCAGGCCGAACCCGAGCATGCGGCCGAGCAGCGAACGGCTCGCGACCGGGCGCAGGGACAGCCCGTCGGCGGCCAGCTGCACACCGGCGACCGCGAGCCCGGTGCCCAGGCCGACCAGCTGGGCGAGCACGACGCCGGTGGCCCCGGCCTGCAGCCAGGTCACCGCCAGGACGGTGAGCACCGCGGCGACCACGCCCTGGACGAGCTCGACGACAGAGGCCGTGCGCAGCCGCCCCGACCCGCGCAGCAGCCCGACGAGCGTGGCCAGCAGCAGGGTGGGCGGCACGAGCAGGCAGGCCACCAGGAGGAGCGGCCTCGGCAACCCCGGGAACCAGACGGTGTCCCAGCCGGTCCCGACCACGACGAGCACCACGAGGGCGGCCCCGGCCGACCCGGCGAGCGCCAGCAGGGCGCCGGCCCTGGAGAGCTCGCGCAGCCGGCGCTCCCCGCGGGCGACCAGGTAGCTGGCGGCCAGCGGTGCCCCCAGCCCGGCGACGACGACGAGCACGGTGGGGATCGTGGTCGCGAGCGCGAGCAGCCCGCGGTTGGACGGCCCGAGGGCACGCGCCGTCACCACGCCCGAGACGAGCGCCGAGACCAGCAGCAGGACCTGGCTGGCCACCGAGGCAGCAACGTCGCCGCGCAGCGACGGTCGCGCCGCGGGCGCGCCCGGCTCCGGCGGCGCGGGTGCGGCGCCGCTCGAGTCGCCGCTCACACGCGTCCTCTCACACGTGTCGTTGTCGGCCGCGCGGAGGCGGGACATTAGCCTGAACGGGCGAACCGGACCGGCGCGGACGTCCGCGGACGTCCGCGGACGCAGCCGAGCATCCGGCCGAGGGCGAGAGGAGCCGCGGTGACCGGACGCGTCTGCCTGCTGTCCCGCTCGTGGCTGGCCGACGACCCCCGCGTCCGGCGGCACGGCGACGCGCTCGCCGCAGCCGGGTTCGAGGTGGTCGGGGTCGGCTATGCCGGGGCCCGGGCCGAACCGCCGTCGTGGCCGCAGGTCCTGGTGGACCCGCCGCCGATGTCCACCTGGAGCCGGGGCCGGCGCGCCGCGCGGTTCGTGGCCGGCCGGGCCGGCGCCGCCGCGGCGGAGCGGGCCTGGTGGCGCGAACCGGAGAACCTGCGCTGGTGGGACGCCTGCGCCGGCGTGGCCGCCGATGCGTACCTCGCCTACGACTGGCCGGTGCTCCCGCTGGCCGCCCGGCTGGCGGCGACGCACCACGGCCGGTACGCCTACGACAGCCGCGAGTACGGGGTCGCCGAGTACGCCTTCCAGTGGCGGTGGCGGCTCCTGTACCCCCCGTACGTGCACGGGATCGAGGCCCGCCTGGTCCCGGGTGCGGCGTCCGTGCTCACCGTCTCGGACGGCATCGCCCGGCTGCTGCGCCGCGACCTCGACCTGGACCGCACGCCCGCGGTGGTGCGCAACGTGCCGCCGTTCGAGGCGGTTCCCGCGGTCGACGCGCAGCGCGTGCCGGCCGACCCGCTGCAGCTGCTCTACCACGGGCTGATCACCCCCGGGCGCGGGCTCGAGCAGCTGGTCGAGAGCGTCGGCTCGTGGGCCCCCGGCCGCGAGCTGGCCCTGCGCGGCTACGGCCCGGACTCGTTCCTCGGCCACCTGCGGCAGCTGGCCGCGGGCGTCGGCGCGACGGACCGGGTGCGGTTCCTGCCGGCCGTCCCGATGGCCGAGCTGGTCGCGGCGGCGGCGGCCCACGACGTCGGCGTGATGGTCCCGCCGGACACCACCGACCACATGCGGTACTGCCTGCCGAACAAGTTCTTCGAGTACGTGATGGCCGGTCTGGGCGTGCTCGTCACCGACCTGCCGGACATGGCCGCGCTGGTGCGTTCGTACGGCTTCGGGACTCTCGTGGAGCGCTGCGAGCCGGCCGCCATCGCCGCCGCGGTCAACCGCCTGGAGCCGGGCTTGGTGGCCGCCCAGCGGGCGGCGGCCCGGGCGGCCGCGCCGGAGCTGAGCTGGGAGCGCGAGAGCCAGACCTTGCTGGCGGCGCTCGCCCCCGCCCTGCAGCCGGCCACCGGCTGACCGGCGGGGCCGCGAGCGGTCAGCCGCGGCGGCCGAGCTCCTTCGCGAGGGCACGGAACGCCCGGGCCCGCGGGTCGTCCGGCGCGAGCGTGATCGCGGAGCCGTCGGCGAACCCGAGCCGCACCTGCCCGTCGGCCCGGACCGGGCCGGTCGGCGCAGGGCGCGGCCGCGGCTGCGCCTGCGGTGGCGCCGGCTCGGGCGGCGCTCCCGCTGCGGGACGGCCGTGCGCCGCCCCCCACGGGGCAGCGACCGGCTGGACCGGCGCGGCGACGGACGGCTGCCCGGCCGCGTGCCTGCCGGCCCGACGCCGGAACAGGGGCATGTCAGACCGAAGCCCGCTCGGCCTCGACCTCGTCCAGGACGGCGTACAGCAGCGCGAGCAGGACGCCCTTGACGGACTCCTTGTCCGTGGCGTCGCAGGGCAGCAGCGCGACGTCGGGGCGCAGGTCCAGCCGCTCCCGCATGTGCCGCTCCTCGTCGTCGTCGATCCCGGCGCTGCGGTTCAGGGCCACGACGTAGGGCACCCGCGCCATCCGCCGGAACGCCTCGAGGATGCCGGCCGCCTCCTGCAGCGAGTCCTCGCGCTCGGCGTCGACGAGGACGACGTAACCGAGCATGCCCTCGCCGAGGATCTCCCACATGAAGTCGAAGCGCTCCTGGCCGGGCGTGCCGAACAGGTACAGGACCAGGTCCCGGTCGATCGTGATGCGCCCGAAGTCCATCGCGACGGTGGTCTCCGACTTGCGCGCCCGGGTGGAGTCGGTGATCCCACGCTCGGTGGACAGCACGGTGATCTCACTGATCGTGCGGATCAGCGTCGTCTTGCCGGCCGCGAACGGTCCGGTCACGACGATCTTCACGGCCTGTCCGCCGCGGCGGTTGCGCGTCCTGTTGGCCATCACAGTCCCCGAACTCCGGCGATGAGCCGCAGAAGCAGGCTCCGGTTGACACTGGGGTCACGCTCGATCACTGCGGCGGTCTCCGGGTCCGCCACCATCGCGGCCGAGCCGTTCACGCCACCCACGCCCACCGACACCGCAGGTGCCCGGCCGCCGTCCGTCGCCGGGCGAGCCGGCTCGAACGTCGGGCGGACCGGCTGCGCCGGGTGGTCCTCGGGGTGCTCCGGCTGACGTCGGGCCTGGAACGGCTCGGGACGGGGCGGGACGACGTCGTCGGGAGTGTGCGGACCACCGATGGTGGTGACGAACTTGCCCTCGCCCGGCGTCGCCTGTGCAACCCGCTCGGGAGCGGGTGCGGCGGTGGGCGCGGCGACAGCGGCGGGCTCGGCGGCACGGGCCGCGCTGGCGACCGGCGCCGGGCTGGCCGGGACGAACGACCCCGACCGCGGTGCCAGCGAACCGGCGGTGGCGCTCGAACCGGCGCTGACCGCCGGGGCGGCGGCCGGCGAGTCCGCGAGTCCTGGGCCGGCCGGGGCCGGGCTCTCGCGCCGGGCCGGAACGGGGTCGGCCGACTCGGTCGGGTCGCCGTCGCGCTCGAGCGGGGCGAGCAGCGCCAGCCGCCGACGGACGGCCGACGCGTGGTCGCTGTCACCGCCCACAGGTTCGAGCAGGCCCCGCTCGGCCAGCGCAGCCAGGGCCTGGACGACGGTGACGTAACCGCTGCCGGTCAGCTCGGCGATCTCGCCCACCGTGCGCCTGCCGTCGGCCAGGGCCACCAGGGCCCACTCGTCCGGGGACAGGTCGCGCTGGGACGGCGGGACCACTGGCATCGCCAGCACCACGGCCGGCGACCCGATCAGCGCAGAGGTCTGGTCGGCCGTCTCACGGCGGGCGACAGCCTCGGCCACGACCCGCTCGGTCGCCAGCTCGACCCCCACGTCGTCCGGGTTGGCCTCGTCGACCGAGAAGGAGAAGTCGCCCTGGCTCCAGCCGAGCAGCTCGAAGACCGCGTCGACGGCCTGCTCCTGGGCCGCCTGCCGAAGCGCGTCCGCGTCGACGGCACGGGCGTCGAGAAGGGCTCGGCCGACCCCGACGCCTTCGCGCTGCGCGCGCTCCACGGCCTCGCCGAGCGGGCCGTCCGCGACGGCCCCGCTGCCGACCAGGCGCCGCGCCAGCGTCTGCCGGCCGCGGTCTCCGGACGCGCCCGTCACCGCACCCGAGGCGAAGTACACGACACCGTCCACCGCGCCGTTGCGCAGGTGCAGCCCGCCGGTCTTCTTCGTGTAGCTGAGCAGCTGGAAGATGTCCGGAAGACCGAAGGCGTCGAGCGAGCCCTCGAGTTTCACGTCACGTCCTGTCGGTCGGTGCGGTGCGTCGGATGAGTGGTCTGGGGAATCGGTGGGCGGGCGGGGTCGGCGCCGGACCGGTCAGGCCCAGTTCCCGGGCTCGCCGTTCGTCTGGTCGTACGCCGTCCAATGGTTGGCGTCGCGACGCGGCTCGGGCTTGCTCACCGCAGTGAGCGGGGTCCCCCACGGCGACGGTGCGGGCGGCGGCAGCTCCTGCGCGTACGGCGTCGAGTAGGGCTCGGCCGGCTCGTACGGAGTCGAGTAGGGCTCGGCCGGGTCGCCGGGCTCGGGGTCGCCCGGCTCGTCCAGGACGCCCTCGACGACGTGCAGAGCGGGCGGGGCGGGGACCGGCTCGGGCTCGGGGCGGACCGGGAGCTCCTCGACCACGGCCATCTGGACGGCCACCTCTTCGACGGCGACCGGCGCCGACTCGTATGTCTCGTACGTCTCGTACGTGTCCGGCACCTCGGACACCTCGTACACCTCGGGCGACCTCGGGCACCTCGGGCACCTCGGGCACGGCCTGCGCGGCGGCGGCGTCGTCGGCGCGCAGCGCGTCGGCCACCGAGAGGGCCGAGCGACGGACCTCGAACATCAGCAGGCCGACCTTGGCGCCCTTCGCGCCGACGGCGACCAGCACGGCCTCGTCGTCGGCCGAGACCAGGAACACGGTCCCGTTCTCGCCCTCGACGTAGACCTGGTTCAGGGAGCCGCGGCCGAAGTTCTCGGCCGCCCGCTCGCCCAGGGACAGCAGGGCGGCGCTCATCGCCGCGACCCGGTCCTCGTCCATGCCCGACGGCAGCGCCGAGGCCATGGGCAGGCCGTCGAACGACACCACCGAGGCGGCCTGGAGCTCGGGGGCCTGCCCGAGCAGGTCCCTCAGGACCTGGTCCAACCGGGCCGAACGACTGTGGGACTGGAACAGATCCGCCATCACGCACCCTCTTAGCGCCGGACGGGACGCCGACCCCGCGGCGCCCTCTGGTGGTGCTTCGGCGGTGCGGGGCGCGGGCTTGAGCCACGCCGGGCCGCGAGCGACGGCCGACGGCCGGGTCGACCGACGGCTCAGCGCGCGGCCAGGGCGGCCCGCCCGGCCGGGCGCAGCACCGCGACCAGCTCGTCGGCTCCGGCGGCGCACCGCGTCATCAGCCGGACCTGCCCGACCGCCTGGTGCACGAGCAGGTCCAGCCCCCCGACGACCACCCCGCCGGCGGCCGCCCAGGCCGCGGCCAGCGGCGTCGGCCATGGGTCGTACAGCACGTCGAAGAGCAGCCCGGGGCGGCCCGGTACGGCAGCCGTGAGGACGTCCGCCGCCCCCCTCGGGACCGTCGAGACGACCAGGTCGGCCGGGCCGGCCGGACCGTCGCCCAGCAGGCCGGCCGCCCCGGACCAGTCGTGCACCCGCACCTGAACGCCGACCTTGACGCCGGTCGCGACCAGGTCGCCGGCCGCACCCGGCCGCCTGGCCAGCACGTCCGCGCTCGAGAACCCCGCGGCAGCGAGCGAGACCAGGGCGGACCGGGCCGTGGCGCCCGCGCCGAGCACCGTGGCCCGTCCGGACCCGCCGCCGCCCACCCCGCGCTCGGCCAGCGCCGCGACCATCCCGGGAACGTCGGTGTTGGCGCCGACCCGCCGCCCGTCGCGCAGCAGCAGGGTGTTGGCCGCCGCAGCGAGCCGGGTGGGCTCGTCGGACTCGTCCAGCAGCCCGAGCACCGCGGTCTTGAGCGGCATCGTCAGCGACAGCCCCGCCCACTGCGACGTCAGCCTCGCCACGAAGTCGGGCAGGCCGGCCACGTCGCACTCGACCGCCTCGTACGTCCAGTCCAGGCCGAGGTACGCGTACGCGGCCCGGTGCAGCACGGGCGACAGGGAGTGCGCGACCGGCGATCCGAGGACCGCCGCCCTCATCCGCCGTTCGCCTTCAGCTCGGCCTTGAACTGAAGGAACTGCGTGTACGAGTTCGTGAACTTCGTCAGGCCGGTCTTCGGGTCCACGGTGACCCAGTACAACCAGTTGCCGGC
Source organism: uncultured Actinomycetota bacterium (assembly GCA_963771835.1). GTDB lineage: Bacteria > Actinomycetota > Actinomycetes > Prado026 > Prado026 > CAVQCJ01. Next base: position 625,680 of record CAVYVA010000001.1, read on the forward strand.
AGCGGGGCTGAGGACCGCGTTGATGGCGTCCTCACCGGGCGAGTCGATCGGTCCCGGCGGCAGCCCGTCGTGCAGGTAGGTGTTGTACGGCGACGGGGTGGCGATGTCGGCGGTCGACAGCGACTGGTCGTCGTTCTTGAGCACGAAGTTGACGGTGCTGTTCAGCTGCAGCTTCATGTGCGCGTCGAGACGGTTGAGGATCGCCCTGGCGATCTTCGGGAAGTCCTGGGTCTGCCCCTCGGCCTGGACGATGCTGGCGATGACCAGGACCTGGTAAGGGCTCAGGTGCACCGCGGACGCCTTGGTCAGCAGCCCGGTGTCCTGCTCGGCCTGGACGTACCGGTGCACCATCGCCTTGAGCACGTGGGTGGCGTCCGCGCCAGGCTCCACGTCGTACGTCGCGGGGAACAGGAACCCCTCGGGGTTGCCGCCGGAGTAGGCCGGCAGCCCCAGCGCAGCGGGCGCGGCCAGCACCGCCTGGAGCTGCTTGACCGGGATCTTCGTCTTCGTCGACAGCACCTTGACGATCTCGTCGGTGCGCAGGCCCTCGGGGATCAGGACCCGCGAGGTGATCCGCGACGCGGGGTCGAGCAGCAGGTTGAGCGCGTTCTGGGCGCTCATCTGCAGGTGCAGGCGGTACGTCCCCGGCTGCAGGTTCGCGTCCGGGTCCTGGCCGGCCACCTCGACGAACGCGGACGCGCTGCGCACCACGTCGGACTTCTCCAGCGTCGCCCCGACCGCACTGATGCTGTCGCCGGCGAGGATCGTCACGGTCACCGTGCCGTGGCCGTCGCCCACGTAGTCCGGCTTGTTGGTGAACCAGCGGACCCCGGCGCCGACCATGATCCCGAGCAGACCGACGACGACGACGGCTGCGACGAGCACCGCGAAGCCGCCACCGCGCGGCCCGCGCCGGGACGACCGGGTGGCGACGTCCTTCATCTCGATGCCGAGCTGGCTCATGCCCCACCCTGGCTAGGTCGTGCGGTCACCGGTGCCGCCGTCGTCGAAGTCCCGTCGACCTCGACGCCGGCGGGACTCCCCGTCGACCTCTCGGTGTCGAGCGCCGTCTGAAGGATCATGACAGCAGCGGACTCGTCCACGACAGCGCGGCGCCGCCGCGAGTCCAGGCCCGCGTCCTGCAGCGCCCGGTGCGCGCCCGCGGTGGACAACCGCTCGTCGACGAGCCGGACCGGGACGTGCACCGCCGCCGCGAGCTCACCGGCGAACAGCCGGACCGAGTCGGCCGACCGGCCCTCGCGCGCCGGACAGCAGCACCGGCAGCCCGACGACGACCTCGACGGCGTCGTTCCCGTCCGCCAGGGCCACCAGCCGGGCGACGTCGCCGCTGCCGCGCGCGACGGTCTCCAGCGGCACGGCCAGCAGACCGTCCCGGTCGCTGACCGCGACCCCGATCCGCACCGTGCCGACGTCCACGCCCAACCGGCGTCCGGTCCTCACCGGGCCAGCGCCGCGCGGACCCGGGCGACGGCGGCCTCGAAGTCGGCGGCGCTTCCGCGCCCGGAGCCCTGCGCCACGTCGTCGCGGCCGCCGCCCTTGCCGTCCAGGGCCTCGGCGAGCGTGCTCATGACGGTCCCGGCTCCGGCGCCCTGCGCCGCCGCGCCCGCGTCGCTGGCCACGACGAGCGCGATCTGGTCGTCGTCGCCGGGCGCGCCCAGCACGACCACGGTGGCCCCGGCCGACTGGGTCCGCCCGCGGACGTCCAGCGCCAGCGTCCGCGCGTCGGCCGGCCGGACCCCGGCCGGCAGCAGCTCGGCGACCAGGCCGAGCCCGTCCGCGCCACCGACCGGCGTGCGGCCGGTCGCGATCTCAGCCGCCCGGGCCAGCACCTGGCCGGCCCGGACCTTGTCCAGCTCCCGCTCGGCGTCGCGCAACCGGGTCAGCAGCGAGTCGATCCGCTCCGGCAGCTCCTCCGGGCGCGCCTTGAGCGCCTCGCTGAGCTGGTGCACGAGCAGGTGCTCGCGGGCCAGGAAGCGGTACGCGTCCGAGCCGACGAGCGCCTCCACGCGGCGCACGCCGGCCCCGATCGAGGACTCCCCCAGCAGCTTGACCACGCCGAGCTCGCCGGTGTGCCGCATGTGTGTGCCGCCGCACAGCTCGCGGGCCCAGTCTCCGACGCTGACGACCCGCACCCGGTCGCCGTACTTCTCGCCGAACAGCGCCATGGCACCGAGCGCGACCGCCTCGGTCTGGCTCATGACGTCGGCGGTGACCGACAGGTCGCCGAGCAGCACCTCGTTCACCCGCTGCTCGACGTCGTCGAGCACGGACGAGGGCACGGCGGTCGGGCTCGGGAAGTCGAAGCGCAGCCGGCCCGGGGAGTTCTCCGAACCCATCTGCGTCGCCTGCTCGCCCAGCGCCTCGCGGAACGCCTTGTGCACCATGTGCGTCGCGGTGTGCGCCCGCGAGATCGCCAGCCGGCGCTCCAGGTCGACGATGCCCTCGGCGCTCTCGCCGAGGACCACCTCGCCGTCGACGACGCGGGCCCGGTGCACGATGAGGCCCCGGACCGGGGCCTGCACGTCGCGCACCTCGACCAGCGCGCCGTTCGCGAGCTGGACAACGCCCTCGTCCGCGAGCTGCCCCCCGCCCTCGGCGTAGAACGGTGTGCGGTCGAGGACCAGCTCGACGTCCGTGCCGGCCGGCGCGGACTGCGCAGGGGCGCCGTCGACGAGCAGCCCGCGCACCCGGGCCTCGCCCGCGACCTCGTCGTAGCCGGTGAACTCGGTCGGCCCGACCTCGGCCAGCAGCGCCCGGTACGCGGCCACGTCGGCGGCACCGGCCTTGCGGCTCTTCGCGTCCGCCTTGGCCCGCTCGCGCTGCTCGGTCATCAGCCGCCGGAAGCCGTCGGTGTCGACGGTGAGGCCCTTCTCCTGCGCCATCTCCAGCGTCAGGTCGATCGGGAAGCCGTACGTGTCGTGCAGCTTGAACGCGACGTCGCCCGGCACCGAGGGACCGACGGCGTACTCCTCGTGCCGTCCGCTCGCCTTGGTCACCTCGACCGTGGCGCGGTCCAGCCCGGGCTCGTTCTCGGCGATCCAGGTGTCGAACAGCTTCGACCCGGTCTGCAGGGTCTGCAGGAACGAGCGCTCCTCCGCCTCGCAGGCCGAGCGGATCCGGTCGTGGTCGGTGCGCAGCTCGCGGGTACTGCGCCTCCATCGCCTCGATGCCGACCCCGGCGAGCTCGCCGAACGTCGGGTCGTGCGCACCGAGCAGCCGCATCGCGCGGACGGCGCGGCGGATGATCCGGCGCAGGACGTAGCCTCGGCCCTCGTTACCGGGCACGACGCCGTCGCCGACCAGCATCACCGCGGTGCGGGCGTGGTCGGACACGATCCGCAGCCGGACGTCGTCGTCGGCGTCGGCGCCGTAGCGCTTGCCGGTCAGCTCGCCGGCGCGGTCGAGGATCGCCCGGCTGGTGTCGATCTCGTAGAGGTTGTCGACTCCCTGCAGGACCGCGGCCATCCGCTCCAGGCCCATCCCGGTGTCGATGCTCTTCTTCGGCAGGTCGCCGAGGATCGGGAAGTCCTCCTTGCCGCTGCCGGGCCCGCGCTCGAACTGCATGAACACGAGGTTCCAGATCTCCAGGTAGCGCTCGCCGTTGACCGCCGGGCCGCCCTCCTCGCCGTAGCCGGGGCCGCGGTCGTAGTTGATCTCCGAGCAGGGGCCGCACGGGCCGGGCACGCCCATCGACCAGTAGTTCTCGGTCATGCCGAGCCGCTGGATCCGCTCCAGCGGCACGCCGACCTGGCGGTGCCAGATGTCGGCCGCCTCGTCGTCGTCGAGGTAGACGGTGATCCACAGCCGGTCCGGGTCCAGGCCGTACCCGCCCCGCTCGACCGCGCTGGTGACCAGCTCCCAGGCCAGCGGGATGGCCAGCTCCTTGAAGTAGTCGCCGAAAGAGAAGTTCCCGCACATCTGGAAGAACGAGGCGTGCCGGGTGGTCTTGCCGACCTCGTCGATGTCCAGCGTGCGTACGCACTTCTGCACGCTGGCCGCGCGCGGGAACGGCGCGGTCTGCTGGCCGAGGAAGTACGGCTTGAACGGGACCATCCCGGCGTTGACGAGCAGCAGGGTCGGGTCCGCGGCGATCAAGGAGGCGGACGGCACGACGGTGTGCCCACGCTCCTCGAAGAAGCGCAGGAAGCGACGCCTGATCTCGGCCGACTCCATGGGGCCCTCTCTGGACGGGGGTCCACGAGCCTACCCGGGGGTCTGCCCGGAACCGTCCCCGTCGTCGCCGCGCACGAGGCGACGCAGCCGGGCCAGCCGCTCGGCCAGCTCACGCTCGGCCCCGTGGTCGCTGGGCCGGTAGTAGTCGCGGCCGACCACGGCGTCCGGGGGGTACTGCTGGGCCACCACGCCGCGCGGGTGGTCGTGCGGGTAGTCGTACCCCTGCCCGTGCCCGAGCTTCTTCGCTCCGGCGTAGTGGGCGTCCCGCAGACCCGGCGGCACCGGGCCGACCCGACCGGACCGGACGTCCGCCGCGGCGGACCCGATCGCGTCGATCACCGCGTTGGACTTGGGCGCGAGGGCGAGCGCGATCACCGCCTGGGCCAGCGGCAGCCGCCCCTCCGGCAGCCCGACGAGCTGGACCGCCTGGTACGCGGCGACCGCGGTCGGCAGGGCGGTCGGGTCGGCCAGCCCGATGTCCTCGGAAGCCAGGATGACCAGCCGCCGGGCCACGAACCGCGGGTCCTCGCCGGCCTCGACCATCCGGGCGAGGTAGTGCAGCGCCGCGTCGACGTCGCTGCCGCGGATGCTCTTGATCAGGGCGCTGGTGACGTCGTAGTGCTCGTCGCCGTCACGGTCGTAGCGCACCGCCGCCTTGTCGACAGCCTGCTCGACGTGCTCGACGTCGACCCGCTTGACCCCGGCCGCCATGGCGCCGCCGGCCGCGGCCTCCAGCGCTGTCAGCCCCCAGCGGGCGTCCCCGGCGGCCAGCCGGGTGAGCATCTGCAGGGCCTCGTCGGAGACCTCGATGCCGTCCGGTGCGAGCCCGCGCTCGTCGACCAGTGAACGCTCCAGCAGCACCCGGACGTCCGCGGCCTCCAGCGGTCGCAGCGTCACCAGGAGGCTGCGGGACAGCAGCGGCGACACGATGCTGAACGACGGGTTCTCCGTGGTCGCGGCGACCAGGGTCACCCAGCCGTTCTCGACCGCGGGCAGCAGCGCGTCCTGCTGGGTCTTGGAGAACCGGTGCACCTCGTCGATGAACAGCACCGTCCCGCGACCGGACCCGCCGAGCTCACGGCGCGCGTCGTCGATCACCGCCCGGACGTCCTTGACCCCCGCCGTCACGGCGGACAGCTGGACATAGCGGCGGTCGGCGGCGCTGGCGACCAGGTGCGCCAACGTGGTCTTCCCCGTCCCCGGCGGCCCCCAGAGGATCAGCGAACCGGAACGCGCACCCGACCCCGCTGCCGTCCCCTCCACGAGCCGCCGCAGCGGCGACCCCGGCTGCAGGACCTGGTCCTGCCCGACCACCTCGTCGAGCGAGCGCGGCCGCATGCGGACGGCCAGCGGCGCGACCTCCGCCGCCCGGTCGTCGGCCGCCGAGGTGAACAGGTCCTCCGCCACGCGCCGACCCTAACCGCCGTCGCACCCCCCCACCCACTTGCGCGAGGGGGGCGGGTCAGTCGGGGGTGGCGTCGATGCCGGCCTCGCGGCGCTGCTCGGCGGTGATCGGGGTCGGCGCCTCGGTCAGCGGGTCGAAACCGTTCCCGGTCTTGGGGAAGGCGATCACCTCGCGCAGGCTGGCGGACCCGGTGAGCAGCATGCAGATCCGGTCCCAGCCGAAGGCGATGCCGCCGTGCGGCGGCGGCCCGAACGCGAAGGCGTCCAGCAGGAAGCCGAACTTCTCCCGGGCCTCCGCACGGCTGAGCCCGAGCAGGTCGAACACCCGCTGCTGGACGTCCGGCCGGTGGATACGGATCGACCCACCGCCGATCTCGTTGCCGTTGCAGACGATGTCGTACGCCCAGGCCAGCGCCTGGTCGGGCGCCTGCTCGAACCGGTCCGTCCACTCGGCGTTCGGCGACGTGAACGGGTGGTGCACCGCCGTCCAGCCCGTCCCGCCGCCGTCCAGCTCGACCGACTCGAACATCGGCGCGTCGACCACCCACAGGAACGACCACTGCGACTCGTCGATCAGCCCGCACCGCCGCCCGACCTCCAGCCGGGTCGCGCCGAGCAGGGCCAGCGCGTGCGACTGCTTCCCGGCCGCGAAGAACGCGCAGTCCCCCGGCTCGGCCCCGACCGCCGCCCGCAGGCCGGCCCGTTCGCGGCTCGGACAGGTTCTTGGCCACCGGGCCGCCGAGCTCGCCGTCCACCCCGAAGGTGACGTACGCCAGCCCGCGCGCGCCGCGCTGCTTGGCCCACTCCTGCCAGGCGTCGAACGCCCGCCGTGGCTGGTCCGCGCCGCCGGGCATCACCACGGCGCCGACGTGCTCGGCCTGGAAGACCCGGAACCCGGTCCCGGCGAAGTACCCGGTGAGGTCGGCCAGCTCCAGCCCGAAGCGCAGGTCCGGCTTGTCCGACCCGTACCGGGACATCGCCTCCGCGAACGTCATCCGCGGCACCTCGCCGACCTCGACGCCGAGCACGCCCTGCCAGATCGCGCGGACCACCGCCTCGCCGACCTCGATGACGTCGTCCTGGTCGACGAACGACATCTCGATGTCCAGCTGGGTGAACTCCGGCTGGCGGTCCGCGCGGAAGTCCTCGTCGCGGTAGCAACGGGCGATCTGGAAGTACCGCTCCATCCCGGCGACCATCAGCAGCTGCTTGAACAGCTGCGGCGACTGCGGCAGCGCGTACCAGCGCCCCGGCTGCAGCCGCACCGGTACCAGGAAGTCGCGTGCGCCCTCCGGCGTCGAGCGGGTCAGCGTCGGGGTCTCGATCTCGACGAAGTCCCGCTCCAGCAGGACGTCCCTGGCCAACCGGTTCACCTGGCTGCGCATCCGCAGCGCCCGCGCCGGCCCGGTGCGGCGCAGGTCCAGGTACCGGTACTTCAGCCGCGCCTCCTCGCCGACCTCGACGTGGTCGTCGATGGGGAACGGCAGCGGCGCCGACTCGCTGAGCACGTCGACCTGCGCAGCGCCGACCTCGACCTCGCCGGTCGCAAGCTCGGCGTTGGCGTTGCCCTCCGGGCGCAGGCTCACCGCGCCGGTCACCTTCAGGCAGTACTCGGCCCGCAGCCCGTGGGCCACCTCGGGGTCGCGGACCACGACCTGCACCACGCCGGACGAGTCCCGCAGGTCCAGGAAGGCCACCCCGCCGTGGTCCCGCCGGCGGGCGACCCAGCCGGCCAGGACGACGGTCGTGCCGGCGTCGGCTGCGCGCAGGCTGCCGGCCTGGTGGGTGCGGATCACGGGTGCTGCTCCTCGGGGTCGATCGCCGACACGGACGGACGGAGGTCGGCGGCCGGGGGCTCCCACGCCGTGGGGTCGGCGGGCACCTGCTCGCCCGAGCGGATGTCCCGCACGCTGCCGTCCGCCGGGAACCACACGAACGGGATGCCGCGCCGGTCGGCGTGCCGGATCTGCCTGCCGTACTTGGCCGCGGACGGCGCCACCTCGCAGGCGATCCCCCGGGCGCGCAGCGCGGTGGCCACCCGGTCGGACTCGCCCCGCGCCGACTCGTCGGCGACCGCGACGAGCACGCAGGTCGGCACCGGGCGGCTGGCCCCGACGAGCCCGCGGCCCAGCACCCGGCCCAGGATCCGGGTGACGCCGATCGACACCCCGACGCCGGGGTAGGTCGTGCGGCCGTCGGACGCCAGCGCGTCGTACCGCCCGCCACCACCGATCGAGCCCAGGTCCTCGTGACCGTCCAGCACGGTCTCGAAGACCGTCCCGGTGTAGTAGTCCAGGCCGCGGGCGATGCGCAGGTCGGCCACCAGGATCCCCGGCGCGACCGCCTGCACCCCCTCGACGACCCGGACCAGCTCCTCCAGGCCCTCGTCCAGCAGCGGGTCCTGGACGCCCAGTGCGCGCACCCGGTCCACGAACGAGGTGTCGCCGGTCCGGATCGAAGCCAGGTCGAGGCAGCGCCCGGCCGCCCGGTCGGCCAGCCCCGCCTCGGCCGTCAGCAGCGCGCGGACACCGTCCGGCCCGATCTTGTCGAGCTTGTCGATCGCCCGGAGCGCCGCCGACGGGTCGCTCGCGCCCAGGCCGCGGAAGAACCCCTCGGCCAGCTTGCGGTTGTTCACCTGGATGGTGACCGGCGGCAGCGGCAGCCCGCGCAGCGCTTCCGCGACCACGACCGCCACCTCGACGTCGTAGTGGAACGGGAGCGAGTCGCGGTCGACGACGTCGATGTCCGCCTGCAGGAACTCGCGGTAGCGCCCTTCCTGCGGGCGCTCGCCGCGCCACGCCTTCTGGATCTGGTAGCGCCGGAACGGGAACTCCAGGTGGCCGGCGTTCTCCAGCACGTACCGCGCGAACGGCACCGTCAGGTCGAAGTGCAGCCCGAGCCCCTTGTCCGACTCCCCGTCCGCCGCGTGCAGCCGGCGCAGGACGTACACCTCCTGCTGGATGTCGCCCTTGCGGGACAGCTGTTCCAGCGACTCGACCGCGCGCGTCTCGAGCGAGCCGAACCCGTGCAGCTCGAAGGTCCGTCGCAGGTGGTCGACGACGTGCTGCTCGACGATCCGCTCGCCCGGCAGCCACTCCGGGAAGCCCGACAGCGGTGCGATCCGGCTCACCGGCCCACCAGCTGCCGCAGGTAGGGGTTCGTCGCCCGCTCCGTGCCGATGCTCGTGGTCTCGCCGTGACCGGGGAGCACGATCGTCTCGTCGGCCAGCGGCAGGATCTTCGTGCGCAACGACTCCTCCATGGCGGCGTGGTCGCCGCCGAGCAGGTCGGTGCGGCCGATCGACCCGCGGAACAGCACGTCGCCGCTCACGCAGACGGGCGGCTCCTCGCCGGCACCCGGCAGCCGGAACAGCACCGACCCCTCGGTGTGACCGGGCGCGTGGTCCACCGTGATCCGCAGCCCCGCCAGGGACAGCTCGGTGCCGTCCGTCATCGTCAGGACGTCGTCGGGCTCGGTCCAGGTGAGCACGCCCCCGAGCGCGGCCCGCAGCTCCGGGCCGAGCAGCGAGACCGGGTCGGCGAGCCGGTACCGGTCGGCGCTGTGGACGTACGCCGGGATGCCGCGCGCGCCGCACACCGGCGTCACCGAGTACGTGTGGTCCAGGTGCCCGTGCGTGACCAGCACCGCGACCGGCTGGAGCCGGTGCTCGCGCAGGACCTCCGCCAGCCGGTCCTGCACACCCACTCCAGGGTCCACGACCACGCACTCCTGCCCCTCGCCGGGCGCCACCACCCAGCAGTTCGTGGCGAACATCTCGGCGGGGAAGCCGGCGACGAGCACGACGGGGCTCCTCCTGGCTGGACAGGGTCTGGGTGCCCCCGAAGGGTACCGGCGGGTCTCGCCACGTCGCGAACCAGTTGGCCGGGCCACGGGACCTGCCCGCCTACACTGTCCGGCGGCAGCGGATCCGCCCGCGTTGGATCTCCGCGCCCGCTACCGGAACAGCAGCGAACAAGGAGCACCCACGTGACCGGCAACAAGCGCGAGCGGGAGCTCGCCCGCGCCAAGTACGAGCGGCAGCAGGCGCGGCGCGCGGAGGAGGCGGCCAAGCGGCGCCGTCGTTACCAAGTCGTCACCGCGGTCGTCGTCAGCGTCGTCGTCGTCGGCGCCCTGATCGGCCTCGGCCGCGTGATGAGCCACGGCTCGGGCGAGGCGGCCGCGGCCAGCTCGACGACGCCGTCGACCGCCAGCAGCCCGACCACGTCGGCCTCCACCAACGCGGTGCCCATCCCCACCGACGGCAGCAACGCGACCTGCAGCTACCCCGCCGGCGGAGGCAGCGCGACGAAGACGGTCAGCGCGCCGGCGACGAGTGCCCCGACCCGCCCGGTCACCGGCACCGCCAAGCTCTTCCTGAACGGCAAGCCGGTCACGATCTCGCTCCTGCGTTCCAAGGCGCCGTGCACGGTGAACTCGTTCGCGCACCTGGCCCAGGCGAAGTACTTCGACAAGACCCCCTGCCACCGGCTGACGACCGGCTCGCTCGCCGTCCTGCAGTGCGGCGACCCGAGCGGGACCGGGTCGGGCGGTCCCGGGTACACGTTCGCCGACGAGAACCTCACCGGCGCCACCTACCCGGCCGGGACGGTCGCGATGGCCAACTCCGGCCCGGACACCAACGGCAGCCAGTTCTTCCTCGTGTACAAGGACTCGACGCTGCCGCCGTCGTACACCCCGTTCGGCAGGATCGTCGGCGGGATGGACGTCCTGGACGCGATCGGCGCGGCCGGTGTCAAGGGCGGCGGCTCCGACGGTGCGCCGGCCAACCCGGTCACGATCACCTCCGTGAGCATCGGGGGGTGACCGTGACCGAGCCGGCGTGGGGGCGCGTCGCCGAGGACGGGACGGTCTTCGTCCGCACCTCCGACGGCGAGCGCGCGGTCGGCTCGTTCCAGGCGGGTTCGGCGGACGAGGCGCTGGCCTACTACACCCGCAAGTTCGACGCGCTCGAGCTCGAGGTCGAGCTGTTCGAGCGGCGGGTCCGGCTGCCCGAGGTGTCCGCCGACGAGGCGAACGCCACCCTCCGCCGCCTGCGCGAGGTGCTCGCCGAGCCGGCGGCCGTCGGCGACCTGGACGGCCTTCGCACCCGGCTCGAGGCGGTGTCCGCCGTCGTCGAGGAGCGCCGCGCGCAGGCCCGCGCGGCCCGGGAGGAGACGCGGGCGCACGCCCGTGAGCTGCGCGAGCGGATCGTCTCCGACGCCGAGGCGCTGGCCGGCTCCACCCAGTGGAAGTCCACCGGCGAACGGCTGCGCGAGCTCCTCGAGGAGTGGAAGGCGGCGCCGCACGTCGACCGCCCGACCGAGCAGGCGCTCTGGAAGCGGTTCGGCGCCGCCCGCAACTCCTTCGACCGCCGCCGGCGCCAGCACTTCGCCCAGCTCGGGGCCCAGCGCGGCGAGGCCAAGGCCGCCAAGCTGAAGCTGATCGCCGAGGCCGAGACGCTGGCGACATCGACCGACTGGGGTCCGACGGCGACCGCAGCTGCGCAGCCTGATGGACCAGTGGAAGGCCGCCGGCCGCGCTGGGGCGCAGCGAGGAGGACGCGCTGTGGCGGCGGTTCCGGGCCGCCCAGGACGCCTTCTACGAGGCCCGGTCGGCTGCCTTCGCCGAGCGCGACGCAGGGCTCGGCGCCAACCTCGCGGCCAAGGAGGCGCTGGCCGCCGAGGCCGAGGCCCTGCTGCCGGTCACGGACACCGCCGCCGCGAAGGCCGCGCTGCGCGGGATCCAGGAGCGCTGGGAGGCCGCCGGCCACGTCCCGCGCCAGGACCGGGACCGCGTCGAGGGCCGGCTGCGCAAGGTCGAGGAGGCCGTGCGCGCGGCCGACGAGACGCGCTGGCGGCGGACCAACCCCGAGGGGCGGGCCCGGGCCGAGTCGGCCGTGGCCCAGCTCGTCCAGGCGATCGCCAAGCTGGAGGCGCAGCGGGCCAAGGCGCGTCGCGCGGGGCGACGAGCGAGCCGTGACGCGAGGCGGACGAGTCGATCGCCGCGCGCCGGTCCTGGCTGGAGGGCGCCGAGGCCGCCCTCGCCGAGTTCAGCGGCTGAGCCCGTCGAGCGCCGGCCCCGGCCGACGTGCAGCGCCGTGCAGCCCCGGCGTCGACGCGGCGTCAGGCTTGGCGGCGCCGCCGGTGACGCGGTAGACGTCGTAGACGCCCTCGACGCCGCGGACGGCGTTGAGCACGTGACCGAGGTGCTTGGGGTCGCCCATCTCGAAGGTGAAGCGGGACAGCGCGATCCGGTCGCGGGTGGTCGTGACCGACGCCGACAGGATGTTCACGTGCTGGTCGGACAGCACGCGGGTGACGTCGGAGAGCAGCCGCGGCCCGGTCGAGCGCCTCGACCTGGATCTGCACCAGGAACACGCTCGACGACGTCGGCGCCCACTCGACCTCGACGATCCGGTCCGGCTGCGTCGCGGCAGCGACGCGACGTTGAGCAGTCGGCGCGGTGCACCGAGACGCCGTCGCCGCGGGTGACGAAGCCGACGATCGCGTCGCCGGGCACCGGCGTGCAGCACTTGGCGAGCTTGACCCAGACGTCGCTCGACGCCCTTGACGACGACGCCGGGGTCGCCCTTGGGCCGCGGCCGGCGCGGGCCTCGCGGGTCGGCGCGGTGGCCTCGGCGAGGTCCTCGGTCGCGCCGTCCTCGCCGCCGAGCGACTGCGACCAGCCGCTGCACGACGCGACTGCGCCGACGACGTGGCCCTCGCCGATCGCGGCGTACAGCGCGGTGATGTCGGCGTAGCGCAGCTCGCGCGGCGATCGTCGAGCAGCGTGCTCGCCGGACGGCGATCCGCTGCAGCGGCAGGCCCTGCTTGCGCATCGCCCGGGCGAGCGCGTCCTTGCCCTGCTCGATCGCCTCCTCGCGGCGCTCCTTGGAGAACCACGCCTTGATCTTGTTGCGGGCCCGCGGGCTCTTGACGAACGTCAGCCAGTCGCGGCTCGGGCCGGCGCTCGATCGGCCTTGGAGGTGAACACCTCGACGACGTCGCCGTTGCTCGAGCGTGCTCTCCAGCGGCACCAGCTTGCCGTTGACCCGGGCGCCGACGCAGCGGTGCCCGACCTCGGTGTGCACGGCGTACGCGAAGTCGACCGGGGTCGCGCCGGCCGGCAGCGCGATGACGTCGCCCTTGGGCGTGAAGACGAAGACCTCGCTTGGCGCCGATGTCGAAGCGCAGCGACGTCGAGGAACTCGCCCGGGTCCTCGGTCTCGCGCTGCCAGTCGAGCAGCTGGCGCAGCCAGGCCATCTCGGTCGGCTCGGCCGCGTCTGCCGTGCGCGCGCCTGGCCGCCCGGCCTCTCCTTGTACTTCCAGTGCGCGGCGACGCCGTACTCGGCCGTGCGGTGCATCTCGTGGGTGCGGATCTGCAGCTCGACCGGCTTGCCCTCGGGCCCGATCACCGTCGTGTGCAGCGACTGGTACATGTTGAACTTGGGCATCGCGATGTAGTCCTTGAACCGCCCGGGCACCGGGTTCCACTGCGCGTGCACGCGTGCCGAGCACCGCGTAGCAGTCGCGCACGGAGTCGACCAGGACCCGGATGCCCGACCAGGTCGTAGATGTCGGCGAAGTCGCGGCCGCGCACGATCATCTTCTGGTAGACGGAGTAGTAGTGCTTGGGCCGGCCGGTGACCGTCGCCTTGATCCTGGCGTCGCGCGAGGTCCGCCTGCAGACGGCTCGATGACGCCGGTCGAGGTACTCGTCGCGCTTCGGCGCGCGCTCGGCGACCAGCCGGACGATCTCGTCGTACATCTTCGGGTAGAGGATCGCGAACGCGAGGTCCTCGAGCTCCCACTTGATCGTGTTCATGCCGAGCCGGTGCGCCAGCGGCGCGTAGATCTCGAGCGTCTCGCGGGCCTTGCGCTCCTGCTTCTCCGGCGGCAGCGCAGCGCATGCGTGCGCATGTTGTGCAGCCGGTCGGCGAGCTTGATGACCAGGACCCGGATGTCGCGGGCCATCGCGACGACCATCTTGCGGACGGTCTCGGCCTGCGGCGGCCTCGCCGTACTTGACCTTGTCGAGCTTGGTGACGCCGTCGACGAGCGCGGCGACCTCGTCGCCGAAGTCGCGCGCGCAGCGCCTCGAGCGTGTAGTCGGTGTCCTCGACGGTGTCGTGCAGCAGCGCGGCCGCGAGCGTCGGCGGGGTCATGCCGAGGTCGGCCAGGATCTGGGCGACCGCGAGCGGGTGGGTGATGTACGGCTCGCCGCTCTTGCGGCTGCTGGCCGCGGTGGCGCAGCTCGGCGACCGCGTAGGCGCGCTCGACGTCGCGCAGGTCGGCCTTGGGGTGGTTGGCGCGGACGACCCGGAACAGCGGCTCCAGCACCGCGATCGGCTGCGGGCCGCGCTGCGGGGTCAGCCGGGCGAGCCGCTGCCGGACGCGCGGGCGGGCCGGACGGCGGGCGCGAGCGGCCGCGCAGCGGTGCCGGCCGCTCGGCGCGGCGGCGGCGCCGGCGGCCGGCGTGCCGAGCGGTCCGCGACGTGGCGTGCGGTGCCCGCCACGTCGTCCGGGGTCGACCTGTTCGGTCAAGGACTCTCCGCGTGCACCGTCGTCCGGTGGTCGCCGCTCGTCCAGTCTAGGCATCGGCGCGCGGCGACCGTTCCCGGAGCGCGGCCGCTCAGACGGCGTGCGCAGGGCGTGCACGGCGCAGGTCCGGGATCCGGCTCGCGGCCGCCGAGGAAGCGTCGAGCTCGAGCAGCACGCGACAGCCCGACCACGGTCGCCGCCGGCCCGCGCACAGGTCGGCGGTCGCCGCCGCGGTGCCGCCGGTGGCGAGCACGTCGTCGACCACGAGCACCCGGGCGCCCGGGGCGAAGGCGTCCGCGTGGATCTCCAGCGTGGCCTCGCCGTACTCCAGCGCGTAGCTCTGCTCGCAGGGTGGCCGCCGGCAGCTTGCCCTTCTTGCGCACCGGGACGAACCCGGCGTGCAGGTGGTACGCCACCGGCGCGGCCAGGATGAACCCGCGCGCCTCGATGCCGACGACCGCGTCGACGCCGCCGGCGTCGTGACCGTCCACGAGGGCGTCGACCACGGCGGCGAAGCCGTCCGGGTCGGCGAGCAGCGGCGTGATGTCCTTGAACACGATCCCGGGCTGCGGGTAGTCCGGGACGTCGCGGACCAGCCGGTCGAGGAGCGGCGTCGAGCGTGGCCGGCCGCGCCATCGCTAGCGCCGCTTCTTCCCGGACGGTCGCCGCTTGCTGGCTGCCCTTGCGCGGCTGGCGGCGCGGTGCCCGGCCTGGCCGTGCCGGCGCTTGGCCGGCCGGCGGCGTCGGGTCGCGGCGCCGTCGACCGTCCGCGCGTCGACGTCGCCGGCTCGTCGTCGAGGTCGCTCGGAGTCGGCGTCGGCCTCGGCGTGGCCGTCGCGGCCCGACCGGACCGCTTGGCCGCCGTGGCGGACGGCGCCGCGGCCGGCGGCCTCGCGCGCGGCGACCCGCTTGGCCAGGGCCTGCATCGCCGGCTCGCGCTCCTTGAGCTGGCAGGCCAGCGGGGTCGCGACGAAGATCGAGGAGTAGGTGCCGGTGGCGATGCCGACGAACAGGGCCAGCGACAGGTCCTCGAGCGGGCCGGCGCCGAGCAGGCCGGTGCCGACGAAGAGGATCGCCGCCACCGGCAGCAGGGCGATCACCGAGGTGTTGATCGACCGGACCAGGGTCTGGTTGACCGCGAGGTTGGCCGCGGAGCTGTACGTCATCCGGTTCGAGCCGGCGAGGCCCCGGGTGTTCTCCCGGACCTTGTCGAAGACGACGACGGTGTCGTACAGCGAGTAGCCGAGGATCGTGAGCACGCCGATGACCGTGGCCGGCGTCACCGAGAAGCCGACCAGGGCGTAGATGCCGACCGTGATGACCAGGTCGTGCAGCAGCGCGATGACCGCCGCGACCGCCATCCGCCACTCGAAGTAGAGCGTCAGGAACAGCACGATCAGCACCAGGAACACGGCCAGGCCGGTCAAGGCCTTCTTGGTGATCTCACCGCCCCAGGACGGCGAGATCTGCTGCGCCGTGACGTCTGGTCGGGTCGACGCCGAACTTCTCGGCCAGGGCCGTCGGCGAGCCGTCTGGGCGTCGTCGGCTGGACAGCGACTCGGTCTGCACCTGGAGCGAGCGCCCGCTCTCGGCCCTGAGCTCGGTGACCTCGATCTGGGTGGCGCCGACCGACGTCGGCCGCGTCGCGCGCCTGCTGCACCGTGCCGGTCGCCGTCGGGACCGTGACGACGTCGCCGCCCTTGAACTCGATGCCGAGGTTGAGTCCGCGGACCGCGAGCGACAGCGATCGAGACCAGCGAGCAGGACCGCCGAGATCGTGTACCAGAGCTTGCGGCGGCCGACGAAGTCGTAGGAGATCTCGCCGGTGTAGAGCTGGTGGCCGAGCGAGCCGAGGCGGGACATCAGGCCTCCTTCGGCGTGGCGCGTGGCAGACGGCCGCCGGGCGTGCCGTGCGGCGTTGATGCCCGAGGCGCTCCGGGTCGACGCCGCGACCAGCGGTTGCCCTCACCGAAGAACTTGGTCCGGGCCAGCGGGTCAGCAGCGGCTTGGTGAACAGGAACACCACGACCACGTCGATGATGGTGGTCAGGCCCAGCGTGAACGCGAAGCCCTGCACGTTGCCGACCGCCAGCAGGTACAGCGTGACCGCGGCGATGAACGACACGGCGTCGGCGGCCAGGATGGTGCGCCGGGCCCGGCGCCAGCCCTGCTCGACGGCGACCCGCATGCTGCGGCCGTCGCGCATCTCGTCCCGGATGCGTTCGAAGAACACGACGAACGAGTCGGCGGTGATGCCGATCGACGACGATGGCGCCGGCGATGCCGGCCAGGCTCAGCGTGTAGCCGATGGTGTGCCCGAGCAGGACCAGCGACCCGTACGTCAGCAGGCCGGCGATCACGAGGCTGGCCAGCGCGACCAGGCCGAGCCCGCGGTAGTAGACCAGCAGGTACACGACCACCAGCAGCAGCCCGACCAGCGCCGGCGAGCACGCCCGCGTAGAGCTGGTCGCGAGCCGAGGGTCGGCGGAGATCGCCTGCTGCTGCTGCGACGTCGAACGCCAGCGGCAGCGCGCCGTAGTTCAGCACGTTGGCGAGGTCGGTCGCGGTCTGCTGGGTGAAGTTGCCGGTGATCTGCGCCTGGCCGTTGAGGATCGCGCCGTTGACGCCCGGGCGCGGTCTGACCAGGCCGTCGAGGACGATGGCGAACCGGTTCGCGTCGGTGCCGGACTGCTGCCGCGTAGAGCTGCGCGGGTCGTGTCGCCGAAGACCTTCGCGCCGTCGCTGTTGAAGTTGAGCAGGACGGTCCACGTCGGGATGCCGCCGCCGTTCGACCTGGTGTCGAGGACCGCGGACGAGCTCGACACGTCCGAGCCCGGGATGATCTGCGGGCCGAGGATGTACTTCTCGGCTGCCGTCCACCGAGCAGGTCACGAGGTTCTCTTTCGCGACGTCCGCCGGGTGGGTCCTCGGCGTCGGCGACGCTTGCTGCAGTCGAGCGCGTCGAACGCCGCGGCGTCCGCCGTCGGGCACGGTGGCCGTCGTGCCAGCGTCGCGCAGGTCGCGGTGGCGTCGCCGGTGGCGGCCGCGGTGGCGCTGGGCGAGGCCGTGGCGCTCGGCGACGGGCTCGCGCTGCTGGTGGCGGCCTTGAGGCCGCCGGCGGGCCGGCCGTTGCTGCTCGAGGTCGCCGACGGCGCCGGGGCTGACCGCGGTCGAGGCGGTCGGGCTCGGGCTCGGACTGGCTCGACGCCGGTGGCGGTCGCGGACGGCGACGGCGCGGGCCGGCCCCGGAGGCCGGCAGGAGAGCAGCACCTTGCGGAAGCTCATCTTGGCGGTCTTGCCGACTTGTCGCCGAGGTCCTTCTGGTTCTGGCCGGGGACCTCGACCACGATCGTGGAGCCGGCCGCCGGTGCCCTGCCGGGTGACCGTCGACTCGGCGACGCCGAGGCCGTCGACGCGGTTGCGGATGATGTTCACGGCCTGGTCGACCGCGGTGTCGGTGACCGTGCCGGTCTCACCCGGCGGCACCGCGGGCTTCAGCGTGACGCTCGTGCCGCCGGCCAGGTCGATCCCCAGCTTGGGCGAGTGGTTGCCGCTGATGAACATCCACGCGTAGAGCGCCACCAGCCCGATGGCGATGACTGCGAGGGCGCGTCCGGGACGCGGCGTCGGTGTCGGCGCTGCCACGCTTCCAGCCTTCCGTGATCGACGAGCGGGGTCCGTTCCCCGTCTCGTACCCTGCTCGTCCGCGTATGGTCCCGGACGAACCTGAACGTTCCGCTGTCAGGGTTCTGTCGGCGCGGCGGGGTCCGTCGGTGGACCCCGGATCGTCCTGGTCGTCGTCAGGCGGTCGTCGCCGTCGCGGCCGCGTCGTCGAGCTCGGGGTCGGGCTCGACCGGCGTGATCACCTTGCGCGATGGCCCCCTTGACGTACCGCTGCACGACCCCCGGCGAGACCTCGAGGTGGACCTCGTCGTCGGTGACCTCGCGCACGGTGGCGAACAGGCCGGCCGTGGTCATGATCTCGACGCCGGGCGACCAGGCGGCGGGTCATCTCCTGCTGCTGGCGCAGCTTGCGCCGCTGCGGGGCGAGGATCAGGAGGTAGAAGACCGCTCCGATCACGAGCAGGAAGATCAGCTGGCCTGACACGGTCTCGTCCTCGTCGTCGGAGGCATGCGCGCCTGCATGCAGGGGTGGGTGCGGCTGCGTGGAGCTGTCCGGCCCGTCGACCGGTCCGGGGGATTCTAGGCCCAGGAGGGCGGTCGTCCCGCCGCGCTCAGTCCAGGTCGAGCGTCGGCGTGCCGTGCGGCGGGCACCGGCGGCCGCAGCCCGAGATGCGACCAGGCGGCCGGCGTGGCGATCCGCCCGCGGGGGGTCCGGGCCAGCAGCCCGGCCCGGACCAGGAACGGCTCGGCCACCTCCTCGACCGTCTCGCGCTCCTCGCCGACCGCGACCGCGATCGTGGACACGCCGACCGGACCGCCGCCGAAACGGCGGCACAGGGCGTCCAGGACCGCCCGGTCCAGGCGGTCCAGGCCGAGCTCGTCGACCTCGTAGACCTCGAGCGCCGTCGCGGGCGACCTCCCGCGAGACCACGCCGTCGCCCTTGACCTGCGAGTAGTCGCGGACCCGGCGCAGCAGCCGGTTGGAGATGCGCGGGGTGCCGCGCGACCGCCCGGCGATCTCGGCGCCGCCGTCCTCGGTCGAGCGGCACGTCCAGCAGCCGGGCCGACCGCTCCAGCACCAGCTCGAGCTCGGTCGGCCGAGTAGAAGTCCATGCGGCCGGTGAACCCGAAGCGGTCCCGCAGCGGGCCGGGCAGCAGGCCCGGCCCGGGTGGTGGCGCCGACCAGCGTGAACGGCGGGATCTCCAGCGGGATGGCGGTGGCCCCGGGACCCTTGCCGACGACGACGTCGACCCGGAAGTCCTCCATCGCCATGTAGAGCATCTCCTCGGCCGGCCGGGCCATCCGGTGGATCTCGTCCAGGAACAGGACCTCGCCCTCGGACAGCGAGGACAGCACCGCGGCCAGGTCGCCCGCGTGCTGGATCGCGGGGCCGCTGGTGATCCGCAACGGCATGCCCAGCTCGGTGGCGATGATCATGGCCAGCGTCGTCTTGCCCAGGCCGGGCGGCCCGGACAGCAGCACGTGGTCCGGCGCGGAGCCGCGGCCCTTGGCGGCGTCCAGCACCAGCCCGAGCTGCTCGCGGACCCGTTCCTGGCCGACGAACTCCGCCAGCGACCTCGGCCGCAGGGCCGCCTCGGCGGCGCGCTCGTCCGGGCCCGCCTCGACGGCGACCAGGTCGACGATGTCGGCTCCCTCGAGCAGGTCGGCCCGGTCCGGCTCGGGCCGGACGCTCAGCCGCTCGCCGCGCGCGGTCACGCCCGGCTCAACGTGCGCAGGGCCGAGCGGAGCAGCTCGGCGATCTCCGGCGGCGGGTCGGCGGCCGCCTCGGGGGCGACGGCGGCCACGGCCTCGTCCGCGTCGCGGACGGTCCAGCCGAGCCCGAGCAGGGCGGCGTGCACCTGGGCCTCCCAGCCGCTGCCGCCACGGCCGGTCGTCCGTACGTCCACGTGGTCCTGCAGCCCGGAGCGGGGCGGGCCGATCCGGTCCTTGAGCTCGAGCGCGATCCGCTGGGCGCCCTTGCGGCCCGATGCCGGGGACGGCGGTCAGCGCCACCAGGTCGTCGGTGGCCACCGCCCGCCGCAGCGCGTCAGGGCTGTGCACCGCCAGCATCGCCTGCGCGATCCGCGGACCGATCCCGGTGACGGTCTGGACCTGCTCGAAGACGAGGCGCTCGTCGGCGTCCGCGAAGCCGTACAGGGTCAGGGAGTCCTCCCGGACGACCAGGCTCGTGGCCAGGGTCACCGGCTCCCCCACCGACAGGCCGGCCAGTGTCGTCGGGGTGCAGACCACCGAGACGCCGATCCCGCCGACCTCCACGACCGCCGTGTCCGGGCCGATCGCCGCGACCCGCCCGCTCACCGACGCGATCATCGGGCCCCCGCCCTGGCCGCGGCCTCAGCGGCTGCAGCGAGGTCGAGCCGGGCTCGCGCCGACCCGCGCCACACGTGGCAGATCGCGAGAGCGAGGGCGTCGGTGGCGTCGGCCGGGGTCGGCGTCTGCGGCAGCCGGAGCAGCCGGGTGACCATCGCGCCGACCTGGGCCTTGTCGGCCCGGCCGCTGCCGGTCACCGCGGCCTTGACCTCGCTGGGCGTGTGCAGCGCGACCGGGATGCCGCGCCGGGCAGCCGCACAGATCGCGACCGCGCTCGCCTGAGCCGTCCCCATCACGGTCCGGACGTTGTGCTGGCTGAACACGCGCTCGACCGCGACCGCATCGGGGTCGTACAGGTCCAGCCACTGCTCGACCCGCTGCTCCACGGCCACCAGGCGCTCGCCGAGGTCGGCGTGCCGGGCGGTCCGCACGACATCGACCGCGACCAGCACCAGCGGTGCCCCGGGCCGGCCGTCGACGACGCCGAGCCCGCACCGGGTGAGTCCCGGGTCGACTCCGAGCACGCGCAAGGCTGACCTCCGTCCGAACAGGTGTTCGGATGCTACCGACGGGCCGCCACGCCGACCGGGTGCGACTCGCCAGCCGGCCCGAAGGAGTTACGTCACCCCGACGGCCGGGTTTACCCCTCAAGATCGCGGGCACGGCTGGTCCTCGTGACACGGACGGTTCCATTCGGGAGCCGCCACGACACGAGAGGTTGTGAAGTTGTGAACGCGACCAGGAAGAACCTGACCCGACTCACTGTCGCAGGCTCGTCGGTTGCACTCTTCGCAGGACTCGCCGTCCCGGCGTACGCCTGTACCCAGGCAGACCCCGGCAGGTCCGTCGCCGCGGTGGTGCAGCCGGCCCAGACCCTGGCCGGGCTGCAGGCCAAGGTCGACGCGTTCGTCACGCACCGCCTCGCGGAGCTGACCGCCCAGACCGCAAGGGTGAGCGCGAGCATGAGGATGACCGCGGCCCAGAAGGCCGCGGCGCAGGTGAGGATCTCCGCCGAGAGTGACGCGCTGACCGCGCTGAGGGCCACGGTCGACTCCGAGACGACGGTGAGCGCTGTGCAGGCCGACCTCGAGGCGGCCCGGTTGGCCGCGCTGAAGACCCGGGTCGACGCCCGCATCGACGCCCGCCTGTCCGCGCTGGCCACAGCCTCCACCCGGGTCCAGGCGAACGCCACGCTGACCGACCCGCAGAAGGCCAAGGCGACGAGCCGGATCCAGGCGAAGGTCGCGGCGCTGACGGCGCTCAAGGCGAAGGTGGACGCGCAGACCACGACCCGGGCGGTGCTTGCCGACCTGCGGGCCGCGGGCGCGCTGTGGGATCGGGACGGCCATGACGGCAAGGCCCGTGACGGCAAGGCCCGCAACGGCAACGACCGGCACGGCAAGGCCGCTGACCCGCGGTCCGGAGCGCACGGCCGGGTCGTCGTCGCCGGGCGCGGGCAGGCGGTCGCGGTCCGCGCGGTCAGCACGGGTTCGGTCACCACGGCGGCGGTCACCACCGCTGACGCCGCCCGGCTCGTGATCGACACCGACATCTGCGTCGTCCGGACGACGCAGATGTCGGTGTCGTCCGTCAGTCTTCGGGGCCGCGGTCAGCCCACCGCGGCCATGACCTCGTCCGAGACGTCGAAGTTGGCCCACACGTTCTGGACGTCGTCGCTGTCCTCCAGCGCCTCGATCAGCCGGAAGACCTTCGGCGCCGCTTCGGCGTCGAGCTCGACGGTGACGCTCGGCACGAACGAGGCTTCGGCCGACTCGTAGTCGATCCCGGCCTGCTGCAGGGCCGTGCGGGCCGCGACCAGGTCGGAGGCCTCGCTGATGACCTCGAACGAGTCGCCCAGGTCGTTGACCTCCTCGGCGCCCGCGTCGAGGACGGCCATGAGCACGTCGTCCTCGGTGAGCTCGGCCGTCTTGGGCACGAGCACGACGCCCTTGCGGCTGAACAGGTACGACACCGAGCCGGGGTCGGCCATCGTCCCACCGTTGCGGGTCATCGCCACCCGTACGTCGGACGCGGCGCGGTTGCGGTTGTCGGTGAGGCACTCGATCAGCACGGCCACGCCGGCCGGCCCGTACCCCTCGTACATGATCGTCTGGTAGTCCGCTCCCCCGGCCTCGGCACCGGACCCGCGCTTGAGCGCGCGATCGATGTTGTCGTTGGGGACCGAGTTCTTGCGGGCCTTGACGATCGCGTCGTAGAGCGTCGGGTTTCCGTCGGGGTCGCCGCCACCGGTGCGCGCCGCCACCTCGATGTTCTTGATCAGCTTCGCGAAGAGCTTGCCGCGCTTCGCGTCGACCACGGCCTTCTTGTGCTTGGTGGTCGCCCACTTGGAGTGGCCGCTCATGCCGTTCCCCGCACTTCTTCGACTGCGCCTCCGGCACCGCGCACCATGGCCACGAAGTACCGGTGGACCCGATCGTCACCGGTGAGCTCGGGGTGGAATGCGGTGGCCAGCAGCGAACCCTGCTGAACGGCGACGATCCTAGCCGGGCCCTCGGAGACCGGCGCCGTCGCGAGCACCTGGACGGCCGGCCCGACCGACTCCACCCACGGGGCTCGGATGAAGACCGCGTGCAGCGGGCTGGCACCGGACGGGTCGAGCGCGTCCGAGTCGAGGTCGGCCTCGAACGAGTCCACCTGGCGCCCGAAGGCGTTCCGGCGCACGGTCATGTCGATCCCGCCGATGGTCTCCTGGTCGGGGCGGCCGTCCAGGATCCGGTCGGCGAGCATGATCATCCCCGCGCACGAGCCGTACGCCGGGAGCCCGTCGCGGACCAGCGCCCGCAGCGGCTCGAGCAGGCCGAAGGTGATCGCCAGCTTCGACATCGTCGTGGACTCACCGCCGGGCAGGACCAGCGCGTCGATGCCTGCCAGCTCGGCCGGCCGGCGCACGCCGAAGGCCCTGGCACCCACCCGCTCGAGCGCCGACAGGTGCTCGCGGACATCGCCCTGCAGGGCGAGGACGCCGACGACCGGCGCGCTCACCAGCCCCGGCCGGCGAACTTCTCGGACTCAGCCAGCACGTCGATGTTGATCCCGACCATGGCCTCTCCGAGCCCGCGGGAGACCTTGGCGATCACGTCGGGGTCGTCGTAGAACGTGGTGGCCTTGACGATGGCCTCGGCCCGCTGCGCGGGGTTGCCGGACTTGAAGATGCCCGACCCGACGAACACGCCCTCGGCACCCAGCTGCATCATCATCGCAGCGTCGGCGGGGGTGGCGATGCCGCCGGCGGTGAACAGGACGACCGGCAGCTTGCCGGTCTCGGCGATCTCCTTGACCAGCTCGTACGGCGCGCCGTGCTCCTTGGCCGCGGCGTACAGCTCGGACTCGTCGAGGGTCGTCAGCCGACCGATGTCGCCGCGGATCCGGCGCATGTGCCGGGTCGCCTCGACGACGTTGCCGGTGCCGGCCTCACCCTTGGAGCGGATCATCGCGGCGCCCTCGGAGATCCTCCGCAGCGCCTCGCCGAGGTTCGTCGCACCGCAGACGAACGGGACGGTGAACGCCCACTTGTCGATGTGGTGCGCCTCGTCGGCGGGGGTGAGCACCTCGGACTCGTCGACGTAGTCGACACCCAGGCTCTGCAGGACCTGCGCCTCGACGAAGTGCCCGATGCGGGCCTTGGCCATCACCGGGATGGACACCGCGGCGATGATGCCGTCGATCATGTCCGGGTCCGAGCTGCGGGCCACGCCGCCGTCGCGACGGATGTCCGCCGGTACCCGCTCCAGTGCCATCACCGCGACCGCCCCGGCGTCCTCGGCGATCTTGGCCTGCTCGGGCGTGACGACGTCCATGATCACGCCGCCCTTGAGCATCTCGGCCATCCCGCGCTTGACGCGGGCGGTGCCGGTGCGGGGCTGGGCGCCGGTGGGTTCGTTGCTCGACCCGGTGCTGGAGCCGGTGGACACGGTCGACACGGTGGGACCTCGCTGGAATTCGGGACACGCGGGACGGATGGTGCGGTGGCCCTCATCGTACGGCTCGGCAAGCCCCCCGCGTTGCCCGCGGCGGCCAATTCGGCACCCGGAGCCGCTCCACCGCGGCCCAGTGCTCAGCCGAGCTTGGCCGGCGTCTTCTTGTCGATGAGCAGGATCCAGATCTGGCCGCCCGCCAGCGGGAACGGCTGGCCGCCGACCATCCACTCGGTGCCGGCGGTGGCCGACGGGCGGGACCAGGTGGCCTTCCAGTACTGCCCGTCGCGCAGGATCAGCGCCGAGCCGGCGCCCACCGTCGTGCTCAGCGGCGTGTAGTTGCCGTTGTGGTCGTGGTAGATCGACCGGGTCACCGCGACGTACTGGATGATCACCGTCGTCCCGCCGAGCTGGCCGCCCTCGGTGGCCATCGCCTTGCGGCCGTTCATGCTGGCCAGGAAGCGCCCGGCCGGCGCGCTCCACACGAACCCGACCCGGGTGGCGGGGAACGATGCGGACACCTTGGTGACCGGGGTCCCGCCGGCGGGGACCGTGTCGTCGAAGGTGAACCCGACGTCGACGGCCGTGGCCGCGTGACCGGCCCGCTTGAGCAGCACGCTGGGCGTCCCGAACAGGTTGTACGGCGCGGGCCGTTTGAAGTCGCGGTGGTAGCCGAGGCCGCCGTGGTCGTCGCTGACGTCGATCAGGTAGGCCTTCTTGAGCACCGGGAGCATCTTGGTCTGCACGCCCGAGTACGCGAACGCGACCTTGCCGAACTGGCGCAGCAGCTCGATGTCGGAGATGCGCGCGCTGCGGATCGGACCCACGGTCGTCGGGTACGTCGAGGAGTAGATGGCCATGATAGCGGCTGAGACCGCCCTCGACCTGCTCGAGGTAGACGATGTCGGCCGCCTTGAGCCCCGACCACGGGTTCGACTGCGGGGTGTTGTCGAGCTTGACCGCCAGCACCGCGTGGTCGGCCAGGCCGACCCGGCCCGACAGCAGCGACCGCTGCACGGTCGGGGTGGGGGTGGGGGTCGGCGTCTGCGACGTGGCCGCGGCGGTGACCGCTGGGCCGGCCGCCGGCGACGACCCGCCGGAGCACGCTGCGAGCGCGAAGACGGCCGCCACGGCGGCCAGCAGAGCCGGCCCGGCAGCGCGGCGGCGCGTACCCGGGCCTCGGACGACGGTCTCGGGCACGGCGTGGATCTAACCATGGGTCGGACCCGAATCCGGTCAGGCGGGGGCCCCCAGCGCCGGCGGCGGCAGGTCGTCCATCTCGAACGCCCGCGGGTAGGGCGCCGTACCGGCCAGGTGCAGCCACCGCACCAGCCGCCGGTCGCGCAGCCCCTGGGTCGAGCGCACCGCTTCGTTGTAGAAGCGCCGGGCCAGGACGACATGGCCGCAGGACACCCGCAGCGCGTCCAGGTGCGCCGACCCGCGGCTGGTGTCGGTCAGCGCCCCCACGGTCTGCGCGTCCGGGATGGCCGCGTGCAGCGCGCCGGTGAGCTCGCTCTCGGCCCTGGGCCGCTGCGGGGGCTCGGCGGTCTGCGCGCCGTACGCCTCCTCGGCGAGGAGCACGCTGGTGGCCGGGTCGAGCAGTCCCGCATGGGCGAGCTCGAGGGCAGCGGCCGCGCGCCGGACCAGCTGCGCGTCCAGTGCGTCCCTGGCCGCCTCGACGCGGACGTGCAGCCGGTCCAGGCGGCCGGCGAGCCCGCGCAGGTAGAGCCCCACCACCGCCACGACGGCCACCGCGATCAGCCAGCGGGAGGTCACGGCTCGTCCCGAAGCCGGGTGAACCGGCCCAGGGCCTGACCTCGCGAGTCCTCCCGGACTTTCAGCCCGGACCAGGTCACCGTCTCGTAGACGGCCAGCACCCGCGCGGCCACGTCGGCCCAGTCGTAGTGCGCCACGAGCGCGCTGCCGGCGCTGGCGAGCTCGCCGCGCTCGGCCGGGTCGGCCAGCAGCCGGACGGCGTTCTCGGCCAGGTGGGCGCTGTCGCCGACCCGGAACAGCCGGCCGGCGTGCCCTCGGTCGAGCACGCGGTGGAAGGCCTCGATGTCGCTGGCCAGCACCGGGGTCCCCGCGGCCATCGCCTCGAGCAGGATGATCCCGAAGCTCTCGCCGCCGGTGTTCGGCGCGACGTACACGTCGACCGACCGGAGCATCGCGGCCTTGACCTCGTCGCTGACCAGCCCCAGGAAGTGCACCCGGTCGCGGACCGACCTGGGGATCTGCTTCTGGACCTCGGCGATGTCGCCCGGGCCGGCGACCAGCAGCCGTACGCCGGGGTGCTTGTCGGCGATCGCGGGCAGCGCGCCCAGCAGGACGTCGAGGCCCTTGCGCGGTTCGTCGATGCGGCCCAGGAAGCCCACGGCGCCGCCCTCGCCCGGCCACCCGGGCAGCAGCGGACCACCCTCGAACGCGCTCACCCGGACCCCGTTGGGGATCAGGATGGCGTCCCCGCCCAGATGCTCGACCAGGGTCTCCCTGGCGCGCTCGCTCACGGCGATCCGGGCGCTGACCTTCTCCAGCGCCGTCTGCAGGATCCCGTACGCCGCGGTCATCGCCCTGGACCGCTCCATGGACGCGTGGAACGTGGCCACGATCGGCCCGATCGCCGCCCAGCACGCCAGCAGGCCCAGGCTCGGCGACGCGGGCTCGTGCACGTGCAGGACGTCGAAGTCGCCGTCCCTGATCCACCGCCGCACCCGGGACGCGGACAGCAGCCCGAACGACAGCCGAGCGACCGACCCGTTGTAGGGGACCGGGACCGCGCGACCGGCCGGCACGACGTACGAGGGCAGCGCGTCGTCCTCGTCGGCCGGGGCCAGCACCGAGACCTGGTGACCGAGGCGGATCAGCTCCTCGGCCAGGTCGCGCACGTGCGCCTGCACGCCTCCGGGTACGTCGAAGGAGTACGGGCTGACGAGTCCGACCCTCATCGGCGCCCCGCCGGCAGGTCGGCCAGCCAGAGGCGCTGGAGCATGTGCCAGTCCTGCGGGTGCTCGCTGATCCCCTGCTGGAACACGTCCGCGCACGCCTGCGTCATCACGGCCACCTTCTCGGCCCTCGTCCCGGTCGGCGGCACCGGGATCTCCTCGTGGATCCGGGTCCAGGACCTACGGTCCCCGAACCACAGCGTCGCAGGAAGCAACGGCGCGCCGGAGGCGATCGCCAGAGCCGCGGGGCCGGCCGGCATCTTGGTGGGCTCGCCGAAGAACGTGACCGGGATGCCGTGCTCGGTGAGGTCGCGGTCGCCGAGCAGGCAGATCAGCCCGCCGGCCCTGGCCCGCTCCAGCAGGGTGCGGAACGGCCCGCCCTCGCCGGTCAGGGGCAGCACCTCCATGCCCAGGGACCGGCGGTAGCTCAGGAACCGCTCGTACAGGGACTCGGGTCTGAGGCGTTCGGCGACGGTCGTGAACCGGCCGTGCGCCAGCGCCAGCCAGGCCCCGGCGTGGTCCCAGTTGCCCGAGTGCGCGAGCGTCATGATCGCGCCGCGACCGCTCTGGACGCCTTGGACGATGTTCTCCTCGCCCACACAGGTGTGGCTGGAGAGGATCTCCTCGTGCGTCAGGTCCGGCAGCCGGAACGCCTCGCACCAGTAGCGCATGTACGACCGCATCGACTCGCGCGACAGCTCGCGCAGCTCCCGGGTGGAGGCGTCCGGGACCACCCGTCGCAGGTTCTTCTCGAGCTGCTGGACGGACTTGCCGTGCCGCAGCCAGGCCTGGTCGGCCAGAGCGCGGAAGGTGGCGCCGGCCATCGGGGCGGGCATGCGGCGCAGCGCGCTCCACCCCGCGGCGAAGGCGAGGTCGCTGGCCTCCCCGCGCACGTCCCTCACGCGGCCACCGCCTGACGGTGCACGTGCACGAGCCGCTGCACGACCGTGACCAGCGTGGCGGCGGCCAGCAGCGTCAGGCCGGCGGCCTGGATCCACGGGGCGTGGAAGAGCCCGGCGAAGCCGGTCGCGACCAGCGCGACGACCAGCCGCTCGCTGCGTTCGGCGATCCCCACGTCGCAGGTCATGCCCAGGCCCTCGGCGCGGGCCTTGGCGTACGACACGACCGCCCCGCCGATCAGGCAGACGGTGGTGACCGCGGCCAGCCAGGGCTGGTTCCCGCGGCCGACGAACCACCACAGCAGCGCGGTGAAGACCGCGGCGTCCGCGACCCTGTCCAGGGTGGAGTCCAGGAAGGCCCCCCACCGGCTCGACCGCCCGGCCAGGCGGGCCATGGTGCCGTCCAGCGTGTCGGAGAACACGAAGGCGGTGATCACCAGGGTGCCGACGAAGAACTCGCCCCTCGGGTAGAAGGCGAACGCCGCCGCGGTGACCCCGATCGTGCCGATCCAGGTGACCACGTCCGGGCCGATGCCCATGGCCAGCAACAGGCGCGCCGGTGGGGTGAGCAGCCGGTTGAAGAAGGCCTTGGCGTACCGGGAGAGCATCGTCGGCTTTCTCGAGCGGTTCCGGGAGGCGGTCCTCGGGCGGCGGTCAGCCTACCCAGCCTTGTGCTCGTCCCTGGCGTCGGTGGAGGCTGACCGGCACGGCGGCACTCGACGAGGAGGCGGTTGGCGATGGCGAACAACCCGACAAGTGCTCCTGGCGGCCAGCCGGGTGGCCAGGGCAGGGCACCGGCGGCCGACCAGCCCGGCGCGATCCGCAACGTCGTCCTGGTCGGCCACACCGGAGCCGGCAAGACCACCCTGGCGGAGGCCCTGCTCGTGGCGACCGGGACGATCTCCCGAGCCGGTCGCGTCGAGGACGGCACCACGGTGAGCGACTTCGACGAGGCCGAGCAGCGCCAGGAGCGCTCGATCTCGCTGGCGCTGGCGCCCTGCACCTGGGACGGCGTCAAGATCAACCTCCTGGACGCACCCGGCTACGCCGACTTCGTGGGCGACCTGCGGGCCGGCCTGCGCGCCGCCGACGCCGCGCTGTTCGTGGTCTCCGCGGTGGACGGGGTGGACGGCTCGACCCGCCTGCTGTGGGAGGAGTGCGCCGCGGTCGGCGTCCCCCGCGCGGTCGTCGTGACCAAGCTGGACCACGCGCGTGCGGACTTCGAGGAGACCGTGGCGGTCTGCCAGCGGGTCTTCGGCGAGGGCGTGCTGCCGCTGTACCTGCCGATGGCTGCCGACGACGGCACCGCCGCCGGGCTCATCGGGCTGCTGTCGCAGCGCGTCTTCGACTACTCGTCGGGCACCCGGACGGCGCGCGACCCGGACCCCGAGCACCTGCCGCTGATCGAGTCGGCCCGCAACGCGCTGATCGAGGGGATCATCGCCGAGTCCGAGGACGAGTCGCTGATGGACCGCTACCTCGAGGGCGAGGAGATCGAGGTCGCCACCCTGGTCGAGGACCTGGAGAAGGCGGTCGCGCGCGGCTCGTTCTACCCGGTGCTGGCCGCGGCCGCGACGACCGGGCTCGGCATGGACGAGCTGCTCGAGGTCATCACGTCCGGCTTCCCGTCGCCGCTCGAGCACACCGTCCCGCCGGCCACCGACCCGGCCGGAAAGCCGCGCGGCCCGCTCGCCTGCGACCCGGCCGGACCGCTGCTGGCCGAGGTGGTCAAGACGACCACCGACCCGTACGTGGGCCGGATCAGCCTGGTCCGGGTGTTCTCCGGCACGCTGCGACCGGACACCGTCGTGCACGTGTCCGGGCACTTCGGCTCGTTCTTCGGCGAGTCGCGCGGGCACGAGGACCACGACGTCGACGAACGGATCGGCGCGCTGTCCTCTCCCCTGGGCAAGACCCAGCGGACGGTCGGCGAGGCGGCGGCCGGCGACATCGTCGCGATCGCCAAGCTGACCAGGGCGGAGACCGGCGACACGTTGTCGGCCAAGGAGGACCCGCTGCTGATGGAGCCGTGGGTGATGCCCGACCCGCTGCTGCCGGTCGCGATCACCGCGCACGCGAAGGCCGACGACGACAAGCTCGCCCAGGGCCTGCAGCGACTGGTCGCGGAGGACCCGACGCTACGGCTGGAGAACAACCCGGAGACGCACCAGCTCGTGCTGTGGACGATGGGCGAGGCGCACGTCGACGTCCTGCTCGACCGGCTCCGCAACCGGTACGGGGTCGCGGTCGACTCGGTGCCGCTGCGGGTGTCGCTGCGGGAGACGTTCGCAGCGCCGTCCAAGGGGCACGGGCGGCACGTCAAGCAGTCGGGCGGGCACGGGCAGTTCGCGGTCTGCGACATCGAGGTGGAGCCGCTGCCGCACGGGTCCGGGTTCGAGTTCGTCGACAAGGTCGTCGGCGGTGCGGTGCCCCGTCAGTTCATCCCCTCGGTGGAGAAGGGCGTGCGCGCGCAGATGGACCGGGGCGTGGCGGCCGGGTACCCGGTGATCGACCTGCGGGTCACGCTCGTGGACGGCAAGGCGCACAGCGTCGACTCCTCGGACATGGCGTTCCAGACGGCCGGCTCGCTGGCGCTCAAGGACGCCGCCCAGTCCGGCGCGATCCTCATGCTCGAGCCGGTCGACGAGGTGACGGTGCTGGTCGCGGACGAGTACGTCGGGGCCGTGATGAGCGACCTGTCCGGACGGCGCGGCCGGGTCGGCGGCACCGAGCCGGTCGGCGCGGGCCGCACGCTGATCCGGGCCGAGGTGCCCGCCGTCGAGGTGACCCGCTACGCCGTCGACCTGCGCTCGCTGTCGCACGGCACGGCCACGTTCACCCGCTCGTACCTGCGCCACGACCCGATGCCCCCGCAGCTGGCCCAGAGGGTCCAGTCCGAGGCCACGACCTCGCAACCCTGACCCAGCGGTGAGGGGGGTCAGCCCGGCCAGGCGGCGGCGAGCAGCGCGCGCGTCTCGGACAGCAGCTGGGGCAGCACCCGGGTGTGGGCCACCACCGGCATGAAGTTCGCGTCGCCGCCCCAGCGCGGGACGACGTGCTGGTGCAGGTGCGCCGCGATCCCCGCGCCCGCGACCGGCCCCTGGTTGAGCCCGAGGTTGAACCCGTGCGGCGCCGCCACCGCGCGCAGGGTGCGCATCGCGTCCGCCTGGAACGAGGCCAGCTCGGCCCGCTCCCCGTCGGTCAGGTCGGTGTAGTCGGCCACGTGCCGGTAGGGGCACAGCAGCAGGTGGCCGGCGTTGTACGGGTAGAGGTTGAGCACCGCGTAGACGAGCTCGCCGCGGGCGACGACCAGACCGTCGTCGTCGGGTTCAGCCGGGGCCCGGCAGAACGGGCAGCCTTCGCCGGCCTCGGCGTCGTCCGGCTTGCCCTGCCCCTGGATGTACGCCATCCGGTGCGGCGTCCAGAGCCGGTCGAACGACTCGCTCACACCTGCACCCGGTCCCGGACGGCGGCCACGATCTCGGCCACCGCGTCCGCGACCGGGACACCGTTCTTCTGGCTGCCGTCGCGGTACCGGAACGACACCGCCCCGGCGCCCGCGTCCTCGTCGCCGGCGATGAGCATGAACGGGACCTTCTGCCGCTGGGCGGTACGGATCTTCTTCTGCATCCGCTCGTCCGAGGTGTCGACGTCGACGCGGATCCCCTCCGCCCGCAGCTGCGCGGCGACGCCCTCCAGGTACGGCACGTGCTGCTCGGCGATGGGGATCCCGACCACCTGCACCGGCGCCAGCCACGGCGGGAAGGCGCCCGCATAGTGCTCCAGGAGCACCGCGAAGAACCGTTCGATCGAGCCGAACAGGGCGCGGTGGATCATGATCGGCTGCTGCCGGGTGCCGTCCGCGGCCTGGTACTCCATCTCGAACCGCTGCGGCATCTGGAAGTCCACCTGGATGGTCGACAGCTGCCAGCTGCGCCCGATCGCGTCCTTCGCCTGCACCGAGATCTTCGGTCCGTAGAACGCGCCGCCGCCCTCGTCGAGCACCAGCTCGAGGTTCTGCTTCTCGGCGGCCGCCCGCAACGCCTCGGTGGCCTCGTCCCACTCCTGGACGCTGCCGACGACCTTCACCTCCGGACGGGTGGACAGCTCCAGGTAGAAGTCGTCGAGGCCGTAGTCGCGCAGCAGGTCCAGCACGAACGTCAGCAGCGAGTCCAGCTCGCCGGGCATCTGCTCCTTCGTGCAGAAGATGTGCGCGTCGTCCTGGGTCATCCCGCGGACCCTGGTCAGCCCGTGCACGACCCCCGACTTCTCGTAGCGGTACACGCTGCCGAACTCGAACGCCCGCAGCGGCAGCTCGCGGTAGGACCGCCCGCGCGCCTTGAACACCAGGATGTGGAACGGGCAGTTCATCGGCTTCAGGTAGTACTTCTGCGCGGCCCGGCGCACGGTGCCGTCGTCGTCGACCTCCGCGTCCAGCTCCATCGGCGGGAACATCCCGTCCGCGTACCAGTCGAGGTGGCCGGAGGTCTCGAACAGGACCGACTTGGTGATGTGCGGGGAGTAGACGAACTCGTACCCGGCCTCCTCGTGCCGCTTCCGGGAGTAGTCCTCCATGGCGCGCCGGACGATCCCGCCCTTCGGGTGGAACACCGCGAGACCGGAGCCGATCTCGTCCGGGAACGAGAACAGGTCCAGCTCCGCACCCAGCTTGCGGTGGTCGCGCCGCTCCGCCTCCGCGAGCACGGCCAGGTGCTCCTTGAGCGCGTCCCTGGACTCCCACGCCGTGCCGTAGACCCGCTGCAGCTGCGGGTTGTCCTCGCTCCCCCGCCAGTACGCGGCCGCGGTCCTGGTCAGCGTGAACGCCGGGATGTGCCGGGTCGTCGGCACGTGCGGGCCGCGGCACAGGTCCCGCCAGACCCGCTCGCCGGTCTTCGCGTCGAGGTTGTCGTAGATGGTCAGCTCGGCGCCGCCCACCTCGGCCGACTCGGCCTCGTTCGCCCGGCCGGGGCCCTTCAACCCGATCAGCTCCAGCTTGTACGGCTCCCGCGCCAGCTCGGCCCGCGCGTCGTCCTCGCTGACGACCCGGCGGGAGAACCGCTGCCCGGACTTGACGATCTCCTGCATGCGCTTCTCCAGCCGCGGCAGGTCGTCCGGGTGCAGTGGGGGGATGTCGAAGTCGTAGTAGAAGCCGTTCTCGATCGGCGGCCCGATGCCCAGGAGCGCTTGCGGGAACAGGTCCTGGACCGCCTGCGCGAGCACGTGCGCCGTCGAGTGGCGCAGCACCGAGCGGCCGTCCGCGGAGTCGACCTTCACAGCCTCGACGCGTGCGCCGTCGGCCAGCTCGGTGGCCAGGTCCACGAGGACGCCGTCGACCCGGGCCACGACTACCGACCGGTCCGACTCGAACAGCTCGGCCGCCGTCGTCCCCGCCGGGACCGATCGCTCGACTCCTTCGACGGCGACGGTGACGTCGGGCACGGGGGGCTCCTCGGGGCGCGGCGGCGGGCTCGCCCACCCTACCGAGGGCCTCCCCGCAACGGCTCCGAGGTTTCGTCCGGCAGCGCTCAGATGACCGAGACCCGCATCCGGTAGAAGCCGCCGGTCAGCGTCGTCGCGTAGATCTCGCCGGTGTCGCTGACCCCGAACGAGCTCACCTGGTCGAGCCGTATCGCCTGGAGCACGGCGGCGCCGGTGTAGCGGTAGACCCAGATCCGCCCGGTGATGTAGTCGCCGAACACGTACAGGCCGGTCATGGACGGGTAGAGCGAGCCGCGGTACACGAAGCCGCCGATGATCGCCTCGGCGGTCGGGTGCGAGATCACCACGAGCGGGTTCCGGTACGGCTGCCCGGCGATGCACCGCGAGGCGATGTAGGTGGCCAGGCCCTCGCGGCAGGACCAGCCCATGTTCAGCCATCGGTAGCCGGCCGCGACGACGTCGATCTCCTCGTACCGGTCCTGCCCGACGTCGCCGATGTAGACATAGCCGGTCGCCGGGTCCACGGAGAACCGCCACGGGTTGCGCAGCCCGGACAGCCAGATCTCCCGCTTGTCGACGTTGCTAGTGGCGAACTGGTTGCCCGGCGGGATGCAGTACGGCAGCGCTCCGCAGGTGTGCGACGGGTCGATCCGCAGGATCTTGCCGTTGAGCACCTTGAGGTTCTGCGAGTTGTTGAACGGGTCGCCGGAGCCACCGCCGTCGCCGGTCCCGATGTAGAGCAGCCTGTCCGGCCCGAAGGCGAGCTGACCCGCGTTGTGGTTGGTGTACGTCGGGTGCGCGACCTGCAGGAGCAGCGCCCCCGGCGTGGTGATCGAGTTCGCCGCCGACGAGGTGGCTGTGTAGCGGCGCACCACCAGCGTCCCGTTGAGCGCGGTGTACGCGACGAAGACCTGCGGCGAGACGGTGAACCACGGCGGGAACGCGATGCTGAGCAGTCCGCGCTCGCCGACCGTCGACACCAGCGAGGTGAGGTCCAGGTACGGAGTGGGCAGCGTCGCGCCGTTCGCGTACACCCAGACCTTGCCGGTCTTGGTCACGATGAAGAACCGCCCGCTGCGGTCCGGCGCCGAGGTGACCTGCACGGGCTGGGAGTAGCCCGACTTCACCAGGGCCCAGCCCACGCTCACCGACGACTCCGGCGTGGCGGCGCGCGCCGCCACGGAGGCCGCCGCCGAGGACGAGCCGGCACCGAGCGACCCGACCGCCGCGACGCACAGCAGGCCGACCAGCGCGGCGACCATCCGGCGTGGGACTGGCCGGCCGGGCCGCCGGGGCCGGCGAGGGGTCGCGGCCATGCTCGAGTCGGTCAGGCGCACGACGGCCTCCGGGAGATTCTGCGCCGCGTGCGGTCGCGGCGGGTTCGTCGACCCTAAGGTAAGCCCGAGCCGCCCGGCCGCCGCCGAGCGACGCACCTGGCGAGGAGGTCCCCTTCGTGGCCCGCGACCTCGACGTCACCGCCCGGGACGACCGCATCCTGCCGCTGACCCGTGCCCTGTGCTGGGTCATCCCGCCGTTCCTCGTCGCCGCGTTCGTCGTGCTGTACCCGTGGCCGAGCGACACCGACCGCTGGTTCGCGTGGCGCATCCTGCCCACGATCACGCCGATGGTGCTCGGCTCGGCCTACCTCGGCGGTGCGTACTTCTTCATCCGCGCGATCGGTGCGACCGGCTGGCACACGGTGAAGGCCGGCTTCGTCCCGGTCGGCGTGTTCGCGTCGTTGATGGGGATCGCGACGATCCTGCACTGGGGCAAGTTCAACCACGGTCACGTGGCTTTCTGGCTGTGGGTCCTGCTGTACTTCACGACCCCGTTCCTGGTCTTCTTCGTCTGGCTGCGCAACCGTCCGCACGACCTCCCGGTCGCCGCCGACGACCTGCTCCTGCCGCAGCCGATCGCGCGCATCATCGGCGCGATCGGCGTGCTCGCGGTCGTGACCGGGCTGTTCCTCTTCCTGTGGCCGGCCAAGGCGATCACCTTCTGGCCCTGGCTGATCACCCCGCTCACCGCTCGGGTGCTCGGCGCGATCTACTGCCTGGGGATCGCCGGCGTCGGCACGTTCTTCGACCGCAGGTGGAGCAGCGCCCGGCTCTCGTTCCAGGTCGCGGTCGCGATGCTTGTGCTGATCCTGGTGGCGGGTCTGCGCGCACGCTCGGAGTTCGACCCGGGCAACGTCCTGACCTGGATGTTCCTGGGTGGCTTCGTCGCCGTGACGATCTGCGTGGCCGCCGTGTACTGGCGGATGGAGCGGCTCCGGGTCCGCTGACCGCGGCGTGTCGACCCTGTCGGTGCCGGGTGGTTGGGTCGGGCCATGACGACGATCGCGCTCTTCCACTCCGTCCTGGGTGTACGCCAAGGCGTCCTCGACGCCGCCGAGCGGCTGCGCCAGGAGGGACACGACGTGCTCGTGCCCGACCTGTTCGAAGGCCGCACCTTCGACGAGTACCAGCCGGCGATGACGTTCGCCTGGGAGGAGGTCGGCCAGGTCGAGCTCCTGCGACGCTCCCGCGAGGCGGTCGCCGACCTGCCCGACGGGTTCATGTCCGCCGGGTTCTCCCTGGGCTGCGTGCTGGCCGTGCACGTCGCCCTGCAGCGGAAGGTGTCCGGTGTCCTCATGATCGCCGGGGCCGTCCCGGTGTCCGCGTTCGGCGACGGCTCGGTGTGGCCGGCGGGTCTGGCCGCTCAGAGCCACTCGACCGTCGGCGACCCGTGGCGGGAGCAGGAGGAGGTCGACCAGGCCGTCCGCGACGTCGAGGCCGGAGGCGGCACGCTCGAGCTGTTCGACTACCCGGGCTCAGGCCACCTCTTCAACGACCCCACGCTGCCGGACGAGTACGACCGGGACGTGACCGAGCTGTTCTGGAGCCGTGCCCTGCCCTTCGTCCGAGCCTGCGGCTGACCGAGGGACGGCGCGCACGTCCCGGTTCCGGACTTCGTCGGTGGCGGTGGGGACCCCGTGCGCCCGGAAGGACAGGAGACCTCCGGCAGGGTCCCCACCTGAGGCCCAGGCATCGCCCGGCTTGGGGGAATCGTGCAGGCGGCGCGGGCCTGTCCGGCGACACTGGGCACGGTCTGCCCGTCCGGGCGGTCAGGTCACCCAACGTTCATCTTCGGACGGCACGCGAAACCACCGCTTCCCCCCGACCAGCGCTCGTGCCCTTCTCGTCCGCCGCCAGGCGTTCAACGAGCTGGAGGCCGACCGGCTGCGGAGCGAAGCTCCCCCGAAGGTGCTACCCGCGATCCCTGCCACGAGCGATGTGCGTACCGCCCGCGTGCCGCACCGTGGTGCCCAGCCGGCTGATCCGGTCCTGGGCCTGGGAGGTCGCGGATGCGCATTCTCGTCGTCGTGGCTGCAGCCGTCACGGCTGCGGCGGCGCTGGTCGGGTGCAGCGGTGGGCCGAGTCCCCGTCAGGCCGCCGGCGCCGCCGGAGCTGCGACGTCCTCCGGGGACGTGCTCGCGATCTGGCGGAACTTCGCTGCGTGCGCGCGCACGCACGGCGTGCCTGGCCTGCCGGACCCCCAGCTCGACAGCACCGGCAAGGTCCAGTTCCCCGGGTACGAGAGCAGGTCGGTGCCGGCGAGCGTCAAGACAGGGTGCAGGTCCATCCTCGACCGGCTGCCCCCCGACGTCCGTCCCGACGCGGCTCCGACCGACATCCCCGCCCTGCTGAGGTACGCGCAGTGCATGCGCGTGCACGGCTTCCCGGACTGGCCGGACCCGAAGCCGGACGGGACTTTCCCGGCCGCGCAGCTGCCGAACGTGAAGACGCCTGCCGTCGTCTCCGCGATGCAGGCGTGCGACTCGCTCAACCCGGACCACGGTGGCCATGTCTTCGGGTCGTGACCGCGGGCGTGGGACCGCGCGGATCACGTCGGTGCTGGCCGCGGGGGTTGCCGGCGCACTCCTCCTCGTCGGGTGCGGATCGACGTCCCGGCCGACGGGGGCACCGACATCCACGGTCGCGCCGACGAGCCTGTCCGACCTGACCCAGGCGTTCCTGACCTACGCCCAGTGCGCTCGCACGCACGGCCTGCCCGACTTGCCGGACCCCGTCGTGGACGTGCAGGGCAACGACACCTACCCGGGCTACGCAGGCACCGGGTCGCCTCGCTGGCCGGAGGCCGTGCTCACCGGCTGCGCGGCGGTCTGGGACCACGTCCACCAGGTGCGAGCGGCGTACGACGCCTCGCACGGTCTGGCCGCGCGCGCCGAAGGTCACATGAGTGCTGCGCAGGCGCTCGCGTTCTCGCGCTGCATCCGGCAGCACGGCTTCCCCACCTACCCCGACCCGGGGCCCGACGGCACGATCACCAACGTGCCGGCCGGCTTCGACAAGCGGGCACTCTCGGAGGCGGCGAAGTCAGCCATCCAGGCGTGCGACCAGCCGAGCAGTCGTGGCTGACCGGCGCCGGCTCGTCGTCGGTGTCACCACGATCGCGCTCGTGGCTGCTGCTGCTGGTGCGTTCGCCACGCAGCGTCTGCGGCCGGCGACCACCACACCGACCAGCTCCGCCTTGACCGACCTGGCGCTCGCGCGGGTCGAGCGCACCGACGTCGCCGACCGCCAGCAAGTGCCGGCCACGCTCGGGTATGCCGGCTCGATGACTGTGGTCGGCAGGCTCGGCGGGACGCTGACCGCTGTGGCTGCCCCTGGTCGGGTCGTCCGGGCCGGCGGTGTCCTCGCCACGGTCGACGCACAGCCGGTC
Source organism: uncultured Actinomycetota bacterium (assembly GCA_963771835.1). Classification (GTDB taxonomy): domain Bacteria; phylum Actinomycetota; class Actinomycetes; order Prado026; family Prado026; genus CAVQCJ01. The sequence continues at coordinate 663,715 of CAVYVA010000001.1, forward strand.
GTCCTGATGCTCGGCGGTGTCCCGGCCTGGCGACCGTTCGAACTCGGGATGGCCGACGGGTCCGATGTGCGCGAGCTCGAGCACAGCCTGCGTTCGATCGGGTACGACCCCGCCCACGCCATGACGGTCGACGACCACTTCTCGTCGGCGACCGCATCGGCCGTCCGTCGGTGGCAACGCGCGCTGGGTCTGCCGATGACCGGACGGGTGGGGCTCGGCTCGGTCATCTTCCTGCCGCAGGAGCTCCGCGTCACCGCCGCGCTGGCGACCGTCGGCGCGCTCGTCGCACCCGGACAGCCGCTGCTCGCCGGAACATCCGTCGACCACGAGGTGTCGGTCGCGCTCGACGCCGGTCGGCAGGGCCTGGTGCACGTGGGAGACAGAGTCGTCGTCACGCTGCCGGACGGGACCACGACCACCGACGGCGTCGTCTCGTTCGTCGCTCGAGTCGCCACGGCGTCGTCCGACCCGGGCTCGGCCGGCGGCGCCAGCGGCTCCGGTGGAGCGCCGCCGACCGTGCAGGTGACCGTACGGTTGCGCGACCAGGCGGCGGCCGGACGGCTGGACCAGGCACCGGTCCAGGTCGCCATCACCGACCAGCTGCACGCCGGAGTGCTCGCCGTCCCCGTCACCGCGCTCCTCGCGGTTGCGGGCGGCTACGCGGTCACCCGGCCCGACGGCTCGGACGTGCTTGTCCACGTGGGCCTGTTCGACGACCTCACCCAGCTGGTCGAGGTGTCCGGGCCGGGCCTCGTGGCCGGCATGCAGGTCCAGGTCCCAGGCTCATGAGCAGCGGTGGCGCGGCACCCGAGGTGCTGCGGCTCGAGCGGGTCGGGAAGGTCTTCCCCGGCTCACCACCCGTCGAGTCGGTGCGTGACGTGGACCTGGTCGTGCGGTCAGGCGAGACGGTCGCGGTCGTCGGACCGTCCGGATCGGGCAAGTCGACACTCCTGCACCTGTCGGCCGCGCTGGAGCGTCCGACGTCAGGTGACGTGCTGGTTGCCGGGCTGCGCACCAGCCAGATGGAAGACCGCGACCTGTCCGCGCTGCGCGCGCACCGGCTCGGCGTCGTCTTCCAGCAGTTCTTCCTCCTGGAGGCGATGAGCGCCCTCGACAACGTGGCGACCGGGCTGCTCTACCGCGGCGAACGTCGGTCTGCCCGTCGCCGGCGCGCGGAGGTCGCGCTGGACCGGGTCGGCCTCGGTCACCGCTTGACGCACCGCCCCGCCCAGCTGTCCGGTGGCGAGCGTCAGCGGGTGGCCATCGCCAGGGCCCTGGTCGGTGACCCGGCGGTCGTCCTCGCCGACGAGCCGACGGGCAACCTCGACCACGAGTCGGGCCAGGCCATCGTCGACCTCGTCCTGGAGCTGAACCGCGACGGCACCACGTTCGTCGTCGTGACCCACGACCGAGACGTCGCCGCGGCCATGCGCCGGCAGGTGGAGATGTCCGACGGCCGTGTGGTGGCTGACAGTGCGTCGGCCGTCGGTGTGGCGCGATGATGCGGGCGACGCCGCCGACTGGCCTCCCGCCGGCCCGGGTCAACCCGGCTGAGCTCGTGCCGACCGGCCTGCGAGCGCTGGCGGCCCGGCCACTGCGGACGTCGCTGTCCGCCGTCGGCATCGCGCTCGGGATCGCCGCGATCGTCGGCGTCCTGGGCGTGAGCAGCTCGCAGTCCGCGGACCTGCTCGCGCAGATCGACCGCCTCGGGACCAACCTGCTCACCGTCGTCAACGGACGCACGGCGCAGGGGACGGAGACCGAGCTGCCGGCGACGGCTCCGGTCACTGCGGCGCGCCTGCCGGGGACGCAAGTCGTGACCGCCACTGCCGAGGTGCCCGACGCGCACGTGTACCGGACGGACCGGGTGCCCGCCTATCGCAACGGCGCCCTCTCGGTGCGCGCCACCGGCCTGGACCTGCTGCGCGCGGTCGACGGCCGGGTCCGGGTCGGACGCTTCCTGGACGCGGCGACCGCGCGCTACCCGGTCACCGTGCTGGGCGACGCAGCGGCGCGCACCCTCGGCATCGCGACGCTGGACCGACCGACCAGCGTCTGGCTCGGCGGGCGCTGGTTCGCCGTGGCCGGCGTCCTGGACCCGCTGCCGCTCGCGCCCGAGCTCGACCGGTCCGCGCTCGTCGGCTTCCCGCTCGCGGACGCGTCGCTCGGCCTCGACGGTCACCCCAGCCGGCTGTACGTCCGCGCGGCGACCGGCAGCGTGGTCGACGTCGCGAGCCGCCTGGCCGGGACCATCAGCCCGTTCGACCCGCAGGACGTGTCGGTCAGTCGACCCTCCGACGCGCTCGCGGCGCGGGCCGCCGTGGCCGGCGCGGCCAGCGCGCTCTACCTCGGGCTGGGCGCGGTCGCGCTGCTCGTCGGCGGTCTCGGGATCGCGAACGTCATGGTGGTCGCCGTGCTGGAGCGGCGCACCGAGATCGGCCTGCGTCGCACGCTCGGGGCCACCCGTGCTCAGGTTGCCGGGCAGTTCCTGGTGGAGTCGCTGGTGCTGTCCGCGCTGGGCGGGGTGGCCGGCGTCGCTCTCGGGGCCGTGGTGACCGCGATGCTTGCCCAGCAGCATGGGTGGACCACGGTCGTCCCCGCGGTGTCGGTGTGGTCGGGTCTGGCCGTGGCGCTCGCCCTCGGCGGCGTCGCCGGCTCGTACCCGGCCCTACGCGCCGCCAGGATGTCGCCGAGCGACGCCCTGCGATCGGTCTAGGCATGGCACGCTCGTCGGTGCCGGCCGGCTCGAACCGTCGGACGGTGGACGGAGGGACCACCCGGATGCGGCTCGTCGCTGGGTTGCAGGCCAAGATGACCGCGTCGTACGTCCTCGTGACGGCGGCCGCGGTGGTGATCGTCGAGGTCGTTGTCCTGGGCCTGCTCGTCCCCAGCGCCGTGTCCGCCAACAACGTGCAGACCCGGGTCCAGTCGACCGCGGCCAGCATGGCGTCCAAGCTGTCCGGGGCGGCCTCGGGTGGCACGTCTGCCCCCGGTTCGGTCGACCTTCCGCTGGGCGCCGACGTGCTCGTGGCGCCCGGGAACGTGCAGGCCGACGACTCCGGCGGCGTGGTCGTGCCGCGGGTCACCGGTCCGGCGCCCCCGTCGGGCGCGACGACTGCGGCGGTGGCTCTCGTCGTCTCGACCGACGGGCGGGTCCTCGCGTCGTCCTACCCTTCGCTGTACCCAGTGGGCTCGACACCACAGCTGCCCTACGACCCTGCACGCCAGTTCAAGGGCGGTGGGAACGGCAAGACTGCACGCGGAGCGGTCGTGTGGGCGGTGGGTCCGGTCACCTCGGCGCCGCCCGGTGCGGGCGTCGCCAAGTCGACCCTCAGTGCGTCGCCGTCGCCGTCTCCGTCAGCCGGCGCCGCCAAAGCGTCCGCAAGCCCGCTCCCTGCGGTGCAGGCGACGGTCTACGTGCAGGTGCCCGACGGCGCGGCGGTCGCGGGTGTGCGCGACCCTAGTCCGAGCCTGCGGTTGGCGGCGCTCGTCCTCCTGCTCCTGCTGCCGATCGGCGCGGCGTTCGGCTACCTGTCCACGCGCCGGACGGTGCGCCGGGTACGCCGGCTCGAGGACCTGACCGCGCACATCGCGGCAGGTGAGCTGGACAAGCGCGCCAGGGTCTGCGGGCAGGACGAGCTCGGTGGCCTGGAGCGCGGCTTCAACGCCATGGCCGAGCAGCTGAGCGAGTCGCTCGACGCCGAGCGCCAGCTTTCCGGTGCCGCCGCGAGAGCGGCTGAGCGGACCCGGATCGCCCGAGAGCTGCACGACTCGGTATCGCAGGACCTGTTCTCGCTCGGCCTGCTCGCGGGTGGGCTACGCAAGGCACTGCCCGACGGGTCCCCACTGCAGCCGGAGGTAGCGGCGATGGAGCGGACGTCGCGGCGGGCGCTGCGCGAGATGCAGGCGCTGCTGCTCGAGCTGCGACCCATCGCGATGGAGGACGTGGGTCTGGTCGCCGCGCTGACCGAGCTCTGCTCCGCCTACCGCACCAGGCTGGGCGTGGACGTGACGCTCGAGCTCGGCGAGCTGCACGCGTCGACGGCCGTCGAGCACGGCGTGCTCCGGGTCGCGCAGGAGTCGCTCGCCAACGCCGTCAAGCACGGCGACCCTGCGCACATCGGCCTGTCGGTGTCGCAGGCGGGCGGCGTGGTCAGCGTCCGGGTGACCGACGACGGATCCGGCTTCGACGATCGTGCCGACGGCGGTCGTTCGTTGGGGCTCGGACTCGCGTCCATGCGCGAGCGCGTCGGCGAGCTCGGCGGCGAGCTCGTGGTCGAGTCCAGCCTGGGCGCCGGTACCACCGTGTCGGCGTCCGTGCCCTCCGGAGTGACGTCGTGATCCGGGTCCTGATCGTCGACGACCACGCCGTCGTACGACAGGGGCTGCGTTTCCTGCTGGCGCAGGAGCAAGACGTCGAGGTGGTGGGCGAGAGCGTCGACGGTGCGCATGCGCTCGTCGACGTCCGGGCGCTGAACCCGGAGGTCGTGCTGCTCGACCTGATCATGCCGCCGCCGGACGGTCTGTCGGTGCTGGAAGCGTTGGCGCGCGACCATCCAGCGGTTGGTGTCGTCGTGCTGACCTCGTCGTCCGACGACGAGGCCGTAGTGCGTGCGCTGCGCGCGGGCGCGCTGTCGTACCTGACCAAGACCGCCTCGGTCGAGGAGATCACGGCAGCCGTGCGGGCAGCGGCGCGAGGTGAAGGCCTGCTGAGCGGGCCGGATCTGGGACGGCTCGTGCGCTCGGGGCTGGGGTCGCGGTCCGGGACGACGCCGCGCGACAGTCTCGCGCTGCTGTCCGCTCGCGAGTCAGAGGTGCTCGCGTGCGTGGCCCGTGGTCGGACCAACCGTCAGATCGCTCGAGACCTCGGCATCAGCGAGGAGACCGTCAAGACGCACGTCACCCGGATCCTGGCCAAGCTCGGTGTGCCGGACCGCACCCAGGCCGCGATCATCGCGCTGCAGGGGCGGCTCGTGCCGCTGGACGAGGCACTCGACCGCCCCACCTGAGGGGGACCTGCGGTGGCTCTTGCAGCGGTCCGTCGAGATCTGGTCGTGGATCGACACCTCCAGCGCGTTCGGCGCAGGGCTCGCGGAACCCCTCGCTGCACCCTCTGTGAGGGGTTCCGCGTGACCCGCCCTGGTTGCCGAGCGCTCCGCTGTACTCGGTCTTCCCCGATGTCGGTCCGCGAAACCGCGTGTTGCACCAAGCGAGTTACCCGGTTATCGCTAGCCGGTCACATCGAAGCCGCGGCGACCATGCCGCGCTCGATCTGGTGGACGCGGTCACGGATCGGCCAGAGCAGGACCTCGCGGGCTCCCGCGGCTGCATACCTGGCCAGCACCTCCGAGCAGTACTGGGCGCTCCCGATCGGCAGGTCCGCGAGCAGCTTCGGGTCGCGGTTCAGTGCTGGAGCCAGCACGCCGGTGAGCATCTCCTCCGCCTCCCGCCGGCTTTCGGTGACGTAGAGCCACATCGTGGCGATGGCGTCCGGGAAGGCGTCCGGCTCGCGACCCGCAGCGCGCAGATGATCGTCGAGCCGGGCGCGCGCCGCGGCGAATTGGTCCGGAGTCGCGTTGTACGCGGAGGCGAACCAGCCGTCCGCCTCAGCCGCCATTGCGGCGAGCCGCCGATCGGACCCCCAGCTGCCGAACCAGACCTGTGGGGGTGGGTCGGGCAGCGGCGCGAGCCTGGCATCCGCCGCGTGGTAGGTCCCGGGCTCGGCGGACTCGCCTCGCAGCAGACCCCGGACCAGTCGCAGCGCCTCGTCGAACCGCGCCCATCGCTGCCCGAAAGGAATGCCGACGGCGTCGTAGTCGACCTGGCTCGATCCGGGGCCGAGACCGCCGACCACCGGAGACATCCTCAGCAGCCTGCTCAAGCTCGACGAGTCACCGTGGGGTGACATCCACGGGAAGCCGCTCAACGCCCGCGGTCTGGCGGGCCGTCTGGGCAGGTACGAGGTCCGATCCAAGACCGTCCGCATCGGCGAGGACACGGCCAAGGGCTACACCCGAGTAGATCTTGCCGACGCCTGGGCACGTTACTTGCCTAAGGATCTCGGTCCACATAGTTCAGGGGAGAAATGATCATGGAAAAGGACGTGGGTGGGTCTCCCAATGGAAACGTCACATCCGTCACAACGTCACACGTCGGGGTGTCGTGATGAGCAACTCGCGCAGCCGCCGCCCCCGACCCAGCGCCGCCTTCCTGCGCGCCGTCCGACCCTGGCAGTGCCCCGACTGCTCGAGCGAGACCGGTCGACCCTGGCGTGGACCGGACGGCCTGTGGCACCTGCCCATCGCCCACGACGACAAGTGCCCGGCTCTGGCCGGCGTGACGTCGCTGCCGATCGCGTTCATCTACCTGCAGCGGAGCGCCACGCCGTGACCGGCTCACCGATCGCCGCCGCGTCGATGCACCTGGCCGCCCTGGCCGCTGCTCACGCCGGCTGCGACGGCATCGCCTGCCCCCGTTACGGCGCCCGGACCCTGCTGACGTCACCGAGCCCGGAGGTCTTACACGTCCACCTGTTCCACCGCACCGCCCGCCCGCTGTCTGCCGAGCTGCGGCAGCCCTCGAATCGGCGGACCCACCCAGGAGCACCCAATGACCAGCGAACGCACGTCACCACGACGGAGGAGAGCTGACCGACTACCGGAAAGAGGAGGATGAGTTCGATGTCTTCCATCGCTCGACCGGCCCGTTGCCCGCCGAGCGACGGCAGGCCCTCGAATCGGCGGACCCACCCAGGAGCACCCAATGACCAGCACCTTGTCCCGAGTTAACAGCCACGCAAGCAACGCAATCGACAGCAGGAGCGCGGACGGGCGCTGCCACGAGTGTGGGATGCCGACCACCCGGTGGCGGTGCGGGTGGTGCGCGGAATTGCACGCGATTCGGTCGGCCAACGCGCTGGACCGCTACGGGCAGTACGAGCGGGTGCAGGTCGACTGGGTGCGCCTGCTGTGCCTGGTGACGATCACGCTCGTCTTGGGGCTGGTCGTGGTGCTGGTGAGCCGTTAGGGCGGTGAGAATGCCGGCCCGGCGGGCTGAGGCCCGGTCCATTGCATGTGGACGCCGCGAAACTCGGACTGGTGTCTCCGCGCTCCCCTCGGTGTTGTCACTACCGTCGCCCACTGCGGACACGATAAGCGCAGAGACATCTGGCCTCGTGTGACGTAGGCCGACGATCGCGCCGCCCCTCTGGCCTCCGCCTGCGCCAGGCGGAGACATGTGAACGAGGTAGCCAAGACCCGGGGGGGGTGGGGTCGAAACGGAGAAGCCGCGGTACCCAAGACCGGCCAGTCCGGAACGAATAAAGGACCCGAACATGACCACTGGCTGGGCAACCCGCCGGCCGAACAAGGGCAGCGCCTCGAGCCGCGGCTACGGCGAGCAGTGGCGCCATCTGCGGCTGGCCCGCTTGTCGCCAGTCCGCACGCCGCGCATACCGCCGGATCCCGGGCTCCCGCCATGTGCACCGAACGGCACTTCGGTTCGGATGTGGCACGTAGCCCAGTCCACCCTTGCCAGTGAGACCGGGGGCTAGTCGTCCTCCGGGTCGTGTTCACCGGGCAGGTCGCTTGGATGATGACGGCTGGCCCGCTTTTGCCCAACAGCTCGAACCACCCTGCCGCCGAACGCCCCCACCAAGCCGACGGCGACGGCGACGACGCCGACCTGCCACAGACCAGCTTCCACCATCGAAACGAGGAGCAGCGTAAGGGCGGCGATCGTAATGGCCGCGTAGGTGCGGCGACGGCTGCGCTTCGTGGAAGGTCCCTGGTGGCGTCCCTCCGTTTGGTCACCTTTCAGGGCCCATCGGGGTGGCGATTGATTGCGCTCAGGAAGGGCATGGCGGTACCAGTCCATGATGGACACGACCCGCTCCCCCCTGGGCTCGGTCAGCGCGCCTGGGTAGCCGGGGGAAGGGAAGGTTAACCGCCGTCGTCCACCATCCTCACGAATCACCAGGCGGACTCCGCCTTCGTTCCACGGATTGCGCTCCAACGAATAGCCCTCGATTGCGGACCAGGGCCATGAGCCCGCGGCCATGAGCCCGCGTTTGTACCGGATCCCGGACGAAGCCACTTCAAGATGCTCACGGCGTAGAACAAGCGGGTAGTAGAGCATCGGCAGGCCGAGCAGCCCGAGCAACAACGCCCAGGCGGGGGCCGAACCAGCAATGACGACACCCAGGGCGATGAGCAACGGAGCGATTCCAATCGCGCCGAGTATGAGTTCTGACCCGGCCGACTCCCGGAGCCGGATGACCGTGCTCGGAGGCTGCACAGCAGCGGCATCGTCTGCAGTCGCCACCCGCACATACTGCCGGTTCTGGAGCGGGCCAACCGGGGGGCCGGGGTCTACACGGCGGAGGCTAAGCGGGCCGTGACCGGCCAGTCAGGGCATCTATTTGCGGGCCCGATTTGGCCAAGGTCACGGTCCGTGACGGAAAGCGGCGGAAGAAAGCGCGGGGAGAGAGACCGCAGACTGGCCGGTCCTGGTCACCGCGCCCTTCCCCGTTGCGACCCCACCCCCCCGCTCGGGCCACCCCAGAACCGGCATTCTGTTCGTCGGCGGATGGGACGCTAGCGGCGGCGGGACCCTGGTTGGCACCTCCGCCGATCCCAGTGGGCTGAACGACTAGCTCAGTCCGTGCAGGGGTTGCAAGCCGTGCCGGAAGTCCCAAGCGCCGACCCGCTTGCCGACCTCGTTTCCAACCACATCGGAAGTGCGGACGTGGATGCCGGCCCAGACCCGGGCATCGATCGAGGCGGCGTTGAGCTCCGCAGCGGTGTCCCAGTGCATCGTCTCGCCCGTCGCCGGCGCCGTCATGGTCAAGTCGATCCGGTCGCTGCGCCCGAGCATGGTCAGCGCCGTAGTGAACGCCCCAGTCACGGTCGTATGCCCGCTCAGGTAGTCCGGGAACGGTGGCGTGACCACCAATGGGGTCCACGTGGGGTCGGGATCGGTCGCCGGGTTCCCGTCGGTGTCGGCGAGTTGGATCGCCGTGATCGGGCGCCATTGGCCGTACTTGTACTTGGAGTCCCACGAGGTGATCGCACCGTCAGCAGCCGCCAGGTCGGCGACGGCGAGGTAGCGGGCCGCCTGGACGATGTCGAGGCCGTGCCGGGTGATGTGGTCGCGGAAGGCGCCGTTCGTGAGCACCGCGTAGTTGTTGAGGCCGAAGAACAGGGCGACGTCGGTCTGGTGCGCGGTTCGCGTAATGCTGGCCGCCGACCCGATGGACTTCACCTCGTTGAGGTCGGCGGCGTAGCGGGCCGAAGTCAGGGCGGGCGGGGGGCCTGGCCGGTACTGGTCGTGGGCCTTGAGCAGGAACGGTGTCATCTCGCCTAGCCAGGCCGTGGCAAACGGCGCGAGCGCGGGCGGCGTCGGCCGCCAGATCCCGGGTGCCGCCGGCGTGGTGAACGTGGTCGGGCCGTACCAGCCGTCGCTGGCGCGGGCCGCGATGAGGGCGGCGGCGGCCTGCTCGCCGTAGTGCACGCCGGCGTCCTTCGCCCACCCGTCGGGGATGGCAGCCAGGGCTGCTGCGTAGGCCGCGTCCACGCGGGGCTGGGAGACCGGGAAGTAGTGCAGCAGCACACCCCGGGCGGCCGCGGCGACCGCAGCCTCCACAGAGGCACCGCGGGGTCCGCGTTGGTGCCAGTCGTACTGCTTGAAGCCGCCCTCGATCCCGACGACGGCGTTGAACACGGCCGCCTGGACGTACGCGACAGCTGGGACCGCCGTGGGCGCACCCTGTGCGCCATCGGTCACGACCGCGGCGACAGCGGTGGCGTTCCACGCGACGATGGACGAACCGTCGGGCAGGTCGCCGTGGTGTCCACGCCCCTGGCTGGACGCTGCGGCCGGCAGGCTGACGAGGGACGTGAGCCCAAGCGCGAGCGTGGCGGCGGCGACAACGAGCCGCGCATGCGGACTTACAGGGAAACGCACCATGATGCCCGACCTCCCGGAACGGCTGCCCTCGGCGGAAAGTCCAGGTAGCGGTGCGGTGCGTCAGGCGAGCTCCTTCCGCGGCCGGACCCCCTCCGCCGCACCTGTCTGCGCGGGGGCAGGCGCACTGCGCCGCGTCCGAACAGCGCCGGTATACACCCTGGCCCGCGTCGGATGGAAGATCCGCGCACAGCCAGAGCGCACCGAGCACGGTTCAACCGCGGTCGCACCCATCCAACCTCCCTGCCGTTAGCGGGCGCACAAGATCCGGCATTCGGTGCGGGGCCGGCATTCTGTGGCCGTCCTGGGACAGCACGAACCCCCGGGGAGCCGGGGAGGCTTGACCGGGGGCCCGTGACAACGAGGCGAGTTTGGGGCGCGCCTCGAGACGAACCCCACCCCCAACGGGGGTAAGAGATGGGGCTCGCCAACAACGACGCTACGAGCGGCACGGTAAACGGGCAGTAACAGACCCCGCGGACCCCCCGGGGCCCCGCGGGTGTGTTACTCAGCGGATGAAGCCGCCGTAGGGATGCCGCGGGATGACGGTCTGCTGGTCGGCGGCGACCGCGTCCGTACCCAGGAACTCGTCCAGGGTCATCCCGAAGCCTTCCCAGATCCTCGACGTGAGGTTGGCCCGCTCCTGCCAGGTGAATGGCTGCGGGGCGACGAGCACACCTGGCGCGTCTGATCCCATGGGCAGAGACTACCCAGTCTCATCCGCCAACGAACCTGGACAACACGAACCCCCAGCCGACGGGGGATGAAGGCCAGGTGTCGGTTTGGCCGATCACCTCGTGCCGCACGGGCTCGGGGATGCCAAGGTCCTCGTTTGTCGGGGCCGTGTCGATCATGTTCGGATGTCCTCTCGCTATGGCACATCTATGGCACGAATGTTGCCTACGAGGGTTGATTAGGACTCTGACCTGCGGTTTCGTTGGTGGGCGATACTGGGTTCGAACCAGTGACCTCCTCGGTGTGAACGAGGCGCTCTACCACTGAGCCAATCGCCCTGGACCCGCCCTCGAGCGGGCTCCGAACGATACAACAGCGCTGTGCGCGGACTCACACCCGTTGCGTCCGGGCAGGCCCTCCGCGGAGGCGACAATGGAGGGGCGGCAGTCTTCGAGCCGCGCCCGACTTCCCCGATCCGAGAGTTCAGCCGTGTCGCGCCCCGCCTCCACCGTCTCCCGTTCCGTCGAGCTCCACCTGGTCACCTCCGGGTCGCCCGTCCCGGTCAGCGCCGACCTGTCCTACGACCCCGCCGACCCCTTCGCGGTGAGTGTCTCGCTGCGCACCGACGGCTCTCCCGCGGTCGACTGGATGATCGCCAGGGACCTGCTCGCCGATGGCCTGACCGGGCCGACCGGCGACGGCGACATCGGCGTCTGGCCGTCCACCTCGCACGGTGCCTCGGTGGTCTGCCTGTCGCTGTGCTCCCCCGACGGCCAGGCCCTGCTGTTCGGCGCGCACGCCGACGTCTCCGAGTTCGTCCACCGGACGTTCGCGGAGGTGCCTGCGGGCACCGAGGCCGACCTCCTCGACATGGACGCTCTGATCGACCAGCTGCTCCACCGCAACTGACCCGGGTCGGTCCAGGCCCGGCTGCCGGCGGCGGCTCAGGGATCGGGCTGCTCGGCGCTGCGCTTCGCGAACTCGGCGGCCGCGAGCGCGGTGACCGGACCGGGCGCCGCGAAAGTCCGCTCGTCGACCGCCCGGACGGCGTGGACGTCCCGGGTGGACGACGTCACGAACACCTCCTCGGCGTCCGCCAGCGTCTGCAGCGGCGCCTCGACCTCTTCGGCCCCGCTCCACAGCCGGACCAGCCCACGGGTCACCCCGGCCAGGCATCCGGTCGACAGGGCCGGGGTGAAGATCCGGCCGCCGCTCACCCAGAACACGTTCGAGCCGGTGCACTCGCAGACGTTCCCCCGGGTGTCCGTGAACAGCGCCTCGTCCGCGCCGCGCTCGCGGGCCCAGGCCAGCGCCACCACGTTCTCGGCGTACGACGTGGTCTTGGACCCCGCCACCGCGGACCGCTCGTTGCGCACCCAGGGCACCGTGGCCAGCACCGCCGGTCCCTCGACGCGCCGGGCCGGCCCGGTGACCATCAGCAGCGTCGGAACGCTTTCGCCCCGCTCGGTGCCCGGGGGCCCGTCACCGCCGGTCAGCATGATCCGCAGCCGGCCCACCTCGCCAGGGGCGTGCGCCGCGATCAGCTCGGCCGCCGCCGCCCGCAGCATCTCCTGAGAAGGGGCGACCAGACCGAGGCGTCCGGCCGAGCCCTGCAGCCGCACCAGGTGCCGCCGGAACGCGAACGGCACGCCGTCGACGACCTTCATCGTCTCGAACACCCCGTCGCCGACCGTCAGACCGTGGTCGCGGACGGAGACCCGCGCCTCGTCGGCGTCGAGCACCGACCCGTCCAGCCAGACCTTCATCTCAGCTGCTCCTCACCCGTGCGACTCCTTCGCCGCGACGGCCAGCAGCCGCGAGGCCTTGAGCTGCGTCTCGACCCACTCACCGTACGGGTCCGACCCCCACGTGATCCCGGCACCGGTGCCGAAGCGCAGAGTGCCGCCGTCCACCCAGAACGTCCGGATCGCGACCGCCAGCTCGGCGGTGCGGCTGTCGGCGTCGACCCAGCCGACCGCTCCGCAGTAGACGCCGCGCGGTCCCAGCTCCAGCTCGTCGATGATCCGCAGCGCGCTGGACTTCGGCGCACCGGTCACGCTGCCCGGCGGGAACGCGGCCGCCAGCAGCTCGGGCCAGCCGGCATCCGGCAGCAGCTCGCCGCGGACCGTCGACACCAGGTGCACGAGCCCCGGGTGCTGCTCCACGGCCAGCAGGCTCGGGACGCTCACCGTCCCCGGCCGGCAGACCCGGGACAGGTCGTTGCGGACCAGGTCGACGATCATGACGTTCTCGGCCTCGTCCTTGGGTTGGAGGTCCGCCTCGGTCCGGCCGGTCCCCTTGATCGGGCCCGACTCGACGATCGCGCCGCCCGGGCCGCTGCGGCGGACGAAGAGCTCGGGCGAGGCCGTCGCCACGTGCACCCCGTGCTCGGGCAGGCGCAGGAACCCGCCGTACGGCGCTGGGTTGCCGGCGGCCAGCAGGCCGGCCAGCCCGGCGACGTCGGCGTCGGTCGGCAGCGACGCGGACAGGACCCGGCAGAGGTTGGCCTGGTAGACGTCGCCGGCGGCGATCGCGGCCCGGATGTCCTGGACCCCGCGGACGTACGCGGCCTCGTCCATGGACGTGCGCCAGGCCGCCTCGGGGACCCCGGGCCAGCACCCGCCGGGCAGCGGGGCAGCCTCCACCCGGCCGAACCGGGCGGCCGTCAGCACGCCCTCGTAGGTCAAGGCGACCGCCCACCAGCCACCCCCGTCCAGGGCCGCGGGGTCGTCGGAGACCTCGAGCAGGCCGGTCGCCAGCCGCCCCGCGAACCAGGCCGCCGGTGTGTCCCGACGCGCCGCCGCGCCGTGCTCGGTCACGGCCCGATCATGCCCTGCGACCGGCCGCCCGGGACCGCCGGCGGCCCCCCGACCTTTTGAAGGCCGTCGAGCCGATCGAGTATGGTTGGCGCTCGCCCGGGGGTCGCTCGGGCATGCGGACGTAGCGCAGCTGGTAGCGCATCACCTTGCCAAGGTGAGGGTCGCGGGTTCGAATCCCGTCGTCCGCTCGGAGAGGTCTCGCACGCTAGGGCCTTGTTCCGGTGGAGTGGCCGAGAGGCGAGGCAACGGCCTGCAAAGCCGTGTACACGGGTTCAAATCCCGTCTCCACCTCGTACGTCCGAACGGCACCACCCTGGGCGATTGGCGCAGTCTGGCTAGCGCGCTTCCTTGACACGGAAGAGGTCACAGGTTCAAGTCCTGTATCGCCCACCACCAACAACTGCTCCCGCACCGGCCCTGGCAGCGTCGAGCAACAACCGGCGTTCGGCGGCGGCCACGGTTCGACGGGTGCGTTCCACGGCGTCCGGGTTGACCGAGATCGACGTGATCCCGAACCGCACCAGCTGCTCGGCGAACTCCGGCCGGTTCGAGGGGGCCTGCCCGCACAGCGACGAGGTGATCCCCTCCGCCCGACTGGACTCGATGATGTGCTCGATCGCGTCCATCACGGCCGCGTCCGACTCGTCGAACAGCTCCGAGCAGACCTCGGAGTCGCGGTCGACGCCGAGCATCAGCTGGGTCAGGTCGTTCGACCCGATCGAGACCCCGTCGATGCCCAGCGCGGCGTACTCGGGGATCCGGTACACGACCGACGGCACCTCGGCCATGACCCAGCGGTGCATCCCGCGCTGGCGACCGAGCGGGCCGGCGTCGACCAGCTCGAGACAGGCCTCGAGCTCCCACCGCGTGCGCACGAACGGGATCATCAGGTGCAGGTTCGGGGTCTCCTCCCGGACCCGGGCGAGGACCTGCAGCTCCAGCGCGAACAGCTCGGGCTCGCGCAGGTACCGGTAGCACCCCCGGTACCCGATCATCGGGTTCTCCTCCTGCGGCTCGTACCGCTCCCCACCCCGCAGCCCGCGGAACTCGTTGGTGCGGAAGTCGATCGTGCGGTAGACGACCGGACGCGGGTTGAACGGCCGGGTGATCCGCAGCAACGACTCGGACATGCGGTGCACGAACGCCTCGCTGCCCTCGCGGGCCACCAGCTCGCGCGGGTGCACGCCGCCGAGCGCCTCGGTCAGCAGGAACTCCGCCCGCAGCAGTCCGACGCCGTCGACGGGCATCGCCGCGACCTCCTCGGCGTGATCGGCGATGGCCAGGTTGACGTAGACGAGCGTCGCCAACGGCTGCGGCTCCCCCGCGACCGTCGGGGCGGCGGCGCGAGCGTGGCCTTCGACCACAGCCGCCGGCTGCGGCAGCGCACCGGCCACGACCCGGCCGGCGGTGGCGTCCACCGTGACGATCTGGCCGTCGTGCAGCACCGTCGTGGCACGGCGGGTACCGACCACGCAGGGCACACCCAGCTCGCGGGCGACGATGGCGGCGTGACACGTCATCCCGCCGCCGTCGGTGACGAGCGCGGCTGCCCTGCGGATGGTCGGCACCCAGTCGGGACTGGTCATCGGGGCGACGAGGATCTCGCCGCGCTGCAGCGTCGCACCCTGGTCCGGTGCGGTGAGGATCCGGACCGCACCCGAGACCCGGCCGGGTGAGGCGGCCAGACCGCTGAGCAGCACGGCCGCACCCGAGCTGTCGGGAGCCGCCGGCGCCCCGGCCGCCACGGCCCGCGCGGACCCGGCCGCATGCGGCCCGATCATCGTCGTGATCGGGCGTGACTGCACGATCGCCAGCCGACCGCCGGCGTACGCCCACTCCACGTCCTGAGGTGCGCCGAACTGGGCGTGGATGCGCAGGCCGGTACGGGCCAGCTCCATGACTTCGTCGTCGCTGAGCACGCGCGCGCCGGCGCGCTCCTGTGGCAGCTCGACCCTGCTGTCCTGGCCGTCGACGCCGCGGACCACCTCGAAGTCCTTGTGCCCGACCCGGACCGACACGAGCCGCAGGTCCGCCTTGTCGACGACGTACGTGTCCGGCTCGACCTTGCCGCCCACGACGACCTCGCCCAGCCCGAACGCCGCCTCGACGACCATCCGGTCGGGGTCCGCGGTGGACGGGTCGGCGGTGAACAGGACTCCCGCCCGGTCGGCGTCGACCATCCGCTGCACCACCACGGCCAGGGCCGGCTCGACGTCCACGTGCTTGCTCGCGCGGTACGCGACGACCCGGCTGGCGTACAGCGAGGCCCAGCAGTCGCGCACGCGCTCGACCAGCTGGTCGTCGCCGGAGACGTTGGTGAAGGTGGCGTTCATCCCGGCGAACGAGGTGTCGCTGCTGTCCTCGGACGTCGCCGAGGAACGGACGGCGACCGACACGTTGTCGCCGAGGTCGTGGTAGGCGTGCAGCAGCTCCTTGTGCAGCATCTCGGGCAACGGGGCGGACCGGACGAGGCCCTGCAGCTCGTGCGCGGCTGCAGACAGCGCCACCGGGTCGTCCACGTCGACCGCGGCCAGCCGCTGCCGGACGCTTTGGCGCACCCCGGCCTCGTCCAGCGCTGCGAGGAAGCCCTGCGCGGTGACGACGAACCCGCCCGGCACCGGCATGCCGCCGCGGATCAGCTCCCCGAGGTTGGCGGCCTTCCCGCCGACCTGCTCGACGTCCGCGGCACCGATCTCTGCGAGCTGCACGACGTGGGTCAACATGTCGTTCACTTCCCGTCCGGTTCGTTGTCCGAGTGCGCGACCACGTACGCGACCAGAGCCGACAGGCTGCGCACCCGCGCGTAGTCCGCCTCGGGGATGTCGACGCCGGTTCCTTCCGCCAACCCCTCCACCAGGTTCAGGAAGTCCATGGAGTCGAGGTCGAGCTCGGTCCGCAGGTCGGCGCGGGAGTCGAGCGTCTCGAGGTCGGCCTCGGGCGCGATCTCGGCGAGCAGCGCCAGGACCGTCTGCTGGGACTGGTCGGTGTTCACAGCTCCTCCGGTTTGCGCAGGGCCGCCGCGAGCGCGGCCAGGTAGAGGCCGCCGCGATGGCCGTCGGTGACCCGGTGGTCCGCGGCGAGGGTGGCGGTCACCAGGGGCCGGACGGTGAGCATGTGGTCAACGGCCCACGGCCGCTCCACCACGCGGCCCAGACCCAGCAGGGCGACCTGCGGCGGGTAGATCACGCCGTGCACCAGCTCGGCGCCCTGGTCGCCCAGGTTGGTGACGGTCAGGGTGGGGTCGGACATCTCCGACCCGCGCAGGCGCCCGGCCCGAGCCCGGGCCACCAGGTCCTTGAGCGCGGTCATCAGCTCGTCGAGGCCGAGGAGGTCCGCGTCGTGGATCGCCGGCGCCACCAGCCCTCCGCCGCGCAGCGAGACGGCGACCCCCAGGTGGACGTGGTCCGCGCGACGGAAGGCGCCGTCGACGAAGAACCCGTTGACCTCCGGGACCGCGCGCGCGGCCAGCGCCGCCGCCTTGAGCAGCGCCGCCACGGGCAGCACCCGGTCGGCCACCGGGCGCCCGGAGTTGCGCTGCTCCAGCCAGTCGGTGAGGGCGGACAGGTCGACGGTCGTCTGCAGGTAGTAGTGCGGGATCTCCCGCTTCGACCGGGCCATGAGCTGCCCGATCGCTGTGCGCATCGCGGCGGCCCGCTCCGCGGCGTCGGTGGCAGCGACGGGCGCACCGGCGGCCGGGGCGGGTCCGGCTTCGGCGCCGGCCTTCTTGCGGCGGGCGGCACCGTGCTTCGTCGCGGGACGCGGGGCCGACGCCGAGGCTGGGGCTGCGCTCGCCTCGACGTCGGCGACTGTGACGGCTCCGCCCGGCCCGGAGCCGCTGACCCCGGTGAGGTCGACGCCCAGCTCGGCCGCGCGCCGGCGCGCGAACGGCGAGGCGTCGACGCGAGCGGTCGCCGGCGAGCCCGGGACCGGGGTCCGGACGAAAGCCGACGCCTGCTCGACGTCGGCGCGCGTCACCGCCCCGTCCGGTCCGCTGCCCACCACGGCGGAGAGGTCGACGCCACGCTCGTGCGCCAGGTGCCGGACGACCGGTGTCACCGACGGTGCTTTCGCGCGTCCGACGGGGGCCGGCGGAGGTTCCGGCGTCCGGGCCGGTTCGAAGGACGCCAGCCGCGCCAGCGGCGTCCCGACCGGTACGGACGTCCCCGCCTGCACCAGCAGCTCCTCGACCCGGCCCTCCTCGAACACCTCGACGTCGATCGCCGACTTCACCGTGTCGACGACGGCGACGACGTCGCCGCGGTGCACGACGTCGCCGGGGTGCACCAACCACTCGACCAGGGTGCCCTCGGTCATGTCGGCGCCCAGCGAGGGCATCCGGAACTCACCCATGGCCGACCATCGCCTCTTCGACAGCGGCGACGACCCGCTGCGCGCTCGGCAGCGCCGCCCGCTCGAGATGGGCGGCGTACGGGATCGGCACCTCGACCGAGCACACGCGGCCGACCGGGGCGTCGAGGGAGTAGAAGCACTGCTCGGTGATCCGGGCCGACAGCTCGGCGGACAGCCCGACGCTCCGCCAGCCCTCGTCGACGACCACCGCGCGGTGCGTGCGGCGCACCGACGCCATGACCGTGGCGTCGTCGAGGGGACGCAACGTCCGCAGGTCGACCACCTCCGCGCTCACCCCGTCGGCGGCCAACGCCTCCGCCGCGTCCAGAACCGTCGGCAGGCTCCCGCCGTACGTCACCACGGTGACGTCGGTCCCGACCCGGCGCACGGCGGCGGTGTCGATGTCCACGGCTGGGTCCCCGTCGGGGAGCGGACCCGAGACGTTGTACAGCCCACCGTGCTCGAAGACGATCACCGGGTCGGGGTCCTGCAGCGCCGTCCAGAGCATCCCCCGTGCGTCTGCGACGGTCGCGGGGGCGATCACGCGCAGGCCGGGCACGTGGGCGTACCACGCCTCGAACGAGTGCGAGTGCTGCGCGGCCAGCTGGCGTCCGGCTCCGGTCGTCATGCGGACGACCAGCGGCACGTTCAGCTGCCCACCACTCATGTGCAGCAACGCAGCGGCGGTGTTCACGAGCTGGTCCATGGCCAGCATCGAGAAGTTGACCGTCATGATCTCGACGATGGGTCGCAGACCGCCGATGGCCGCCCCGATCCCGGCTCCCACGAACGCCGACTCCGACAGCGGCGCGTCCCGGACGCGTTCCTCGCCGAACTCCTCGAGCAGGCCCAGGCTCACCCCGAAGCCGCCACCGTAGCGGCCGACGTCCTCGCCCATGAGGAACACCCGCGGGTCGCGTCGCATCGCGTCGCGCATGGCCTCGCGGACCGCCTCGCGGTACGTCGTCGTCTGCTGCGCGGTGTCGGTCATGACGCGCCTGCGCCACTGGTGACGAACCGGGTCAGGGCTTCCACCGGCTCGTCGGTACCGTTCTCGGCGAAGGCGACGGCGGCGTCCACCTCGGCCGTCACCTCGGCCTCCATCGCGGTCAGCGTGTCGTCGTCCGCCCCGCCGCCGGCGCGCATCCGCTCGGCGAGGAGCAGCAGGGGGTCACGGGTGCGCCACTGCTCGACCTCCGCCTTCTCGCGGTAGCGGTCCGGGTCGTACATCGAGTGGGCGCGGAACCGGTAGGTCCTGGCCTCCAGGAAGACCGGTCCGCCGCCGTCCCGCACCAGCTCGACGGCCCGCCGCGCGGCCTCCCAGACCGCGACCACGTCCATGCCGTCGCAGGTCCAGGCGGGCACCTCGTACGAGGACGCCTTGATCGCCAGGTTGGTCTCGGACTCGGACCGGTCCAGGGCGGTGCCCATCGCGTACAGGTTGTTCTCGCACAGGAACAGCACCGGCAGCCGCCACAGCGCCGCGAGGTTCATCGACTCGTGGAACTCCCCCTCGGCCATCGCGCCCTCGCCGAAGAAGCAGACGGTGACGCGGTCCAGGCCGAGCATCCGGTCGGCCAGCCCCAGGCCCACCGCCAGCGGCAGCCCGCCGGCGACGATCGCGTTGCCGCCGTAGAACCGCGTCGGCGCGTGGAACAGGTGCATCGACCCGCCGTGGCCGCGGCAGACTCCTTCGACCCGTCCGAACATCTCGGCCATGACCGCATCCATCGGGACGCCACGGGCGAGGGCCTGGCCGTGGTCCCGGTACGTCGCCACGACGGCATCGTCGGGACGCAGGTGCGGCAGCACTCCGGCCGCGACCGCCTCCTCCCCGATGTACAGGTGCAGGAAGCCACGGATCTTCGAGGCGCTGTACAGCTCGGCGCAGCGCTCCTCGAACCGCCGGATCCGCAGCATCGAGCGGTAGAGCTCCAGCAGGTCGGGCCCGTGGGCCGAGACGGTCACGACGACCACCCCGCCGCCGGTTCCGCCACCGGTCCGGTCGGCGTCTCGAGCGCGGACACGTCCCCCTCGGGCAGGCCGAGGGCACGCGCCCTGAGCAGGCGACGCATGATCTTGCCGCTGCGCGTGTGCGGGAGGTCAGGGTCGAACGCGATCTCCCGCGGGGCGACCGCCGGGCCGAGGCGTTTGCGGGCGAACCCGTAGATCTGCGCCCGGAGCGCGTCATCGGGCTCGTACCCAGGTCGCAGCGAGACGTACGCCTTGACCACCTCGCCGGCCACCGGGTCCGGGACTCCGATGACCCCTGCCTCGGCGACCGCGGGGTGCTCCATCAGCACGCTCTCCACCTCGAACGGACCGATGAGGTGGCCGGCTGACTTGATCACGTCGTCGCCGCGCCCCACGAACCAGAACCAGCCGTCCGCGTCCCGGCGCACCAGGTCGCCGGACAGGTACCACGAGCCCACGAACGACTCGCGGTAGCGCTCCTCGGCCCCCAGGTACGCGCGCATCATGGACGGCCAGGGCGTCCGCAGGGCGAGCTCGCCCTGCTCGTCGGGCCGGCTGACCAGCTCCGGCTCACCGTCCGGCCCGACCACCGGATGTCCCGAGGGGTCGCGCCGGACGAGCGCGGCCTCGACGCCGGGCACCGGGCGACCCATCGAGCCCGGCCTGACCTCGGCCCCGGCGAAGTTGGCCACCATGATCGCCCCGGTCTCGGTCTGCCACCACGTGTCGTGGATCGGGCGGGACAGGGTCTGCATCCCCCAGACGACGACCTCGGGGTTCAACGGCTCTCCGACGCTGGCCACATGCCGCAGCGCGGAGAGGTCGTGCTCGCGCGGCAGCTCCGGGCCGGCCCGCATCAGCATCCGCAGCGCGGTTGGCGCGGTGTACCAGACCGTGACCCGTTGCTCCTCGAGGATCGAGTACCACCGGGCCGCGTCGAACTCGAGCTCGTCGACCACGCACGTGACGCCGCAGGTGAGCGGGGCGACGATCCCGTACGAGGTACCGGTCACCCAGCCCGGGTCGGCCGTGCACCAGAACACGTCGCCGTCGCGCAGGTCCAGGACGTACCGGCCCGTCATGTGGTGGGCGACGACGGCGTCGTGCACGTGCACCGCACCCTTGGGCATGCCCGTCGTACCACTGGTGAAGTGCACGAGGGCGATGTCCTCGGCTTCGGTCGGTTCGATCGGCGCGCGCGGGGATCCGAGCCCCATCAGCCCTTCCATCGACTGCACCCCGGGTCCGTCGACGGTGTCCGCATCCGGCCCGATGAGCAGCACATGGTCCAGCCACGGCAGATCGGGGCGCAGTGCGGCGATCTTGCGGCGGTAGATGCCGGCCGTCGTGACGAGCACCCGTCCACGGCCCAGCTCGAGGCGCTGGCGCACCGGCTCGGGGCCGAATGCGGAGAACAGCGGGGAGAAGGCGCACCCCGCCTTCAGACTGCCCAGGACGGCGATGTACAGGTCCGGGAGCCGGCCGGCCAGCCCGTAGACCACGTCGCCGCGCCGGACGCCCAGCAGGCGCAGCACGTCGGCGAACCGGTTCGTCCGGTCGGCGAGCCGCGCGTAGGTCAGCTCGCAGTCGACACCGTCCTCGCCGAGGAAGCGCAGGGCCGGTACGTCGCCGTGGCCGTGCACGACATGACGGTCCACGGCCTCGTAAGCCATGTTGAGCCCTCCGGCGGGCAGGCCGTCGAGCCAAGACCTGGCTTGGTCCCAGCTGAAGCCCGCATACGCCGCCTCGTAGTCCGGCATGTTGACCAGGCCGGCCAGGGCCGGGTCCTTCACGATCGCAGGTCGGGACACCGTGGACTCCTCCTCTCAGCACTCAGAGGCTCAGTGATCACAGGCTCAGTGCGCCCCGAAGCGGCAGACGGCGCCGATGCCTTCCGCAGGGCGCCCGGGCGCGTCGGGCGGGACCACCCGGACGTGCGCCCCGGACAGCAGGGCCGCCCGTACCGCCACATCGACGAGGTTCCCGGCTCGGACCAGCTCGCCGGACTCCCTCGCCGAGGCGTCGTCCCGGAAGACGTCGGTCGCACCGGTCCCGAACCACGCGGTGCGCGGGTCGCCCTCGGCAGGCACGACCAGCAGCGCTGCAACCCTTCCCGCAGCCAGTGCGTCGATCGTGGCCGCGCTCCCCTCGACCGCGTGCTCTCCAGGGTCCAGATGGGTCTGGAAGTACTCGAGCAGGCTGACCGTCTGCGCCTGCGCGGCGTCGCGTAGCACCTCCTCGACCTGCACGCCGCGACCGGACTGTGAACCGTCGGGCGAGCGCCCGCCGGTGATGTGCCGGACCAGGACCCGCGGCTCGTCCGGGAGCCGCTCGGAAAGGAGCTGGAGAGCCCGGACGTCGCCGGAGAGCACCAGCACCTGCGCGCCGTGCTCCGCCAGAGCCGCGGTCGTCTCCTCGGCGACCCGCTCCGCGTTGTGCCGCCAGCTGTCCTCGGCACGACGCTGGTACCGGGGCTGCGACCAGCCGCCTGGAGCGTTGCGTTCGATCTCGTCGTCCGGACCGGCGACCCGCCAGGTCCGGGCCGGCTCGTCGCCACCTCGGGACGCCGTGAAGTCGGCGCCCGTCCGGTCGGTGACGACCAGGACGTACGGCGGCCGGTCCTGCCGCCAGGCCAGCAACGGGAGGATCGGCGGCGGGGCCGCGAGACCTGCGCGGTCGGGGACCCTGGTGCTCGCGAGCCGTTGCTCGTGGACGACGGCGCCGTCGGGGTCGACGAAGACGGCGAGCGTGTCCGGCGCCTCCTTGGTCGCGCCGATGACGGTCGCCAGGGTGGTCACCGCCGGTTCCGGGGCACCAGCGCGGACCAGCTCGTCGACGATCCGCCGCCAGCGCAGGTCCCGTTCCCGCTCGCCGAGCGAGTCCAGCCCTGCGTACACGTAGGCGAGCGCCGCCGGCGCCCGTACCAGGTCGCGCAGCGCGGAGTGCTCCGGGCCCGCGTTCAACATCGCTTGGACGGGCACGTCCCGCGCCGACCCGTCCGTCCCTACCCGATCAGTCCTGGTGACCACGTCCGCCATCTCCTTCGTACGACGTGCGGTCGAACGGGTGCTCATGCCCTACGCAAGCAGAGATGTCCTGGCCCGTGGAGGGCCGAAGGTCCTGGTGACCTTCGGCCCTGCTGCCCGTCCTGCGCCCGGGGCTAGCGTCGGGCTGACACGACGGAGGTGGGTGCCATGGCCCGACTGGACGGGAAGATCGCCATCGTCACGGGCGCGGCCCGCGGCATGGGACTGGCCGAGGCGCAGCTGTTCAGCGCCGAAGGGGCGCGGGTAGTCCTGGCCGACGTCCTGGACGCCGACGGGACGCTGGCGGCCAAGGAGCTGGGCGCCGACGCCGTCTACATGAACCTCGACGTGACCTGCGAGGCCGACTGGCGGCACGTCCTCGCCGAGACCCAGCGGGTGTTCGGGGTCCCGGACGTGCTGGTCAACAACGCCGGCATCCTCCGGTACGGCCCGATCACGCAGATGTCGCAGCTCGAGTTCGAGTCGGTGCTGGCCGTCAACCTCGTCGGCCCGTTCCTCGGGATGAAGGTGGTGGGCGCCGCGATGGCGGTCGCCGGCCGCGGATCGATCGTGAACGTGTCGTCGATCGGCGGCATGATCGGCTACTCGCAGCTCGGTGCGTACGTCGCCAGCAAGTGGGGGCTGCGCGGCCTGACGAAGACCGCCGCGCTCGAGCTGGGCCGCTCAGGCGTCCGGGTGAACTCGCTGCACCCGGGTGGCGTGGACACCCCGATGACGAACGCCGCCGGTGGGCCCGTCGACCAGTCGCCGTACGCCGGCCAGCCCATCCCGCGGATCGGACGGCCGGAGGAGATCGCCAACCTCGCGCTGTTCCTGGCCTCGGACGAGTCGTCCTACAGCACGGGTTCGGAGTTCGTCGCCGACGGCGGGGTCACGGCAGGTCAGTCCCTCGGCTGAACGCTGTGCCAGCACGGGCAGCGAATAGGGTGGGCGTCGGCCGTAGCCGAGGAGTGCGATGGACGAGGGCGACAACACCCGACCGCTCGAGGCCGGCGTGGTCAGGGACTTCCGGGTGAACCTGTCCTACGGCGACTACCTGCACCTGGACGAGCTCCTGTCGGCGCAGCACCTGGTCAGCCGTCCGCCGCACCACGACGAGCTGCTGTTCGTGATCCAGCACCAGACGTCCGAGCTGTGGCTCAAGCTGGTCCTGCACGAGCTGCGCTCCGCCCGGCACAGCCTCGCCGAGGACGACCTGCGGCGGGCGCTCAAGGGACTGGCCAGGGTCAAGCACATCCAGCGCACGCTCACCGAGCAGTGGTCCGTGCTCGCGACACTCACGCCGTCCGAGTACGCCGAGTTCCGGCGGTTCCTGGGGACGTCATCGGGGTTCCAGTCGTTCCAGTACCGCGCGGTGGAGTTCATCCTGGGCAACAAGAACGCCGACATGCTCGAGGTGTTCGGGCACGACGACGCGGCTCGAGGCATGCTCGCCGAGCTGCTCGCGGAGCCGAGCCTGTACGACGAGTTCCTTCGCTACCTGGCCAGGCGCGGGCACGAGGTCCCGCAGTCGTTGCTCAGACGCGACGTGACGCGCGCGCATGCGTACACGCCCGAGCTCGTCCCGGTCTTCTACCGCATCTACGAGTCCCCCGAGCAGCACTGGGAGGCGTACGAGACGTGCGAGGAGCTCGTGGACCTGGAGGAGAACTTCCAGCTATGGCGGTTCCGCCATCTGAAGACCGTCGAGCGGCTCATCGGGCACAAGCGCGGCACGGGCGGGTCGAGCGGCGTGAACTTCCTCAGGGCCGCGCTCGAGCTCAGCTTCTTCCCGGAGCTGTACGCCGTCCGCACCGAGATCGGCTCGCCCTGAGACCCGAACGGCGCGGCCGAGAAACTTACGGTTGCCCGCAGTGCGCGACCCTGGAGCAGGTCGGGCTGGCCGCGCCGCCGCTGGACCCCGGCCAAGGCGTGCTGCTCGAGCTGCGGGCGCACTGAGACGACGGGAGCGTCATGGAGCACCGACGGCTAGGCCGCCTCGGCCACGACAGCTCGGTGCTGATCTACGGCGCGGCCGCCCTCGCCGACGTCGACCAGGACACCGCCGACCGCTCGGTCTCCGAGGCTCTGGACGCCGGGATCAACCACTTCGACGTGGCGGCGAGCTACGGGGACGCCGAGCTGCGGCTCGGACCGTGGATGCCCCGGATCCGCGCGGACATCTTCCTGGCCACCAAGACCGGTGAGCGCGAGCGCGGGCCGGCTCGAGCCCAGGTCGAGGCGTCGCTGACCCGGCTGCAGACCGACCACGTCGACCTGCTGCAGCTGCACGCCGTCGGGGACCTGGCCGAGCTGGACCGGGTGACCGGGCCAGGCGGTGCGCTGGAGGCGGCGGTGAGCGCTCACGAGGAAGGGCTGGTCCGCGCGGTCGGCATCACCGGCCACGGGGCCCAGGCGCCGGCCACCCACCTGGAGGCACTGCGCCGCTACCCGTTCGCGACCGTCCTGACCCCGCTGAACCCGGTGCTCTGGAGCGATACGGCGTACCGGGCGGACTACGAGGCTCTCGTGGCCGAGGTGCGCCACCAGGACGCCGGGCTGATGACGATCAAGACGGTCTCCCGGCGCAACTGGCCGAGCGGCCGCGAGCCGGCGTCCTACGCGACGTGGTACGAGCCCTACGACACGCCCGACCGCATCCGCGCCGCCGTCTCCTGGGTACTCGCGCGGCCCGAGGTCACCGGGCTGGCGACGGCCGGGGACGTCCGGCTGCTCGGCATGACGGTGGCCGCCGAACGTGACCGGGTGGACCCGGCCGAGGCTGCCGCGCTGCTCCTGGGCGACCCCGACTACTCCTCGCCCTTCCTGGCGATGCCCTTCTGAGGCCGCCGCCGTCCTGCGGCCGGCGTGGGCTCGGCCAGGAGCAGCCGGATCCACGATTCGGCCAGGTACGCCTGGAACCGGTCGGGCCGCCATCCCCGGCGGGTGACGAGCAGGTCCCAGTACTCGGCGGCGTTCATGCTCCAGAGGATGTCGGCGACCGTGCCGTCGTCGAGGCCGTCCCGCAGGTTCCCGGTCGCGCGCAGCTCGGCTGCGAACAGCCGCATGTTGCCCGCGCGGCGGTCGCTGATCTCCTGCCACAGAGCCGCGCAGTCGGGGTCGCTGACGGCGGCGTCGCGCAGGGCGCGGAAGATCGGCGCCATCCGTACCTGGATGCTGGTGACCGCCGCCGCGTAGATCGTCAGCTTCTCCCGGGCGGTGCCGGCCAGGTGGATCCGCTGCACGTACTCCCGCTGCTCGGCCGGGACGGCTTCGTCAGTACCGGAGATCGCCGTCTCGACCAGCTCGCGCAGCAGCGCGGGCTTGCGCCCGACCGAGGTGTACAGGGTGTCGACCGCGACCGCGGCGCGCCCGGCGATCTGACCGACGGTGGTGCGCGCGTAGCCCTGCTCGGAGAACAGGGAACGGGCGGCCTCCAGCACCGCTCGCCGCGTCCTGGCGGCCTGCTCGGCCCGACGCGAGGAGTCGTAGCGGCGCCGGGTCTTGACGGGCTCGGTCACGCGGCCTAGTTTACCAATATTCATCCGAATCTGCTTCGGACCGAAATCGAGCCAGGAGGACCCCATGGTCTACGCGTTCACCCAGGACGTGCCGATCCGCGAAGACCTGTACCGCAAGATCACCGACGCGATCGGCCCGGAACCGATCGCCGGCCTCCTGCTGCACCTGTGCGTCCGCCGCCCCGACGACAGCCTCTACTACATCGACGTGTGGGATGACGAGGAG
Organism: uncultured Actinomycetota bacterium; assembly: GCA_963771835.1. Classification (GTDB taxonomy): domain Bacteria; phylum Actinomycetota; class Actinomycetes; order Prado026; family Prado026; genus CAVQCJ01. Next base: position 690,269 of record CAVYVA010000001.1, read on the forward strand.
AGCTGCGGCCGTGCGTTCGACGAGCGCATCCACCCGGCGGTCGACCTGGCGTTCGGCGGCCGGCGTCCGCCCACCGAGCCCGTCACGCACGCACTCGACGTGATCGATGCCGGCGGCGCCCTGCTCGGCACCGTCGCCGGCTGACCCTCAACCCGGCAGACGGGTTCGGTGCCACCACCGGACGGGGTCGGAGGGCCGGGGATGATGGGGCGGTGACGCTCGCGCCCGACGGCTCCCCAGGCTCGCGACCGGTGGTGGTCACCGCGCTGGAGATGCTCGACCCCACCTGGATCCGACCCTCCCGGGAACCGGCGCAGACCCCCCGGATCGTGCGTTCCGCACCCCCGGACCCCGATCTCAGCCGGCGCTGCTACGAGCTGGTCGGCGGACCGTGGTCGTGGGTGGACCGGCTGTCCTGGACCGCCGAGGACTGGCGCAGATGGGTGCAGCGACCCGGGCACGAGCTCTGGACCCTCCAGGTCGGCGACGACCTGGGCGGCTACTTCGAGCTGTCTCCCGAACCGGAGGGCGTCGTCGAGCTCGCGTACTTCGGGCTCGTCCCGGGCTTCGAGGGCCGCGGGCTGGGCGGCTGGATGCTGACCTGCGCGCTGCGCCGGGCCTGGCAGCTGCCGGCGACGCGGCGGGTCTGGGTGCACACCTGCGAGCTGGACGGCCCCGCGGCGAAACCCAACTACCTGGCCAGGGGCCTGCGGGTCTGCGGCTCGTGGACCGAGCAGCGCATGGTCTCGCCGGACGCTCGCTAGCCTGCGGCGCATGGCCCTGCGCATCCAGTCCCTGTGCGTCGACGCCGTCGACCCGCGTCCGGTCGCCGCGTTCTGGGAGAACGCCCTGTCGTGGCGTCGCACGTTCGAGGACGATGACGAGATAGTCCTCGAGCCGCCGGCCGGCAGCCCCGAGGACGGCGTGGTCCCGGACCTGCTGTTCCTGCGGGTGCCCGAGGGCAAGTCGGCGAAGAACAGGCTGCACCTGGACCTGCGCCCCCGCGACCAGGACGCCGAGGTGGCTCGGCTCGAGCAGCTCGGGGCCCGGCGCGTCAGCGTGGGCCAGGACGAGACGGCGACCTGGGTGGTCATGGCCGACCCGGACGGCAACGAGTTCTGCGTGCTGCGGGCGCTGCCGGTGCCGGACTGACCGCCGCGGTCAGCGGCGGACGGCCCCCTTGTCGCGCATCGACTTGGTGATCGCCGCCCACCTGCGCCGCTCCTCGGAGCGCAGCCGGGCGTCCGTCCGCCGGGCGATCCAGGCCGCCTCGCGCTGCAGGTGACGCCAGGACTCGAGCCGGCGCAGGGGAAGCTCGCCGGTCTCGGTCGCCGCCCGCACCGCGCAGTCCGGCTCCCCCTGGTGCGCGCAGTCGCCGAACCGGCACTGCGCCGCGAGCTCCTCGATCTCGGGGAAAGCCCGCTCGAGGCCCATGTCGAGCTCGGCCAGCCCCACCCCGCGCAGCCCGGGCGTGTCCAGCAGCAGGCCGCCGCCGGGCAGCGGGACCAGCTCGCGGCGGACGGTCGTGTGCCGGCCCTTGCCGCTCCCGCTCACCGGCGCCACGGCCAGCACGTGCGCGCCCACCATCGCGTTCACCAGCGTGGACTTGCCCACCCCCGACTGGCCGAGCAGGGCCAACGTACGGCCGCCTTCGGCCCGCGCCGCCAGCGCATCCATGCCCTCGCCCGACACGGCGCTGACGACCATGACGTCGACGCCGGGAGCCACCGCCGCCACCTCCGAGCGGATGTCCGCCGCGTCGGTGGCGAGGTCGGCCTTGGTCAGCAGCACCATCGGAGTCGCCCCGCTGTCCCACGCGAGCGCCAGCAGCCGCTCGATGCGGCCGAGGTCCGGCTCGACCGCGAGCGAGACCACCACCACGGCGTCGTCTGCGTTCGCCGCGAGCACCTGCTCGTACGACTCGCCGCCGGCGACCGTGCGTTTGAACGCGGTCCGCCGGGGCAGCACGGCGTCCAGCGTGCGACGCCCGTCGGGCCAGATCCTGAGCGCGCCCCAGTCCCCCGCGCACGGCGCGCTGGACGGATCGGCTGCGATCGCCGCGAGCACGTCGCCGCCGAAGCCGGTCCGGTCCGGTCCGGCGGCACCGAGGACGTCGACGGCGCCCCGGTCGACAGCGACCACGCGGACCGGGTCGGTCACCTCGGCGACCGCGAGCCCGGCGTGCGCGGCGGCCCAGTCCGCGTCCCAGCCGAGCCTGGCCAGGGCCTGCGGTCCGGAGGCATCCGGCTGGATCCGGCGCGCGGCTGTCACGCGGCGACGGTAAGTCCCCGTACGCGCCGCGGTCCAAGGCTTATCGACCGCGGGCACGCTCGGGCGCCCCTAGGCTCCCGGCCATGGCGAAGTCCCGGCGCCGCCGCCGCAGTCGACCGGCCCAGGCCGAGCGGTTCAGCGACCTGCTCCGGATCCCGGTGGCCGACCCCGCCGACCTCACGCTGGTCGACCCCGCTTCGACGCCCGGGTTCGAGGGCGGCAAGGCGGCCGGCCTGGCCGCGCTGGCCGGGCTGGCCCCGCGGGTCGCAGGGCTGCAGGAGATGCTCTTCGCCGAGGGCCGGGCCGGCGGCGAGCGCGCGGTACTGCTGGTCCTGCAGGGGATGGACACGGCCGGCAAGGGCGGCACGGTCAAGCACGTGCTCGGCCAGGTCGACCCGATGGGGGTCCGCTACAAGGCGTTCAAGGCCCCGACGGAGGAGGAACGGCGGCACCCGTTCCTGTGGCGGATCCGCAAGGAGCTGCCCGAGCCCGGCGTGATCGGCGTGTTCGACCGGTCGCACTACGAGGACGTCCTGGTGCCGCGGGTCCACCATCTGGTCCAGGCCCGGACGATCCAGCGCCGCTACGACGCGATCAACGCCTTCGAGGAGCAGCTGGTCGCCGCCGGGACCGTGGTCGTGAAGTGCTTCCTGCACCTGTCGTACGACGAGCAGCGACGCCGGCTGCTGTCCCGGCTGAACGACCCCACCAAGCAGTGGAAGTACAACCCCGACGACATCGACGAACGCGAGCGGTGGTTCCACTACCAGGAGGCGTACGCCGCCGCCGTGGGCCGGACGAACACCGAGACCGCGCCGTGGCACGTGGTCCCCGCCGACCGCAAGTGGTGGCGCAACCTCGCGGTCACCCGCCTGCTCATCGAGACGCTGGAGGGCATGTCGCTGGCCTACCCGAGGGCGCACTACGACGTGGCGTACGAGATCCGTCGCCTGTCCGGATGACGCGGGCCCGGGTGCTCGGGTCCGGGTGCCGCGACCGCGGCCGTGTGCGAGGCTACGGCGTCATGGACGTTGACGGCATCTGGTCAGGCCTGTTCGCGGCGATCGTCGTCGGTGCGGTGGCGCGACTGCTCGTGCGCGGCTACCAGCCCATCGGCTGCATCCTCACGCTGCTCATCGGCCTGGTCGGAGCGGCGATCGGCGCGGCGGTCGGGCACAACCAGCACTGGGGCTTCTGGCTCACGTTCGGGCTGCAGGTCCTCATCGGCGCCCTGCTGGTGCTGCCATTCACCTTCGGGACGCGCAACCGCGAGTGGTGACGGTCCCGGGCCTGCGGCAGCTGTTCCCCGCCGCCGGCGCGGTCGACCCCGAGCAGGCGTACGCCGTCCCGGCCGACCGCCCGTGGTTGCGGGCCAACATGGTCGCCACGCTCGACGGGGCGGTGACCGCGCCGGACGGCCGCTCGGCGGCGATCTCGTCCGACGCGGACCGGGCGCTGTTCGCGACCATGCGCCGGCTCGCCGACGTGGTGCTCGTGGGCGCCGGCACGGCCCGGACCGAGGGCTACCGGCCGGCCCGGCTGCCGATCGCCCTCGTGACCGCCCGGCTGGACCTGGACCTGACCTCGCCGCTGCTCGCGGCCGCCGAGCACCGCACGATCGTGCTCACCGCCGGGTCGGCGGGGACCGACCGGATCCGCGCCGCCGGGGAGGTCGCCGACGTCGTGGTGTGCGGGGACGACCACGTCGACCTCGTGGTGGCGGTCGCCGCCCTGCGCGAACGAGGCCTGCAGCAGGTGCTCTGCGAGGGCGGGCCGACGCTGCTGGGCTCGGTGGCCGCGCGCGGTCTGCTCGACGAGCTGTGCCTGACGATGTCCCCGCTCCTGGTCGGGGGCGGGAACCTCCCGCGGATCCTCGGCGGCCCGGCCCTGCCGGCGACCCTGCGCCTGGAGCTGGCGCACCTGCTCGAGTCCGACGGCACGCTCTTCTCCCGGTACCTCGTCCACCGGACCTGAGCCAGACTGCCGTCATGCACCTGCCTGTGATGCCACCGGTGAAGCCGATGCTCGCCAAGCCCGTCCGCGAGGTACCCGAACCATCGGCGTTCCCCGGCGGGGTGCTGTACGAGCCGAAGTGGGACGGGTTCCGCTGCATCGTCTTCCGCGACGGCGACGAGGTCGAGCTCGGCTCGCGCAACGAGCGCCCGCTGACGCGGTACTTCCCGGAGGTCGTCGCCGCCGTGCGCGCCGAGCTGCCAGAGCAGTGCGTCGTCGACGGCGAGATCGTGATCGCGAACGGGCAGACGCTGGACTTCGAGGCGCTGCTGCAGCGCATCCACCCGGCCAAGTCGAGGGTGGACCGGCTCGCCGCCGAGACGCCGGCGTCCTTCATCGCTTTCGACCTGCTCGCGCTCGGCGACGAGGACCTGACCCGGACCGGTTTCGGCGAGCGCCGGGCCCGCCTGGAGCAGGCGCTGGCCGACGCACGCCCACCGGTGTACCTGACGGCGGCCACCGACGACGCCGCCGTGGCCAGGGAGTGGTTCGAGGCGTTCGAGGGGGCCGGGCTCGACGGGGTGGTGGTCAAGCCGGCCGACCTGCCCTACCGCCAGAACGAGCGGGTGATGCAGAAGGTCAAGCACCTGCGCACGGCCGACTGCGTCGTCGCCGGGTTCCGGTGGCACACCTCCGGCCCGGTGGTCGGCTCGCTGCTGCTCGGGCTGTACGACGAGACCGGCGGCCTGCAGCACGTCGGCGTCTGCGGGGCGTTCACCGCGGCGCGGCGCAAGGAGCTGGTCGACGAGCTGGCGCCCTACCGGGTGGCGGATCTCAGCGGCCACCCGTGGGCCGAGTGGGCCGAGTACGAGGCGGCCGCCGGCTCCGAGCGCCGCCCCGGCGCGACGTCCCGCTGGAACGCGAACAAGGACCTGTCCTGGCAGCCGCTGCGACCCGACCTGGTCTGCGAGGTCTCCTACGACCACATGGAGGGGACCCGGTTCCGGCACACCGCCCAGTTCCGGCACTGGCGGACCGACCGCGACCCTGCCTCGTGCACGTTCGGCCAGCTGCAGACCCCGGTGGGGTTCGACCTGGCCGAGGTGCTGGGGACCACCGGTTAGAGCACTAGGCTCTGGCCGTGTTCACGACCGTGCTGCTCACCGAGAAGACCCTGACCGACCACGACGTCCAGCGCGTCGCTCACCTGCACGACCCCGAGCCGGTGCACGTGCACGTCGTGGTGCCCAGCCACGACGACCGCAGCGAGCTGGCCGAGGCCGTCGACGACATCGCCCGCACCGACTTCGGCGACGTCCTGCACGACGAGGACGCCGGGCGCTCGGACACCGAGCTCACCGGCGCCGCCGGGCAGGAGGTGACCGCGTCCGTCGCGGCGCTGCGGGCGGCCGGGGTCGCGAAGGTCGACGGCGAGGTGGCGACCGGCGACCCCCTCGAGCGGGTCGCCGAGCTCGCCCGCACGCTCGACGCCGACGAGGTGATCGTCTTCACCGAGCCGCACCTGCTGGCCGACTGGACCCGCCGCGACTGGGCGTCCAAGCTGCGGCACACCCTCTCGCTGCCCGTGCTGCACGTGGTGCTCGGCACGGACCAGGTCGTGAGCTGAGCGGTCCGATGACCGAGCCCGATCAGGCCGCGGGCGACTCCGCCGGACGTACCGGGAACCGGGCCAGGGACCACCTGGCCAACGAGCGGACCTACCTGTCCTGGCTGCGTACCTCGCTCGGCGTGCTGGCGCTGGCGGCCGCCGTCGCCCGGTTCGGGGCCGGCCAGGGCCACGGCGACGCGCTGGCTGTGGGCCTGCTGGGGCTGCTCGGCCTGTTCCTGCTCGGCGTGGGCACCCGGCGGTACTACCAGGTGGCCGCCGACCTCGAGCAGGGCCGTTTCACGTTCTCGCGGCGCACTCCGCTGCTGGTCGGCTCGGTGGTCGTGCTCGTGGCGGTGGTGCTCCTGCCGCTGCTCCTGTGATGTCCTGGGCTCCTGCGATCTCCTGAAGGCCACGCCGGGGGCTCAACCCGAGTAGCCGGCCGGGCGATGGGTAGACCGACGGCAGCCGACCCGGGCGCAACCGGGACCGAGGGCGACGGAGGTGTGGATGCGCCGGCACGGACGCAAGGCCCTGCTCGCCGCGACCTCCGTGGCGGTGGTGGCGGCGCTCGCCGTGGCCTGGTTCGCGTCCCGCCCGGAGCCGTCCGCCGCCGCGGCCCCGAGCACCGCACGGGCCTCCGCCTCCGGCTTCGTGCCCGTCGCTGCACAGCCGAGCGCCGCCGACTCGTCGGCGAGTCCGACCCCGACCGCCACGCCCAGCCCGACGAAGGCGGCCACGGTCCGCCCCGCCGCCGTACCCACCCCGAGCCCGCACCCGACCACCGTCCCGAAGCCGAACCCCGCGTTCAGGTTCCCGGTGCCGGTCGTCGTCGGCGACGCGTCGCAGATCATCACCGTGAGCGCGAGCGGTTCGTACGCCAACGTCGTGGCCTGGCAGATGCGGGCCGGGGTCTGGCAGCGCCGTCATCCAGACGAAGGCGGCCAGGATCGGCACCCACGGTGTGGTGCCGGGGTCGACGCGCAAGCAGGGCACCGGGACCACGCCCGGTGGGACGTACACGATGACCGAGGCGTTCGGCATCTCCCCGGACCCGGGCACCGCGATGCCCTACCACCTGGTCACCTCCGACGACTGGTGGGTGGAGGACAACAACTCCGCGTACTACAACGAGATGCGCGGTGCCTCGCAGGGTGGCTTCGCTGTGACGACGTCGGGCGTCAACGGCTCCGAGCACCTGGTCACGTTCACGACCCAGTACCGGTACGTGGTGGTCATCAACTTCAACCGGCCGCCGAACGCCGTGCGCTACCGCGGGGCGGGGATCTTCCTGCACGTCAACGGAACCGGCTCGACGGCCGGCTGCGTGTCGGTCCCGCTCTCGACCATGGTCTCGATCATCGACTGGCTGGACCCGGCGCAGCACCCGCGCATCGCCATCGCCTGACCGACCCGGCCCCGTCTACGGCAGTCCGCGTGCGAGCACGACGCAGCAGCGTTCGGGCGACGGGTCGAGCCGGGCGCAGATCCCGGTGTCCGCGACCCGGTCCGCCATTGCGCCGAGCAGGGCCAGGTTCATGCCGCAGACGAGGTCGGTGTGCTCCCGGGCCAGGGCGTGGAACGGGCAGTTCGCCAGCACGATGGACTCGTCGACGGTGCGCGGCTCGTATCCGTACTGCGCCAGGGTCTGGCAGGTCACAGCCAGCTGTCGTGCACGGCTCGCTCGGGGCCCCATGCCGGCACGTGCTTGCTCCCCGATGGCCGCGCCCTGGTCGGCGGCCGCGCGGTGCAGCGACGCGACGACGTCGCCTCCGGAGGAGGCGGACTCGTCGATGGCTTGCGCCATGAGCTGGCCGGCCAGGTCGTACCGGCGCTCGGGCAGGGCAACGGTCACCTGCCTGGTCGAGCGTCGGTAACGCTTGGTCGGACGCCCCGCACCCGGTCCGTCCCGACCGGACAACCGCTTGAAGTCCGTGTCGAGCAGCCCTTCCTCGACGAGCCGATCCAGGTGGAACTTCGCGGTGTGGCGGGGGGTGCCGACCCCCTGCGACGCCTGGTCACGACTGACCGGAGCGGGCTGGCTCACCACGTAGAGGTACAGGGCCCGGCGGATCGGCTCGGCGAGTGCCGCCACGCTCTCGACCTGGGTGGCGAACTCCTCGGAGTCCATCCGTCCCCCTTCTAAGAGACAGATCTATTGACCAAATAGGCTCGGCCGTCTAACGTCCAATCTACTGTCCCTTAGACCTGGAGACAACGACGATGACCACGCAGTCGAGGTTGGACGCGACGGCAGCACCGACCGTCGAACGAGCCCTGCGGGTGGTCACTGCCCCCGAATCGGCCGACCTCGCCGGAGCCGAGGCCGCTGCTGCCGGCTTCCTGGCCGCCCTCGGCGTAGCGACTGACGCGGAAGGGATGATCGAGACACCACGCAGGATGGCTGCGGCCTACCTGGAGATGATCACACCGCGGCCCTTCGACCTCACCACGTTCCCGAACGACGACGGCTACGACGAGCTGGTGCTGGCTCGCTCGATCCCGGTCCACTCGCTCTGCGAGCACCACATGCTCCCGTTTCTCGGGGTCGCGCACGTCGGGTACCTGCCAGCCGGTCGGATCCTCGGGCTCTCGAAGCTGGCCCGCGTGGTCGAGATGTTCGCGCGTCGCCCGCAGGTTCAGGAAAGGCTCACCACCCAGGTGGCCGGCTGGCTGCAGGACGCGTTGGGTCCCCGCGGCGTCGGCGTGGTCGTCGAGGCAGAGCACCTGTGCATGACGGTGCGCGGGGTCCAGGCAGCGGGAACCAGGACCGTCACGTCCGCTCTACACGGACTCCTCCGCGACGACGCCCGCTCACGCAGCGAGTTCCTGGCCCTGGCCCGGACCGGTACGTAGATTCTGCCGGATCGACCCGCCCATGAACAGCGCTTCGAGGGTGTGCGGTCCAGGCGCGCGTGGATGGCTACCCGCCCGTCAGGTGGCCTGCCGCGCTGTCTCGCCACGAGCGACGCATCGGGCTGAGGGGGCGTGGACGATGATTGACGCGCAGATCGGCAACGGCTGGCCGGACCTCGCTGCGTCGATGGCTGCCTGAGCTGAGGTGATGACGATCGCCGGGTCTTCGGACGGGATCATGTGGCCGACGCCCTTGTCGAGGACGTGGATGGAGTCCGATGACAGCCCAGCAAGCCGTGTCTGCGCTTGCGCTTCGAGCAGTGGAACGGTCCGGAGCCACTGGTCCTCCAAGATGCCGGCGGTGATGACGACCAGCGGCATCGCCCCCAGCGTCCGCGCCGCCTCGAGCTCTCGTACGGTCGCGTGGATGTCGATCGTCTGATTCGGCGCGGGGATGACCGAACCGTCGATCCATGGACCTGCGTCGAGTCGGTCGTAGACAGGGATCTCGGGCTCGCTGGTTGCGTCGACCAGGACCATGCCGACCACCTGCGTGGGATGGGTCGCGGCGAACTCGCGGGAGATGACACCGCCATAGGAGTGCCCCACCATCACGAGCGGGCCGGTGACGTGGATCGCGTCCAGCAGCGCGCCCAGCTCGTGTGCCTGCGTCGCTCCAGTCAGCGGGCGTACACGCGATGGCCTGGGATCGCTGGTTCCGTCTCCTGCCCGGTCGTAGGTGCAGACCCGCGTCTTCCGGGCCAGCGCGGGCATGATGACGTCGCCGAAGGTGTCGACTCCCGACGCGGTGTACCCAGCCTCGAGGATGACAGTCGGACTTCCGGTGCCCAGGCACTCATATGCCAACGAGTAGCCGCCGACATCCGCGCGACCGCTGCTGCTCGCGGGCGCGCTCGCCGGACCGGCTGACGTCGGCTCAGCAGCTCTGGCGGACCCGACCAACCGCACCGGGTCGGTTCCATCACGACGCCTGAGGCGCCAACTCCGGTCAACGGCGGAAACCAGGGCTGGGGAAACTGCGGCCACAACTCCAGCGGCGGGAACCCGCACCCGGGGACAACGGCCAAGGCGGCGGCAACGGCGGAGACAACGGCCGAGTGCGTGACGGTGCCGACCCACGCCGGCGGCGGTGTGCCCAGCTGACCGGCCAGGGGCTGGCCGGGCTCTGGGCCGGCGTGACCTGGAGCGCCGGACCGGGGCACGGCGTGGTCCCGCGGGTGGTCTGCGGGTCCGTGGCCGGACTCTAGGCGGTGGCCCTCGCCGTCGCCGGGCGCCGCCTGGGTTGACACCGAGCCACTGCCCGGACCGACGCGGTCACCCGAACGGGTGGTGTCGGCCGACCAGAAGGTCGGTGCGCCTGATCCTTTACCGGACGCTGACTCGCGCCCACCTACCGTGGGAGGTTCCGCGCAGGCGCGACCGCCGCCTGCACCGCAGATGATGTGAGGCCCTGGCTCGTGACCTCCGGCAGCACGAACGACCTGTTCCTGAAGATCAACGACTTCGCCCGCAGCACCGGGTGGATGCACGCGCCCGTAACGGCGTATGCGAAGTACGGGCTGCTGGTGTTCGCCGGCCTGCTCGTGGTCGGCTGGTGGTACGCCCGCCGACGCCCGGCCCCCATCATGGCAGCCGCCCTCCTGGCGCCGGTGTCGACGGTCCTGGCCGTAGCCGTCAACCAGCCGATCATCAAGCACTTCGCCGAGACCCGCCCCTATGTCGTACACCCGAACGCGCTGGTGCTGGTCAGCACCACTAGCGACCCGTCGTTCCCCAGCGACCATGCGGCGATGGCCGGCGCGGTGGCTGTCGGCCTGTTCCTCGTGTCCTGGCGGCTCGGGCTGCTCGCAACCGGCTGCGCGCTGCTGATGGCGTTCGCCCGGGTCTACGTCGGGGCCCACTTCCCGCAGGACGTGCTTGCCGGGCTCGTGCTCGGTGGCGCCGTTGCCGGGCTGGTCTGGCTGGTGCTGCGGATACCGTCGACCTGGCTGGTCGAGAGGCTGCGTAATTCCCGCATGCGTCCGCTGGTCGGATCCTGGCAGGCCCCTGAGCCGGTGACAGGTCAGGCAGCCGACAGCATGGTTCGGACCTAGCCCAAGTCCTGACGCGTGCTCGGCTGCTCTGCGCGCGGTGGTGGCGGGGTCGCCGGGAGGGGTACCTCGGTGTGGGAAGGGGTCTCATTCTCGCCGCCGCAGTGCTCGTGCTCGTGGTCGTGGGCCTGTACGGCATCAAGTAGTTGACGCCGATCTCGGCGGCCGCTCGCTGATGCGTCGTGGGCGCTACTGTCGGCGCCGATCGCTGGTTCGCAGCCCGCTCACCACCAGTACCAGGCCGAGCACGGCGATCAATGGGCCGAGTACGGCCCACAGCGTCTTGCCGGTCATCGCACTGCCGCCGAGCACGCCCATGCCCTGGAGCCCGAACGTGATGCCGGCCAGCACGACCAGCCCGCCCAAGATCACGAGTCCCTTGCGCATTGCGCGCCTCCCCGGCCGTCTGCCGGGGCGTCGTCGCCCCGGCAGCTCCTGTCTCAACCAACGCAAGGCTGGCCGAAGTCGTTCACCGTGCTCGGCGGGTCCCGCGACTGACAGTCCGTGGTCGCCGCCACCCGGGCCTGTTCTCGAGCGGTGAACCGAACGACTCCCAGCGCCGTTCCCAGCGTGAGGCAGCCTTGGAGGCCATCATGACGCCCGGGACCACGACTAGGCACTCGACCATCAGGCTTGGACGTACGCGCTGGGTCCACCTCGCATGGCTGGCTCCGGCTGCGCTCGTGCTGGCCGCGTGCGCCAGCAACGGTGGGAGCACGACCGCCGCGGCCACGACGGCCGCTGTCGCTGTCGCCGGCACCCCTTCGGTCGCCGCCGGGGCGATCCTCGGCACCGCCACCACGCCGCTGGGAGCCATCCTCGTCGACGGGCAGGGCAAGGTGGTGTACGTGTTCGCAGCGGACACCGCCGGGAAATCCAACTGCAGCGGCAGCTGCGCGACCTACTGGCCGCCGGTGACCGCACCCGCGACGCTGCCGGCGGCGCCGGCGGGAGTGTCCGCGAAGCTCGGCGAGATCATGCGCGCGGACGGGACCCACCAGCTCACCGTCGACGGCTTGCCGGTCTACACCTACGCCGGCGACAGCACGCCGGGCACGGCGTCCGGGCAGGGAAAGAACCTCAACGGCGGTCTGTGGTGGGTGGTGTCGCCGTCCGGCACCCAGATCACGAAGACCGCGGCGGCTAGCTCGCCGGCGCCGAGCGCGAGCAAGTCGAGCTCGGGCGGCGGCTGGGCCTGACGGGCCAGCGTCGATGGCGTCCGACCGAGCCGGGCCGGTCGTGGCCGCGCTCCAACCGGTCGACGCCGCCCGCACGCCAGAGGGTCAGATCGCGCCGCTGTCCTTCCTGCTGCTGACCGTGACGGCGACGGGTGGCCCGCTCGCGCTGGCCGTCCTGTACGTACCGGGCGTGCTGGGGGACGCGACCCGCGGGTCGGCCGGGGTCGTCGCCGTGCTCGGCGCGGCGCTCTTCGTGCCGCCGCTGCTGGTCTGGCTGCGCTACTCGCGCGTCGTGCGCGGCCCGGGCGGCCTCACCGCGTTCGTAGCAGCCGGCGTCGGGACCGGGATCGCCCGCGTGCAGGCAGCACTGTGGGTGCTGAGCTACCTGCTGTACCTGGTCTACACGAGCACGTACGTGGCCTACGACATCCTGCCGGCGGTGTCCGGGTCCGCGGGCGGCGCGGTGCGGCCGGTGGCCCAGATGCTGACGGCGGCCGTCGTGATCGGCGTCGCGATGCTCCCACTGCGTCACTCGATGCCGGCACTGTCGGTGCTGGCGGTCGGCCAGCTCGTCCTGGTGGGCGGCTTGGCGGCCGTCGAGATCAGCCAGCGCAGCCCGGTCGCCGCCGCAGCGACGGCGGCGCAGCCGCGCGAGGTCCTCGTCGCCGGCGGGAACCTGTCGATCCTGTTCGTCTGCTCGAGCCTGCCGCTCTTCCTGGGCGGCGAGGCACGTGGCGGGGGGCGGACCGTGCGGACCGGACTCGCCCGTGGCTGGGCGGTGGCTGCGGCGGCAACAGCCTTGGCCACGGTCCCGCTGGCGTTCGTCGCCCCCGGGCTCCTGGCCGCGGAGCTGCCCGGTGCCGCGGTGGCCCGCGCCGCTCGACTTCCGGTGCTGGCCACGACGATCGGGGTGGGCGTGGTCGCGTCCGTGGTCGGCGTCATGGTCGTCGAGTTCATGGCGCTGTCGCGCCTGCTGACCTCGCTCACCAGGCTGAGCGTGGGACGGGTCGCCCGGATCCTGGCCGTCGTGACGGTCACCGCGACCGCAGCGACCCTCATCCAGCCCGAGCGGGCGTACAACGATCTGCTGAAGCCGTCGCTGGTCGCGCTGTGGGTGTCCCAGCTGATCGTGTTCGTCGCGTACCCGTTCTTCGTGCACAGGCAGGAACCGCGACGACCCCGTTCAGTGGTCGTGGCTGCCGGGGTGGCGGCCTGCGCCGGCGCGCTGATGTTGTTCGGGCTGTGGTCGACGATCGTGAACCAGCTGGGGACGTGAGTCGGGGGAACGTGCCGCCCACGAGGCCGCCCGCAGGATGCGGGCTGTTGCAGCTCGCCCTTCGCGCTTCGGAGCGGCTAGGCCGAGCCCTCGCCCGTGGCAGCTGCCGCTACGCCGCGCACGGTCTCTGCGCCGTCACCAGGCGTGCGGGGTCGCTGCTGCTTCTCGACGGCAGCGAGCGCGCTCCGGAGAAACCAGCGCCAGACCCACTTGCCTACTGTGTGGTGAACGGTGCTGGCGATTCTGCCTTTCGGGCCGCTGCGGAAGCCGCGGTGGATGTCCATCTGAACCTGGCTTCCGCCGTCGACAGCGGTGGCCCGGAGCTCCCAGGTGCTGCCCGGCTCGAAGATGCTTGAGTCGATCACCGTGGCCTTGACCGATCCCGGCTCCGACCAGTCGTAGCGATTCCGCTCCCAGAAGAGGCCGACGACCCAGGTCCCCTCCGTCACCTCGGCGAAGTTCTCGCCGCTCTCGTGAACCGTGATGTGCCGCTTCCGCACGTTCGGCCACACGTCTGCGCGCCGCTCGGAGAAGTCGCGGGCTGCCTCGAGCACTCGTTGGGGGGGCAACGGGGTGTGGTCAGCCACCTGGATGGTCAACACTCGACGACCCGGGTGGGCGGCAGCGTCGATGGGCTGATGCTGGTGGGTAGCTTCTCGGACCGGGACGGCGCCGGGGGGACGATGACGGAGTTGCATGATCGGAGCTCCTCTAGAAGTCGACAGACAGGGTTGTTCTGCATGGACCTGGCATGTGTGCCGCGGCTGTGGCCGGCACGTGCTGCGCGTGGAGCGTCGGCGCTAGCCGGCGTCGGCCAGGTCAGCGGCGTGGACGAGCATCCGGGCAACCTCACGAGCCTGTGAGGAGGTGAACACCTCGTCGAACGCGTTGACGGTGGTCTCGCCGGGCTCCGGGGGGACATCGGCACGGGTGAGCCCGACCGTGCGTACGTGGTCCGGCATCGTCCCGACGGTGATGTCGTAGCGAACCTCCTCGTCGTCGACGATCGGACCTCTGGCCCAGGATGGGGCGGGGATGGACTGTGCGGTCATGGTCTGCACCTTCTCCTCGGTCCTGATATAGCACGATCGTTCGTGCTTTTGAGAGAATACGAACGGTCGTGCTATCTTGTCAAGCATGGTTCAGCCACGCCGGCCGCGGGCGGACGGGGAGCGCACCCGGGACGCGATCCTGCGCGAGGCGGTCTCCCTCTCCACCGTCGACGGTCTCGAAGGGCTGTCGATCGGCAACCTCGCGGACGCTCTGCGCATGAGCAAGAGCGGCGTCTACGCCCACTTCGGGTCAAAGGAGCAGCTCCAGATCGCGACCGTCGACGAGGCGGAGCGGATCTTCCGCGCCGAGGTGATCGAGCCGGCGCTCGCCGCGCCGCCGGGCCTTGGTCAGCTCCTCGTCGTGTGCGACGCGTACCTCGACTACCTTGCCCGCCGGACCTTCCCCGGCGGCTGCTTCTTCGCCGCGGCCGTTCTGGAGATGGGGACCCGCTCGGGACCCGTCAGGGAGCGGGTCGCAGCTTTCCAGAGCAGCTTCACCGCTCTCATCCGCGGACTCGTCGTCTCAGCAGTCGAACAACAAGAACTGCCTGCCGACGAGGATCCCGACGCACTCACGTTCGAGCTCAGCGGCATCATCCTCGCTGCGAACTCGGCCTTCGTCCTGAGCAACGACCCCCAGGTGCTCGACCTGCCGAGGAACCTCGTGCGCCGGCGGCTGGGAATTCCCGCGGCAGCGCACTCGAAGCGAGCGCCCAAGCGAAAGTGAAGTCAACGGGGACTCGTGGAAGACACGCCCGGCGTCAGCTGCCCCTCGCTCGTGTGATTCAGGCGACACGATTCGCCGGTTGCCAAGCGAGAAAGAGGGAAGGGCTCTTGTGGAGCTGTACGAGCGCGCCGCTGTGTGCGCTCGTTCCTTGACGGGACGGAGTCTGTGATGGGTCCTTGGCTGCTGTTGCTCGTTCTTGCCCTGGTGGCTTTCGTGCTCGGGTTCGCTGTGGCCGCCAAGTGGCTGTTCATCGTCGCGGTGGTGCTGCTCGTGCTGGGCATCCTCGCTGGCGTTCGCGGGCGTGGGTCTGACGTGTGATCCCGCTGACCAGGACCTCCACGGAGCAGGCACCACGTCGCATTCCGTTCGCGTCAGCGTCACCGCTCGGCCGAAAGAGTGAGACGCGTAACGCGCCGCAGTCAGGCGTCGTTCTCCTGGTGTCGTCGTCCGCTACCTACGCCAACGGGAGAACTCGTGCGCCCCTCCTTGTTCAGCCTCAAGGTCGCCGCGGCGACCGCTGTCGGGACGTTGGCGCTGGGCGGGGTGGCCGCTGCCGCGACCGGCTCCCTGCCTGGACCGCTGAATCTCGCCGGCGACTCCTCGCAGTCTGGCGAGCCCACAGGGTCCAGTGACCCGAGCGCCACCGACACGACCAGCCCGACCGACACGACCAGCCCGACCGAGACGCCCAGCCCCAGCGGGTCGGCCGGCCCAGCCAGTAGCGCACTGCCGAGCAGCTCGTGGAGCCCTACCAACGGGCCCGACGCGCTCGGTCCAGCAGCCTGGGGTCTGTGCCACACGTTCGGCAACAAGACGTGGGGCAACGGCGCGAACAGCACCGCCTCGCCCAACCCCGGCGGCCGCAAGCCTGACAACCCCTCGGTCGCGTACGCGAACCTCGTTGCGGCGTCGCAGTCGCTGGGCCTCACCGTCGACCAGTACTGCACCCTCGTCCTGACGGGACAGACCCCGTCGACGACGGTCACCGCCACCGCAGGGCCATCCGACGGCCCGTCGGCCACGAGCCACCACGGCCACAGCGGGTCGCACGGTCACGGACACGGTCACGGACACGGTCACGGACACGGTCACGGACACGGCCAAGGTGGTCACGGCCCCACCCACCCGTAGACGCTCGGCCGCACGGCTGGCGACACGGGTCTGCCGGATCGAGACCGCGACGGCATGACGGAGCAACGCCAGGCGGTGAAGTTCCGGCTGCTGCGGATCGAGGGCACCGCGGCCGACTCGCGGGCCATTCCGATCGACCTGTTCAAGACGCTGGACGAAGCGGTGGCCGCTGCAGCACGACAGCCCCGACAACCCACCTCCCCACTCTGGAAGGTCGACACGGAGGATGGCGTCTGGAGCCGGCTCGACGACAGTGGTCAGGGCTTCGTGATTCACCGCATCGACCTCGCACTGTGAATCCCGCGGGTCAGCGCTTCGCGCGGCTCGGTTGCACGCGCATCGGCTCGCCCGGCATCTTGGGGTAGTTCGGGGGATACGGCATGTCCCCCTCGCCGCGGTCGCGCTCGTCCCGCTCGTACCACTCCAGCAACGGCGTGAGGTCGTGAGCGACGTCGTCGATCGTGGCGTGCACGTCGCCGAGCTTCGGCGAACCGCGCCGGCACCGTGGCGATCGTGAAGTCCTCGGTCTCGACGTCGGCCACCTCGTCCCAGCGCAGCGGCGTCGACACGGTGCCGGTCACCCGTCGCCGGGCGCTGTACGCCGAGGCGATCGTGCGGTCCCGCGCGTTCTGGTTGAAGTCGACGAAGACCCTGGTGCCACGCTCCTCCTTCCACCACTTCGTGGTGACCGCCGCGGGGTCGCGGCGCTCGACCTCGCGGGCGAACGCGATGGCCGCGTGCCGTACCTCGGTGAAGGTCCAGCGCGGCTCGATCCGGACGTACACGTGCAGGCCGCGGTTGCCGCTGGTCTTCGGGAACCCCACCCAGCCCAGCTCGGCGAGCAGCGGCTGCACGCAGCGGACCGCGACCGCGCGGGCGTCGTCGAAGTCGGTGCCCGGCTGCGGGTCGAGGTCGATGCGCAGCTCGTCGGGGCGGTCGACGTCGGAGCACCGCGCGTGCCAGGGATGGAACGTGACCGTGCCCAGGTTGGCGGCCCAGGCGACGTCGGCCGGCTCGGTCACCCGCAACGCGTCCGCCGTGCGTCCGGACGGGAAGGTGACCTGGCAGGTGCGGATCCAGTCGGGCGCGTGCGTGGGGACCCGCTTCTGGTAGATCTCCTCGCCCTCGACGCCGTCCGGGAACCGCTGCAGGTACGTCGGCCGGTCGTGCAGCGCGCGCACGATGCCGTCGCCGACCGACAGGTAGTACTCGACCAGGTGCCGCTTGGTGCCGCCGGCCTCGCCGAGCGCCGGGAAGTACACCTTGTCCGGGTTGGAGACCCGCACGCTGCGCTCCCCCACCTGGAGCTCGATCGCCGGGGTCTTCGCGGCCGCCATGCGTTTCAGGCTAGCGGTCGCCGCACCCGGCTGCCCCTGCGTCGCGCCGGGTCACCCGGCGAGCGAGTCGCCGAACTCGGCCGCGGAGACCGGGTGCGAGAACATCGGGTAGTCGTAGGTGATGGCGTTCTCGTGCTCGGCCTGCGAGGTCGCCGCGACGCAGTCGGTGAGCGTGAAGACGTTGAACCCCTTCTCGTACGCCGAGCGCATGGTCGACTCGACGCAGCAGTTGGTGAGGAATCCGCCCAGCGCGACGTTCTTGATCCCCTTGCTGCGCAGGATGAAGTCGAGGTTCGTGCTCGCGAACGTGTCCAGCCCGCGCTTGCCCTCGATGACGATGTCGCCCTCGGCCGGTGCCACGTCGTCGACGATCTGCGCGCCCCAGGCACCCTTGACGAAGGCGTTGGTGGCGACGACGCCGGCGAGGATGCCGTACGGGTGGTCGTTGATCTCGTTGTAGCCGGCAGCGAACTGGATCGGCGCGTGGATGATCGTCGCCCCGGCGTCCCTGGCCGTCTTCACCAGGCCGGCGGTGTTGGCGAGCATCCCGGTCGACGCCATGACGTCGGCAACCGCGCCGTGCAGCGCACCGCCGTCGGAGGTGAAGTCGTTCTGGTACTCGATCAGGACGACTGCGGTCTCTTTCGGGTCCAGCTCCATCGGGGTGCTCCTCGGCTCGGGCTTGACGGCTCTGCTGCCGACGCTAGCCGGGCCCAGCGCCGGGCACCAGGGTCGCCCGGGCGTAAGGAAACCGTCATCGCCCCGACCCCGCGGACGGCTCCGGCCGGTCCGCCGCGGGCACGTACCGTTGTCCCATGACTGACACGACGGGCCCCGTGACCAAGAGCGAGCAGGAGTGGCGCCAGGAGCTGTCGCCGCAGGAGTACCACGTGCTGCGCGAGGCCGGCACCGAGCGCCCGTTCACCGGCGAGTACGTCGACACCGAGACGGTCGGCGTCTACGCCTGCCGGGCCTGCGGGCAGGAGCTGTTCCGGTCGACGGCGAAGTTCGCGAGCCACTGCGGCTGGCCGTCCTTCTACCAGCCGACCGAGTCGGACGCGGTCCGGCTGATCGAGGACCGCTCGATGGGCATGCGCCGGGTCGAGGCCCGCTGCGCCCGGTGCGACAGCCACCTCGGGCACGTCTTCACCGGCGAGGGGTACCCGACGCCCACCGACGAGCGCTGGTGCATCAACTCGGTCTCCCTGCGCCTGGTGCCCGCCGCCGGCTAGCGCTCAGCGCACGGGCAGCGCCTTGCCGGGGTTGAGGATCCCCTTGGGGTCCCAGGCACGCTTGACCGCCTCGTGCAGCGACTGCGCCGCCGGGTCCAGCTCGACCCCGAGCTTGCGTCGCTTGAGCAGCCCGACGCCGTGCTCACCGGTGACGGTGCCGCCCAGGTCCAGCGCCACGTCGAGGATGGCCTCGAACGCCGCCGACGCGCGCACGGCCGCCGCCTCGTCGCCGCGCGGGTGGACGACCGTCGGGTGCAGGTTCCCGTCCCCGTGCCCGAACGTGCAGATGAGCACGTCGTACCGATCGGCGAGCTCGGTGAACCGCGCCATCGCCTCCGGCAGCCGGGACCGCGGCACAGCCACGTCGTCCAGCTCGCTGACGCCGAGCTGCTCCACGGCGGTCACCGCGACGCGGCGGGCGGCGACCAGCATGTCCGCCTGCTGGGCGTCCTCGGAGATGTACACCTCGGTCGCGCCGGCCCGCTCGCACTCCTGCGCGACCAGAGCCGCCTCGTGCGCGCCGGCCGACCCGGGCAGGTCCGACTGCCCGATGACCAGCGCACCCGCCGCGAGGTCCAGTCCCATCGGCTGGAACGCCTCCACCGCGGCCACGGTCGCCCGGTCCATGATCTCCAGCAGGGACGGGTTCGCCACGACCGTGGACCGCTCGATCGCGCGACCCGCCGACGGCAGGTCGGCGAACACCGCCACCACCGTCGTCGGGGGCGGCGGGAGCGGACGCAGCCGCAGCCACGCCTGGGTGACCACCGCCAGCGTGCCCTCGCTGCCGACCACCAGCCCGGCCAGGTCGTAGCCGGCCACACCCTTCGGCGTACGGTGCCCCAGCCGGGTCACCGTCCCGTCGGCCAGCACGACCTCCAGCCCCAGCACCGCGTCCCTGGTGACGCCGTACTTGACGCAGCACATCCCGCCCGAGTTCGTGCCGATGTTGCCGCCGATGCTGCAGAAGTCCTTGCTGCCGGGGTCCGGGGCGTACCACAGGCCCGACCTCGCCACATGGTCGCGGAGCTGCTGGTTGATCACGCCCGGCTCGACGACCGCGTACCCGTCGTCGACGTGGACGTCCACGACCCGGTTCATCCGCTCGGTCGAGAGCACGATGCAGCCGTCGATCGCGTTGGCCCCGCCGGCCAGGCCGGACCCGGCGCCGCGCGGCACCACGGGGACGCCGCGCGCGTGGGCCGCCGCGAGCACCGCGGACACCTGCTCGGTCGTGCTGGGCCTGACCACCACCTGCGGGACGCCGGCCTCGATGGCGCCGGCGCGGTCGTGCCGGTAGGCCTCGAGGCTGACGGGGTCGACGACGACGGCGTCGTCCGGCAGCGCCGCGCCGAGCTCGGCCAGCAACGTCGACTCGCGGGTCCCCGCCGTCACGCCCCCACCGTACAAGCCTCCGTCATCCACACTCTCCCCAGCTCTCGTTGCATACGGATCGGGGGCCAGGATCCCCAATCCGTATGCAACGACGGCACCTGGACGGGGCTGTGGACGGCGCCGCTCCGTCCACAGCGGCCGGCGCCGTCCGCCGGGCACACCCGCAGGGCAGCATCGTGCTGAGGTGCCGACTCGCCTGGACTCGCCGAGCACGGTGATGCGGCCCGCCGAGGCGGCCCGGATCCACGGTCGGGATCGAGTTCGTTGGGCGGTCGCGAGCAGACGCTGGGCTCAACCCCACCCGCGTGTCGTCGTCACGCACAACGGCGAGCTGACCCGTCATGAACAGCTGCAGGTCGCGACACTGGTCGGACCCGTCGGCACTCTGATCGCCGGCGTGACGTCAGCGACGCTGCACGGACTCCGCGGATTCGACGTCGACCCCGTCCATGTCGTGATCCCGCACCACGCGCGGGCTCCCGAGCTCCCCTGGCTGGTGCCGCACCGCTCGATCGTGCTCGGATCCGAGCGCGGGTCCGGCGATCCGCGTCGTACGTCGGTGGAGCGCAGCCTCATCGACGCGGCATGCTGGGCTCCTCATCCGCGCCTGGCTCGCGCGATCGTCCTCGCCGGAGTCCAGCAACGTCTGTCGACCCCCGACCGGCTGGCGGACGCACTCGATGTCCGCGGACCGGTCAGCGGCGTCGGCCTCGTCGCCGAGAGCATCCGTGACGCTGCTGGGGGCATCGAGTCACTGCCGGAGCGAGACTTCGCCCGGCTGTTGTCGTCGGCCGGCCTTCCGCGGCCTTCGACACAGGTCCGGGTCCGTACGGCCGGGCGACGGTACCGGCTGGACGTCATGTTCGAACCGTGGGGCGTCTGCGTGGAGATCGACGGCGCCCATCACCGCGACCAGCTGCAGAGCGGCTCCGACATGGCCCGCCAGAACGACCTGGTCGTCGCCGGGCGGATGCTGCTGCGGTTCAGCTCGTACCAGGTCAGGCACGAGGCCAAGTGGGTGGGCGCCGTCATCCGCCGAGCCCTGGTCGCCGCAGGTTGGCGCTGACCCGCCACGGCTCGTTGCATACGGATTGGGGGTGATAGCCCCCAATCCGTATGCAACGACGGGGGTTAGGGGAGGGCGGCGACGAGGTCGGCGAGGGGCCGGCGCCGTCCGGTGTAGAACGGCAGCTCCTCGCGCACGTGCAGCCGAGCCCTCGACCCCCGAAGGTGCCGCATCAGGTCGACGATGCGGTGCAGCTCGTCCGCCTCGAACGCGAGGATCCACTCGTAGTCGCCCAGCGCGAACGACGCCACGGTGTTCGCCCGTACGTCCGGGAACCCGCGCGCCATCTGCCCGTGCTCGGCGAGCATCGCCCGCCGCTCCTCCTCCGGCAGCACGTACCAGTCGTACGACCGCACGAACGGGTACACGCACAGGTAGCCGCGCGGCTCCTCGTCGGACAGGAACGCCGGCACGTGACTCTTGTTGAACTCCGCGGGACGGTGCAGCGCGGCCACCGACCAGACCGGCTCGCTGGCGCGCCCGAGCGCCGTCCGGCGCAGCCGCTCGTACGCGTCCTGCAGGTCGTCCGCGGACGCCGCGTGCCACCACACCATCAGGTCGGCGTCGGCACGCAGGCCGGCGACGTCGTAGAAGCCGCGCACGACCACGTCCTTGGCGGACAGCTGCTCGACCAGCGCCTCCACCTCGGCCACCACCGGCGCCCGGTCGGCCTCACCCAGCGGCCGGGCGACGCGGAAGACCGACCACATCGTGTAGCGGATGACCTCGTTGAGCTCGCGGGCCCTGGGGGCCGTCCGACCGGTGTCAGCCATGGCCCCATTGTCTCCGCGCCGCCAGGCTCGCCAGCACCCGGTCGGCCGCGGTCCGCGCCGACCCGGCGCAGGCCGGGATCCCCACCCCGTCGTACGCGGCCCCGCACACGGCCAGCCCCGGGTGCTCGGCGATCGAGCGCCGGATCCGGGCGACGCGGTCCGGGTGGCCCACGGTGTACTGCGGCAGCGCGCCGCCCCACCGGGTGACCTGCCGGTCGACGGGGCGCAGGTCGACCCGCAGCGCTGCGGACAGGTCGGCCAGCGCCACCGCGGCGAGCTCGTCGTCGTCGCGCTGCAGGTCCGCGACCTCGCGGTGCCGCCCCACCGACACCCGCAGGACGGCCAGGTCACCGGCGGTCCCGGCGAGCCAGCCCCACTTCTGCGACGAGTACGTCGCGGCCTTCACCACCCGGCCGTCGACGGGCGGCACGAGGAAGCCGGTGCCCCCCAGCCGACCGCCGACCTGGTCGAGCGGGACCGCGTACGTGACCAGCCCGACGCTCGCGTACTCGACGGTCCCGAGCTCGGCGGAGGCCTCGGGCGCGACGGCCTGCAGCAGCCGGGACGCCGGCGCGGCCGGCACCGCCAGCACGACGGCGTCGGCGAACATCTGCTCGGGCTGCCGGGTCGGTCCGAGGACCACGCGCCAGCCGCCCGGCGAGCGGCGCAGCTCGCGCACCATCGCCCCGACCCGGATCGTCGCGCCGCCGTCGGCGCAGGCCGCGGCGACCGCCGCCGGCAGCCGGCCGAGCCCGCCGCGGATGCCGGCGAACACCGGCCGGGTCAGCCCCGGCGGTTCGGCCGTCGGTCCGGCGATGCCGCCGCCGGCCGCGCTGACGGCGACGCCGGCAGAGCCCGATCCCAGCACCTGCTCCACCGCCCGCAGCAGCGAGCGCTCGACCCGGACGGCGCCGGCGAGCTGCGGCAGCGTCGCGTCCAGCGACAGCTCGTCGGCGTGACCGGCGTAGACCCCCCCGAGCAACGGCTCGACGAGCCGGTCGACGACCTCACGGCCGAGCCGTGCGGCCACGAACGAACCGAGCGGGACGTCGCCACGGACCGGGGTCCTGGCGAGCACGTGGTCCAACGGGATCCTGGCCAGGCCCGGGAGCGAGACCACCCCGCTGGCGGCCAGCGAGCGCAGGTCGCCGGGGATGCCCATCAGCTGGCCCGCGGGCAGCGGCCGCATCGCGCCCCGGCTCCACACGCACGCCCCGGCGACGGCCGGGTGCACGATGTCCTGGCCGAGCCCGGCCGCGTGCACCAGCGCGAGCGCCTCCGGCCGCCGGGCGAGCAGCGACTCGGCGCCGGCGTCCACGGCGATGCCGGCGACCTCGGTCAGCACCAGCTTGCCGCCGACCGCGGCGGCCCCCTCGAGGACGGTCACGTCCACCTCGCCCGCCGCGCGCTCGAGCACCGCGAGCGCGGCCGCGAGACCGGAGATCCCGCCGCCGACCACGACGACGTGCGGTCGCGCCGCACCGGCGGTCACCGGACCTGCTGCCCGTGCTCGTGCACGAGGTCGACCACAGCGGCGAGCACGCCGGGGTCGGTCTCCGGCAGGACTCCGTGCCCGAGGTTGAAGACGTGCCCGGGCAGCCCGCCGGCGGCCGCCAGCACGGCCAGCACCTGAGCCTTCACCGCCGCCGGCGGCGCGAAGACGACGGCGGGGTCCAGGTTCCCCTGCAGCGCGACGCCCGGCCCGACCCGGCCCGCGGCCACGTCCAGCGGCACCCGGAAGTCGACCCCCATGACGTCCGCGCCGGCCTCGCGCATCGCGCCGAGCAGCTCGCCGGTACCCACGCCGAAGTGGATCCGCGGCACCTGCCTGCCGACCTCGGCGGCGGCTCGCGCCACGGCCGCGAGCACCGTCGTCGAGTGCGGCAGGACGTACTCGCGGTAGTCCGCCTCAGACAGCGCGCCCGCCCAGGAGTCGAACAGCTGCACGGCGGCGGCGCCCGCACGGACCTGCACGGCCAGGAAGTCGGCGGCGATCCCTGCGAGCCGGCCCAGCAGCTCGTGCCACAGCAGCGGGTCCCCGTACATCAGCGCCTTGGTGCGTTCGTGGTTGCGGCTCGGACCGCCCTCGACGAGGTACGACGCCAGCGTGAACGGCGCGCCGGCGAACCCGATCAGCGGGGTGCTGCCGAGCTCGGCCGTGAGCAGCCGGACCGCCCGCGCGACGGGTTCGACCGCGCCGGAGTCCAGCGGGCGCAGCACGTCGAGGCCGGCCCGGTCCCGGATCGGCGTCGCCACGACCGGTCCGACGCCCGGCTTGATGTCCAGGTCGACCCCGACCGCCTTCAGCGGGACCACGATGTCGCTGAACAGGATCGCCGCGTCGACGCCGTACCGCCGCACCGGCTGCAGGGTCAGCTCGGCGACCAGGTCCGGGCGCAGGCAGGCGTCGAGCATCCCGGTCCCCGCCCGCACCGCGCGGTACTCCGGCAGCGAGCGCCCGGCCTGCCGCATGAACCACACCGGCGTGTACGGCACGGGTTCGCGCCGGCAGGCGCGCAGGAACGCCGAGTCCTGGACCCCGGCGGGTTGGACGGCTGGCTGCACGGCGGTCACGGTGCCGATCGTTTCATGCGGCGTGCTCACACGCCGCCGCTGGCGATGAGCGCGACCCCCGCGAGAGCGGACACCACGCCCACGTTCTGCACGCGCCTCATCCGCTCGCCGTGGACGAACCGCGCCAGCAGCACGGTCGCGACGGGGTACAGGGAGCCGAGGACGGAGACCAGCGAGACCAGCCCGGTACGGCTGGCCAGGGTGAAGAGGCCGTTCGCGGTCGCGTCCCCGACCCCGATCACCATCAGCAGCGGTACGTCGCGCCGGCCCAGCCCGCCGCTGCTGCGGACGACCAGCGCCACGACCACGGCGATGAGCAGGCTCGCCGACCGCTGCGTCACCAGCGTCATGGTCACGCTGTAGTGGCCGCCCTTGGCCAGCAGCCACAGCACCAGGCCGAACCCCACGGCCGACCCCAGGGCGAGCAGCAGCGACCGGGCGCCGCCGCGCGCCCCGCCGGTCTCGACGGCGCGGATCTCCGGTCCGCTGGCGAGCACGACGCCGGCGATGGCGAGCCCGACCCCGACCATCTGGAGGGCGTGCGGCCGGTCGCCGCCGATCAGCCCGAAGGTCACCGGCACGACCACGCCGGTGGCGGCGATAGGGGCGACCACCCCCATCGTCCCGGTGGCCAGCGCGGCGTAGAAGGCCACCAGCGAGACCATGCCGATCAAGCCGGCGGCGAACGCCCACGGCAGGTACCCGGTCGGGTCGTCGAACGCACCGGTGACCACCGCGAACGGGAGCACCAGGACCAGCGAGAGCACCTGCGAGGCGGCCACCACCGCGACCGCGTGCGCCCGCCGGGTCAGCGTGCCGCCGAGGAAGTCCGCCGAGCCCCACATCACGCTGGACAGCAGGGCGAGTACGGCGGGCATGGTCCGGCGAGCCTAGCGGCGGGACACGCCGCCGACGCTGCGCGCTCCCGGCCGAGCCGAGGTCCTGGCCATACCCTGCGAGGGTGAGCAGCGGGCCGGGTCAGGGCGGTTCCGGGGAGCGAGGTTCGGCCGAGCTCCCGGAGGCGTTCCAGCGCGCCCTCGACGCGCTGCGCTCGGTCCGGCTGCGGCCCGAGATCGACCTCGAGGAGACGCCGGCCCCGCAGCGGCTGGCCCCGAACGCGGTCGCCCTGTCCGCGGACGTGGTGGCGCCCGACGACAGCGAGCTCGGCACCGGGCGGTTCGTCCTCCTGCACGACCCGGCCGGCCACGAGACCTGGCAGGGGACGTTCCGGGTGGTCACCTTCGTCCGCGCCACGCTCGAGCCCGAGCTCGCGAGCGACCCGATGGTCCCGTCCGTGGGCTGGTCCTGGCTGATGGAGGCCCTGGAGGCCCACTCGGTCCCGTACAGCGCCGCCAGCGGGACCGTGACCCGCGTGGTCTCCGAGCCGTTCGGCACCATGTCCGAGCGGCAGGCCACCGCCGAGCTGGAGATCCGGGCCTCGTGGACGGCCCACGACTCCCGGATCGGCCCGCACCTGGAGGCCTGGGGGGACCTGCTGGCCACCGTCTGCGGGCTGCCGCCCCTGGTGTCCGGCGTCGTCGCCAGCCTCCCGCACCGATCAGGCTCGCGCCGCACCCGCTGAGCGCGTGCCCGGCGGGCTTCAGGAGCTCCGGCCGCGCGCCGATGACTTCCGGGACAGGGGCACTTCGGGTTCGGGAGGACGGGTGAGCGCACTCGTCGAGCAGCGGGGCGTGCCGGCAGGCATCCGTTCCCCGCGGTTCTCGGCGCTGGTCGCGATCGGCGACGCAGCGCTGCGCGATGACGTCGTCCGCGGGCTCACCACGCTCGGCGCAGCCGACGTCCTCGAAGCCGGCAGCGTGGCCGAGGCCAGGGCCCGGACCCGGCTGGGTCCGGCGCGCGACCTGCTGGTCGTGGAGATCGCGCTCCCGGACGGCTCCGGGGTGTCGCTCATGAACGAGCTGCGAGCGGTCGGGTGGCAGCGGTGCATCGCGCTGGCCTCCGACGGGGACCCGTTCTCGGTACGAGCCGCGCTCGCGGCGGGGGTGCGCGGATTCGTGGTCAACCATGCCGCCGCACGGTCGGCCGGATCCCCCGGGATCGTCCGTCCGGCCGGCCGCGGCAGCATGACCGCAGGGGTCGACGGCCTCTCGGCCCGCGAGATCGAGGTGCTCGGACTGGTCGCCTGCGGGCGCTCGAACCGGGACATAGGGGCTGAGCTGCACCTGTCCGCCCTGACCGTGAAGAGCCACCTGGCCCGCATCGCACGCAAGCTCGGCACCGGCGACCGCGCCGAGATGGTCGCGGTCGCGCTCCGCGCCGGCGTGATCAAGTAACCGACCCGCCGCGCGCCTGCCCGCCCGCCGCACCGCCGACGAGGCGCGCCGAGCGCTCGGCTCGGACTACGGTGACCGGGTGACGGAAACAGCCGAGGAGGTCGCCGAGCCCGGCGACCCCGGCGATATCGCCGCCCCGGTCGCCGTCCCCCTGCTCGAGCCCCGCGAGGGCGTCCCACCGGTCGTGGCCGGCCCGACGATGCTCGCCCGCACGGTGGCGGACTTCGCGGCCGGGTCCGGTCCGGTGGCGGTCGACGCCGAGCGCGCCTCCGGCTACCGCTACGGCCAGCGGGCGTACCTCGTCCAGCTCCGGCGGCGCGGCTCCGGCTCGGCCCTGGTCGACCCGGTCGGGTGCCCCGACCTGAGCAGCCTGGGGGCCGTGCTCGCCGACGTGGAGTGGGTGCTGCACGCGGCCGGGCAGGACCTGCCCTGCCTGGCCGAGCTGGGGATGCGGCCGACCCGGCTGTTCGACACCGAGCTGGCCGGGCGCCTGGCCGGCTACCCCCGGGTGGGACTGGGGCCGCTGGTCGAGAACGTGCTCGGGCTCGCGCTGGAGAAGGGGCACGCCGCGGCCGACTGGTCGACGCGGCCGCTGCCGGCGCCGTGGCTGCGGTACGCCGCTCTGGACGTCGAGGTCCTGATCGAGCTCCGGGACGCGCTGGAGGCGGTGCTGGCCGAGCAGGGAAAGCTGGGCTGGGCCCGGCAGGAGTTCGCCGCGATCGTCGCCGCCCCGCCCAGTGAGCCGAGGGTGGACCCGTGGCGGCGGACTTCGGGTCTGCACCGGGTCCGGCGGCGGCGCCAGCTGGCGGTCGTCCGGGCGCTGTGGGAGGCCAGGGACGCGATGGCACGCAGGCGCGACATCGCTCCCGGACGGGTGCTGCCGGACACCGCGCTGGTGGACGCCGCGATGGCGCAGCCCACGACGGCGGCCGGGCTGTCGGCGGTCGCGCCGTTCAACGGGCAGCGCACCCGCCGCAACCTCGACTACTGGTGGGGTGCCGTCGAGACGGCCTACGCACTCGCCGAGGACGACCTCCCGGCGCCGAGCATCCCGTCGGACGCACCGCCACCGGCCCGCGCCTGGCCGGACCGGGACCCGGCCGCCGCAGCCCGGCTGTCCGCGGCCAGGACCGCTGTCGCCGCCATCGCCGACGAGCACGGCCTGCCGGTGGAGAACCTGCTCGCCCCCGACTCCGTCCGGCGGCTGTGCTGGGAGCCGCCGGCCGACCTGTCGCCGGCCGGGATCGACGCGGTGCTCGCCGAGCTGGGCGCCCGGGCCTGGCAGCGCGAGCTGACCTCGGCTGCGCTGTCCGGGTCGCTGGTACGGCTGCGCGACCACTCGGCGTGAGCGACGTCCCCCGACTGCGGCTGGAACGGCTCGGCCTCGCCAGGGCCAGGGCGCTGGCCGCCGGTGACCTGTCCGGCCTCGACCCGGCCCCCGGCTGGCCGCACGACGACACCCTGGACGCGGTCCGGATGGACGCCGAGCACGCCACGACCGACGAGGAGACGGGCTTCCTGGCCGTCCTCGTCGACACCGGTCAGGTCGTCGGGGACGCCGGCTGGAAGGGCGGCCCGGACGACAGCGGCACGGCCGAGATCGGCTACGGGCTCGCCGCGCCGTACCGCGGCAGGGGGCTGGGCACCGAGCTGGTCGGGCTGGTGGCCGAATGGGCGAGCCACCAGCCGGGCGTGACCCGGCTGTCCGCCGAGGTGCTCGTCGGCAACGAGCCGTCGCTACGGGCGTTGCTGCGCAACGGGTTCATCCGGGTCGGCCGCCGGGACGACCTGCTCCTGTACGCCCGCGACGTCGCCCCGGCCGGCCGGTCGCACCCGGTGGTTACCGGCGAGTAGCATTCGGGGCGAGGCCCCGCTCCGGGGCTCGTGGACCTTCCTGCAGCCTCCCCCGAGGAGCATCGGTGGCTCGTACGTCCCGCGAAGTCGTGTTCGTCGACGGGGTCCGGACTCCCTTCGGGAAGGCCGGGCCGAACGGCATCTACGCGCAGACCCGCGCGGACGACCTGGTCGTCCGGTGCATCCGCGAGCTGCTGCGCCGCAACCCGCAGCTGCCGCCCGAGCGCGTCGACGACGTGGCGGTGGCCGCGACGACGCAGACCGGGGACCAGGGACTCACGATCGGGCGCACCGCGGCACTGCTCGCCGGGCTGCCGCGGTCGGTCCCCGGGTACGCGATCGACCGGATGTGCGCCGGCGCGATGACCGCGGTCACCACGACCGCGGGCGGGATCGCGTTCGGGGCGTACGACGTGGTGGTCGCCGGCGGGGTCGAGCACATGGGTCACCACCCGATGGGCAGCGGCGTCGATCCCAACCCGCGCTTCCTGGCCGAGCGGCTGGTGGACGCCTCGGCGCTCGTGATGGGCAACACGGCCGAGAACCTGCACGACCGCTTCCCGCACCTGACCCGGGAGCGCGCCGACGCCTTCGCGCTGGCCAGCCAGGAGCGCACCGCGAAGGCGTACGCGGACGGGCTGCTCCAGCCCGACCTGGTGCCGGTGGCGACCCGGTCCGCGGAGCAGGGGTGGGGCTACGCGGACGTCGACGAGCCGCCGCGCCCTGGTACCACCATGGACGGGCTGGCCGCTCTGAAGACCCCGTTCCGGCCGCACGGCCGGGTCACCGCCGGGAACGCCGCCGGGCTCAACGACGGCGCGACGGCGTGCCTGCTGGCCGCCGAGGAGGTGGCCGACGAGCTCGGCCTGCCGAAGCGGATGCGGCTGGTGTCCTTCGCGTTCGCCGGCGTCGAGCCGGAGGTGATGGGCGTCGGACCCGTCCCGGCCACCGAGAAGGCCCTCGCCAAGGCCGGCCTGGGCATCGACGACATCGGGCGGTTCGAGGTCAACGAGGCGTTCGCGGTCCAGGTGCTGGCCTTCCTCGACCACTTCGGGATCGCGGACGACGACCGGCGGGTGAACCCGCGCGGCGGCGCGATCGCCGTCGGGCACCCGCTGGCGTCGTCCGGGGTCCGGCTCATGACCAACCTGGCCCGCGAGCTCGAGGCGCACCCCGAGGTCCGCTACGGCCTGACCACGATGTGCATCGGCCTGGGCATGGGCGGGACCGTCATCTGGGAGAACACCGCATGGGAGGGCGCCCGGTGAGCGCGCAGACCGCCGGCACCACGACGACCGGGACCACGGCGACCGACCTTCCGGACGAGGTGGTCACGCGCGCCCTCGTGCGCACCGTGGAGCTGCCGTACGGCGCGGGCGCGGCAGCGCTCGTCACGCTCGACAACGGCATGGACCACACCCGGCCCAGCACGTTCGGACCGGGCGGTCTGGCCAGCCTGTCCGCAGCGCTGGACGAGGTCGCGGGACGGGCCGAGCGCCGCGAGATCACGGCGGTGCTGCTCACCGGCAAGCCGTTCGTCCTCGCCGTCGGCGCGGACCTGTCCGCGATGCCGCAGGCGCGCGAGCGTGAGCAGGCGCTGGCGATCGGCCGCGAGGGCCACCGGGTGTTCCGACGGCTCGGCGAGCTGCCGGTCCCGTCGTTCGCGCTCGTCAACGGGGCGGCCATGGGCGGCGGCCTCGAGGTGGCGCTGCACTGCACGTACCGGACGGTGTCCACGGGTGCGGCCGCGGTGAGCCTGCCCGAGTGCTTCCTCGGGCTGGTCCCCGGGTGGGGCGGGACGCAGCTGCTGCCGAACCTCGTCGGCGCGGACCGCGCGGTCACGGTGATCATCGAGAACGCCCTCAACCAGAACCGTCAGCTCAAGCCCCGTCAGGTGCTCGACCTCGGCCTCGCGGACGCGATGTTCGAGCCGGCCGACTTCCTCGAGGAGTCGATCGGGTGGGCTGCCCGCGTGCTCACCGGCGCAGTGAAGGTGCAGCGTCCCGAGGTCGACCGGTCCGAGGCGGCGTGGGAGGCCGCGGTGGCCAGGGGCCAGGCGATCGCGGACGCCAGGACGCACGGCTACGCGCCGGCGCCCTACCGCGCCCTCGAGCTCATCGCGCTCGCCCGCACCGCAGACCGGGACACCGGCTTCGCCGCCGAGGACGAGGCGCTCGCCGACCTGGTCATGGGCGACGAGCTCCGCGCCGGTCTGTACGCCTTCGACCTCGTGCGCAAGCGCGCGCGCAAGCCCTTCGGCGCGCCGGACCCGGCCGTGGCGCGGCCGGTGACCAAGGTCGGCATCGTCGGCGCCGGTCTGATGGCCGGCCAGCTGGCCCTGCTGTTCGCGCAACGGCTCGAGGTGCCGGTGCTGCTCACCGACCTGGACCAGGCCCGGGTGGACAAGGGCGTCGCGTACGTGCACGGCGAGATCGACGGCCTGCTCGCGAAACGGCGCATCGGGCCGGACCAGGCCAACCGGCTCAAGGCCGCGGTGACCGGGTCCGTCGACACGGCCGGGTTCGCCGACGCCGACTTCGTCATCGAGGCGGTGTTCGAGGAGCTGAAGGTCAAGCAGCAGGTGTTCGCCGAGGTCGAGAGCGTGGTGTCCGAGCACTGCGTGCTCGCCACGAACACGTCCTCGTTGTCGGTGACCGACATCGCGAGCGGGCTGAGTCACCCCGAGCGGGTCGTGGGCTTCCACTTCTTCAACCCGGTCGCCGTGCTCCCGCTGGTCGAGGTGGTGCGGGGGGTGCGGACCGACGACCCGACGCTGGCCACGGCGTTCGCCGTCGGCAAGCGGCTCAAGAAGTCCTGCGTGCTGGTCAAGGACGCGCCGGCGTTCGTGTTCAACCGGCTGGTCACCCGGGCGCTCGGCGAGGTCGTGGCCGCCATCGACGAGGGCACTCCGTTCGAGGTCGCGGACGCCGCGGTGGAGCCGCTGGGGCTGCCGATGTCGCCGCTGGTCCTGCTCCAGCTGGTCGGTCCGGCCGTCGCGCTGCACACCGCGCACACGCTGCACGAGGCGTTCCCCGACCGCTTCGGCGCCTCGGCCGGCTTCCAGGCGCTGGTCGCGGCCGGCAAGACCGGGGTGTACCTGTGGGAGGACGGCAAGCCCGTCGTCGATCCCGAGGTGGCCGCGTCGTGGCCACGCGGGGACCGCCCCCAGTCGGCGGACGAGGTCCTCGACCGCGCCCGGGTCGCGCTCGCCGAGGAGATCCGGCTGATGCTCGACGACGGCGTGGTCGCGCAGCCGCAGGACATCGACCTGTGCCTGCTGCTCGGCGGCGGCTGGGGGTTCTGGAACGGCGGCATCACCCCGTACCTGGACCGCACCGGCGTCTCCGAACGGGTCACCGGGGAGCGGTTCCTGCCGCCCGGCGTCGCGTCCGTGCCGGGCTGACCTCGTTCGGGGTCAGGCGATCCGCAGGACCTTGGCGGTCCACCCCTCCATGTTCTTGACGAACCTCGGCTCGGAGACCCCGAGAACGGCTGGGAACGCCGCTGCCTCGACCCTGAGCGCCGCCGCGCTGCCCTCGCGCCCGTCGATGAGTGCGAGCCGGGCGTACAAGCGCTTGAGCTTGGTCTCGCCGTAGGTCTCCGCCATGTACTCCCACGCGAGCCACGCCATGCCGTAGTGGTACGACTCCCCCGGCTCCGGCCCGTAGAACGTGTCGGACGCGGGCAGCGAAGGGGGCATCCGGTGCGCCTTCGCGTCCTTGACGATCTGCGCGGAGACCCGCTGCTGGCTGACGTGGTGCCGGTACGCCGTGTACTCGGCGATGCCCTCGATCGCCCACCGCGGGATGCCCGTGTGCTGGGTGTTCCACTGCGCGACGTGGGTGAACTCGTGCCGCAGCAGCGGCGGCATGTCCTTGTCCCCCGGCAGCGAGTACTCCGGGTTCAGCACCACCCGGGTGTCGTCGGTCGGCGGGGCGTGCTGCGCGGCGCCGACCCCGAGGGTGAGCGCGCTGGCCTCGGACACCGCGCTGTTGCGCCCGAAGTAGCTGGCGAACACGTCGGTGTCCCTGGTCGCGTAGAGCACGACGGTGTGGTTCCAGCCGGTGGGCCACAGGGCGGCCACCGCCGTCACCGCCGCGTCCGCCTGGCGGGCCAGCGCGGGCAGCTTCGCCCTGTCGCCGGCAGACACGACGACCAGGGAGTGCGCGGTCACCTTGACCTGCACCGGACCGGCCGTCCACGGCTCGTCGAACGACAGGTCGAACGACGCCGCCCTGGTCCGGTCGGCCGCCACGTACCAGCGGTTCCCGCGGCGCACCATCACCGGGACGTACGTGTCGGCGACCGGCTTCTGGTCGAACCCGCGCAGCTGGTAGGTGACGGTCATGCCGGGGCTGTACGTCTGGTCGGGGTTTCGCAGCGTGGACTTGACGGAGTCCGGCAGCGGGTAGCCGCTGACCTGGGTCTGGTCGTCGTACGCCCAGGTGTAGGACACCAGCGGGAGCTGGTGCAGGTTCTCGTACAGCCTGGTCTCGGTGGCCAGGAAGCCGGGCTGCGACGGGTCGACGGTGGCCTGCCAGGCGGCCAGGTCCCCGCGGCGCAGGGCGGCGGAGCGGGTGGCGAACACCGCGGCGACCGCGGCCCTGATCGCCGTGAACTGCTTCGGGTCGGGCGGCAGCTGCCCGGTGGGGAGGTCCGACGACGTTGCGGACCCGCGGGCGTCCGCGTGCCGCAACGACGGCCAGGCGGCGACCGCCCCGACGACCAGCGCAGCCGCTGTCCCGGCGGCGACGACTGCGACGACGACCCGGCGGCGGCGCCGGACGGAGGCGGCGTCCCGAGTCGTGGGAGCCGGCCGCCACGCGCCGGCCGCCGCCCCGGTCCCCCAGCCCGCCGGCCCGCCGTACGGCCAGACCCCGGGCCCGGTCGCGCGCCGGCCCTGGTCCACGCCGGGACCGCCGTAGCTACCTGTCCGCTGCTCCCCCACGGCAGGAATGGTCCCTCATGCGGACACAAATCCCGCCAGCTTCAGCCGATTCCCGGCGGCGGCCGCCGCCCTCTCTGTCGGGGTGTAGTCGCAGCGTCTTCCAATGGTCACTCTCAGTGACATCGCCTCACTCGCGCAGGGCTGACGGGCCTCGCCGCACACCGGATACCGTCGGAGCGTGGGGACAGCGGCGCACGACCAGGTTGCGCTGCGTCGGTGCGTCCTGGCGGTGTCCGTCCTGCAGGACCTGGACCTGATGCCCGGCGACGACGGCGTGACCACGGCGAGCGGCCGGCTCATCCCCTGGGAGACCCTGGCCGCCGCGCTCGGCGGGCACGACCCCGACTCGCCCGCCGCCCGGCCCGTGCTGGCCCGCTGGCTGCACGAGCTGCAGTGGATCGGCTGGCGGTCGCCGGACGACCTGGCCGCCAGGGCCCGCCCGGTCGGGCTGCCCCGCGGGCACGCCCTGCACCCCGGACCGCAGTGGGTCCGGCGGACCGTCCACGGCGGGGTGCTCGACGTCGGCGTCGGCCTGCTCGGTGTGGGCACCGACCCCGACGAGGTGGTGATCCCGCGGGCCGGACTGCTGCGCGCCACCGGCCACGACCCGCGCGCCTGGTGGCCGGCCTGCCGTGCGTACCTCGAGGACATGGGCCGGCTCGCGGCCTCGCGGCACCT
This sequence comes from uncultured Actinomycetota bacterium, assembly GCA_963771835.1. Classification (GTDB taxonomy): domain Bacteria; phylum Actinomycetota; class Actinomycetes; order Prado026; family Prado026; genus CAVQCJ01. The sequence goes on from CAVYVA010000001.1 coordinate 724,581, forward strand.
GATGCACCCGGAACGACCGATCCACCCGATGGGCGACTGCGACGTGGTGACGCTGCTGGCGTCCAGGTCCTTCCGCGAGACGCTGGCCGGGTGCGACACCGCCGCGATGCGGGCGGCCGCGGTCCCGACCCGTCGACGCGGCTGGCTGGACCTGTCCAGGACCGACCCGGCTTTCGCCCTCGCAGCCGCCTCGCTCGCCGACTCCGAGGAGCGCGGCTTCGAGCGGCCGCTGCTGATCACCGTGGACGAGGTCGTGATGGCCCGACCGGGCGGTGACCCGGCCCTGCAGGCACTGCGCGACGGCGCTGCACCGGACCCGGTGCTCCCGTCGGTCCGCTACCGCTGAGCCCATAGGCGGCGCCCGCGGGCGGCAGCCCCCGCGGTCAGCGCTGGGTGTCGACCACGGCCGGCTCCGCGTCGAGGCCGGCCATCACCTCGATCACGGCCCGCGAGACGTCCTGCGCGGTGAGCCCGATGTCGGCGAGCACCTGGGCCCGCGTGCCCTGCACCAGGAACCGCTCCGGGATCCCGAACGTACGGACCGGGGTTGCGACGTCGGCGTCCTGGAGCGCCTGCGTCACCGCTGCGCCCACCCCGCCCGCCCGGCTGTTGTCCTCGACCACGACGACGAGCCGGTGCGAACGGGCCAGCACCGGCAGGTGCCGGTCGACCGGCTTGACCCAGCGCGGGTCCACCACCGTCACTCCCACGCCCTGGTGGGTCAGCCGCCCGGCGATCTCCACGCAGGTCTGCGCCATCGCCCCGACCGAGACCACCAGGACGTCCGCGTCACCGGAGCGGACCAGCACGTCCATCCCGCCGAGCCGGTCCAGCGCGACGAGGTCGGGGGGCACGGCGCCCTTCGGGAAGCGCAGCACCGTCGGAGCGTCGGCGACCTCCAGCGCCTCGTGCAGCTCGTCGCGCAGCGTCGCGGCGTCGCGCGGAGCGGCCAGCCGCAGGCCCGGGACCACCTGCAGGACGGACATGTCCCACATCCCGTGGTGGCTGGCCCCGTCCTCGCCGGTGACCCCGCCGCGGTCCAGCACGAACGTCACGCCGGCTCGGTGCAGCGCGACGTCCATCAGCACCTGGTCGAACGCCCGGTTCAGGAACGTCGCGTAGACGGCGACCACCGGGTGCAGGCCGCCGAACGCCATGGCCGCGGCGGACGTGGCCGCGTGCTGCTCGGCGATGCCGACGTCGAAGACCCGTCCCGGGTAGGCGCGGGCGAACGCGTCCAGGCCGACCGGCTGCAGCATCGCGGCGGTGATCCCCACGACGTCGCGGCGCTGCCCGCCGATCTCGACCATCGCGTCGGAGAAGATCCGCCCCCACTGCGTGCCGCCGTTGGTCAGCGGCGCCCCGGTCTCCGGGTCGACGACGCCGATCGCGTGGAAGTGGTCGGCCTGGTCCTTCTCCGCCGGCGCGTGGCCCAGGCCCTTGCGGGTGATCGCGTGCACGATCACCGGCCGCCCGTAGCCGCGGGCCCGGCGCAGCGCGTGCTCGACCGCCGTCACGTCGTGCCCGTCGATCGGGCCGATGTACTTCAGGCCGAGGTCCTCGAACATCCCCTGCGGCGCGACGATGTCCTTGAGGCCCTTCTTGACCCCGTGCAGCGTGTCGTACAGCGGGCCGCCGACGACCGGCGTCCGCCCGAGCACGCCCTTGCCCCACTCCAGGAACCGCTCGTAGCCACGGGTGGTGCGCAGCGTGGCGAGGTGGTGCGCGAGCCCGCCGATCGTCGGCGCGTAAGACCGCGCGTTGTCGTTGACGACGATGACCAGCGGACGGCTGGACGCGGCGATGTTGTTGAGCGCCTCCCAGGCCATGCCCCCGGTCAGCGCGCCGTCGCCGACCACGGCGACCACCGCCCGGCGGTCCAGCTCACCGGTCAGCGCGCGCGCCTTGACCAGCCCGTCGGCCCACGACAGCGCCGTCGACGCGTGGCTGTTCTCGACGACGTCGTGCGGTGACTCGGCCCGGCTCGGGTAGCCCGACATCCCGCCGAACCGGCGCAGCGTCGGGAAGTCGTCCTGCCGACCGGTGAGGATCTTGTGCACGTAGGCCTGGTGCCCGGTGTCCCAGATGATCGTGTCCCGCGGGGAGTCGAAGACCCGGTGCAGCGCCATCGTGAGCTCGACGACCCCGAGGTTCGGTCCGAGGTGCCCACCGGTGCGGGACACGTTCTCGACCAGGAACGTGCGGATCTCGGCGGCGAGGGCGTCCAGCTGCTCAGGGGTCAGTCCCTTGAGGTCCCGCGGACCCCGGACCTGCTCGAGCACGCCGACCCTCCTGACCCCGGACTGTCCGTCGAGTCTAGGCCCGCGGGGCCGGCGCGGCTCGCCGACGCGTCAGGTCCGGTCCTCGCCCCACGACCAGGTCGAACGGGCCCGCAACGGCGCCCCGGGGGCGACCAGCTCCGGCTGCGTGTTCAGGCCGTTCGGCGGCGTCGTCTGCGGCTCGAGGCAGACCGCGCCGGCCTGCTCGTCGAACGCGACGAGGTACGCGCAGTCGGTCCGGCACTCCAGCCGCAGGGCCCCCGGCCACACCAGCGCCGCAGATCCGTCCCGGAAGCGGGAACGCGTCGTCGTACGGCCCCGGTGGCCGCCGGGCGAGCAGCCGTCCGGTGGGCAGGTGGTCCGGCCCGCGTTCGAGCATCGAGTCGCCCGGCAGCTGGAGCCGTACCGGTCCGCCGCGGTCCAGCCGGCGCCGGAACCAGGGATGCCACCCGACCCCTGCCGGGAACAACGCCTCCGCCGACGTGACCTCGAGGGTGGTCTCCAGCTCCGTGGCCCGCAGCTCCCAGGTCACCGCGACCCGGCCCGCCCACGGCCACGGCGGCTCGAGCGCGACTGCGAGCCTGACCGCCGAGCCGGTGACCGACTCGACCTGCCACGCGCGGTCCAGCACGGTCCCGTGCAGCGCCCAGCCCGAAGGCCCGGCGGGCATCGGGTACCGCTGCCCGTCGAAGCGCACGGCGTTGTCGCGCAGCCGGCCGGGCCACGGCGCCATCACGTACATCCCCCAGCCGACCGGGGTGCTCGCTCCGGCGCCGTCGGCGTGGCCGAGCAGCTCGGTCCCGGCCACCGACCAGGTGGCGGCCCGGGCGCCGGCCTCCGGCTCGACGGTCAGGCGTGCGTCGGCGGCGGTGAGCTCGAGGGTCATGCGGGCGAGGCGGCGTCCGTCGGCGGGTCAGGCCCGGGTGCGGCGCTGGACGGTGTCGGCCCCGCGCGCCAACGTCCCCATCGGGTCGTCGAGCAGCGGGGCGAACGCCAGCTCGGCCGCGCCGAGCAGCGTCGCATCGCCGCCCAGCTCCGGCAGCGCCAGCCGCACCTGCTCGCGCGGGGCGGCCAGCGCCAGCGACAGCTCGGTGCGCACGAACGACTCGGTGGCCGGCAGCAGCTGGCGCAGCACCCCGCCGAACACCACGACCTCGGGGTTGAACACGTTGACGAGGTTGGCGATCCCGAGGCCCAGCCAGTGGCCCACCCGGCGCAGCCCGGCGCGGGCCTGGCGGTCGCCGGCCAACGCGGCCGCCAGCACATCGTCGATGCTGCCGTCCGGCTGGCCGGCGGCGACCAGCACCGCGTCCTCCCCCACCTCGGTCTCCCAGCAACCGCGCGCGCCGCAGCGGCACAACCGCCCGCGCGGGTTCACCACCATGTGCCCGACCTCGCCGCCGTAGCCGCCGGCCCCGCTCATCGGACGCCCGTCCAGGATGATCCCGCCGCCGACCCCGACCTCTCCGGACAGGAAGATGACGTTCCGGGCGCCCTGCGCAGCACCCCGGACGTGCTCGGAGATCGCCCCGAGGTCGGCGTCGTTGCCGACTGTCACCGGCAGCGACGTGGCCAGCCGCTCGGCGAGCTGCTGCCCGAACGGAACGTCCACCCAGCCCAGGTTCGGGGCGAACCGGACCAGGCCGTCGGAGTGGCGCACGACGCCGCACACGCCCGCGCCGATGCCGACGCAGACCGAGTCCGGCGCCGCACCGGCCAGCACCGAACGGGTCAGCCGCTCGACCTGGCGCAGGATCTTGGCGGTCTGGTGCTGGCCCCTGGCCTGGCGCACCTCGCGCCGGTCGAGCACCTCACCGCCGAGACCGACCCTGGCCACGATCAGGTGGTCGACGCCGACGTCCAGCGCCAGCACGTACACCCGCTCGGTCTCCGGCCCGACCACGATCGACGGCCGGCCCGCCCCGCCACGGCCCACGGGAGCGCGCTCGTGCACCAGCCCCGCGTCGGCGAGGTCGGTCGTCAGCGCGCCGACGGTGCTGCGGTTCAGCCCCGTGAGCGCGGTGAGGTCCGAGCGCGACGTGGCGCCGTTGACGTGCAGCAGGCGCAACAGACTGCCCAGGTTGTGCCTTCGCACCTCGTCCTGAGTCGCTCCGGCGAGGGTGGTCACCATGGTCGAGGCGGGGCTCCTGCCTACACGCGTCCGGTCGAGGCGGCTCGCCGGCGCGAGATCGCGTCGACACTGGCCGCGAACAGCAGCACCAGCCCGGTGACGATGAACGTGATCCCGCCTTCTTGCGTGATGAGGGGCAGCGCGTTGTTGATGACGGCGAGGACCAGCCCACCGAGGATCGCGTCCCGAACCTTGCCCGCGGCCGCCGAACAGGCTGGTGCCGCCGATGACTGCGGCCGCGACCGCACTCAGCGTGGTGATCGAGCCGCCCGTCGACGGAGACACGGAGTTGTCCCGCGACGCCAGCAGGATGCCGGCGACGCCTGCCATCACCGAGCACAGGACGAAGCAGAAGATCCGCACCCGGGCCACGTTGATGCCGGCCCGACGGGCCGCCTCGGCGTTTCCGCCGACCGCGTAGATGTGCCGGCCGAGGGCGGTCCGCGCCAGCAGGAACGTCAGCACGATCAGCAGCACCAGGATCACCGGGACGATCACCGGGACGCCCTTGATCGACGCGGCGGCGGGGTTGCGGCTGCGCTCGTTGTTGAGCATGAACGTCGCGATCCCCAGCACCACGGCCAGCGCTGCGAGCTTCGCGCCCCACACCGTGAGCGACTCGGTGGGCAGGCCGGACTTCTTGCGGGAGGCGATCCGCCGGTACGTCACCAGGCCGTAGCCGAGGACCACGACGAGGAACAGCACCCAGCCCTGGATCGGGCGTGAGGTTGCTGTTCATGAGCTTGAGGATGGTGGGGTCGTTGATCACCAGGGTGCCGCCCTCGCCGATGACCAGCAGCATGACGCCCTGCAGGCCGAGGAAGAACGCGAGCGTGACGACGAAGCTGGGGATCCGCAGCCGGGCGACCAGCAGACCGATCAGGAGGCCGATGACCACGCCGGTCGCGAGGGCGGCCAGGACGCCGAGCTCCCACGGCCAGCCGTGCTGGGTCATCGTGACGGCGAGCACCGCGGCGCAGGTGCCGGCCGCGAAGCCGACCGAGAGGTCGATCTCGCCGAGCAGCAGGACGAACACCAGACCCATGGCGATGACGATGACGCGCGGCGCTCTGGTTGATCAGGTTGGCGAAGTTGAACGTGGTCGGGAAGGTGGAGCTGCGCATGATCGAGAACAGGATGACGAGGGTGATCAGCCCGAGCACGGCGGGCAGCGCACCCACGTCACCGCCGCGGATGCGGTCCCAGTACCCGGTCCAGGCGTCGCGCAGGTCGTTGTCGGGACTGCGGTCCTCGGGTGCGACCTCGGGGGCGGTCGTCGGGGCGCTCATGCCGGGTCCTCCTCGGCCGGGACGGGCGCGATGCTGTCGGTATCGCCCGGCGAGCCCTGGATGCCGTGGGTGCCGCTGCGCCCGGCGGTGATCAGCTCGACCACCTGGGAGTGGGTCACCTCGTTGGCGCGGACCTGCGCCGCCATCCGTCCCAGGTAGAGGCAGGCGATCCGGTCGGCCACCTGGAAGACGTCGTTCAGGTTGTGCGAGATGAGGACCACGCCGAGGCCGTTGTCGGCCAGCCGACGGACCAGGTGCAGCACCTGCTCGGTCTGGGCGACGCCCAGCGCCGCGGTCGGCTCGTCCAGGATCACGAGCTTGCTGTTCCACAGCACCGCTCGGGCGATGGCGACGGTCTGCCGCTGGCCGCCGGAGAGGCTGGCGACGAGCTGGCGCACGGACTTCAGCGTGCGCACGGACAGCCCGGACAGCGTCTCGCGGGCCCGCAGCTCCATGCCCGCCTCGTCGAGCACGACGCCCTTCTTCTGCTCGCGGCCGAGGAACATGTTGTGGACCACGTCCAGGTTGTCGCAGAGCGCGAGGTCCTGGTACACGACCTCGATCCCCAGCGCGCTGGCCTGCTTCGGGTCGTGCACCGTGACCGGCTTGCCCTCGAACAGGACCTCCCCGCTGTCGAAGGCCGAGATCCCGGCGACAGACTTGATCAAGGTGCTCTTGCCGGCCCCGTTGTCGCCCACCAGCGCAGCGACCTCGCCGGGGTAGACGTCGAAGTCGACGTCGTAGAGGACGTGGACCGCGCCGAAGCTCTTGTTCACCTTGCGGAGGCTGAGCAGTGGCGTGGCGGCCGGAGCGGCGGACGGCGCCGGCGTGGCGAGCTGGTCTGTCGACATGCGTGGCCCTCGCAGTCATCGGGAGCGGTACGGATCATCGTGCCGGGGACGCGCCCGGGCAGGCACCGTCGTCCGGTGCCTGCCCGGGCCACGCGCCCGTTCGAATCCGACCGTAGGGGTGGCCGCGCTCCGCGGCCACCCCTAGCGGCTCAGATCAGGACACTCCGTACTTCGTGCAGGCCGCCTGGAGTGCCGGCGTCGTGCACAGGTTCGCCGCGGTGGTGAAGCCGTCGGCGACGACGTCCTTGACGTTGTCCGCGTAGATCGGTGCCGGCACCAGCAGCACGGACTTGACCGGCTGGTTGGTGGTCGTGTCGGTGACCGACCCGGTCGCCAGGGCGTCGGCTGCCGCCGTGTCACCCTTGGCCATCGCGATCGCCAGAGCGGACGCTCCGTCGGCCTCCTTCTTGATGGCCTTGTAGACGGTCACGCACTGGGTGCCGAGCAGCACGCGCTGCAGGCCCTCGTCCGTGGCGTCCTGACCGGTGACCGGGACCTTGCCGGCGAGGCCGTTGCGGGTCAGCACGGCGACCACTGCGCCGCCGAGGCCGTCGTTCGCCGCGTCGACACCGTCGATCTGTCCCTTGTGGGCCGCGTAGATCTGCTCGAAGATCGTGCCGGCCTTGGTGTTGTCCCAGTCGGGCACGGACTGGTCGGCGATGACGGTGTAACCGGCGTCGCGGATGACCTTGTCGTAGCCCTGCTTGAACAGCGTGGCGTTGTTGTCGGTCGGCGAGCCGTTCAGCTCGACGACGTTGCCCTTCGCCTTGCCGGCAGCCTGCAGGCACTTGACCAGGCCGTTGCCCTCGGCCGCGCCGACTGCGACGTTGTCGAAGGACACGTAGTACGACGCGCTGCCGCCGAGCGTGAGCCGGTCGTAGTCGATGGACTTGACGCCCTGGGCGGCAGCCTTCTTCTCGACAGCTGCGGCGGTGGGGCTGTCCAGGTTGACGAGCAGGAGGACGTTGACGCCCTCGTTGAGCATGCCGTCGGCGATGGTCTGCCACTTCGCCTTGTCACCCTGGGCGTTCTGGATGTCGTACTTGACCCCAGCGGCCTTGAAGGCAGCCTCGAGGTACGGCCGGTCGTTGTTCTCCCAGCGCTTGGACGAAGCCGTGTCGGGCAGGATGACGCCGACGTAGGCCTTGGTCCCGCCGCCGGACGACGTGGCACCGGTGCCGCCGGAGCTGCTGCTCCCACAGGCGGCGAGAAGGAAAGCCGCTGCCGTGGCTCCGGCGAGGGCGGCTACTGTGCGCTTGCGCATAGACCCGATCCTTTCGTGGCGTCTGTCCCCAGGTGAGAGGCAATCCCCTCGGGCGGAATCCGGGGCACGATCAAGGGTCGTACGTATGTTGCCGCTCACAACTTATTGCCGTGTTAATCCCTCGGCAACCCCGACGCACCTCGATATTGTCGTTCGCGGTAACAATTCCGTCACGCCCGGGTCACACCGTCCGAGACAACCCCATCGACGTTTCGACCGGGTCTCGGCCGGGCGGCCATCCGGGCTCGGATGGCTGAGAGGGCTCTACAGCCGCGCGCGGAACCGCACCCCGCGCAGCGCCTCCGCGACCAGCCCGACCGACCGGGCCGCCGCCTGCAGCCTGGCCTGCTCGCGCTGCAGCGCGTCCAGCGACTCGGCCAGGGCCTCCGGCTCGACCACGTCGCGCAGGTCGGCGCGCAACGTCGCCACCGCCTCGGTGGTCGCCAGCAGCGCAGCGGCGACGTGCCGCTCGGCGAGGTAAGCCAGCACGACCGGCTGCTTGCGCAGGACGTCGTGCGCGCGCAGGTCGGCCGGGCACAGGTCGAACAGCCAGCCGCTCGCGCGGCGCTCCCAGCCCGGCGAGCCCGGCGGCGGCACCTGGGCCGGCCAGCCTGGCGGCACGACGACCCGCCCCGGCTGACCCGTGCCGCCGCTCACCGGCTCAGGTCCCCGGGTGGGTCGCCGAGCGCACCTCGGCGTACGCGGCGCGGACGGCGGGCTGCGGGTCGGCCTCCAGCACCTCGCGCCGGCGGCGGCTCCCACCGCGGCGGCCGGTCGCCGCCGAGCAGCGCCCACGCCGCCTGCCGCGCCGCCCCCTCGGCGACGTACTCCCCCGCCACCGGGACGTGCACCGGCAGCCCGAACAGCGCGGGTGCGACCGCGCGCACCGCCGGCGACGCCGCCGCCCCACCGATGAGCAGCACCCGGGCCGGGCGCAGCCCTTGACCGACCAGCGCGTCGACCGCGTCGGCCAACCCGCAGAGCATCCCCTCGAGGAACGCTCTGGCCACGTTGGCGGGCGTGAGCGAGGAGCGGGTGATCCCGGCCAGCGTCCCGCTCGCGTCCGGCAGGTTGGGCGTGCGCTCCCCGTCGAGGTAGGGCAGCAGCACCAGGCCGCCGGCGCCCGGCCGGGCCGACAGCGCGAGCTCGCCGAAGCGCTCCAGGTCGACCCCGAGCAGCCCGGCGCCCGCCGTGAGCACCCGTGCGGCGTTCAGCGTCGCCACCAGCGGCAGGAACCGCCCGGTCCCGTCGGCGAAGCCGGCCACCTGGCCGGAAGCGTCGGCAGGCGGGTCGGGGACGACGGCGAACGCGGTGCCGGAGGTGCCCAACGAGACGACCACGTCCCCCTCGTCGAGCCCGAGACCCAGCGCGGCTCCCATGTTGTCGCCGGTACCCGGGCCCAGCAGCACCCCGTCACCCGTCCGCCCGACCGGCTCGGCCGGCCCGGCCACCCGCGGGACGGCGACCGTGCGGCCCAGGGCGAGCGCGAGCAGGTCGTGCCGGTAGGCGCCGGCGGCCGGCGACCAGTAGCCGGTGCCGGACGCGTCGCCGCGGTCCGTCGTCGCCGTCTCCGGCCGGCCGGCCAGCAGCCAGGTGAGCCAGTCGTGCGGCAGCAGCACCGAGCCGACCCGGGCCGCGTTCTGCGGCTCGGCGCGGGCCAGCCAGCGAAGCTTGGTCACCGTGAAGCTGGCCACCGGCACCGAGCCGACCGCCTCGGCCCAGGCGGCCGGACCGCCGAGCTCGTCCACCAGGTCGGCGGCGTCCGGCGCGGACCGGGTGTCGTTCCACAGCAGCGCGGGCCGGACGACCTCGCCGGCCGGGTCGAGCGCGACCATGCCGTGCTGCTGACCGGCGACCGACAGAGCCTCGACACCGTCCAGCAGTCCGCCCGCGCACGCCGCCCGGAACGCGTCCCACCAGGCCGCCGGCGGGCACTCGGTGCCCTCGGGGTGCGGCGCGCGGCCGGCGCGGACCTCGGCACCCGTGGCCGCGTCGCGGACGACGACCTTCACGGACTGGGTGGAGGAGTCCACCCCGGCGACCAGGGACACGGCCGCACCCTACGACCTGCCCCCCACCACAGGGTTCAGGCCAGCACAGGGTTCAGGCCAGCACAGGGTTCAGGCCAGCAGCGAGCGGAGCACGTACGGCAGGATCCCGCCGTGCCGGTAGTAGTCGGCCTCGCCGGGTGTGTCGATCCGCAGCACGGCGCCGAACTCCACCGCCGTACCGTCGGCCCGGCGCGCGACGACCGCGACCTCGCGCGGGGTCCGGCCCTCGTTGAGCGCGGTCACGCCGTGCACCGAGAAGGTCTCGTCGCCGGTCAGGCCAAGGCTCTGCGCGCTGTCCCCGTCCAGGTACTGCAGCGGGAGCACACCCATCCCGATCAGGTTGGAGCGGTGGATCCGTTCGTACGACTCGGCCAGCACCGCCCGCACGCCGAGCAGCGCCGTCCCCTTGGCCGCCCAGTCCCTGGACGACCCGGAGCCGTACTCCTTGCCGGCCAGCACGAGCAGCGGCACGCCCGCGGCCCGGTAGGTCTGCGCGGCGTCGTAGATCGTGGTCTGCGGGCGCGCGGGGTCCAGCAGGTCGACGGTGAATCCGCCCTCGACGCCGGGCACCAGCTGGTTGCGCAGCCGGATGTTCGCGAACGTGCCGCGGATCATCACCTCGTGGTTGCCGCGACGGGACCCGTAGGAGTTGAAGTCGGTCCGTCCGACGCCGTGCTCGGCCAGGTACCGGCCGGCGGGGCTGTCGGCCTTGATCGAGCCGGCCGGGCTGATGTGGTCGGTGGTCACCGAGTCGCCGAGCTTGGCCAGCACCCGGGCGCCGTCGACGTCGGTGACCGGCTACGGCTCGGCGCGGCATGCCCTCGAAGTACGGCGGCCGGCGCACGTACGTGGAGTGCGGGTCCCAGTCGAAGATGTCCCCGGTCGGGGTCGGCAGCGTCCGCCACCGCTCGTCCCCGGCGAACACGTCGGCGTAGTCGTCGGTGTACATCTGCGCGGCGACGGACGCCTCGATGACCGCGGCGATCTCCGCGTCGGTCGGCCAGATGTCGCGCAGGTGGACGGGAGCGCCGTCGGCGTCCGTGCCGAGCGGGTCGTTCACGAGGTCGACGTCCATCGAGCCGGCGATCGCGTACGCGACGACCAGCGGCGGCGACGCGAGGTAGTTCATCTTCACGTCGGGGTTGATCCGGCCCTCGAAGTTGCGGTTGCCGGACAGCACGGACACCACCGCGAGGTCGGACTGGTTCACCGCCGCCGACACCGCCTCCGGCAGCGGGCCGGAGTTGCCGATGCAGGTCGTGCAGCCGTACCCGACGAGGTTGAAGCCGAGCTTGTCCAGGTACGGGACCAGCCCGGCGCGCTCGTAGTAGTTCATGACGACCTTCGACCCGGGCGCGAGCGTGGTCTTGACCCACGGCTTGGCGGACAGGCCGTGCTCGACCGCCTTCTTGGCCAGCAGCGCCGCGCCCACCATCACCGACGGGTTGGAGGTGTTGGTGCACGAGGTGATGGCCGCGATCACGACGGCGCCGTGGTCGATCTCGCACTCGGTGCCGTCGGCGAGCACCACGCGGGTCGGCCGGCTGGGGCGTCCTTGCGCGCCGGCGGCCGCCGAGACGGGCACGGCCGGGCGGCCGGCCGCACCGTTGCCGTGCGAGGCGGCCGGCGCGTCGCTGGCCGGGAACGACTCCTCCCCGGCCTCGTCGACGGCGGACGCCTGCTCGCCGTCCCGACCCGCACCGGGTCGCGCGTAGTCGGCCAGCGCGGACCGGAACGCCGTGCGGGCCTCGGACAGCGCGACCCGGTCCTGCGGACGCTTCGGGCCGGCCAGCGAGGGCACGACCGATCCGAGGTCGAGCTCGACGTACTCGGAGTACGCCGGCTCGGCCGCGGAGTCGTGCCACAGGCCCTGCTCGCGCGCGTAGGCCTCGACCAGGGCGAGCTGGCCCGCCGGCCGCCCGGTCAGACGCAGGTAGCGGATGGTCTCGTCGTCGATCGGGAAGATCGCACAGGTCGAGCCGAACTCGGGGCTCATGTTGCCGATCGTCGCGCGGTTCGCCAGCGGCACCGCGGCGACGCCGTCGCCGTAGAACTCCACGAACTTCCCGACCACGCCGTGCCTGCGGAGCATCTCGGTGATGGTGAGCACGAGGTCGGTGGCGGTGGCGCCCTCGGGCAGCCGTCCGGTCAGCTTGAACCCGACCACGCGCGGGATCAGCATCGACACCGGCTGGCCCAGCATCGCCGCCTCGGCCTCGATCCCGCCGACGCCCCAGCCCAGCACTCCCAGACCGTTCACCATGGTGGTGTGCGAGTCGGTGCCGACGCAGGTGTCCGGGTACGCGGCGGGCTGCTCCCCGTCGGCGCCGCGCACCATCACCACGCGGGCCAGGTGCTCGATGTTGACCTGGTGGACGATTCCGGTGCCCGGCGGCACGACCTTGAACTCGTCGAAGGCGGTCTGCCCCCAGCGCAGGAACTGGTAGCGCTCACGGTTGCGGCCGTACTCGAAGTCCACGTTGCGCTCGAACGCGTCCGGGCGGCCGAAGACGTCGGCGATGACGGAGTGGTCGATGACCAGCTCGGCCGGGGCCAGCGGGTTGATCCGGCCCGGGTCGCCGCCCAGGTCGCGCACCGCCTCGCGCATGGTGGCCAGGTCGACGATGCACGGCACGCCGGTGAAGTCCTGCATGATCACGCGCGCCGGCGTGAACTGGATCTCCTGGTCCGGCTCGGCGCTCGGCTCCCACCCGGCGAGCGCCCGGATGTGCTCGGCGGTCACGTTCGCGCCGTCCTCCGTGCGCAGGAGGTTCTCCAGCAGCACCTTCAGGCTGAACGGCAGCCGCTGCGCGCCCGGCACGCTGGAGAGCCGGTGGATCGTGTACGTCGAGTCGCCCACCCGCAGGTCGCCGCGCGCCCCGAAGCTGTCCGCCATCGATGACTCCCTCGCATGCGTTCCGCCGGCCGCCATCCTGCCGCAGCCGCCCGGCAGTCCAGGCTGGCTGCCAGGCCATTATCTCGACCAAAAGTATCTCGATGTCAAGATACCGAACAGTTCCCGTCTCCGGCTCGACGGGGCTTGGGCAGGGTTCAGGGCGGCGTGAGCAGGGCGACGCACTCGACGTGGTGGGTCATCGGGAACAGGTCGAACGCCCGCAGGCCGCTCAGGCTCCAGCCCTGGCCCAGGAACGTCCCGACGTCGCGGGCCAGCGCGGCCGGGTCGCAGGCCACGTACGACACGGCGCGGGGCGCGAGACGGACCAGCGCGTCGACGACCGCCTTCCCGGCACCGGACCTGGGCGGGTCCAGCACGACCAGGTCGCAGCGGCGCAGCCCGGACCCCCGCAGCCAGTGCTCGACGCGGGCGGTGTGCAGCCGCACCCAGGGCAGGTCGTGCAGGTTGCGGCGGGCGGCGCGCACGGCGCCGGAGTCCGCCTCGACCGCGTCCACCCGACCACCGGCCCCGAGGTCGGCGCCGAGGCACCCGGCGAACAGGCCGACCCCCGAGTACAGGTCGAGCAGGTGCTCCCCCGGCCTCGGCGCGAGCCCGCCGCGGACGGCGGCGACGAGGACGTCGGCCGCCCCCGGGTGCACCTGCCAGAACCCGGTTCCGTCCACGCGCCAGGTCCGCCCGGCGGCCTGCTCCTGCAGCCGGGCCGGACCCTGGGCCGTCCCGTCGACCAGCACGACCTGCCCGCCCGATCCCGGCGCCACCGCCACCTGGACCTCGGCCGCGCCCGTCCACCGGCGACCGAGCACCCCGGTCGCGACCACGGCCGGGTGCAGCAGAGGGCACTCCTCCAGCACCTCGACCTCGTGCGAACGGTGCCGTCGCAGACCCGCCCGGCCCGTCGCCGTCGACCGCCAGCCTGACCCGGGTGCGCCAGCCGAGCCCCGCGTCGTCGCCGGGTACCGCCTCCACCACGAGGTCGTCCACGACCGGCCCGGAGCCCACCCGCGCCAGCCGGCGAAGCTGCTCGCGCACCACGTCGCCCTTGAGGCGACGCTGGTAAGGCACCGCCGCGTGCTGGAAGTCGCAGCCCCCACAGCCGCCCGGCCGGGCGTGCGGGCACGGCGCGCCCACCCGCTCCGGCGAGGCGGACAGCACCTGGACCGCGTCCGCACGCAGGAACCGCGAACGTGCACCGCCGTCGGTGACCGCCGCGAGCACCCGTTCGCCGGGGAGCGCGTGCCGGACGAAGACGACCTGACCCTCGTGCCGGGCCACGAAGTGGCCTCCGTGCGCCACCGGTCCGACGTCGAGCTCGAGCAGCCGGTCCTGCGGCGGCGGCCCGTCGGCGGTCACGGCAGCGGCTGCTCGGGCGGCTCGCCCGCGCCGGCGCCCACCGCCCCCTGCGCCGCCGTCTCCGGGTCGGCCTCGGCGCGGCGCAGCAGGTTGACCAGCGTGACGTCGCCGCCGCCACCCTCCGCGTCGCGCTGGTCGGTCTCCGCCGCCCGGCCGGACTCGAGCAGGTACGGCACGCTCGTGACCACGACCCCGGGGGTGAACCGCAGCCGCGCCAGCAGCCGCAGCGCGCTCTGGTTGTGCAGCAGCTGCTCCCACCACTTGCCGACGACGTACTCCGGCACGAACACCGTGACCAGGTCGCGCGGGCTGTCCCGGCGCAGCTGCCGGACGTAGTCGACGATCGGCCGGGTGATCTCGCGGAACGGGGAGTCGAGCACCTTGAGCGGGACCGGGATCCTGCGCCGCTCCCACTCCTCGGCCAGCAGGCGCGCCTCCTCCGGGTCGACCGCCACCGTGACGGCCTCGAGCACGGACGGCCGGGTGGCGCGCGCGTACGAGAGCGCCTGCAGCGTGGGCCGGTGCAGCTTGGACACCAGCACGATCGAGTGCACCCGCGACGGCAGGGTCGTTGGCTCGTCCGGCGCGACCGCGATCTCGGCGGACACCGACGCGTAGTGGCGGTGGATGCCCTGCATGAGGAACCAGATCGCCACCATCGCGACGATCGCGATCCACGCGCCGGACACGAACTTGGTGACCAGCACGATCAGCAGCACGGTGCCGGTGGTGACGAACGCGAAGGAGCTGATCACCCGGCGGCGGTGCAGCTGGCGGCGGCTCGCCGGGTCCGACGTCTCGCGCAGGAGCCGGTTCCAGTGCCGCACCATGCCGGCCTGGCTGAGCGTGAACGAGACGAAGACACCGACGATGTACAGCTGGATCAGCTTGGTCGACTGCGCGTCGAACGCGTAGATGAGGACGCCGGCGAACAGCGCCAGCAGGACGATCCCGTTGCTGAACACCAAGCGGTCGCCGCGGTTGTGCATCTGCCGCGGCATGTACCGGTCCTGGGCCAGGATCGAGGCGAGCACCGGGAAGCCGTTGAACGCGGTGTTCGCGGCCAGCACCAGGATCAGCGCCGTGACCAGCTGCACGTAGTAGAACGGCAGCGTCTTCTCGCCGCCGAAGACGGTCGAGCCGATCTGCGCGATGACTGTGGGCTGGCTGGTCCCGTGGAAGCCGATGAGGTCGGCGCTGTTCTCGGTGACCTTCACGCCGAGGCGTATCGCCAGGAACGTCACTCCGGTGAACATCGTGATCGCGAGGATCCCCATCAGCCCGAGGGTGTTGGCGGCGTTGCGGCGACTTCGGCACCCGGAAGGCGGGCACGCCGTTGCTGATGGCCTCCACCCCGGTCAGCGCTGTGCATCCGGACGCGAAGGCGCGCATGCCGAGGAACAGGATCCCGGCCGTGCCGAGGTCGTGCAGCTCGGGGCGGATCGCGTAGTCGGCGGTCGAGGCCTGCAGGTCGGCTCCGCCGGCCAGCCGGAACGCGCCGACCGCGATCATCGACAGGATGCCGAACATGAAGGCGTACGTGGGGATGGCGAACGCGATGCCGGACTCGCGCAGGCCCCGCAGGTTGAGCAGGACGATGATGGCCACGATCGTCAGGGTGGTCAGGACCTGGTGCCCGGCCATCCAGGAGAACGCCGGGGTCGAGGCGAGGTTCTCCACCCCGGCCGAGGTCGACACGGCGACGGTCAGCACGTAGTCGACGAGGAGGGCGGCTGCCACGACGAGGCCGAACTTGCGGTCCGAGGTTGGTGTTCGCCACCTCGTAGTCGCCGCCGCCGCTCGGGTAGGCGTAGACGTTCTGCCGGTATGCCGCGACCACGGTCGCCAGCACGATGACCACACCGAGCGCGGCCCACTTGCTCAGGTGCAGGAACGCGGTGCCGCCGAGCGCCAGCACGATCAGGATCTCCTGGGTTGCGTACGCCACCGACGACATCGCGTCGCTGGCGAAGACCGGCAGCGCGATGCGCTTGGGCAGGAGGGTCTCCCCGAGCCGGTCCGAGCGCATGGCCCGGCCGAGCACGACCCGCTTGCCCAGCTCCGCCAAGCCCGTCACGGTGCACGATGGTAGGGGGACGCCGCATCGGCGGTGCCCACCGGACGTCGCCGGTTCGCGTCCGGGGCTCCAGCGCGGTGTGGGAGGCTACTGGCCGTGCACGTCGTGATCATGGGATGCGGCCGGGTCGGCTCGACGCTCGCCGAGTCTCTGGACGCCGCGGGCGCGTCGGTCGCCGTCATCGACCAGGAGAGCAGCGCGTTCCGCCGGCTGCCGGCCTCCTTCGGCGGTCGTACCGTCACCGGGGTGGGTTTCGACCGCGAGGTGCTGGTCGAGGCGGGGATCGAGGAAGCCTCGGCGTTCGCCGCGGTCAGCTCCGGCGACAACTCCAACATCCTGGCGGCGCGGGTCGCCCGTGAGACGTTCGGCGTCGAGAACGTCGTCGCCAGGATCTACGACCCCCGGCGGGCCGAGGTCTACCAGCGGCTCGGCATCGCGACCGTCGCGACCGTCCGCTGGACCGCCGACCAGATGATGCGCCGGCTGCGTCCCGAAGGCGCGGAGTCGGAGTGGTCCGACGCGAGCGGCCACGTCCGGCTCGCCGAGGTGCACGTGGACCCCTCGTGGATCGGCGTGCCGGTGCTCCGGATCGAGAAAGCGGTGCCCGCCAGGATCGCCCTGATCACCCGCCTCGGCGAGGGCATGCTGCCCACCGACGAGACGGTGCTGCAAGAAGGCGACCTCGTGCACGTGCTGGTCCACGCCGGCCAGCTCGACGACGTGAGCAAGGCGCTGGCCGTCCAGCCACTGCACGAGGACGGCTGATGCGGGTCGCCATCGCCGGGGCCGGCAAGGTCGGGCGCTCCATCGCCGCCGAGCTCACCGAGAACGGGCACGACGTCATGCTCATCGACCGTGACCCGGACACGGTCCGCCCGGACCGCATCCCCGGCGCGCAGTGGCTGGTCGCGGACGCGTGCGAGCTGGCCGTCCTGGAGAAGGCCGACCTCGCGAGCTGCCAGGTGGTGATCGCGGCCACCGGCGACGACAAGGTCAACCTCGTCGTCTCGTTGCTGGCCAAGACCGAGTTCGGCGTGCCTCGAGTCGTCGCGCGGGTGAACCACCCGCAGAACGAGTGGATGTTCAACGAGGCCTGGGGGGTCGACGTCGCGGTCTCCACGCCCCGGATGCTCTCGGCGCTGGTGGAGGAGGCGGTGAGCGTCGGTGACCTCGTCCGGCTGTTCACCTTCCGGCAGAGCGATGCGAACCTCGTCGAGCTGACGCTGCCGACGACGTCGCCGCACGCGGGCACCCGGGTCGGCGACATGAGCTGGCCGGACGACACCGCCCTGGTCGCGATCCTGCGCGACGGACGCGTGCTGCCGCCGACGCCCGACGACCCGATCGAGGCCGGCGACGAGCTGCTGTTCGTCGCGTCCGCGAGCGCGGAGGAAGCCCTCCAGGAGATGCTGAGCCCGCACCACGGGCACGGCCCGGCGCACGCGGACCGCTAGGACTCGGTCTCGGCCTCCAGGCTCTGGGCGGCGGCCGGCTCGTCCGGGTCGACGGTCTCGGGGGCCAGCGACGGCGGGACGCGACGCAGCACCAACCACGACAGCAGGGCGGCCACGGCGAACATCGGCCAGCCCAGCAGCAGCGTGCTGACCCCGAGCGAGACGACGTGGTCGTGCAGGTACAGCGGCACCTGGATGGCCACGCGGATCGCGAACACGCAGAACCAGATCCAGCTCGCCCACCAGTAGGCGCGACGTCGCGGCGGGTCGGAGTGCCAGCGGAAGCCCTCGCCGATCAGCGGCCCGACCAGGACTCCGAGCAGCGGCCAGCCCACCGCGAGGGAGACCAGGTACGCCAGCGCATAGCCGATCTGAACGGCGATGCCGAGGACGTAGAAGTTGGCGGCACGACCGGTCCCGATCGCGATCGCCGCGCTGATCCCGACCACCAGCACGCCGCTGAGCGCCTGCCGGACCGGTTCGTGCCGCGCGAGCCGCACGACCAGGACGACGACGGTGGTGACCAGCGCGCCGGCCAGCGCAGGCCCGAGCTTCTTGCCGTCGAGGACGTACACGAGCAGGAACACCGTCGACGCGAGGCCGCTGTCCACGATCCCGCGCATGCCACCGACCGCCTCGCGCAGCTCCCACTTCTCGACGAGGTCGGCCATCCGATCAGAGCGGTCGGCAGGGCCGGGACCGCTCACGCGTGCAGCTCGTACGAGGGGTTGAAGATCACCGGGTTGCCGCTCTGGTAGGTCACGCGCCCGCGCACCGACAGCGACGTACCCGGACCGATCCCCTGGATCCGCCGCCGGCCGAGCCAGATCAGCCTGATCACTCCGCTGCCGTCGTAGAGCTCGGCCTCCAGCGCAGGGACGCCGCCGAACGGTCGCAGCGTGAGCGCCCGGATGGTCCCGGACACGCCGACCTGCTCGCCGGCGTGGCACTCGCGGACCGGCGTCGAGCCACGGTCGCGGCTGTCCTCCTGGAGCTCCTGGGCGTCGAGCTCCTCGCTGGTGGCCGTCATCCGGTCCAGCAGCCGGGCGAACGCGCCACCGCGACGCTCGGGCTCAGGACGCCCGGACCGACGACCCTCGGACTCACGATGCGCGCCCATCCGACAAGGCTAACCTCGCCGGCGCCCGGCGTGGCGCTGGTCGCGGCCTGGTGCCGATCGGCGATGGCTCACTCCTGGAACCGGTAGCCCATCCCGGGCTCGGTGAGCAGGTACCGCGGCCGGCTCGGGTCCGGTTCGAGCTTGCGGCGCAGCTGGGCCAGGTAGACCCGCAGGTAGTGCGTCTCCCGGGCGTACGCCGGCCCCCAGACCTCCTGCAGGAGCTGGCGCTGGGAGACCAGCCGACCGCTGTTGCGGACCAGGATCTCCAGCAGGTGCCACTCGGTGGGGGTGAGCCGGACGTCCTGCCCGTCCCGGACCACGCGGCGGGCGGCCAGGTCGACCGTGAACGCGTCGGTGGTCAGCACCGGGACGTCGGCGTCGACCGACCCGCGGCGCAGCGCCGCCCGCAGCCGGGCCAGCAGCTCGTCCATCCCGAACGGCTTGGTGACGTAGTCGTCGGCGCCCAGGTCGAGGGCCTCCACCTTGTCGGAGGAGTCCTGCCGCGCGGAGAGCACGATGATCGGCACCTCGCTCCAGCCCCGCAGGCCGCGGATGACGTCCATCCCGTCCAGGTCGGGCAGCCCCAGGTCCAGGATCACCACGTCCGGCTGGCGCTCCGCGGCCAGCGCGAGCGCGGCCCGCCCCCCGGCCGCGACGTCGACCTCGTACTTGCGCGCGCGCAGGTTGATCGCGAGGGCACGGGCGATCTGCGGCTCGTCGTCCACCACCAGCACCCGGGTCATGCGGCTGCTCCGTCCACGCCGGCGCCGGCGATCGGCAGCGACAGCACCATGGTCAGGCCGCCGCCCGGGGTGTCCTCGGCCCACAGCTGCCCGCCGGTCGCCTCGGTGAAGCCGCGGGCCACCGCCAGGCCGAGACCCACGCCGGCGCCGGCCGGCACGTCGCCGGACCGCTGGAACGGGGCGAAGATCCGCTCCTTGTCGGGGTCCGGGACCCCCGGCCCGCGGTCGACCACGCGCAGCTGAACCCGCGACCCGAGCACCGCCCCGGTGAGCCGGACGACGCTGCCCGCACCGTGCCGGGTGGCGTTCTCGACCAGGTTGGCGACCACCCGCTCGAGCAGTCCGGCGTCGGCGCTGACCAGCGGCAGGCTCTCGGGCACCTGCACGCTGAGCAGCTCGCGGTGCTCGACGCCGGCCAGGGCGGGCGGCACCACCTCCTCCAGCGAGACCGGCCGCAGCTGCGGCTCGACGGCGCCGGTCTGCAGCCGGCTCATGTCCAGCAGGTTGGCCACCAGGTGGTCCAGCCGGTCCGCCGACTCCTCGATCGTCGCCAGCAGCGCCTGCTGGTCCTGCTCGGTCCACTCGACGTCGTCCAGCCGCAGGCTGGACACCGCGGCCTTGATCCCGGCCAGCGGCGTACGCAGGTCGTGCGACACCGCGGCCAGCAGCGCGGTCCGGATCGCGTGCCCCTCCTCGAGCCGGCGGGCCTGCTGGGCGCGGGCGGTCAGCCGTTCCCGCTGCAGCACCATCCCGAGCGACGCCGCGAACGCGTCCATCACGCGCCGGTCTCCGGCGTCGGCGGGCCGGCCGTTCATCAGCACGACGAGGTCGTCCGCCACCGCGAGCTCGACGTCGCTCCCGCCCGGCTCCGGGTACGGCGGCACACCTGCTGCGGCGACCGGCTGCCAGGCCGAGCCGACGCCCTCGTGCTCGAGCAGCACGGCCGACGACATCGCGAACGTGCTGCGCATGCGTTCCAGCAACGCGGCGGAGTCGTCGCCACTGCGCAGCGCGCTGCCGGCGAGGGAGGCCAGCGTGGCCGCCTCGGCCTGGCCGCGGGCAGCCTCGTCGGCCCGGCGCGCCGCCAGGTGCACGACGCTGGAGACTGCCGCCGCGACGACCAGGAACAGCAGCAGCGCGAACGCGTTCTGCGGCTCGGCGATGGTGAACGTGTGCACCGGCGGGGTGAAGAAGAAGTTGACGACGAGCGAGCCCACCACGGCACAGGTCAGGGCCGGACCCAGCCCGCCGACGAGGGCCACGCCGACCGTCAGCGTGAGGAACACCAGCAGCACGGTCGACAGCGGCGGTCGCAGCCCCAGCAGCGCGAGCAGGCCGACCAGGACGAACGGCCCTCCGGTGGCCAGCCCCCAGCCCCACAGGCGGCGCGGGCCCGGCGGACCGCCGGGCGGAGCGGTCCACGCGGCCCTCCGTGCCGACGTCCCGGTCTGCGGCCCGGCTCCCTCGGCCCGGTTCACCAGGTGCACGTCGATGTCGCCCGAGGCCCGCGCGACGGCGGCAGCGAGGTCCTGGCCGGAGCGCACCGCGGGCCGCCGGCTCCGCCGGGTCCCCAGGACGATCTGGGTGGCGTTGGCCCCGCGGGAGAAGTCCAGCAGCGCGGTGGCGACGTCGCGCCCCACCACCCGGTGGAACGTCCCGCCGAGGCTCTCGACGAGTCCGCGCAGCGCGTCCAGCCTGGCCGGGACGACCGCGTCGGACCCGTCCAGGGCCGCGACGTGCACCGCGAGCAGCTCGCCGGCGCTGGTCCGCCCCGCGACGCGGGCACCCCGGCGGACCAGGACCTCGTCCCCGGCGTCCCCGGCGAGGCCGACCACCACCCGCTCCCGAGTGGCCCACGTCCCGTCGATGCGGTGCTCGGCCCGGTACCGGGCCAGCGCGTCGTCCACCTGGTCCGCGAGCCAGAGCAGGGCCAGCTCGCGCAGCGCGGTGAGCGTGCCCACGCGGAAGTAGCTCGCCAGCTCGGCGTCCACGCGCTCGGGCGGGTAGACGTTGCCGTGCGCCAGCCGACGTCGCAGCGCCTCCGGGGTCATGTCCACCAGCTCGACCTGGTCGGCGTTGCGCACCACGGCGTCGGGGACGAGCACGTCGGGACGTCGGCCGGTGATGACGGTGACCGCGTCGACGAGCGACGCGAGCTCCTGGACGTTCACGGTGGTGACGACGTCCGACCCGGCGGCCAGCAGGTCGCGCACGTCCTCCCAGCGGTACCGGTTCGGCTGGCCGGCGGGGTTGCGGGTGGCCAGCTCGTCCACCAGCACCACCGCGGCGCCGCGGCCGAGCAACGCCGGCAGGTCCAGCCGGCCCGGCCCGGCCGAGCCGACTGCCTCCAGCCCGACGGCGAGCTCGCGGATCCGGGCACGGCCCTGGTCGGCCACCGCGCCGACGACCACGTCCGCTCCCCGGGCGGCCCGGCGGTGTCCTTCGGCGAGCATCGCGTAGGTCTTCCCGACCCCGGGCGCCGCGCCCAGGTAGATCCGCAAGCGCCCGTGCTTCATGAGCAGGGTTCAGCGGATCTCGGCGATGCGCTGACCGGTCCCCTCGGGGTCCAGCCGGGTCCGGTCCGGCGTGCTCGGCGCGGCCGGCTGGTCCCCCTGGTCCGGCAGCCGCAGCGGCAGCGGCTCGCTCGGCGCGAACGCCTCGGAGCCGCGGACGACGACGACGCCGCGGTACAGCTCGAGCAGCACCGCCGCTGCGGCCGGGTCGGCCGCAGCCGATCCGGACAGCACGCCGCGCAGCATCCAGCGCGGGCCGTCGGTGCCGAAGAAGCGCACATCGGCCAGCGCCATGGACCCGTCGGGCTGCGGGAACGGCAGCTTGGCCTTCACCGTGGCGGCGGTCCCGGTCACCGGGTCGTCGGTGCCCTCGACGTCGGCCAGCCCGCCGTCCTTGGTGATCCCCGCCGCCAGCTCGCGACGCACCTGCGGCCACAGCGCCTCGCCGCGGGCCGCCGCGAACGCCTGCAGCTGCAGGGCCGACTGGCCGTGGATGGCCGTCACGGCGGCGACCGTGCCGGAGGCCTCGTCGACGTTCACCTGGATCTCGACGCCGGGCAGGCCGGGTACGCGCAGGCAGCCCAGGTCCAGCCGGACCAGGTCGTCCGGTGGGGCGTCGGCCACGTCCCACGGCCCGCTCGGACGCAGCGGTGCAGCGTCGGCCCGATCGTCGTCTCCGCCGTCCTCGACCTCCTCGATGTCCTCGGCGTTCTCGCGCTCGTCGAGGCTCTCCTCGTCGGACCTGCCGCCCTTGCGACGACGGAACACGGCTACTCCCCTCGGCCGGCAGCAGCAGCCGGCATGCCGCCGGTCGAACCGAAGCCGCCTTCGCTGCGGTCCGACCCCGGCAACGTCTCGACCTCGTGGAACAGGGCCCGCTCGACCCGCTGGACGACCAGCTGGGCGATGCGGTCCCCGCGGCGGAACACCACGGGTTCGCGCGGGTCGAGGTTGACCACGCTGACCTTGATCTCGCCTCGGTACCCGGCGTCCACCGTGCCGGGCGCGTTGACCAGGCTGACCCCGTACCTGACCGCCAGCCCCGAGCGCGGGTGCACGAACGCCGCGAACCCGTCGGGCAGGGCGATCGCCAGCCCGGTGGGCAGCAGGGCCCGCTCGCCGGGCGCCAGCTCGGCGTCGACCGTCGTGTGCAGGTCCGCGCCGGCGTCGCCCGGGTGGGCGTACGCGGGCAGCGGGACGCCGGGGTCGAGCCTGCGGACCAGGATGTCGACGGTCACGGGTTCACCTCGTACCCGCGAACGGCCCCGCCGGCACGCGCGGCGACGGCGGCCGCGGTCACGTCCTGCTCCCGCCCGTTCTTCGCGAAGTGCTCCAGCGGCACCTGGACGAACACCGCGGCGGCGGTCACGGCGACCTGGCCCAGCGGGTTGGCCAGGCGGCCCTCGGCCCGGATGAACACCTGTCGCCCGTCGACGCCGGTGGCCCGCGCGTCCAGGTACAGCCGGCTGCCCACCGGCACCGGTCGCAGGAACGTGGTCTCCAGCCGCCCGGTGACCGCCGGCACCCGTATCAGCCAGTTGACGTAGCCCATCGCCTCGTCGAACGCCGCCGCCAGCAGGCCGCCGTGCGCGAGCCCCGGGGCGCCCTGGTGGTGCTCGCCCACGTCCAGGACGGCCTGCACCGAGACCCCGTCGCCGGCGACCACGCGCAGGTGCAGCCCGGCCGGATGGTCGGCACCGCACCCGAAGCACTGGGCGTAGTGGCTCGAGATCGGCGTGCCCGGAGCCGGTGCCTGCGGGTGCCGCTGCGGCGCCGGGGCGTCGGCGGGCGCCTCGGTGCTGTAGCGCCGGGTCATGCCGCCGACCCTACTGCGGTGCGCGGGCGGACCCGTGACACCCTGACGCCGTGACGGACCGGAGCGCGGCCCCTGCGGGTGACGGCTCCCCGGAACGCGACCGATACTCGGAGCGGCTGTGGGCGCCGCTGTCGTGGTGCCTGGTCACCACCGCGATCGTCGCGTCGGCGGCGGTGGCAGTCGGCTACCCGCTCGGGCTGCTCGCCGGCCTCGCGACGTTCGTGCTGGTCGAGGGTTTCTTCGGGTGGGTCCTGGTCACCAGCGCAGCCCGGGTCGAGGTCGGCGCCGGGCTGCTGGTCGCAGGACGGGCGCGGCTCCCGCTGACCGTCGTATCCGCGGTCACCGCGCTCGACGCCGCGGCGGCCCGTGCGCTGCGCGGTCCGCAGGCCGACGCCCGCGCGTTCCTGCTGCTCCGGCCCTGGGTGCCGACGGCCGTCCGGGTGGACCTGGACGACCCGGCGGACCCCGCTCCGTACTGGTACGTCTCGACCCGCCGGCCCGCCGTGCTGGCCGCCGTGACCGGCCGGGCCGCGGGCCTGGCCGCCGGCCCCCGCTCGGGTGGCGCCGGGGGTGCGGATGTCGCCGACGGTCCAGATGGGGCAGGCTGACCCCCGACGGTGCAGGACCGAGCCGACGGGATGGTGCGACTGATGGCCGGACGGGAAACGAACCCCTTCGTCTCCGAGGCGGTGTTCGTCATCGGCGGCATCGCCGCGGCGATGGTCGCCCGGAGGTTCGTGAACGTCGTCTGGGTCGCCGCGTCCGGCAAGGCGGTGCCGGCCGACCCTGCCGACCCCCGGGTCTCGACCGCCGAGGCGGTCATGTTCTCGATGGCCACCGGCGCGCTGGTCGGAGTGGCCCGGCTGCTGGTCCAGCGGAAGGCGAACTCGTTCAAGGGCCGCCGGGCGGCCGTGCGCGCCTGAGGCGTCCCCGGGTGGAACGCTCCGGGCGTTCCGCCGAGTGGTCGGCTGGTCGACCCGACCAGCCTTCGTACGCCCGGCTCCAGCAGCCGGCTCACCGCGTGCCCGGTCAGCGCGGTCATCATCGGCCGGCGGCGCAGGTCGCCGCGCAGCGAGTCGGCCAGCATGAGGGTCTGCTTGCGGTTGCTGTACGCGCCGTACGCCGCGCCGAGCATCAGCGGGGCCAGGGTGCCGATCCCGCGCCCGGCCCGCACCAGCAGCCGGCGCTGCACGCGGCGGCGGGTGACGACGCCGAGCGCCGCGGTCATCGTGGCGGGCTCCAACGGGTTCACGCCACGGCGGTTGGCCCACGACAGCGCGTAGGCGGCGCCCCGCTGGGTGCCGGAGCCGTGCACCGGGACGCCGTAGATCGCGTGCAGCTCGGCGACCAGCTTGATCTCGATCGCGGCCACCGCGGAGATCTCGACAGCGAGCTCGACCGGGATCGCGACCAGGGTGACCGGCACCGTCCACTGGATCCCGGTGACCGCGCCGCCGCCCAGCCCTACGGCCATGGTCGCCTTGACCGCGCTGGCCACGACCGCGTCGGCCAGCAGCTCGCCCTCCAGACCCGGATGGTGCGCACGCAGCGTCTCCAGGTCGCGGACGGGGATGCGCGGTGCGGCGTCGACGACGACGTCGGCCAGCCAGCGACCGCTGGTCACCGCGGCGACACCGGCGCGGCGACCCGAGGTCGTCATCGCGAGGCCGAGCTGCCGCATCAGCCGCGACCAGTCGCGCGCGCTGCGACGGCCGCGCCGCCCCGACTGGCTCCCGGACGACCCCCCGCCGGCGATCGTGCCGAGGATCTCCGCGAGCTCGCGCTCCGGGTCCGGCTCGGTCTCCGTCACGGGCTCAAGCATGCCCCACGCTCAGGCGGCGCACTCCTGGCAGACCGGCTGGCCGCCGACCTCCTTGGCCAGCTGGCTGCGGTGGTGGACCAGGAAGCATCGCGAGCAGGTGAACTCGTCGGCCTGGCGCGGGAGCACCCGGACCGACAGCTCCTCGTTGGACAGGTCGGCGCCCGGCAGCTCGAAGCTCTCGGCCGCCTCCGCCTCGTCCGCGTCGACCGCGCCCGAGGAGGCGTCGACGCGCCTGGCCTTCAGCTCTTCGAGGCTGTCCTCGGCCAGCTCGTCGTCTGTCTTGCGCGGGGTGTCGTAGTCGGTCGCCACTGGGTGAGCCCCTCCGCGGTTCGTGTGCTCGCTGTATCGGTCGTCTTCGGTGCGTTCTGTGCTGCAGATCGGCTACGGAATCGCTCTCGGTCCGACCCGGACCAGGCCACATCTGCCCGGTCCGGCTCGTGCAACGCCCGGCCACCCCAGTTTGTGCCCGGAGCCGGGCAGATCATGCCCTAATGACGGCCCGGGCGCCCGTCGGAGCTTCCGGGCGCTCGGACGACCGGCCCTCGCCGGGTGACCGGTGGCACGGTAGACATACGGCAAACCGGGCCGGGCCGCCACTCGGCACGCCGCCCGGAGCGACCCGGACCGCCGGGCGCAGGAGGAGACCGGGAGGCGACCAGGTGCCCGTCTACGCCCTCGGGGACGACGTCCCCTTGGTGGACCCGCTGGCGTACGTGCACCCGGACGCGGTCCTCATCGGCCGGGTCAGCGTCGGCCCGCAGGCGAGCATCTGGCCCGGGGCCGTGCTGCGCGGCGACGGCGGCCGGATCGTCATCGGGCCGCGCACGTCGATCCAGGACGGCGTGGTCGTGCACGTGGGCGGCACGCTGGACACCGTCGTCGGTGCCGGGTGCGTGGTGGGACACCTGGCCCACCTGGAGGGCTGCGTGGTCGAGGACGGCGCCCTGGTGGGGTCGGGGTCGGTGCTGCTGCAGCGCGTCCGCGTGGGTGCCGGAGCGCTCGTGGCGGCCGGAGCGGTGCTGCCGCCCGGGACGGTGGTCCCGGCGCTGGCCACCGCCCGCGGGGTGCCGGCCGTCGTGGTCCCCGACACGGTCGAGCCCGGCGCGTTCGCCGCCTCGGCTCAGGGCTACGTCGACCGGGCGCGCCGCTACGCCGCCACCCTGCGCCGGGTCGACGGGACGTCCCCCTCGCCTCCCGCCGACGGCCAGTAGGGTCGACCGCGTGCTGGAGATCGACGGGCTGTACAAGCGGTTCGGCGACACAGTGGCCCTGGACGGGCTCAGCTTCGCGGTCCGGCCGGGCCAGATGTTCGGCTTCGTCGGGACCAACGGCGCAGGCAAGACCACCGCGATGCGGATCGTGCTCGGCGTGCTCGCCGCCGACTCGGGGTCGGTGCGCCTGGGCGGCCGCGACCTCGACCCGGCCACCCGCGCGCGCTTCGGCTACATGCCCGAGGAGCGTGGGCTGTACCCGAAGATGCGCGTGCACGACCACCTGGTGTACCTGGCCCGGCTGCACGGCGCCGGCGCCGGACGTGGCCGGCCGGGCCGCGGACCGCTGGCTGGCCGACCTGGCGGTGGCCGAGCGTGCACAGGACCGGGTGGAGGCGCTCTCGCTCGGCAACCAGCAGCGGGTCCAGCTCGCGGCTGCGCTCGTGCACGACCCGACCGTGCTGGTCCTCGACGAGCCCTTCTCGGGGCTCGACCCGGTCGGCGTCGACGTTCTCGCGGCGGTGCTACGGGCCCGGGTCGACGCCGGAGCAGTGGTCGTCTTCTCCAGCCACCAGCTGGACCTGGTCGAGCGGCTGTGCGACGCCGTGGGCATCATCCAGGCCGGCCGCATGGTCGCCACCGGGACCGTGCCCGAGCTGCGCACCGCCGGTCGGCCGGACGGTGCCGCGCGGCGGCTGCTGGTCGAGGTCGACGCCGACCCGGGCTGGGCGGGCGCCCTGCCCGGGACCCGGGTCGCCGCCGTCGACGGGGACGTGGTGCTGCTCGACCTCGATCCGGGCACCGACGACCAGTCCGTGCTCGAGGCCGCCAGGCTCGCGGGTCCGGTCCGGGCGTTCACCCCGCTCGAGCCGACGCTCGCCGAGCTGTTCCGCGAGGTGGTCGGGGCATGAGCGACGGACCGACCGAGCCGGCGAAGGCGCCCGCCCCGGTCGGCTTCCGGACCGGCGTACGGCTGGTCGCGACGCG
The DNA here is from genome assembly GCA_963771835.1 of uncultured Actinomycetota bacterium. Lineage (GTDB taxonomy): Bacteria > Actinomycetota > Actinomycetes > Prado026 > Prado026 > CAVQCJ01. The sequence goes on from CAVYVA010000001.1 coordinate 752,456, forward strand.
CGAGTTCGTCGAACGGATCCGCGAGCGCTCGTTCCTCATCTCGACCGCGGTCAGCGCGCTCATCCTGCTCGCGGTGGTCGTGCTGCCCCAGCTGCTCGGCGGCGGCGGGAAGTCCCGCGTCATCGTCAGCGGCCAGGACGCGGTCACCGTGTCGGCCGCCGTGCACCGCCAGGCGCAGGCGAGCGGCCTCGACGTCGTCGTAGTGCCGGCCGGCGACGCGGCCGCGAACCGGGCCGCGGCCGACCGCGGGGACGTCGACGCGCTGCTGGACGGCAGCACCGTGATCGCCAGGACCCGGCCGGACCCGGCCCTGCTGGCGGTGCTGGACGCCGCGTACCGCCAGGTGGCCGGCGCGGCGGCCCTCACGGCTGCCGGGATCGACCCGACGAAGGTCGAGCAGGCGCTGGCCGTCCCGCCGCTGCACGTCAGCACCGCCACCCCGGACGACCCGCAGTCCGACCAGCGCAAGACGATCGCGTTCGTCGCCACGATCGTGCTGTACGGCCAGATCGTCGGCTACGGATTCTGGGTCGCCGTCGGTGTGGTCGAGGAGAAGGCCAGCCGGGTCGTCGAGTTGCTGCTGGCCACCGTGCGGCCGCGGGTGCTGCTGACCGGGAAGATCGTCGGCATCGGGCTGCTCGGGCTCGTGCAGCTGCTGCTGCTCGGCGCGGTCGCCGTGACGGCCGGACGGCTCTCCGGCGGGCTGCAGCTGACCGGTGAGGCGGTCGGCGTGCTCGGTGTCGTTGTCGGCTGGTTCCTGCTCGGGTACTCCTTCTACGCGGGCGTGTTCGCGGCGTCGGCCGCCCGGGTGTCCCGCCAGGAGGAGGTGCAGAACGTCACCACGCCGGTGACGATGCTGCTGCTGGTGAGCTTCCTGGCCGGCATCTACGCCTCCAACGAGCCCGACTCCACGCTGACGTCCGTGCTCTCGGTCGTCCCGCCGTTCAGCGCGCTGGTGAGCCCGCCGCGGGTCGCCGCCGGGACCATGCCCGGCTGGCAGCTGGCGCTGTCGGTCGGGCTGATGCTGGTCGCGGTGGTCTGGCTGGTCCGGGTGGCGGCGCGCCTGTACGAGGGGGCGGTCCTGCACACCGGTGCCCGGGTCGGCCTCCGGGAGGCTTGGCGGCGCGGCTAGACCTGCCCGGCGAACGAGCCCAGCGAGGCGTTCCCTTCGCCGCGGGTCAGGGCCCGGTAGCCGAGGTAGCCGAGGGCGATGGCGATGAACGCCGCGACGAGCAGTAGCGTGGCCAGCGCGTTGAGCGCCGGCGTGGGTGCGCCGCGGGCCGTGTTGTAGATCTTGACCGCGACCGACTCGGTGTCCCCGCCCGAGGACAGCTTCTGGACGATGACGAAGTCGTCGATGACGTCGGCGAAGACCAGCACGGCACTGGCGAAGATGGCCGGGAACAGCATCGGGAACAGCACCCGCCGCAGGGCGTTCATCCGGGACGCGCCCAGGTCGGCGGCCGCCTCCTCGTACTGCTTGCCGATCGTGAGCAGCCGGGCCCGCACGATGATCACCGGGTAGGACATCTGGAAGGTGACCAGCCCGACGATCTGCCCGACGGTGCCGGCGTGCAGCGGGGTGGCCATCTGGGTGACGACGAAGAACAGCGAGACGCCGAGGACGATCTCCGGCACGACGAAGGACATGAGCATGGTGAAGTTCCACGCCTGCGGCAGCCGACCGTGCCAGCGGTCCAGGCCGAGCGCGAACGCCACGCCGAGCGGCACTGCGACGACCGTGGTGAACACGCCGAGCACGAGCGTCTGCCAGAGCGCGTGGTGCAGGCTCGGGTCGTGCCACACCGACAGGTTCGGGTCGCCCCAGTACCAGCGGAACGAGAAGCCCTGCCAGGTGGTTCGCGACTTGCCGGCGTTGAAGGAGAACAGGATGGCGATGGCCACCGGCAGCAGCGACCACGCCAGGTAGAGCCAGGTGACCAGCGCGAGCACGCGCGGCTTGCGCCAGGGGTTGCCGAAGTACTTGCTGCGCCCGCCGCCGGCGCCGCCGGAGAGCTCGTCCTCGTCGCGGATGACCGACAGCGCGCCGATGGCGGACTGGGTCTCGATCCCGCTCACACCGTCTCCCCCTCGACACGGTTGGTCATCCGCACGTAGTAGAGCATCGGCGCCAGCAGCACCACGAACATGATGACCAGGAACGCGGCGCCCTGGCCGACCTGCGAGGGCACCTGGATCGCGTTGTTGATGAGGTTGCCGAACATCGCGGTGCTCGGCGAGGCGGACAGCAGGTCGTTGGTGAAGTAGTCGCCGACCATCGGCAGCGTGACGAGCAGCAGGCTGGCGGCCACGGCCGGCTTGCTCAACGGCAGCGTCACCCGGCGGAACGTGGACAGCCTCGAGGCGCCGAGGTCGCGGGCCGCCTCGAGGGTGCTGTCGTCGATCCGGTCGAGCCCCGCGAACAGCGGCAGGATCATGTACGGCACGTAGCCGTAGATCAGGCCGAGCACCACCGTCAGCGGCCGCCCGTCCAGCCACGCGATCTGGACGTCGAAGACCCCGCCGAGGCTGAGCGCCTTGTTCACCCAGCCGTCGATCTGCAGCAGGTTGACCCAGGCCAGCATGCGCATCATGTAGCTGATCCAGAACGGAGCGATCAGCAGTGCCAGGATCAGCCCCTTGCGCCGGCCGCCGAACCGCGCCACGTAGTACGCGACGGGGTAGGAGATCAGCAGGCAGCCCAGGCTGGCGATGACGACGAACACCAGGGTCCGCCAGATCGCGGGGCCGAAGAACCCGTCCGCGCCGAAGATGTGCGAGAACACGTACTGGAACTCGGTGCTGTCCCACTGCAGCGGGTTCCAGGTGGGCGTCGGCGACAGGAAGATCGGGTCGAGCGTGCCGAAGGCCAGGCACAGGACGACGTACAGCGGAAGGACGAACAGCAGGACCAGCCAGACGATCCCCGGTGCGGCGAACGCTGGCCAGTACAGGCGCCGCCTCAGCATCTAGGCGCCGGCCTTGAACTGCTGCCAGATCGCCTGCCACTTCGCGTCCACGGCCGGCGGCAGCTCGAGCAGGCGCTGACCCTTGCTGAACAGCGACTCCTCGACCACGACCGTCTCGAGGTTCTTCGGGATGGTCCCGTCGGCCACCAGCGCGGACGGGACGATCTTCGTCTGCGGCGGCTGGTAGCCGCTGAACATGAAGTTCCCGTACGCCGTGTCGTAGTCGAGCAGGTGGTTGAGGAACATGTGGGTCATGACCGGGTTCTTCGTCATCCGGAGCATGACGAACAGGTCGTTGTCGACCTCGCCCTTGGTCGGGTCGGACGGGAACCAGTACCGCAGGACGTCCGGGCTCTGCCCCTGCGGCATGTACGAGAGCATGTTGAAGGCGTCCCCGGACCAGGCGTGGCAGAGGTTGACCACGCCGGTGGGGATGTCCTGGTAGTCGGTGACGTTCACCTTCGGCGAGGTGACCTGGTTCATCTGGGTCAGCTGCTGGTGGATGGTCGCGAGCTGCTTGTCGTCGGCGGTGTTGATGTCGAAGCCGTTGCGCATCGCGACCATGCCCATGGTCGTGTGGTAGTCGTCGAGCACGGACAGCTTCTTGGCGTACTGGGGGTCCCAGAAGACGTCGTACGGGTTCGGGCGGGCGCCGATGTCCTCGCTGACCTTGTCGGTCCGCCAGGCGATCCCGGTGGTGTAGACGGTGTACGGGATCGTGTAGCGCCACTCCTGGTCGTAGAACGGGTTCGAGAAGGTCGGCCAGACGTTGGAGATGTTCGGGATGTAGCTGTGGTTGAGCGGCGAGAGCAGGGCGCCCTTGACCAGCTTGCCCATCTGGTCGTAGCTCGGGTTGAAGATGTCCGCCTGGACGCCGCCGGAGCGGATCTTGCCGAGCGCCTCGGTGGTGTCCTCGAACGTCGTGATCGTGCACTTCACGTTGTACTGCTTGTACTTCTTCTCGAACGCCTTGAGCGCGGCCGGGTCGACGTAGTCGGTGTACGTGTAGATGTTGACGGTCGCGTTCTGCTCGGGCGGGAGCCCGTCCGCGATCGGCTTGTTGTCAGGGGCGATGTCCCACTTGACCGGGTGGTCGGGGCTCGCGACCGAGAACGTCGAGGTCGGCGCCGCTGCGCCGCCCGAGCCGCTGGACTTCGAACAGGCCGCCAGGAAGGCAGCCGCGCTCGGGAACGCGGCGGCGGTGGCGGCGCTCCTGGCCAAGAAGGCCCGGCGGCTGACCCCCTCGGAGTACGGTCGTGGGTGCTGGGAGGGCCGGGGCGATCCGGACGTTCGGGGCACGTGGGTCTCCTCGTGTTCGTTCGACCGAGAGTCTCGGGGGTCCTTGCCGAACGGCTGGAAGGTCGCATAAACTGAACGTTCAGTCAACCCTTTCAACCATCTCGTGACCGCATTGGTGCGTGCGGTCGCGGCGAACACTCTTGAGCACGCCCCTGCACGGTTCCTGAGAAGCCTCGGACGAGTTCCTGAGAATCCCACGACACCGGGACGGACATGACCCAGACCCCCCAGACCAGCGTCACAGCCACCGCCCCGTCGGCCCCTCGATCCGGATCGGTGGCCTGAGCGTGGCAGGCGGCGAGATCCGGCTCGTCGGGCTGGAGAAGTCGTTCGGTGAGTTCCACGCGGTGCGCGGCATCGACGTGGACATCCCCGGCGGGGAGTTCTTCTCGATGCTCGGCCCTTCGGGCTGCGGGAAGACCACGACGCTGCGCATGATCGCCGGCTTCGAGGAGCCGACCAAGGGCAAGATCCTGCTGGACGGCGTCGACGTCGCGCACGTGGCCCCGCACCGGCGACCGGTCAACACCGTCTTCCAGAACTACGCGCTGTTCCCGTTCATGTCGGTCTGGGACAACGTCGCGTTCGGGCTCAAGTACGTCAACGCCACGAAGGACGAGGTCCGGCGCCGGGTCGGCGAGGCGCTCGCGCTGGTCGAGATGGAGCAGCGGGCCAAGCAGAAGCCGCTGACGCTGTCCGGCGGGCAGCAGCAGCGGGTCGCGCTGGCCAGGGCGCTCGTGCTCGGGCCCAAGGTGCTGCTGCTGGACGAGCCGCTGGGCGCGCTGGACGCCAAGCTGCGCAAGAGCCTGCAGATCCAGCTGAAGGCGCTGCAGGAGCGGGTCGGCATCACGTTCGTCTACGTGACGCACGACCAGGAGGAGGCGCTGACCATGTCCGACCGGCTGGCCGTGATGGCCGACGGTCTGATCGAGCAGGTCGGCAGCCCCACCGAGGTGTACACCGAGCCGGCGTCCGCCTACGTCGCGGACTTCCTCGGGGTCTCGAACCTGCTCGACGTGGACGTGCTCGAGGCCGACGACGACGGCGCCGCGGTGCGTTTCGGCGAAGTCACGCTGCGGTGCACCTCCGCGCAGGACCACGAGAAGGGTCCGGCCCGGGTCGTGCTGCGGCCGGAGCGGATCGCGCTGCTGCCGTTCGGCGACTCCGGTCCGAACCGGGTGCCCGGGATGGTCGAGCGGTGCGTGTTCCTGGGCTCGACGACGCAGGTCTACGTGCGCCTGGCGCCGGGGGCGTCGGTCCAGGCGCTGGTGCCGAACTCCAACGGCGTGACCGAGTGGGAGCAGGGCGCTCCGGTCAGCGTCCACCTGCCGGCCGACGCGCTGAGGCTGCTGCCGACCTGACCCGCTGAGCCGACGGGCGGGACGTGGACCCGGGGGCCACCCGGGCAGGCACCCAGTCGAAGCCGAGCTCCCTGGCGACCAGGCGCATGGTGACCTCGGTCGCGCGCTCGGGGCTGACCGTCGGGTCGCCGAGGGCCACCTGGACCGCGAGGCCGTCCAGCAGCCCGGTCAGGACCAGGGTGAAGTCGTCGACGTCGACAGCCGCGAACTCGCCGCTGGCGACACCGGCGCGCACGATCTCGGCCACCTTCTCGCGCCAGCGCTGGTCGAGCTCCTCGCGGTCCTTGGACACCTCGGGATGCCGCACGGCCTGCGCCCACAGGTCCGGCCAGAGCAGCCATGACCCCGGCAGACCGTCGGTGCCGCCGTTGGAGCAGCTCATCTGCACCAGGGCCTCGATCTTGTCCCTCGCCCCGTCGATGGCGTCCAGCCGGCGGGCGGCCTCGGCGTAGAACAGGTCCTCGGAGTAGCGCAGCGCGTCGGTGAGCAGGCGGTCCTTGGTGCCGAAGTAGTAGATGACCAGCGCGCTGCTCGCACCGACCCGGCGGCCGATGTCGGAGATCCGGGTCTCCGGGAAACCGCGCTCGGCGATCACGTCGATGGCCGCCCGCAGCATCTGCTCGCGCCGGTCGTCGCTGGCGGCCTCGGCCACTGCGCGTCCCTGCCTTCGCGTCCGGGAACATGCGAACGGGCCGGTGCTGGACCACGCTCGACCCTTGACCGCGGAGCATAGCAGCCCGTTAGACTGAACGTTCAGTCAAAGACCCGGAGCTCAGTTCCGCCCGTCGTCGCCGGTCACCTCGGCGGCGCGCGGCCGGTACCGAGCCGAAACGCGAGGATGTGTGGGATGGCGCAGACGTACGACGCGATCGTTGTCGGCGGCGGGCACAACGGGATGGTGGCGGCCGCCTACCTGGCCAAGGCCGGTGCGCGCACCGTCGTCCTGGAGGCCCGGCACAAGACCGGCGGCGCGGCGACCACCGAGAGCCCATGGCCCGACGCCCCCGAGCTCAAGGTCACCCGGCTCTCGTACGTGATGAGCCTGATGCCGCCGACGATCATCCGCGACCTCGAGCTGAACCGACGCGGCTACAAGGTCTACCCCATGGGCCCTTACTACCAGGCGTTCCCCGAGGGCGGCTCGATCCAGATCTTCGCGGACGACTCCAAGCGCAACTACGACGAGATCGCGAAGTGGTCCAAGAAGGACGCCGACGCGATGCCGCAGTGGGACGCGTGGCTCGGCGGCCTGGCCGACGTGCTCGGCCCGCTCCTGATGCAGGTCCCGCCGAACGTCGGCTCGCACCACCCCGGTGACCTGTCCAAGCTGCTGCGACTGGCCTGGCGGCACAAGGGGCTGGACGTCCGCACGATCGGAGACGTCACCCGGCTGATGGCGATGAGCATCGCCGACCTGCTCGACGACTGGTTCGAGTCGCCGCAGATCAAGTCGATGCTGGCGGTCAACGGCGTCATCGGCACCTGGGCCGGACCGTGCGAGCCCGGCACCGCGTACGTCATGGCGCACCACTCGATCGGCGACGTCGGCGACGGCCACCTGGGCAGCTGGGGCTACCCCGAGGGCGGCATGGGCGGCATCTCGGCCGCGATCGAGTCGGCAGCGCGCGACTTCGGCGCCGAGATCCGGGTGAACTCGCGGGTCGAGCGCACGCTGGTCCGCGACGGCGCGGTCGCCGGGGTGGCACTGGAGAACGGCGACGAGCTGCACGCTCCCCTGGTGGTCACCACGCTGCACCCGAAGACGGCGTTCCTCAAGCAGCTGGACGCCGCCGACCTGCCGGGCACGTTCGTCCGCGACATCCAGACGTGGAAGACGCGCAGCGGTGTCGTCAAGATCAACCTGGCGCTCGCCGAGCTGCCGAACTTCACCGCCGACCCCGGCAGCAACCAGCAGACGCACCACACCGGCTCGGTCGAGATGGCGCCGTCGGTGGAGTACATCGAGCGGGCGTTCCAGGACGCCCGCGAGGGCCGGCCGGCCCTGCGGCCGTTCTCGGACAGCGTCATCCCGACGACCTTCGACAAGACGCTGGCACCCGAGGGCGTGCACATCATGTCGCTGTTCACGCAGTGGGTCCCGCAGGAGTGGGCCGACGAACCGCACAAGGACGAGCTCGAGGCGTACGCGGACCGCATGGTCGACTGCTACGAGGAGGTCGCCCCCGGCTTCCGCAGCTCGATCATGCACCGCGACATCGTCGGACCGAACGAGATGCAGGAGGAGTACGGCCTCATCGGCGGGAACATCTTCCACGGCGAGCTCTCGCTGGAGCAGCTGTTCCACATGCGACCGGCACCCGGCTACGCCGACTACCGCACGCCGGTCAAGGGTCTGTACAACGGCAGCTCCGCCACCCACGCGGGCGGCGGCGTGTGCGGCATCCCCGGCTACCAGGCCGCGCGTGCGGCCCTGTCGGACCGCAAGTCGGTGCGCAACCGCCTGCGGCCGGGTAAGTGACCCTGCCGCTGCCCGCTGCGCCACCCGATCCAGTGGTCGACCCGGCCGTCCGCGCCATGCTCGAGGCGCGGACGGTCGCGGTCGTCGGGGCCAGCACCCGGCCGGGATCGTTCGGCGCCCAGCTGGTCGCCGAGATCTGCGCCGGTGACCCGGGCGTTCGCGTGGTCCCGGTTAACCCGCGCTACGACGAGGTGGCCGGGCTGCGCTGCCTACCGACGCTCGCCGACGTCGACGGTCCGGTGGACCTGGTGATGCTCGGCGTGCCCAACCCGGCGCTGGAGGCCCAGCTGCACGCGGCCGCCGAGGCCGGGGCCAGGTCGGCGGTCGTGTACGCGAGCGGCTTCGAGCCGCCGCGGGAGGGCCGCGCCCCGCTGGTGGAGCGGCTCGCCGCGATCGCCCGCGACGCCGGCATGGCCGTGTGCGGCGGCAACTGCATGGGCTTCTGGAACCTCGACGCCGGGGTCCGCGCGCTCGGGTACCAGGAGAACGAGGTCCCCCCGCGCGGCCCGGTGACGTTCCTGAGCCATTCCGGCTCGGCGTTCTCGGCGTTGCTGCGCAACCGTCGCGGGATCGGCTTCAACCTGGTCGTGTCGGCCGGGCAGGAGTACGTCACGACGCTGGCCGACTACCTGCACTACGCGCTGGACCAGCCGACGACGCGGGTGGTGGCGCTGCTGATGGAGACCGTGCGGGACCCCGGCGGCTTCCGCTCGGCGCTGGCGCGGGCGGCCGACGCCGACGTCCCCGTCGTCGCGCTCAAGGTCGGCCGGTCCGGCATGGCCCGGCAGATGGTGGCCGCGCACTCGGGCGCGCTGGCCGGCGAGGACGGCGCGTACGAGGCGCTGTTCGACGCGTACGGGGTGCTGCGGGTCGACGACCTCGACGAGATGTGCGACACGGTGGAGCTGCTCGCCGGCGGCCGCCGGGCCGCGGCCGGCGGCGTCGCCACCGTGCACGACTCGGGTGCCGAGCGGGCACTGGCGGTCGACGTCGCGGACGCCGTGGGGCTCGCTTTCGGAACGCTGTCCGCCCCGACCCTCGGCGCGCTCGGCGAGCTGCTCGACCCCGGTCTGGAACCGGCGAACCCCCTCGACGTCTGGGGCACCGGCCGGGACACCCGGACCCTGTTCGGCGACGCGCTGTCGCTGCTCGCGGCCGACCCCGCCGTCGCCGCCGTGGCGCTCGGGGTGGACCTGGTGCGCGAGTACGACGGCGAGCAGGCGTACCTGGAGGCGGCGTTCGACGCGGCCGCCGGGACCGACAAGCCGGTCGTGCTGCTGAGCAACGCGCACAGCTCGGTGCACCAGCCGTCCGCGGACCTGCTCCGGGCCGGCGGCGTGCCGGTGCTGGAAGGCACGCGGACCGGGATGCTCGCGCTGCGGCACCTGCTGGAGCTGCGCGACCTGCGCGCCCGGCCGCCCGTGGTCGCGCCGGCGGTCGACGAAGTACGTGCGGCCCGGTGGCGGGCACGGCTGGCCGCCGGTACGCCCAGCGCGGCCGACGGGCTCGAGCTGCTGGCCGACTACGGGATCAGGGTGGCCGCGACGCGGACGGCCGCCGACTTGGACGGCGCCGTCGCCGCAGCCGAGGCGGTGGGCTACCCGGTCGTGCTGAAGACCGACGAGCCGGCCGTCGCGCACAAGTCCGACGCCGGCGGGGTCGTGCTCGGGCTCGGGGCCGCGGGCGAGGTGCGCGCGGCGTACCTCGACGTCGCCGGACGGCTCGGTCCCCGGGTGTCGGTGGCCACGATGGTGCCGACGGGGGTGGAGATCGCGCTCGGGCTCGTGCAGGACCCGCAGCTCGGCCCGTTGCTGCTGGTCGCGGCCGGCGGCGTGCTGGTCGAGCTCCTGCACGACCGCGCGCTCGCGATCCCCCCGGTGGACCGCGGGCGGGCCGCCGCCCTGCTCGGACGGCTGCGGGTGCGCCCGATGCTCGACGGGGTGCGCGGCGACCCCGCGGCCGACGTCGCCGCCGTGGTGGACGCGGTGGTCGCGCTGTCGGCGCTGGCCGCCGAGCTCGGCGACGCCGTCGAGGCCCTGGACGTCAACCCGCTGCTGTGCGGTCCCGACGGCGCCGTCGCCGTCGACGCCCTGGTCGTCCCCCGCCGCTGACGAGCCCCGCACCCACAGCCGACGGGTCAGCGGGCGTCGAGGACGGCCACCTTCCCGCCGGCCACGCGCACCGGCAGCGCCAGCTCTCCCGGGCGCAGCTCGACCCGGTACTCCCCCGCGGTGAGTGCCGGGAAGAGCCCGGAGTACGACAGCCGCCCAGCCGTCGTACGCCGGTGCACCTCGGTGTGCGTGCGCAGCGTCCCGTCCGCGTCGTAGAGCTGGATCTCGGTGCCCTCCAGGTCCGGCGGGCAGTGCACGAGCAGCGCCCCCACCGAGCCGCCGATGTCCAGGACCGCCCCGGCCTGCGGGACGTGCCGGTGCTCGTGCGGATCCGGCGTGCTCGTGCGGGTGCTCGTGCAGGTGCTCGTCCTCGTGCACGCCGACGGCGCTCATGCCGCCGGCGTCTCGTACCCGCTGTGCGGCACGCCGAGGTACGGGAACGTCGCCTGGTACGGGATGTCCAGCGACGCCGCCGACAGCCCGTCGGTGAGCAGCGCCGCGGCGCCGTCCGGCGTGAACGACGGGTCGACCAGCGGGATGGTGACACCGGCGATCGCGCGCAGCTCGATGGCCACCACGTTGTCCGCGACCCTGCGCCCGTTGGGGAAGCCGGCCAGGTCGCCGCCGAGCAGCCCGAACTGGTTCGGCGACGACGACGGCGCGATCGCCGTGTTCAGGCGCAGCATGTCCGCCTGCGTCGTGCCGGTGAAGTTCTGGAAACCGCCGATGATGCCGCCCGGGATGCCGGTCAGCAGGATCGCGGCCAGGTCCGCTCGCGGCTTGCTGTACGCGGCCAGGTGCGGGAACACCCCCGGGTACAGCACCGGCAGCAGGCCGGCCAGCTCAGGCTGGGTGACGTACTGCGCGAACGCGCTGTCGGCCGACGGCGGGAGCAGGTTCCACCGGTCCTTGTCGGCCATCGGGACGATGACCTCGTTGAACAGCGGGTTGCCCAGCCGGGAGACCTGCACCCAGGGACCGGTGCCGACGTCCTGGCCGTCGCTGCCGCCGCGGACGGTGACCTTGTGCCGGTACGCGGCCGACCACACGCCCAGGACGGCCTTGGGGTCGGCCGGGTCCGACGGGGTCCTGCCGTTGCTGGTGAGCTGCGCGATCGGCACCCGGATCGCGATGCTGTGCACGTTGAGGTCCTTGGTGCCGTTGACGCCGACGGCGGCGGCGCTGGGGATCAGGTGCAGGTTCTGGAACGGCCGCAGGGTGCCCAGGTCGAAGATGGAGCCGAGGTCGACGAAGAACCCTTCCGAGCGCTGCCCGGTGTAGACCGAGACCCCGCTACCGACGTTGTGCGTCGCGGCGGCGGCGAGCGCCGGGAAGTTCGGCGTGGACCGCGGGCCGATGTTGCACGGCGGGCAGGCCAGGTTGGAGCCGAGCGTGTGCAGCCCGTGCTTGTCCTCGCGCACCACCTTGGCGAACTGCCGCCGGTTCCAGCTGGTCGAGGTCAGCGACGTGATCGGCCCGGTGTTGTACAGGAACGTGTCCGTGTTGCGCAGCTTGGTCGTGAAGGTGAACCAGTAGCTGACGTCGGGCTTGCCGTCGCCGTTGTTGTCGACGTGGATGGCGTACCGCACGTCGTCACCGAACTCGTAGAAGTTCGGGCCGGCGTCGGGTCCCTGCAGCGGGATGAAGTTGGCGATGAGCGTGACGGTGTTGGGCGCGTCCGGGCTGACGAACGCGTACAGGTCGGTGTTGTCGGCGACCGGGTCCTTGGAGATCTCGGGCGCTTCGCGGTGTGACGACATGACGGAACCTCACAGGGTCAGGTGCGGGTCTGGTGGGAGTGGTCAGCGGGTGACGGCGGCGAGGCGGGCCGCGACGGCCCGGTCCCTGATGCGCACCTGCTGGTCGCCGAAGAAGACGTCGATGTCACCGGTGGACGCGTCGCGCACGTGCGCGACCACGTCGCCGGCCGGGGCCCCGCCGCCGGAGCCGGCCGGAGCCGCACCGGAGCCGAGCACCGCGCCGCCGGCGGCACCCGCGAGCGCGCCCGACGCGACGAGGCCCAGACCGACACCGGCGCCGGCGATGACCTGACGCCGGCTCGGGTGGCCGGGGACGCGCGGGCCGGACACGTCCGCGTCGTCGGGGGGCTGCGGGCTCCCGGCCCGCTGCACGTGCTGGGACTGCTCGGGGTTCGACATCGCCTTCTCCTCTGGATCGGGTGCACGAACCCCGACCAAGGGGGACGTCCACCGACCGGACCGGTCGTGTCTCACCCCTGAGGCATCGCCATTCAAAGGGTCGCGGACTCGTTCGTCAAGCACTTCGCAGCAGGCCCGCGAGCCCTCGGAGAACGACCAATCCGTCGCCCCGACGGCTCCGAACACCTGCCCGGAGCCGGCCGGTCGCGACCACCGGGGCGCGCTCTTGCAGCTACCGCGGGAGGGGCGTCGGCGACGTCTCACCCCAGAGGGCCGGCGGCCTCCCGCGGTGGCGCGACGGCGACCGGCTAGCCTGCCGCGCGTGCACCGGTACGCGAGCATGCTGCAACGGTTGGGACACCGGCCGTGGTTCGCCCGCGTCGGTCGCGCGCTCGTCCCGGTCGACCGGGCCCTGCAGCGGCTCTCGCGCGGACGCCTCGGCGGCATCGGCCCGCAGGTCCTGCCCGAGCTGCTGCTCACCACGACCGGCCGCACCAGCGGGCTTGCACGGCAGGTGCCGCTGCTGTACGCGCAGGACGGATCGACGATCGTGGTGGTCGCGTCCAACTGGGGTCAGCCGCACCATCCGGCGTGGTCGACGAACCTGCTCGCCGAACCGGCCGCGACAGTCGAGATCCGCGGCGAGGTGCGTCCGGTCCGCGCACGGCTGGCGGCACCGCAGGAGAAGGCCCGGGTCTGGCCGCTCGTGGTCGCGGTGTGGCCGGCCTACGACACGTATGCCGTGCGCAGCGGACGCGACCTGCGGGTGTTCCTGCTCGAACCGGTGACCACGGGTGGCTGAACCCGGCGGCGAGCGCTGGCGGCAGCGGTTCGAGGCGCCGTTCGTGTCGTTCCCGTCCTGGTCGTCGGCACGGCCGGACCTCCTCTACTTCGTCAGCGATGCCGACGGTTCGGTCCAGGCGTGGTGCCACGACCTGAGTGACGGTCGGACGACCCGGCTGACCGACCAGGCGGTCGGCGTGGAGTCGTTGGTCGTGCTCGACGGCGGACCGGGCCGGTCCGCAATCGCATGGTGGTCCGACGACACCGGGGCCGAGGACGGCCGGTGGGTCGTCACCGCCGAGGACGGGTCCGGTCCGCCGCGACCGCTCGTCCCGCATCTGGGCACCGGCTGGGCCCAGGGGTTGTCGGTCGCGGCCGGCACGATCGCGCTCGGGCTGGCCGACGGCACGACGTACCGCGTGCTGGTCGTCGCCGGCGACGACCCGCCGCGGCTGGTGCACGAGTCCCGGTCGCCGGCCGGGCTGGGTCGTGAGTGGGAGAACGAGGCCTACGGCGGCCTGTCCACCGACGGGACGCTGCTGTGCTACCGGCACAGTGAGCGCGGCGACAGCCTGCACTTCGGGCTGCGCGTGGTCGACGTCGGTACCGGTGCGGAGCTCGCCGACCTGGTGGACGTCGGCCGCACCCTCAAGGTGGCCGCGTGGTCGCCGGTCCCGGGCGACCAGCGGCTCGCGTTCGTGCACGAGCTCGACGGCATCGAGCGGCCGGGTGTGTGGTCGGCCGGCACCGGCCGTCGCGACTTCCCGCTGGACCTGCCCGGACCCGTCGACGTCGCCGGGTGGTGGCCGGACGGACGGGCGCTGCTCCTGCTGCACGAGCGCTACGGCCGGCGCACGCTGCACCGCCTGGACACCGCCGACGGATCGCTCTCGCCCGTGCACGACCCGCAGGGCTGGGTGAGCGCGGCGGCCGTCCGCCCGGACGGCGAGGTGTGGCTGCGCGAGGAGTCCGCGGAGCGCGCGCCGCGGGTGCGCACCGTCGACGGCCGGGTCGTGCTCGCGCCGGCCGGCCGGCCGCCACCGCCCGGACGCCCGCACCGCAACGTGGTCTTCGCCGGTCCGGCCGGTCCGACGCACATGCTGCTGACCGTCCCGGACGCGTCGGACCACCAGCCGCCGTACGCCACCGCACTGCTCGTGCACGGCGGGCCGGAGTGGGCCTTCCCGGACGACCTCGACCCGTGGGAGCAGGCTCTCGTCGACCACGGGTACGCGGTCGCCAAGGTGAACTACCGCGGCTCGACCGGGTCGACGGTGGCGTGGCGGACCGCCCTGCACGGCGGTGACATCGGGTTCCCCGAGCTCGCCGACGTCGTGGCCGGTCTGGACCATCTCGTGCAGACCGGCGTCACCGACCCCGCACGGGTGGCGATCGAGGGGTGGTCCTGGGGCGGGTACGTGTCGGTGCTCGCCGCCGGGCTGGAACCGACCCGGTTCGCCGCGGTGATCGGTGGCATCCCGGTCTGCGACTCGGTGCTGTGCCACGAGGACTGCTCACCGCCGCAGCAGGCCTACGACGTCGCCATCATGGGCGGGACTCCGGCCGAGCTGCCCGAGCTCTACGCCGAACGCTCGCCCATCACCTACGTCGACCGGGTGCGCGCCCCCGTGCTGCTCATCGCCGGCGAGTACGACAGCGCGTGCCCGATCCGGCAGGTGCGCCACTACGCGGACACGCTGCGCCGCCTCGGCGGCCGGGTCACCCTGCACGTCTACCCGGCCGGGCACCACGCCAACACTGTCGCCGTGCGGCTGCGGCACGCGGAGCTCGAGCTCGCGTTCCTGGCCGAGCACCTCGGCCCCGCAGTCAGCGCCGAGGGGTGACCAGAAGCGACTGCGCGCCGACCCCGAGCGGTCCGCCCAGGTCCGACAGCACGGACGTGGCCAGGCCGACCCCGCCCTGGCTGATCGCGGTGGTGGCGTCCAGGCACACCCACTCGCCGACCGGGTCGCGGTGCAGGTGGACCGTGAGCTCGGGGTTGATGAACAGCCACTGCTGCACGCCGAGCTCGCTCGAGACGCCGTTCCCGCTGTCCGCGACCGCCATCACCCGCTGCAGCCCGGACGGCTCCTCGCCCTCGACCAGCGGGTGCAGCAGCCTGGTCCACAGCGCCGCCGGGCCCGGCTCGGTGAACGAGCCCCTGGCCGTGCGCCACTCGACTGCGGACAGGTACCCGTCCACCCACCCGGGCGGAAGCACCAGCCCGCCGTGGGTCGGCAGGGCCGGCGGGTCCGGGTGCCGGTCCGGGACGGTCGTGGCCTCGGTCCGCCGGACCCGCCACGCGGTGGCCCTGGCGACCTCGACGCCGTCGGCCCGCATGGTCGCGCCGAGCATCTCGACGGCGCGGCCGGGGCGCAGCGTCTCCGCGGTCACCTCCAGCACGCCCACCGGGACCGGACGCAGGATCTCCACGGTCATCCGCGCGACCACGACCTCGGGACGCGGTCGGTGCTGCTCGACCGCACGGGCCAGCAGCGCGCTGGGCGGGCCGCCGTGCTGAGCTGCGGGGTCCCACGGACCGGTCGTCCACGGGGTGGACTCGAAGCGGTCCGGGCCGAGCCGGCGGTAGAAGGAGTCGGGCACCCCGCGACGCTACCCGGCCCGCCCGGGCAGGATGGTGGGGTGCTCGTTCCGGCCCGCATGGGTCCCCGCATCGCCGACGGTTCGGTGACGTTGCTGTTCCGGCGGTGGAGTCGCGCCCAGGCCGTCGCCGGGCACGTCTACCGCACCGCGGCCGGCCGGCTGTGCGTCGAGCGGGTGGACGTCGTCCGCGCCGACCGCATCGGTGCCGCCGACGCACGCCGCGCGGGCTACCGGACCGTGGCCGAGCTGGTCGCGGACCTGCGCGGCGACGAGGCCTGGCCGGTGTACCGGCTGCAGGTCGCGCCGGCGGCAGACCCCGACCCCCGCGCGGCGCTCGCCGCGGACGACCGCCTCGGGCCGGACCAGGTGGCGGCGCTCGACGCGCGGCTGGCGCGCCTGGACCGCGCGTCCTCGCACGGACCGTGGACGGCGAGCACGCTGCAGCTGATCGCCGGCCGCCCGGCGGTGCGGGCCGGCGACCTGGCCGCCTCGCTGGGGCGCGAGATGCTGCCGTTCAAGGTGGACGTGCGCAAGCTGAAGAACCTGGGGCTCACCCTCAGCCTCGACGTCGGGTACCGCCTGTCGGCGCGCGGTGCCGCGTACCTGGCCGCGACGGCCCAGCGGGTGCGCCCGTGACCGGCCGCCGCCCGGTGCCACGACTGTCCGACCGCCGGCTGGGACGGGCGACGCTGGCCCGGCAGGGGCTGCTGCAGCGGCTGCCCGGCGACCCGGTCGAGGTCGTGGAGGCGGTCGGCGCGATCCAGTCGCAGCAGTGGTCGGCGGTCGTGGCCGGGCTGTGGGCCAGGGCCGACAAGTTCGCGCCGGACGAGCTCTACGCGGCACTGGCGGACGGTGCGCTGGTCACCGGCACGCTGCTGCGCCGGACGCTGCACCTGTGCAGCCGGGCCGAGCATCCGGCGTACGCCCTGGTCGCGGACACGATGGGGGCCAACGCGTGGTGGCGGACCAGCCCGCCGCCGCGGGGCGGCGCGCTCGCGCTGCGCCGCGACCTGCTGACGTACTGCGGGTCGGTGGCCAGGACCGTGGAGGAGACGAGCGCGTTCATCGAGGGCTGGCTGGACGCGCGGCCGGGGGTGCTGTCCGCGGCCGAGCTCGACGTGCAGCGGACGTACGGGTGGCGGCCGTTCCGTTCGGGCAGCGACTTCCTGCGCTCGCCGGCGGACGGGCGCTGGGGACCGCGGACACCGTCGGGCTTCCTGGCCGCCCCGGTCCCGCCCTCGCTGGCGACGGAACCGGACCGCGCGGCAGCGCTGGACGCCGTCATCCGCCGGCACCTGCGCGCGTTCGGCCCGGCCGGGGCCGAGGACATCGCCGCCTGGACCGGTCTGCCGGTCACCGCGGTTCGCACGGCGGTCAACGCCGGTCGCCGGCGTCTGGTGACGTACGAGGGCGAGGACGGGCGGCGCCTGCACGACCTGCCCGGTGCCCCGCTGCCGGACGAGCAGACCCCGGCGCCGGCGCGGCTGCTCCCGTGGTTCGATGCGGTGCTGCTCGCGTTCGCACCGGCGCGGCGCGGACGGGTGCTCGACCCGCAGCACCGCGACGCCGTCTACTCCCGCGCCAACCTGCAGGTCCGTCCGACGTTCCTCGTCGACGGCCGGATCGCCGGCACCTGGGCGGTGCAGGTGGCCTCGCGGGAGTCCGTGCTCACCCTCCAGCCCTTCGGCCGGCTGCCGCGGCGCACGGCCGCCGAGCTCGTCGAGGAGTCCGAGCTGCTGGTCCGCCTGCTCGCGCCGGCCTCGAAGGCGCACCACGTCGCCGTCGCCGCGCCATGACGCCGGCAGCCCGACGCAGCGGGACCGGTCGGGCGGCGCTGCTGACGGCGGCGACACTGCTGCTGGCGACCGCGTGCTCGTCCGGATCCTCGACCCCGGAGAGCGCCGGCAGCTCGGGCAGCTCAGCCGGCACGGCCAGCAGGGCGGCGTCGCCGTCCGCCACGCAGACCGCGCCGACGGCCACCCCGACGACGTCCGGGCAGGTCAGCGCCCCGGAGACCGTCCGTCCGGCGCCGACGCCGACAGCCGCGGTGATCGCCCGCCTCACCGACGCGCAGTGGCAGGCGATGGTCGCCGCCGGGGTGTGGCGCGCCGGCTGCCCGGTCGGCCGGGCGTCGCTGCGGCGCGTCGAGCTCTCGTACGTCGGCTTCGACGGCAGGACGCACCGCGGCGCGCTGGTGGTCAACGCCGACGTCGCGGGCAGCGTGGTCCGCATCTTCGGCGCGCTGTACGCCGCGCGGTTCCCGATCCGCCGGATGGTGCCGGTCGAGGCGTACGGCGGCGACGACAACGCGAGCATGGCCGCCGACAACACCTCGGCGTTCAACTGCCGGCAGCCCGGCCAGGCCAACGCCCCCAGCACGAAGTCTCCGCACGCCAACGGGCGCGCCGTCGACCTCGACCCGTACGAGAACCCGTGGCAGGACCCGCGCTGCTCCTGCTTCCAGCCGGACTCGTACTACGGCACGCACCGCAGCGGCAAGGGCGTCATCGTCCGAGGCGGTGCTGCCTGGCGGGCGTTCGTCGCCGAGCGGTGGACCTGGCAGGACAGCACGACGATCGACTACCAGCACTTCGACACCGGCTACCCGTCCCGACCCCTCACCTGAGCGGGACCGGGCTCCAGGTGGTCGGGGTCCACGGGGTGGGGTTCCAGTCGTAGACGGGGTGGCCGGCGGGGTCGGCGGGCAGCGCGACCAGCGCCGCGGAGCGGGTGCCGTAGCTGCCGTGCTCGGTGTCGTGCCGCCCCAGCAGCGCGTCCGCGCGCTCCGGTTCGAGGGCGTCGTCGTACAGCTGCACCCAACCGCGCCACCGGTCCCGGACGTCCCCGCGCGGCTCGAACGGGTCGGGCACCGCGGCGGCGAACGCCCGGCCCCAGCGGGCCTGCCGCGGGCTCTCGCCGACGGCGTCCAGCCCCGCGATGTTGCCGACGTGGAAGCCGGGTGCGACGGCGGCGCGGGTCAGTGCTCGTCCGTCCCAGGCCCACCAGGTGACGTCGCCGGTGCGCGCGTCGGCCCGCAGCAGCGTGAACGGTTCGTACCGGACCGGGTCCACACCGCCGAGCGTCGCGTCCCGGAGCGCCGACAGCGGCAGCTCGCCGCGGCTGAGCCGGCCCGACCCGGCCGGGGTCGGCGCGCCGGGCGTGAACACCGCGGCGAACGCGCGGGCGCCCGGGTCGACGACCAGCCAGGTCCCGCCGCTGCGCAGGTCACGTCCGCCGACCGCGCCGGGGCAGGTGTCCGGCCACCACGGGCCGGGATCGGCCGTCGCCCGGGCCAGGTCCTCGTCCCGGACGGACGCGAGCAGCACCGGCCATGCCGACGCCGGCTCGTACCGCAGGAAGGCCAGGCACACCCCGCAAGCATCCCAGCCGCACCCCAGCCGCAACCGGGGCGCCCGGCCTCACCGCCCCCCGCACTTGTGTGCGTGGTTCGGGGCGTCAGCTGCGGGGCTTGCGCTTCTCGGGATCGTGCACCGACAGGTCGGTGACCGTCGCCTTGGCCCGACCGCCCTCGACCTCGACCTCGAGCTCGGTGCCGTTCGCGGCCAGGTCGGTCCGCAGCACGGCCAGCCCTATCACGCCGTACCTCGGTGAGGGCACCGGGCTCGTGCAGGTGCCGACGACCTCCTCGCCCAGGTACACCGGCGCGCCGTACTCCGGCGCCGCAGCGCCTTCCACCACCAGCGTCTTCAGCCGGTTCGGCGGTGCGGCGGCGACCGCGGCGAGTGCGTCCCGACCCACGTACTCCGCGCCGTCCAGCACGATGCTGCCGTCCAGCGACAGGTCGTACGGCGAGATCTCGCCAGCCTGGAAGTCCACCCCGACCATGATCAGGCCGGCCTCGACGCGCAGCATCTCCACCGCGTCCAGCCCGAACGGCCGCACCCCGGCCTTCTCCAGCGCCTGCCAGAGCTCCACCGCGCGGTCGGCGTCCGGGATCAGCTCGAACCCGAGCTCGCCGGAGTACCCGGTGCGCAGCACCCAGGCCGGGACGCCGGCCACGTCCTGGCGCCCAGGAAGGAAACGGAAGTACCGCAGCGACGACAGGTCCGCCGAGGTGAGCGAGGCCAGGATCTCGCGCGAGCGCGGCCCCTGGACCGAGATGACCGGCATCTGCAGGGTGCGGTTCTCGATCGTGAAGTCGAGGTCCGCGGTGTGGCCGGCCAGGAAGTCGCCGAACTCGGTCGAGTTGGTGAACACCCAGAAGTGGTCGTCGGCGTGCTTGTAGACCGTGCCGTCGTCGGCCATCAGGCCGGACGCGTCGACGAACGGCCCGTACTTGACCTGGCCGACCTGCAGCCGGGACACGTCGGCGGTGAAGGTGCGCTGCACGGCGGCCGCGGCGTCGGGCCCGGTGACGTCCCACTTCTGGAGCCCGAAGACGTCCCACATCCCGGCGTTCTCGCGCACCGCCAGGTACTCGGCCTCCGCGTCGCCGAACGTGGTGGTCCAGGTCCAGCCGCCGTCCTCCATGAAGGCAGCACCGGCGTCTTCCTGGACGGCATGCAGGACGGACTTCACAGCGTCGGTCATGACTCTCCTAGCGGGCGAGTACTTCGGGGAACGGCAGGGCGATCGGGTCGGTGGCGAGGCGGCTGCGGCCCTGCTCGTCGAAGCGGTCCAGGCCGAGGATCGTGGCGTCGACGACGTCGGTGGTCCCGGTCAGCGCCAGGTCGGCGGCCGCGCGGGAGACCCCCGGGCCCCACATCATCCCGTGACCGGCGGCGGAGGCCACGCTGACGCCGCGGACCGGCTCACCGTCCGGTCGCAGCGCGGCACCGAGGATGGGCAGGTGGTCCGGCGTGTAGTCGATGGTCGCGGCCCAGACCCGACGCAGGCCGAGGTCGCGCGTCACCGGGACCAGCTCGGCGAGCCGGTCCTTGATCTTGGCCAGGTACGCGTGGTCGATCGAACGGGCCGGGCCGGGGGTCTCGGCCGGGTTGCTCATCCCGAACATCAGGCCCTGCTCCTCGGGCCGCCAGTACAGGCCGGACGGGAGGTCGAAGACCATGGGGACGCGCGCCGGGTCCAGGTCGGGGTGCTTCTCGGTGACCGCGACCTGGTGCCGGGCCCCGCCGGCCGGGATGCGCACCCCGGCCACCGTCCCGACCTCGGCGAGCTCGGGCCCGCCGGTCAGCACGACCTGGCCGGTGGAGATGGTCCCGACGTCGGTGCGCACCGCGGTGACTCCTCCGCGCGTGTCCAGCTCGAGCCCGGTGAACTCCACCCCCTCGCGCAGCTGGACGCCGTCCACCGCCATCGCCACCAGGTAGGCCTGGACGTTGCGCGTCGGCGTCAGCCAGCCGTCGGCGTCGGCGAACGTCCCGCCCAGGTGCACGCCACGGGCCATCGTCGGGTTGAGCTCGGCGGCCTCGTCGGCGTCGAGCCAGCGCACGTCCAGGCCCAGCGACTGCTGCATGGCCAACCGCTCGTGCGCGGCCTGCACCTCGACGTCGGTGAAGCAGGGCAGGAAGTAGCCCTGCTGGACGAAGCCCGAGTCGATGCCCAGCCGCTCGCGCTGGCTGCGGTAGAACGCCTGCGTCCACTGGGCCAGCCGCACCGCCGTCGGGGTGCCGCCCTGTCCGCGCACGATCCCGGCCGCTCGCGCGCTGGCGCCCTGGCCGGCGGACCGCTTGTCGAGGACGACGACCCGGCCGGCTCCGCCCTCGCGCAGGAAGTGGGCGCACCACGCGCCGACCGTCCCCGCGCCGATGACGACGACGTCCGCGACGTCTCTGGTCCCCGCTGGTGGCACGACTGCCTCCCCAGGCATGGTGGAGTCGGGGCTCGTGGGCCTTTCCCCGAGCCCTGACCGTGGCATAAACTGAACGTTCAGTCAACATCTCTCGGCGAACCCGGAGGCCCTCAATGGCCGGCTCGACGCACGGCTTGACGCCCGACGACCTGGACGTCCAGGCCCGTGCCCGGATGCTCGCCGACGAGCTCATCCCGTACGAGGTCGAGGCCGAGCTCAACGACGGCGAGCTCGACCCGGCTGTGCTGGACAAGCAGCACGCCCGGGTGCTCGAGCTCGGGCTGGGAGCCACGAACATCCCGGTCGAGCTCGGCGGGCAGGGGCTCACGTTCCTTCAGCAGGTGCTCGTCCAGGAGCAGGGCAACCGGGTCACGAACGGTCTGGGCTGGATCCTGTTCACGCCGCCGTTGTGGTTCACCACGGTGGCGACGCCGGCCCAGCGCGAACGCTGGCTGGCGCCGACCGTCCGCGGCGAGGCGCACGAGTGCTACGCGATCACCGAGGAGGGCGCCGGCTCCGACGTGGACGCGATCGAGGCGACGGCGCGCCGCGACGGCGACCACTACGTCCTGGACGGCGTCAAGTGGCACGTGACTTCGTACAACGGCGCCGCGTACTGCTTCTTCCAGGCCAAGCTGACCGAGGGCGAGCACTCGGGCGAGCACGCGATGTTCATCGTCGACCTGCCCTCACCCGGCGTGCGCGTGGTGCGCACCCCGGCGTACTCGCACACGATCAGCCATCACCACCCGATCGTGGCCTTCGAGGGTGTCCGGGTGCCGGCCGACCAGATGGTCGGAGCCGAGGGCGACGGCATGGGCTTCGCGTACGCGTGGTTCCGCTACGAACGGCTGATGATCGCCGCGCGGTGCCTGGGCGCGATGGACCGGCTGGTCGAGGAGGCCACCGAGTTCGCCAAGGAGCGCATCGTCTCCGGCCGCCCGATCATGGAGTTCCAGCAGGTGCAGGCGATGCTCGCCGACTGCGTCACCGAGCTGTTCGCGGCCCGCACGCTGACGTACGAGGTGGCCAGGAACATCGACCGCGGCGCCGACCTGAAGGTGCAGCACGCCCAGACCTCGATGGCCAAGCTGTACGTCTCGGAGGCCGCCGGCCGGGTCGCCGACAAGGCGGTGCAGATCTTCGGCGGGCGCGGCTACATGCGCGAGAACGTCGCGGAGCGCTTCTTCCGCGAGCTGCGCGTCGAGCGCATCTGGGAGGGCACCTCCGAGATCCAGCGCGTGATCATCGCGGACCAGCTGGCCAAGCGCGGCCCGCGCACGATCACCTGAAGAACCATCACCTGAGGAACCATCACCTCACGCGCGGCTACTCCACGGTCGCGGCGCTGCGCGTGTGCGTGTGCTCGGGTCGCAGCGGCTGGTCCAGGTAGCCGCGGGCGACGAGCACGTCGAACTCGTACACCGCGGTCTCCTCCGGGGCGATCGGTCCCGGCGTCCACTCCCGGGCGGTCAGCCCGCGCTGCACCGCCTCGCAGGCGTTCCAGTCCTGCCGGTTGGTGATGTCCCAGAAGTCCACCGCGTACGACGGGTCGAACCCCTCGCGCTGCGCCGACGACCGCGGGAACGACCAGGTGCACTCGATGTGCGTCTCGCCCGGGCTCAGCGGCGTCAGCCGGTGGGTCATCACGTAGTCGGGGTGCACGCTGATCAGCAGGTTCGGGAAGACGTCGATGTACCCGACCGTCGGCCGCTCGTGGTGCGCCACGCCGGGGATGGGATCGCCGTGGCTCTTCCCGTCCAGCGACATGGTCTGGGCGCCGTCGACGAGCCACATCGAGCCGCCGACCCAGCTGCCCTCGCCCTCGTAGTCGTACCCGCTGTCCGGCGGGCTGACCGCGCAGAGCTCCGGGTGGATCGTCGGGCAGTGGTAGCACTCGTTGTAGTTCTCCGAGAGCACCTTCCAGTTCGAGTCGACGACATAGTCGTGCTTGGCCATCGTCACCAGAGACGCGATGTCGTACGGCGCGACGATCTGCTCGACGTCGCCGAGCTGGTCCCGCAGCGGACCGGCGTCGCCGGACACGTTCACGAACACGTAGCCGTGCCACTCCTCGCACGCCAGCCCGAGCAACCCGAACTCCGACTTGTCGAACGCCGCGACGTCCCGGAAGTTCGGCGCCGCCTTGAGCGTGCCGTCCAGGCCATACCCCCAGGCGTGGTACGGGCAGACGATGGCGCGCCCGTTCGCCGCCGCGTCGCACGGCAGCAGCTCGTGGCCGCGGTGCCGGCAGACGTTGGCGAAAGCGCGCAGCACCCCGTCCGCCCCGCGCACCAGCAGCGCGCTCTCGGCGCCGATCCGCACGGCCCGCTGGTCGCCGGAGCTCGGGAGCTCCTCGCTGCGGGCGGCGCAGATCCAGTGCCGCCGCAGGAAGTTCTCCTGCTCCCAGGCGAACACGTCGGGATCGACGTACGCCTCCCTGGGCAGCACCCGGCTCTCGCCGAAGGGCCGCAGGACGGGGGCGAGCTTGGCGGGGTCGATCGGGGCCGGCATGAGCGCTCTCCTATCTGAACGGACATTCAGGATAGCGGTCGGCAGGGGTCGCAGTCCATGACTACGCGTCGCGATCGGGTCCGAACGGGGCGATCAGGTCGTGCAGCGGGCCGAAGACCCCGGGCCCGCCGGCCACGACCAGCTCGCCGGACGCCGGTGCGCCGTGCAGGCCGGCCACCAGCGCCCCGGCCTCGGTGGCGACCAGCGAACCGGCGGCCAGGTCCCACGGGGCCAGCCCGCGCTCGAAGTACCCGTCCACCCGCCCGCAGGCGACCGAGCAGAGGTCGACCGACGCTGCGCCGTACCGCCGGATGTCCCGGACCCGCGGCAGCACCTGCGCGACCACCTCCGCCTGGTGGGCCCGGCGGGCGGAGTCGTAGCCGAACCCGGTCGCCACCAGCGCCTGCTCGAGCCGGTCGCAGCCCGACGGGTGCACGGGCTGACCGTTGCGGGTCGCCCCCGCGCCGCGTACCGCGACGAACGTCTCGGCCAGCACCGGGACCTCGACCACCCCGACGACCACGACGCCGGCCACCTCGGCGGCCACGCTGACCGCCCAGACCGGGAGCTGGTACAAGTAGTTCACGGTGCCGTCCAACGGGTCCAGGACCCAACGGACCCCGCTGGTGCCGGGCCGGTCAGCGCCCTCCTCGCCGAGGAACCCGTCGTCCGGACGGGCCGCGCCGATGCGTTCGACCAGGAGCCGCTCCGCCCGCGTGTCCATCTCGGTGACGACGTCGGTCGGCGTGGACTTGGTGCCGACCCGCAGGTCGCGAGGGCGGTCGTGCAGCAGGACGCGGCCGGCCTCGGCGGCCACCTCGCGGGCCAGCGACACGAGCGCGTCGAGGTCCACGTCGAGGCCGTCGGCCTTCTCGGTGCTGTCGCGGGGAGCGGGCACGGTCAGTCGCTCCCGGCCAGGGCGGGCCGCGGCGCGCGCGGGTTGGGGCAGCAGCCGGCGACGCACACGTCCCGCCACGGCCCGAGCGCGGACAGGGCGGCGCGGCGGCCCGCGGGCCTGCCCTCGATCCGCTCCCGGACCAGGTCCGCGATCATCCCCACGAACCGCGGGTCGGTACCGGGCGTCGCGGCCCGCACCACGGGCAGCCCCACCAGGTCCGCGGTCTGCCGGGCGAGCGTGTCGAGGTCGTAGGCCACCTCGAGGTGGTCGGAGACGAAGCCGATCGGCACCAGGACCGCGGCCGGCACGCCGTCCGCGGCGAGCTGCTCCAGGTGCACCCCCACGTCCGGCTCGAGCCACGGCTGGGACGGCGGACCGGAGCGGGACTGGAACACCAGGTCCCAGTCGTGCCGCTCGCCGGCCTCCCGCGCGACACGTTCGGCCACGAGCGTCGCGGCGGCGCGGTGCTGCGCGACGTAGGCGCCGCCCGGCCCCGGCAGCGCCCCGCTGGCGTCGGCCTGCCCGGTCGGGATGGAGTGGGTGGTGAACACCAGGCGGGCGCCGGCGCGCACGGCGTGCGGCAGCTCGCCGAGCGCCTCCACCGTCGCGTCGGCGAACGGGTCGACGAAGCCGGGATGGTCGAAGTACGGCCGGATCTTGTCGATCACCGGTGCGCCCGGCACCTGCTGCACCGCGTCGAAGAGGTTCTCGCGGTACTGCCGGCAGCCTGAGTAGGAGGAGTACGCGGCCGTCACGAACGCGAGGGCGCGGCGCACGCCGTCGCGCGCCATCGCCCCGATCGCGTCGACGAGATAGGGGTCCCAGTTGCGGTTCCCCCAGTAGACCGGCAGGTCGAGCTGCTGGTCGGCCAGCTCCTTGCGCAGCGCGGAGAGCAGCGCCATGTTCTGGGCGTTGATCGGGCTCACGCCGCCGAACAGCTGGTAGTGCTCGGCCACCTCGGCGAGCCGTTCCGGCGGGATGCCGCGGCCGCGGGTGACGTTCTGCAGGAACGGGAGCACGTCGTCAGGCCCCTCGGGACCGCCGAACGACACCAGGAGGACGGCGTCGTACGCAGGCGCGGGGGCGTCGGTCACGGTCTCATCATCCCGCTAGGTTCTCTGGCGTGCAGAACCCCTACCGCGTCCTGCTGGACGTGCGCGGGGGGCCGGCGTTCTCGGCGGCGGCGTTCGTGGCCCGGCTGCCCATCTCGATGCTCGGCATCGCGATCATCCTGCTGGTCTCGGCGGACTCCGGGCGGTACGGGCTGGCCGGCGCGGTCGCCGCCGTGTCGGCCCTGTCCGAGGCGCTCGTGCAGCCGGTCTTCGGCCGGCTGGTCGACCGCTACGGCCAGTCCCGGGCCGTGCCGCCGGTCGTGGTGGCGTGCACGGTGGCCAACGGGGCGTTCGCCTGGGCGGCGACGCACCACGCGCCGGCCTGGACGCTGTTCGTCCTCGGCGCGCTCGGTGGTGCGACCTTCCCGAACACCGGTGCGCTGGTCCGGGCCAGGTGGGCGAACGCCCTGTCCGGGACGCCGGCGCTGCAGACGGCCTTCTCGGTCGAGTCGATCCTCGACGAGGTGATCTTCGTCCTGGGTCCGCCGCTGGTGACCTGGGTGGCGCTCGTCTTCGGTCCGGCTCAGGCGTTGCTGGTGACCGTCGGCCTGCTGGTCGTCGGGTGCGCGCTGCTGCTCGTGCAGCGGCGCACCGAGCCGCCCGCGTCGGGGCCCGGGCACGCGGACGGACCGTCTGCGCTCAGCGTCCCCGGCGTCCGTGCGGTGGTCGCGGTCATGGTGATGCTCGGCGGCGTGTTCGGCTCGTTCGAGGTGGTCACGATCGCGTTCGCCCAGCACCGCGGGCACACGGGCGCGGCGGGGGTGCTGCTCGCGCTCAACGCGGCCGGCAGCATGGTCGCCGGCATCGTGTACGGCCTGCTGCACCCGGCGACGCCGCCGCAGCGACAGCTGCTGCTGCTCTCGTCGCTGGTGCCGCTGACCGTGGTCGCGTTCCCGTTCGTGGAGTCGATCCCGTTGCTGGCTGCGCTGTCGTTCGTCGCCGGGTTCGTGGTGTCGCCGACGTTGATCTGCGCGTTCGGCCTGATCGAGTCGCTCGCGCCGCCCGAGCGACTCACCGAAGGGCTGACCCTGGCGAGCACGGGCATCGTCTTCGGGGTGAGCATCGCGGCGGCGGTGTCCGGCCGTCTCGTCGACCTGCTGGGAACGCCGCAGGCCTATGTCTGCACGCTCGTCGCCGGTGTGCTGACGGCGGTCGCCGCGTGGGTGGGGCGCCCCTTCCTGATCGGGACGGAGCGACGCGTGGCGTAGGCCGATCTTGTCAGCCCCAGCGGCGGGTCCCCAGGCGTGGTCGAGGCTGACAAGTCGGGCGCGAACCCCTCGCCGTCCGGCACGCTGCGTGACGAAAGTGAACAGTGGGAGACTGCGGGTCCCCTAGGGTCGTACCGTGGCCCGCACCAGCCACGCTGGCTCGGGGCATGGAGGACGTTGGCGCATGGAGGATCTGCGGCTCGTCGGCGTGAGCGACGACGGCTCGAGGCTCGTCCTCGAGTCCGGCGGCGGCGACCGCTACGAGATCCCCCTGGACGAGCGGCTGCACGCAGCCCTCCGCGGTGACCGCGCCCGCCTCGGGCAGCTGCAGATCGCCATCGAGGGGCAGCTGCGTCCGCGCGAGATCCAGGCCCGCATCCGGTCCGGCGAGACCGCAGAGGAGATCGCCGCACAGGCTGGTCTGCCGGTCGAGAAGGTGCGGCGCTACGAGGGCCCGATCCTGCTCGAGCGCACGGTCATCGCCCAGAACGCCCAGACGGTGGGGGTCCGTCGGGTCACCGACTCGGTGACCACCCCGCTGGGGGTGCTGGTCCGCACCCGGCTCGAGGGCCACCAGGTCGACGAGGACAGCCTGGACTGGGACTCCTGGCTGCATGCCGACGGACGCTGGCTGGTCCGGCTCGTCTACCGCGCGAACGGTCAGGAGCGCTCCGCGACCTGGCTGTACGACGCCGGCAGGCGCACGGTCGAGCCGGCCGACGACGAGGCCCGCTGGCTGACCGACGAGGAGCGCGCCACCGCGCAGCCGCCCCAACGCTCGCGGGGTCCCCGCCTGGCCGCGGTGCCGGCCGAGGAGCCCGACCCCGAGGTCGGTCGGCACGACACCGTGCCGCTGACCCAGCCGCAGCGTCCGCGCGCGGTCCCGGACGCGCCGCCGGATGTCGAGGACCACGCACCCGAGGTCGGTGCCGCCGCCGACACGACGGCCGGCGGCGACACCGCCGAAACCGCCGAAACGGCCGACAGCGTCGACACGGCCGACACCGACACCGGCGGCGCGGACGTCGGGGACGTGCCCGAGCCCGCTCCCCCGGTCCGTCCGGCCGCGCGGGCCAACCCTCGCGGCCGCGGCGGCGGCAAGCGGGCCGCTGTACCGAGCTGGGACGAGATCCTCTTCGGCGGACCCAAGCGCGACTCCGACTGACGCCTCGGAGGCCGAGCGAGCCGCCGGCTAGGTCCGCGTCGCCGGCTCGGCTGCGGCGAACGGCAGCGTGTCCGGCGACAGGACGCCCGAGTGGGCGGCGGCAGCGGTCATCCGCCGCCGGTGGTGGTCCCGGCACAGCACCTCGTAGCCGACGGCGCCGCTGCCCTCCGGCGGCCGGTCGGTGTCTCCGACGACGACCTGCTCGCCGTCCACGACCATGACCCCGTCGACGGTGCGGGCGTTGTGCGTGGCCCGCGCACCGCACCAGCACAGGGCCTCGACCTGCAGCACCTGGACGCGGTCGGCGAGCTCGATCAGCCGCGCGCTCCCCGGGAACAGGCGGGTCCGGAAGTCCGTCGTGATGCCGAACGCGAACACGTCCACTCCGAGCTCGTCGACGATGCGTGCGAGCGCGTCGACCTGCGCGGGCGTCCAGAACTGGGCCTCGTCGCAGACCAGGTAGTCGACGCGACGGCCGGACTGCAGCAGCCCGACCACGTGCTCCCAGACGTCGAAGTCCTCGTCGACCTCGACCGCCTCGACCAGCAGACCCAGCCGGCTGGACAGGCGGCCGGCACCGGCCCGGTCGCGGGAGGAGAAGATGACGCCGGCCCGGCCGCGGGCCCGGTGGTTGTGGTCGGTCTGCAGCGCCAGCGTGCTCTTCCCGCAGTCCATGGTCCCGGAGAAGAAGACGAGCTCGGCCACGCGCGTCATCGTGGCATGCCTCAGCCGTGGGCGCGCAGCAGCGGGACGAGCACCTCGTCCGGTGTGGTCGACCCGTGGTAGCCGACGAGCCGAGCCTCGCGCGGGTGCTGCCGGGTGGCGACCACCGCGGTGGGTCCGGTCGGTGCGACGACGACGTCGCCGATGCGCGGCAGCACCTCGAGGGCGACGTCCGCGCCGAACCAGCCGTCGGCCACGGCCTCGTCCCGGCTGAGCACGAGGACGCTGCCGCCGAGCCGCTCGCGCCACGCGGAGAGCACGTCCGCCGCGGCACCGGGGCGCGCGTACACGTGCCGGGCCCTCGGCTCGCCACCGAGCAGACGCACGCCGGCGGACAGCAGCGGTTCGTTGTCGAAGTCGACCCGATCCGCCGGCCCGACGTCGACCATGCCGTGGTCCGCGGTGACCAGCAGCAGCCCGTCCGGGGGCAGCGCGCGGTGCAGCTGGGCGACGAACAGGTCGACGTGCTCGAGCTGCGCGCGCCAGCCGTCGGACCCGCAGCCACGGATGTGCCCGACGTTGTCGAGGTCGCCGGTGTAGACGTACACCAGCGACCGGCCCGGACGGGCGAGGGCCTGCGCGGTGACCTGGACCGCCTCGCCGAGCGTGTCGGCACCGGGGTAGGCCGCCCCGCGCAGGGCGGCGCGGGTGAGACCGCTGCCCTCGAACGAGCGCAGCGCCACGTGCGACACGTCGACCCCCGCGTCGGCCGCACGCTCGAACACGGTCGGCACCGGCTGGACGTCGAGCGGGTCAGCCGTGCTGTCCCAGCGCAGGGCGTTGAGCAGACCGTCGTGGCCGGGCAGGGCGAACGTGTACCCCACCAGCCCGTGCCGGCCGGCCGTCGCGCCGGTGCCGAACGACGCCATGGACGTCGCGGTGGTGGACGGGAAGCCCACGGAGACCGGTTCGG
The DNA here is from genome assembly GCA_963771835.1 of uncultured Actinomycetota bacterium. Classification (GTDB taxonomy): domain Bacteria; phylum Actinomycetota; class Actinomycetes; order Prado026; family Prado026; genus CAVQCJ01. The sequence continues at coordinate 782,527 of CAVYVA010000001.1, forward strand.
CACCCTCGGAGACGAGCCCGGCCAGGAACGGCGCGGCGTCGAGGTTGGCGAGCAGGAGGTTCCACCCCAGGCCGTCGACCAGGAGGACGACCACTTTGCGCCACCCGCGTCCCACGGCGCCGGCCGACAGTCCCAGGACGTCGCGGCTGCCCGGGACGTCGAGCACCGCTGCGGCCGACGGCAGGACGTCGGCCAGGGAACCAGCGGTCACGTGGAGGGCCGCGCGGTCGCCGCCGACAGGGCTCGGGCGAACTCCACCGCCCGCAGCACGGCCTCGGCACCGTCACCCTCGGCGGAGACGCGGACGCTGAGGTCGTCGGCGGTGGACGTCCCGGTGTAGCCGTGGTCCGCCTCGCACTCGGGGTCGCCGCAGGTCGCCGGCTCGAGGTCGAGCCGGGCGACGGCGCCCCACCCGACGGTGACCACGACGTCGCGCGCCGCGGCACCGGCGCGATGTCCCGCCGGCTCGGCGAGGGTGCGGCTCACCACGACCGAGCCGATCCGGTCCAGCGGCACGGCCTCGGTGGAGGTCGTCGCGTACGGCACCGGGCAGGTGTCGTCGGCCGGGTGGTCGTCGGTGTGCGCGACCACGAGCCGGCTCGCCGTGAGCACCAGCACGGTGACGTGCCGGCGCAGCTCGTCGCGGTCGAACGTGGCCTCGTGGTGGACCAGCCACGACTGGACGGCCTCGCCGGCGACCGCCGTCTCGACCGTCTCGGACACCAGCTCGGGGTAGTAGCCGGCGTGCTCGATGGCGGCACGCAGCCCGCCGCCCAACGTCGTCGCCGCGTCGCTCATGCGCGGGAGTCTCCCACGACCGGCAGGCCCCGGTTCACGGCAGCCGCCGGGCCGGACCGTCCGCCCGCTGGACCGGCGGCGCGCACAGGGCCGTGGCCGCGAGCACGGCCGCGCCGGACGCCTGGGCGAGCACCGGGTTGAGCTCGAGCGCCGCGATCTCGGGCAGGTCGTAGGCCAGCCGGCCGACCCGCAGCACGACGTCCTCCAGCGCCGCGACGTCCGCCGGCGGCGCGCCACGGTGGCCGAACAGCAGCGGCGCGGCCCTGGGCCCGCGGACCAGGGCGGCCGCGTCGTGCTCGCGCCAGCGGCGGGATCCGGTACGCCCGGTCGTCGACCAGCTCGGTCACGATCCCGCCGACGCCGAACGAGACGACCGGGCCGAACAGCAGGTCCTCGACCGTCCGCACGACGCAGGGCACCCCGGTGCCGGCCATCCGCTGCACCACCGCCGTCGCGGCGACGTCGGCGCCGAAGTCCTCGGCCAGGGCGGCGTACGCCCGCCGCACCGCCCGTTCGTCGGCGAGGTCGAGCCGGACCGCTCCGAGGTCGCTGCGGTGCTCCAGGGCGTGGACGGTCGTCTTCAGCACGACCGGGTAGCCGGTCGTGGTCGCCGCCAGCACCGCGGCGTCGGCGTCGGCCACCGGCACCGACGGCCACACCGGCACCCCGTAGCAGGCGAGCAGCCCGGACACCTCGTCGACGGACAGCGGCGCGCCCGACGGCGACCGCTCCAGCGCCGCCTCCACCAGCGCGCGCGCCCCGGCGGCGTCGATCCCGTCCAGGTCGGGCGGCGGGTCGTGCGGGGAGTGCTTCCACTCCACGTACGCGCAGACCGCGGCGAGCGCGTGCACCGCGTCCTCGACGGTGCCGTACGCCGGGACCGCGCCCGGGCCCGCCACGCCGTCGCCGCGCCCGCGCTCGAGCAGCGACGGGGCGCCGTCCACCGCGAGCACGGTCGCGAGCACCGGCTTCGGGGAGTCCGCCGCCAGCCGCGCCAGCTCCCGCGTGATCCCCCGGCTGGTGGAGCCGACCGAGGGCAGGAACAGCGCGAGCACGGCGTCGACGGCCGGGTCGTCGAGGATCGCCGTGAACATCCGCCCGAACGCCGCGAGCTCCGTCCGCGGTCCGACCGCGCTCGGCTCGCCGACCACCTCGAGCCCGCGGTCGGCGCACGCGTCCGCGGCCAGCACCGCGAGCGCGTCGGAGTTGCCGATCACCGCCACCCGCCGGCCGGCCGGCAGCGGCTGCGACGCGAGCAGCACGGCGACGTCGAAGAGCTCGGACAGGGTGTCGACCTGGATGACGCCGGACTGCGCGAACATCGCGTCGACGGCCGCCGCGGGCAGCGCGCTGCGACGGACCGTGTGCCCGAGCGGGATGCCCTGCGACGACCGGCCCGACTTCACCGCCACGATCGGCTTGGTCGTCGACGTGCGCCGGGCGATCCGGCTGAACTTGCGCGGGTTCCCGATCGACTCCAGGTACAGCAGCACGACGTCGGTCGCCCGGTCGTCCTCCCAGTACTGCAGCAGGTCGTTGCCGCTGACGTCGGCCCGGTTGCCGGCCGAGACGAAGGTCGACAGTCCCAGGCCGCGCGCGACGACGCGCTGCAGCAGGGCGACGCCGAGCGCACCGGACTGGGAGAAGAACCCGATCCGGCCGCGGCTCGGGCACCACCGGGGACAGCGAGGCGTTGAGCCGGACCTTCGGGTCGGTGTTGATCAGGCCCAGGCAGTTCGGTCCGAGCACGCGCATGCCGTTCGCGTGCGCAGCGGCCACGAGGTCGGCCTGCAGGACCCGGCCGTCGGGCCCGCTCTCGGCGAAGCCCGCGCTCACGACGACCAGCCCGCGCACGCCGGCCGCGGCGCAGTCGGCCACTGCTGCCGCGCACGTCGGCCGCCGGTACGGCGAGCACGGCCAGGTCGACCGGCTCGCCGATGTCGCCCACCCGCGCGAACGGGACGTGCCCGGCGACCGTGTCGCCGGCTGCGGCGGCGCGCGGGTTCACCACGTGCACCGGCCCGGTGAACCCGGCCGCGTCCAGGTGCCGCAGCACCACCCGGCCCGCCGAGGACGCCCGGTGGCCGGCGCCGAGCACCACGACCGACGACGGCGCCAGCAGCTCGGCCACCGAGCGCGCCTCGGCCCGGTGCTCGCGCGTCTCCATGACGGCCACCGAGTCCTGCGTCGGGGCGATCGCGAACTCGAGCGTGTAGTAGCCGTCGTCCAGCGAGCTGGTCGCGGCGTAGCCCGCGTCGCGGAACACCGACAGCATCCGCGCGTTGTCGGGCAGCACCTCGGCCACGAAGCGGCGGACGCCGCGCTCGCGCGCCGCGGCGGCGAGGTGCTCGAGCAGCACCGAGCCGAGCCCGCGGCCCTGGAACGCGTCCCGCACGGTGAACGCCACCTCGGCCTCGTCGGGCCGCGCCGGCAGCCGGTCGTAGCGGGTGACCCCGACGATCTCGTCGTGCACGGTGGCGACCAGCGCCACCCGGTCGTCGTGGTCGACCTGGGTGAAGCGGTCCACGTCACGCTGGGTCAGCGTCGGGTAGGGCGCGAAGAACCGGTAGTAGACGGTCTGCGGCGACAGCGAGCCGTGGAACGCGCGGAGCCGCTCGGCGTCGTCGGGCCGGATCGGGCGCACGTGCGCGGTCGTGCCGTCGCGCAGCACGACGTCCGCCTCCCAGTGCTGCGGGTAGCCGGGCTCGCCGTGGGACACCCCGCGAGGCTATCCGCCGGCGGCCACGCCGGACCGGGCCCGGTCCAGCGCGCGCCGCACGGCCTCGACCGAGAACGCGACATCGGCGTCGGTGGTCTGCCACCCGGACACCGAGATCCGCATCGCGGCCCGGCCCTTGAAGACGCTCGGGCCCATGTAGACCTTCCGTTCGGCGAGCAGCTCGTCGACGACCCGTCGCGTGGTCGCGTCGTCGTCCTCGAACCGCACCAGGACCTGGTTCAGCACGACCTCGTTGAGGACCGCGACCCCGTCGACCGCCGACAGCTCGGCGGCGAACCGGCGGGCGTGCGCGCAGTCGCGCTCGACCAGGTCGGCCACCCCGGAGCGCCCGAGCGAGCGCAGCGCCGCGTACACCGGGACACCACGGGCCCGGCGGGAGAACTCGGGCACCAGCTCGACCGGGTCCGGCGGCCCGGCCGACTCGATCAGGTACGCCGCGTGCGCACCCATCGCCGTGCGGTGCGAGGCCGGGTGCCGGGTGATCGCGATCCCGCAGTCGTACGGGACGTTCAGCCACTTGTGCGCGTCCGTCGCCCACGAGTCGGCTGCGGCGACCCCCTCGACCAGGTGCCGGAGGCCGGGCGCGGCGGCGGCCCAGAGCCCGAACGCCCCGTCGACGTGCACCCACGCGTCGTGCTCGTGCGCCAGCGCGACAGCGGCCGGGAACGGGTCGAACGACCCGGTGTTGACGTTGCCCGCGGCCAGCGACACGACCGTCGGGCGCCCCTCGCCCTCGGCCAGTGCGGCCGCGAAGTCGTCCAGCCGGATCCGGCCCTGGTCGTCGGTCGCCACGAGGCGAGCCGTGGCGTCGCCGATCCCGAGGTACCGCAGTGCGGAGTCGACTGTCGCGTGCCGCTCCTGGGACAGCACGACGTGCAGGCGCGGTGCGCCCTGGAGGCCGTGCGCCTGCACATCCCAGCCGGCCGCGGCCAGCACGTGGTGACGCGCGACCGCCAGGCAGGTCGTGTTGGCCATGCAGCCGCCGGTGACGAACCCGACCGCCGACTCCGCCGGCAGCCCGAGCAGGTCGAGCACCCAGCCGCCGGCCACGGTCTCGGCGGCCACCGTCGCCGGCGTGACCGCGAGCAGCCCGGAGTTCTGGTCCCAGGCCGAGACCAGCCAGTCGGTGGCCAGCGCCGCCGGCAGGGTCCCGCCGATGACGAAGCCGAAGAACCGGCCGGACTGCATCGCGGTAAGACCGGGCTCGGCGGCCCGGGCCAGCGCGTCGACGACCTCGGCCGGGTCGACCGGCTCCTCCGGCACCGGTCCGCCGAGCGCCCGGAGCATCTCCTCGTAGGTCGCCTGCGGCCCGACGTCCCGGTCCGGCACCGAGTCAAGCCAGGTGGCGGCGTGCGCGTGCGCCCGGTCCAGGGCGTCCCAGGTGGTCATGCGCCCGAACGTACGCCTGACCGGTTGCGGCGTCGTTGCGGATCCGGGCGCCGCCGGGGGCCGGTGCCGCCGCATAGGCTCCCGCGCATGCCGCCCACGTTGTCCGTGCACCCGGAGGTGGCCGCCGCGCTCGCGGTCCGGGCCCCTGTGGTGGCCCTGGAGTCCACGATCATCAGCCACGGCCTGCCACGGCCGGACAACCTCGACATCGCCCGGGAGATCGAGCAGGCGGTCCGCTCGGCCGGCGCGGTCCCGGCGACGGTGGCCATGCTGGACGGCACCGTGCACGTCGGCCTCGGACCCGACCAGCTGGCGGCGGTCGCCACCCGCGACGACGTCGTGAAGGTCAGCGTCCGCGACCTGGCCACGCTCGCCGCGCGCGGCGGCAACGGCGCGACCACCGTCGCCTCGACCTGCCACGTCGCGCACCTGGCCGGGATCGGCGTCTTCGCCACCGGCGGGCTCGGCGGCGTGCACCGCGGCGCCGCGGACACCTGGGACGAGTCGGCCGACCTCACCACCCTGGGCCGGACCCCGCTCGCGGTGGTCTGCGCCGGCGTGAAGTCGATCCTCGACGTCGCCGCCACGCTCGAGCGGCTCGAGACGCTCAACGTCGGCATCGTCGGCTACGGCACCGACCGTTTCCCCGGTTTCTACCTGACCGACTCCGGCCACGCGGTGGAGTTCCGGGTCGACTCCCCCGAGGAGGTCGCCGCGGTGCTGGCCGCCCGGCGCGCGCTCGACCTCGGCGCGGCACTGGTCGTCGCCAACCCGCTCCCGCCGGACCGGGCCCTGGACCCCGGCCTGCACGACCGAGTCCTCACCGGCGGTCTCGCGGCCGCGCACGACGCCGGGATCACCGGCAAGGCCGTCACGCCGTTCCTGCTCGAGTACTTCCACCGCGAGAGCGGCGGCGCGAGCCTGGCAGCCAACGTGGCGATCATCCTGGCGAACGCGACCCTCGCCGGCCGGATCGCGGTCGCGGCCGCGCCGCAGCCGATCCCGGCATGAGCGGGCCGACCCGGGTGGTGTCGGTCGGTGACCTCATGACCGACGTGGTCGCCGTGGCCGGCGGACCGACGGCGGTGGGCAGCGACACCCGCTCGGTCGTGCGGGTCGGCGGCGGGGGCGCGGCGGCGAACACCGCCGCGTGGCTGGCCGCGACCGGCCACCCGGTGACGTACGTGGGACGGGTCGGCGACGACCTGCTCGGCCGGGCGGCGCTCGCCGAGCTGCGCGACCTGGGGGTGGACGTCCGGGCCGGGATCGAGCCCGGCGCGGCCACCGGGGCCTGCGTGGTCGTCGTCTCCGCGGACGGAGAGCGGACCATGTACCCGGACGCCGGGGCCAACGCCGCCCTGACCGCGGCCGACCTGCCCGCCGACCTGCTCGGGCCTGCCCAGCCCGTCCACCTGCACCTTTCGGGCTACGCCCTGCTGAACGAGGGGTCCCGGGCGGCGGCGCGCGCCGCGCTCGCCCTGGCCCGGTCGGCCGGTCACCCGGTGTCGGTCGACCCCGCCTCGGCCGGCCCGATCGGCGGCGTCGGGGTCCCGGCCGTGCTGGGCTGGCTGGACGGCGTCCGGCTGCTGCTGGCGAACGAGGACGAGGCCTGCCTGCTCGGCGGCACTCACGACCCGCTGACGGCCGGGGCGGCTCTCGCGGAGCGGTTCGGCGAGGTCGTGGTCAAGCTGGGACCGGACGGCGCGGCCTGGTTCGGGCCGGCCGGGGCCCGGGCCCGGGTGCCGGCTGCACCGGCCGAGGTGGTGGACACGACCGGAGCCGGGGACTGCTTCGCGGCCGGCTTCCTGCCCGCCTGGCTGGCCGGGGCGGACCCGGCCCACGCGCTCGCCGCGGGTTGTGCGCTGGCCGCCCGTGTCGTCGGCAGAGTCGGTGCGCGCCCGCCGCGATAATGACCGGCATGGCTCGCCGTACCCCTCCCGCTCCCCCGCCCGAAGACTTCACCGAGCACATCGTCGACGTCGACGTCTCCGACGAGATGCAGGGCTCGTTCCTCGAGTACGCCTACTCGGTGATCTACGCGCGGGCGCTGCCCGACGCGCGGGACGGGCTCAAGCCCGTGCACCGCCGGATCCTGTACCAGATGGCGGACATGGGCCTGCGGCCGGACCGCAGCCACGTCAAGAGCGCGCGGGTCGTCGGCGAGGTCATGGGCAAGCTGCACCCGCACGGCGACGGCGCGATCTACGACGCGCTCGTACGGATGGCCCAGCCGTTCGCGATGCGGGTGCCACTGGTCGACGGGCACGGGAACTTCGGCTCCCCGGACGACGGCCCGGCCGCCATGCGCTACACCGAGTGCCGGCTGGACCCGGCGGCGCTGCTGATGACGGCGGGCATCGACGAGGACGTCGTCGACTTCGGCGCGAACTACGACGGCGCGCTGACCGAGCCGTCGGTGCTCCCCGCGGCGTTCCCCAACCTGCTCGTCAACGGCGCCACCGGGATCGCCGTCGGGATGGCCACGAACATGCCGCCGCACAACCTCGGCGAGGTCGTGGCGGCGGTCCGGCACCTGGTCCGCCACCCCAAGGCGACCCTCGACGACGTCATGCGGATCGTCCCCGGTCCCGACCTGCCGACCGGCGGCAAGATCGTCGGGCTGGACGGGATCCGCGAGGCGTACGAGACCGGCCGGGGCACGTTCCGGATCAGGGCGGCCACCCGGGTCGAGGCCGTGACCGCCCGCCGCCGCGGGATCGTCGTGACCGAGCTCCCGTACGGGGTCGGCCCCGAGCGCGTCATCGAGAAGATCGCCGAGCTGGTGAAGTCCAAGCGGCTGCAGGGCATCAGCGACGTCACCGACCTGTCCGACGGCGAGCACGGCCTGCGCGTGGTCATCGAGATCAAGAGCGGCTTCGTCCCGGAGGCGGTGCTCGAGCAGCTGTACCGGCTGACCCCGATGGAGGACAGCTTCGGCATCAACAACGTCGCACTCGTCGACGGGCAGCCACGCACGCTCGGTCTGCTCGAGCTGCTGCGGGTCTACGTCGACCACCGGCTGGAGGTCGTCCGGCGACGCTCGGAGTACCGCCGGCGCAAGGCCCAGGAGCGGCTGCACCTGGTGGCCGGCCTGCTGGTCGCGATCATCGACATCGACGAGGTCATCCAGCTGATCCGCACGTCCGAGGACGCAGCCGAGGCCCGGGCCCGGCTCATGCAGGTGTTCGACCTGTCCGAGGTCCAGGCGACGTACATCCTCGACATGCCGCTGCGCCGGCTCACCAGGCTGAGCCGGATCGAGCTGGAGTCCGAGCGGGACGAGCTCGGCCGCACGATCGACGAGCTCAGCGAGATCCTCGCCGACGACGCGCTCCTGCGGCGGACCGTGTCCGACGAGCTGGCCGAGGTGGCCAAGCGGTTCGGCACCCCGCGCCGCACGGTGCTGCTGGAGTCGGCCGGGCAGCCGGTGGCAGCGGCGGCGACCGCGCTCGAGGTGGCCGACGAGCCGTGCCGGGTGCTGCTGTCCTCCACCGGTCTGCTGGCCCGCACCAGCGGCGACGAGCCGCTGCCGGCCGGCGGGCCGCGGGCGCGGCACGACGTGGTCGTCTCGTCGGTCCGGGCCACCGCGCGCGGCGCGGTCGGCGTGGTCACCTCGGCCGGCCGGATGCTGCGCCTGTCGGTCCTGGACCTGCCCGCGCTGCCGACGACTGCCAACGCGCCGAGCCTGGCCGGCGGCGGTCAGGTCTCGGAGTTCCTCGAGCTGGCCAAGGGCGAGCAGGTTCTGGCCCTGGCCAGGCTGGACGGGCCCGGGATCGCGCTGGGCACCGAACGCGGCGTGGTGAAGCGGGTCGCGCCGGACTACCCGTCCAACAAGGCGGAGTTCGAGGTGGTCCGGCTCGAGCCCGGCGACCGGGTGGTCGGCGCGGTCGAGCTGGGCGCCGAGACCGACGATCTGGTGTTCGTCACCTCCGACGCGCAGCTGCTGCGCTTCGCCGCTTCCTCGGTACGGCCGCAGGGTCGCACCGCGGGGGGCATGGCCGGCATCCGGCTGGCCGAGGACCAGCAGGTGGTCTTCTTCGGGGCGGTCGACCCGACCAGGGAGAGCTCGGTGGTCACCATCGCCGGCTCGTCCGACGCACTCCCGGGCACGGTCCCGGGCAGCGCCAAGGTGACGGCGTACGACCAGTACCCGGCCAAGGGCCGCGGCACCGGCGGGGTGCGCTGCCAGCGGTTCCTGCGCGGCGAGGACCGGCTGGTGCTCGCCTGGGCCGGGCCCGCGCCGGCGCGGGCGGCGACCGCGGCGGGAGTCCCGGTCGAGCTACCGGCCGCCGACCCACGGCGCGACGGCTCGGGCACCGAGCTGCCGCAGCCGGTGGCGGCCGTGTCCGGATGAGCGAGGACCTGCCAGCGGTCTCGTTCCCCTCCCCAGGCGACTGGGAGGCCTGGCTGGAGAGCGAGCACGCGACGTCCGCGGGGGTGTGGCTGCGGATCGCCAGGAAGGCGTCGGGCACCCCGACCGTCAGCTACGCCGAGGCGGTCGAGGTCGCGTTGTGCTTCGGCTGGATCGACGGCCAGAAGGGCGCCGGCGACGATGGCGCGTGGCTGCAGCGCTTCACCCCGCGCCGGGCGCGCAGCCGCTGGTCGGCGGTCAACCGCGCCAAGGCGCTCGCGCTGATCGACGCCGGCCGGATGCGGCCGCCCGGCCTGCGCGAGGTCGAGGCCGCCAGGGCCGACGGCCGGTGGGACGCCGCCTACGCCGGTCAGGCCACGGCCGAGCTGCCCGACGACCTGCGCGACGCCCTCGGGGCGGCCGGCCTGCTGGCGGTGTTCACGGCGCTGAAGAGCTCCGAGCGCTACGCCATCCTCTACCGCGTCCAGGACGCCAGGAGGGCCGACACCCGGGCCCGTCGGATCACCGGTTTCGTGCAGATGCTCGGTCGGGGCGAGACGCCGCACGGGCTGATCCCGTGACCCCGGTCTCGCGTCGGACCGCCCAGGTCGACAGGATCGGCCCGTGAGCCCCTTCGACGACCTGCTGGACGCCAACGCCGCCTACGCGAAGACGTTCGCCGAGGCCGGCCTGGCCCCCGTCGCCGCCCGCGGCGTGGCGATCCTCACCTGCTTCGACTCGCGGATCGAGCCGCTGCGCATGCTGGGGCTGGCCAAGGGTGACGCCAAGATCCTTCGCAACGCCGGCGCCCGGGTCACCGACGACGTGCTGCGCACCCTGGTGCTGGCCACGTACCTGCTCGGCGTCGACCGGGTGTTCGTGGTCCCGCACACCCGCTGCCGGATGGCCGAGAACAGCGAGGAGGACATCCACCGGGTGATCCTGGACCGCGCCGGCGTCGACACCCGGAGCCTGGAGTTCCGGACCGAGCGCGACCAGGTGGGCGCGCTGCGCGGCGACCTCGTCCGCATCCGGGCGTACCCGCTGCTGCCCCGCGACCTCGCGGTCGGCGGAGCGATCTACGACGTCGACACCGGGCAGCTCGAACCGATCGACCTCGGCGACCGCGCCTAGGACGGGTCAGGCGTCGATGCGGCTGCGGTCCAGACCGCCGGCGCCCTCGACGATGAACTCCTTGCGCGGCGCGACCTCGCCGCCCATCAGCAGCTCGAACATCGACTCGGCACCCGCGGCGTCGGACAGCCGGACCCGGCGCAGGGTCCGGTGCCGGGGGTGCATGGTCGTCTCGCGCAGCTGGGCGGCATCCATCTCGCCGAGCCCCTTGTACCGCTGCGGGACGTCCTTGACCCGGCGACCCTTCTTCTCGAGGTCGGCGAGGGTCCGGTGCAGCTGCGCGTCCGAGTACGTGTAGATGTACTCGTTCTTCTTGCCCGGCCCGCCGACGACCTCGATCCGGTGCAGCGGGGGCACCGCTGCGTACACGCGACCCTCCTCGAGCAGCGGACGCATCGCGCGGTAGATCAGCGTGAGCAGCAGGGTGCGGATGTGCGCGCCGTCCACGTCGGCGTCGGTCATCAGGATGATCTTGCCGTAGCGGGCCGACTCGAGGTCGAACGTGCGCCCGGAGCCGGCCCCGACCACCTGGATGATCGAGGCGCACTCGGTGTTGCGCAGCATGTCCGCCGGCGACGCCTTCTGCACGTTGAGGATCTTGCCCCGGATCGGCAGCAGCGCCTGGAACTCGGAGTTGCGGGCGACCTTGGCGGTGCCGAGCGCGCTGTCGCCCTCGACGATGAACAGCTCGGTGCGGTCCACGTCGTCGGAACGGCAGTCGGCGAGCTTGGCCGGCAGCGACGAGGTCTCGAGCGCGTTCTTGCGGCGCTGCAGCTCCTTGTGCGCCCGGGCTGCGACCCGGGTACGGGCGGCAGAGGCCACCTTGTCGAGCACGACCCGGGCGGCCTGCTTGTCCCCCCGCCGGGTCGAGGTCAGGAACGCCTTCAGCTCCTTGGCGACGACGTTGCCGACGATCCGGGTCGCCGCCGACGTGCCGAGCACCTCCTTCGTCTGGCCCTCGAACTGCGGCTCGGCCAGGCGGACGGTGACGATCGCGGTCAGACCCTCGAGGACGTCGTCCTTGACCACGTCGTCCTCGCCGGCGCGCAGCACCCGGGCCGCCCGGAGCTGCTCGTTGAACGTCTTGGTCAGCGCCCGCTCGAAGCCCGCGACATGGGTGCCGCCCTTGGGGGTCGCGATGATGTTGACGAACGAGCGGACGACCGTGTCGTAGCCGGTCCCCCAGCGCAGGGCGATGTCCACGACCAGCTCGCGCTCGACCTCACGCGGCGTCAGGTGGCCCTGGTCGTCCAGCACGGGCACGGTCTCGTGGAAGTGACCGGACCCGCGCAGGCGCAGCACGTCGCTGACGGCCGGGTCGGGGGCGAGGTACGAGCAGAACTCGGAGATGCCGCCGGAGTAGTGGAACGTCTCCTCGGCAGGCTCGCCGTCGCGCTCGTCCCGAACCACGAGCGTCAGCCCGGGCACCAGGAAGGCGGTCTGGCGGGCGCGTTCGTGCAGCTCGTCGAGCACGACGGTCGCCTCGGGCAGGAACACGCTCGGGTCGGCCCACCAGCGCACCCGGGTGCCGGTGACCTTCCGGGCCACCCGGCCGGTCACGGCCAGTGCCTGCCCGGTGGCCTCGGCGAACGGGGCCGCGGGCCCGTCGCCGTCGAAGGTGCCGGGCACCCCCCGGCGGAACGACATCTGGTGGATCTTCCCGTCCCGGTCCACCTCGACGTCGAGGCGCGACGAGAGAGCGTTGACCACCGACGCCCCCACGCCGTGCAGACCGCCGGTCGCGGCGTACGAGCCGCCGCCGAACTTGCCCCCGGCGTGCAGGCGGGTCATGACGACCTCGACGCCGGTCAGACCGGTCTTGGGCTCGACGTCGACCGGGATGCCCCGCCCGTCGTCGCGGACCTCGACCGAGCCGTCGGCCGCCAGCAGCACCTCGATCCGGCTGCCGTGCCCGGTGAGCGCCTCGTCGACGGCGTTGTCGATGATCTCCCAGACGCAGTGCATGAGCCCGCGCGAGTCGGTCGAACCGATGTACATGCCCGGGCGCTTGCGCACGGCCTCGAGCCCCTCCAGCACGGAGAGGTGACGGGCCATGTACGCAGCGGAGGCGTTCTTGGCGGCAGGGGCCTTCTCGGCCGGCTGGGCGGTCATCTCGCGCAGGAGGCTACCGCCGGATGCCGACGGTCTCCCGCCACGGCACGCCCTCCGCCGCCCGGATCCGGGTCCGCTTGTGCTCTCGTGAACGGCCGATCGGGTGTCAGCCGTGGGGGGTAGTCCTTACGTACGCGGAGAGCGAACCGACACGCCGATGGACACCAGGAAGCATCAAGGGTGAGAGTCTGTTGCACTGGGTGCATCGAAACCACAGGACCCGGAGGAGACGTGACCACAGCTCTGGCACCGAACACCAGCGCGCTGACCGCAGCCGACCGCTGCGACCGGTGTGGCGCGCAGGCGTACGTGCGCGCGAGCCTGGTGACCGGCGGCGAGCTGCTCTTCTGCGTCCACCACGCGAACGAGCACCGGCCGGCGCTCGAGGCCGCGGGAGCTGTGTTCTACGACGAGAGCGACCGCCTCGAGCCGAGTCCGACCGCCCAGGTCGAAGAGCGCTGACCGCCGCACCCTTCAGCCGGCGGGCCGGAACCGCCGCAGTCCGCCGGCCGGGATGAAGCCCACCCGCCGGTACAGCCGCTCCCCGGCGTCCGTCGCGTACATCCACACCGTGTCGACCGGGGCCGACGCGCCGGTCCTGGCCGCCGCCACCGCGAGCGCCGCCCCGTACCTGTGCCCGCGCTCAGCGGGAAGCACCCCCAGGCCGGACAGGTAGGCCGTTCCGCCGGCGAACCACACCAGCGCGCAGCCGACCGGCCGCCCGTCCACGCGGGCGACCAGGAACCGCCGCCTGGGCCGGTGCAGGTCCGCCTCCACGACCAGCGCCTCCGCCAGCTCCTGGTCCTCCATCCACCCGCCGTACGCGGCCCGCAGCTCGTCCACGTCTGTCGGTGGCCCGAGCTCGAGGCCGGGACCCTCGACCTCCTCGAGGGCCGCGGCCGCCGCGCGTCCCAGGGCGAGCACCGGCAGCCGGTCGGCGACGACGAGCCCGTGCGGCGCCGGGTCGAACCGGTCGGCGACCGGGTCGGGCAGGCAGAGCAGGAAGCCGCGGCCGCCGCCGCGCCCGCGCGCCCAGTCCAGGGCCGCGTCCAGCTCGGCGGGCACCGGCAGGGCGAGTCCGTGCATGAGTGCCGGACCCGACAGCGACACCTGGACCGACCACGGGTGCGGGACGCCCAGGTCGCTGGCCAGCACCGAGCCGAACGGCTCCACCGCACGGTGCGCGGCGCCGGTGCAGGCGAGCAGGTCGACCGCCGACCCGGCCTGGGCCGCCCGCAGGGCGAGGCGTTCGACGGTGCTTTCGGCATCCACGGCCGACAGCGTCGCAGACGGCCGGCCGCAGGGTCAGACCGGCGGCAGGGCCAGGTGCACCGAACCGGCCATCGCGCCCGCGCCGACCCGGGTCAGGCCCTGCTCGCGCAGCACCGCGGCCGTCTCGTCGTCCATCCGCGTCCAGGACGGTCCGGCCTCGACCCGGGTCAGGTCCCAGGCGAGCACCAGAGCCAGGAGCGCGGCCCCCAGCGCGGCGCCGGCGACCAGGTCCGAGAGCCAGTGGTAGTCCAGGTACAGCGAGGACGCGCACACCGCCACCGCGGTGGCAGCCGCAGCTGCCACCAGCAGCCGGGCCGGCAGCCGCCCGCGGCCGTACGCGACGAGCAGGTAGGCGAGCAGGCCCCACGACACCACCGCGTTGGCGGCGTGCCCGGAGGGGAACTGGGACCCGCCCACGTACAGCAGGTCGTGCCCGGACAGCGGCTTGCTGCGGCCGACCGTCAGCTTCATGGCGCCGACGACCAGGTTGAGCACCGCCAGCGCGACTCCGGTGACGACGAGCGGGCGCCACGCGCGGGCGCGCCAGGCCAGGTACGCCGCGACCACGACCAGCACCGCCCCGGCGACCGCCCGCTGGCCGAGCCGGTCGAAGACGAACGCGGCGGACAGCAGGGACGGCTGCGCGCGGTGCCAGGACCCGGACGCCAGCACGTCGTCCAGGTGGCGCAGCGGGCCGTCACCCAGGACGTCGGCGGTGACCGCGAGCACCGGGATGCAGCACAGCACCGCCCAGGAGACGAGTCGCTGGGCCATCTGCACCTGCGCCGACCGTCCGTCCGACCCGGCGGCGAGCCGAGGCACAGCGCCAGCCGAGGTGACCGCTGGCATCGGTGGACTCCCTGGACTCGTCGGCTGTGCTCCGTGACCTTCCTTCCCCTGCAACGAGCCGGCACGCCTCGCTGTGCTCGCTGAGGCGGGTGCGATGGCTCACACAGCGGACGCTCAGGTTCGGGTCTCGGCTCTTCCGGATGCTCCCGTCCGGGCGGCGCGCCCGGTGTACCTTGCGCGCAGGGCGGCGAGGTGAGGGGGCTCACATGAGCGGTCGGTGGGCCGGCGCGCGCAGTCGCGCAGCGCGGGTGGCGACGGTGCTGGTGACCGCTGTCGGGAGCATGACGTACGTGGCCTCGGCGACGCCGGCCCATGCCGCGGTCGACACCGGCCTGGTGCTCGGGTACGGCTTCGAGCGGCTCGGTGCCGGCCTGGTGACCGACTCGTCGCCCTCGCACCTGGACGGGACGCGGTCCGGGTCGCCGGCACTTCCCGGGCAGGCGGCCGGACCCCAGGGCCACGGCAAGGCGCTGCTGTTCGACTCGGCGCAGCACCAGTTCGTCGACGCCGGCGACGCGGCCGCGCTCGACGTCGACCACTTCACGCTGGCCGCCTGGGTCCGCTACACCCCGAACGTCCACGACGACCGCTGGGAGATCCTGGAGAAGGCCGGCGCGTACTGGATGAACATCCGCACCGACACCCGGCAGCTGCGCTTCGGCGGTTTCTTCGGCGGGTGCAGCGGCAGCAACCACTGGTTCTACCTGGACAGCAAGAAGGTCCTGCCGGCCAGCACCTGGGTGCACGTCGCCGGCACCTACGACGGGAAGATGCTGCGGATCTTCGTGAACGGCGTGCAGAACGCGGCCCTCGCGGTCACCGGGACGACCTGCGCCAACACCGAGCCGCTCGGCATCGGGGCGAAGAACCGCACCGCGACCGGCGTGGTCGAGGCGTACTTCGACGGCCGCATCGACGACCTGCGGGTCTACGGCCGGGCGCTGTCCGGCGCGGAGATCAAGACCGTCCGGACCACCCCGCTGACCTGACGGTCTGCGCCTACGTCCCGGCCGGCTGCGCGGTCGCCGGCTGCCGCCGCGGTGCGGGCAGGACCTGGCTGCGCGGGCGGCGCAGGTCGGCCCGCGCCACCGAGCCTCGGGTCTGCCAGTTCCACACCGGGGCGAGCCCGGTGTCCTCGTCGAGGACCCGGACCAGGACGCGGATCTGGTCCTCGTCGATCCCGGCCGCCTCGAGCCGGCTGAAGTGGCTGGCCAGGGCCGGCGACCCGACCCGGGGGTCGATCTGGTCCGGCGGGAACGCTTTCAGCAGGTCCGTCGCGTTCCGCACGCCGAGCTGGCGGAGCGCCAACCGGGTCCGGGTGCCGGCCCGGTTCCCGGCGACCACCGAGCCGTGGACCCGCGACTCGTGGCCGGCCGCCTTCGCGTCGGGGGACAGTTCCTCGGACGGCGCCTGCCTGGCCGTGCGCCGCTCGGCACGACCACGCTCGATCCGGTCCAGGTGCAGGTACAGGTGGGCCTGGTCCACCCAGTCGACCAGCCGCCCGACCGGGACGCGGGTGTGCAGGATGACGTCCACCAGGTTCGCGGTCGCGAGGTTCTCCATGTCCTCGATGCCCTCCTCGACCAGCCGCGTCTCGTACCAGATGTTGAGGCCGTCGAGCTGGTTGAGCGGGTAGTCCGGGGTCAGCTGCGGCACCGCCACCCGCAGCGCCGCGGCGGCGGTCCGGTAGAGCGCCTGGAACGCGATGATCGGGAAGATGCCGACGACGAACGCGACGACGGCCTCCACGTTGGGCTGCCCGGCGGGGCCGAGGATCTGGTGCAGCGCGATCACCGTGATCAGGACGACGACGATGCGCAGGATCGCGCTCGCGTACGCGCTCGGGCGCAGGTCGCTGGCGAAGAACCGCCGCGTCAGGCTCTGCGCGATGAAGACGTACGCACCGAGGAAGCCGAACTTGACCATGTCCCCCACCGAGGTGGGGTCGTCGGCGAACGCCGTCTGCCAGAACAGCGCGGTGAAGCCAGCGGACAGGATGATCGAGATGAGGAACACCGGGAACATCGTCTCGGCGGTCACCGAGAAGTTCGTCCGCAGCTCGGACGCCGCGCTCACCGAACGCCCGTAGAACGCGTTGAACTTCTGCCGGTAGATGTTGTTCTGCTCCGAGTGCAGGTAGCCGCGTCCGGCGATCCACTCCTCGAAGTACTCGGAGTTCTTCGGCGGGCACGGCAGGAACTCGGGGCGGTCCAGCCCGAGCCGGTGCAGGTTCAGCACGTACTCGCCCCACAGCGCACCCGCCCGCTGCCCGAGGAACCGGACGTACAGCCAGCCGGGCAGGAACGACAGGGTCCAGATCGTGAAGACCTTCAACGCGACCGCAGTGCCGTCGAACGGGTCCAGGGCCGGGTTGGGCCGTGGGGCGCCCACGTACACCGTGATCATCGGGATGGCGATCAGCACGTTCATCCACAGCACGGCGGTCTTGCGGGCCAGCCACCCGTCGCCGGCGGCACGGCGCGCCTGGCGGAACCGGGTCTGCCGGGGTGGCAGCACCTTCTGCGCGTCGGGTGCGGAGTCCTCGCCGACCAGCAGGCGCCAGAGCATGTCCCGGCAGTGGACCCCGGTGTCCGCATCGAGGGCTTCGGTCAGCGCCCGGGTCAGCGCCGCCCGCTCGCGCGGGCCGTCGCCCTTGGCCACCAGCTCCTGCAGCCCGGGGTTGGCGGCGAGCAGGTCCCGGAGCTCCTGCTCGACCGCGGCCGGCATGTCGGCGTCGTGGTTGCCAAGCCACAGGGCGTACCGGCGGCGCTCGGTGGGGATGTGCACCAGATGGTCCTGCGCGTTGTTCTGCGACGCGGGCAGCAGGTACGCGAGCCGGTCGGCCAGGACGCTGGCCTTGTCGGTGGTGTCCACCCGTCCTCCAGATGGTCGGAGGCCACAGTCAGGTGACTGACCGTCGCCGGACGGCCACCCAGGGTCATTGCGGGTCATCGTGCCATCCGCGGGGCGTCTGCGACAGGCCACGGTCCGGGATTCACCCCTGTGCGGGCGCGTCGCATCGCTCAGCGGATCGACAGCAGGTCGGCAGGCACGGCTCAGCGGACTCTCAGCGCGGGCTCGCATCCTCGACGCAGCTGAATGACCCACGGTCGAACGGACAGGCATCGTGATCGAGATCCAGAGCATCTGCGCCGAGTGCGGCACCGAGCTGAGCCTCGCCCCGGACGACCTGGTGCTGCTCGTCCCCACCGAGGAGGCCGAGGACCGCACGGCCCGCCTCGTGCACGGCTGCGCGGAGTGCGGAGCCACCACGGTCCGGCCCATCCCGGCGAGGCTGGGCCGGGTGCTGATCGCCCAAGGCGTCCCCAGCCTGCCCGACCTCGAGCTCCAGCCGGCTGTGGTGCGGCACCCGGAGAACCCGCCGGAGGGCAGCCGATGGTCGGCGGACGACCTCATCGAGCTGCACGAGCTGCTGGCCAGGGACGACTGGTACGAGGAGCTCATCGACGCCGCGTGACGCGTCTCACCCGGGGTTCGGCGTCACCCGGTCACTTCGCGGCCCTCTCACCAGTGCCAGGCAGCAAGCCTGCTCACACGGAACTGGTGATCCCCGATCTCCGCGCAGCGCACCCTCCCGTCCCCGGTACGACTCGTCCCCGCCGTCGGCCCGACCCGGCACCGGTATGTGCCCGTCGCCGTCAAGCTGACCGCGTCGCTCGTCGCGGCAGCCGCGTGGGTCGTGCTGTCGGTCTGGTGGTCGATCCCGTGGCTGGCCTCCCTCGAGCAGGTCGTGCCGGCGCCGGTCGCGGTCGCCGTCGTCGCCCTGGTCGCCTACCTGCCGGGCGGGCTGGTGGCGTTCCTCGCGGTGAGCCTGCTCCTGGACCGGCAGCCGCCCATGACCGTCGCCGACCCGGTGGCGCCCGTGACGATCGTGATCGCCGCCCGCAACGAAGCGGCGGGCATGTCCGCCACGCTCACGCATCTCGCCCGCCAGGACTACCGCGGGCCGGTCACGGTGATCCTCGCCGACAACGGTTCGACGGACGGCACCGTCGACGAGGCGCGCCGGGCCGCACACCTGCTCGACCTCGAGCTGCTCGTCATGTCCGAGCCCACGCCGGGCAAGAGCTTCGCGCTCAACCGCGCACTGACAGCGGTGACGACCGAGTACGTGGTGACGGTGGACGCGGACACCCTGCTGCACCCCGAGGCCCTGCGCCGGCTGGTCGGGCGTCTGGAGAGCTCACCCGGCGATGTCGTCGCTGTCGCCGGGTCGGTGCTGGTGCGCAACAGCCGGAGCACGGTGTGGACCCGGCTGCAGGAGTGGGACTACTTCCTGGGCATCGCCGCGGTCAAGCGCATGCAGGGCCTGTACGGCTCGACGCTCGTCGCGCAGGGTGCGTTCAGCCTCTACCGGACCGAGGCGGTCCGTGCAGCCGGTGGTTGGCCGGACGCGATCGGCGAGGACATCGTGGTGACCTGGCAGCTGATGCGCGTCGGCGCGCGCGTGTACTTCGAGCCGACGGCGGTCGCGTTCACCGACGCGCCCGATCGGCTTCGGCCGCTGTTCCGGCAGCGGTCGAGGTGGGCGCGCGGGATGGTCGAAGGCCTGCGCCGGGTGCCGCCGTGGCGGCAGCGCCGGCGCATGGCCGGCGTGGTCGCCTCGGTCAACCTGCTGATCCCGCTGCTCGACATCGGCTACGCGGTGGTGTGGCTGCCCGGTCTGGTGCTCGCGCTGTTCGGGTTCCCGTACATCGTGGGCTTGTGGACGCTCGCGGTCCTGCCGGTCACTGTCGCCGTCTACGGCTCACTGCACAGCTGGCAGGTGCGGCACGTCTTCGGGCCGCTGGGACTGACCGTGCGCCGTAACCGCTGGGCGTTCGTCGGCTTCCTGCTCGGCTACCAGGCGATCATGTCGCCGGCCGCACTGGTCGGCTACGGCCAGGAGCTGGCCGGCACCCGGCGCCGCTGGAAGTAGCCGCGGCCAGCATCGGCCATCCCGTCCCGGACGCGCTGGCCGACCGGCTCGACGACGCTTCGTACGGCCTGCCGCCGGTGGTGTCCCGAGCATCCGCCGGCGTGAAGGACACCGCCGCCGGGTGGACGAAGGCGATCCCGCGGCTCAGACCGGCGTTCGCCGACTACGGCCGCGCCCGCACCTGGGACCGGTAGGGGCTAGGTCGTGGCGGGTGCCTGCTCGGCGGCCTCTTTCGCCGCCGCGGACGGCCCACGGACCTGCCGGGCCGCGGCGACTCCTTCGGCTCCGCCGGCGTCCTCGTGGGCGATCATCCGCCCATCGGCGATGGCGCCGGTGAACGCGGCGTAGTCCTGCTCCGACTGGTCGGCGTAGGACTCGGCGAACGCCACGACGGCCTTGTCGAAGGACTTGCCGGTCCCCAGGTAGGCCGAGACCGCGATCGCGTCCCCGGACCGAGCGTGGGCCCGAGCCAGGGTGTGCCCGCACAGCAGGGCGTACCGCCGCAGCCGCTCAGCGTCCAGCGACGCCGGCTCCGGTGACCACTTCATGTCGCGCAGCTGGCGCACGTAGAAGCTGCGGCCGGCCGGTCCGTCGATCCAGCCCAGGAAGGAGTCGCTGGCCGCCTGCATGAGCCGCTGCCCGGTGACCACCCGGTGGCCGTGCTTGGTGAACACCGACTTGCGCGTGTACGCCTCCAGCACGGACGCCTGCGCCTGCTTGACCTGCAGCACCATCAGGTCGTCCTCGTCCCGACCACGGAGCAGCAGCACGAACGCCAGCAGCCCGACGCTGCCCACACCGACCACCTTGTGACCCATGTCGACGATCTCGTACCGCTTCAGCAGCTCCTGCCGGTCGTCCTGCAGCGTGCCTCGGTACTCGCGGAACAGTGAGTTGATCATGCCTGCGGTGCCGGCGCTGATGTCCAGCCGGGTCAGCAGCGGCGGCTGGTTGCGGAAGCGGCGGTGCCCGTCCACGACCTCGGTGATCTTCTCGATCGCCGACCAGGCGTCGCGAAGGCGGGCCTTCGCCACGGCCCCTTGGACCGTCGCCTCCGCTCGGGCGTCCTGCTTGGCCCGCTGCTTCCCCTTGCCGCCGGGCAGCTGCTGGATCGCTTGGACCAGCCCTCCGACGTCGATCCGGTCGTACCAGATCGCGATCTCCGGTTTCTCCGCGAAGGCCGCCATGGACTCCCGGTAGGAGGCGCTCGCCGCCTCCGCGGCGGCCCACCCCGCCTTCTGCGGGAACCCGCTGTCCCGCGCAGCGAGCACGAACGACGTCGCCAGCCGCTTCACGTCCCACTCGAACGGACCCGGGTTGGTCTCGTCGAAGTCGTTGACGTCGAACACGACCGACCGGTCCGGGGCCCCGAACAGGCCGAAGTTGGACAGGTGCGCGTCACCGCACAGCTGCACGTCCAGGCCGCTGCGCGGCATCACCGCCAGGTCCGCGGCCATCAGCAGCGCCGCCCCCCGGTAGAAGGCGAACGCACTCGTCGCCATCCGCTCGTGCCGCACCGGGACCAGCTCCTGCACACGAGAGGTCTCCTGCCCCGCCAGCAACGCCACCGGATCGGCCCGACCGGCTGGGGGCTCCCAGCCCGCCAGCTGTTCGCGCGGAGTCTGCGCCCGCGCCACCCGGCCTTGGCGCTGCCGCTCCGCAACCGTCGGGTGCGGCACCACCTTCTGGGCGGCCGCCCTGCCGAGCCGCTGACGGATCGCCTCCATCTGCCCCACGAGGTCCTCGCCGACCACGTCGGGCACCGTGGCCACCCCCCGCAAGTCGATGGATGTCTCTGCGCCGGCTGGCTTCTCGTCCTGGCTCATACGGCGCAACATACGCCGCGACGGCCGGACGCTCACCGGGCCTGACTGCGCCTCATCCTGGGGCGGGCACCTCGGTCAGGCCGAGGGTGGCGCAGCCCGCCTCCAGCTCGTCGAGGCCGAAGGCCTGGACCGGCCCCAGGACCCCCGCTCCGTGGACCGCGCCGCCCAGAGCGGTCGTGGCCGCCCAGGCCAGCAGCCGCCCGGTGAGCGTGTACGGGTCCGGGCCGGTCAGGTCGACCCGGGCCAGGGTCCGGCCGTCCGGGTCCTGGACCTCCGCCACCACCAGCGATGCTCCGCGGGCGCGGGCTTCGGCGTCCGGACCGCCGGCCGACCCGCGGAACCTGGCCGCCGACGACGTCAGCACGGACATGGCCCCGGGGACCGCCGTCACACCTCGTGCGACGGCGGCGGCGTACGGCGCGAACCGAGCGAGGCTCCCGAACCAGCCCAGGTAGACACCGACCGTGCGCAGGCCGGGCGCCAGCGCCGGCAGGAACAGGTGCTCGGTGCCGCCCACCGCCACGGTCACCGCCTCGTCGGCGCCGATGCGGAAGGTGCGGGTGCGCGCACCGAGGCGGTCGTCCACGAGCCGCCCGTCGTCGAACCGGAACGAGGGCATCAGCATCATCCCGACGGACGAAGCCATGGTGCCCCCGCTCACTCCTGCCATGCCGGGCGCGAAGTAGCCGACGTCGAGCCGGCTCGCGTCCGGCCCGGCCCGTCGCAGCGCCAGGGCGCCGGCGAGGTTGCCCGGCAGGTAGTCGTACCCGAGGGCGGGGATCAGCGGTACCCCGGCGTCGGCCGCCCGCCGACCGACGCGCTCGCGCATGTCGCGGATGAAGGCCGACTCCCCGGTCGAGTCCAGGTAGGTCGCCCGCCTGGCGACCGCGGCCAGCACGGCCGGCTGACCCCAGCGCACGAACGGCCCGACCGTGGACATCAGGACGTCGCCCTCGTCGACCAGGGCGGCGATGCTGTGGGGATGCTCGACGTCCGCGACGCACGTCTGGAGACCGCCGCCGAGCTCGTCGCCGAGTCGGGCCAGCCGACCGGCGTCGCGGCCCGCGATGACCGGGCGGACCCCTCGCCGAACGAGCTCGTCGGTCACCAGCCGGCCGGTGTAGCCGGTGGCACCGAAGACGACGATCCGTCCGCTCACAAGGCCACGCTAGTCCGCCCATCCCAGCGGCCGCCGGGACCTTCGGCCCTGGGGCGCCCGGACCGGCTTGCCTAGCCTGCGAGTGTGCAGAACACCGAGCTCGAGACCCTGGTCCGCGGCGTCGTCGACGACCCCGCGTTGACGTACCGCCAGCGTGTGCAGCAGCTGGCGACACTGGCCGAGAACGCCCTCGACCCGCCCGAGGTGTCCGACGCCTGCGCCCGCGCACTCGACAAGCGGGTGATCTGCGACATGTACGAGGGCAACGCCCCGTACCGGCCTCGGTACGTGCTGCCGGACTACGCGGTGGCGCTGCGCAACGGCTCGGCATTCCTCGAGCTGCCGCCGGCCCGCGACCTGGCCGAAGCGCTGGCGTTCCTGCTCATCCTGTACACCCAGGTGCCGTCGATCACCGGCTACCCCATCTACCTCGGCGACCTCGACGCGCTCCTCGCGCCGTTCGTGGACGGCGTGGACGACGACGAGCTGTACCGCCGGTTGCGGCTGTTCTGGATCAGCCTGGACCGGATGTTCCCGGACGCGTTCACGCACACTGACCTCGGACCGGACGACAGCCGGGTCGGCCGCACCGTGCTGCGGCTGGAACGAGAGCTGCTGCAGGTGGTCCCGAACCTGACCCTGCGCGTCGACCCGGAACGCACGCCCGACGACTACGTCCTGGACGCCGTGCGCACCGTCTTCGCGTGCGGCAAGCCGCACTTCGTCAACCACCCCCTGATGACGGCCGACCTGGGTGACCGGTACGCCGCCGTCAGCTGCTACAACTCGCTGAAGATCGGCGGCGGCGCGCACACGCTGGTCCGGCTCAACCTCAAGGAGGCGGTGCTGCACCACGACGGCGGCGCCGACTCGTTCCTGCGAACGACGCTGCCGATGTACGTCGAGCTGACCGCCGAGCTGGCCGACGCGCGGGTCCGGCACCTGGTCGAGCGGGCGCGGTTCTACGAGCACAGCTGGCTGGTGCACGAAGGGCTGGTCTCGCCGGACCGGTTCTCGGCCATGTTCGGGCTGTTCGGGCTGGCCGAGGCGGTCGACCTCCTGATGGAGCGCGAGGGTGTGCCCGACGCGCACTACGGTCACGACCCTCGGGCCGACGACCTGTCGTACCGCATCGTCGCCCGGGTGGCCGAGCGGGTGGCCGCCCGGCCGATGCACCATTGCGAAGGCAACGGCGGGAGGTGCTTCCTGCACAGCCAGGCCGGCATCGACTCCGACCAGGACGTCACGGCCGGGACGCGCATCCGGGTGGGCAGCGAGCCACCGCTGCCGGACCACCTGGCGACCATCACCCCGCATCACCTCTACTTCGCCGCCGGCGTCTCCGACGTGCTGGCCTTCGACGAGACCGCTCGACGCAACCCGAAGGCCGTTGTCGACGTGATCCGCGGTGGTTTCGCGACCGGGATGCGCGACTTCACCTTCAACCTGGACAGCAACGACTTCGTCCGCATCACCGGGTACCTGGTGCGCAAGTCCGACCTGGCCCGGTTGCCGACCGAGGGCGCCCGGCACGGCAGCGCATACCTGGCGGCGGGCTCGATGGCCAACAGCCACCTCTCCGACCGGGTGCCGAAGCGGGTGATCAGCGGTGAGAGCGCCGCGGGGTCTGGTCGCTGACGTCGTCAGGTTCTCCTGGGTCGACGGCCCGGGGAACCGGTTCGTCGTCTTTCTGCAGGGATGCAACCTCAACTGCCCGGCGTGCCACAACCCGCACACCATCCCGCTCCGCACCCCGCGCGCCCGCAGCGTCGGCGTCGACGAGCTGGTCGAGCAGGTGCGACCGCAGGCGCCGTTCCTGACCGGTGTCACGGTGTCCGGTGGCGAGGCCACCTTGCAGGCCGAGTTCGTCCGCGCGTTCTTCGAGCGGATCGGCGCCGACCCCGAGCTGGGCCGGCTCACGCGCTTCATCGACAGCAACGGCGTGGCGGCTGCGGCCGTGTGGGAGCAGCTGCTTCCGGTGACCGACGGCGTGATGCTGGACCTCAAGGCGCTCGACCCGCGCGTGCACGAGGCGCTGACCGGTTCGGGCAACGCGCTCGTGCTCGACTCGATCCGCTCGCTGGCGGCCACCGGGAAGCTGTACGAGGTGCGGTTGCTGCTGGTGCCCGGGGTGAACGACGACCCGGTCACGCTCGACCGCACGGCACGATGGCTGCTGGCCGTCGACCCGGCGGTACGCATCAAGGTGATCGGCTTCCGGCGGCACGGGGTCCGGGCGTCCGCTCGGCACTGGCCGGAGGCCGGGCAGCACAGGATGGACGACTACCGGCGACAGCTCACCGAGCTCGGCGTCCGGGAGCTCGAGGTGGTCTGACCACCCGGTGCGAGCCACGTGGCCTATTCGGCCTGGAGTGGTGCGTGGGCGAACCAGCCGCCCGCTTCTGGAGGGGGTGGCAACGGCCATAGCTGGACTGCGTCACCGGCCGCATCGACGATCGGCCCGAGATCGATCCGTGTGCGAGTCTCGGCCACGCCGCGCTCGAGCCACATGCAGAACGCGTCGGCGGGCCCTGGCGGCGGCAGCGGCCACAGCCACAGGCTCCACGACCATTCCAGCCCTCCACCACCGCCGCCCCGCATCGCCAGGTGGAACCTTCCCGTCGACGATGACGGCGGAGGTGGCCAGATCTCGGAGTGCTCAACCCGGCTCCCGTCCTCCCACCTGAGCCCGAACCGCAGCCCGGGATCCGCTCCGCGGCGGCGACCGGGTCGCGGCGCATCGTCCACGTGGTCGGGGTGGATCAGCGCTCGGACGGTCATCGCGATGCCCTGGGGGTACACCCCGGAGACGGTCAGCAGAACCGCCGTCGTCTCGGTTCGCGCCAGGGTCACGCCAACCCCGGCCAGGCCGGGCAGCCAGTTCTGCGGGCGATCTCCGGGGTGGGCGAAGTACGGCTGCTGGGCCTCGGGCTCGGGGTCAGGCTCGCTCAACGGCCCGAAGAACGACACGACACCATGATTGCAGGCTCATCGAGCGCTGTCGGCGCGCAGACCGACGCGGTCGAACTCCCAGAAGGTGTCCGGGTAGACAAGCGCGCCCGTCATCCAGGGCTCGTACCTCGGGAGCCGGATCACCTGGAACGCCTGCTCGGGGATCCGCACCGATGGTCGTGTGAAGCCGAGCCCCGCGGCTGCTTCGAAGCCACAGCCGGAGTAGTACGCGGGGTCCCCCTCAAGGAACAGCAGCGGAGAATCAAGCTCCGTTGCCCCGGCCACAGCCCGCGCGACCAGTGCCCGCCCTACCCCGCGTCGCTGCCACACGGGAGCGACGCTGAGCGGACTGAGCACCAGGACCTCGACGAGTCGAGCAGGAGCGTCGAGCCAGCCCCACGTCAGTCGCACGTGGCCCACCAAGCCCTGTCTCGTCGACGCGACGTACGCCGTCCCGCCTGCTCGCTCAGCGAGCGCCGCGTCAAGGTCGGCGACCAGGGGGTCGCCGAAAGCCATGGCTACGAGCCCATGGACAACCGTCGCGTCGCCAGCGCCCTGCTCGCAGATCGCCACGCCGTCCGGCGTCCTCACGCTGTCACTCATTCGGACAGGGTACGGACGGCACCTCAGCCGGGGTGAGGATGTGCAGCTCCCTCAGGGCCGATCGATGTGCTGAAGTAGTGCTCGAGCGACCTATCCGGGCCACCGGCGCGGTGCGCGGACGACGGTTGTGGGAGACCAGAAGGGCGGCGTCCATGTCCAGCCCACAGTTGTACGACACCATCGGAGCCACCTACGGGGTGACGCGGCGCACGGACCCGCGCATCGCCGCGCGGATCTGGGCTGCTCTCGGCGATGCCCGGACCGTACTGAACGTCGGAGCGGGCACCGGGTCCTACGAACCCCCCGACCGCCACGTCCTCGCGGTAGAACCGTCGACGCTCATGCGATCGCAACGCCTCCCCGACGCGGCGTCATGTGTGGCCGGATCTGCCGAGAACCTGCCGTTCGACGACCAGTCCTTCGACGCCGCGATGGCTGTCTGCACAGTCCATCACTGGCAGGACCCGATCGCCGGCCTGCGCGAGATGCGGCGCGTCGCTCGCCGCGTGGTGGTGTTCCTTTTCGACACCAGTGACCCTGACCAGTTCTGGCTGACGCGTGACTATCTGCCCGAGTTCGCTGCTTTGAGAGGCGTCAGAGTCTTGGCATCGCTGACCGATCTGGCCGGCCCGATCGGAGCCCGGATGGAACCGGTGCCCATCCCATGGGACTGCGCTGACGGCTTCTTCGAAGCCTACTGGCGCCGGCCCGAGGCGTACCTGGACGAGAGTGTCCGGCGCGGCGTCTCGGTCTGGACCAGCGTCGGGCCGGACGCCGAGCAGCGGGCAGTGCACAGCCTCCGTGCGGACCTCGCCTCAGGTCGGTGGGCCGAACGCAACCGCGACCTCGTCGATCTCGACGCGGCCGAGCTCGGTGCTCGGCTGCTGATCGCCTGAATCGGCCACATCTGGAGATCGACAGTCAGCAGCCGAGCACCGAAGAGCCGAGAACTCAGTCCCAGCGGAAGAGACACAGCGCAGGGACCCCTGCCGCGACGGCGTACGCGGCCATGATCGCCAGGTCGGTGCCGCTCCAGCCGCACCCGAACCACGGGTCTTGCACGGCGTTCTCCAGGTGTTCGAGGGGCGCGCTGTGCCCAAGGAGACAACGGCGACGCTCCCGCCCACGCACTGTCCCGAGCACGTCAAGCCGGTGACATCATCGGCGCCGTGTCGCAGCGGCTTCTTCGGCCAGTCCCGATCTTGGCGGCACGGCGCCGGGCCTGTCAGGTCTCGCACAGATAGCCGACCTGACGGGCCCGGGCTCGGCCGAGCAGGGCCTCCGAGGGTGCCACTACGGCGTGGCGGCCTGTGCCGCAACAGGAACCTGCTCGGTGTACAAGCTCCAGGTTGAGGCGTTCGTGCTGCCCGGCCCGAACGCGGTCACCGAGCGGCCCGCGGCCGGCACCTGGTCGGTATAGACGCTGCCGCCGGGCAGGTACCCGGCGGCCGGGATTGACGCCGTTGGGCTCGCCGGGCTCCCGGGGATGCGGTGGTCGGGGTGGTTCGTCCCGAGGGCGTCTGCGCGGCCGAGCAGCAGG
This sequence comes from uncultured Actinomycetota bacterium, assembly GCA_963771835.1. Taxonomy (GTDB): domain Bacteria; phylum Actinomycetota; class Actinomycetes; order Prado026; family Prado026; genus CAVQCJ01. The sequence goes on from CAVYVA010000001.1 coordinate 810,191, forward strand.
AGACCAAGGACGACGGACGCGGTGGACCAGACCAGGAGGTGGGCACGGGAGGCGGGACGCCCGCTGTGCTCGAGGACCTCGGTGGTCGGCTGGGGGATCGTAGGTTCCATGGCGGTCTCCTCCGGGAGGAGCACCGCGGCCGATCCGCGGTGTCGCCCTTGACGCTGCGGCGGCCGCCTTGCAGCGCTCTCCCAGTCCCCTTGCAGCGGGGTTGAGGTCCGGGTTGAACGCTCGACGCTCGAGGTCCTAGCCGGGTGCGGGAGGCACGACGTGGGTCAGGAGGCAGTCCTGGTCGGGCACGGGTCCGAGTAGGGCTGGTCCGGGACGAAGCGCTGCCACTCGGTGGGGGTGAGCGTCCGGGCCGCCTCGGAACAGGCCAGTGCGGCCCAGTGGGCAGGCTCCAGGTCGTACACCCAGACCGCACCATCGGCGCCGACGGCGACGATCTCCCGATTCGACACCGCGCGGGTGGCGACGAGGTCGCCCGAGGGGAACGGCAGTGATGCACCCATCTGCTGCCGGGTTGCCGTGTCCCAAATGCGGACCGAGCCCCTCGGACCGCCGGTGGCGAGCAGCCGACCGTCCGGCGTCACGCTCAACGTGGTTACCGGTGCGGTGTCAACGGCGACCGAGCCCGCGATCTGTCCGGTGGAGGTGTCGAAGACGCGCAGCACGCCGTCGGCGCCTCCCATCACCACCGTCCGGCCCTGGTCGAGGAACGCGGCCTCACTCGAAGACACGGCCGCTGGCTGCTGCCACCGGAGCGCGCCACTGCGGGCGTCGACGACGGCATAGACGAGCGACCCCAGGTCGTCGCTGGCCTCGACGACCACCGAGCTCCCATCGGGGGTCCAGCCCAGCACCTGGCCACGGGTGGGCACATCTTGACTGGCAGCGAACTGGCGCAGCGGAGTCTGGTTGCGCAGGTCGAAGATCTGCAGGGACGGCCCATCGGGGTAGGAGGCGGCCGTATGGCCGTCCGGCGCAACCGCAGCTTCCGGGTAGATGGTCGGGTTCTCGGAGCCGAACTTGATTGGTACCTGGGTGAGGGTGCCGATAGGTGTCGCAGTGGCTACGTGCCAGCTCGTGAGGATGCCGCTGACGTCCGCGGTCAACGCCAGAGTTCCATGTTCGGCGAACTGGATCGAGGCGATGCTGTTGTGGGAGTCCGGAGGTCGTGCGGACGCCCGGACGGCGCCAGAGTCCAGGTCGAGGAACCAGACCTCGCCGGTGGCGGTGCCCACGGCCAGCCGCCGGGTCGCGACGTCCATGGACGCTGCAGTGACCCGCCCGCTCGCGACTGCGGCGGCGAGGACTGTCCGGGCGACCCCCTCAGACCCCGACGCGGACCAGGCACGAAGGTTCGGCTGGCCCTGGACGGCGGTGTACAGCTCCGTTCCGCCACCGTTCCATACCAGCGAGGTGACGGGGCCCTCCTGCGGCGGGAGCTGGAGCATCTGCGACCTGGTCTTGAGGTCCCACGCGAGGACAGGCTCACCGGCCCCACCGGCCGCGGCCAGCTTGCCGCCGTCCGGGGAGAAGGCGAGCTCCGCGGCCGCAGCCTGTGCGCCGGTCAGCGTGCCCCTTGACCGCATCGTGGGCAGGTCGACCAGGTCGATCTCCCCATGGGGCCGAGCCACCGCAAGCAGCCCACCGTCGGGTGAGATCGCAGCCGCATCGACTCCGGACAACCCCTTTCGTTCGCGCCTGGATGCACGGGAGATGTCCACTACCTCGAGCTCCCCAGCTGCTTCGAGGACCACGGCCCTCGAACCGCCTACCCGGACAGCCACGGGCACGCCGGCCAGCTGAACATGCTGGTCGGTGGCGCTGCCCGCGAGGTCATGGACCCACAGCTCGCGCCGGTCGTTGCCGACGGTCGGCGGTGCCGGCAGGCCTACCAACCAGTCGCCGTCGAGGCTCAGCCCGAAGCTCGTCGGGTCCCAGCCCCTCACGTCGAGAACTGCGGCGCCGCCCCCCGCGGGGTCCCAGTGCAGGATCCGTGCCGAACCGGTTGCGCCGAAGTAGACCACGTCGCTCCGGGGCGCCATCTGCACCGCGGCAAGGTCGCCCCCGAACTGGAATGGGTAGATGTTCTGGTCGGTCGTCTCGTGGAGCGATGGTGTGACAAGGATCGAGTTGTCGGCCTGTGCGACCGCGATCGAGCCGTCCGACGAGACAGCGACCCCGCGGACGGCACCGGTAAGGGTCTGGGTGGCGGTGGGCGTGGCCTGCACGAGGGTGGCCAGCAGGTCGCCTTCGGTGGCGGCGGTGTCATCCAGTCGCATGCCCGCCACCGCCAACAGCAGGCCGAGTGAGCGGTCGCCCTGGCTCAGTGCCTCGACCCCCAGGCGCCGAGCGTCGTCGAGCCGTGCCGCGTCGGCTGCCTCGGTGCCCTTGCGCACCGCCAGCCCACCCGAGCCGATGGCCAGGACAAGCCCGACGATCAGCCCGGCGGCAACAAGCCGCAGCCGCCGCCGGCCCCTGGCCTGATCGGCCGTGAGCTTCGCCTGCTCCGCGGTTCGGGCCCGCTCCTGGGCCACCGCGTCCTCAGCCAGGAGGCGGCCCGCCGCAACGAACTCCAGCTCGGACGGCCCCAGCTCCTCGGGGTGCGTGGCAGCCAGGTCGAGGGCCGACTGGAGGCGCGTCCCCCGGTACAGGTCGCTCGGGTCCCGGCCGCCGGTCTCCCAAGCATGGGCCGCTCCGGTCAGATGATCGATCAGGGTGCCGATGGCCGCCCGCTCGTCCAGCCACGCCCCGAGCCGTGGCCACGCCGCGAACAGCGCCTCGTGCGACACCTGTGCGTCTGCGCGTCCGACCGTCACGAGCCTCCGCGTGGTCAGGGCAGCCAGCGCCGACCCCGCAGCTGCATCCCCCGGCGGGGCCAGCTCCTCCAGTCGGACGCGGCGCCTGACCCACCGCCCGTCCTCGCTTCCCGCCAGCCGCAGCAGGATCCGCCGCGCCGCCTGGCCTGCCGCGTCGTCGAGCGATGCGTAAGCCTCCTCCGCAAGCCGCTCGAGGGCCGCGGTCACGCCCCCTCCGGCGAGGTAGCCGGCCAGCGTGAGTGTGCGGCCGTCGCGACGCTCCCAGGCGCGGACAAGTGCGGTCGACATCAGCGGGAGCGCACCCGGCCGCCCTCCGATGTCGCTGAGAACCGCCTCGACCAGGCCGGGCTCGACGTCCAGGCCCACCCGGGCCGCCGGCTCCTCGACCATCCTGCGCAGGTCCGCAGGCTCCGGCAGCCCGACCAGGACCGTGCCGCTGCCCATGCGGGTGGCCAGCCCTGACAGCTCAGCCAGCCGGCCGTACAGGTCACCGCGCAGGACCAGGACCAACCGCATTCCCCGGTCGACGGCGGCCAGCAGTCGCTCCGCAACGGCACGCACGGTGGCATCGTCGTTAAGGGTGAACAGCTCCTCGGCCTGATCCACCACAAGCAGGTCCACCCCTGGAGCCAGGACCGTGTCCACAGAGGAAGATGCGTCCGGACCCGGAACGAGCACTGCGGTGGGCCATGTCCCAGAGCCGATGACCGCACCCTGCGACAGGGCTGACAGCAGACCGGCTCGAACGACCGACGACTTCCCCGACCCTGACGCCCCTGTGACCACCACGACGGCGTTGTCGACCAACCGTCCCACCAGCTCCGTGACCACCCGGTCCCGCCCGAAGAAGAAGTCGGCGTCGGTTTCGTCGTACGCGACGAGCCCCTTCCACGGACACGTGGAAACCGCCGGTGCGGCCTGCGCCGTCAGCGCTGGGTCCTGAGCCAGCACGCGACGCTCTGCCTCCCGCAACGCTGGACCGGGTTCGACGCCGAGCTCGGCCGCAAGGACCGACCTCGCCCGCTGGTAGGCACCCAGGGCATCCGCCTGTCGACCGGCCCGGTACAGCGCGACCACCAGAGCGGCCCACAGCCGCTCACGGAACGGATGTTCCGCGACCAGGGCCTCCAGCTCGGGCACCAGTTCCGGCCCGCGCCCGGCCTGCAGGTCGGCCTCGATCCGGTCCTCAAGCGCCGCAGCGCGCAGGGCCTCCAAGCGGGTCGCCTCGCCGTCGACAAACGTCGCGCCCAGGAAGTCGGCGTACGCTGGGCCCCGCCACAGGGCCAGCGCCTCACCAAGCCCCGCTGTGACGGCCTGCGGATCGCTCGCGCCCCGTGCCGAGGCCACCAGATCCTCGAACACCCAGGCGTCCAGGTCCGACCGCCCCAGCGGGAGCCGGTAACCACCCGGCACCGTCTCGATCCCGGGCCAGCCATTTCGACCCAGGGCGTCTCTGAGCCGCGCCACGTGGCTGTGTAGTGTGCCGGCGGCCGACGCGGGCGGGCTCTCCCCCCACACGTCGTCGATCAGCGACTCCGCCGACACCACCGACGGGGCACGCGCCAGCAAGGCGGCAAGCACTCGTCGCTGGACCGGGCCGCCCAGGCCCAGCACCTGCGAGTCACTAGCCGCGTAGAGGGTTCCAAGTACTCCGAACCGCACGGGCGCAACGGTAGGCCTGTCCGCGACGATCGGGAGGCCGGCAGGGCCGGATGGACCGCTGCGCCGCCTCCCGGATCGTGCACCGCCTGGCCAGAAAGACCGGGGGTCGGCTGCCACTGCGTTCGCCACTCCTCCATCACCGCCGCCCTGGACGCTGGCGTTCGCCTCCGAGACGTCCAGATCGCCGCCCGCCACACCGACCCCCGCACCACCACCCGCTGCGCCCGAGCCCGCGGCAACCTCGACCGACACGCCCACTACGTCGTCGCGGCCTTCATCGCCGGCGCCGCCTAGAGAGCACAAGAACCGGCAGTATGTGCGCATGACGAGGTACGTGATCGGACCCGACGTCGCGCTGCGTCTGGCACAGAGTGGTGCCCAGGTTCCCGGCCAACACCAGCTGCTGGCTCCTGCTCTGATCCGCTCCCAACTGCTCTCTCGCCTTTACCAGTCGGTCAGGCATGCAGAGATCACGAGGAAGGAGGCGGAGCGGCAACTCGCGTACGTTCGTTCACTGCGTGTGCGGCTGCTAGGCGACCGAGTGCTCCAGAGCGTGGCGTGGGAGATCGCGGATCAGCTCGGCTGGCCGGACACCTTCGATGCCGAGTACCTGGCACTCACGCGGTTGCAGGCGGATGCATTCGTCACTCTGGACATGAGATTGGCCAAAGCAGTCAGAGACGTAGTTCCGACCGCCTCGATCGACGCGCTGCTTCCGCGGACCTAGTGAGCGCGCCGATGTGCCGTTCTGGAGCTGATCGATCCGGCTGGCTCCGGTTGACAGGCGCCGCGGTCGAGAACGAGCACCCCGGAGAGCAGCGTTATGGCTGCCACCGCGTGGCGGCGGCCCATGGTTCAGCGGCGAATACGACGAGGTCGACCACTGGGTCCTTGACCTCTGTGTAGATGTCCAGGTCTGTTGTCCCTGCTGCAAGGAGCCTCTTGAAACGGGAGTAGGCGACAACTGCTTGCGGATTGGCCCGCATCCAATCACGAAACAGCAGCGCTAACCGCTCCCCAGGAGAATCGGACAGTCGAACGTGCAAGTTGACGTCACCGTCGGCGTGACCACGTCGAGTCCAATAGCGCTTCTGCCAGAGCCGTGGATCGTCCGCGCCTCCGGGTGGTATGTGGTCAGTTTCGTACGGGCCACGCTCAAAGCCCAACTTTGACAGCTGCTCGTCGAACGCCTCTGTGGCGGCCACGAGATCGGCAACACTCACTTGTACGTCCAGTACGTCCTTGGCGTCCATGTTCGGGATGGACGTGCTACCAATGTGTTCCACGCGCGTCGCAAGGGGACCCAACGCGTTCGCTAGCACCTTGGCCAGTCGGTCGAATCGTCGCGGCCAGTCCGCGCTATACGGCGTGATCAGCACCGGGCCGCCCGACGAGTCGGAAGTGGAGATGTTCACGGCGTCATCATGGCCCGATGATGCGGCCAAGCCAGGCGCGACAGCCGAGGAGCCCAGGAAGAGCGGTGCGTCCCCTGATGGCTTCTAAGGGCTCGGAGCTGCCGGCTGCAAGCAAGATCAGCGTGACACCAGATCCTGTATAGGGTGCTTGGAGGACGCAACCAAGGGCTCCGGCTGCTCCGGGCCCTTGGTTGCTGCGTTCGACGCCCCGCATGTTCGGCCGAGGGTTCCCCTCAGCCGAAGGTGACGCTGTCGATGAACGCCTGGTTGCCGCCCAGCACGGCGAACCTGTCGAACGTCCACGACCAGATCACCGTCACCCCGGCTCCAGGGACGTCCAGCAGGGTGTAGCGGGCTTTCAACGTCCCCCAGGCGGCCATCCCGCTTCCGAACGTGGGCGCCGCCGGGTCCGTGTTGTGCATGCTCCGCAGCGGCGCTCCCTTCTTCAGGACGACGTCGACCTGATACGCCGGCTTCCCACCAACGGTCGTGCGGACCACTGCGGTGGGAACAGCGAAGGGGCGGTGGGCCAGCCAGTCGGCCATGGACTGCGCCGTTGTTCCCGCGGCGGGGTCCCGCGTCCCGCTGGCGTCGTTTCGCGAGGGAACGGCGTTCTCCTGGACGGTGACGCCGGTGTTGCCGATGTTGCCGGTCTGGTAGTCCTCGATGGTGTTCGCGCCGAACACCTGGAGCTCGGGTTGGAAGTTCGCCGGCACCGTGACGGTGACCGGGACGGTCAGCGCGACCCGGTACCGGTTCCCGCCGAGGCAGGTGACCGTCGGCGCACCGGGGCAGGCTGAGGACGAGCGCGTGCTCGGCTGGCCTCCTCCAGGAGGCGTCTGCGTCGTACCGCTGACGCTGCGAGCCACGACGACGCCGCCCACGATCACCGCGGCGGCTGCCGCGACTGCCGCGACTGCGGCGACCGCATTCCTGCGGCTCTTGGCTCGACTGTTCCGTTCCAGCTCGTTCGAGCATGATCATGGGGTCCACCCTCTGCGTCGTGGCACGTCGCAGTTCTGTGGCAGCGGCCCGGCCGCGGGCATCGAGAGTCACGGCTGCTCCTCGAACGTCTCGCCCAGGCGTCGCGCGAGTGTGGCCCGGCCGCGGGTGAGGTGCACCTTGACGCTTCCCTCCGAGACGCCCAGGGTCGTCGCCACATCGGCGACCCCCAGGTCGTAGATGTAGTACAGCGCGACGGACTGGGCCTGCCTGCGGGGCAGGCGCCGAACCTCGGCCCAGAACGTCTCGCTGTCCTCGGCCATGGCGGCCGGTTCTTGTCTTCGCGAGCCGAACCGCACCAGCGCGCGCGCCTCGACGGCCCGCCGACGTACGACGGACACTGCCTTGTTCGCGCACACCTGACGTACCCATGCCGACGGTGTCGCGTAGCGACTGACGTCCTCCCAGCGCCGGTACGCCGCGAGCATCGCGTCTTGAGCAACATCGTCTGCGTACGCGGCACCGGACAGGGCCCCGGCCAGCGTCACCAGGCCGGGCAGCTCGCGGCGGTAGAACGCCTCGAAGGTCTCGATCGACCGGAGCTCGACCACGTCAGCAGGCTCGAGCGGTGGCTCTGCCTGGCGCTGCCTCGTGCTCCTCATGTCTATGAATCGCTCCAGCGGGCCAGTCCGGATGACACGAACTGGTCGCAGCCTACGCATCGCCGTCAGCCAATCCGCCGTGGCGCCAATGCCCCTAACCACCTGACCGCACCCGACGTGTCGACGTGTGCGCTTGACCTGCCGTCCCCAGTCGGGTGTGAGCCACGCCACACCCTGCAGAGCGAACAAGCTTCCCCCTCGAGAGCGTTTCTCAGGTGAACACGATTTCGACCCGGTATCGGGTCGGGCAACGATCTGAAGGAGGGTTGCACGATGATCCGCATGTTCTCCCGTCTTCGTTCGACCGCTCATGACCGCAGAACCGAGCGGCGCTACCGGCGCGCGTGGGACCGTGCCGTTGCCCGGGCCGGCTCGGACTCCCATCTGGACGAGATCAACGCGATCTTCGCCAGGCGTGTCGGTTAGGCACCATCCCGACAGGCCGCTCAGCGCAGCGCACTGAGGGGCCCGCATGTGGGGTTGTTGGCGGCAGCATGGCGTCGTGCTCAGTCGGGCGGCCCGCGCCGAACCGCTGATCATGGGTCCGTATCCGGCGGGCCGACACAAGCAGTGTGGCGACGTACGCCGTTGCAACGGCGACGATGATCGGTGGCGCGACACGGCCGCCGCCCTGGGTGACCGCAGCGCAGGTGTCCACGGTGGCCGACAATCCTGCGATGAGCGACGAAGGCCAGGATTCGTCACGCTGTGAGCTCATCGTGGTACCCACGGCCGGTGGCGGGCAGACAGGGTCTTGACCGGTATAGAAGTCTCGGCTACATTACCGGTAAAGAACACTGTCTCGTACGAAGGAACGATCGTCATGGACTCTCTGGCAGCTGCCCTGGTCCTGTCCCAACGACTCATGGCTGAGCGACGGATGTCTTTGGAGGCCTTCAGCGCACTCCCGGACGCCCCAGTCGTCCCGTACGTCGAGCCGGCGCCGCGAGTCCGTCGCACCCGCGCCGCCACCGCCGCAGTCCTCCACCGGCTCGGTGACGTCGTGGCGCCGCCGCGGCCGGCTCGCGAGTCCCGAAGCCTGGGCTGAGCGAGCCGACGAGGGGCAAGGCCAACCATGGGACGGGTAACCCTGCAGACCATCGCCGACCGCGTCGGTGTGAGCCGGATGACGGTCTCGAACGCCTTCTCCCACCCCGACCAGCTCTCGGCGAAGCTGCGGGAGCGCATCCTGGCGGTGGCCGACGAGATGGGCTACGGCGGGCCTGACGCCGCCGCGCGCTCCCTGGTCAGCGGTACCGCGGGTGCGATCGGCGTCGTCCTCTCGGACGCCCTGACCTACACGCTGACCGACGACGTCGCGATGACGTTCCTCGCCGGCATCGCGGACCGGCTCGGGCCGGGCGGTCGTGCACTCACGCTGCTGCCCGCCGCGCCGGCCGACGGCAGCATGCCGGCTCGGGACGTGGCGATGGACGGAGCACTGGTCTACTCCTGCCACTCGGACTCGACCGCCGTCGGCTGGCTGATGCGACGACGGCTGCCCATCGTGTTCGTCGACCAGGCGGCCGCAGCAGGGATCCCCAGCGTCAACGTCGACGACCGGACGGGCGCCCGTGAGGCTGGCCAGCACCTGGTCGAGCTCGGGCACCGTCGGGTCGGCATCGTCACCACCGGCTTCGGTGGCGACCACGGCGTACTGGCCGACCCGTTCGCGACAACCATGGCGAACACCGAGCGGCAGCGGCTGCTCGGCTGGACTGGCGCCCTGTCTGCGGCGGACGTGACCACGACGGTCGTGCGGCTGCCCCACACCGAGCCGGAGGAGATCGGTCGCGAAGGGGCCCGGCTGCTGCTGGCGCTCGACGAGCCGCCGACGGCCGTCCTGTGCTTCTCGGACGCGATCGCGGTCGGCGTCATCGGCACGATCCAGGACAGCGGTCGCACGGTACCCGGCGACATCTCGGTCGTCGGGTTCGACGACAACCCGATCGCGAGACAGACCAGGCCCGCTCTCACGACCGTGCGCCAGGACTCCCACGCCAAGGGTCGCGCCGCCGCTGAGCTGTTGGTCGCCGCGCTCGACGGTGACAAGACGAGCGCACCGAAGCGAGCTCGGCACCTCGTCCTACCGACCGAGCTAGTCGTCCGCGACAGCACGGCTGCCCCCAGGGCTGCGGCCACGACCTCGTCCGGCAGCTCGCGACGAGCAGGCTCGAGAACGCGCCCAGACCTGAATTGATCGCCAGCAGTGGCCGACGCTCCCGGCCTCTGCTACCGCACATGAGGGCTCGAAGATGCTCCGCCACGCCTGAACCGGAGTAGACTGTTGGCTGCGGGTTCCGGGAGGTTCGGAAAGCCCTTCCGGGTCCGTGTCGGCCCTTCTGGCTCTGCCGCAACTGCATCGACGCGGTGGCCATGAACGCCCGACGGAATGACAGAAGGCCCGCCCCACGGAGGGACGGGCCTTCCGCCGTTGCGTCGCGGCGATTCGGACGGCAGACGCTTCGGCGACCTCACCTGTGTCCGGGCGTGATTTCGTGGATGAATCGGCGCGCGACCGACTGCTCGGGCTGATCGAGGTCCGCAGCTGGCCGGTCGCGAGGTAGAGTTGTTGAGCAGTCAACCAGTCGCTCCAGCCGATCCTCGCCGGGGAGGCACGATGCGGATCCAGGTGGTCACGGGCACCACCCGGCAGGGTCGCTTCAGCGAGCGAGTCGGGGCGTGGGTTCTGGAGCACCTGACGGCCCGAGGTGACATCGAGGTCGAGCTCATTGATCTGCGAGACTTTCCACTCCCCTTCTTCGACGGGCCGCCGCCGTCCCGCATTCCGCGTGAGTACGCCGGCGAGGCGGTGGCGCGGTTGGGGCGCACCCTGGATCGGGCCGACGGCTACATCCTGCTGACCGCGGAGTACAACCACGGCTACCCGGCCGTGTTGAAGAACGCGATGGACTGGACGTTCGTCGAGTGGCGACGCAAACCGATCGCCTTCGTCGGCTGGGGCAATGTCGGCGGCGCACGAGCCATCGAACAGCTGCGTCAGGTGGCGGTCGAGTTCGAGATGGCACCGCTGCGCCACGCGGTTCACATCCTTCCCGACGTGCTGATCGCCGCCAGACAAGCCGACGACGCAGCCGACACCGCCGCGTTCACCAGGTTGGAGCCCAGGTTGAAGGTGCTTGCTGATGATCTGACCTGGTGGGCAGCCGCCTTGGCGGCGGCACGCCTGAAGGGCGACGAACCGTAACGACCGAGCGAAGCCCGCGCCCTGCCGAAAGCGCCACCAGGGTCTGCCAGTAGTCGATTCCGTCCAGCACGTCGAACCCCGACGTCCCAGCCGCCAGCCAGTACGCGAAGGTCCTCAGCGCCCCAACGGTGGGACCGCTCAGCCGGTTCACGTCACTGCCGATCCCGGGTGAGTCGTCCATCCCTCGACGCCGGGCGATGGATCGGCGCACGTCGCGGTTCAATGGGCGCCATGAAGCCCAATCGCTCTGTCCCGGCGGCAACTGTCATCCCCGTCTTGATCTACCCGGACGTGCGTGAGGCGGTCGCCTGGCTCTGTGCCGCCTTCGGATTCGTCGAGCGGGTTCGGATCGGCGAGGACCACCGCGCTCAGCTCCAGTTCGGCGACGGGGCCTTGATCGTCGGCGACGTACGCGGGGATCGCCATCCTCCCCGTCCCGGCGAGGTCACACACTCGGTGACGGTGCGCGTAGAGGACGTGCGCAGCCACTGTGAACGGGCTCGGGAGAACGGCGCACGCATCCTCATCGAGCCGACCGACTTCGAGTACGGCGAACGCCAGTACGCAGCCGAGGACCTCGCGGGGCACCAGTGGACGTTCTCCGAGACGGTCGCAGACGTTGCCCCCGAGGAATGGGGTGGGGAATCTGTCGGCTGACCCAAGCCACGCCGGACCTGGGCTCATTGAGGAGCGCACCGATGTGCCGTTCTGTTCGCCCGGCCCCAGCGCTTGATCCGGCATAGGGGCGGTTGGTGGCCCCGAGTTCAGGTGCCCAGTGCCTTCAGTTCGAGAAGTCGCTCCGTCGCGATGCAGGAGACCAGGCATCGTTCCTTGGCGTCTCCGAGCAGTTGCTCGGTCCACGTCGTGAGACCCCCGTCGCCGAGCTCGACGTCTCCGCCGCGGCCGGCTACCCGAAGAGCAATGCCCTCGTAGTAACCGTGTCCATGGCTGCGACCGGGCTTTTCGACCACCAAGGACCCCAAGCCTTGCTCGTCGATCCACTCTCGGATGGAGTCACGTGTCTGCGCAGCGGCCCTGCCGTCCAGCCAGCACGTGACCTCCACTCGCGGCTGCGCTGAAGGGATGACGTCGAGGAGCACGTCAAGCCAGTACCGGATGTGCACCTTGAGGAGTTGGGATTCTGTCCGTGCCGTGCCGGTGTCCCTGGCCGATGAGACAAGGGCGAACAACCGAAAATGGGCGGAGTGGCCCGCACCGAGCTGCTGGGCACGCAGTTGGCGATGGGCGGCGGCCAAATGGATCTGCCCGGAGCGGCCTTGCTCCCGCCTCCTTGTCGCTGCCTCGACGGCGAGCGCGGTGGTCGAGTCGCTGACCACCTCCGTTCCGCGGGCAGTGCTCACGATCCGGTTCTGGCTCACAGACGAAACGGCGGCAGAGGTCCCCAGCGGCGCCACCGGGGAAAGCTCGACCCCTGCGACCTCGGCTGGAAGCAGCCGCCAAAGACGTGCCTCCAACTCGGCAACCGCACGAGGATCTGATGCTGCGGGCTGTACGAACCTGTCGAATTGCCAGCGGTGCAGGAGATCGGCCGGCCGGATACGCTCGGATCTCGCCCGTGCCACGGCCATCATCAGCGTGTGCAGGTCCGTCGGCGACAGGCCCCTCTCGAGCGCCTCGCGCGCCCCGGCGGGGAGTCCGCGGGAGACCCGCCCCTCTGCCCTCTCCCCTGGCCCATCCATGGCCAGGATCCTAGAAGCGCCACCGCCCACCACGACCCTCGCAGTCGATGTGGCCTGGATTGCGCTCCCACTACGCCTGATCCTGGCAGAGTGACCCGACCGCCTGGCCTACTGCGACCGCGACCATCAGCAGTTCGGGCCGACGGTGTCGCGGGCGAAACTTCGCGCAGTGTCACCTAGGCGACAGCGTGGCCGCCGTCCGCTCGCCAGCCTTCCGGTGTGCACCGACTCCCGGTGCCGCACCAAGGAGGCCGAGATGTCCGCACTCGCCCGCACCCTGACCCGCATCACCGTAGGGCTGGCTGCCCTCTTCTTCACCGGGCTCGGAACGGCTGCCTTCGCGGCGGTGCCTCCCGACCCGAGCACCCCTTACAACGGCGGCTTCGACCGCGGCAACCCCACCGGGAACGTGGTCGTCGCGCCGCCCGTGCAGCACCCGACGCAGGCGGCCGTGTCCGGGGTGAGCACACTCACCCTGCTGCTCCTCATCACCGCCGCGATCGTTGTCGCCGTGTTCGCCACGCAGGCCATCCACCGCCTGCGCACGAACAGTCCGACCCGCGCTGTCGCCGCCTGAGCAAGGCGGGCAGGACCGTGGTCACCGGGGCGGGCCAGTCGCCCGACCCCGGGGTCCGCGGAAGAGTGCGTCGCCGCTACCTACCCCGGGCCAACCACCACCAGTTTCGGTGGGGTCACCCTCGCTCGTCTTGATCAGCTCCCAGAGTTCACTGTGACGGCTAGGAGGACCCAGGCACCAGCATCGAGGACCCCGGCCACTGCCCACGTCGCAGACGCGGCGAAGGCTGCTGCCCGCCAAGATCGCATGTGCCGCCATACAGGGCCCGCGACGATCAAGCCGATCAGAAGGGGGCCGAGGGCCATGGGCACCCCTAGAACCCGGTCGAGAACCGTGACCGGCCCTTCCTCTGGCTTCAGGAGTACCAGCCAAAGCGCAGCGAACGGTAGGGCTTGCGTGACGGCCAGTACGGCGAACACAGCCGACACGCCAGATCCGGCCTGGCTCCTCGCGGACGGGTCGGTGGTGACCGCCATGGCGTGATGTTCTCACCCAGCTAGCGGGTCTGCCCCCATAAGAGGCGTGGCAGCCCGCGTGCACGTCCTGCCTGATCCGTCGCGATGCCGGGGACGCGGCCGACAGGTTGCTCGCCCAGCGCCGGTGACCGAACCGAAGTACCGTTCCGCGCGGTCTCGCTAGGGCAGGATCGGGACATAACCGAGCCCGAGACAGTGCCGTCCGACCGACTGCTCGCCGGGCTCCGATTCGCACATTCACCCTTCTGGGTGCGCCCGGCGCAGGTCTGGAGAGTCGATCGATGACAGACACGGCATGGGGAGACGAGAGCGGCATGACCCGGCTGGTCCTGGAGTGGGCCGCTAATCGCGTGGTGCTTCATTCAGACCCGAAGACGTCCGCTCGTGGACCTGAACAGCTCAGGGCTGAAGCCGGAGAGACCATAACGGGCCGTGGCATCGGTGCCACCGCTGCCCTGGATGTGTTCGACCGCGTCTTGGCTCCCGCCACTCGCGCCCAGGACGACCCGATGAACCTTGCGTACATCCCGTCCGCGCCCACCCAGGCGGCGATCGCATTCGACCTCGCGACCAGCGCCGCCAATATCTTTGCCGGCATCTGGGAGGTCGGTGCGGGGGCAATCTTCGCCGAGAACGAGGCCCTTGCGTGGATACGTGACCTGTTGAGCTGGCCGAGTACCTCGGGAGGAACCTTCGTCTCGGGTGGGACGTCGGGGAATCTCTCAGCTCTTCATGCAGCACGCTCAACCGCACAGGCCAGACTTGGCACGAGGCCTGCCGGCGGATGGGCGATCGCGTGCACGCAGAGCGCACACTCCTCGATCCGATCTGCCGCTCGGGTCCTTGACGTCGAGTTGGTCGAGGTGTCGGAGGACGAGTCCGGTCGTCTCACCGGCGAGCGGCTGAGGCCCGTCCTCGCTGGCGCCCCCGGCGTCTTCGCGGTCGTGGCGACTGCCGGGACCACCAACGCCGGCATCGTGGACGATCTCGCCTCGACTGCGGCAGCCTGCCGGGAGCACGACGTGTGGCTGCACGTTGACGGCGCCTACGGCGGGGCGGCGCTCGCGGCGCCCAGTGTCCGATCCGTCTTCGACGGGATCGAGCACGCTGACAGCTTCATCGTGGATCCGCACAAGTGGCTGTTCGCGCCCTACGACAGCTGCGCTCTCCTCTATCGCGACCCCGCGCTGGCCAGGGCGGCCCACGCCCAGACGGCCAGCTACCTGGACGTGATCGATCGAGAAGCCACCAACCCGGCTGACCTCGCCATTCACCTTTCGCGCCGGGCGCGTGGGCTCCCGTTCTGGTTCAGTCTGGCCACCCACGGAACGGAACGGTACTCAGCCGCCATCGAGCGGACGTTGACGACCGCCCGGGAGGTGGCCGGCTACATCCGGAGCTGCGGGCATCTGAGACTGCTGCGGGAACCCACGCTCAGCGTCGTCCTGTTCGACTGCCCAGGGTGGACTGACGACGACTACCGATCCTGGTCCACCGAGAGGGCCGAGGATGGCGAGCTCCTGTGCCTTCCAACTCGATGGCGCGGGAATGTCGCCCTTCGAATGGCGTTCGTCAATCCTGCCACCGAGTCGAGCCGCGTCATATCCGTGCTGGCAGGCATCCGGGAGTGGTCGGCGCGACACACCAAGGGGTGACACGGTGAACCGTGGCAATGACGCACCCCTCGGAGGGAGCGCCGAACGCGTCCTCGGTCGCAGGCCCGCCTCCTATCCCTGGTACTCGAAGGCGCCTCGGTCGGCGTACGGCGGTGAGCCGGTGCCGGTGTTCGCCTTCGGGGCATCGAACCGTGGGTTGGCGTCGGCGTCGGCGCTGGTGAAGCCCGGGGCCGAGGCGTCGGCCGAGTCGATCGCCGGTGAGCCGGCTCGCAGGTGCAGGTTGCCTGCCGCGGGACCCACGAACTTAGGGTTGCCCTGGATGCCGCGCGTCTCCTGCTGCGGCACGGCGGCCCTGAAGGCCGCCAGCGTCGAGTAGTTCGTGCCGTTCCACTGGACGATCTTGCCGCCGGGTGCACTCAGGTAGAAGAGGTCGTAGTTGATGGAGGAACCGGACACCGACGTCGCGTCCACCCGGATGTCGCCCTTCTGGCCGAACGTGTTGGACAGGGCGTTGTCCTGGCTGATGTTGTCTCGGATGGTCGCGCCCCCGGAGCCGCCCTCGACGTTGATCCCGGACGTGGTGTTCTTGTACACCGTGTTGCTGACGATGGTGACACCCGTCGACCCGAGCACGTCGATGCCGTGGTCACCGTTGCGGTAGACGACATTGTCCGTCACGACGCTGTTGTTCGCGCCGCTGTAGAGCTGGATCCCGGAGTCCTCGTTGTCGCGGGACACGTTCGCCGTGATGGTGTTGCCGGGAGCGCGGTCGTCGATTCCGGGCGCAGCGCGCGTATATCCCCTCGCGTTCGAGAAGGTCAGGTTGTCGGACACGAGGTCGCCGGTGCTGCCGGACAAGAGGTAGATGCCCGCGTCGGTGTTGTTGTGCACGGTGTTTCCGACGATCGCCGAAGTGTTCGTCGCCTGGACGTAGATGCCGGCCGCCGTGGAACCGTCGAGCGGCGCCCCGCTGTACGACACCTCGTTGTCGCGCAAGGTGATGTTCCACGACGATTGGAGCTTCAGCCCATAGCTCGTCGTGTGCATGACGTGGAAACCGATGATCGAGACGTCGTGGACTGACGACATGGCGAAACCGTTCGCCGCGCCGGCGACCGTGACCGTGGCACCCGGGGCCGCAGTCCAGGTGATCGGCGCACCCGGGGCGCCGGAGCGGTTGATCGACACGCGCTCGTGGTAGGTCCCCGAGGCGACCTGCACGGTCGTGCCAGCCGAGACCTTCGCCACCGAGGCACCGATGGTGCAGAAAGGCACCGTGCTGGTACCGCTGCCGGCGTCGCTGCATGCGGCGTTGCCGTTGTCGACGAACAGCACCGTAGCAGCGTGAGCTGCGCCGGGGAGTGCGACGGTGGTCACGACCGCCAGGACGGCACCGGCACCGAGCGTGGCCAGCCGACGGGATCGGTCCTGCCTACGCCGCACCATCGAGGGCCAGCCTCCTGTCTGGTAAGGCCGATGATGCCACGCATGCCCGACGCGACCAGGTTCACCGCTATGTCTGGGCGCGTCGTGGAGCCGAGCACCCGCACAGCCGACCCGGACTGAGAAGTCGGCCCAATCCATGGGTGTCACGCCGACCGCTACGCCGGTCGGGAGAAGTCGGTCGAGGAGCTCGTCGCGCGGCTGGTCGACGCCCGGTTCCTCGTGGTCGTCGGGCCGTCGGGGGCTGGTCGCGGCGTCCGAGGCCAACGGTTGCAATCGCCCTCGGTCTTTCCCGACAGGTCGAGACGAGGAGATCTGGCGACCAGTGGTCACGCTGGGATAACCTATGATCGACGGAGCGTAGCGGAAGGGCCTCCTGGCAGCTAGCCGCCCGCTTTGCCGACGGCGACCTCGCCCCTAGGTGGTGCTCCATGTCGCACCTCGAAGACCTCCCCTCGCAGGCGAAGGTAGCCACCCCCAGCGACGACCCGGTCGTTCTCCAGGATCCGTCGGTCGTGCCGGAAGGCTCCCCTCCGCCGCGAGCTCCCGTAGACGTGGGCGCGCTCCGGCATCCCTACGAGGGTTCACGCTTCGCGATCGCGCTGGTCGCGTCGGCGCTGTCGGTGGCCCTGGGGGTTCTGGTCCTCGTCATGATCGGCCAGCAGAGCGAGATCGCGCTCATGGTGTTGCTGGTGGTCGCGTCGCTGGCTGCGGCCTGGGTGCTGATCCAGCTGTGGCGCATCCGTCTCCTGGCCGACGCGGTGCTGGTCGGGCCGCAGACGCTGCCCGAGGTCCAGGCCGCGGTCGACACGGTGCGGGAACGGCTGGACTTCCAGGGTCGGCTGCCGGTGTTCGTCGTCGACAGGATCGGGCGGGTGATGACCGGCGAAGCCGCCGCAGTCACCTTGACAAGTTTCTTCGGCGTGAATGTTCTCGTCGCCGAAGGCGGCGCGCTGGGGGACCTCTCGGACGAGGGCGACCGCGAACGGCTCGTCTTCGTCCTCGCAACGTACTTCGGGGCGGTTAAAGCCCGGACCGCGCAGTGGACGCCCTTCCTGTACGCGTTGCAGTTCACGTTCCTGCCCAAGCTCGTCTTCCCGTTCGTCTACCCGTGGATGCGGGCGACGGTGTACACGGGGGACCGGATCGCCTACGCATGCTGCGGCAACCTGAACATCGGTCTCGAGGCGTGCTACCGAGCCCTTGTGGGCAAGGAGGTGGCCGGCCATATCCAGGCGTCCGGTCTCACCGAGCAGGCGCTCACCGTCCGCAGCCGGTTCCTGCTGAGACTGACCCAGCTACTGCGTCCCGTGCCCCACGTGACCAACCGCTACCTCGATCTCCTCTCGTTCGCCGCGGTCTACGAGCCGGCCGCGTACGAGCGGTTCCGCGCGTCGCTGGACCCCTCGGTCGCCGCGGTCGACGGTGTCCTGCACAGGCTGCAGAAGCGCCGTCCCAGTCGGGTCGCGATCCCCGTGGGTGTCGCGCTGTCCGCACTGCTGCTCGTTGGCGGCGTCGTGGTCGCGCTGATGCTGCGGGCGCCTGACTCGCAGGGCCAAGCATCGCCGTCGAACGTGCCGACCCCCGCACCGGACAGCTCCGGCAACGGTGTCGTCACGCCGAGCCCGGAGCCGGTCCCGGTCAGCAACATCGCAGAGCTCACCGTCGTCGTCGCCCCGCCGGCCGCACCCATCGGTCAGGACGCAGCCGGGAACCCCGTCAACTATGGCGCCACCAACCTGACCGACGGCGACGCGTCGAGCGCCTGGCGCATGAGGGGCGACGGCACCGGGAAGGTGATCACGTTCACCTTCAACCAGCCCGTCACACTCACAGCCGTCGGGCTCGTCAACGGGTACGCGAAGAGGGATGAGTTCGACGGCACGGACCGGTACGCCCAGGAGCGGCGGATCACCGCCGTGTCCTGGTCGTTCGACGGTGTCCCCGCCGGGATGCAACAGTTGAAGGACGGTGACAGGGGCGTGCAGCGAGTAGTCTTCCGCGACGTCGTGGTACGCACACTCGCGCTTCAGATCGAGAGCACCACGCCGCCGGGTGACCCGCGGTTCGACTACACAGCGATCGGTGAGGTCGTGCTGGTCGGCCGGACCTGATCGCTGCCGTCGCGGCTGGGGGCACCGGCGAGCGCGGTTGCCGTCAATCGAGGTAGTCGCGCAGTCCGGCCCGTCCGGGTCCTAAGCCCCTGGCGTCGTCAGCGACGCCGCGCAACGGTGGCAGCAGCGGCGAGACCGTCGGTCCCGTGAGGAGATGGTGAGGCCATGATCACGACTGTCCACGCAGTGGATACCGACACATCCCCCGTCCCCGCTGTCTCGCTGGCCCGGCTCTTCTACGACCGTGTCGCGGCGACTCCCCGTTCGGAGGCGTTCCGCTTCCCGATCGAGCGCGGCTGGGCGTCGGTGTCCTGGGCGGAGACCGCGGACACGGTCAAGACCATGGCCGCCGGCCTGCTCGCCCTCGGGATCGCACCAGAGGAGCGCGTGGCCATCGCGTGCGCCACCCGGATCGAGTGGCTGCTCGCGGACCTGGCGATCGTGTGCGCAGGCGCCGCGACGACCGCGATCTACCCGTCCACCGGAGGGGAGGACGTCGCCTTCATCCTCTCCGACAGCGGCGCCCGGGTCGCCTTCGCCGAGGACGACGAGCAGGTCGCCAAGCTCCGCGTCCAGCGCGACCACCTGCCCGACCTGGTCCGAGTGATCACGTTCGACGGTGTGGCTGACGGGGAGTGGGTGCTGAGCCTGGCCGACCTGCAGGCGCTGGGTGCCAGACACCTCGTCGAGCACCCGACGGCGGTCGACGAGGCGGTGGCCGCGGTCCGGCCGGATCACCTGGCCACGCTGATCTACACATCGGGCACCACCGGGCGGCCCAAGGGCGTGGAGTTGCCGCATCGCTGCTGGACGTACGTGGCCTCGGCCGCGGAGGGTCTGCAGATCCTCTCCCTCGACGACCTGCAGTACCTGTGGCTCCCGCTGTCGCACTCGTTCGGCAAGATGCTCGAGGCGGTGCAGCTCCAGATCGGGTTCGCGACCGCTGTCGACGGTCGCCTCGACAAGGTGGTGGAGAACCTCGCGGTGGTCCGGCCCACTTTCATGGCAGGCCCCCCGCGGATCTTCGAGAAGGTGCACGCGAAGGTCGTGCAGACGGTGCAGGAGGAGGGCGGCCTCAGGCTCAGGCTGTTCACGTGGGCCTTCGGGGTGGGCCAGCGGGTCTCCCAGGTGCGACTCCAGCACCGCCGCCCGAGCCCGCTGCTCCAGGCGCAGTACGCCGCCGCCGACCGGTTGGTGCTGTCGAGGATCCGCGACCGGCTCGGTGGCCGGATCCGCTTCCTGATCTCGGGCAGCGCGGCCCTGTCCAAGGACGTCGCCGTCTGGTTCCACGCAGCCGGGCTGCTGGTGCTGGAGGGCTACGGGCTGACCGAGACCAGCGGCGGGGCCTGCCTGGCCCTGCTCAGGGACCCGGCGTTCGGGGTGGTCGGCCCGCCGATCGCCGGCACCGAGCTCCGGATCGCGGACGACGGGGAGATCCTGATCCGGGGGCCGTTGGTGATGCGCGGGTACCACAACCTGCCGGAGGCGACGGCCGAGGTACTGAGCGCCGACGGATGGCTCGCCACCGGCGACGTCGGTGAGATCGACGAGAAGGGCCGGCTGCGGATCACCGACCGCAAGAAGGACCTGGTCAAGACCTCCGGCGGGAAGTACATCGCGCCGCAGGCCATCGAGGTCATGTTCAAGGCGGTCTGCCCGCTCGCCAGCCAGATGCTCGTACACGCCGACCGTCGCAACTACGCGACGGCGCTGGTCGCGTTGGACCCCGAGGCCCTCGCGCAGTGGGCCCGTGCCCAGGGTCTGTCCGACACCGAGTACGCAGCGCTGACTGCCGACCCGACCGTCCAGCGGTACGTGTCCTCGTGCGTCGAGGAGCTCAACGCGCGGCTCAACCGCTGGGAGACCGTCAAGGACTTCCGGATCCTCGACCGCGACCTGACGATCGAGGACGGCGAGATGACGCCCAGCCTGAAGGTCAAGCGCAAGGCCGTGGAGAAGAAGTACGCGTCGCTGCTCGACTCGATGTACGAAGGCGGGTCGCGAAGCCGACCCGTCAGGACTCCTTGACGACCGCGTACCAGATCCGTTCGGCCACGTCCTCGACCCGCTCGCCGACCTCGAGCACCCGACGGTAGATCTCACGACGCGCGACGACCCGGCCCACGTCGGGGTCGGCGAGGAGGTCCTTCATCGCGTTCCGGTAGGTCTTCTCCATTCTGCGCTCGGCCGAGATCGCCGCGTCAGCGGCCGACGTGGCGGTGTCGTCCCGCGCGGTGAGGGCGCCAAGGCCTCGCGCCAGGTGCCGAACCCCTTCGGCGGCGGCGTCCGCCATGGTCGCCACCGCCTGGTCCGGCTGGAGGTCGAGCAGGTCCGCCTCGCGAACAACGTCCTTGGCGCGGTTGAGGACGCCGTCCAGCAGCTCGGACAGGGCGTACAGGTCCTCCTGGGGCACCGGGGTGCTGAACGCGGCCCGCAGCTGCGTGGCCAGCTCCCGGCGGACCATGTCGGCGGCATGCTCGCTCGAGCGGACCGTCTGCCCCGCTCCGGGCTCGCTGTGCGCCCAGGCCGCGAACGCGGTCAGCCCGTCGACCGTGACGGTCGCCTGGCGACCGAGCGTCGCCAGCACGTCGGGGGTCTCCGGCAGGAACCAGTGCCTGGTCACGATGCGATCCTCCAGGCCGCCGCGAGCACTCCGGCCATCGCCGCGCAGCTAGGCATGGTGACGACCCAGGCCAACAGGATCTCCCGTACGACCGGCCAGCGCACGTGCCGGCGACGCTGAGCCGCGCCCAGGCCGACGACCGAGGACGCGACCACGTGCGTCGTGCTGACCGGGGCGCCGAGGAAGGCCGCCGCAC
This sequence comes from uncultured Actinomycetota bacterium, assembly GCA_963771835.1. Lineage (GTDB taxonomy): Bacteria > Actinomycetota > Actinomycetes > Prado026 > Prado026 > CAVQCJ01. The sequence goes on from CAVYVA010000001.1 coordinate 831,650, forward strand.
CGATCACCCCCGCCGACGAGCCCTGGCTGACCAGACCGTCGAGTGGACGCAGGCGGAAGATGCCGCGACCGAGCGTCCGGACGATGCGCCAGCCACCGAGGGCCGACCCGAGCGTCAGCGCCGTCGAGCAGGCGACCTTGACCCACAAGGGCACCGTGAAGGAGCTGACGGCACCCGACGCGACCAGGGCGGTGGCGATGACGCCCATGGTCTTCTGGGCGTCGTTCGTGCCGTTGGCGAAGGCCAGCGCCGCAGCGGTCACCCACTCCCCGCGCAGGATCGGCCGCTCGACCCGTCGCCGGGCCCGACGCAGGCCCCGGCGGGCGGCCCGCTCGGCGAGCGCGCCGAACAGTGCGCCGAGCACCGGGGAGATCGCCAACCCGACGAGGATGCCGACCACGCCCACGGGACGCAGGCGGTCCATCCCGCCCCAGTTGATCGCCTGGGACCCCGCGGTGGCGAGGCCTGCGCCGACGAGCCCACCGATGAGGGCGTGCGAGGAGGACGAGGGCAACCTCCACCACCAGGTGAGCAGGTTCCAGGTGAGAGCCGCCGTCAGGGCGCAGGCCAGCGCGACGAGCGTCTGGGTCGGGCCCAGCGTGACCACCCCGGCGACCGTATTGGCGACCGCGGTCCCGGCCACGATCGGGCCGAGCAGGCTGAACACGGCGGCCACGGTCACGGCCTGACCCGGCCGCATCGCCCCGGTGGCGACGGGCGCCGCGATGGCGTTGGACGAGTCGTGGAACCCGTTGGAGAAGTCGAAGGCCAGCGCCAGCAGCACCACGACTACCAGGGCGGCACTCACGACCCCAGTCAAGCGGCTCGGACGACCGCCGGGGTACGATCCGGCCGAGCGCGGCACGCCTCCTCGGAACGCCGACGGAGCTCGTCAGCGGGTTCAGGAGGTCGGCCTCGCTCCTGTCCGGCCGCGTGGTCACCAAGGACCGTGGACGTGGACGTTCGCTTCCCGCAGAGCGCCGACATAGCCCGCGCGCTCGTACGCTTCCTCGTCCGCACCCGCCGGTACGGCCAGCAGACCGCGCAGCTCGCCCAGGGTCGCGAACGACTTGCGCGCCATCCAGTCGGCCAGGCCGTCGACCAGGACGGTCGCGTACTCCGGACCGTGCCGCAGCAGTGCCGACGTCGTCATCACCACGTCCGCGCCGGCCAGGAGGTAGCGGGCCACGTCGTCCGGGCCCTCGACGCCGGTGGACGCCGCGAGTGCCGTCCGGACGCGCCCGCGCAGGAGCGCGATCCAGGTCCGGGGCAGCCGGGCCTCGGACGGGTGGGACAGGCCGAAGCCGGGCACGATGGTGAGCGACTCGGGGTCGATGTCGGGCTGCAGGAACCGGTTGAAGAGGACCAGTCCGTCCGCCCCGGCCCCGTCCAGCCTGATCGCCATCTCGGCGGTCGAGCTGAAGTACGGGCTCAGCTTGACGGCCACGGGGACTGCCACCGAGTCCTTGACCCGGGTGAGGACGTCGACGATCTGCTGCTCCACGTCGCGCCCTGAGATCCTCGGGCTGCCGGGAAGGTGGTGGACGTTGAGCTCGATCGCCGCTGCACCTGCGTCCTGCATCGCGGTGGCGTAGCTCCCCCATCCGCCGGGCGTGACGCCGTTGAGGCTGGCGATCACGGGTACGTCGACAGCGGCCGCAGCTCGCTCCAGCAGGCTCACGTAACGTCGCGCCGCGGAGCCTTCGTCCGCCTCGGGAGGGAAGTACGTGAGCGACTCGGCGAAGCTCTCGGTGCCGGCCTCGACCACGCGGGCGTCCTGGTCCGCCTCCTCGAGCAGCTGCTCCTCGAAGAGCGAGTGGAGCACGACGGCGCCGACGCCCGCGTCGGCAAGTCGACGCACGCCGTCGACCGATGCGGTCAGCGGCGAGGCCGACGCCACGATCGGGTTGCGCAGCCGAAGTCCCAGGTAGCTCGTCGTGAGCTCCATCAGGGCTCCCTGCGGGCATCGGGGGGAAAGCCCCCGGCGCCGAGGCTGGCCATCTCCTCGTACGTGCGCCAGCGAAGGTCGGCCGCCTGCTGGGCGAGGGCGAGCAGACGTTCCGCCTCGGCCGGGTCGGTGTTGGCCAGGGCGCGGAAGCGCAGCTCGCCCTTGCGGTACTCGCCCAGCGTGATCCGCGGCCTGGGCGAGTCGAGCAGGAACGGGTTGCCGCCCGTCGCCCGGACCGCCGGGTCGTAGCGCATCAGCGGCCAGTGGCCGCTCTCGACCGCGCGGTACTGCTGGGTGAGCCCGTCGCGCATGTCGTAACCGTGTGCGATGCAGTGGCTGTAGGCGATGACCAGCGACGGTCCGTCGTACGCCTCCGCCTCCCGGAAGGCGCTCAGAGTGTGCTGCGGATCGGCGCCCATCGCGACCCGCGCGACGTACACATTGGCGAGCGCGATGGCCTGAAGTGCGAGATCCTTCGTAGGCATCGTCTTGCCGGCGGATGCGAACTTCGCGACCGCCCCGAGCGGCGTGGCCTTCGACATCTGGCCCCCGGTGTTGGAGTAGACCTCGGTGTCGAGCACCAGCACGTTGACGTTGCGGCCGCTGGCCAGGACGTGGTCCAGGCCGCCCGAGCCGATGTCGTAGGCCCAGCCGTCGCCGCCCACGATCCAGACGCTGCGGCGGATCAGGTGGTCCAGGACGCTGCGCAGGTCCACCGCGGCCGCGCCGTCCAGCCCGTCCAGCCGCCGCCCCAGAACGGCGACGCGTTCGTGCTGCTCTCGCAGCTCCGACTCCCGCAGCTGCGGCGCGCTCAGGATCTCGTCGACCAGCGAGGCACCCAGGTCCTCGCGGAGCTCGAGAAGCCGCCCGCGGGCCAGCTCGGTGTGCCCGTCGGCCGCGAGCCGCAGCCCGAGGCCGAACTCGGCGTTGTCCTCGAACAGCGAGTTCGACCACGCGGGACCGCGCCCGTCGGGCCCGGTGGTCCACGGCGTGGTCGGGAGGTTCCCACCGTAGATCGACGAGCACCCGGTCGCGTTGGCGACCGTGAGCCGGTCACCGAACAGCTGCGAGAGCAGCTTCAGGTACGGGGTCTCCCCGCAGCCGGCGCAGGCACCCGAGAACTCGAACAGCGGCTCCAGGAACTGGGTGCCGCGCACGGTGCCGAAGTCGACCCGCGAGCGGTCGACCGCTGGCAGACGCTCGAAGAACGCGACGTTCTCACGCTCCGCGCTCACCCGTGGCTCTCGCTCCGCGAGGTTGATCGCCCTGAGCGCGGGGTCTCCTCCGGTCGAGACGGGGCAGGCCTCGACGCACAGCCCGCAACCGGTGCAGTCCTCGGCGTACACCTGCAGCGTGTAGCGCGTCTCGGGAAGCCCGGGGCTGTTGAGCGGCGCCGAGAGGAAGCCCTCCGGCGCGCCGTCCAGACTGGACGGGTCGTAGTAGCGCGAGCGGATCACGCTGTGCGGGCAGACGAAGCTGCAGTTGCCGCACTGGATGCACAGCCCGGGGTCCCAGGCCGCCACCAGGTCGGAGATGTTGCGCTTCTCGTACTTGGTCGTGCCGCTCGGGTACGTGCCGTCGGCCGGCAGCGCGCTCACCGCCAGCTCGTCGCCGCGGCCGGCCATCATCGCCGCGGTCACCGTGCGCACGAACGCGGGCGCGCTCTCGGGGACGACGGGAGCGGGCTCGCGGGTCGTCGTGACCAGCTCCGGCAGCTCGACCCGGTGGAGCCCGGCGAGCGCGGCGTCGACTGCGCGCAGGTTGCGCTGGACCACCTCCGTCCCACGCCTGGCGTACGTCTTGGCGATCGACGTCTTGATCCTCTCGATCGCCCGTGCCGGTTCGAGCACGCCGGAGATCGCGAAGAAGCACGTCTGGAGGACGGTGTTGGTCCGCCCGGCGAGGCCCGCGTCCCGGGCGATCCGCCCCGCGTCGATCAGGTAGAGCGAGATCCGCTTGGCGAGGAGCTGCTCCTGCACCGGGCGCGAGAGGGCGTCCCAGACCGAGTCCGGCGGCAGCGGGGAGTTGAGCAGCAGCGCAGCCCCGGCGGCCGCCCGGTCGAGCACCTCGGCGCGTTCGAGCAGGTTGAACTGGTGGCAGCCGACGAAGCTCGCCCCGGAGACGAGATACGGAGCGTTGATCGGCTCCCGCCCGAACCGAAGGTGCGAGACGGTCTGCGAGCCCGACTTCTTCGAGTCGTAGACGAAGTAGCCCTGCGCGTGCAGGCCCGGCTCCGCGCCGAGGATCTTGATGGTGTTCTTGTTCGCGCCGACCGTCCCGTCCGAGCCCAGACCGAAGAAGACCGCGCGCACGGTCTCCGCGAGGCTCGATGTCGAACGAGTCGACGTAGGAAAGGCTGGTGCCCGACACGTCGTCGTTGATCCCGATGGTGAACCGCCGCCTCGGCCGCTCTCGTCCGAGCTCGGTGAGAACGCCGGCGACCATCCCCGGGGTGAACTCCTTGGAGGCCAGCCCGTAGCGGCCGCCGATCACCTGCGGCATCAGCTCACGCTCTCCGACGGCGTGGGCCTCGCTCAGCGCCGCCAGCACGTCGAGGAACAGGGGCTCGCCGAACGAGCCGGGCTCCTTCGTCCGGTCGAGGACCGCGACGCGCTCGACCGTCGGCGGCAGCGCATCGAGCAGGGCCCGCGCCGGGAAGGGCCGGTAGAGCCTGACCTGCGCCACCCCGACCCGCTCGCCGCGCCCGTGCAGGAACGTGGTCGTCTCGCGCGCCGTCACCCCACCGGAGCCCATCACCACCAGCACCCGCTCGGCATCGGGATGACCGCTGTAGTCGACCAGCCGGTGGCGCCGCCCCGTGCGCTCGCCGAGCTCATCCATCGCCGCCTGTACCGCCTCCGGGACCCGGGCGTAGAACGGGTTGACGGTCTCACGCGCCTGGAAGTAGACATCCGGGTTCTGCGCAGTGCCACGGATGAACGGGCGCTCCGGGGACAGCGCCCGGCCGCGATGGGCACGGACCCACTCCCCGGGGACCAGCGCACGCAGGTCGTCATCGGAGAGCATCTCGACCGTGTTCAGCTCGTGCGATGTGCGGAACCCGTCGAAGAAGTGCACGAACGGCACGCGTGTCGCCAGCGTGGCGGCCTGTGCGACCAGGGCGAGATCGTGGGCCTCCTGGACGGAGGCGGAGGCCAGCAGTGCGAAGCCGGTCTGCCGGACGGCCATCACGTCCGAGTGGTCGCCGAAGATGGACAGTCCCTGCGTCGCCAAGGACCGGGCAGCAACGTGCAGCACGGTGGAGGTCAGCTCACCGGCGATCTTGTACATGTTCGGGATCATGAGCAGCAGGCCCTGGGAGGCCGTGAACGTCGTCGCCAGCGACCCACCTTGCAACGCACCGTGCAGCGCCCCCGCGGCGCCGCCCTCGCTCTGCATCTCCACCACGGTGGGCACCGTGCCCCACACGTTGGGCAGCCGCTGAGAGGACCACTCGTCCGCCAGCTCGGCCATCGTCGACGACGGCGTGATCGGGTAGATGCAGCAGACCTCGTTGAGCCGGTATGCGACCGAGGCGGCAGCCTCGTTGCCGTCGATCGTCGCGCGCGTCATCCGGGTTCCGGGAACATGTCGATCGCGTGCACCGGGCACTGCTCGTAGCAGTTGCCACAGCCGGTGCAGGAGTCGTAGTCGAACCGGTAGCGGTACCCGACACCCAGCTTGATCACCGCATCCTCCGGGCACGCGCCCAGGCAGCCGTCGCACTCGCAGCAGTTCCCGCACGACAGGCACCGACCTGCCTCATAGGTCGCCTCCGCCTCGGACAGCCCACCGACGACCTCACCGAAGCTCTCGACTCGCTCGTCGGGCGCGAGCTCGGGCTGCTGCCGCCGGGCCGCGTCGCCGAAGAACCACGGGTTCAGCAGGTCGAAGGTCACCGTCCGGTGCTTCTGGCCGGTGGCTGCCGATCCGCCTCTCAGCCAGGCGTCGATGTGGCGGGCCGCCTTCTTGCCATGCCCCACGCCGACCGTCACGGTGCGCTCGCTGGGCACCATGTCCCCGCCCGCGAACACCCCGGGGCACCCCGTCATCAGGGACTCCGACACCTGCACCGTCCCGTCGGGTCCGAACTCCACCCCAGGCACCGCGCGAAGGAAGGCGGTGTCGGTCTCCTGCCCGAGCGCCAGGATCAGCGTGTCCGCGGCCAGCGTCTCGAACCGTCCGGTCGGCTGCGGATAGCCGGACTCGTCGAGCTCCATCAGCTCCACCTGCAGCTGCGGTCCGTCGAACGCCGTGATCGTCCGCAGCCAGTTGATGCGCACGCCCTCGCGCTCGGCGTCCTCCGCCTCCTCGGCATGGGCCGGCATCTGCTCGCGCGTGCGGCGGTAGACGACCAGCGCCTCGTCGGCTCCGAGCCGCCTCGCCACGCGAGCCGCGTCCATCGCCGTGTTGCCGCCGCCGTAGATCGCCACCCGCCGCCCGACAACCGGCTTCTCGCCGGAGGCGACACCGTGCAGGAACGAGATGGCGTCCACGATCCGTCCAGCGTCGCGGGCGGGGATGTCGACGCGCTTTGACAGGTGCGCGCCGACCGCGACGAACACCGCGTCGAAGCGGCCCTGCTCTCGCTCGGCGATCAGGTCCTCGACGCGGTGGTCGGAGGTGACCCGCACGCCGAGTGCCACGATGCGGTCAAGCTCGCCGGCGAGGACGTCGCGCGGCAACCGATAGGCCGGGATGCCGTAGCGCATCATCCCGCCGGGCTCGGCTCCTGCGTCGCGGATCTCCACGCCGTGGCCGAGCCGGGCGAGGTGGTAGGCCGCCGACAGCCCGCTCGGCCCCGAGCCGATGACAAGGACCCGCTTGCCGCTGCTGGCGAGCACGGGTTCGAAGGCCCAGCCGCGCTCCAGCGCCAGGTCGCCGAGGAAACGTTCGATCGAGTGGATCGAGACGGCGCTGTCGAGGTCGGCGCGGTTGCAGACGCTCTCGCACGGGTGGTAGCACACCCGCCCATGGATCCCCGGCAGCGGGTTGTCGGCCACGAGCCGCCGCCACGCCTGCTCGTGGCGCCCGTCGACCGCATCCGCCAGCCACGCCTGGATGTTCTCGCCGGCCGGGCAGCCGGCGTTGCACGGCGGCATCAGGTCGACGTAGACGGGGCGGCGCTCCCGGACCGGCCCGGCACGGGGATGTCCATGCAGAAGGTCCGGCAGCGCGGTGACGTCCCGCGGCCGATCAGTCACCTGGGCGCGCTCCGGCTCGACGGCCGAGGGCCTGGCACCAAGCGGTGGCGACCATGCTTGCGACCCTACTCGCCGGTCCCGGAGATGTTCGGGCGGGAATGGGGCCACGACCATGCCCGGGTCCATCAGCAGAGTCCGGTGGCCCGCACCGGGCGGTACTCGGGTTGCCACATCGCAGCGGCCACCAGGTCCGGCAGATCCTCGACCGGACGGGTTTCTGCCACGCCGTCACGCTCCGCCGCCTCGGCGACCGCGACGGCGACAGCCGCCGAGGTGGCGCGAAGGTCGGCGACCTGGGGAAGCAGCGCGCCGCCGGGCGCGTCGGGGTCGACCAGGGCTGCGACCGCGTGTGCGGCCGCGAGGAGCATGCCGTCGGTGACGCGGCTGGCTCGGGCCACGATCACACCGAGACCCAGGCCCGGGAAGACCAGGGCGTTGTTGACCTGGGCGATCTCGTGCGTGGTGCCGGCGCAGGTCACCGGGGCGAACGGGCTCCCGGTCGCCACCAGCACCCGGCCGTCGGTCCAGGCGAACAGGTCGGACGGGACGGCCTCGGCCAGCTCCGTGGGGTTCGACATCGGCATGATGATCGGCCGTTCCACGTGTGCGGCCATGTCCCGCACCGTCTGCTCGGTGAAGGCGTGCGGCTGGGCTGACGTGCCGATCAGGATCGTGGGGTGGACCCGCCGCACCACCTCAGCGAGACCGATGCCGCCGAGACGCCCGTCCAGGTCCCAGCCGACGACCTCGTGCGCCGGACGGGCGTACGGCTCCTGGAAGTCGCGCAGGTCCGTCCGGTCGTCGCAGAGCAGCCCGTGCCGGCCTATGCACCAGAACCGTCGGGTGGCCTCGTCCTGGGAGAGCCCGGCGGCGGCCATCGCGTCACGCAGCTGGTCGGCGATGCCGATCCCTGCCGTGCCCGAGCCGAACACCACGACCCGGTGGTCGTGCAGGGACCGACCAGTCGCCGCGGTCGCCGACAGGACAGCGGCGAGGTTGACGGCGCCGGTGCCCTGCATGTCGTCGTTGAAGGTGCGAGTCGAGGACCGGTATCGCTGCAGGATCCGTCGGGCGTTGCTGGTACCGAAGTCCTCCCAGTGCAGCAGAGCGCTGGGGAACAGCCGGGTCACCGCGGTGACGTAGCGGTCGATGAAGACGTCGTACTGCTCGCGAGGTCCGCGCGGGTGCGCGACGCCGAGGTAGAGCGGGTCGTCGAGCAGCTCCTGCCGGTTGGTGCCGACGTCGAGCATGACCGCGAGCGTTCGCGCGGGGTCGATGCCCGCGGCGGCCGTGTAGACGGTGAGCTTGCCGACGGCGATCTCGATGCCGCCGACGCCCCAGTCCCCGATGCCCAGGATCGCCTCGGCGTCGGTGGCGATGATCAGGTCGACGTCGTCGGGGCCGCGGCCGCTGCTCAGCAGGGCGCTCTCGATCGCGTCGGGTTGCTGGATCGACAGGTAGACCCCGCGAGGCCGGCGGTACTCGTGGCTGTACCTCTGGATCGCCTCTCCGACCGTGGGCGTGTAGACGATGGGAAGCATCTCGGGCAGGTGGTCACCGAGCAACCGGAAGAACAGCACCTCGTTCCGGTCGTGCAGCGCGCTGAGGAAGACGTTCTTGGCCAGGTTCGTGGGCTGGCCGCGGTACTGGGAGTACGCGCGTGCGGCCTGCTCGTCGAGGGTCAGCACCCGCGGAGGGAGCAGACCCACCAAGCCGAGGGCGTCGCGCTCGCTGGTCGGAAAGGCGGTGCCCTTGTTGATCCGCGGGTCCGTGAGGACCGCCCGTCCCCGCAGCCGTGTCTCCCAGACCTTCTCGTGCGCGTTCCAGCGCGTCGGGCTCTCGGCGCCCCCTGCCGGTCGCGGCCCGTGCGGTGTCCGAGCAGAGGCGGCTGTCACGAGTCCTAGGAGACGCCCGCAGGGCCTGCGCGGGGAAGGGCCGTTGGTCCTCCCCAGCGGGTGCGTCGTCCTAGAGGGGGGCGCCGCCGGGACTTTCTGCCCTGGTGCAGCTGCCCGGCGTGGAGTACGCCTTGACCTCGATACGGCTACCAGCAGGACAGGCCAGGGAGGCGTCATGGACAGTAACCGTCGTCTGGACTTCTACCGGCAGATGGTGCGGATCCGTACGTACGAGGAAGCGATCCGTGCCGCCTACCACGCCGACAAGACTCCCGCCTGGGACATCGGGGCAGGCCTGATCCCAGGGGAGATGCACCTGTCCGCCGGTCAGGAGCCGGTGGCCGTCGGCCTGTGCACCCACCTGAGGACGGACGACGCCGTCACCGCCCCGCACCGTCCCCACCACCTGGCGCTCGCCAAAGGCGTCGACATGAAGAAGATGACGGCCGAGATCTATGGCCGCGTGGACGGTTTGGGACGCGGACGGGGCGGCCACATGCACCTGTTTGACCCGGCCCACCACTTCTCGTGCTCGGGCATCATCGCGGAAGGCATACCGGTGGCGGTCGGCCAGGCGCTGGCGTTCGCCCGCAAGGGCACCGACGCGGTCGCGGTCGCCGTCGCCGGTGAGGGCGCGGCCAACCAGGGCGCCTTCCACGAGGCTCTCAACCTCGCGGCGCTCTGGAAGCTCCCGGTCGTCTTCGTCATCGAGGACAACGACTGGGCCATCTCGGTACCGCGCAGCGACTCGACCTCCGTCCCGTCGAACGCCGCCCGGGCGGCCGCCTATGGGATGCCCGGTGAGCGGGTCGAGGGCAACGATGTCGAGGCGGTCAGCGACGCTGCCGAGCGTGCGATCATCCGCGCCCGCACCGGGGGGGGTCCGACACTGCTCGAGTTCCACACGGTGCGCCTGTGGGGCCACTTCGAAGGCGACGCACAGGCCTACCGCGGCGACGAGCTGGCGGTCGCGGAGTCGCACGACCCGATCCCGGCGTACGAGGCGAAGCTGCGTGCCGACGCGATCCTCGACGACGACAAGGTCGCCTCGATCAAGACGGAGGCTCAGGCGGAGGTCGACGCGGCCATCGCGTTCGCGCTCGCATCGCCGGTGCCCGACCCGTCCACCCTGTCCGACTACGTCTTCGCCTGAGAGGCGCGTCATGACCGTCACTGAGACCCCGGCGCCCACCACCCGCCGGCTTTCCACCGCCAAGGCCATCGCCGAGGGCATCGCGCAGGAGATGGAACGTGACCCCGCCGTGTTCGTCATGGGCGAGGACGTCGGTTCCTACGGCGGGATCTTCGGGTCCACCGGCGGCCTGCTCGAGCGGTTCGGTCCCCAGCGGATCATCAACACTCCCATCTCCGAGACCGGCTTCATCGGGGCCGGCATCGGCGCGGCCACAGAAGGCCTCCGCCCTGTCGTCGAGCTGATGTTCGTCGACTTCTTCGGGGTGTGCTTCGACCAGATCTACAACCACATGGCCAAGATCCACTTCGAGTCCGGCGGCAACGTGAACGTGCCGATGGTGCTCATGACGGCCGTCGGTGGGGGGTACGGCGACGCGGAGCAGCATTCGCAGTGCCTGTGGGCGTCGTTCGCCCACATGCCCGGCATGAAGGTCGTCGTGCCCAGCAACCCCTACGACGCCAAGGGGCTGATGATCTCCGCGATCCGTGACGACGGCCCGGTCGTGTACATGTTCCACAAGGGGGTTATGGGCCTGCCTTGGATGGCCAAGAACCCCCGCTCCATCGCAGCCGTGCCCGAGGAGGAGTACGAGGTGCCCATCGGCAAGGCGGCTGTGGTGCATGAGGGCACGGACGTGACCGTGGCGACGGTGTCGCTGTCCGTGCAGCACTGCCAGGAGGTGGCCGAGAAGCTCGCCGGCAGCGGCATCAGCGTCGAGGTCCTGGACCTGCGGAGCCTGGTCCCGCTCGACCGCGAGGCCATCCTGACCTCAGTCGGCAAGACTGGCCGGCTGATCGTCGTCGACGAGGACTACAAGTCCTTCGGGCTGACCGGGGAGCTCGCGGCGACGATCGCGGAGACCGACCCCGGGATGTTGCGGTCGCCCTTGGCCCGGGTCGCCTACCCCGACGTCCCCGTCCCGTACGCCCGCTCCCTCGAGCAGGCGGCGCTGCCGACCCGGGACCGTATCGAGGCCGCGATCCATGCTGCGGTTCGTGCCTGAGCGCCGTGGCACGCTCATGAGCGCAGAGATCCGCTTCCCCGTCGTGTCCAAGGACGCGGGCGCGACGGGTGTGGTGGCCACCTGGTTCTCCCGGGACGGCGAGACCGTCGTCCCGGGCCAGGTGATCGCAGAACTCATGGTCGACAAGGTGTCCATCGACCTGGAGGCGCCGCAGGGCGGAGTGCTGCGGACCCTGGTGGAGGAGGAGGCCGAGGTCGTCCAGGGAGAGCGGATCGCCGTCGTCGAGTGATGTCGAGACGATGACGCACGGCCAGCTGTCCAGGCGGTACCGACGTGAGGTGTTCACCGCGCGTCCCTGCGGGCTGCACGCCCGAGCCAAGGATGGTCGATGGGCCTCAGCGAAGCGTCGGGGCACCGTGGCAGTCCGAGTCGTTCTGACGCCCGACGGACTGATGCTGAGGCAGCTCCGCTTCCGGAGCACGACGGTGTGTTACCGACGCGCGGGACCTACGTGCTCAGCAGTCGGGGTTGGCACGGACCGGGCCCGCGAAGGCGCCCAGCGTCCCCGGCCCGACGGAGCCGTACTGCGCGTCCTGCCCGAAGGTGTTCCCGTTCTGCATGTTGCCGAACTCCCACACGCACGTCCCAGCGACCTTCGCCTGTGTCCAGTACGGGTAGAAGTGCCCGGGCCCCTTGGGTGGCAGGACACAGCCCGACCCCGAGGCGAGGTCGCAGTTCGTGTTGAGCTCTGTCGCGCTGGCGTCGGTCACAAACTGGATCTGCGGGTAGGTCGCCCCACCGGCGGTTCTCGGCTGCTGTTGCAGGAACGGGGTGGGGAACGGCCCGGCCGTGGTCGAGCTCGGCCAGTCCGCTCGGTAGCCGGAGCCGTCGTAGTCGAGGTCGCCGATCGCGTCGAAGAACACGTCGCAGCCGGTCACGAGGTTCGGCGCCGCCGTGCCGCCGTGGGTGTCGCCCGCCTTGTAGCACGGTGAGTCGTCCGGCTCGAACGTGGCCGCGCTGTCCTTCGCCGTCTCGTACGGCCCGTGGCAGCGGGTGTAGTAGGTGTCGGTGAAGCTGCCGTCGGTGAACGTCACCTTGCCGGTGACCCTCGTGCAGGGCTCGAAGTGACCGATCTCGAACTGGTCGTTGATCATGTAGGGCCCGATGCCCCAGGGGATGATGTTCTGCGCGCGCGCCGAGGAGTAGGCGGGTTCGAAGTTGAACGGCGTACCGGTGCAGTCGAACGGGTTGGTGGTCATGAACCCGTTGGCTGCCGAGGCGACCATGAACCCACTGCGCCCGGTCGTCAGGTCCGTCTCCTGGGCCTCGAGGGCATGACCGCCCCCGATCGTGGCGTCGAACATCCGCACGGTGATCTTGTCCCCTGGGTTCATCAGCAGGGTGTGCGCGTTGGGCGTGAACGTGGCCAGGTTGCTGCGCTGCGGGCTCGGCGGCCCGGTGGGGACGCCATTCGTCTGGATCCAGCCGAAGTTGACCGGCTCGATGCAGTCGTTGTTGCACGGCCCGGCCCCGGTTCCCGTGCACTCGAGACTGTCGATCGTGAGGGCCGAGCACCAGTGCGCGTCATCGCAGCTGATGCTGTCATCGAACGGCGCGAAGCCGGGTGGGTAGAACTGCAGCTCGACGAACGCCTGCCCACCACCTAGGTACTTCCCCTTCGGTGCGTTCGCGTCCGAGCGCGGAGTGCAGGGCGCCAGCGGAGCGGAGTTGGGGTCGCAGACGGTGGTCGACATCCAGGGCGCGACCGAGAGCTCGAACCAGTGCGTGACGTCCTTGCCCGGCTTGCTCACTGTCGGCAGGGCAGCCGGGTCGACCGGGAGCTGCTCGACGAACGTCGTGTCGCTGCCGGAGCCCGGCTGCGAGGAGATGAACCGGACGGACGGCTCGTCGTGCCCGATGTAGTGCCCGTTCTCGTAGAGCCTGCCTTCGTCGGCGCCCCGCGGGTCGGCGCACATGACCGCCGGTTTGACCGGCCGCTGGATCGGGCTGAGCCCGTTGCAGTCGAGCTCACCGACCGCTCCGGGCGCCACCGAGGCGCGGGCGGGCCTTGCGCTACTGACGTTGCCAGCCGCCGCGGTCTGGGAGCCCTGGGCCCAGAGCACCAGGGCGGCGCTTGCGAGCGCGACCGGCAGGACCGATAGCCGACGGGTGCTCCATCGAGAACGCATGCTGCACCAACCCCTCACGTCGCCGTGGTCGGTGCTGGCCCCCCAGCAGGTCAGACACGCCGCAGTCTGACCCGCGGGAGGGCGGGCGGCAAGAGGCTGCCCGGTCAGGCGCCAGCTCCCCCGGGCGTCCTGTGGAGCCGACAGGGCGCTCGGTGCGATCGTGCGGTCACTCGTTCAGGCTGTTCGGGGGAAGACCGGCAATGTGTCGCATCTCTCGACGAGCCCATCTCAGCCGTGATCGTCGCGCCTATCCTGCTGCTCAGCATCGGCCCCCGGCGTTGGGTGGAAGGCCACGCGGGAGGCCGGGCAGGGAGGACTCCCAGCATCTGACGCACAGGAGGCGCCGATGCCCGCAGCTGCGATCGCAGCGTTCGCGGTGGTGGTGATCGCGTTCGTGAGCCAGTCGCGTCACCTCGAGCGGCTCCACCTGACCGCGCCGATCGTCTTCACGACCTTCGGAGCGGTCTGCGCGTGGACGGTCGGCACCCACGCGGAGCCGGCCGTGGTGCACGACCTGGCCGAGCTGACGCTGGCCCTGATCCTGTTCCACGACGCCGCGCAGGTCCAGCCGCGCCAGCTCCGGTCGGACGCCGTGCTCTGCGTGCGCCTGCTGCTGGTCGGCCTTCCGCTCACCATCCTCATCGGGTTCGCCGCCGCGCAGCTCCTGATGCCTGGTGTCGGCGTCTGGCTGGCACTCCTGCTCGCGGCGGCAGTCGCGCCCACCGACGCCGGGCTGGGGGCCGCGACGGTCCTCAACCCGGTCGTGCCGGTGCGGGTGCGGCGCATCCTGAACGTCGAGAGCGGGCTGAACGACGGCCTGGCTACGCCAGTCGTGCTGCTCGCCATCGCCGCCGCTGGGGGCACGTCCGCCGGGTCGGGTGACACCCTCGAGGCGGCGGTCGGCGAGCTCGCCCTCGGCGTGCTGGTCGGCGTCCTGCTCGGCGCAGGTTCCGCGTGGCTGCTGGCGCGCGCCGACCGCGCCGGTCACGTGGACCCCGGCCTCCTCTCGGTCGCCGTGCTAGCCGTTCCTCTGGCCTGCTACTACGGCGCCCTGGCCGCCCACGGCAACGGGTTCGTCGCCGCCTTCGTCTCCGGCACCGCGTTCGCGGCGGCCGCAGGTGGGCTGGGTGGCGCGGAGGCCGGCGGCGACGCGCCGGACCTCGAGACGACGGCGTCGCTCTCGCTGGTCCTCGGCTGCGCCGTCTGGGCGCTGTTCGGGATCCTCGGGGTGGCCAAGCTCGGGACGACCGCGACGTGGCGTGGTCTGGTCTTCGCCGTCCTCTCGCTCACCCTCGTGCGGATGGTTCCGGTGACACTCGCCCTCGTTGGAAGCGGGCTGAGGAGGCAGACCGTCCTCTTCGTCGGGTGGTTCGGTCCACGGGGGCTCGCCTCCGTCGTCTTCGCGCTGATCGCAGTCGAGTCGCTGCCGGAGAGCCCTCAGCTCGAGGCCGTCGTCGGCGCCATCACCATGACCGTCCTGCTCAGTGTCGTCCTGCACGGGGTCACGGCCGACCCGTGGGCGGCGGCCTACGGCCGATGGGCTGCACGCGTACGCCCGTCCGAGGAGCTCGGCGCGTCCGTCGAACCGGTGTCCGGACGGGCACCCCTACATCGAGCGGGGCACGCGCGGTGATCCCCGTCTCGTGGACCGGGGCCGCTTCTACGCAGGCTCGCGAATTGCCCCTGGTCCGGTCGCGAGCGCTCTAGTCTGGATCGCGTGTCTACCGCTGGTGCAAGTCCTCGACCCGCCCTTGACAAGAAGAAGACGATCATCGGGGCGGTCATCGGCGTGGTCGCTCTGGCGGTGATCTTCCTGGGTGTGATCCCGCAGATCGGGTCGTATGCCGACGCGCTCACCGCGATCCAGGCGATGACCGTCGGCGCGATCGCCCTCATCGTGATCACAGTTGTCCTCTACAACATCGTCTACGGGTTCCCCTTCATGGCGGCCACCCCCGGACTGCACTACCGGCACTCGTTCCAGCTGAACCAGGGCGCGTTCGCGATCAGCAACGGGATCCCGGCCGGTGGAGCGTTCGGCCTCGGTGTCCAGTACGCGATGCTCGACACCTACCTGGTCCCGCCCGCGGCCGCGACCGCCGCGATCGGTTCAGTCGGCGTATGGAGCATCTTCGTCACCCTCGGACTGCCCGTGCTCGGACTCATCGCGATCTCCGCGTCCGGCACCATCGACGCGGGCCCGTACGTGATCGTCGGAGTCATCGGCCTGGTCGTCCTGCTGGCCATGGTCGTCGTCTTCGGCCTGATCATGCGTAGCGAACGACTCGCCGAGCGCCTCGGTGGCTTGGCCAACAAGATCGCCAGGCCGGTGGTCAGCCGGTCCAAGAAGCACCCGGACGCCGACTTCGTACCCATGCTGGTGAACTTCCGGCGCAGCATCGTCACCCTCGTCCGCCGCCGGTGGGCCGCGATTACCTTGACTCAGCTGAGTGTGTCGCTCACCCAGTTCCTCATCCTGTTCGCGGCGCTGCGCGGAGTCGAGGGCGAAGGGACAAAGACTTCGTTCCTGGTCGCGTTCGGCGCGTGGGCGGTCGCGCAGATCGGCATCATGATCCCGATCACCCCCGGCGGCCTGGGCACGGTGGACGCCTTCCTCATCGGCCTGCTCACTGCCATGGGCGTCAACGACGGTGACGCGACGGCTGCCGACCTGGTCTGGCGGGCTGCATCCTTCGTCCCCCAGATCGTCATCGGCATCGCATGCCTGGTGACGTGGAGCCGGCGCGCCGCCCGAACCTTCGCCGCCGCCCAACCCGCTGCTGACCCGATGGCTTGATCGCCACCTACTTGTTGGGCGCGGTAACAGCATGTTGGTCAGTGCACTGTCAGTGACGCTTCTGTGCTCAGCCCAGTGCCATGCCGTCGATGGAGCCGGACGCGACGGGGTCCGGCAGGCGCATCATCCGCAGGGAGGTCAGCAACCCCATCAGGCCAGCGAGGATCGGGACCAGCAGTGCCACCTGGAGCGCGAGTGGCCTTGCCTCGGTGTTGATACGGATGACCTCGGCCTGGACGTCCTTGGGCTGGCCGGCGAGCTGCTCGGCGAGGGCTGTGTTGCTCATGATCTCCGCGTCATGCTCCAACGCGGTTGAGACCTGCTGCTGCTGCGTGGCGTCGAGGACTGTGCTGTTCTGGGCCATGTGAGTGAAGGCGATCGACAAGGTCGCCAGCATGATGGCGCCGGCGAATGCCAAGCCGAACGACAGGCCGAAGGAGCCGGCCGCCGAGTTCACGCCAGCGGCCTCGCTGACCCGTTCCTCCGAGACCGGGGAAAGCGTGTAGTTGTTCAGCTGGGACACCAACAGACCCAGGCCTGACCCCGCGACGACCAGGGGTAGCACCAGGTACCAGCCGGAGGTGGCGCGGGGAACGATCGGCAGCAGGACCGCCAGTCCGACCGTGAGGAGTACGAACCCGGCCCGGATGACGGCGGCCGGGCGACGCTTTCCCGATCTCTTTCCGGCCAGCAGCGCCATGGCGAACATGCTCAGTGAAAGCGGGGCCAGGGACAGGCCCGCCTGCATCGCGTTGTACTCCAGCACCATCTGCAGGTAGATCGGTAGCGCAATCATCGTTCCACCCAGGGCGACCTGCTGCAGCAGCTGCCCTGAGATCCCGAAGCGGAACAGGTGAGACCGGAACAGATCCGGATCCAACAGCGTCGGCTTGGCTTCGCGCTTGCGGCGCACGAGCCAGTACACCAGGGACCCCATCGCCACGGCACCGGCCGCCAGCAGCGCGGCGACGGCCTCACCGCCCTCCTGCCAGACCAGGATGCCCAGCACGAGACCACCCATGCCCACAACCGACAGGACCGCACCGACTGGGTCGACCTCGCGGGGACCGGTGTACGGCACGTCGTGGACGAGCCCGATGCCGGACAGGACGATCGCGATGATCACGACCTCGAGGCCGAACGCGACTCGCCACGACAGATACGTCGTGATGAAGCCGCCCACGAGCGGCCCCACGGCAGCTGCGATCGCAGCCGCTGCCCCGACCAGGGCGTACACCCTCTTCTGCCCGGCACCCTCGAAGTTTCCGTGGATCAGGGACTGCATCGCCGGGAGCAGCAACGACGCACCCAGCCCGCCGATGACGGCCCAGAAGATGATGATCGCGGTCACGCTCTGGGCGAGAGTCATCGCCGCGGCGCCGACCGCGTAGCCGAGCAGTCCGAGGACGTACGCCTTCTTGCGCCCGAACAGGTCGCCGACCTTGCTGCCGATCAAGATGAACGCCGCGGAGACCAACGCCTCGAGTGCGATCGCAGACTGAACGCTGCTGACCGTCGTGCCCAAGTCGTGGACCACGGCTGAGATGGAGACGTTCATCAGCGAGGTGTCCACGACCAGCACGAACATGGCCATCGACAGCAGGATGGCCAGCCGTCGGTTCAACGGTGCCTCTTCGGGAACGCTGCCGTCAGCTTCGCGAGTCAATGCTCATCAGCCACCAAGCGAGAAGGAAGTCGAGCACACGGAAGGGCAGCCGGCTCAGCCGCCCAGCGCCTTGGCCTTGCCGGCCGCGAACTCCTCCTGGGTGATGACCCCCTTGGCCCTCAGGTCGGCCAGTCGGGCGATCTCGTCGGCGGTGCTCGTGCTGCTGCCTGCCACGGTCTGGATGTACTGGCGCTGGGCGTCAGCCTGGGCCTGGGCCGACTTCACCATGTGCTCCTGCATCTTGTGGCCGCGCGCGATCACGTACACGAAGACACCTAGGTAGGGCAGCACGACGATGAAGATCACCCACAGCGCCTTCGACCAGCCACCCATGTCGTCGCTGCGGAAGATGTCGGTGAAGACCACGATCAGCAGGTAGATCCAGATGAAGAACAGGAAGAACCAGATCATCGACCAGAGAACCTGTCCGGTACCGAACTCGGCGATCAGCCCTGTCATTGCTTCCTCCTGTGTGGCGGCTGGCGTAGCAGCGGTCTTGCTGGGCCAGGACCGGCCGACGGCAGCGTACCGGTGCCAGCCCGTCCGAGCAGGATGTGTGAGTGCCGCACGCTCAGCTGTCCGACGCGATGGCGACGGCGCGCAGCGGCTGTCCCGTCCCGCGACCGGCGCAGGGATGACTGGGCGGGCGAGACCGGTTCCGCTTCACCGGATGCCAGGAGATAGGGCACGGTTGTGCCTTTGACGATCGACGTGGACCAGGACATCGAGAGCGCGCCCCGGGTACATGGGCTGCTCCACTTGCTGGCTCCGGTGGTCGCTGCGGGGGCGGTCTGGACGGCCAGGCAGGTCATCAACCAGTCCTACAAGCGGGTATCCGGGCGAACGCCGCCGGTTCCCAGCGACGCACGAACGTCGTGGGGCGCGCGATCGCCTGGACGGCCGTGACAGCGACGACCGCAGCGGTCATCGAGGTGGCCGTGCATCGACTCGCGAACGAGCGCCTTCCGCGCAGGCGGACACCCGGCAATGTGCCTGTCTAGCTCCCCTCGGGGCGCCCGCCTCGGACCCGATCGTGTTTGATCGGCTAGCCGGCGCCGGTCAGGTCTGCGCTGCGGGCGGCTGCTCCGGGTTGGTGGCCACGAGTGCGGCCTCGAGTGTGCTGGCCGCTGCCGCCAGCTCAGCGCCCGCGGTCGCGTGGTCGCCCGATTGCACAAGTACGTCGAGCTGGTCCTTGGACGCTCGTACCGCATCGCGAAGAGTGCGCGCTCGCGCTGCCTCGGTCTCGCCCGGAGCGGTGGACTCCAGGCCGGTCAATGCGTCCTCGGCGGCAGCCACCCGGTCCCGGCCGACCCGCCAGCCACCGGCCACCTGCTCGGCGGAAGGTTGCTGCTGAAGCTGCGGGATGAGGACTCGCGCGAACCAGGCCGCCTCCCCGGAAGCCGCCGCCATCCGGCCGGCCCAAGCCCCACGGCGACGTGCTGCCAGCAGCAGGGGGATGGCCACGGCCAAGGCGATGAGAATGGCGGCGAGCAGCCACCACACCCATGCGGAAACACCTGTGGACGTCGACACCGGCTCGGTCGACGCCGACGCCGACGGCGTGGGTGTCGGGGTCGGCGTCGGTGTCGGCGTCGGCGTCGGCGTCGGGGTCGGAGTAGGTGTCGGCGTCGGTGTCGGCGTCGGTGTCGGCGTCGGCGTCGGCGTCGGGGTCGGTGTCGGGGTCGGTGTCGGGGTCGGTGTCGGGGTGGGCGCCGGGGTCGCTGTCGCTTCAGCGGTGCGCGTTCTCGTCGGGGTTGGCGTGGGGGTCGGTGTCGGCGTGGGAGTCGGCGTCGACGTTCGCGTCAAGGTGGGGGACGGCAGGGTGATCGATGCCGAAGCGGTACGAGACGGCAGAGTCGGCCCGCTGCCCGAGCATGCGGCTAGCAACAGCGCCACGCCAGCCAGCGACGCGCTGAGAGCTCCGGCCCTCAGTCGTCGGTTGTGCGCATTGACGGACTGGCGTGCGGTCACGAGCACCTCGAGTCGTGGTGGGCCCGACAATGATCGGCCGAGGTATTCCAGCATGCCCCGTGGGTTGCCGTCCATGTTCCCCGTTCGAGAAGCCGGCGGCCCGCTACTCGGGTGTGTCGGAACGGCCGTGGATCGGCCATCGCGTCGCGATCAGCCAGGAGATGGTGCCGGCGAGCAAACCGATCGCGGCGCCGCCGACGACGTCGATGGGCCAGTGGGCTCCGATGTAGACCCTGTTGCATGCAACAAGCACAGCGAACGCCAGGCCGACTATCCGCTGGGGCCAGCCCATCCACGGCCACAGCGCGGAGACCGCGGCCACGACCATCGCGGTGTGCGCGGAGGGGTAGGCGTTGCCGTGCGGTGTGGTCGGGTAGCCGTGGTTGTCCAGGCCGGGGATCACCGCCAGAGGGCGGGGCTGGTCCGCCAGGCGCTTCATGACCTGCGCCACCAGCTCGCCAAAGAAGAGAGCGACGACCAGGGCGCGCAGGACCTCGAGGCGCTGCGACGTCTTGGAAGCGGTCAGCACGACCCAGCCCAGCAGCACGAGCGCCACCAGGAACAGCGGGACGGGTCGAAGGAGCGGGTTCATCGCGCCGAACATCGCGGAGAAGGGCTGCGGGGGGTGGTTGAACCACAGGACCAGACCGGTCTGCGCCTGCTCGGCCCCAGGCTGGACGGCGAGCCAGGCCGATAGGGCGATCACGACCACCGACAGCGCTGCGAGCACGACGCAGACCAGCAGCCGGGGCGGCCGTGTCCCGTCCGGGCTCGCCTTCGATGCTGACGGCGCGGGGCTACCGCCCTCCATCGTCATGAGCCAAAACGTACCCGCGTGACGCCCTAGCTCTGCGTCCTGCCGGTAGCGATCTTCCACATCAGGCGAATGCCTTCGCGGACCGTTGCCGGCTGAGCGGCGGACGGTGAGGCCCCGGGGTGCTGCGGTGCGAGCCGCACGCGCAACGCGTGCCGATGGATGACGAAGCGCAGCGGTGGATCGAGCAGCATCGACTCCCCGTCCACCCCGGCCGGGACGGCTCCTGCGGAACCCACCTCGAAGGCCGTTGTCGACCACTGCTGCCACGTCGGCCGAGCCTCCAGTGAGGCGCGGCCGCTGGTCGAGAGCGCCGCGACCCCGAGCAGGCCCTCGTCGATGCGTGGTCGCGTGCCCGACCCGATCAGACGCCCGAGCCGGTAGGTGTTGTTGGAGACGAGGATGACGACGGCTTCCTCGTGCGGCTTGCCGTCCGGTCCGGACCAGCGCAACGACCCACCGGCCTCCGAGGGCTCCGGGCCGAGCATGTCGGGGACGGTGTCGAGGATGGTGCGCAGCTTGGCATCCCGGTAGCCCTCGCGCTGGACCGCCTGGGCGTACAGCCCCAACGAGACGTTGTTGACGAAGGTGCGGCCGTTGACCTCGGCCAGGTCGACGCGGCGCTCTCCACCGGACACCAACGCGTCCAGCGCGCCCACGACGTCGTCGCGGTCGACGCCGAGGTCGAGGGCGAAGTGGTTGCGGGTCCCCGCCGGGATGCAGGCGAACGGCAGGTCGTGCTTGGCCGCGATCTCGGCCACCAGCGCCTGCGTTCCGTCGCCGCCCGCCGCAGCCAGCGCGTCCGCCCCGCGGGCCACGGCCGACGTCGACCAGCTCCACCAGGTCGTCGCCGGGTCCTAGCTCGATCGGTTCGATGCTGCGGGCACGCGCCTCCTCAGCGAGGTTCGCCCGCACCGCCTTGCCACCTCCCGAACGCGGGTTCCACACGACGACCGGGTGGCTCGGTCGCGGTGCCGCGGGAAGCCGCACTCGGTACGCGAACGCCTGCTTCTGCGCGATGACGGCGGCCACCAGTGCGACGACCGACACCACTCCCTCGGCGATGAGCCGGCTGAACGTGACCACCACGAGCGAAACGACGACCAGCGCCGCCGCGAGTGCCAGCAGCAGCGCCCGGGCCGATCCGCGCCGGCGCACGGCCTCCCACGCCGACAGGAGTGCGAGCCCGAGGACCGCGACGGCGACCAGGCCGCGCGGGAAGCTGCGCAGGAGCGTGGCCGCCATGGCGGCCAGCGCGAGGGCCAGGCAGCCCAGGCACGCGATGGCGGCGAGTCGGTGCCGATCCACGTGGGCAACCTATCTCGCGGCAGGGATGCGCCGTCCACCTCATCCGGACGTGGGAAGGATCCGGTCAGCCGCCCGCAGGTCGTCCGCGTCGCACGCGCCGCCTTCGGGCGGGCACCGGCGTTCGCTAGGATCGGCCGCCATGGTCGCCGCACGTGCGGGCGCTGAGCCCGGTCCAGCGGCTCGTCCGACCGTCGAGGAGCTCCTCGCCGGCTTGCTGGCAGGATCGCTCGCGCCGGGCCGCTCTGTCGCTCGGCAGATTCTCGAGGACATTGCCCGACTCGATGTCGCCGTCTACGAAGCCGTCGCGGCCACGTCGACCCCGGCGCTGGACGAGCCGTTGCGCCGGCTCTCGACCGCGGCCAACAGGTCAGCGTTGTGGTTGGGGATCGCGGCCGGGCTGGCCGCTGTCGCGGGTCGTCGCGGCCGGCGGGCCGCCCTTGGCGGGGTGGCCTCGATCGTCGTCTCGTCCGCCGTGGTGAACCTCCCGCTCAAGGCGCTGTACGCGCGTGAGCGCCCCGACCGCGTGGGCGTCCTGCCACGGCACGTCCGGATGCCGGAGTCGTCCTCGTTCCCGTCCGGTCACTCGGCCTCCGGCTTCGCGTTCGCGACCGCGGTCGGCCGTGAGCTCCCGCTGCTCTCGCTCCCGCTACGTGGGCTCGCCGCCGCGGTGGCCTACTCACGTGTGCACACGGGCGTCCACTACCCGGGGGACGCCATCGCCGGGTCGGTGCTCGGTGGGGCCATCGGGCTGGGAGTCTCCGGCGCGGTCGAACGCCGCCTGGGTCGCTGACCGCCATGGCCCAGCCGGTCGTACCCGGGCTCGCGATGCTGCGCTCGTACCAGGTCGGCTGGTTGCGCAGCGACGTCGTGGCCGGGCTCGTGCTCACCGCGCTGCTCGTCCCGCAGGGCATGGCCTATGCGGAGCTCGCCGGGCTCCCACCGATCACCGGGCTGTACACCTCGATCCTGTGCCTGGTCGGGTACGCGCTCTTCGGGCCGTCCAAGATCCTCGTGCTCGGCCCGGACTCCTCGCTGGGGCCGATGATCGCGGCGACGATCCTTCCGCTCGTCGGGGCCGGCGGCGACCCCGCGCGGGCGATCGCCCTCGCGTCGGTGCTCGCGCTCATGGTCGGGACGATGACCGTCGTGGCGGGGGCCGCCAAGCTGGGCTTCGTCGCCGACCTGATCTCGCGACCGACCATGATCGGGTACATGAACGGGCTCGCGCTGACCATCCTGGTCGGTCAGCTCCCGAAGCTGTTCGGGTTCTCGGTCGACGGCGACGGGTTCATCGCCGAGCTCAAGGGTTTCGTGAGCGGTGTCGCGAACGGCGACACCGTCCCCGCCGCGTTGGCGGTCGGATCGTTCGGCCTGGTCCTGATCCTCGTCCTGCAGCGCTGGCTGCCCCGCGTCCCCGGTGTCCTCGTGGCCGTGGTCCTGTCCATCCTCGCCGCGAGCGTCTTCCACCTCGCCGACCATGACGTCTCCCTCGTCGGCGTGCTGCCACAGGGCTTCCCGCCGCTGACGGTGCCGCACGTCGACGTGTCCGACCTCGGGCCGCTGGTCCTCGGCGCCCTTGGCATCGCGCTGGTGTCACTCACAGACACCATCTCCACAGCGTCAGCGTTCGCACGGCGCACCGGTCAGGAGATCGACGGCAACCGGGAGATGATCGGTATCGGCACGGCCAACCTGGCAGCCGGGCTCTTCCAGGGCTTCCCCGTCAGCACCAGCGGCTCGCGGACCGCCGTCGCCGAACAGAACGGCGCCAAGACCCAGCTCGTCGGGCTGGTCGGGGCGGCGGCGATGACCGTGATGCTGCTGTTCCTGCCCGGGTTGCTCCGCAACCTGCCCCAACCGACCCTCGCCGCGGTGGTGATCGCCGCCTCACTCTCCCTGGCCGACATCTCGGCCACCGTCCGACTCTTCCACATCCGCCGCACCGAGTTCACGCTCTCGCTTGCGGCGTTCGTGGCCGTCGTGCTGCTCGGCGTCCTCCCCGGAATCGGCATCGCCGTCGCCCTCTCGATCGGCAACGTGTTCCGCCGCGCCTGGTGGCCCTACCAGGCCATCCTCGGCCGGGTCCCGGAACTAGCAGGGCTGCACGACGTGCGCAGCTACCCGGACGCAGAGCGCCTGCCCAACTGCGTCATCTTCCGGTTCGATGCACCGCTGCTGTTCGCGAATGCACGCACCTTCCGCGAGCAGGTCCGAGGAATCGCAGCCGAGCTCACCCCACCCGCCTGGATCATCATCGCCGCCGAGCCGATCACGGACGTCGACACCACAGCGGCCGACATGCTGCAGCTCCTCGACGAGGAGCTGAACGAACGCGGCATCAACCTGGTCTTCGCCGAGATGAAGGATCCCGTTCGAGCGAAGATCGACCGCTACGAGCTCACGCGGACCATCGACACGGCGCACTTCTTCCCAACGCTGGACGACGCCGTCCAAGCATTTCGAGCGCAGACCGGAGCAGAGTGGACCACAGGCGGGTAGCCGCACCCGCGGTGCCGGGTCGTAGCCCGGCCGACGCAGCGTCCAGTAGCGTCCGCTGCCATGACCCGAGGGGTGGAGCGGTCCCGCCGCAGTCGCGGGAGCCTGGTACCCATCGTCGGCCAGCTGCGCTCGTACGACCGCCAATGGTTGCGCGGCGACCTGATTGCCGGGGTCACTGTCGCGGCCCTGATCGTGCCCAAGAACCTGGGCTACGCGGGGATCGCCGGGATCCCGCTGCAGAACGGCCTGTACGCGGCCGCGGCGGGTGCGCTCCTCTACGCCGTGTTCGGCACCAGCCGGCAGATCTCGATGGGGCCGAGCTCAGGGCTGGCCGCGGTCGCCGCCAGCGCCGTCTTGGCGGCCGGGATCACCGACGAGCACGATGTTGCCTCCTTCGTGGCGGCGATCACGCTCGCGTCCGGTCTGGTCTTCCTGGCGCTTGCCGTTCTGAGGATGGGTTGGATCGCGCAGTTCCTGTCCCGGGCAGTGGTCACCGGGTTCCTGTTCGGGGCCGCGATCGACGTGGTGATCGGCGAGCTGCCCAAGCTCACCGGGACCGATGTCGACGGGACGAACAGCCTGCAGGAGCTGTGGTCGTGGTTGGGGACGGTCGGCGATGCACACGGGTTGACGGTGGTCGTGGGAGTGGTATCGCTCGTCGTCGTCTTCGGCCTCAAGGCGGTCGCCCCCCATGTTCCCGGCGCCTTGGTTCTGGTGGTCGGCGGGCTGGTGGCGTCGCGTGTGTTCGATCTGGGCGCGCGTGGCGTCGCACTGGTGGGGAGCGTGCCCCGAGGGCTGCCCTCGCTACAGGTCCCTGACCTTCACGTCGCTGGGCAGCACGCCGGCGTTCTCGCCGCCGCAGCTGTGGCTCTGGTGCTGATCGGTTTCTCGCAGACCGCGGGAGATGCCCGCGCATTCGCGGCCAAGCACCGCTACCAGATCGACGTCGACCAGGAGTCCGTTGCGCAGGCGATGGCGAACAGCGGTGCCGGTCTGTTCCAGGGGATGCCGGTGTCGACGAGCCTGTCAGCCAGCTCGCTGAACGACCACTCCGGGGCGCGCACCGGGTTGGCGTCGATCACCTCAGGGGCCACGGTGCTGCTCACCCTGCTGGTGTTGGCTCCACTGTTCTCCGACCTGCCCAAGCCGGTGCTCGCCGCCCTCATCATCGAGGCGGTCGTGATGGGCATGATGAACGTGCCCGAGATGCGTCGTCTCTTCCAGGTCCAGCGGTTCGACTTCTGGATCGCGATCGCGGCCATCGCGGGCACGCTGGTCTTCGGGGTGCTCGCCGGGGTGATGATCGGCATCGGACTGTCGCTGCTGTGGCTGATCTCTGTGGCCACCAGGCCGCACATGCCCGTCCTGGGCCGGGAGCCGGGGACTCAGGTGTTCCGTGACATCGTCGAGAACCCCGACGACGAGCAGTACCCCCAGGTCGTCGTGCTCAGGCTGGACGGTGGGCTGTTCTTCGCCACGTCTGACGCGCTGGAGGACCGCGTCAGAGACATCGTCCACGCCACTCCCGGACTGAGCGGGATCGTCCTGGACTGCGAGGGCATCAACTTCGTCGACTCCCAGGGCTCAGCCAAGCTCAACGAGATCGCCGACCTCGCCGACGACGCGGCCGTTACACTCCGGCTGGCGCGCGTCAAGCCCGCGGTCGCGGAGACCCTTTCTCGCGATGGCGTCCTGGAACGGATCGGGGCCGATCGGATCCACGGCAACGTGCACCGAGCCGTTCAGGCGCAATTGTCTGGGCCGCAGCAGCTCTGAGAGTCGGTCAGACGGCGCCCGGCCGAGGTGTTCGGCACCGAGGTCAACAACCTTAAGGAGCCCCTTCAACTCCCTGGACAGGCCATGCTCTCGACCGAGCTCGCCGGGAGCCGGCACGTGCACGGCTTGGGGCTCTACAACGCCGTAGACCCTGACCACCCCGTCACGCCATCTGGGATGCGGGCTCGGCGACCCCTGGTCAAGGCCCAGCACACGTCGTAGGCCGGCTACGTCATTGTCCGGAGCCCCCCGGTGCCGTCCTTGTGATGGACTTCGGGCGACGTCGGGCAGCGTCGTCGATCCCGTGACCCGAGGGGGGTTCATGCGGGCCAGCCGTGCGCGCAGCAGGGTGGCCCGATCGCGGGCCGGTCGCAGACGCGCGCTCGCTGCGACCGCCGCGATGGCGCTGGTGGCCGCGCTGACGACCGCGATGCCGGCAGCCGCGGCGGGGCTGACCCGTTGGGTCGACAGCAGCAGTGCCTCGTGCACCAACACCGGAACGGGTACCTCGGCCAAGCCGTACTGCACGATCCAGGCCGCGGCCTCGGCCGCTCAGCCGGGCGACGTCGTGCAGGTCAGGAGCGGCAGCTACACCGAGAACGTCCAGATCACCCACTCTGGACTGGCCGGAGCCCCGATCACGTTCCAGCCGGCTCCGGGAGCCTCGGTCACCGTCACTGGGCAGATCCACGGCTTCACCGTGGCAGGGACGAGTACGTCGAACCTCACCAGCTGGATCGTGATCAGCGGGTTCAACGTGACCGGGACGACGGGCTACGGCGTCTACCTCAAGTACTCCTCCCACGTGACCTTGACCGGCAACCACGTAACTCTTTCCGGCAAACCCGTGAGCGGGTCCGTCCAGCAGGGGATCTACCTCATCTACACCAGCGACTCGCTCGTGGCCAACAACATCACTGACCACAACAGCGACACCGGGATCTACTTGACCACGGCGACCACGAGAGTCGAGGTGGCCGGCAACATCTCCTTCGCGAACGCCCGCGTGTACACCCGCGCCGCGACCGGGATCGACGTGCGCAGTGCCGGCAACACCGTTCACAACAACAAGGTGTACGGCAACGAGGACAGCGGGATCCAGCTGTACAACGGGGCAGACGGGACCGTCGTGTACGACAACGTCTCGTACGGCAACGGTGACCACGGGATCGACGTGCTGAACTCGGTCAACACGGTTGTCGTGGCCAACACGGTCTACAACAACGTCACGTCCGGGATCAACTTCGAGGGCAAGTCCGGGACCAGCGCCTCCTCTGGTGCCACGGTGCGCAACAACATCAGCGTCGACAACGGGCTGACCAGCACGACCACGAAGGGGAACCTGCGGGTCGACGCCTCGTCGATCCCGGGCACCAGCCTCGACTACGACATGGTCTTCCTGCACTCCGCGGGAACGATGATGACCTGGGGAACGAAGACGTACACCACCTTGTCGTCGTTCACGACCGCCAGCGGCCAGGAGCGCAACGCCTTCGGCAGCTACGACCCCGCCTGGGTCGCCCCGAGCTCGGGAGACTTCCATCTTCGATCCGGCTCGAAAGCGATCGACTCGGCGGACAGCGGTGCACCAGACCAGCCGGCCACGGACTTCGACGGGAGTCCGAGGATCGACGATCCGGCCACGACCAACATCGGATCGGGCCCCCGTGGGTACGACGACCGAGGCGCCTTCGAGTACCAGCCTGACCTGGCACCGGCCGCGGCGCTCTCGGTGTCGCCGGCGTCGGGTGCGGCGCCTCTGGCTGTGACCGCTGACGCATCGGCGTCCACCGACACGGACGCGACACCGATCGCGAGCTACACCTTCGACTTCGGTGACGGGACGGCAGCAGTAGGTCCGCAGAGCAGTCCGACTGCCTTGCACACGTACAGCTCGGCCGGAGGGTTCACCGTCACCGTCACGGTGACCGACACCGGTGGTCGGTCGTCGACCGCTCAGGCCTCGGTTTCGGCTTCGTCCGCGGACAGTCCGCCGGCGGCCGCTCTGAGCGTCAGCCCGGCCGACGGGCAGGCCCCGCTCGCGGTCACTGCAGATGCGTCCGCGTCAACTGACACGGACGTGACGCCGGTCGCGACGTACGCCTTCGACTTCGGGGACGGGACGCCGGCTGTGGGTCCGCAGGCCGCGCCTACGGCCACTCATACGTACGCCTCCGCAGGGACGTTCACCTCGACGGTCACCGTGAGGGACACCGGAGGGTTGTCCGCATCGGCGACAGCTCAGGTCGTCGTCGGAGGCGCGACGGTCGACGAGGTTCACTACAGCTGGCTCGGCCCGACCAGCGTGGCCTTCGACTGGCGCGGCGGGCCAAGCACGATCCAGTACGGCACGAGCCGACAGTACGGCCAGTCGGCGACCGGCTCGGCACCGTCGCCGATGCCGTACTCGTCCCCCGGCCCGTTCTGGGAGGCCCAGCTGACCGGCCTCAGCCCCGGGACCACCTACCACTACTCGATCGGCGGCAGCAACGACGAGACGTTCAGCACCGCCCCGACGGGGCCATTCCGGTTCGACGTCGAGGCCGACATCGGTGACTCGATCACCTACCCGGCCATGGGAACGACCCAGGGCCAGATCGCTGCCGACGCGCCCGACATGGTGCTGGTCCCAGGAGACCTCTCGTACGGCGAGGCGCACGGCCAGCAGGCGGTCGACCAGCACTTCAACGACGTCATGAGCTGGAGCCAGAACGCGGCATACATGGTGGTCTGGGGCAACCACGAGTGGGACTCCGTCGGCGACGACCTGCGCAACTACAAGGGCCGCTTCGCCATCCCCAACGCGCACACCTCGCCGGGCGCTCCCAGCCTTGGTTGCTGCGGTGAGGACTGGGGCTGGTTCGACGCCGGCGGCGTCCGCTTCATCTCCTACCCCGAGCCGTACGCGGGATCCACCTGGAGCGACTGGCAGAGCCAGGTCGACCCGATCATGGCGGCAGCCCAGGCGGACCCGTCGATCCGGTTCATCGTGACCTTCGGGCACCGTCCCGCGTACTCGACCGGCAGCCACCCCGGCAGCACGACGCTCGCGTCGATCCTCAGCACGCTCGGCGACCGGTACTCCAAGTTCGTCCTGAACCTCAACGGCCACTCTCACGACTACGAGCGGTTCACGCCGATCCATGGCGTCGTGAACGTGACCGCCGGAGGTGGCGGCGCAGCGCTCGAGCCGCCATGGACGGGCACCGACCCGCGCAGCCTGTTCAGGGCCATGCACCTCGCGCACCTGCGGGTCGACGTGACGAGCACAGCGCTGACGATCCAGTCGATCTGTGGGCCGGCGACCTCAGCCGACGACACGACATGCGTGTTGGGCAGTGTCCTCGACTCCACGACCATCGCGGCCCCCGCCGACAGCGACAGCCCGCCGTCGGCCGCTCTGGCACTCACCCCCACTTCAGGCACTGCGCCGCTACAGGTCACCGCCGACGCATCCGGCTCGACCGACACGGACTCGACGCCCATCGCCTCGTACGCGTTCGACTTCGGGGACGGCACGCAGGTCACCGGCCAGTCGGCCTCCATCGCCTCGCACGTGTACACGAGCGCGGGGACGTACGTGGTGACGACCACCGTGACCGACACGGTTGGCCGGCCCGCGACGGCGACGGCGACGGTGACCGTGACGAGCCCCGCGGACACGCCTCCGCTCGCCAACCTGTCGGTCAGCCCGTCGTCGGGGGCCGCCCCCCTGGCAGTGACTGCCGATGCCTCCGCCTCGACCGACACCGACGCCACGCCGATCGCGACGTACACGTTCGACTTCGGCGACGGGACCGTGGTCGGCCCGCAGGCAGCGGCAACGGCAACGCATACGTACACCTTTGGCGGCAGCTATGCCGCCACCGTGACCGTCACCGACACCGGGGGTCATCCGTCGACGGCTACAGCGTCCGTGAGCGTCCAGTCGACGGACGCCCCGCCAGTGGCCGCGGTCGCCGTGAACCCGTCGTCGGGCACGGCACCGTTGCTGGTGACCGCTGACGCGTCCGCCTCGACCGACACCGACTCCACGCCGATCGCGACGTACACGTTCGACTTCGGCGACGGGACCGTGGTCGGCCCGCAGGGGGGCGCAACCGCGACGCACACGTACACGACCGCCGGGCAGCGCGCGGTCAAGGTGACGGTGCAGGACACGGCTGGGCAGAGCGCCACGGCGACCGCGTCCGTGTCCGTGGCCTCCGCCGACCTGCCGCCAGCTGTCGCTTTCGTCGTGACGCCGACCAGCGGGAATGCACCGTTGCTCGTGTCTGCGGATGCATCCGGGTCCACCGACACCGACGCGACCCCGATCACCTCGTACCGCTTCGACTTCGGGGACGGGACGCTCGTGGGTCCGCAGGCCGGCGCGACCGCGTCGCACCAGTACGGCGCGGCCGGCAACTACACCGTGACGGTCACGGTCACCGACTCCGCGGCGCAGTCGTCCACGTCCAGCGTGCAGGTCACCGTTGCGCCCAGCGTGGGCACCAACCTGGTCGGCAACCCAGGCTTCGAGACAAACACGACTGGTTGGAACAACAACGGGCGCACGGGCATCGTGCTTGCACGGGTGGCCGGTGGTCACTCGGGCGGGTTCTCGGCGCAGCTCTCGAACACGACGACGTCGACCTCCCCGGACTGCACGCTCAACGACTCGCCGAACTGGGTGAAGACGACCCTGGCCAGGACGTACCTGACCGGGTCGTGGGTCCGGGCGGACACGGCTGGAGCCAAGCTGAACATCAAGGTGCGTGAGTACAACAACAGCGTGTTCGTCGCCCAGCAGGTGGCCTCGGTGACGCTGTCCACGTCGTGGCAGCAGGTGCAGGTTTCGTATGTGCCCCAGTACCCCGGTTCGTCTACGCTCGACGTGACCGTGTACACGAGCAATGCGCCGCCAGGCACGTGCTTCTACGCGGACGACGTGTCGATCACCGTCTCCTGAGCTGTCTGGCCGTCCCGGCCGCTGACGAGCCTGTAAGGGCGCTTGTTCATCGGCGCCGTCATGGCGACCCCGACGGAGTCGGGCACAGGCTACGCGTACGGCACGTCACCGTCACCGTGACAGTGGGCGTAGGCGTAGCCGAGGGCATCGACGCGGCCGAGGGTGACGTGGTAGCCGAGGACGTCGCGAGGGCCTCGGGCAGTTCGCACAGTCGACGTACTCGTCCACGTTTGGGTTTCGAACGGGACCGTGCCTCCCTTGCGTCCCTTGTCCGCCGGACGATGGCGTACCCGTCCTGCCGGTGCATGTCCTCCGCAGCATCACAGCGGTCTCCCCCGGCCCTGGCGCCGGTCTCGAGCATGGATCAGATCATGAAGGTGTCCGGAAGCTCCCGAAAGTCGGTGCCCCGACCACGCTCGCAGCAGGGCCCTGAGATCGGCGTCGGTGAGCCGCTCGACCACCTGGGCCGCCGACCTGAATGCGCGGATGCCCGGCAGCGGTCGACCGGCAGGGTGCCGTCCTCGACCAGCCACGCCGAGTACCGACGTAGGGCGAGCTGTCGGCTGCGGGCGGTCGTGGGCTCCGCACCCCGGTCCAGCAGGTCAGCCACCCAGGCGGACACGGTCGGGCGGTCCAGGACCGGTTCACGGTCGGACGTCATGGTGCAAGGGCTCTTCCGCTCGGCGCGCGCAGATGAACCTGCCACTGCGGGCAGCAGCTCGGCCAGGTCGATCGACACAAGTCTCTGACCTGCACGAACGCCGACCCGTTCGGCGTGTCGTCAGTCGAGGTAGTCGCGCACTCTGGACGCCTGAGCGCTGTGCCTCTGACCTGCGCAAACACCCAGTTCGTGAGCGCTGTGGGTCGAAATATCCTGGACTGAGACGGATCTCTACCTCGCAAGGGCGTTTGCGCCCGCGAAACCGGCTCTGCGGCTACTGGCGGGCCACAAGGCAACCTGGGTTGGGCACGACAGAACCACCCACGGGACCTGGACTAACTATCGCCGCTCAGCGGCCCCGCCGACGCGCACGCCGGTGCATCCCGGCTGCGGAGACCGGAGAAAGAGGACGGCCGAACGGGTCGATGAACAGCGCACACGGTCCCGTGGTCGTCGGCACGGTGCCGTCCAGGACCTTGATGCTGTAGCTCAGGGCGTCACCGTCCAGGTGCGGATCTTGGATGACGACCACGGCGTCCACGGGAGGCCGGTCGCCCGGCTCCGCGAACGACAGGACGGCGTTGGGTGGGTTGGCCGCGAAACTGTTCTCTCCCTCGCCCCAGTTGGCGACGAACTGGCGGGTCGAGATGTGTCCGACCTCGCGGTCGGGACGGTCAGCGAAGTACAGCGTCGACGGCGACAACCCGCGCAAGGTCATTGATCCTTCGGCGCTGGTCATGCCGGCCGCTGTCTGGACGAACAGCGCTTCCATGTCTTCCAGCTGCTGCTCGGTGACCTGAGTCATGGTGGCTCCTCCCTGCCCGGTCGGTGACCGGTGATAGGTCTATCGGCACTGTCGAAGTCCTGACCATTGTTCTTTGCTGGCCCGGCGGGCTCCAGTCCCGCGGGCGCGGGGCGGCCTTGTCATCCTTGGTTCACGACAAGTTTGGCTTGTGCGTCGGCGATGGCGCCCTTGAGGGCCTGCACGTGGTGACCTTCGGCCTCGCCGACAGCTCGTGTGACAGCCCGGGTCACGGCTGGTTCGACCTTTCCGGCTGCGGAGTGTGGGTAGGCCACGATCAGGCCGGCTCCTCCGATCGGGATGGTTGCCCCTGCTTGTTCTTCCAGCTTCTCGGCGGTGCGGTGGTGCAGGAGTTTGCCAGCCCCGGCTCCGATGACGGCGCCGATCGCGGTGGCTGCAAGCAGTGGTGGGGCGAACAGGCCCACCGCGAAGCCGACGGCGCCCAGGCCTTCTGCGCCCTCGCGGACCATGTGGTCGGTCTGCTGGACCTCGAGGGTGCCCTCGAGGTCCTTGGTCACGACTACCGCGCCGTGCAGGTAGCCGCCGCAGCCGAGCACGGACTCGTAGTCCTCCATCGCGGCGTCTTTGGACAGGTAGCCGCCGATGAGCACGTCGATCGTCTCGTCGTCGAATGCCATGGTGCCGACCTCCTCTGGTGGTGGAACGGTCAGGCTGAGACCGCGTGGATCGCCTCGCCGTGCTTTCCTGCGAGATGCACCGCCTGCTCGTCCTCGTGGGCCAGGTGGGGTTTGACGTCGAAGACGACCTTCTTGATGGTTCCGGTGAACGGGAATGGCTTGCGGTCCGCGTAGCTCAGGTCGACGACCCCGCCGTTGTCGCGCCCGATGTCCATGCCGGCGTAGCCGGAGAACCGGACCGGGACGGTGTGGTCCATGCGTCCCTTGCCGACAGGGTTGTCGTTGACGAACAGGGTGACCTCGCCGCCCGTTGCCGGCTTGGGTGCATCCGCGGCGAACTCCATGCGGACGGTCACCTCTCCGGTCGGGAGCGGCTCCTCGGCCTGCTGACGGAACACGAACACGCCCATCATCGAGTAGGTGTGGGTGAGCCGGCCGCCGTCCACGAACAGCGAGAAGCCGCCGAGGTGGTCGGCCTCGGCCACGATCACACCCTCGGCGCCGCCTTCGGGGATGACCAGGTCAGCGCTGATCGAGTAGGAGTGGTTGTAGATCCGCGGGAGCATCCCGGACAGGACGTTCTGCACGTCGCCTCGGAACTCGAACGTCGAGACCTCGGGCAGCGGCGGGGCGATGCCGAAGAACACCCCGAGAGTGGCCAGCAGGGGCAGGACCTTGTACTTCTCCGCCTCTGCCCAGAACAGCGCCCGCAGCTCCTCGACCTTCTCGGGATGCTGAGCGGCGAGATCGTGCGCCTGGCTGAAGTCGTCAGGCAGGTAGTACAGCTCGACCGGGTCGTCGTCCGGATCCCACACACCCGGCGTGTACGGCTGCAGCGCGGCCGGGGTCAGGACCCACGGGATGCGTTCGGTGCGCATCGCCAGCCACCAGCCGTCCTTGTAGATGGCCCGGTTGCCGACGCTCTCGAAGTACTGCTGGGTGTGTCGCTCCGGTGCGGCCGCGTCGGTGAAGGAGTCGGCGAACGTGGCACCGTGCATAGGCTCCTGGGCGATCCCGTCGACCTCGTCGGGCGCCGGGATGCCGCACACATCCAGGATCGTCGGGGCCAGGTCGGTGACGTGGGTGAACTGGGTCCGCAGCCCGCCGCTGTCGGTGACGCGGGCCGGCCAGTGCACGACCAGCGGGTTGCGGGTGCCGCCCAGGTGGGAGCCGACCTGCTTGCCCCACTGGAACGGGGTGTTGCCCGCCCAGGCCCAGGCCGCCGAGTAGTGCGGGTCCATCATCGCCCCGCCCCACGCGTCCAGCCCGCCGTAGCGCTCGGCGAGCTGCAGCTGCATCTCGTCGGTGAGCGGGATGCCGTTCTGCATCGTCAGCTCGTTGAACGAACCCGTCAGCGAGCCCTCCATGCTGGCTCCGTTGTCCCCCCAGATCCACAGGATCAAAGTGTTGTCGAGCTCGCCCAGCTCCTCGATCGCGTCGATGACCCGGCCCACGTTGTGATCGGCGTTCTCGGAGAACCCGGCGTACACCTCCATCTGCCGCGCGTAGTACGCCTTGAGCCGCTCCGGCACGTCGTCCCAAGCCGGGAACGCCTCGTGCCGAGGCGTCAGCTCCGCATCAGCTGGCACCACCCCGAGCTGCTGCTGCCGAGCGAACACCTCCTCACGCATGCGATCCCAGCCCTGGTCGAACCGACCCTTGTACTTCTCGGCCCAGCTGTCCGCGACGTGGTGCGGCGCGTGGCTGCACCCGGTAGCGAAGTAGACGAAGAACGGCTTGGTCGCGTCCTGTGCCCGTACCCCGTGCAGCCACTCGATCGTCTTGTCGGCCATCGCGTCGGGCAGGTAGTAGGGGTTGTCGTCGTCGTAGAAGCCCGCAGGGGTGCCGATGATCTTCTGGTTCTCGGCCAGGCACGGGTCCCACTGGCTGGCGCCACCGCCCAGGAACCCGTAGAAGTAGTCGAAGCCCCAGCCGTTCGGCCACCGGTCCAGCGGCCCCGCCGGTCCCTGCTGGCCGTCCGGGGTCAGGTGCCACTTCCCGAACGCTGCGGTGCCGTAGCCGTTGTCCCGCAGGATCCGAGGCAGCGGCGCACAGTCACGCGGCAGGACGGCGGTATAGCCGGGGAACCCGTTCGAGAACTCCCCCACCGAACCGAACCCGACCGAGTGACTGTTGCGACCCGTGAGCAGAGCCGCCCTGGTAGGCGAGCACAGGGCTGTCACGTGGAACCGGTTGTACCGAAGTCCGGCTTCAGCGATGCGGGTGAAGTTGGGCGTGTCGATCGGCCCCCCGAACGTGCTCGGGTTGCCGAAGCCGGCGTCGTCGATCAGCACGACGAGGACGTTCGGCGCTCCCGCCGGCGGGTGCACGTGGTCGATCTGCGCCCAGTCGGCTTCGCACCCCTGCAGAGTCCGCGCCACCGTCCCGCCGAACGCCGGGCGACGGATGGGGAGCTTGCTGCGATCTGGACCACTCATGACCACTCCTCGGTCTGGGGAAGCTCGAGAGAACTACAGTCCGCTCAGCGCGGTGACCCGTCCGGTGGCCGCGGCCTGGCCGAGGGCGGCGTAGTCGAGGTCGTTCTGCTCGGCGTACAGCTCGGCGAAGTCCGCCACCGCGCGGTCGAAACGGTCGCTGGAACCCAGGTAGGCGGCGATGGCGACCCGGTCGCCGGACCGGGCGTGAGCGCGCGCCAGGGTCTGCCCGCACATGCGTCCGTAGAACTCCACCCCGTCGGGGACCATCTGCTCAACCACGACCGAGCCCTTGCCGTCGCGCAGCTGGCGCAGATAGAAGTCTCGCTCGACGCCGTCCGGGGACAGGGCTCGCTCCCAGCCCAGGAAGATGTCGCTGCTGGCCTGCAGCAGCCGCTGCCCGGACACCACGCGCTCACCCTGGTTCTTGAACCTCAGGCGCCTTCACGAACCCGGACAAGACCGAGGGCTGGGCTTCCTTGGCCTGCAGGAACAGCGGGTCGCCGCCGTCGATGCCCTCGAACAGGAGAATCCAAGCCCGGGTGCCGACACTGCCGACTCCGACAACCTTGCGGGCCACCTGGACCAGCTCGAACTGCTCGAGCAGGTGTCGGCGGTCCCGCTGCAGGGTGCGCCGGTAGGCCCGGACAAGCGCCCCCAGCCGGTCGTTGATCTCTGCGACGACCTGGTCCGGGAACAGCTCCTCGACGGGAACGACCAGAGGTGGCTGGCTGACGATCCGGGCCCGACCGTCCACCTGGGTGGTCAGCTTGGCCAGGGCCTGCACGCTGTCATGAGTGCGCCACTTGTCCAGCAGCTTCTGTGCGCGCTTCTCCCGGGTGGTGTCGAGCTGGTCCCCGATCCGCTTCAGCACCTCGTCCATGTCCAGGTGCGTGTACCAGACCGCGAGGTTGCCCATCCCAGCAAACGCTGTCATCGCCTCCCGGTAGCCGGCAGCCGCGGCCCGGGCGATCTTGTGGCGCTGCTTACGGGAGAAGCCGTTGACCCGCCCGGCGACGGCCAGGCTCGCCGCGAGCCGCTTGACATCCCACTCGAACGGGCCCGGGTGAGTCTCGTCGAAGTCGTTCACGTCGAAGACCAGCCGCCGCTCCGGGGAGGCGTAGATCCCGAAGTTGCTCATGTGCGCGTCCCCGCACAGCTGCACCCGCAGCCCCGAGCTCGGGGTCCGAGCCAGATCCGCGGCCATCACCAGCGCCGCGCCTCGGTAGAACCCGAACGACGAGGTGAGCATCCGCCCGTACCTGATCGGAACAAGCTCGGGCACCCGAGACGGCGCCTGGCTCTCCAGCAGGTCGACCGGATCTGCCCGTCCCCCGGTCGGAAACTCGGCGTGTGCCTCCAGCGGGGTGCGCTGACGCGCCGCCTTGCCAACCGCTCGACGCTCAGCGCGGGAAGCGTGCAGAATCCCCGGGGGCGCTTCCTTGCCGTATTCGCCCACAGGTCGGGCTTCTTCGACGTCTACGACGGCTGGACCGGTCGACTCTGTCATTGGGCCCGCCTCCATCCGTGGCATGACGCGCAAGGCGCATCTCGGGCGACACCTGGTCGATCCGCACGCAACCGGCATCCACCCCGGGCCCCCGTCCGGGTCCGTTGCCACCGACCTCAACTGCGTCAGGACTCCGACCGCACTTCCCAGTGCCGGACGTTGTGACCTAGCCGAGTCAACGGACGCGGCGAGCGGCTCGGCCGAGGACGCTCAGACGGATTCTCGCCGGTGAACGAACAACGAGTGGATGATCCACAGGTCGACAACGATCAACGTGATCGCCCAGAACGGCTGGACCGGGATGAACACGAAGTTCGTTACAGCCTGAATGCTGACCATGATGATGCCCAGCCAACGAGCCCAAGCCGCGGCGGACATGACGCCGAACCCGGCTGCGGCCACCACGACGCCGACGACAAGGAGCCACCAGCCCCAGGTAGACGCGCTGGTGTTGACCCAGTAGTTCGCGGGCTGGACGTAGAAGCTGCCCTTGGCGATGAACGCGATGCCCTGCAAGATCCCGAAGAAACCCCCGATGATCATGAGGACTGCGGCGAACATGGCACCACCCGTGCCACGGTCGCTGATCGTCCGCTCAACGACCACCGGCGACTGAAGAGCCGGCTTACCATCGGCGGGCGGTGTGACCTGTGTCGAACGGACCTGCTGCGACATGGCGGTCCACCTTCCCTTCATCGACGTACGGTCAACGCCAACCTCGTGCGAGCGCCGTCGCGGAGGTAGGGCCGAAGGTCCCACGGACCTCACATCTGGTGGCGAAGCCTGTGACGGCACCGAGCAGGCTCCGTCGGCCCGCCGGGCGTCGCGGCCCGGGCAAGCGGCTCGGCGTTCTTTGGTCCAAAGCGGAGACCCTCACCTATCCGGTGTCGCGGGATCCCGCGCGGTCCACCGCGGTCATCAGGACTAAATGCTCTGGTGAGTCCCGTCGAGCGAGTCCAATGGTGTTCTAGGCTGTCGGTCACAACGCGACGTTTCGCATAGTCGCGCCCTGCCAATGTGGCCATGCTTGCCACAACTCTGCATCGGACGTGGCAGACGAGCGAGCGATCAAACCTCCGCAGCGCACCAACATGTTCCTAGCCCTGTGTCAGGTGGTCGAGATGATCCAACTGATGAGCAGGACAACCGCGGCTAAACCCGCAACGAGAAGCAGTGTGTACCTCAACAATTCCAGCACTCGCGCATCGTCTCTGCCTGACCCTCCACGCCGGCGTCGCGTCACTTCAAACACACCGGCAAGGACGACGGCCACGACGAGCAGTTCACCGCTCTTCGTCACAACCTCAGAAGCCGTAGACATCAACCCACGCTTCGATGCTTCCTTGTGTCGAGTCGGCCGGTCTTGCGTCCGGAGTCCTCAACTGGGTCAACCGGCCTCGGCCAGACCAGTGCTAACCACGATAGTGGAGTCCCGCGACCTGGCCATGCCCGCGGTCGTCGAAGAGCACGCTGGGGTCGTCAGGCGGAGACTCAGGCAGCGGGCGGAGGCGGGCACATGGGCCTCGGATTCGGCTCCGCGCTTAGCCGCGCATCAACATGTCTAGTAGCGCCCCCGCCAGTCCCACCCTGCCTAGGGTCACGAACCTCGAGATCCACTGGTGGTCGTGCCGCTAGGGTGGACGAACGCCTCGTCGATGGTTAGCGGCCGGCGGCGACTGATTAGGCCATGGCACGTTCGTACTCAGGGAGCAGGGTGTCCACAGCCAGGGCTAGCAGCCCCCCTGACCCGCTCGAGGTGCTGCGGTCCCGGGCCTACGTGCAAGGACTCGTACTGGCAGCACTCATCGGAGTGCCTATCTCGGTGGTCGCCTATCTCTTCGTATGGGTGTCGAACTGGGGCCAGACCGAGCTCTATTCGTCGATTCCAAACCACCTCGGCTACCAGACCCTGCCTTGGTGGTGGCCGCTTCCCCTGTTGACCCTGTCGGGTCTCCTCGTCGCGCTGGTCATCCGGTATCTGCCGGGGACGGCGGGGCACAAGCCGGCGGAGGGCTTCCACGCCGGTGGCGGCGTCAGCCCCATAGAGCTGCCGGGGATCTTCCTCGCCGCGTTGGCCACCCTCATCCTCGGTGCCGTCCTGGGCCCGGAAGCCCCGCTGATCGCGATCGGCGCCGGCCTGGGCGCACTCGCGGTCAAGATGCTCAAGCGGGGTGCGCCGCCCTCCGCCACCCGACTGATCGCCGGGGCCGGCTCGTTCGCCGCGATCAGCTCACTGCTCGGTAACCCGCTCTCCGGTGCGTTCCTGCTCATGGAGGCCTCCGGGCTGGGCGGCGCCACGATGGGCCTGGCACTGATCCCCGGCCTGCTGTGCGCCGGTGTTGGCGCCCTGGTCTTCATCGGCCTGGACAGCCTGACCGGGGTCGGAACCTTCTCTCTCACAATCCCCCAGCTCCCGCCGTTCACCACACCCACGCTGGGCATGTTCGGCTGGGCGATCGCCGCCGGGCTGGTCTGCGCCGGCCTGGCCTGGCTGGTGCGGGTCGCGGGCCTGTCCCTGCAGCCGCTTGCGGAACGCCGCCGCCTGCTGGCAACGCCGGTAATCGGCCTGGGCGTCGGACTCATCGCGTCCGCCTTCGGCGCCGTTTCCGGCCATCCGTCGACCGAGGTGCTCTTCTCCGGGCAGTACAGCATGGGACCACTCGTTGACTCTGCGTCGACCTGGTCGGTGGCAGCGCTCCTGCTGCTAGTGGTGGCGAAGATGGGTGCCTACGCGCTGTCCCTGAGCGCCTTCCGCGGCGGACCGGTATTCCCGTCGCTGTTCATCGGATGCGCCGTCGGCATCGCGGCCTCGCACCTGCCAGGGCTCAGCCTGGTCCCGGCCATCGGCATGGGAATCGGGGCGATGGGCACCGGCATGTTGGGACTTCCCTTGACCTGCACACTGCTGCCAGCCCTGCTGCTCGGTTCGGACGCCGTTGCCGCACTCCCCTTGATCATCGTCGCCGTCGTGGTGTCGTACGTCGTAACCGCACGTCTGCCCGAGCCCGCGGACGTGGCGGGCCTGCCGCTCATTCACCGACCTGGTGCGCAGAGCGCCGCCTGACCTTGTGGCCAGAGTCGGGCACACCCGCCGGCCTACGGCGCGATGTCGCCCGACTCATCTGTTCTTGGTTGCCTACACTCGCTATGGGATAATGAAGTGCTCGCTCGGGAGACGTGCGCCCACAGTTGGCCCTGACTGAGCGAGAACCCCGATCGACGGCGGCTCCGGTCGTCTCCGACTCGGGATCACTGAGCCCGCACATCGACGGCCGCCCGGCCGCGATGGTGCGGGCTCTCTGCGTTGCGTCCCCGGTGTCTTACACGCGACGGACATCGCTCCCGCTTAGGCGGAAGACACCACGGCGGTCGCGGGAGGATCGCCGTCATGGCGCGCGGTGCTGTCTATGGGCTCGGTGGGTTCTCCTCGAGAGGTTGCTCCGCCCGTCGTCGGATGGCACCGGACTTAACGGCATGGGTCAGCAGCCGCAGGCCAGCGCCCAGGAGGAGGAGATTCAGGACGATCTGGATCATGACGATCACGCGGGCGACTTGGCTGGTTGCGTTGATGTCTCCGAACCCCACGGTGCTGAAGACGGTGAGGGTGAAGTACAACGTGTCAGTCCGGGTCAGGTGCTCGATGTTGAAGCTGGTTGGGTCTGCACGAGACATCAGGTAGTAGCAGGACGCGAACACGACGAGGAACAAGGGGAGGTATCCCGCCAGCGCCTCGATGGCGCGGATCGTGGGATTCCTGGCTTCCACAACGGCACGGATCTGCCAGGTGGCCACGGCAAGTAGAAGCACGATCCCGACGCCGAGAGGTACGGCCACCATTCTTCCTCCGAGATGGTTCAGCGGAAGGAGGTAGTACAGGGCTACTACGACGGTGGTCGTGGCGAGCACCCGCAGCGTCACCAGGAGCAGTGTCAGTCGTGGCTTCCAGAAGGCTTGCGGCTGCTCCGGCGTCATCGCCAACCCTTCGTCGTCCACGGCTGCTACCACGCTGGAGTGGCCTCCGCACGCCGAGGTGATGCTCGCGGACGTGTCAGTCGTCGGCGTCCAGGGCGTCCTCGATGGCGAGGGCGAACCCGAGCGCGGAGGCGATGTTGGCTGCCGCGTCGACGACCCTCGGTCCGCCGACGATCGGGGCGAGCGTCACCAGCACGCTCTGGGCGTCTTCCAGGGTCAGCCCGCTGTCGACGGCGGGACCGAGGTTGATCAGGTAGGAGGCCGGCGGCGCGTCGACGGCGACCAGCCCTGCCACGCGGACCAGCATCAGCTCGCGGTCATCGAGGTTGGCGCGGGCGACGGATGCCGCGGTCATATCGGCGAGGGTTTCGAGCAGCGGTCGGTTCTCGGTCATGACGATGGTCCTCTCGATGGGTGGGGCAGGGTCGGGTTCGCACCCGGGCGGCTCGTTTCGCTAGCTACCAGGGCAGTTCTGCGTCAGCGTCGAGGCCAGCCCCGACGCTGCCGTGCCGAGCTTGGTCAGTGCCGCGACGATCGACGGCGCCTTCTGCGTGATGTTGTCGGCGCTCAGACCGTCGACCGAGGTCTGCAAACCGTCGAACGCCGACTTCACCGTGGCCACGGCTGGCTG
Source organism: uncultured Actinomycetota bacterium (assembly GCA_963771835.1). GTDB lineage: Bacteria > Actinomycetota > Actinomycetes > Prado026 > Prado026 > CAVQCJ01. The sequence continues at coordinate 873,476 of CAVYVA010000001.1, forward strand.
CAAGGCCGCGGACGCCGAGGCCTGCGCGGCATCCAGGCTGGTCTTCACGTTGGCGATCGCGGCCTGCAACGCGGGCACGCCGTCCTGCAACGGCTTCACCTGGGTCAGGGCCGCCACCGAGGCTTTCAAGGCTGTGACGTCCGCGCAGCCTGCGGACGAGGCCGTGCTCGCCGCCCCACCGTTGCTCGGACCGGGCGTGCTGCTGCTGCTGCACCCGGCCAGCGCTGCGACGAGGGCAAGGGCAACCATCACCCCCACGGCAGACCGTGAACGCGAGCTCATGGAACCACCTCCCAGCCGGAGTACTGGTGCGTCTGTGCCGTCCGGCGACGCCGCCCAAGGTCCGGTCCTGTCGGACTCAGCGTCACACCTGACGGGACGCAAGGCACCGGTCCGCAGTGGATTTCACCTAGGGGAAACAGCCGGCTGGTTCTGGGCTACGGGGCAGCGGCTGGCGCTGTACCCGGGTCTTCGGTGGGTGCTGCGGACGTCGGCAGGCGTCGCACCCAGGCCAGCGCGAGCAGCGCGAAGATGGCAAGGAAGGCCAGCCCGGCGCGCAGGGCGCCGAGCTGGGCGTCGGAGTAGGTGGCCACGACCTCGGCGGTCTGGTCGGCGGGCAGCCCAGCCTTCTGGGCCGCTTGCTCGACCTGCTCGGTGGTCACGAAGTTGACGCCGGCGTCGGCGGCGACCGTGACCTGCTGCTTCACCGAGTCGGGAAGCGACGGGTTGCCCTGAACCCCCGTGGTGAAGTTGGACGCGAGCGTGGCGAGGAGGATCGACCCGACGAGCGCGACGCCGAGGGAGGCGCCGAGGTTGAGCGAGGTGCCCTGCAGGCCCCCGGCCTCGCCGCCGCGGGCCGGCTCGACCGACGACATGATCACGTTGCCAACTTGGGAGGCCAGCAGCCCGAGGCCGGCGCCGAGGAGTGCTAGGCCGGTGCCGAAGCCCCATCCGCTCAGCTGAGGGTCCAGGAAGTACAGGAGCACCACCTCTCCGACGAGCATGGCGGCGATGCCGCGCTGAACGATCAGCTTGGGAGAGAACCGGCCGGTCAGCGCCGAGCCCCCGAGCGCGAAGATGAACATCGCGACGGACATAGGAAGGATGGTTACCCCGGTCTTCAGCGAGTCGAAGCCCAGCACGGTCTGCAGATACAACGGCAGCACGAAGAACGTGGCTTGGATGATGAAGGCCTGACACCACTGCACCACGAGGCCCGCGCGCATCCGCGGGATCTTGAGGAGGGCGAGGTCGAGGAGTGGCTCGTCGCCCCGGTCTTTGACCTTGCGCTCACGCCGGCCGAACACGACGAGGAGGAACGCCCCGACCAGGATCAGCCACAGGGTGGGGGACAGCCCCAGCGGGGTCAACGGCTTGCCGTTGACCTGCGGGACGCCCTGGCTCGGCGTGATCCAGCCCCACTGGCTGGAGCGCAGGATACCCAGCACGATGGAACCCAGACCGAGCGCGGACAGCACCGCCCCGCCGGTGTCGAGCTTGGTCTTGCGCGCCTGCACCGCTGGGATGATCTTGAGGAAGAGCAGGATGACGAGGACCACGACGGACTCGGCCGCGAAGACGTACCGCCAGGAGAGGTAAGCGGACACCCAGCCACCGATGAGGGGGCCGGCCGCCATCGACGCGCCGCTGACGCCGCCGAGGATGCCGTAGGCGATCGCCCGCTGCTTGCCCTGATAGGTCGCGGCGGTCAGCGCTGCGATGGCCGGGATGACCAGGATCGCGCCGAGGCCCTCGATGAAGGACCAGCCGAGGAGGAGCACGGCCAGGTTCGGTGCGACGGAGGTGAGGAAGGACCCGGTCCCGTAGACGATCAGGCCCACCCAGAACGCCCGCTTGGCACCCCACCGCTCGCCGAACTTCCCGCCGATGAGCATGAACGACGCCATCACCAGCGTGTACATGGTGATCGCGGTCTGCAGGCCGACGATGGTGGTGTTCAGGTCCGCGACGACCTGGGAGATGGACACGTTCATCACCGTGGTGTCCAACACCATGATGAACTGCGCGGCGGCCAGCATGCCGGCCACGCCCCATCCGGTCTTCGCCTCGACGCGGGGCGCGAGGTCGGTCATGATCCGGTCCCTCCCGGCTCACTCGTCTTGCGTCCTCGGACTAGACCGAACGGCACGATCAGGTAGATGGCGATGAGTAGGTAGCCGATGATCGCGGCGGTCGGGAAGAACAGTCCGATGGCGATCAGGACGACGTAGCCGCCAAGGCTCGGGGTCAGCCGGCGGCTCAGCGTCTGGACTTCCTCGTCGTCCGCATCGGGCCGCACGAGCCCTTCGCGCACGGAGTAGCGCCACAGGACCGACACCAGCACGGCGGCAAGGAACAGGTTGACTCCGTAGAGCGTGACGGCAACTCGTTCGCCTAGCTCCTCGCCGGTGTACTCGGCAAGCATGCGGGTGGGGAACGGAAGGAAGGACACGAAAAGCAGCAGCAGGAGATTGAGCCGGCTCAGGATCGGATCGGTGCGCTCGAGATAGTCCGTGATGGCGCTGTGCGCGAGCCAGATCGCTCCGATGGTGGAGAAGCTGATGAAGTAGGCCAGGTACACGGGCCACTGGGCCGCCACCGCGGGCAGCAGATGGTCAGCCGCGCCGGTGGGGACGGCGATGTCCAGCACCAGCAGGGTGATGGCGATCGCGAAGACGCCGTCGCTGAAGGCCTCGAACCGTCCGGTACGTAGCCGACGCGACTGCCGGCCCGACGCTGGCTCCTCTCCCGTCACGCGTCGCCCTCGAGGTCGCGTGGCAGGGTAGGCCGCAGCACGACTCGGTCGACGACGACGTTGGCGACCGCCACCGCTGCGGCCGACACCGCCGCCCAGACCACGATCCGACGGAACGGGACGTCGCGGTCCCGTGCCGTGGGCAGGACTGCTCCCGTCGCGCGGTGGTAGCCGGACTCCAGCGCGCGGCGCACAGCCCAGGAAGCCGCCGCCTCCCCCAGCCAGATCTTGGCTGCCTGCAACTGCGCCGTCCCGCGCCCGCCCACGCCAGGGCAGCTCGGGATGCTCTCGCCGCCCTGGCCGCGCGAGTCGGCTCCGCGGGTCATGCGGAATCCCGCGCTACCGCGGCTTCCGCGGGATCCGCCGCAGCCGCAGCCGCCGCGTCATTCTGGGTGGGCGTCCCCACGGCGTCCACCATCTCCTGCGTGAGGTCGTACGACGTGTGGTAGGTCTGCAGGATCGTGACACCGGCGGCGGCGAGCGGGATGCCGATCAGGGCACCGATCGGGCCCCAGATGGCCGCGCCGACGAAGACGGCCGCCAGGGCGATGGCCGGGTTGACGTCCATGGTTCTCTGGCTGACTCGGGGGGTGAAGAAGTAGCTCTCGATCTGCTGGTAGACGGTCGCGAAGGCGACGATCGCGACGGCCTTCCATGGGCTGGTGAACACCGTGGCCAGGACCGGCAGGATGATTCCGATGTACGTGCCGATCATGGGTACGAACTGCGCAGTGATGCCGACGAGCAGCGCGAACGGGAGCCAGAAGGGCACTCCGATCGCGAAGAAGAAGATGCCGTGGAAGAAGGCGGACAACGACGCGAGGATGATCTTCGACGCGACGTAGCCGCCGGTCTTGGTGACCGTGATCTCCGCAACGTTCAGGAAGACCTTCTGGGCACGCGGGGGCATCCCGGTGGCCATCGCGCGCATGAAGTTCGGTCCGTCGCCGGCGAAGTAGAACGCGAACACCACCACGGTTAGGAGGTCGAACAGCACCGCCGCCAGCGACCCGACCACCCCAAGGACGCCCCCGGACAGCTTGCCCGCCCAGGATGCGACGTTGGATGAGCTCAGGTGCAGGGAGGATGCGATGCTGGCAGCGTCCCAGTGGGTGTGGAAGCGGGCGTTGACCCAGTTGATCAGGGACTTCTCAACGCTTGGGATGTCGCTGACCAATGCGGCGATCTGGGTGAAGAACAGCTTTCCGAAGATCGCCGCCAGCAACAGCGAGACCACGATGGCCCCTCCGCCCATGATCGCGGTGGCCGTGCCACGCGATCGCCCCCGGCCGATGAGCCACTTGATTCCCGGCTCCAGCGCGACCGCGAACATCCATGCCAGCAGTACCAAGAACAGGAAATGCCGCGTCACCGAGAACAGCCACAACCCCAGCAGCAAGGCAGCGACCAGGCTCATCAGAACGACCCCCGAACGCCGCACCGAACTGGTGTCGAGCCGGATCGTCACGATGCCATCGCCCGTCACAGGCACCTCGGCGGTCAATGCCGCCGGGAGGTCAGAAGCACCGCTGCCTGGGGTTGTGGTCGCCATTCGCTGGCCTCCGGTCGTCGGTAAATGCGGTCACGCACGTCGCTCACGGGCGTCACACGCCGGTCTGCGCCATGACCCGTCCTGATGCGATCGCGTCTGCCAGGGCAGCGTGGTCTCGCTCGTTCAGGTCGGCGTACGTCTCGGCGAAGTCGGCCATGGCGTGGTCGAAGTGGTCCTTGGAGCCGAGGTAGGCGGCGATCGCGACTCGGTCTCCAGAGCGGGCGTGCGCCCGGGCCAGCGTCTGGCCGCAGATCCGCCCGTACAACCTCATGCCGTCGGGGACCATCTCTTCGACGACGACCGAGCCCTTGCCGTCGCGGAGCTGTCGTAGGTAGTAGTCACGGTCGATGCCGTCCGGCCCGGTGGCCCGCTGCCAGCCCAGGAAGATGTCGCTTGCCGCCTGCATCAGGTGCTGGCCGGTGACGACGCGTTGGCCTTGGTTCTTGAAGCCGGTGGACTTGACGTAGCCGGACAGGACTGACGCCTGGGCCTCCTTGGCCTGCAGGAAGAGCGGGTCTTCACCATCGATCCCTTGGAACAGCAGGATCCAGGCACGGGTTCCTACGCTGCCCACGCCGACTACCTTGCGGGCCACCTGTACGAGTTCGAACTCCTCCAGAAGGTGGCGCCGATCCGACTGCAGGGTGCGACGGTAGGACCTGATCAGAGTCCTCAGGGTCTCGTACGCACGGTCCGCCTCGTCCTGTCCCCACAGCTCCTCGAGCGGGACGAGCAACGGCGGTTGGCTCAGGATGCGTGCGTGTCCGTCCACCATGCTGGTGAGCTTGGCCAGGGCCTGGACGCTGTCACGGCCGCGAGCCTTGTCCAGGGCTGCTTGCGTCTTGGCCTTCCGTGCCGAGTCGAGCTCGCCGCCGACCTGTCGCATCACCTCGTCCATGTCCAGGTGGGTGTACCAGACGGCCAGGTTGCGTTGAGCCGCGAACCCGGCCATCGCCTCGCGATAGCCGGCGGCGGCTGCGAGGACGATCGTCCGTCGCTTCTTCGTGCTGAACCCGTTATCGCGGCCGGCCACGGCCAGGCTTGCCGCCAGCCGCTTCACGTCCCACTCGAACGGTCCAGGATGAGTTTCGTCGAAGTCGTTGACGTCGAAGGCCAGCCGCCGCTCAGGGGTGGCGAAGATGCCGAAGTTGCTCATGTGTGCGTCCCCGCACAGCTGCACGTACAACCCGGAGTTCTGCGTGCGCGACAGGTCAGACGCCATGATCAACGCGCCGCCTCGGTAGAACGAGAACGGCGTCGCGACCATGCGCCCGTACCGGATAGGTACGAGTTCGGGCACCCGCGAGACCGCCTGTGCTCTCCAACAGCGCGATCGGGTCGGGCCGGCCGTCAGTCGCGAGCTGGGCCTGCGACTCGAGGCTAGCTCGTCCGCGCGCGAGCCTTCCGGCTGCGGCCCGGTCTGCTCGAGAGGGGTGGGTGACCTTCGGCGGTGCCGCAGATGTCTGCGTGGTCTGAGTCATGGTCGGCTCTCTTGTCGGTTGTCGGGCTAGCGGCGGCGATGAGGGCAGCGTCACACTGCACGCGATGCCGTGCAGCATTCCCCGGTCGATTTCACCTAGGGGAAAACGCCCGCGGCTGATGACGCGGCGCCGGGACGCGGGAGAGTCTGGCGGGATGAGCACCGAAGGTGGAGGGAGCACGTACCGGCTGGTCCTGGGCGGCGAGCTGGGCGACAGGTTCGGGATGCTGTTCGAGGGGATGAACATTTCGCGGGACGGCGGGAACACCGTGCTCACCGGCACGGTGACGGACCAGGCCCATTTGGCCGGGATCATCGAGCGGACCCAAGAACTGGGTCTGGAGCTCATCTCCGTTGGGACCGTGGAGCCATCCACGGGCGCGGCCGGGAGCCCGGGGGTCGTCTCGCCCCCCTGACGACGATCGAGCCCAACCGCCCGCGGCGGAAGCCTGCTGAAGCGGGGTCCCTGGGTCCATGCCTGAGGGCTAGCCTGCGGAGTGGACCTTGGACCCTGGTCTGAGCCGTGCGATGGCCGGAGGGTGACGAGATGGCTTCCCGACGGGACGTGGCCAGCGGTTCGCCGACGCTCATGCCTTCGCCGCGCCCGGCGGTCGAGGATGCCGGACCGTCACTGCACGTATCGGGGGCGGTCGGCGCGCCCGCGGTCGCGGGTCAGCCGCCGGTCCTGGTGACCACGAAACTCACGGCGCCTCGGGTCCGGGACGAGATGGTCCTGCGAGGGCGGCTGCTGGAGCGCCTGGAGAGCGGTGCAGGTGCGGGGCTGACGCTGGTGGCTTGTCCGGCGGGCTTCGGTAAGACGAGCCTGCTCGCCTCCTGGCACGCGGCTGAGGCTGATCGAACCCCGCTGGGATGGCTGACGCTGGACAAGGGCGACAACGACCCGGTGGTGCTGTGGTCCTACCTGCTCGAGGCCCTTCGCCGGGTCTGCCCGAGCATCGAGGAGTCGGTGTCCAGGGCAGCGGTCGGGGCGCCGCTGGTCATCGAGGTGCTGATGCCGCGACTGGTGAACGCGCTGGCCGACGAGGCCCGGGTCACCTTGATCCTGGACGACTTCCATGAGCTGGCTGACGGCCCCGCCCGCGACAGCATCAGCTGGCTCGTCGCCCACGCTCCGACGAGCTTTCAGCTCGTGCTGGCGACCAGGAGGGAGCCGGAGCTGCCGCTCGCTGCGTTGCGGACGCGTGGTGACTTGCTCGAGCTCAGGGCCGACGACCTGCGGTTCACCATCGACGAGGCGGACCTGTTCTTGAACGGGCGACAGATGCTTGGCCTTACCGCGGATGACGTCGGTCTGCTCGTCGAGCGGACGCAGGGCTGGCCTGCCGGTCTGTACCTGGCCGCCCTGTCGCTGCGCCGTGTCCGGAGATCGGCACCGTTCCGTGACCAGGTTCGGCGCCTCCAACCGCCACGTGATCGACTACCTGGAGACCGAGGTTCTGGCCGCCCACGATGCGGCAGACGTGGAGCTGATGGTCCGGTGCTCGGTCCTGGATCGGTTCTCCGGCCCGCTGTGCGATGCCGTGCTCGATCGGCAGCACTCAGACGAGGCTCTCCGCCGTCTGTCGCGCAGCAACCTGTTCGTCGTGCCACTGGAAGACGACGGCAGGTGGTACCGATTCCACCCCCTGTTCGCCCAGCTGATGCGGGTGGAGCTCGGCCGGCTCGACCCAGGCGTCGGTGGCCGGGCTGAGACGCCGGGCCTACGCCTGGCACCGTGAGCAGGGGAACACCGCCGAAGCCATCGGGTATGCGATCGATGCGGACATGTTCGCCGAAGCGAGCGAGCTGATCGCCACCTCCTGGATCCACTGGGTCAACGCCGGCATGTACAGCACGGTGCTCACGTGGATCAGGCGCTTCCCAGACGCCACGTTGAGCGAGGACGTGCGCCTGCTGCTGGCCCAGGCTTGGGCCCAGTCCATGTCAAGGCAGCGAGAGGAGGCGGCGGCGACCATCAGTCGCATCGAGGCGATCGTCGGAGTCGACACCGGGCCTCTTCCAGACGGCTTCAGCTCGGCGGCGGCGAGCCTTGCCACCCTGCAAGGAATCTTCTCCTGGGGTGACTTCGACCTGGGGTACACCCAAGCTCTGCGTGCCACCGAGCTCGAGGGACCCGGATCTCCGTGGCGGCCGGTCGTCTGCTGGGCGATGGGTCTGAACCTGCTCTTCCGCGGTGAGTTCACACAGGCGGACACATGGTTCGTTGAGGCCACGGAGCTTGCCCCGGCCAGCGGGCAATGGCTGGTGGCGTGCGCAGGCCTCGCCTACCGGTCACTCATCGCCGGCCAGAGCGGGCTCATTGATCTGCAGGCTCAGCTGGCCGAGCAAGCAATCGCCATCGAGCGTGAGCAGGGCCTCCAGGACGTCGCTGCGGGGCCCTCGCTGGCTCTGGGGGCCTCCCTGGCGGCACGCGGCCGAGCCGTGGACGCGTCGCCGGTGCTGGAACATGCCGTCGCGCTGGCCCGGTTCGGAGGACAGCCTGGGGTCCTGACGCTCGCGCTGGGTTCCTACGCCTCGGGGCTGTGCGGTCTCGGTGAACACGAACAGGCACGTGCTGTCGTCGCTGAGGCCCGAGCGGTCGTCGGGGCTGCCTGGGCGATCAAGTCAGGCCGTCTGTGCCAGGACTGCGTCGCCTCCGATGAAACAGAACTGACCCAGCGAGAACGCACAGTCCTGTCGCTCCTGAACAGTGATCTGAGCGAGTCCGACATCGCTCGCGAGCTGTTCGTGTCGCACAGCACCGTCCACAGTCACACCAAGTCCATCTACCGCAAGCTCGGTGCATCAACGAGGGCCGAGGCACTCGACCGGGCCCGCGTCCTGGGCATCCAGCCGCGGTCAGCCGGCGTCGGCACCTACCGTCTCCAAGGTATCGGTCGCGCTCTCGGCGCCGGCGGCCCCGATCAGGACCTGCACGGCCAGCAGCAGGAGCAGCACTAGTCCGAGCGCCCACAGCAGCCTCCCCGTGGTCGGCTCATTGCCCCACAACAGGACGACGGCGCCCAGCAACCCGGCGGCGGCGCGTAGCCAGTGGGCGTTGGCCGTGACCCAACGGCCGGCAGCGCCGACTCTCTGGCCGGGCACCGCGGCCCCGGCCTTCTCAAGACCGTCGCGGACAGCAGCCCGAGTCTTCTGGCCCGCGGTGCTGGATCCGGTGAACCAGCCCGTCAGCACCACGATCACGCCGAGCCAGAGCAAGACATGCCAGCCGCGCTGAAGATACCCGAGCAGAGTGTCGTAGAACACCGCGCTAGCCGGGCCGAGCACCGTGCCGGCGAAGTCGTCAATGAACAGCTGCCGACCGATGGCCAGTGCGAGCGCGAGCAGCAATGCGTTGGCCACCAGCAGAAGCCCGATGGTCACCATCATTCGGGGACGGCGGCGCGAGATCAGCAACGCCACCAGGTACAGCGCAGCCACGAAGACGATCAGCCACTGCGCAACGGGGTTGGCGAATGCGTAGATCGTGCGCAGCTGCCTGAGCTTGGGCGCGTCGAGCAGCACGATCTGCTTGTCGGTGCTTGGGGTCGGAATGTTCTGCACGATCGTGAGCCCACGGGCGACCAGTCTCTGCTTGACCTGGTCGATGACGTCGTTCAAATCAAGGACGACCTGGTCACCCTGGAGGGAGACCGCTCCGGTGTCGTTGCCCTGCAACAGCCGTACGAGAGTGACCTGCGCCTTGGAGTTGGCCGCGACCCAGAGGTCGGCGAACGTGTCAGAAGCGATGAACCCACGGACCTGGGTGTCAATGAAGCCGTCGATCGCGCCGGACAGCGGTCCCACCATCGCCTGCAACCGAGGTCGGTCGGTGATGACGCCGGCGAAGACCTGGTCGAGGATGGCCTCGACGTCGACCTGCCTCTGGATCGCGTCGGTGACCTTCGTGGCTATGACGTCCTGCACCTGCGCCGAGTGCACCAGCGGTCCGACGGTGTCCAGATAGCGCTGGGAGTCGTTGAGCGTGCGCTGCCCCCAGAAGGCGACCGCAGCGGGGGTGGTGAGTACGGCCGCGATCACCAGGCAGAGAACCGCTGTGGCTGAGCGCCCTCTGGAACGAGGGCTTGGCGAGGTGTTCTGCACGCCTTGGCCGGACGATGAGTCGGACATCACGAGCCTCCTGATACCCGGCGGTGGGCGGTGAGCGTGTCGATGGTGGAGGACCTAGAGACCCTGGCTTCGTCCACGTCCACCAGCGACTCACCACCAAGGCCCGGCCGCGTCACAACCGCGATCTCAACATGTTCCGAGAGCCGCTGCCCCATGCGTGGGCGGATCTCCCCTAGGTGAAATCACTCGTCAGGTGATGACGCGGAGCGCCTGGCGGGCCGAGCATGCTCGGAGCACGCTCTCACCCGTGAGCGCACGACTCGAGGAGAATGTCATGACTGCTGATACCGATGCACCGGTCGATCTGTACGTCGCGGCCTACGCGAATGCCGACGCGGCCCGAGACGACTGGGACGCCATCAAGCAGCTCGCCACGGACGATGTGATCAAGGTCGAGGGTCTGATCCTCGTCAGCCGCCGCTCGGACGGGAAGATCCACGTCGACGACGACTTCCACACAGCCGCCAAAGGCGCAGCCTGGGGCGCGGTCGGCGGTGCGATCGTCGGTCTGATCTTCCCGCCGACCCTGCTGGCCGGGGCGCTGGTCGGCGCCGGCGCCGGGCTGGGCATCGGCGGCCTGGTCAGCCACGGCCAGAAGGCCGTGATCAAGGCAGACGTCGAGGACGCCCTGCCGCTCAACAGCTCCGGCATCGTCGCGATGTTCGACGAGCAGTGGGCCACCGACGTCGACAAGGCGCTGACCAACGCCGCAAACGTCACCAAGGATCAGGTCGACGGCAAGAGCGCTGAGCAGGTCAAGGCCGCAGCAACGAAGAGCGCCCCGCCGAAGGCGTAGTCGCGCAGGAGGGCCGTAGACACACCATCGTCCTCATCAGCTGACCAGGAGCGGAGCGACATGACAAGACTCATCGCGGAGTTCGGTACCGGTCAGGTGCTGTGGGACATGATCTGGTTCTTCCTGTTCTTCATCTGGATCTGGCTGCTGATCGTCGTGTTCAGCGACATCTTCCGCAGCTCGGACCTGTCGGGATGGGGGAAGGCCCTCTGGACGATCTTCGTCATCGTCCTGCCCTACCTCGGTGTCTTCGTCTACCTGATCGCGCGCGGCCACAAGATGCAGGAGCACGCCGTGGCAGCAGCGCAGGCGCAGGACGCGGCCACCCGCCAGTACATCCAGGGCGTGGCCGGCACGAATACCAGCCCGGCAGACGAGATCGCTCGCCTCGCCGAGCTGAAGGCCAATGGCGTGATCTCCGATGCCGAGTTCCAGGCGGGCAAAGCCAAGGCCCTTTCTGGCTCCTAGACAGTCGCCTGGTCGGCGCCAGGTTTGCGTGACCGGCTCTGAGAGGGGAGCCAGTGCAGGACACCGACCCGGTTCCGTCCTGGCGGACTATGAGGTCCAGCCGCCCTCGGCGCGTGCTTCTGGTGCGCGCACCTCGCCACGACGGGGCAAGCCGACCGATCCAGGGAGTTCACCATGTCACCCAAGTCGCGACGCGAGAAGGTCCCGGGAACCACGGATCATCTCGCGTCAACGGCCCAGCAGCAGACCAGCGCCGCGACACGACCGCCCGCACCTTCTATTGAGACATCACCCGATTCGACGCCGGCAACTGCCCCGGGCAAGTCCGCCTACTTGACGAAGTACCAGCAAGACCTGGACCTGCTGAAGCTCAACCAGCGACTGGACACCGGAGACATCACCCGGGCCGATTACGACCTGCAGCGACAGATCATCCTCCAACCCCAGGCGCCTCATGAAGCAGCCGGTGCCCCGATGCCAGCGCCAGGGCCCGTTCCTGAGCCAGTATCCGGGACGACGCCGGAAACGGGACCGGGCAAGTCGGCCTATCTGACGAAGTACCAGCAAGACCTGGACCTGCTGAAGCTCAACCAGCGACTCGACGCCGGAGACATCACCAAAGCCGATTACGAGGTGCAGAAGCAGAACATCCTCAACGGACTCCCGGACGAGACGAGGTCAGGTGCACCCCCCACTTCGGGACGCGACACCGTTCTCTAAGTCCTGCATTCGCCCACCCAGGTGGAGGCCCGACCAACTCACCGCAGCGACGGATCTCGCGCATTGACCCTCGCCGCCAGAACGATCATGACGGCAAGATGTTGATGACGCGGGATATGACCACCACTAGGACGGCCAGAGAGATCATCGACTGGACCGCCATCAGCCCTTTGGCGCGGTGTGTCAGCGGCAGGGTGTCGGTCGGGCTGAACGCGACCACGTTGGTGAACGCCACGTACAGGTGGTCTGGGAAGCGTGGTTGCCAGGTTGGCGCGGACAAGGCGCGCATGCGTTCGCGGGTCACGACGATTGACGCGTTGGCCTTGCGCTCAAGGTGTGCACCTTCGAGCTCAGGTCCAGCCGTGCATCCACCGCGACGCCCGAGCGCTGACCAGCGACGATTTGATCTCGGTGCGCGTCTCGATCCCAGGTACCTGGAGGGAGGCGTGGCACAAACACGAAGGTAGGCGAGAAGTCGACACTCGGCGCCCTATCACCCGTCTCACATACGTGGGTTTCTGAGACATCTCGTTACCCCGATCTTCTGACGCCCTAGCGGCGTTCAGAACCCATGTCCGAAATCAACGTCTCACGAAGGAGGTGGAGCATGAGTACTGAGACTGCATCCGCCGGGCTGCGGTTCGGCTACGCCCGTGTCTCGACGATTGAGCAGAACGAGGACCTGCAGCAGGACGCCCTTCAAGCGGCTGGGTGTGAGCGGGTCTTCGTCGACAAGGCATCGGGGAAGCTCGAGCACCGTCCCGGCCTGGATCAGCTGCTGGGCCAGCTGCGGGCCGGCGACACCGTGGTGGTGTGGCGGCTGGACCGCCTGGGCCGCTCACTGCGGAACCTGATCGAGATCGTCCGCGAGCTCGAACACCGCAAGGTGGCGCTGCTGAGCCTGACCGAGAGCATCGACACCACCACCCCGGGCGGGAAGCTGGTCTTCCACGTGTTCGGGGCGCTGGCCGAGTTCGAGCGGGACCTGATCCGTGAACGCACCGCCGCCGGCCTGGCAGCCGCCCGAGCCCGCGGCCGGCATCGGTGGCCGCCCGACGGTGTGGACGCCGGAGAAGCTGGCCACGGCCCGCTCGATGTACGCCAGCGGCCAGCACGACGTAGCCAGCATCGCCCGCGTCCTGGGCGTCAGCAGGGCCTCGGTCTATCGGGGCCTGAACCAGCCACACCACACCACCACGTAGAACCTCCGCACCGCCCCAGAGCCCGGACCGCAGCAGCGGTGCCGGGCTTCGTCATGTCCAGAGAAGGAACAGCCATGTCCAAGGAGACCCTGCACCGACCTGAACACCAACACGCTGATCGGCAACACCGACGCCCGCGGGCACGCCTGGCACTACCGGGCCGAGGAGCAGGGCGAGCGAGTCCAACCACTACCCCGGGCCCATCCCGATCGAGGACGTGCGGCGCCGGCTGTTCTACTGGAACGCCGAGTCCCGGCCGGTCGCGGTCGAGGTCCCCGCCGACGCTGGACACCATGACCCACCTGGACGCCGACGGGCACCCGATGCGCTGGGCCGTCGGTCCCGGACCGGCAGGCGATCTGCCGCTCCGACACCGACGCCGTGATGGGGATCTTCGGCCCCGGCTACGACCGTGCACCAGTACGACCAGTGGCTGCTGACCACGGTCGCCGACATCCTGGACGACGACCTGTCGATCAGCTCCGCCGGGCTGCTCAAGGGCGGGGCGGTCGCCTGGGTCGAGGTCTCGGTCCCGGAGTCGATCACCACCCCGGAGGGGGTGGTGTTCCGGCCCAACCTGCTGGCCACCACCAGCTTCGACGGGTCGATCGCCACCACGTTCAAGCGAACCATCACCGACGTGGTGTGCGACAACACCCGCGAGCTCGCCCTGGCCGAGCCGGGGCAGGAGTTCAAGGTCAAGCACTCCCGGCACTCCATCGCCCGGCTGGCGGAGGCCCGCGAGGCGCTGGCGATGGTCCACACCCTGGCCGAGGAGTTCGCCGCCGAGGTCGCCCAGCTGTGCGCCACCACCGTCACCGACGACCAGTGGCAGCAGTTCCTCGACCTGACGTTCCCCGGCACCGACGCGGACGGGCAGCCGCTGACGGGCCGGGCGTTGACGATGGCCGACAACAAGCGCGAGCAGCCTGCAGCGGCTGTACGCGCCACGACCCGCGGGTCGCGCCCTGGGCCGGAACCGCCCACGGCGTGCTGCAGGCGGTCAACACCTACGAGCACCACGAGGGCATCGTCCGCGGAGCCAGCAGGGCCGAGCGGAACATGCTCCGCACGATCACCGGCGACTACGCCGCCCTGGACCGGGCCAGCTGGGACACCCTCGCCGGGATCCTCACCTGACCCAGCACACGAACAAGCCCTGCCCGGCATCGGCTCGGGCAGGGCACTCACCCACGCGAAAGGACGAAAGCATGACCAAGAAGATCACCAGCACTCTCAACCACGCGATCCACTCCACCGCCAAGCACTTCTCGAATCACCTCGAGGCTGCGGCCAGCTGGATCCGAGAGCTGCGCGAACGACACAGCGACCTCATGCGCGACCGCGCGGCGTACCGAGCCCAACTAGCCGCAGCGGCCGCAGCCGTGGTGGCCCTGATCGAGCTCCCGCACACCTGGGCCACACTCGTGCTCGCCCTGGTCGCCATCTACATCGCCACATTTACCCCGAACGACGGCGGCTGGTTCCGCTCATCACTGGGCGTGGCCGAGGATGCATACGAGCGGTGGTAACCCGACTACGAGCTCTTCTCGCTGATCGGCCCGTCGTAGTCGCCTCGCATGACCTTCTCCAGGGTCTGCCTGGCGTGGGCCTTGTCGTTGTAGCCCTGGCTTCCGTCGGTGGCGACGATCTCGCCATTGGCCGCTTTGATGCGGAAGGCCCACTTCCCGTCCTTGCGCAGGTAGATCTCCCCTGACCCAGCCATATCGCCTCCCCGTCTCCCGGGACCGCCACCGCGGCCGAACGTCGACACCGTATTGCCCGGGAGCGCCGTTGGGGGGGCTTGACTCAGATCCGTCATGTGGCTATGACCCGTCTGGTCGATCGGCCCACGCCCGCTTCTGGGTTTCGCCCAGCCACAAGCGTTGGATCGCCAGTCACCTGACGAATCCTGACGCGCCCGGCGGCCATCCGGGAATCCGTTTGCCGTGGGGCCTGGCCTTCAGCGCAAGCCCGTGGACATAAGCGTGACGGCGGCGGATCAGCCCGCGAACGGCACGTCAGTGCGCTCAGCGGTCCCCGCAACGGCGGAAGGCCCGTCCCCCAATGGGGCGGGCCTCCGTCATTCCGTCGGGCGTTCGTTCATGGCCACCGCGTCGATGCAAGTTGCGGTGCATCCAGACGGCCCAACACGGACCCGACAGGCCTTTCCGCGCCTCTCGGTAACCGCAACCTCAGTATCGAGCAAGTTCCGTGGCCGGGTCAGGGGCGAAGGTCCTCTGCTCGGGAGCTTGGCAGTGCCAGGCCGGCACCGACCGTGACGCGCCCACGAACGGCACGTCGGTGCGGTCAACGTTGATCGGCAGTCACGCCACTCCCTGCGCGGCCGCGAGGACTGCCACCCTCGCATCCCCGTCCGCTCCTAGCGAGAAGTTGATTCCCATGGTGGTGAGCATGCGGGTCATACCCGGGCCCATGTGCTCAGCAACGACGACGTCAACATGGTGATCGGTCAGGAACCGTGCCACACGGGCGTGATGTGCACCCTCGGTCCCTTCGTCGTGTAGGACGTCCCAGCCCACCTCGTACTCCCGCCAGTCGGTCACATCCCCACCGGAGGCAGTCGCCACGGCCACCCGCTGTGCCCGGCCCCAACCCGGGGCGATCAGCCCGGTACGGTCCACCGGAATACACACGATCATGACCAGTCCCTTCGGTTCACCGGGTCTACCGAGCCGAACCTAATGCCGGATCTTGTGCGCCCGCTAACGGCACCTATGTTGTCCTCTCCCCGAGTAGTGCCGACACCTGGTGATTGCTGGCCGGGGTAGGTAGCGGCGACGCACTCTTCTGCTTGACGCCAATCGAGCAGGAGGGAGTACGTCGCCGTGACTGATGATGATGCCCTGTTCCGGTTCCGTGTTCGAGTCTTCGGGGTGGCCCAGGAGCTGGGGAACGTGCGGGCCGCGTGTCGGATGTTCGGGATCCATCCATCCACGTTCTACCGGTGGCGCCGCCAGCTGCTGCGGTCCGGGATGGAGTCGCTGCGGCCGCGGGAGCGGCGGCTGCCCAAGATGCCGAACGCGACCAGTCCTTTCATCGAGCAGCGGGTTGTCGCCTTCTCTTTGGGTCACCCGGGGTTCGGCCCGAACCGGATCGCGGCGGAGCTGGCCCGGCCGGTCTGGGGCGGGATCCGGCTGTCCCCGAACGGGATCTGGTTGATCTTGCGCCGCCATGGTCTGAACACCCGGGCCCGCCGTCTGGGGTTGATCGCCGGGCATGCCGTCCCGCGGGAGCCGATCGAGGACCGGGACCTGCCAGAGCGGCACATCCACGCAGGTCACCCCGGTGAGCTGGTCCAGTTCGACTGCTTCCAGATCGGGCACCTGCACGACTCCGGCGGGGTGATCTGGCAGTACACCGCGATCGACGTCGCCTCGTCGTTCACCTGGGCGCAGATCCACGCCACCCCCCGCAACCCCGGCGGGAAGTTCACCTCGGCGCTGGCCCGCCGGGTCGCCGCGGACCTGTCCGCTCGAGGGTGGCGGCTGGAGACCGCGATGACCGACCACGGGGTCGAGTTCGGTGCCGAGGAGTTCAAGACCACCCTGGCTCGAGCCGGGATCACCCATCGCCGCTCGACACCGGGCCGGCCGCAGACCAACGGCTGCGTGGAACGAGTCCAACTCACGATCCTCGACGAGTGTTGGAAGCCGGCCTTCGCCCGCAGTGTGTTCCCCCGCTACAAGGGACTCAAAGCCGAACTCGACCGCTACCTCGACTACTACAACAACCACCGAGCACACACCGGCAGATGGAACCGCGGACGCACTCCCCTCGAGGTCATCGGCAAGGCCAAGATGTACTCGACCCGATAGCAGGAGAACGTCGCTACTACTCGGGGAGAGGACAACCTATGTGCGTGGCGAGCGGCGGCGATTCCGGACATCAGACCAGCGAGTCGCTCGGGTGCTTCCATAACCCGTAACGTTGCGGGCCGCTAACAGCTACGTCCGGACGTCCGCTCGCACGTCGCCATCAAACGGGAGGCTCATGGTGTCGGACACCACCTGCCACATGTCGATCTCGCTGGACGGCTTCGTCGCTGGGCCGGATCAGAGCCGGGACGACCCTCTCGGCAAACGCGGGCGCGAGCTGCACGGCTGGCACATCGGCGACCCGCGGGCCAACGACGCCGACCTGATCGCGACCCAGTGGCTCATGCGCCCGCGAGGCGCGTACGTCATGGGGCGGAACATGTTCGGCCCGATCCGCGGTGACTGGAACGAGGACTGGTCGGGGTGGTGGGGTCCCGAACCGCCCTATCACGCGCCGGTCTTCGTACTGACCCACTACCCCCATGACCCGATCCGGATGGACGGGGGGACCACGTTCCACTTCGTCACCGAGGGTTCGACGCGGCGTACGCCGCAGCGCGCGAGGCCGCGGGGGACAACGGCGTCGACATCGCAGGTGGGGCCTCGACCGTCCGGCAGGCGTTGATCGCCGGCGTGATCGACGAGCTCACGCTCGACATCGCGCCCGTCCTGCTCGGTTCGGGCGAGCGCATCTTCGACGGAGTCGAGTCCTTCGGCTTCGAGCCCGTCGAGGTGCTCCACTCACCGCTGACCTCACACATCCGGTACCGCCGCGTCAGTTGACTCACCGAACGGCACTTCGGTGCCGGCGACGGGCCCCGCTGATGCCCGCCAAGCGAACGCCCAGCCGCGCCCCCTCTCGGGGTGTTCCCGACCGCTCAGGCCTCGTCGTTGACCGAGATCCGGAACAGATCTGTGCTGCCGTCCGCGTACAGCACCCGCACGGACCGCTCGCCCACGGCGTTGATGCTGTCCTCCGTGATCGTGTGTGGCGGCAGTTCTTGCGGCTGGCTGTTGACGATCAGCCGGGCGAAGTTCAGGCACCTCATGCATCGGCCGCCCGGGTCGTCGTTGTAGGCGTCGTCGTACATCTGCTCGGCACATTCCGTGCACAGCCTCAGGGCCATGTCGACAAGCATGTCAGGCAAGAACGCCCAGCGGTTGATCAAAACCGACCCGGTAAGACAGTTCGCGGAAGAAGTCTCCACGGCCGCATCGTGTCTGGCCAAGAACCGCACCTATTGCCGGTTCTTGTGCTGTGGACAACCACAGAACCTTGGGCTGCCGGCGGCCGGCTCCCTGTATGACGAGACCGGTCTTCACACCCCACTGGCAGCCCGGCCAGGTCGATCGACACGAGCCGAGCCTACCGATATCTGGACTAGCAGCGCTATGCGGTCCGAGCCAAGCCCGTCAATCGGTCCGAAACAGGGCTCTGACCTGCGTAAACACCGGCCGGCTCGGCGTGTCGCTCAGTCGAGGTAGTCGCGCAGGACCTGCGAACGCGACGGGTGCCGCAGCTTGGACATCGTCTTGGACTCGATCTGCCGGATCCGCTCACGCGTGACGCCGTAGACCTTGCCGATCTCGTCCAGCGTCTTGGGCTGGCCGTCGGTGAGCCCGAATCGCATCGAGACCACGCCGGCCTCGCGCTCGGACAGGGTGTCGAGCACCTGGTGCAGCTGCTCCTGGAGCAGCGTGAACGACACGGCGTCGGCCGGGACGACCGCCTCGGAGTCCTCGATGAGGTCGCCGAACTCGCTGTCGCCGTCCTCGCCGAGCGGGGTGTGCAGCGAGATCGGCTCGCGGCCGTACTTCTGCACCTCGATGACCTTCTCGGGGGTCATGTCGAGCTCCTTGGCGAGCTCCTCGGGCGTGGGCTCGCGGCCGAGGTCCTGCAGCATCTGGCGCTGGACCCGGGCCAGCTTGTTGATCACCTCGACCATGTGGACCGGGATGCGGATCGTGCGGGCCTGGTCGGCCATCGCCCGGGTGATCGCCTGCCGGATCCACCAGGTCGCGTAGGTCGAGAACTTGTAGCCCTTGGTGTAGTCGAACTTCTCGACCGCGCGGATCAGGCCGAGGTTGCCCTCCTGGATCAGGTCCAGGAACAGCATGCCGCGACCGGTGTAGCGCTTGGCCAGCGAGACGACGAGGCGCAGGTTGGCCTCGAGCAGGTGGTTCTTGGCCCGCCGGCCGTCCTCGGCGATCCAGTCGTACTCGGCCCGGGTCTTGGCGTTGCTGATCCCCGCGGCGAGCTTCTCCTCGGCGAACAGGCCGGCCTCGATGCGCTTGGCGAGCTCGACCTCCTGCTCGGCGTTGAGCAGCGGGACCTTGCCGATCTGCTTGAGGTAGTCCTTGACCGGGTCCGCCGTGGCGCCGGCCACCTGGACCTGCTGGATCGGTTCGTCGGTGTCGTCCACGTCGGACAGGACGAACCCCTCGTCCTCGGCCTCCGCCTCGGGGTCCTCCGCCTCGGCCGTGACCTCGACCTCGACGACCGCGAGAGCGTCCGGGTCGGGCTCGAGCGTCGCCAGCTCGACCTCGACGTCCACCTCGACCTCGGCGCCGTCGACGACCACGACCTCGGCGCCCCCGTCGGCCACGAGGACTGCAGCCTCATCGGCGGTCTTGGTGGCGGTGGCCTTGCCGGTCTTGGCCGGAGCCGCCTTCGCCGGCGCGGTGCCGGCCGCAGCCGCCTTCGCCGGAGCCGCCTTGGCCGACGGAGCCTTGGTCGGCGGCGCGACCTTCGCCGGCGGAGCCTTCACGACCGCAGCCTTCGCGGAGGTCTTCTCGGCGACCTTCGCCGCGCTCTTCGCCGGCGCCTTGACGGCCGGCTTCGCCGGCGCGGCGGGCTTGGCCGGAGCGGCCGCCTTGGATCCGCTGGCAGCCTTCCCCGCCGATGCGCTCTTCGCCGGGGCGCCCTTGCCCTCGGGCTTGGCGGCGGCCTTGACCGAGGGAGCGGCCTTGAGCGGCGCGCCCTTGGCCGACGCCGACTTCGGTGCGGACGCCTTGGCGGTGATCGGCTGGGCGGCGGCGGGCCGCGAGGACGCGGAGAGGACGGTACGAGCGGTGGTTCCGGGCACGTCGGTACGGGTGGCGCGGTTCATCTGGGTGGAAGCCTCCTGGCCGGGGGCGAGATCGTCAGCGGGCTGTCTGCGGACCGGCGACACGAACGACCTCTCGTCAGGTGGGCGGCCTCCCCGACCGGGCTGCGGACGGTCGGCTGGGCGGGGCCGCGGGTGTGGTGTGGGAGACGTGGTCTCGTGCGACGGACGCACTAGGCGAACATTGTAGTTGCCGCCCGTGTTCCCGTCGGTCAGCCGCCCTCGGCGCCCGACCGCGCCTGTTTCGCGGCTCGCTTCTGCTCCTGCTTGAACGCGCGGACCTCGCCGAGAGAGAGGGCGTCGACGACGTCGGCGACCGACCGCCGGCTCCCGTCCTCGCCGTACGCCCCGGCCGCCGCCCGCCAGCCATCCGGTCGCACCCGGAGCTGCTTGCCGAGCAGGGCGACGAAGATCCTCGCCTTCTGGTCGCCGAAGCCGGGAAGGGCGCGCAGCCGGTCCAGCAGATCCTGGCCGGAACGGGCGTCATGCCACAGCGCCGAGCCGTCACCTCCGTAGAGCCCGGCCACGGCCGCGCCCAGCGCCTGCACCCGGCCGGCCATCGAGCCGGGGAACCGGTGGACGGCCGGCGGCTTGGACATCAACGCGACGAAGTCCTTCGGGTCGTGGTCGGCGATCGCGGCGGGGTCGAGCCGGTCCGGGGTCCCGAGCCGCCCGGCCAGCGTCCAGGGGCCGGCGAAGGCCCGCTCCATCGGGAACTGCTGGTCGAGGAGCATCCCGACGAGCAGCGCGAACGGGTCCCGGCTCAGCAGCGCGTCGGCGTCCGGGTCCATCGCCAGGTGCAGCGCGATCGGCGTGGCCACGGGCGTCAGTCGGCCGCGGCGGCCTTGACCGCCAGGACGGGGGCGGGCGACTCGAGCAGGATGCGCTGGGCGTTGCTGCCGAGCAGCAGCTTGCCGACCGGGCTGCGGTGCCGCAGGCCGATCACCACCAGCTCCGCGGACACCTCGTTCACGACGTCGAGGATGTCGTCGGGCGGTTCCTGGCCGCGGACCAGCCCGCGCACTTCGTGCTCGACTCCGGCTTCGCTGAGCGTGCGCTCCACCTGGTTGAGCTCGGCTTCGTTGGTCGTGGCGTCCTCGCGTGTGAACTCCATGCCCCCTTTGTGCGAGTTCACGACGAGGACCTTGGCGGACCGGCGTTGCCCCTCGCGGATGCCGGCCTGCAACGCGGCCCGACCCTCCGGGCTCGGCAGGTAACCCACGACGATCGTGCCCATCAGTCATCCCTCCAGGTCGCCCGGCCGCTCAGCGGGCGGACGGGCGAGGCTACCGCTTCCCCGCGGGGGTCGACAGGCGCCCACCCGTGTCGGCGTCCGGTACCTGCCGCGCCCCGGTGGGCCGGTCCTGGCCCGGTGGCTGGCACAGCTGCCTCGCGGAGCGCTCCCAGCGGCCTGATCGCCGTGCGTCAAGGTGCCCGGACCTCGCGCCGATACAGCCTTGACTAGCCGTCTCGCCGGTGGAGGTCCGATGTCCGCGGAGCCGTACGACGCCGATCCTGGAGGCATGCCCCAGGCCCAGGCGGCAGTCGACATCCTGCCGGTCCAGGCGGGCCGCAAGGCGCGCCAGCCCGAGCCCGAGCAGGTGCAGCCCGCGGTCGACCCCGACCTGGGCCCAGCCGTCGACACCGGTCAACCCGTGGACCGGCGACGGCGCGCAGCCGTACGCCGACCAGCCCGTCGCCGACCAGCCGGCCGCCGAGCAGGCCCTCCCGGAGCAGGCCGTCGCCGAACCTCCCGCAGCCGCACCGGCTGCCAGCCGGCCCGAGCCCGCTGGTGTACGCCGGGGCGATCCCGCCGCCCGTCTCCGTCCCGGTCTTCCCCGGTGGCGGGGTTCCCGTGACCGAGCCGGCCGAAGCCGACGCCGCCCCCGGAGCCAAGCGGTTCCTGGGCATGCAGCTCCGCCGGCCGCGCAAGGCCGACGGCACGCCCGACGAGCAGGCGGCCGAGCTCGAGGGTCCGCCCGCCCCGGTCGCCGCCTGGCCGACCGATGTCGGCGTGGGCGTCGTCGCGGACGCCGAGCCGGCCACGCCCGCACCGTGGGGTCCCCCGGTCGGTTACGCCGTCACGGACGGGTCCGACGCGGTAGCGGCCGACGTCCTCCCGCAGCAGGCGGAGGTCACCCCCGAGCCGGTCGACGCCCAGCCCGTCACCGCCGAGCCCGTCGCCGCCGAGCCCGTCCCCACCGAGCCGGTCGCCACCGAGCCGGTCGCTCCCGAGCCGGTCGCCGCCGAGCCGGTCGCCGCCCTGGTCCCCGTCGCCCCGTTGCTGCCGGTCCCGCCGGCGGACGACGAGCTGCGCTCGATGCGGACACTGGTCGAGGCCAGCGACGCGCGTCGGGCCGCCGCCGAGCACCGGGCCGACAACGCCGTCGCCTACGCGCAGCAGCTCCAGGCCGAGCTGACCCGGGTCCAGACCGAGCTCGAGGGGAAGCTGCAGGCTGCCGAGGTCCGGGTGCGCTCTGCGGCGAACGAGGCCCAGGACTGGCAGATCCGGCACCGCGAGGCCCAGGCGCAGATCACCGAGCTGGCCGCGTCCCTGGCCGGGGCCGAGCAGCGCCTCGGCGATGTGCGCGCGGAGCGCGACGACCTGATGACCCAGCTCGAGGAAGCCACCAGCCCGGACCGCGAGGCCGTCGCCGAGCAGCTCGAGAGCTGAGCCTCACCGGTCGTCGGCCGGTCCCTCGTCCAGGAAGATCGCGAGCAGGCTGTCGACCGAACGCTCGGCCTCGGCCGGGTGCCGGAAACGTCCGCCGGCGTGCAGCTGGTACCGGTTCCGCCGTCCCACCCGCTCCTTGCTCAGGTAGCCGGCGGCCTCCAGGTCACCCACGATGAGCTGAGCCGCGCGCTCGGTGATGCCCACCCGCGCCGCGATCTCCCGCAGCCGCGCCTCAGGGTCGGACGCCACCGTGACGAGGACGTGCGCGTGGTTGGTCAGGAAGGTCCAAGTGCCCGGCATGTCCGCGAGGGTAACCTGTGCCCCGCTTCCTGCCGGTATGCGGCGTATGCGGCCACGCAGCGGGCGTGACCAGCCCCACACCCCGGGTCAGATCTGCGCGAGGGCCTTCAGGGTCGCGTCGTCCAGCACGCCGGTCATCGGGAGCAAGCGGCCGCACTGGAAGCCCCGGACGACCAGCTGACCGGACTCGACGAGCCGGGCGCTGCGGTCCAGGTCGGTGACGTCCCGGACCCGGTCGGCGGTCGGCCGCCGTCGCCGAGCAGACCAGCCCCGGCGCCCGGTCGGCCGCGGCGGTCGCGGACAGCAGGCTCTTGGCCCGGACGACCGGCCGGACCGCGCTGTGGGTCGACGGGACGGTCCGCTTCCTGGTGCCCGCGCTCGTGCTCCGCGGCTTGACCGAGGGCTTGGACGCGGTCGAGTGCAACGGGTCGCGGAAGACCATCGACACCCAGATCGTCCCGTTCACGGTGACCGCGCCGACGCCGATCTGGGTGAAGTCGTGGTCGAGGATGTTCGCCTTGTGCGCGGGGCTGTGCATGAAAGCGCTGAAGAGGGTGCTCACGTCCGGCCCGTAGCCGACGTTCTCGCCCACGTACTTCCAGCTGGTGACCTGCGAGGCCAGCCCCGGGTTGTGGTAGAGCCGCTGCTGGGACGCCATCCGCTGGGCCTGGCCCTGGGCGACCGAGGCCAGCTGGGAGGACACCGCGTACCCGTGCAGCCCGGCCGAGGCCCGCGCCGAGTTCACCAGCGAGACGAACGACCCGGCGGTGGAGGCCGACGCCCCGGGCGCCGCCAGCGTCGACACCAGCGTGGCGCCGGCCACCGCGACAGCGCACAGCCACAGGCGGCGCGTCAGAGTCATGCCGGGTCTATCGGGCGCGACGCTGAGCGACCCGATCACCCGAACGGGTCTAAAGAGCCGTTCCGGGGGCAGTGGGCCCGGGGTGGAGCAGACCGGTCGAGGGGCTCGCGGCGCCGCCGGCACCCCCGCGCCGGAGACGGCGCGGGGGATGAGGCAGGATGCCCGGCATGCGCCTCGACCACGTGTCCTACGCGACCGAGCCGGCCCACCTCGCGGACACCGTCCAGCGCCTGGGCGCGGCGATCGGCGCACCGTTCACCGACGGCGGGCTGCACCCGAGGTTCGGCACCCGGAACTTCGTCCTCCCGCTGGCCGGCGGGACCTACGTCGAGGTGGTCGCCGCGCTGGAGCATCCCGCGGCCGACAAGGAGCCCTTCGGCCAGGCGGTGAAGGCGCGCGCAGAGGAGGGCGGCGGCTGGCTCGGCTGGGTCGTCGCCGTCGACGACCTCGCGCCCGTCGAGGCGCGGCTCGGGCGCTCCGCCGTCGGCGGCAACCGGCACCGGCCCGACGGCTACGACCTGCGCTGGCGGCAGATCGGGGTGCTCGACCTGATCGAGGACCCGCAGCTGCCGTTCTTCGTGCAGTGGCTGTGCGACCCGTCCCAGCACCCGTCGGCGGGTGGCCGGCCGGACCTGCGGCTGGAGCGGATGGAGATCGGCGGCGACGCGGACACCGTCGCCGCGTGGCTGGGCGAGCCGTCCAGCCACCCGCTGGACGGCATCGAGGTCGAGTGGATCGAGGACGAGGCGCCCGGCCTGCAGGCCGTGCACGTGTTCACCCCGAACGGCACGGTCCGCCTGGACTAGGTGGGCTCGGCCTGGGCGGTCGGCCGGCTGCGGGCGGCCCGCTCCCCCGGCGACTGCGGGCCGAGCACCCGCCGCAGGCCCCCCAGCAGCGTGCCGCACGCGGCGCGGTCGGCGGCGCGCAGGAAGCCCGGCCGGTCCGGCAGCCCGAGCAGCTCGGTCCCCCACCTCGGCAGCAGGTCGACCGCGGCCCGGCAGAGGACCTGGTACGCGGGCTGCGCCGCGAGCGGCAGCGGCGGCGCCATCAGGAATCGGACCACCTCACGTGTGCTGTCGTCGGCGGACAGCTCCGGCAGGTACGCCTCGAGCACCGTGGACAGCTCGCCGGCGGTGCGAGGCGGGTCCGGGACCCCGAGAGCCCGGGCCACCACCGCGGCGTCCGCCACGTACCCGTCCGGGTCGACTTCGACCGGCCCGTACTCCCTGGCCGCGACCAGCATGGAGTCGGTGAGCGCGACATGGACCCACAGCAGCAGCTCAGGGTCGGCCGCGGCGTACCGCCGTCCGTCCGCCGCGGTCCCGGCCACGGCCGCGTGCGCCGCGCTCACCCGGCGCACCGCCCGCTCCGCCTGGGCCGAGCTCCCGTAGGTCGTCGTGGTCAGGAACCGGTTGGTCCGCTGCAGCCGGCCCAGCGGGTCGCTGCGGTAGTCCGAGTGCTGGAGGACGCCGGCCAGGGCCAGCGGGTGCGCGGACTGCAGCAGCAGCGCCCGGACGCCGCCGACCAGGGTGGACAGCGAGCCGTGCACCGCCCACATCGCGCTGCCGGGCCCGAACCAGCCGGCGTCCCCGGGGTCGGCGAGCGAGGTCAGCCACTGCGGCCGTCCGTCCGCCGAGCCGGCCAGCATCCGCCGTACGGCGCGGGTCATGACGGCCGAGGCGGCGGCCCGGGGGTCGGTCACGCCGATGAGCTGCGCGCCCACAGGTTGATCCCGCCCTCGACGGCGTGCGAGTCGATCGCGGTCAGCTCGGACTCGGTCAGCGGCGGCCCGGACAGGGCGGCGACGTTGTCCTCGAGCTGGCGCACGCTGCTGGCCCCGACGAGCGTCGAGGTCACCCGCGGGTCGCGCAGGGTCCAGAGCAGGGCCATCTGGGCCAGGGACTGGCCGCGGGCGGCGGCGATCGCGGCCAG
Organism: uncultured Actinomycetota bacterium; assembly: GCA_963771835.1. Lineage (GTDB taxonomy): Bacteria > Actinomycetota > Actinomycetes > Prado026 > Prado026 > CAVQCJ01. Next base: position 899,294 of record CAVYVA010000001.1, read on the forward strand.
CGCGCGGACGTGGGTCAGGTTCCGCTCGTCCAGCAGGGCCGGGTCGAGGGACGTGCCCTGGCTGGCCCGGGAGCCGGCCGGGATCCCGTCCAGGTACTTGTCGGTCAGCATCCCCTGGGCCAGCGGCGAGAAGGTGATGCAGCCCGCCCCGACCTCGGCGAGGGTGTCCAGGAGACCGCCCTCGATCCATCGGTTGAGCAGTGAGTACGACGGCTGGTGGATCAGCAGCGGCACGCCCTCGGCCCGCAGCAGCGCGGCCGCCTCGGCGGTGCGCTCCGGGCTGTACGAGGAGACGCCGGCGTACAGGGCCCGCCCCGAGCGCACTGCGGTGACCAGGGCGCCGACGGTCTCCTCCAGCGGGGTGTCCGGGTCGAACCGGTGCGAGTAGAAGATGTCGACGTAGTCGAGCCCCATCCGGCCCAGGCTCTGGTCCAGCGACGCCAGCAGGTACTTGCGCGAGCCCCACTCGCCGTACGGTCCCGGCCACATGTCGTATCCCGGCCTTCGTGGAGACCACCAGCTCGTCCCGGTACGGCCGGAGGTCCTCGCGCATGATCCGACCGAAGTTGGACTCTGCCGACCCGTACGGGGGGCCGTAGTTGTTCGCCAGGTCGAAGTGGGTGACGCCGAGGTCGAACGCGCGCCGCAGGATGGCCCGCTGGTCGTCGATCGCGCGGTCGTCGCCGAAGTTGTGCCAGAGGCCGAGCGAGAGCGCTGGGAGCCGCAGCCCCCAGCGGCCGGTCCGGCGGTAGTCCATCCCCTGGTAGCGGTCCGGGGCTGCTGCGTACGGGTCGTGTGGCATGTCACCCATCCTGCCTGTCGGGCGTGTCGCGCGCTCGGCAGGGGCGGCCCCGATGGCAGCATGGTCCCCAGACAGGAGTAGGGCCCCGCGAAGTATGAGTTCGCGGGGCCCTACGCATGACCACTGCCTGTCCCGATCCGGTCGCCCGGTCCAGGTCGGCACCCTGTGACGCAAGGTCCCGCGCGCGACCCGGTCGCCCGGGCTCCGCGCGGATTCGCGGCCACCGCCCGACCCGTGCGCACCGCCACGTCGTCACCCGCGGCGTCCCCGGGTTGCCCTGGGGACTCGATGCGCCGGTCTTCGGCCGGCCCGCCTGCGAGTCGTGGACCCCTGCTCGGGAGAGTCGCCTCAAACCCTTGCAGGTGCTGGGGTTTCCCCCGGCCGGTCCGCCGATCCCGCTGGCGTGGGGAGATTTCTACGGGACCTTCGAGTGGGGCGCAAGGGCCTTTCGGAAGAATCTTCCAAGATCTTTTCGGCTGTACCACCGCTGCCCCTGCGGAGGTGTCGCCGGGTGCCGCCGGACGTCGTCACGCCGTCACCACCGGCCCCGCCGACCCCATCAGAACGCGTGCGTGAGGACTTCGATGGCCAGGCCCGCGAGCGCGCCGACGACGGTGCCGTTGATACGGATGAACTGCAGGTCGCGGCCCACCTGCAGCTCGATGCGGCGCGCGGTCTGCCGTCCGTCCCAGCGCTCGACCGTGTCGGTGATCAGCGTCGTCAGCTCGCCGGAGTAGGTGGCCGCAACGTGCGCGGCCAGGTCCTCGAGCCAGCCGTCCACCTTCGTCTGCAGGTCCGTGTCGGCCGCCAGCCGCATCCCGAACGACGCGATCGCCGCCGTGACCCGGCGGCGCAGCTCGCCGTCCGGGTCGTCGACGGCCTCCAGGGCGACCCGGCGCACAGTGGCCGCGGTGTCCGCCACGGCCTGGCGGACCTGCGGGTGCTCCAGCAGGGCGGCCTTGGCCGCGTCGGCCTGGCGCTGGGTCCGCTCGTCGTGCAGGAGGTCCTCGGCGTACGAGGCCAGGAAGCGGTCCAGCGAGGCGCGCAGCTCGTGGTCGCGATGGTCGCGGACGTCGGTCAGCACGCGCAGCACCTCGGCGTACACCCGTTCGGCGACCCGCTCGTCCACGAACCGCGGCGACCAGGTCGGAGCCTGCCGTGCGACCACCGCCACCACCGTGGCCCGGTTCTCGGTGAGCCACCGGTGCGCGTTGTCCAGCGACAGGTCCACGAGCCGGTGGTGCGAACCGTCGGCCACCACCCCGGCCAGAACCCGCCCGAGCGCGGGTCCGGCCGGCATCGCGACGAGCCGGCGGGTCACCATCTGCTCGAGCACTGCCTGCACGTCGTCGTCGCGCAGGACGCCGAAGACCGCGCGCAGCGCCGTGGCCAGCTCGGCGGCCACCCGTCCGGCGTTCTCGTCCACCGCCAGCCAGGCCCCGGCCCGGGCGGCCGGGCGGATCCCGCGGACCCGGCCGCGGACGATGTCCGGCACCAGGAAGTGCGTCCCGACGAAGTCGCCGAGGCTGCGCCCGATCGCGTCCTTGCGGGACGGGATGATCGCGGTGTGCGGCACCGGGATCCCGAGCGGGTGCCGGAACAGCGCGGTGACGGCGAACCAGTCGGCGAGGCCGCCGACCATCCCGGCCGCGGCCGCCGCCCGGAAGTACAGCACCCACGTCGCCACGCTGTCGCCCTGGCTGCGGGCCAGCCGCTCGGCCAGCACGTACGCCACCGCGGCCACCGCCAGGAGCGATGCCGAGATCGCCTTCATCCGCCGCAGCTCGCGCCGCCGGGCGAGGTCGGCCGCCGACAGGTCGGCGCGGGGCGCGACCGGCGCTGCAAGGGTCCCGGTTGCCATCGCCGGCCGGCCTAGAACGAGAACAGCTCGAAGGACAGGGCCGCCCCGGAGCCCCTGAACCGCTCCCCGGTCTGCTCGAGGAAGAAGCGCAGGAACTCGGGGTCGGACATCGGGTGGTCGCCGAGCCCGTCCAGGTAGGCGTGGTGCGCGGCGAGCGAGGCGACCGCGCGGTCCACGGTCGCGGTGACGTCCAGGGCGTGCGTGCTGGCCGGCGACCCGGTGACGAGCGCCTGCCTGATCGAGTGCTTGTCCAGCCCGAGGTCGGCGAAGATCCACCGGTTGCCCGCGTCGCCGACCGCGTCGAGGGCGGCGTGGCCCACGTTGATGTGGTCCGGCGAGTTGAGCCGTCCGGGCGCCCAGGTCTCGCGGTGGTTGAACAGCAGCAGCGTGTCGGGGCGGTGCCGGCGGATCGCGGCGGCGATGTCGCGGCGCAGCGGCACCCCGTACTCGATCACGCCGTCCGGATGATCGAGGAACTCCACCGTCGAGACGCCCACGAGGGCCGCGCTCTCCCGCTCTTCGGCCTCACGCGCCGCGGCGGCCCGGGCCGGGTCCATGCCGTCGATCCCGGCCTCGCCCCGGGTCGCCAGCAGGTACCCGACCTCGTGGCCCGCATCGGTCCAGGCGGCGACAGCCGCGGCGGCGCCGTACTCGAGGTCGTCGGGATGGGCCACCACGGCGAGCACCCGGCCGACCTCGATGTCGAGCGGCTGGAGGACTGCTGGCGCGCCGGCGCCGGAGGTCTGGGTCATGCCCTGGACCCTAGGCGCTCGCGGGATGATGCACCCGGGGGCGGGTGTTGGGACCGGTTGCCGCATGCTGGACCGGCACCGGCGAGTGAGGAGGCGTCGACCGTGCGAGACCCGCGTGACCTGTACACCCTGCACGCCCAGCCGGCCGACCTGGGCCGGCCCGTGCTGCTGCACAGCCTCGCCGGGTTCCTCGACGCCGGCGGCGCCGGACGCCTCGCGGTCGAGCAGCTGCTGAGCACGCTGGAGAGCACCTCGCTGGCGACCTTCGACATCGACTCCCTCTACGACTACCGGGCGCGGCGGCCGCGGATGACCTTCCTGTCCGACCACTACGAGACCGTCGACCTGCCCCAGCTCGAGCTGAGCCTGCTGCACGACGACGCCGGGACGAGCTTCCTGCTGCTGCACGGGGTGGAGCCCGACTTCGGCTGGCAGGCGTTCGCCGACGCCGTCGGTTCCCTCGTGGACCGTTTCGCCGTGCCGCTCACCGTAGGGATGCACGCCGTCCCCTGGCCGGCACCGCACACCCGGCCGCTGGGCCTGACCGCGCACGCCACCGACCCCGAGCTCGTGGCGGGTCGCACGTCCTGGGTCGGCGCCCTCGAGGTGCCCGGCCACGTGTCCGGCCTGCTGGAGCTGCGGCTGGGCCGGTCCGGGCACCAGGCGATGGGCTTCGCGGCGCACGTGCCGCACTACCTCGCCGGGACCGAGTACCCGCGCGCCGCGCTGGCGCTGCTGGAGGCCGTGTCCGCGGCGACCGGGCTGCTGCTGCCGCTGGACGCGCTGCGCGAGGCCGCCGACCGCACCGACGCCGAGACCGACGCGCAGATCGCCCAGAACCCGGAGAACGTCGAGGCGGTGACCGCGCTCGAGCAGCAGTACGACGCCTTCGTGGCGCAGGCCGGCCGGGTACCGGGGTCGGCCGACCGCGCCGGCGGTGACGGGACGCCGATGCCGAGCGGCGAGGAGATCGCGGCCCAGGTCGAGCAGTTCCTGGCCGAGATGGACGAGCGCGGCCGGGACGACCAGCAGTGACGGCGCTGACCTGGGCCGAGGTCGCCGGCCGGCTCGCGGCTTCGCGCAACTACTGGGTCGGCGTCACGGGCAGGGACGGCGCCCCGCACGCCTCCCCGGTGTGGGGGGTCGTCGTCGACGAAGTCCTGTACTTCTACACCGAGACGACCACGGCGAAGGCACGCAACCTGCGCGCCGACCCGCGGATCGTCGTGCACCTGGAGGACGGCGACGACGTGCTCATCGTGCGCGGTGCCGTCCAGGAGACCACGGAGCCGGCCCTGCTCGCCCGGGTGCTGGCCGCGTTCGCCCCGAAGTACGACGACCCGGACGACCTGCAGTACCTGCCGGCCGGGCCGCCTGGCGAGGTGGTGTTCGCGCTGGTGCCCGGGTCCGCGATGGCCTGGTCCCTGGACGGGTACGACAGCTCGCAGCGGCGCTGGTCCGCGGGCTGACCCGCCGGCCGGTCAGGCGGTGACGAGCGCGAGGACGAAGCCGTCGTAGCCCTTCGCACCGACGGTCTGCAGCGCCGTGCTGTCCAGCCTGGGCTCACCGGCCAGGAAGTCGAACAGCGCCCGGGTCCCGCGGATGCTCGGGTCGGCGCTGCCCGGGTCGACGACACCGCCGCCCCGGACGACGTTGTCGACCACGACGACCGTCCCGGGCCGGCTGAGGTCGAGCGCCAGCCGCACGTACGCGGCGTTGTTCTCCTTGTCCGCGTCCACGAACACCAGGTCGAAGGGACCGGCCCCCTCGGCGACCAGCCGGGGCAACGTGTCGAGCGCGGCCCCGAGGCGGACGTCGACCAGGTCCGCGACCCCGGCCGCCGCGGCGTTCGACCGGGCGACCTCGGCGTGGTGCGGGTCGACCTCGAGGGTCACGACCTGCCCGCCGGCCGGCAGCGCGCGGGCGAACCAGACCGTGCTGTAGCCGCCGAGGGTCCCGATCTCCAGCACCGACGACGCCCGGACGGCGCGGGTGAGCAGGTGCAGGAACTTGCCCTGCGCGGCGGACACGGCGATGTCCGGCAGTCCGGCGGCGACGCTGGCCACCCGCACGTGGTCGAGCACGTCGTCGGTCGCGGCCAGCCGCTCGACGACGTACTCGTCGACGGACTCCCAGGTGCTCTCGCTCACGCGGTCCGCCCCCGCAGCACGTCGACCCCAGGCCCGCGCAGGTCGTCCAGGCCCGCCGCCCGTCCGGTCATGGCCATGGCCAGCGCGATCACCGGTCCGGCCGCCTCCGGACCGGTTCCGTGCGACCAGTCCGCGTCCGTCGCGCGCAACCTGACCCCGGCGATCCGGTCCTTCGAGCCGATCAGCAGGTTCGACCCCTTGAAGAAGTCCAGCACCCGGACCACCGAGTCGGTCGGGTAGTCGCGGCTGATCCCCAGCGGCCGCCGGATGTCCTGGGAGTGGATGACCACCTCGCCGAGCATCGCCTCGGTAGGGCCCGGCGGCGCGGTCGACGCGTCCTGCAGCGAACGGAAGGCCGCCAGCGTCGCCGTCGGGCCGCCGCCCGTCTCGGCCGCCACGTCCTTGGCGCTCATCGCGTGGAACCGGAACCCGGCCCCGGCCAGGTGCGAGACGAACCGGCCGGGGGTCATGCGGGCGGTTGCGGTCATGTGGCCGAGGACCTGGTGGACGGTCCAGTCGGGGCACAGCGAGCGGGTGGACCAGCGGTCGTCGGGAAGGTCGGCGAGGTCGGCCAGGAGCGCGGTCCGCTCGGCATGGATCAAGGGCCACGGGTCGGATGCCACGACAGCCTCCTTCTTCGGTGTTCATGGCTCGTCGTCGCTCACCGCGCCGGGGAGGCCGCGGCGCGCGTCCTCGGCCATGCTCGCAGGGCGCGCGGCGGCGGCCAAGAGCGGCGGTACTGTCGCGCGGTGGACGCGATCGAGGTCACCGGCCTGGTGAAGTCGTTCGGCAGCACCCGGGCGCTGGACGGGCTGGACCTGGTCGTGCGGTCCGGTGAGGTGCACGGCTTCCTGGGCCCGAACGGTTCGGGGAAGACGACGACGCTGCGGGTGCTGCTCGGCCTGCTGCGGGCCGACGCGGGGACGGTGCGCCTGCTCGGTGGCGACCCATGGCGGGACGTGACCACGCTGCACGCGCGACTGGCGTACGTGCCCGGCGACGTCGCGCTGTGGCCCGGCCTGACCGGCGGGGAGGTCATCGACCTGCTCGGGCGGCTCCGCGGCGGGCTCGACCCGGCGCGGCGGGCCGAGCTCCTCGAGCGCTTCGACCTGGACCCGACCAAGAAGTGCCGCGCCTACTCCAAGGGCAACCGGCAGAAGGTCGCGCTCGTCGCCGCACTGGCGGCCGACGTCGAGCTGCTGCTCCTGGACGAGCCGACCAGCGGGCTGGACCCGCTGATGGAGGAGTCGTTCCAGGAGTGCATCAACGCCGAGCGCGAGCGCGGCCGCACCGTGCTGCTGTCCAGCCACATCCTCGCCGAGGCCGAGTCGCTGTGCGACCGGGTGAGCATCATCCGCACCGGTCGCACGGTGGAGACCGGCACGCTCGCCGAGCTGCGGCACCTGACCCGGACGTCGGTTCGGGCCGAGCTGGGCCAGGCCCCGGTCGGGCTGGCCGCGGTGCCCGGCGTGCACGACCTCGTCGTCGAGGGGACGCGGGTGGCGTGCGACGTCGACACCCCGGCCCTCGGCGGGCTGCTGACCGAGCTGGGACGGTACGAGGTCCGGACGCTCGAGAGCCGCCCGCCCACCCTCGAGGAGCTGTTCCTGCGGCACTATGCCGCCCAGCCGTGAGCAGCTCGCTCACCGGCACGGGCGCCCTGGTCAGGCTGGCGCTGCGACGGGACCGGGTGCTGCTGCCGGTCTGGGCGGTCGTGCTGGTCGGCTCCGCGGCCAGCTCGGCGTCGGCCACCGCCGACCTCTACCCCACCGTCGCGAGCCGGCTCGCGGCCGCGCAGACGATCAACGGCACGCCGGCCCTCGTCGCGCTGTACGGGCGGATCTTCGACCCGACCTCGCTCGGCTCGCTGGCGCTGTTCAAGCTCAGCACGCTGGGACCGGTGCTGCTGGCCGGGCTGGCGATCGTGCTCACGGTCCGGCACACCCGGGCCGAGGAGGAGGCGGGCCGTCTCGAGCTGGTCGGTGCCGCCGTGGTGGGACGGCGCGCGCCGCTGGCGGCTGCCGTGACCGTGGCCCTGCTCTCGGTCGTGGCGATCGGCCTGGTCACCGCGCTGTCCATGGTGGGCGCGGGTCTGCCGGCCAACGGTTCGTTCGCCCTCGGCCTGGGCTGGGCCGGGTGCGGGGTGGTGTTCTGCGCGGTGGCCGCCGTCGCGGCCCAGCTGGCGACCACCGGACGGACCGCGAACGGGCTGGCCGGGATGGTGCTGGCGGCGGCGTACGTGCTGCGGGCGGCGGGTGACGCGTCCGGCCCGGACGGTGCGGCGTGGCTGAGCTGGCTGTCGCCGGTCGGCTGGGCCCAGCAGATGCGCGCGTTCGCCGGGGAACGGTGGTGGGTCCTCGTGCTGCCCGCCGTGGCGGCCGCTGCCGGGCTCGGGGTCGCCTTCGTGCTCGCCGCCCGGCGCGACCTGGGCGCCGGCCTGCTGCCCGACCGGCCGGGAGCGGCGGCCGCCGGGGCGCTGCTGAGCAGCCCGCTCGCGCTGGCGTTCCGGCTGCAACGGTCCGCGCTGCTGGCCTGGACGCTCTCGTTCGTGCTGCTCGGCGGCATCCTCGGGGCGATCACCGGCAGCGTCAGCTCGTTGCTGGCCTCGCCGCAGGTACAGGACCTGATCACCAAGCTGGGCGGCAGCGCGGGGCTCACCGACGCGTTCCTGGCCGCGGAGCTGGGCATCGCCGCGATCGTGGCCACCGTCTTCGGCGTGCAGGCGGCCGGACGGCTGGGCACCGAAGAGGTCGCGGGGCACAGCGAGGCCGCACTGGCGACGGCTGCGACGCGACGGTCGTGGGCGCTGGCGTACGTCACCGTCTCGCTGCTCGGCACCACACGTGCTCATGCTCTGCGCCGGGACCGCAGCGGGGTTGGTCAGGACCACGCAGACTCGTCACTGGTCGGACGTGGGTCGCGTGCTGGCCGGCGCGCTGGTGCAGCTGCCGGCGATCTGGCTGGTGTGCGCGATCGTCGTCGCGGCGTTCGGGGTCTCCGCCCGGTGGGTCGTGGCCGGCTGGGTCGCGCTGGGCGTGTTCCTGCTGCTCGGCGAGATCGGGCCGGTGGTGGGGCTGGACCAGAAGGTCATCGACCTGTCGCCGTACGCGCACGTGCCGCGGCTGCCGGGCGGCGACGCGGACCCGGCGTCCCTGGCGTGGCTGCTCGCGATCGGGGCCGTGCTCGTCGTCGGCGGGCTCGTCGCCTTCCGTCGCCGGGACGTCGGCTGACGGTGAACGGCTGACGGTACGAGCAGCACGGACAGGCATTGACACCGGCCCCGGCCGGGGTGAAGGTCCCGTTATCAACAACCCCATCGGAAGAAGGACCGTCATGGGCGAGTGGAACGCGATGTCGTACGAGGGGAAGGACACCATCCTCCGGGTGGTCCGCCAGCAGGCCGACCGGATGTTCGGCATGGCCGACGACCGGGCCGCCTGGAACGAACCGACGGCCTGCAAGGGCTGGGAGACGCGCGACGTCATCGGGCACCTGGTCGACACCACCGAGGGGTACTTCGAGTCCTTCGACGCGGCCCGCGCCGCGCAGAAGCGGGAGCTGTCTACGCTGCCCGAGATGCTCGAGTCCGCGAACAAGGGGGCGCTGCGGTTCCGCGACCTGTCCCAGAGCGAGCTGATGGACCGCGCCCGCGGCGACCTCGACAAGATGATGGGGATCCTCGAACCGCTCAGCAAGGAGGAGTGGGAGGGCTTCATCGTCGACCACTACTACATGGGCCCGGTGCCGGCCTTCTTCTACGCAGGCGGGCAGCTCATGGACTACGGGGTCCACTCGTGGGACATCGAGGAGGGCCGCGGCGAGGCGCACGTGATGGACGGCGAGGCCGCCGACCTGCTGGTGCCGTTCATGTTCGTGCTGTGGCAGTCGACGATCAAGCCGGACGCGGACAAGTCCCCGTACGAGATCGGCATCCGGGTGGGCGGTCACAACGGCGGGGACTACCGGGTCTCGATGGGGCCGGACGGCATGACGTACACCCAGGCACCGATCGACGACCTGACCGTCATCGAGTACGACGCGGGGAGCATGGTGCTGGCCGCGTACAACCGGACCCACGCCGGCACGGTGCGCGGCGACGGGGCGATCGCCAGCCGCTACCTGAACCAGTTCTACGCGATCTGAGCGGCGCTACTCAGGGGGCCGGTAGTCGGCCGACGCCTCGACCTGGCGGTAGATCGCGGGCCCGATCGGCGTGCGGGTCTCCTCGGCGAGATGGCCGAGGAGGCCCGCCGTCCTGGCGAGCAGGGCGAACCCGCGCAGCATGTGCACCGGCAGGTCGAGGTCGGCGAGCACCGCGCCGCACACGCCGGCACCGTTGAGCGGGAGCCTGCGCCCGAGGACGCCCGGGTGCACCCGGCCGACGGCGGCGAACAGCCGCAGGTGCGGCCCCAGCACGCCTTCGGACTCGGCGAGCGCGAACAGCACCGGCGTCCGCGGGTCCACGTCCTTGTGCACCGGGTGGCCGAGTCCGGGCACGAACGCTCCGGCCTCGCGACAGCGGCGTACGGCGGCGAGCGCCAGCAGGTCCCAGCCCGCGTCGTCGTCGCCCGCGGGCAGCGGCTCGCCGGCCGCCGACCCGGCCGCGAGCGCATCGGCCAGGAACCGTCCGCAGTCCTCGGTGACGCCCAGGTAGCGCGAGCCGCCGCCGAGCACGCCGGCCGCGACCGCCCCCTGCAGCGACTCCGGCGCGCCGGTCAGCGTCATCCGTGCGGCGATGACCGTCGGGGTCAGCCCGTGGTCGGCGAGGGCGACCAGCACGGCCTCGAAGAGCCGGAGCTGACCGGGCGACGGGCGACGCTGAGCGACGAGCCAGTACGCCAGCTCGCCGAAGCCGACGTTGCCGAGCAGCTCGCCGGCCAGGTCGTGGCCGAGCAGGGTGATCGACGTCGCGTCCGACGTACCGATCGCGGTGGGGAACTCGAACGAGGTCACGCGCCGTCCTTCCGCTCCAGGTCGTGCTCGCCGTCAGGATGGTCGGTGGGCAGCTGGTGCTTGGCCACCCGCCCGGTGGGCGTGTGCGGCAGCTCGGCCAGCTGCTGCCAGTACCGCGGGACCTTGAACGCCGACAACCGGTCGGCGGCCCAGGCCCGCAGCTCGCCGAAGTCCAGCACGCATCCGGGCGCCGCGACGACGAACGCCTTGATGTCGTCCTCGGACAGGTCCGACGGCACGCCGACGACGGCCACCTCCTGCACGGACGGGTGCGCGGAGACGGCCTCCTCGACCTCCAGCGGGCTCAGGTTCTCCCCCCGGCGGCGCAGGACCTCCTTGCGGCGCCCGACGAACGTCACCATCGCGTCGTCGCCGACGACGACGAGGTCTCCGGTGTGCAGCCATCCTCCGGTGAGCACGGCTGCGGTCTCGGCCGGCATCCCCCAGTACCCGGGGGTCACCGCGGGGTTGTTCAGCAGCAGCTCGCCGACCTGGCCGGCCGGCACCTCGGCGCCGCTCTCGTCGACCACCCGCGCATGGTTCACCTCGCCCAGCCGCGGGTGCTGCCGCGGCCGGCCCAGCGTCCCGAACGGCCGGGTCCCGCGTGGCCAGACCAGGCCGTACGTGGTCTCGGACATGGCATAGCCGACCACGATCCGCAGCCCGAAGCGTTCCTCGATCTGCTCCTGCCGCTCCCGGGTCGGGGCCGGTCCGGTGTAGCACAGCCGCAACCCGGTGGCCGCGTCGTCGGGTCGCTCCGGCTGGCGCATGAGGATCTCGATCATCGCGCCGATCGCGTTGAACTCCGTGGCGCCGTGGCGGCGGGCCGAGTCCAGGAAGCGGCTCGCCGAGAACCGCGGCAGCAGCACCAGCCCGGCGCCGATCGTCAGCGAGCCGAGCACCGAGTACGCCAGGGCGTTGACATGGAACAGCGGCAGCGACGTCATCAGCCGGTCCTCGCGGTCCAGCTCCATCCAGTACGGGAAGCCCTCGCCGGCCATGGTGTAGGCGCGATGGGTCTGCATGACGAGCTTGGACCGACCGGTGGTCCCGGACGTCGGCAGCAGCACGGCCACGTCGCCGTCGTCGACCTTGGCGGGGCCGGGCGCGCCGGACGGGAGGCCCGGCCCGTCCCATCCCGTGGTGAGCCGGTCGACGTCCAGCGTGCGGGTCCCCGCCGGCGGCGAGACGGCGGCCCGCAGCTCCCGGTCGGTGACCACCGCCCGGGGGCGGACCTGCTCGAGCAGCCCGGACAGCTCGGCGGGGGCGCTGGCCGGGTTCGCCGGGACGCTCAGCGCGCCGAGCCAGGCCACCGCGAGCCAGCAGAGCAGGTACGGCGGGGTGCCGCGGGCCGTCAGCAGCACCAGGTCGCCCTGGCCGACTCCGGCCTCGGCGAGCCGCCTCGCGGTCTCCGCGACGTGCGCGGCGGCGGCACCGAAGGTCAGGTCGCCGGCGTCGCTGCGCAGCCACACCCGGTCGGGGTCGCGCGCCGCGGCATCGGAGAGCACCTGCCCGATCGTGGGGTGCACCGGCTCAGGACCGCGTCCGGAACACGTCCCGGACAGTCCGGTCCGGGACGGCGCCCACGTGCGCGGGGTCGGCCATGGGCGCAGGCTAGGCGAAGCCGGCGACGGGGCGCGAGGTGTACGGGTCCTCCAACGTCGCCAGCTCGTCCGCCGTCAGCCGCAGGTCGACGGCGGCGACAGCGTCGTCGAGGTGGTGCGGCTTCGTCGCACCGATGATCGGGGCGGCCACACCGGGCCGGCTGAGCATCCACGCCAGCGCCACCGAGGCGCGCGCCGCCCCCCGCGCCTGCGCGATCGCACCCACCCGGTCCACGATCTCCCGGTCCGCGGCTGCCTGCGGGTACAGGGAGCGGCCGAACTCGTCCAGCCCGGACCGGTGCGTGGGCTCCTCCCACGGCCGGGTCAGCCGGCCGCGCGCCAGCGGGCTCCACGGGATCACCCCGACGCCCTCGTCCGCGCACAGCGGGAGCATCTCCCGCTCCTCCTCGCGGTAGAGCAGGTTGTAGTGGTTCTGCATGGTGGCGAACCTGGTCCAGCCATGGGCGTCGGCCGCGTGCAGCGCCTTGGCGAACTGCCAGGCCCACATCGAGGACGCGCCGACGTACCTGGCCTTCCCGGCCTTCACCACGTCGTGCATCGCCTCGACGGTCTCCTCCACGGGTGTGGCCGGGTCCCAGCGGTGGATCTGGTAGAGGTCGACGTAGTCGGTACCCAGCCGCCGGAGGCTGGCGTCGATCTGCGCCATGATCGCCTTGCGGGACAGTCCCTGGCCGTTCGGGCCGTCGTGCATGCGACCGTGCACCTTGGTGGCGAGCACGATCTCGTCGCGGTCGGCCAGCTCGCGCAGGGCGCGCCCGGTGATCTCCTCGCTGGAGCCGGCGGAGTACACGTTCGCGGTGTCGAAGAAGTTGATCCCGAGCTCCAGCGCCCGGACGAAGAACGGGCGCGCCTCGTCCTCCGGGATGCTCCACGGCTGGCCGCCCCTGGCCGGTTCGCCGTAGCTCATGCACCCCAGGCAGATGCGCGAGACGTCCAGGCCGGTCCGGCCGAGCTTGACGTACTCCATGGGTCAGCCTCCGCTGTCTGGTTCGAACGTCGGGGCGGCCTCAGGCCGGCGACGGGAGCGGGGTCTCGATGAACGCGAGGCCCCGCAGGTCCATCCAGGCCCGGCCGGCGCCCTCGACGATCCGCAGCAGCACGGCCTCGCAGGCCGGGCAGCGCAGGACCAGTCCGGGCGCCGGACCGTACATGCGGGCCCCGGCCAGCGGGCCGGCCGTCCCGCAGCCGGCGCACTGCCCGGTCGCGGTGGTCACGTCGAGCGCGAAGAGCGCGGCGATCTGGCCGGCCGCCGCGTTGCCGTCCAGGAACGGCCGGTCGTGTGTCGGGTCGGTCATCGATCTCCTCCACCTCTGGACGGACCGAAGCGTTCGGTCCGGATGCGGGCCGGGTCGTGGCCGGCCGCGCCGAGCAGGTCGGCGACGGCCTCGACGAAGCCGGTCGGCCCGCAGACGTAGCACGTCGGCTGCTCCTGCGGACCGAACGCCGCCCCGGCCAGCAGCCCGGCATCGAGCCGGCCCGGCGGGCGGGGCCAGTCCGGCGGCGTGCGCCGGGTGAACGCGTAGTCGACACGGACGCCGTCGGCGGTCCGGGCCAGGGCGTCCAGCTCGTCCCGGTACAGGACCGCGTCCGGTTGCCGGACCGAGTAGAGCAGCCGCATCGGCGTCCGGTCCGGGCCGGCCGCGCGGTCGCGGGCGCGCAGCATCGCCCGCAGCGGCACCATCCCGGACCCGCCCGCGAGCAGCTGGACCGGACCTTCCTGCCCCGGTCGCCACACGAACCAGCCCCCGATCGGCCCGCGCACCTCCAGCCGGTCGTCGACCGCGAGGACCTGGGTGAGGTACGGCGAGACCTCGCCGGCCGCGACCCGGTCGACGGTGATCTCGACGAGGTCCCCGTCGGCCTCGGTGGACATCGAGTACGAGCGGACCGCCGAGTACCCGTCCGGGGCGGTCAGCCGGACGTCGACGTGCTGACCGGCCAGGTGACCGGGCCAGCCGGGCAGGTCGAGGACGACCGAGCGGGCGGTCGAGGTCTCGTCGCGCAGCGCGACGACCCGACCGACCCGCCAGGTCAGTCGCCCCAGTACCGCTGCTCCCGCCATGGGTCTCCGTAGCTGTGGTAGCCGAGGCTCTCCCAGAAGCCTGGAGTGTCCGTGTGGGACAAGGTGATGCCGCTGACCCACTTGGCGCTCTTCCACAGGTACAGGTGCGGCACCAGCAGCCGGGCCGGTCCCCCGTGCTCGGGCTCGAGCGGCTCGCCGTCGTAGCCGAAGGCGACCCACGCCTTGCCGTCCAGCAGGTCCGCCAGCGGCAGGTTGGTGTCGTAGCCGCCGTACGCGTGCACCAGGGCGAAGTCCGCGGACGTCTCCACGTCGGCGAGCAGCGTGTCGAGCGAGACCCCGTCCCAGTGCGTGCCGAGCTTGGACCAGCGGGTGACGCAGTGCAGGTCGGTGGTGAAGCTCTCGGCCGGCAGGGCGCGCAGCCGGGCCCAGGTCCACTCGTGCTTGGCCCCGGTCTCGGTCGTGACGGTGAACGTCCACCGGTCGGTGTCGAGCCGGGGCGTTGGTCCGGCCGACAGGACCGGGAAGTCCTCGGTCAGGTACTGGCCCGGCGGCAGCTCGGTCCCGCCGTCGCGGCGGCGGCCGGAGAACCCCGGCGAGACGATGCCCATAACACCTCCTGTGCGACCGGATCGATGGCCCGGCCCTCCGTGATCCTCTAGCCTGGCGGCCTCCAGGGAAAGGTGCACGAGATGCAGGTGCCAGAGCTCGCCCGCCGGCTCGCCTCCGTCGAGTTCTTCTCCGGGCTGTCGGAGGAGTCGCGTCGGCGCATCGCCGAGCGGGTCGTGGAGATGACCCACCGACCCGGCCGCCACCTCACCGACCAGGGGGCCGAGAGCGCGGGGTTCCACCTCATCCTGGACGGGTCCGCAGACGTGGAGGTCCACGGCGTCCGGCGGGCCACGTTGAAGGAGGGCGACAGCTTCGGCGAGATCTCGCTGATCGACGGTCAGCCCCGGTCCGCCACGGTCATCGTCGGCGAGGACGGGCTGCGCACCGCGACGATCTCGCCGTTGGCGTTCGCCCCGCTGCTGGACGACCCGGACGTCTCCCGGGGGCTGCTCAAGGTCGTCACGGCGCGGCTGCGGGCGTCCGAGGCGAGGAACGCCGCCGAAGGATGACAGCGTCGGCCCCCGGCGGGGCCGGTCCGGCCGTGCGAGGCTGAGCGGGCCGATGGCTGACGTCCGGGCGGCGCTGCACCGCCAGCTGGGTTCCCGCGCGACGGTCGGCCCGGACCTGCGCGCCGGCGTGGTGCTCGGCGTGGAGAGCGTGCCGGACGGCCTGGCCTCCGGGCTGCTCGCGGGGGTGAACCCGGTCTACGGCCTGTACGCCTACCTGGTCGGGACGATCGCCGGCGCCGCGGCGACCAGCTCCGCGTACATGGCGGTGCAGGCGACCAGCGCGATGGCCGTCATCATCTCCGACGTCCCGGCCACGCAGTCCGGCCCCCAAGCGGGCCATGCGCTGGCCACGCTCGCACTGCTGACCGGCCTGGTGATGCTGGGGCTGGGGCTGTTCCGCCTCGGCTGGCTGGTGCGGTTCGTGCCGAACTCGGTCCTCACCGGGTTCATCAACGCGGTCGCGGTGAACATCGTGCTCGGCCAGCTCGACAACCTGACCGGCTACGACAACCAGGGCGCCAACCGGGTCGTCCGCAGCCTGGACACCCTGCTGCACATCACGTCGTACTCGTGGGCGTCGGTCGCCGTCGGGGTGGGGACCGTCCTGATCATCCTGGTGCTCGAGCGCACCCCCGTCGGCCCGTTGGGACTCGTCGTCGCGGTCGTGGTCACCTCCGCCGTCGCCGCGCTCCTGCACCTGGACTCGGTCCAGACCATCGGCGACATCGCCGACGTGCCGCGGGCGCTGCCGACACCCGCCCTGCCGGACCTCGCGCTGACCGGCACGCTGCTCGTCCCGGCGCTGTCGCTGGCCTTCGTCGGGCTCGTGCAGGGAGCCGGCATCAGCCACTCGGTGCCCAACCCGGACGGCGAGTACCCGGACGCGTCCGGCGACTTCCGCGGGCAGGGCGTCGCGAACATCGCCGCCGGCCTCTTCCAGGCGATGCCGGTCGGCGGGTCGACGTCCGCCACGGCGCTGATCCGGGTGGCGGGCGCGCGCACCCGGGTCGCCAACCTCGCGGCCGGCGTGGTCATGGCGCTGTCGGTCCTGCTGTTCGGCGACGTGATCAGGTACGTCGCGATGCCCGCCCTGGCCGGGCTGCTGATCCTCATCGGCGTGCGCACCTTCAAGCCCAACGAAGTGCGGATGGTCTGGCGCACCGGCTCGACGCAGGCCGCCGTGATGTCGGTGACCTTCGTCCTGACGCTGATCATCCCGCTGCAGTACGCCGTGCTCGTCGGTGTCGGGCTGTCCATCGTCCTGCACGTGGCCCGCCAGTCCAACAAGATCACCGTCAAGCGGTGGCGGTTCACCCCGGGCGCCGTGCTGCCCGACGAGGAGGACCCGCCGGCCGTGCTCGAGCCGGGCAAGGTGATCGTGCTGATGCCGTACGGGAGCCTGTTCTTCGCCGCCGCCCCGGTGTTCGAGGCGCAGCTGCCGGCGGTGACGCCCGACTCGCGCGGGTCGGTGGTCATCGTGCGCCTGCGCGGCAAGGACGAGCTGGGCAGCACGTTCATCAAGGCGCTCGGCCGGTACGCCGACGCGCTAGCCGCGGTGGACAGCAGGCTGCTGCTCGTCGGGGTCGGACCGCGCGTGTACGACCAGCTCGCGGCGACCAGGACGATGGACCACCTCGGGCCGGACGCGGTCTACCTGGCCCGTCGCCGGCTCGGCGACTCGCTGACCGCTGCCCTCGCCGACGCACAGGCGTGGACCGCGGAGCACGAACCCCGGGCCACGGACCCGGGCGAGGAGACCCGAGGATGAGTGAGGATGAGAGGGTTCCGGTGCTGCGCACCGAGCGGCTCGTGCTGCGCGGGTGGCGCGACGCCGACCGCGACCCGTTCGCCGCCCTCAACGACGACCCGCAGGTCATGGAGTTCCTCAACGCCCGCCTGGACCGGGCCGAGAGCGACGGGTTCGTCGACCGGATCATCGGGCGCTGGCAGCAGGACGGGTTCGGGCTGTGGGTGGTCGAGGTGGACGGCGGCTTCGCCGGCTACGTCGGGCTGGCCAGGGCGCACTTCGAGGCGTCGTTCACCCCCGCGATCGAGGTCGGGTGGCGGCTGGCCCGGCCGTACTGGGGGCGCGGGATCGCCACCGAGGCCGCGCGCGCCTCGCTGGCATACGGGTTCGAGCAGGTCGGGCTGGACGAGATCGACTCGTGGACCGCGCTGACCAACGTCCGGTCCTGGCGGGTGATGGAACGGCTCGGGATGCGGCGCGACGTCGAGTTCGAGCACCCGCTGGTGCCGGTGGGCAGCCCGCAGCGTCCGCACGTCCTCTACCGGCTGCCCGTCGGCGAGTGGCGGCCCGCGCAGCTGTGACGGCGCTGAGGACCTGGCGGCGCGAGCGCTCAGATGAACAGGAGCTGGGCACCCGCGGTGAGCTCGATGAAGTCGCTCGCGTTGATGATCGCCTCGACGCCCTCGTACAGGTCGTCCATCGTCAGGTGCATCATGTCCGCGCTCATCCGGCAGGCCCACAGGTGTCCGCCGGCCGCCACGATCTGCTCGAGGAAGTCCGGCACCTCCGGTACGCCCAGGTCGGCGATCTGGTGCTTCATCATCCGGGTGGCCATCGCCTGCATGCCCGGCATCGGCGCGAGCGCCTGCGGCACGCGCACGTCGCCCAGCGGCAGGTGCATCGCCGTGTTCCCGGTGGGCGTGAACTTGAGGTCGTCCATCCGCTCCCTGGTGATCATGTCGAAGCCCCAGAAGGTGAAGAACAGGTGCGTCTCCACCCCTTCGCCGAGCGCCGCGTTGGCCAGGATCAGGCCCGGGTAGGCCATGTCCAGGTTGCCCTTCGAGCAGATGATGGCGAGCTTGCGCCCGGTCTGCTCCTCGTCGTCGAACGAGGGCACGATCGCCGGTGCGGTGCCCGTCAGCGTGTCGGTGGTCATGGTGGTCTCCTTCTCAGGGCTCACACGCAGCCGTGCGGCTTGGGCAGCCCGGCGATGTACGCCATCTTCTTGGCCGGCTTCTTGGGGAACAGGTCGAACTGCTCGCGGGTGGGGAACCCGCCCACCGTCTGGACGCGCCGGGTGGTCGGCGTCTCGCCCTGCGCGAGGTAGTCCGCACGCAGGAAGCGCAGGATCTCCCAGTGCCGGTCGGTCAGCTCGACCCCGATGTTCGCGGCCAGCACCCGCGCCAGGTCCTCGTCCCACTCGCCGTACTCGGTCAGGAAGCCCTCGGCGTCGACGTGGACGTCCCGGCCGCTCAGCGTGGTGATCGTCACGGTCCTCATCTCCCAGGTGTCAGGCTGCGTGCTCGGAGTGCTCGATGTGCTCGACGTGCTCGATGTGCTCGAAGTGCTTGCCGGCCCGCGTCATCCGGGCGGGCAGCGGCAACGGCCGGCCGGGGAGCAGGACGTTCCAGTACATCCACCGGAACATCAGCTTCCCCCAGTGGTTGACCGCCGACTCCGCGAGCAGGCTGAACGGGCCGACCGCCGGCACCGGGTACTTCCCGGGCACCGGCTCGGTGTCGTAGTTGAAGTCGATCAGCAGCGCCTTGCCGTGACCGGACTCGACGAAGCAGTTGGCGTGCCCGTCGAACAGCGACGTCATCGGCCGACCCGCGACGTGGTCGACGAAGTTGTCCGGGAACAGGTCCAGCGAGAAGTGGGCCACCGAGCCCGCCTTGGAGGCCGGGATGTCGGACGCGTCCCCGATCGCGAAGATGTTCTCGAAACCCTTGGCCAGCAGCGTGTGCCGGTCGACCGGTACGTAGTTCAGCTCGTTCCCCAGCCCCGAGCGGGAAACGAAGTCGGCGCCCATGTTCAACGGCACCGTCACCAGCAGGTCGAACGGGACCTCCCGGTCGTCCATCGACACCAGGGCCTTGGCGTCCTCGTCGACCCGGTCGACGACGAAGTCCGGCTCCAGCCGGATGCCGCGCTCGTCGAGCATCCCGCCCAGGTGCGTGGACGCCACCGGCTTGGTGAACGCTCCCTCCAGCGGGGTGACGTACGTGATGTCGACGCGGTCGCGCAGCCCGTGCTCCGACAGCCACGCGTCCACCAGGAACGTGAACTCCAGCGGGGCGACCGGGCACTTGATCGGCATCTCCGTGACGTGCACCACGAGGCGGCCGCCGTCGAACGACCGCAGCGCGGCGCGCAGCGCGACGGCACCGCCGAGGGTGTAGAACTCGTGCACCGACCGGCGCCACTGCTCCCCGTCCATGCCCGGCGTCTGGTCCGGCCGGGGCGTGGTCCCGGCTGCGACCAGCAGGTAGTCGTAGCCGAGGACCCGGCCGTCGGCGAGGGTGACCGCGCAGGCCGTCGGGTCGATGCCGTCGACCTCGCCGCAGACGAAGTCCACGCCGTCGGTCAGGTAACGGCGGCGCGAGCGCACGAGCTCGTCCGGCTCGTAGACCCCGAACGGGACGAGCAGGTACCCCGGCTGGTAGTGGTGCGCGTCGTCCCGGTCGACGACCGTCACCTGCCACCGGTCGTCCAGCCGCTTGCGCAGCTTGTTCGCCGCGATCGTCCCCGCGGTGCCACCGCCCAGCACGAGCAGACGCTTCATGACCCGTCACCTTCCCGGCCCCGCGTCCTGGCCGGACGCGACCCTCACCTCGACGGTGGCAGGACGTGCGACGGGCCGACAGGGGCGAAGGTCCTACCGGCGGCGAGGCCTTCGCTAGCCCGCGAGGTCGAGGTCGACGACGACCGGCGCGTGGTCGCTGGGCCCCTTGCCCTTGCGCGCCTCACGGTCCACCCACGCGTCGGTGACGGCGCCGGCCATGGCCGCGTTCGCGTACACCAGGTCGATGCGCATCCCCATGCCCTTGTGGAACGCTCCCGCCCGGTAGTCCCAGTACGTGTACGGGTGTGGACCCTTCTCGATCCGCGGCACCACGTCGGCGAGCCCGGCCGCGCGCAGCCCGGCCAGCCCCGCGCGTTCGGCCGCCGTCACGTGGGTGGCGCCCACGAACGCGGCCGGGTCCCAGACGTCGGCGTCCGTCGGCGCCACGTTGAAGTCCCCCATCACCGCGAACGGGAGCCCGCCCGCCGCGTCCTCGGCCACCGCCGAGGCGAGCGCGGCCAACCACTGCAGCTTGTACGCGTAGTGCGGGTCGTCCGGCGTGCGTCCGTTCGGGACGTACACCGACCGCACCCGGACCTGGCCGCAGGTCGCGGCCAGGGTGCGCGCCTCACAAGTCTGCGGGTCGGGGAACCCGGGGTCGCCGGGAAGTCCGGGCGCGACCTCGGCCAGCCCGACCCGCGACAGCACCGCGACGCCGTTCCAGCGGCCCTCGCCGTGGTGCGCGACCGCGTACCCGAGGGCGCCGACCTCGCCGACCGGGAAGCCGCCGTCCGCGACCTTGGTCTCCTGCAGGCAGATGACGTCGGGCGCAGCCTGCTCCAGCCACTCGACGAGCCGGGGAAGCCTGGCCAGGACCGAGTTGACGTTCCACGTGGCGATGCGCATGTCCCTCCCTCACCCGGGCGCCGACGGTCAGACCGAACGGAGCGCGGGCACCACGGTTCGGCCCAGTCCGTCGACGTACTGCACCGGGTCGGCGCCGTACGGCATCACGTGGACCTCCTGCACCCCGAGCCCGGCGTACTCCCCCATCTCGGCCACGAACGCGGCACCGGCCCCGGCAGAGGTCGGGTCTAGCGCGCCGGCGTACGTGATGGTCTTGCGGATGCGGTCGTAGTCCGTGCCCTCCCGGTCGCAGTGCTCGCGCAGCACCGCGAGCTTGGCCGCGAGAGCGGCGGGGCCCTGCTGCGGTCCGGCGAACACGTTGCACGCGTCGGCGTACTTCGCCACCAGCCGCAACGTCTTCCGCTCCCCGCCGCCGCCGATCATGACCGGCGGGTGCGGCCGTCGCAGCGGCCGCGGCGAGCAGATCGTCTCGGCCAGCCGGTAGTGCGCGCCGTCGAACGGTCCGTCGTCGTCGCTCCACATCTGGTGCACGATGCGCAGCGTCTCCTCGAGCCGCTCGAACCGCTCGGCGACCGGTGGGAACCGCACGCCGAGCGCGAGGTGCTCGCGCTCGTACCAGGCCGCCCCGATCCCGAGCGCGGCCCGGCCGCCGGACAGCACGTCCAGGGTGGTCACGATCTTGGCGAGCAGCCCGGGGTGCCGGTACGTGACCCCGGTGACCAGCAGCTGCAGCTCGACCGTGCTCGTGCGCGCGGCCAGGTAGCCCAGCGTCGTGTAGCCCTCGAGCATCGGGTCGGCGGGGTCGGCGCCGAACCCGGGGAGCTGGAAGTAGTGGTCCATCACCGAGAGGTTGTCGACGCCGGCACCCTCCGCCGCCGCGCCCACCGCGGCCAGCGTCGGCCCGATCGAGTCGGCACCGCCGGGGAAGCTGAAGCTCACGACGTGCACGCCGATCCGCATGCCGCTCAGCCTACGGTCGCCCGCCGCCCCCGTCCGAGCCCCCGGGGAGCCGCTCGACCAGCAGGGCCATCTGGGCCCGGAGCTGGGTCACCTCGAACATCAGCGCGTCCATCCCCGGCGCGTCGGCGGCGGGCTGGACGGCGGCCTCGGCCGCGCCGGCGGCCTTGTCCTTCCCGCTCGACGGATCGAGGCGGAAGAAGCTGGCCAGCGAACCGGCGAGCAGGCCGAGCACCGACACGCCGGTGATCATGATGACCACCGCGGCCCATCGACCGGTCGCGGTCTTCGGGACGATGTCGCCGTAGCCGACCGTCGTCAGCGTGACGATGCCCCACCAGAGCGCGTCGCCGTAGGTGGCGAAGCCCGGGTTGGTCGGGTGCTCGGCGTAGTACGCGACGGCCGAGCCGACCAGCACCACGCCGAGGGCGACGAGCGCGACCCGTCCCAGCCGCTCGAACAACCGCCGCGCGCCGCCGCTGGCGATCATCAGCCGGGCCAGCCGGGCCAGCCGCAGCAGCACGACGAAGCTGCCCTGCTGCGCCCCCGGCAGCAGGAACCACGGCGCGGTCAGTACCACCACCGCGAGGTCGAACCGGCCGAGCCCGGTCGCCGCGTAGTGCACCAGCCGGTGCCGGTGCACGACGAAGTCGACGAGGAAGACGACCCAGGACACGATGCCGACCGCCACCGCAACCCAGTGCCCCTGCTGCGGGACCAGGATCAGCGGCAGGATCGCCGACAGGACGATCGGCACCCGCATCCTGCGCTCGTAGCGGGCGAGAGCGGCAGCGTCCTGCGGGCTCTTGGGTGCGCCTCGTTCGCGGGCCGGCGGGCCCGGCTGCGCTGCGGCCTCGGACACGCTGCCCATCCTGACGGTCGCCAGGGCGGATCAGGTGGAGGTCACCCCGCGGCACGCCGCGCGGGGGCCGGACGCACCGGCCACGGCGCCGCCTCCTCAAGCTCGTACGCCAGCGCGAGCAGCACCCGGTCCAGACCGAACGGCGCCGCCAGGTGCACGCCGATCGGCAGGCCTTCCGCCGTCCGTCCCAGCGGCAGCGACATCCCGGGTGACCCCGAGACGTTCTGCAGCGGTGTGAACGAGGAGTACCGCAGCAGCCGGACCAGGTGGGTGCGGAAGTCGACGTCCGGACCGAGGTACCCGATCTGCGGCGGTCGGTGCCCGAGCACCGGCGACACCAGGACGTCGTAGCCGGGGAACGAGGACTCGTGCTCGCGCGCCAGCCTGCGCAGCCGTCGCATCGAGCCGGGCAGCCGCCCGGCCTGGCTGCGCAGCAGCCCGCTCAGCCCCTGGGTGAAGTCCTCGGTGCGGGAGCCGTCGAAGCCGGGCCCGAACACGAACGCGCCCGCGTTCTTCAGGGTGAACGCCAGGAACGCCCAGTAGCGCAGGAAGTCCGGCCCGAAGTCGTCCCCGACCGGCGGTGCGGTCTCCTCCACGTGGTGCCCGAGGTCCGCGCACAGCTGCCCGGCCGCGCGCACCGCGGCCACGGTCTCGGCGGCGACCGGCAGCCCGCGGATCCCGGCCAGCACCACCCCGACCCGCAGCCGTCGCGGGTCGGGGCCCCGCACGTGCCCGACCGGCGGCAGCTGCGCGTTGTGGTACAGCCGCTCCGCCTCTGCGTAGTACAGCGCCGTGTCCCGCACGCTGCGCGTCAGCACGCCCTGCGTCGCGATCTGCACCGGCAGCGAAGCCAGCTCGGGGCGGTCCAGCAGCCGGCCGCGGCTCGGCTTGAGCCCGACGAGACCGCAGCAGGCGGCCGGGATCCGGATCGATCCCCCGCCGTCGTTCGCGTGCGCGATCGGCACCACACCGGCCGCCACCAGCGCCGCCGAGCCGCCGCTGGAACCACCGGCCGAACGCTCGGTGTCCCACGGGTTGCGGGTGGCGCCGAACCGGCGCGACTCGGTGCTCGCGGTCAGCCCGAACTCGGGCAGCGTGGTCTTCGCGACCGGGACCACGCCCAGCCGCAGGTACTGCGCCACCCACGGCGAGGACTCGGCCGCCGGACGGTCCGCCGGCGCCCACGACCCGTGCGTCGTCGGGTGGCCGGCGAGGTCCTCGTTGTCCTTGAGCAGCGTCGGGATCGCCGCGAGGGCAGCGCCCGCGGCAGGCGCGTCGTCCGGCCCGGGTGGATCGTCCACCCAGGACGTGACGGCGTTGAGCCGCTCGTCCGCCGACCTGGCCCGGGCCACCGCCGCGGCCCGGAGCTCGGCCGGCGAGACCTCGCGGCCCGCGAGGCGTCGCAACAGGTCGGTCATGTCGTCGGTGCCGAGAGCGTCGTCGGCGGTGACGTCGACCGTCGTCGACGTGTCCTGCACCGCCACCGCGGTCCTCCCTGGGTTCGAGCCGTTGCCCGCCGGTCACTGTCTATCAGGCAGCGCACGGACGCGAGGTCCGCGGGTCCCTGAGGAAGGCCTGCGAACCTCGCGCCCGGTTCGGACGGTTCGAACAGCTGGGAGCTCAGCTGGGGCAGTGCACCGCCGGGTTCCACATCTGGAACGTCCCGGCGGAGTTGTGCTTCCAGACCCAGACGTGGAGCGAGTAGTACGGCGGGAGGTTGAACCGGTTCGGCGCGTCGGTGAAGTTGAACGTGTGGCCGAAGAAGTGCGGCGGCGAGCTGTGCGTGGCGTCCCAGGCGCTCTTGATCACCACGTACTCCAGGGCCGCGAGCTGCAGCGTGCCGTCCGGTCCAGGTGCGTAGACCAGGGCCTCGGGCTTGTTCGGCACGATCGCCGGGTCACCCACGAGCGTTCCGTTGGCCCAGTGCACGCCCATGCCGCCCATGCCGGGCATGTCGATGCACGCGATCCCGTCCTTGTCGGTCAGCAACCCGTAGCCGTTCTGCTCGGCGGTGGCGATGCTGTGGTACTTGTCGGTGACCGCACGCAGCTTCGACAGGCCGTCGTTCGCCGTGGCGGTGGACTGGTGCGCCGAGGCGAAGCCGGCCGTGGCCGCGACCAGCAGCAGGGCTGCCGCTGCCGATCCCACTATCCGTCTGATGACCATTGCTCAGGTTCCTTCCTGGACTTCGAACACGTTGTCCGCGACCAGACCGTGCGCCTCCCGGTGCACGGTCGAGGCCGCATCGGCCGACGGCGCCTCGACCAGGCAGAAGACCTTCCCCTGGTCCTCGTTCACCCAGTAGCGCAGGTAGCGCACGTCGTACTTGGCCTGGGTCTGCAGGTCGGCCATGTGCGCCTTGGCGACATCGCTGACGGCCACACCGCCGTCGAGGCTGTGGACATCCATGAAAAGGGGCACCGCGGTCTCCTCGGGTCGCTGGAACTTCAGGACCCTGCGACCGTACGGACGCGGCGCGGACCCCCGGATCGGGGGCGACTACCCAGATTCGGGTGCCGGTTCCCTATCTTGGCGCGTCCGCCGCGCGCTCACCGGACCGAGAGGCCGTCGAGCATCGAAGCGGTCGCGGCCAGCGCCGCCGGCAGGCCGGACGGCTGCGCCCGGTGGAAACGGTTCGCCCACACCTCGACCAGCAGCACCCGGTCCGGGTCGACCTGGACGAACCACAACCGCGCCGACTCGTTGATCTCCAGGTAGACGCCGACGTCGGTTGCGGCCAACGGAGGCGGGCAGGAGAGGGCGACCGCGAAGTACGGCGGGCCGTCGCCGCAGCCACGATCCACGTACGGGGGGTCGCTCTGCCGGAAGGGGACCGCCGACCTGTCCGCCGAGATGTCGACCCGCCACGCGGTACGCCCGGCGAGCCGGACCCGCACCGGCGGGCTGGACACCACGCCGGGCCGACCAGCGGTGGCGACGGCCCAGGCCCTGGCGTCCTGGAGCACCGTGGGCGGTGTCCCGGGCAGCTGCGGTTCCCAGACGAACCGGGCCCCGGCGTAGCTGGCACGGTCACGCAGGTACACGTCACCGCGCCCGTCGTCGTCGACGCCCCAC
This sequence comes from uncultured Actinomycetota bacterium, assembly GCA_963771835.1. Classification (GTDB taxonomy): domain Bacteria; phylum Actinomycetota; class Actinomycetes; order Prado026; family Prado026; genus CAVQCJ01. The sequence goes on from CAVYVA010000001.1 coordinate 924,871, forward strand.
CCCGGCGGGGGCCGCAGTCTCACCTGGCTGCCCCAGGCGTGGATCCCCGTGCTGGTCCCGATCGGGTCCCCGTGGCCGACGTACGAGCCGTTCGGGGCGGGGCAGGGAGGCTGCCCGCTGTCGACCCCGCAGCCCGGGTCGGCGTACGCGCCGAGCCGCACGCCGGCCAGCAGCGCCGCCCCCGGCCCGTCCGGGCTCAACGAGGACGCCCACCGCCACAGCGACAGCACCGAGCGAGCGCCCCGCGTCGGGATGTCGCGGACGTCGACGAGCGTGATCTCGACCTGGCCCGTCCCGCTGAGCCCGACCAGCGTCGGCGCCGGGACCGAGGCGGTGGGGAGCGCGAGCTGGAACGGCGATGCGCAGCCGGGCCCGCCCGCCGGTCCGCCGGGGTTGGTTCGTTCGTCCACGTACAGCCCGAACCGGGGGTCGACACAGGGCGTGGAGCCGGAGGGAACCCGGGCGAACACGACCCGCCAACCGGTCTGACCGCCGACGTCCACCGGCTGCGCCGCCACCGCCCCGGGCAGCCGGGCGAGCATCTGCGCCATCGCACGGGCGTCGGCACTGCCCGGCGCCTGCCGCACCGGCCACATCGCCGACACTCCGGTCCCGCCGTTCGTCTCACCCGCCCGGACGCCGTTGCCGGACATCTCCCACAGCGACCATCCCGTCGGCAGCGGCAGGTCGAGCGAGAGCAGGTCGCCGCCGCGCCCGGATTCGAACACGACGCGGAACGGTCCGGTCCCGGTCGCGCAGCGCACGCCGTGCCCGCACGCGCCGCGGACCACCTGGACCTGGGCCTGGTTCGGGGTCGGGGTGGGCCGTGGGGTCTGCAGCGGTCGCGGCTGCGCGTGCGGGATCCCGTGCCCGACCACAACCGCGACGACAGCCACCGCGACGGCCAGTGCGCCGAGCTGGGCGGTGACGGCCCGGCGGCGCCGCCGGATCCGGTCGCCCCTGGCCCGGATGTCGGCGGGGGCGCCCAGCCGAGAGCGGTCGACGTCGGCGGCGACGAGCGTCAGGGCGTCACGAACCGGGTCCACGGGGCACCCCTTCCTCGTCTCGTACGCCGAGCAGCTCGCTCAACGCTGCTCGGCCGCGGGACAGCCGGCTCTTGACCGTCCCGACCGCGACGCCGGTCTCGCGGGCGATCTCCTCGACGGACAGCCCGGTCAGCTCGTGCAGGACGAGCGCCCGCCGCTGGTCGGCGGGGATCCGGGCGAGGGCTGCGCGCACGGCGAGCGCGGTCGCGACGTCGGGGTCCTCGACCGACTCGGCGCGGGCGATCAAAGGCTGCGCCGACAGCGCCACGCGACGGCGGCGGAAGCGGCTGACAGCGGCCCGCCAGGCGACGGTCCGCACCCACGCCTCCGGGCTGTCCAGCCGGGACACCCGGGCCCACCGGACCCAGGCCTTGGCGAAAGCCTCCTGGAGCACGTCCTCGGCCTGCTCGCGGTCCGCGGTCATCGCGGTGAGCTGCCCGAGCAGCCGACCCGAGGTGACCAGGTAGAACTCGTCGAACGAGGGCCGGTCCTCCACCAGGTCACCGCCCCTCGTCGTCCTGCCTCGCCTCACACACGCGGACGCTCGAGGCGGGGTTCCCTCGATTCTGGGTCAGTCGTGGGTGGGGCGTCAGTCGTGACCGGGGCGTCTGTCGCGGGTGCGGCGGGCTAGGCGTCCCGAACGCAGCGCAGGCCGAGGTGGTTGGTGGAGCTGCGGATGGCGTGGCCCTGCCGGGCGGCCGGCCGGTAGCGGTGGCAGTAGGTCGGAGCGCACAGGTGCGAGCCGCCTTTGATCACCCTGCGGTCGGTCTCGGTGACCGGCTCGGGGCAGCAGGAGCGCGCGGGGGCCGGGTCCACGGCCGCGGCGTGGTCGTCGGTCCAGTCCGACGCGGTCCACTCCCAGACGTTGCCGGCGACGTCGAACAGCCCGTACCCGTTGGGCTGGAAGGTCCTCACCGGCGACGTCCCGACGCCGTCGAACGTGGTCAGCCGCTGGTACGGGAAGGCGCCCTGCCAGGTGTTGGCCCGGACCCGTCCGTGCGGCGCGAACTCCTCCCCCCACGGGTAGGTGGCGCCGTCCAGGCCGCCGCGGGCGGCGTGCTCCCACTCGGCTTCGGTCGGCAGCCGCTTCCCGGCCCAGGCGGCGTACGCGAGGGCGTCCTCCCAGCCGAGGTGGACGACGGGGTGCCGGTCCAGACCGTGCAACGTCGAGTCCGGTCCGTCGGGATGGCGCCAGTCGGCCCCCGGCTGCCAGCGCCACCATCGGCGCCAGTCGTCCAGCGGCACCGGACCCGCGGTGGCGGTGAACACCTGCGAGCCGGCGACGACCAGGTCCGGGTCAGCGTCCGGGAAGTCCGCCGGGTCGGGCGCCCGCTCGGCCACCGTGACCCAGCCGGTCGCCTTCACGAAGCGGCGGAACTCCGCGTTGGTCACCGGGTGCTCGTCGACCCACAGGTCGGCGACCTCGACCTCCCGGACCGGCTGCTCCTCGGGGTAGAAGTCCGTCGGCACCCATCCGGAACCGCCCGCCCGGCACCCGCACCATCGCCGCCGTGACGCTCAACCGAGCGCTCCGGCCAGGACCGGCCAGGGCCGCCGCATACCGACGGACCCTACCGGCACGGTCAGCCCAGCTTGATCTGCCAGTCGCCGCGCCCGTGCGTCCCGGCCACCACCAGGCCGCCGGCCGCGACGGTCAGGTCCCACACCGTCACGTTCGGCAGGCCGGTGCCGAGCTGCGACCACGGCAGCGGCGAGCCGCTGGTTCTGCGTCGGCGACGAACGCGCCGACCTCGGTGCCGACGACGAGCTTGCCGCCGACCATGACGACCTTGAAGACCGGCGCGTCGGGCAGGTTGCCGGTGACGTCGGTCCAGGAGGCCCCGCCGTTGGTCGACTCGAAGACGTGGCCGACGCCGGCGTCCGGGATCCAGCGCCGGCTGTAGGAGCCGACGCTGATGTAGACGTGCGCCGCGTTCGCCGGGTCGACCGCGATCGAGGTGATGTAGCGGTTCGGGACGCCCGCCAGCGACAGCTCGTGCCAGGTGCCGCCGTAGTTCGTGGCCAGGCCCCGCGCCGAACGTCGGCGGGTTGCAGCCGCCGCACCACGCCGCGTACGTGGTCGTGCCGTTGGCGGCCAGCGCGGTCACCTGGTGCCCGGCACCGGTGTCGTAGACCACCTTCCAGTCGCAGCCCGTCGGTGCCGGTGCAGACGGTGTCCCACGACTTCGTGTCGTCCCAGACGTACTGGCCGCCGGCGACCCAGTGGTCTGGAGTTGTTGACGTCCATCTCGATCGGCGCGATGAAGCGCGGGTTCGGGTCGCACACGGCCGGCGGGTCGGTCGCCGTCAGGCACGACGGCGAGATCTCCCGCAGCGTCGGTGACCGCGCCGTCGGTCGTCAGGTACATGTCGAGGTAGACGTACTCCTCGACCGCGCGGTCGCCGTTCTTCGGGTCGACGATCGTGTCGCCGCCGTCACCGGTGAACGCCTGCTCGCACCCGCGCAGGTTCGTGCGGGTGTAGGACTCGCCGTTGTCCTGCAGGCCGCCCCAGTAGGCCAGGTCGTCTTGCCGACCTTGCCGACCGCGATCGAGTAGTTCTGCGTCGTGTGCAGGGTGGCGTTGAGGTTGGTCCAGTGCCCGCGGTGTGCCAGGTCAGCGGGCGCCGCCAGACGCCGCCGTCGTTGCCGGCCCAGAACTGGCCGTTGTAGATCATGCCGGCGTGCTGGTCGGGGTGCGTCGTCGGCGGGCAGTCGTACGGGTCGTCGTCGTTCGGGTCGCAGGAGATGTCGTAGTTCCAGTACGGCCCGACGGTCGATCCAGGTCGCGCCGCCGTTGGTCGACTCGAAGACCTCCTCGAGCTGCAGGTAGACGTGCTTGCGGTTGGTCGGGTCGGCCACGATGTTCTGGTTGTAGTCGGACTGGATGCCCGGGTAGTACGAGCTGGTCGAGTCGCCGAGGGCCGACCGGAGGCGGCGAGCTTGTCGGTGTCCGCGATGCGCGTCCACGGCCCGGCCGGGTTGCCCGACTGCGAGACGAAGACGCCCTGGCCGCGCAGGTCGTCGGTCGTCGTGTCCTGGACCACCGCGTAGAGCCAGCCGTTGGACGCGCTGAACGTCGTCCGGCCGATCGTCTTCGGGTTGATGTCACCGGTCGGCGTGATCCTGGCGAAGCTGCCGGCGCGCCGGTGCCGACGTAGAAGCCGTTGCTTGCCGACTGCCGGCGGGACGCTGTAGCCCGCCCAGCCGACGACGGCGAGGACCTTGCGCGCCGTTCGGTGCCCGGCACCGCGATGACGTCGGTCACCGACGAGCTCGGCGGATAGTCCTGCACGCCCGGCCGGCGCCAGCACCAGCGTCCACGGCGAGCTCGGGCCGCGCTCGACCGGAGCGCCGGTAGAGGCCGTGGCTGGTGGCGACGTAGACGTACCCGTTGATCCAGACGATGCGGTACGAGCCGGCGCCGTTCAGCTCGGCACCGCCGACCTGCTGCCAGGTGCTCGAGCCCTGGGCCAGCCGGAAGACGCCGACGCCGTACTGGTTCTCCGACGCGTTGTTGGCCTCACCGGTGCCGACCCAGACCGAGCCGTCGGACGGGTCGGTGGCGAGCGCGCCGACGGACAGCCGCGGCAGGCCCGGCGCTCGACCGGCGTCCAGGTCTTCCCGTTGTTCGTCGACCGCCACACACCGCCGCTGGCGGCGGCGGCGTACACCATCGAGCCGGAGTGCGTGAGCGCGGTCATGCGTCCGGTGACGTCGCCCCAGCCGACGCCGAAGTTGGCGCCGCGGTCCACCGGGTCGTTCAGGAACGGCTTGTCGGTGACCTCGTCCCAGGTGCCCGGCGCGACCGGCAGGGCTGCGGCGGCACTCTGCGCCGCGACGAGGCCCGCGGCCGGCGCCGCGACAGCCGGCGCGGCCGTGATCGACTGCTGGAACTCCCCGCGCAGCTGCACCGACTCGGCCTCGTCGGCGTCGACGTTACCGCTGTCGCCCGCGTCCTGGGCCGGACCCCCGAGCGGTTCGAGGGCGTCGCAGCGTGGCCTTTGGCGAAGATCGACAGGGCGGTCGGCTTGTTCCTGGCGCCCACCGCACGGGCCGGGCGGCCATGACAGCCACCACCACGGCGGCGACCGTGGCGACGAGGATTCTCGGCATCCGACTGCTCACGTCGTTCCCCTCAGAGGATGACCGCGGGTCGCCCCGGACGCGCGGCGCTGCGCGTCGGGGCGCATCGGGCGCAACGTACTAGTGCCTGACATGCCCCGCACCGGGTGGATCCCTGTGACCTTGGCCTCTGTCGGCCTGCGGGCGCGCGGCGAAGGCTGGGATCGGGAACGAGTTCAGGAGGCGGTGGCCATGAGGCTCACCGGGAAGGATCTGGTAGCGACGCTGTTCACCGGGGCAGCCGTCGGCGCGTACGCCGTGTTCGTGCACGGCGCCGATGTGCCGATGCTCTCGAGCGTGCGGGGCACGACCCTCGTCGTGCTGGTTCTCGGCTGGGTCGGGGGCTGCGCGCTGAGCGACGTCGGCGACGCCTACACCAGCAAGCAGAAGACACCGGCGATGGTGGCCGTGCTGACGACTCTCGGGGGTGTCGCCCTGGCAGCTGCTGTGGTGGGGCTCGTGACGGGGAGCGAGGCGGCTCTGACGGTCCTCGTGCTGGCCACGGTCCTGCTGTGGCTGGGTTCGACCGCACGCCATCTGGCGACGCGGTCGCCGCACGCGACGCCGCGGACGACGCTGGAGGCTACGCACGATGCCCCGGCCCACCGGATGATGCCGGTCTAGCCGTCGAAGGCACCCGGTGACCGGGACCGGCGCCCCGGTCCCACGGCGTACAGCCGCCAGGGGTCCGGGACGCCCTTCAGGTCGAACACGCCCCGGTCCTCGAACACGATCCCGGACCCGGAGACCAGGTCCCGTACCGTCTGCGACACCATGACCTCGGAGGGCCGGCGCTGGCCGCGATCCGGGCGCCCACCGAGACCGTGATCCCCCCGCACTTGCCCTCGATCAGCTCGCACTCGCCGGTGTGCACCCCGGCCCGGATCTGGATACCGAGGTCGCGGACCTGTTCGGCGACCTCGACCGCACACCTGATCGCCCGGGCCGGGCCGTCGAACGTCGCATAGAACCCGTCGCCCGCTGTGTCGTTCTCGACCCCGCGCCAGCGCGCCAGTGCGGCGCGGACGATGGCGTGGTGGGACAGGACCACGTTCTTCCACGCGTGGTCGCCCATCGCCGCCTGCTGCGCCGTCGACCCGACGATGTCGGTGAACAGCACCGTCGACAGCACCCTGTCGACCTCGGGCGTCGGGCGGTCGCCGGTGAGGAACTCCTCGATCTCGTCGACGATCCCGTCCGAGTCGCCCAGGAAGGGGATGTGGTCGTCACCGGGCAGCTCGACGAGCCTGGCGTGCGGGATGGTCTCGGCGAGGTACCGCGCCTGGTCGGCCGGGACGATCCGGTCGCCGACCCGCTGCAGCACCAGCGTCGGCGCCTGGATCGACGGGAGCACGGCACGGACGTCGAGGTCGCGGAAGATGGTCGCGAGCTCGCGGTACGCGGTCGGAGAGGCGACCAGCCGCTCGAACCGCGCCCACCACCGCTTGAACCGGGGGTCGTCCGCGCCGCCGGGGCCCTGCAGGTCGAGGTTCTCCCCGGTGCCCATCTCGGACACGAACCGGTCGAAGAACTCGCGCTGCTCCTGCTCCGTCCGGCCGTAGGGGTGGTCCGGGCTGCGCACGGTCTTGGCCAGCGCGCCGTACAGGATCAGCGCGCTGGTGCGCTCCGGGTAGGTCGCGGCGAACAGCATCGTCATCGCCCCGCCGCGGGCACCGCCGAACACTGCGGCACGCTCGCTGCCCGCGGCGTCCATGACGGCTCGGAGGTCGTCCATCTGGGGTTCGAGGAACGGCGGCTCCGGACCCCGGTCGGACAGCCCCACGCCACGCATGTCGAAGAGGATGAGCCGGGAGAACGAGGCGAGCCGGTCCAGGTAGCGGGCCCACCTGGGGTCCTCCCACATGATGTCGAGGTTCGACCAGATGCCCGTCGTGTACACGAGGTCGATCGGACCGTCGCCGACGACCGTGTAGGCGATCCGGACACCCGCGTTGTCCGCGTACCGGATCTCCCGCTCCACGGCCCGGAGCCTAGCCGCGCCTCGGTGCCGCCCCCGGCGCCACCGTCCCCCGCGATCTTGAGAGATTCAGGGTTCTCCGCGGCGTGTCGGCACTGAATCTCTCAAGATCGCGGTGGGGTGGGGGTTGGGGTGGGGCCTTGCACGGCGACTGTGGTGAGAGCGAGGGTTCGCCATGACCGCGGTACTACCCGGTGCAGCCGCACTGCGCGCGTACCAGCGACGTTGGCTGTCCAAGGACCTGGTCGCCGGCCTGGTGCTGACCGCCCTGCTGGTACCGCAGGGCATGGCCTATGCCGAGCTCGCGGGCCTGCCGGCCGTCACCGGGCTGTACACGTCGATGCTCTGCCTGCTCGGCTACGCGGTGTTCGGCCCGTCCCGGGTCCTGGTCCTCGGCCCGGACTCCGCCCTCGGGCCGATGATCGCGGCCACGATCCTGCCGCTGGCCGGCGCCGACGGGGACCCGGCGCGGGCCGTCGCGCTGGCCTCGCTGCTGGCGCTGTTCGTCGGGGCCATGCTGATCCTGGCCGGCATCGCGAAGCTCGGTCTCATCGCCGACCTGCTGTCGAAGCCGACCCAGATCGGCTACATGAACGGGCTGGCCCTGACCATCGTCATCGGGCAGCTGCCGAAGCTGTTCGGGTTCTCGGTCGACGCCGACGGCCTGGTCGCACGAGCCGAGGCCTTCGTCCGCGGGCGTCGCGAACGGCGAGACCGTCGCCGCCGCGCTGGCCGTGGGCGCCGGCGGGCTGCTCACCATCCTCGTCCTGCAGCGGTGGCTGCCCAAGATCCCCGCCGTCCTGGTGGCCGTGGTGCTGTCGATCCTCGCGGCCACGGTCTTCGACCTGGCAGCGCGCGGCGTCACGCTGGTCGGCGTGCTGCCGCAGGGCTTCCCGCCGTTCACCATCCCGCACGTGTCGGCTGAGCTCGACTGGCGCTGCTCGTCGCGGGGGCGCTCGGCATCGCGCTGGTCTCGTTGACCGACACCATCTCCACCGCTTCCGCGTTCGCCGCGCGCACCGGCCAGGAGGTCCGCGCCAACCAGGAGATGATCGGGATCGGCGCGGCCAACGTCGCGGCCGGGCTGTTCCAGGGCTTCCCGGTGAGCACCAGCGGCTCCCGGACGGCCGTGGCGGAGCAGTCCGGGACGAAGAGCCAGGTGACCGGTCTGGTCGGCGCCGCGGCGATCACCGTGATGCTGCTGTTCCTGCCCGGCCTCCTGCGCAACCTCCCGCAGCCGACGCTCGCTGCCGTCGTCATCGCGGCCGCGCTCGTCGCTGGCCGACATCAAGGCACGTTCGGCTGTGGCGCCAGCGGCGCGCCGAATGGTCGCTCTCGATGGCCGCGTTCCTCGGCGTCGCGCTGCTCGGCGTGCTCCCCGGCATCGCCGTGGCCGTCGCGCTGTCCATCCTCAACGTGTTCCGGCGGGCGTGGTGGCCGTACCAGACCCGGCTCGGACGGGTCGAGGGGATGCCGGGCTACCACGACGTCACCAGCTACCCCGAGGCCAAGCAGCTCGACGGACTGGTGCTGTACCGGTTCGACGCCCCGCTGTTCTTCGCCAACGCCCGGACGTTCCGCGAGCAGATCCGCCGGATCGCGAGCTCCGAGCCGCGGCCGAGCTGGATCATCGTGGCCGCCGAACCGATCACCGACGTGGACACGACGGCGGCCGACGTCCTGGAGGCGCTCGACGCGGAGCTGGCGTCGCACGACGTGGTGCTCGTGTTCGCGGAGATGAAGGACCCGTACGGTCCAAGCTCGAACGCTACGAGCTGGACCGGATCCCCGCCCCGGACCGCTTCTTCCCCACCGTGGGCGCCGCCGTCGACGCGTTCCGCGCCCGGACCGGGGGCCACTGGCACTCCCCGGACCAGGCGTCAGGATGAACGAGCCGGGTCAGCCGTCGGCCGACTGCGCCTCCTCGGCCACCGCCTTGATGTCGCGGGCCACGACGTCGTCGACGGCGGACTCGACGATCCCGTCCGCCTTGGCCAGGGCCTTGCGGATCTCCACCGCACCCGGGTCGGACACCAGCGCGAGGATCCCGGAGTGCCCTGGGGCGATCGCGTTCTCCAGCTCGGTCGGCCAGCTCGCTGCGGTGGTGCAGCTCGCGGAGCTTGCCGGTCCCGGCACCCGCGGCCCCCAGCACCGCCGCGCTGCCCAGGATCGACGGCGGGAACAGCACCCCCAGGACCACACCGCCGACGATGCCCCACTTGAGCCCGGACTTGGCGCTGTGGTCGGTGGCCTTCTGGACCTCCAGCTTGCCCTCGGCGTCGCGCTTGACGACGAGGACGCCTTCGATCGAGACGTGCCGGCCGTCCTCGATGGACTTCAGAGCCTCGTAGGCCTCCATCGCGGTGCCGGTGTCGTTGAAGTCAGCGACGAAGAGGGTGTACGCGCCGTCGGTGGCGGCTGCGGCGACGATGTCCACCTGGTCGGCGTTCGGGGTCTGCTCGTCGGTCATGGGTGCGCTCCCGGAATGAGCGGGGACGCGCGGAGGGGGCAGCGTCCGAGAGTGCGACTCTAACCCTCCTCGGCGCACCACCGGAGCCGGGTTCTTGACGACCGTGGCAACGGTGCCCACGGGGCTTGACCTTGACGCTACGTCAACCCTGCACGCTGTCGTCATGTCCACAGATACCCAGATGAAACCGAGCCGGTCCGGGGGCCGGCGATCCACGTGCACGCCCTGGAGAAGTCGTACGAGGAGCTGCACGTGCTGCGCGGCGTGGACTTCGACGTGGCGCGGGGCAGCATCTTCGCCCTGCTCGGCTCCAACGGCGCGGGCAAGACCACGGTCGTGAAGATCCTCTCCACGACTGCTCAGGCCGGACGCCGGGACGGCCACCGTCAACGGCTTCGACGTCGCCACGCAACCGGCGAACGTGCGGGAGTCCATCAGCCTCACCGGGCAGTTCGCGGCCGTGGACGAGATCCTCACCGGGCGCGAGAACCTGATCCTGATGGCCCGGCTGCGGCGCTGAAGGACCCGGCCGCGATCGCCGACGACCTGCTGGCCCGCTTCCAGCTCACCGACGCGGCCAGCGGAGGGTGGCGACGTACTCCGGTGGCATGCGCCGCCGCCTGGACATCGCGATGAGCCTGATCGGGAACCCGCCGGTGATCTTCCTGGACGAGCCGACCACCGGGCTCGACCCGCAGTCTCGCCTCGAGGTGTGGAACACCGTCAAGGACCTGGCCGGGCAGGGCACGACGGTGCTGCTCACCACGCAGTACCTGGACGAGGCCGAACAGCTCGCCGACCGGATCGCGATCCTGCACGAGGGACGGATCATCGCCAACGGCACCCTCGCCGAGCTGAAGCAGCTCCTCCCGCCCGCCAAGGTCGAGTACGTCGAGAAGCAGCCGACCCTCGAGGACGTCTTCCTCGCCATCGTCGGCAACGGCGAGCCAGCGACGGCGACGCCGGCCCCGCTGCATCGGCACCGACGAGTAAGGAACAGCGATGACCAAGCGCTTCTTCGGCGACACCGCCCTCCTGACCGGACGTCCCTGCGCCACATCACCCGCAGCCCGGACACCATCATCACGACCACGATCACGCCGATCGCCCTCATGCTGCTGTTCGTCTACGTGTTCGGCGGCGCGATCGACTCCGGGTCGGACTCGTACGTGAACTACCTGCTGCCCGGCATCCTGCTCATCACGATCGCCTCGGGCATCTCCTACACCGCCTACCGGCTCTTCATGGACATGCAGAGCGGCATCTTCGAGCGCTTCCAGTCCATGCCGATCGCACGCTCGTCCGTGCTGTGGGCACACGTGCTGACCTCGCTGGTCGCCACCATGGTCTCGGTCGTGGTCGTCGTGCTCGTCGCCTCCTCATGGGCTTCCGCTCCGGGGCGGGACTGCTGGCCTGGCTCGCGGTCGCCGGCATCCTGATCCTGTTCGCCCTGGCGCTTGACCTGGCTCGCCGTCATCGCCGGCCTGTCCGCGAAGACCGTGGACGGCGCGGGCGCGTTCTCCTACCCGCTGATCTTCCTGCCGTTCATCAGCTCGGCCTTCGTGCTCACCGCCACCATGCCCGGCCCGGTGCGGCCTTCGCCGAGAACCAGCCGGTGACACCGATCGTCAACACGATCCGCGACCTGTTCGCGCAGCAGCCGGTCGGCAGCGGCATCTGGATCGCCCTGGCCTGGTGCCTCGGCATCCTCGTCGTCGCGTACGCCCTCGCCATCGCCGCCTACCGCCGCAAGATCAGCTGACGTCTGCCTCCTCGGGCAGGCTGAGGCCATGCTGACGATCGGACAGCTGGCGTCCTACGCCGGGGTGACCATCCGCGCGGTGCGGCACTACCACCAGATCGGTCTGCTCCCGGAGCCGGAGCGCGACGCCTCCGGCTACCGGACGTACGACGCCGCCGCGGTCGTGCGACTCATCCGGATCCGCACCCTGGCCGAGGCCGGCGTCCCGCTGGCCCGGGTCCGCGAGCTGCTCGACGCCGACCCGGAGACGTTCGCCGCCGCGACCGCCGAGATCGACCGGCAGCTCCGTGCGCAGATCCGCGCGCTCCAGGAGCACCGCCGGCGGATCGCGCAGCTGGGCTCCGGCGATTCGTTGGCTCTCCCGCAGGAGGTGGTCGACTACCTGGACCGCCTGCGTGCCATCGGGGCGCCGGAGCGGTCATCGAGCCCGAGCGAGATGCCTGGATCCTGATGGCGGCCCGGTGGCCGGAAGAGCTGCCGGCGATCATGGCCGAGAAGGTGGCCCAGCTCGCCAATCCGAAGATCGTCCGGATGTACCAGCTCATCGGTCGGATCGCAGAGAACTGGGAGGACGAGGAGCTCCTGCGCGAGACGGCCGACCTGATCAGCGATCTCTTGGAGCAGGCCGCCGCCAGCGGGGAGCTGGACCGGCAGGACGAGATGATGCCGGACACGGCGTTCGTCGGCCTGATGGACTCGTTCGCCGACGCTTCCCACCCCGTCGTCGCGCGGCTGAGGGAGCTGATCGCCGAGCGTGGGTGGACCGGGTGGACTCGCGTCGAGAAGCGAGCCTGACACGGCACGCCGAGCCGTGGGCGGCGAGGCACCGGTCTCGCGACAACCTTCCCGACATCTCAGCGCCGGCCCCACCGTGGGTCAGCCGGCCGGCAGGGTACGGACCCAGTCGCGGATCGCAGGGCCGATGACCGCGGGTTGGTAGATGGACGCGTGGTCCGCTCCCGGCACCACGACGACCCGGACCGGGTGGCCGGCCTGGCGCAGCTGCGCACCGAACGTCTGGGTCATGCCCAGCGGCACGTCCTGGTCTGCGTCCCCGTGCCCGAGCAGGACTCTGAGCGGCACCGCGCCGGTCGGTGCTGCCACCCAGGTGGCTGGGTCGCCGTCATGCCAGGCCGCTGGCGCCGCCGCGGGGGTCGCACCGAACAGCGCCGACGCGAGGTCCGCGAACGCGCGGATGTCGTACGCGCCCGACAGCCCGACCAGCCCGTCGACCTGCACCTGCGGGTACGGGCACCCGCCCCGGAACCGCGAACCCGCCAAGGCCGCCAGCGCGGCGAGCTGCCCACCCGAGGAGTGACCGAGGACCACCAGCGGGCGCGGCACCAGGTGGCGGCGACGTGCGGTGTCCGCGGCGAACGCCACCGCGCAGACAACGTCCTGGACCGGGGTCGGGAAGACGACCCCGTCGTCCGCGGCGCGGTAGGTGGCGTTCACGACCAGCATCCCGTCACGCGCGAGCGCGCGGGCGAGCGGCGCGAGGCCACTGCGGTCTGCGGTGCGCCAGCCCCCTCCAGGGATCAGCACGACAACCGGGACGGCTCCGGCGGCGGCTGTGCTCGCCACCGGCGAGCCGCTGGCCGCCGGCAGGTACACGTCGGCGGCGACGCCGGGCAGGTAGTCCTGGGTCTGGTCGGCAGCCGGTCTGTCTGCCTCGGGACCGGGTAAGCCGTTGCACGCTGCCGCTAGGATCGCGGCGCCAAGCGCGACCCCGAGATGCCGCCACGGAGAAGCACGGAGCATGAAAGCATGCTCCCGCTCCGCACGAGATCCAGGCAGAGGCGTTGGTCCTCGTTCAATCACTCGTGATGGCTCGAAGGTCCGCTGGATCGCCCGTGGGCCCGCGTCTGCGAGGCACCCGCGGATCCGAACGCCGGCCCGCGGCGCTCAGCTGCAGCCGCTGGTACTGCCGCAGCCCTCGCAGACGTAGCAGGAGCCGGCCGGGCGCATCTTGGTGCCGCAGGTGAAGCACATCGGCGCGTCGGCCGCCGTGCCCGAGGAGCTTCTCCATCAGCTCGGCCGAGGAGTGCACCCCGGACGGTGCCGGCTGAGCGACCGCCGGCATGTGCGGGGCTTCGACCACCGGGGCCGGGGGGTCCGCGGTCGGGGCGTTCTGGGCCCTGGTCTCGAGCTCCTCGGTCAGCTCCTCGACGTCGACAGCCTCGTACGAACCGGTGTCCAGGTGCCGGGCCCGCTCGTCGGCGGTGTGGATGCCGAGCGCCGACCGCTGCTCGAACGGCATGTAGTCGAGCGCGAGCCGCCGGAAGATGTAGTCCATGATCGACTGTGCCATCCGGACGTCCGGGTCGTCGGTGAGGCCGGCCGGGTCGAACCGCAGGTTGGTGAACTTGGTGACGAACGTCTCGAGCGGGACGCCGTACTGCAGTCCGATGGACACGGCGATGGAGAAGGCGTCCATGACGCCGGCCAGCGTCGAGCCCTGCTTGCCGAGCTTGAGGAACACCTCGCCGAGCTGACCGTCGTCGTAGGCACCCGCGGTCATGTAACCCTCGGCACCGCCCACGGTGAACGACGTGGTCCGCGAGGACCGCGACTTGGGCAGGCGCACCCGGGTCGGGCGGTACTCGATGACGGTCTTGCCGCCGGCCTCGACGGCCGAGTCGGCGCCCTTGGCCTTGGCGTCGGACAACGGCTGGCCGACCTTGCAGTTGTCGCGGTAGACGGCCAGCGCCTTCAGGCCCATCTTCCAGCCCTGGACGTAGACGTCCTCGATCTCCTCGACGGTCGCCGACTCGGGCAGGTTGACGGTCTTGGAGATCGCGCCGGACAGGAACGGCTGGGCCGCCGCCATCATCCGCACGTGCCCCATCGGCGCGATGGACCGCTCCCCCATCGCGCAGTCGAAGACGTCGTAGTGCTCGGTGCGCAGACCGGGGGCGTCGATGACGTGCCCGTGCTCGGCGATGTGCTCGACGACGGCCTCGATCGTCTCCTGCGCGTAGCCGAGCTTGCGCAGCGCCCGCGGGATCGTCTGGTTGACGATCTGCATGGAGCCGCCGCCGACGAGCTTCTTGAACTTGACCAGCGAGAAGTCCGGCTCGATGCCGGTCGTGTCGCAGTCCATCATGAAGCCGATGGTCCCGGTCGGCGCGAGCACCGACGCCTGCGCGTTGCGGAAGCCGTTCTTGGCGCCGGTCGCGACCACCGCGGCCCACGCCTTGGTGGCCTCGCGGTGCACGTCCTTGTCGAGCGAGGTGTAGGTGCGCACCTCGTCGTTGGCGGCCGCGTGCTTGCGCATGACGCGGGTGTGGGCCTCGGCGTTGCGTGCGTAGCCCTCGTACGGGCCGACGACGCCGGCCAGCTCGGCCGAGCGCTTGTAGGCGGTGCCGGTCATCAGCGAGGTGATGGACGCGGCGAACGCCCGCCCGGCGTCGCTGTCGTAGGCCAGGCCGGACGCCATGAGCAGCGCGCCGAGGTTGGCGTAGCCGATGCCGAGCTGGCGGTACTTGCGGGTGGTGTCGCCGATCGCCTCGGTCGGGAAGTCCGCGAAGCAGATCGAGATGTCCATCGCCGTGATGATGAACTCCACCGCCTTGGCGAAGCTCACCGCGTCGAAGGTGTCGTCCTCGCGCAGGAACTTGAGCAGGTTGAGGCTGGCGAGGTTGCAGGAGGAGTTGTCCAGCGACATGTACTCCGAGCACGGGTTCGACGCGGTGATCCGCCCGGTCTCCGGGTTGGTGTGCCAGTCGTTGATCGTGTCGTCGTACTGGATGCCGGGGTCGGCGCACTCCCAGGCCGCCCTGGCGATCTTCTCGAACAGGGCCCTGGCGTCGACCGGCCAGGTCTGGTCGCTCTTGCGGGCCCGGAGCTGGAACTCGGTGCCGTCCTCGACCGCGCGCATGAACGCGTCGCTGACCCGGACGGAGTTGTTGGCGTTCTGGTACTGGACGCTGGTGATGTCGTGGCCGCCGAGGTCCATGTCGAAGCCCGCGTCGCGCAGCGCCCGGATCTTGTTCTCCTCGCGCGCCTTGGTCTCGACGAACTCCTCGATGTCCGGGTGGTCGACGTCGAGCACGACCATCTTCGCCGCGCGCCGGGTGGCCCCGCCGGACTTGATCGTGCCGGCCGAGGCGTCGGCGCCGCGCATGAACGAGACCGGGCCGCTGGCGGTGCCGCCGGACGAGAGCAGCTCGCGCGAGGACCGGATCCGGGACAGGTTGAGGCCGGCCCCCGAGCCGCCCTTGAAGATGAAGCCTTCCTCGCGGTACCAGTTGAGGATCGAGTCCATCGTGTCGTCGACCGACAGGATGAAGCAGGCCGACACCTGCTGCGGGGCCTCGGTGCCGACGTTGAACCAGACCGGCGAGTTGAACGAGAACACCTGGTGCAGCAGCATCCAGGTCAGCTCGTGCTCGAAGACCTCCGCCTCCGCGTCGGTCGCGAAGTACCCGTGCTCCTTGCCGGCAGCCGTGTAGGTCAGCACCACGCGGTCGATGAGCTGGCGCAGGCTCCACTCGCGGGCGTCGGTGCCGACCGCCCCGCGGAAGTACTTGGTGGTGACGATCGTCGAGGCGTTGACCGACCAGAAGTCCGGGAACTCCACCCCACGCTGCTCGAAGACGGTCTCGCCGGTCTTCCAGTTGGTCTGGACGACGTCGCGCCGCTCCCAGGTCACCTCGTCGTACGGGTGCACCCCGGCCGTGGTGTAGATCCGCTCCATCGTGAGGCCGCCCTTGGGACGCCGGACCACCTGAGGCTGGTCGCCCGTCTTCGCCCCGCTCACCGTCTCGGTCATATGCCTGCCGTCTCCTTCGAAGATGCCAACAGTGTCAACGTTCGCCGTGCTGCCGGGCTTCCTCCCGGCGGGGGGTCTTCGGTGCGGAGCGTCAGCGCGCCGCGACGTCTCGTTCGGCCCGTAGGAGCCCGATCTCGGCCTCGAAGTCGGCCATGGACTCGAAGCCGCGGTAGACGCTCGCGAAGCGCAGGTAGGCGACCTCGTCGAGCTCGCGCAGGGGGCCGAGGATGGCCAGGCCCACCTCGTGGGCCTCGATCTCGGCGCATCCGGACCCCCGGACGGTCTCCTCGACCCGCTGGGCCAGCAGCGCCAGCTCGTCCTCGCTCACCGGGCGGCCCTGGCATGCCTTGCGCACCCCGGCGAGGACCTTGGCCCGGCTGAACGGCTCGGCCGCGCCGGAGCGCTTGACGACGGTGAGGCTGGCCGTCTCGACCGTGGTGAACCGCCGGCCGCAGTCGGGACACTGCCGGCGCCGCCGGATGGCCGTGCCGTCGTCGGTGGCCCGCGAGTCGACCACGCGGGAGTCGCCGAAGCGGCAGAACGGGCAGTGCACGCTGGGCCTCCTGGCGAGGGAACCTGGGGACAGGGCTGGGGGGAACGTGTGGACCACTTGTGGATGGAGGACCACAATCTGTGGACGAATCACAGGGTTGTAACTACTAGATGTGGGGGAACCGTAGACCCTGGGTCCGACACTGTCCAGAGGGTCCCGCGGCCTTCCGGCGTGTCGGCCGATCGCGGACGCGTCGCCGCAGGTCAGAGCTTGATCACCAGGACCGGCCCGGCGTGTCGCGCCGTCAGGCGGGGACGACGAGCCGCTGGCCGACCTGGACGGTCGAGCCGCCGATGCCGTTGAGCGAGCGGATCCGGTCCACCGTGTCGCGCGGGTCGTCGGAGGGGGCCACCCGAAGGGCGATCTGCCACAGCGTCTGACCGGGCTGGACGGTGACGTACCTGGTGGCGGACGTCGGGCCGGTCGCTGCCGGCCTGGGTGGCCGCGTGCAGGGCGGACACGGACGTGAGGACCGCGAAGGCCAGCAGCAGGAAGAACGCGAGCGCCGCGACCCGACCCCGCGGGGTGAGGCGGACGCGCACGCGGACCCGGGAGCGGGGCGGCTGGTGCTGCGGTTCCATCGGTGACCTCCTGCTGACGGCTGGGCGAGGGCCGAACCCGGCTCGAACGCCTGTTCGATCGAACGCCTGTACGAGTTGTACACCCCCGGGGCGGCGCTGTCCACGACACTCCGAGCGTGTTTTCGAACACCTGTTTGAAACACCTGTTCGACCCCGCTAGCGTGCACCCACCGTCCGACAGGCGCTCGGACCGGTTCTGGCAAGCAGAGCCGGTTCCGACGAGCGCCGAGGTCCCCGATGAGCGCGGAGGTCCCAGTGAGCGACGAAGCGGCTGTGCGCGAGATCCCGGACGGCCCCCCCGACGCCGCCGGGCTCACCCCGCGGCAGCGGATGGTGCTCGAGGTCATCCGCGCGGCCGTCGACAAGCGCGGCTACCCGCCCTCGATGCGCGAGATCGGCGAGGCCGTCGGGCTGACGTCCCCCTCATCGGTGGCGCACCAGCTGGCCACGCTCGAGCGCAAGGGCTTCATCCGCCGCGACCCGAACCGCCCGCGGGCCATCGAGGTACGGGCCCCGGAGGCCGGCCGCCGACGGCTACGACCCGACCGGCGAGGGCGACGCGCGCCCGGCGCCCAGCTACGTTCCGGTGGTCGGTCGGATCGCGGCCGGCGGTCCGATCCTGGCCGAGCAGGCCGTGGAGGATGTCTTCCCGCTCCCCCGCCAGGTGGTCGGCGACGGCGACCTGTTCCTGCTCAAGGTCGTCGGTGACTCGATGGTCGACGCAGCCATCTGCGACGGCGACTGGGTGGTGGTGCGCCGTCAGCCGGTCGCCGACAACGGCGAGATCGTCGCCGCGATGATCGACGGCGAGGCGACGGTGAAGACGTTCAAGCGCCGCGACGGGCACGTGTGGCTGATGCCGCACAACCCTTCGTACGCCCCGATCCCGGGCGACGAGGCGACGATCCTGGGACGCGTCGAGCGCGGTCCTGCGCAGCCTCTGACCGGCACCGGCGGTCAGCCGGCGACCGTGTCCAGAGCCGCGAGCAGCTCGCGCGCGTAGGCGGACCATCCGTCGGCGAACTCGTGCATCCCGGGGTCGTCGATCCCGGTGATGAGGGTGCGCCAGGTCAGCCCCCGGCCGAGCAGGCCCAGCGGACGCACCCGCGTGGCGACCTCCGCCAGCTCGCGCATCGAGGCCGGCCCCGTCCACGGCTCCAGCGCCGCCCGGTACAGCCGCGTCAGCTCGGGACCGTCCGGCGCCACCCCGAGACGGTCCGTCAGCACCCGCTGCAGCACCACCAGCGAGACGAACGGCGACCCGACGCACGAGTCCCCGAAGTCGCCGATGCGGACCTCGTCGGCGAGGACGAACACGTTGCCGTCGTGCAGGTCGGAGTGGTCGATGCTGTCGCTCACCACCGAACGGGCGCGCGCGCCGAGCTCCTCGAGCAGCGGCACGCGCGCCAGCAACCGGTCCCGCTCGGCCCCGGTCAGCGGTTCGAGCTGGCCGGCGCCGCCGGAGCCCTCGTCGGCCAGCAGAGCCTCGGTGAGCAAAGGTCCCAGCCGGTCGCTGCGCCGGTCCAGCGCACCCGCCGCGAGCAGCGCGTCGGTCCGGCCGGCAGCGGCCCGCTGGAGGTCGCCGTAGGCCGCGAGCACGGGCTCCAGCCGCCACAGGTCGTCCGTGGTCGCGATGCGGCTCCGGATCTTCTCGCCCGCGTCGCGGGTCAGCAGCCAGCACCGCTCGTCGTCCGAGGCGAGCACGTCGAGCACCGTCCCCGGGCGCAGCGCGGCCAGCACGCGGGTGACCGGCGCCTCGCGGGCGAGCAGGGACGTGTGCGCCTTGAACCAGAGCCGGCCCGTGCCGGTCGGCACCAGCAGCGCCGTGGCCCACGGCCGCACGTGCACGCGCTCGAACGGTCCGGCGGCCACGCAGGCCCTGCTCGTCCAGCCGCTCACGCACCCACCGCTCCTGGCCGGCGAAGTCCGCGATCGGGTCGTACGGCGCCGACCCGGTCACGATGCGGGGACGACCGGCTCGGCGTCGCCGGGTCGGCCGGTGTCGGCCGCGGCGAGCGCCCGCAACGAGCGCCGCACCTGCTCGCCGTCCTCGGTCGGCCAGAACGGCGGCAGCGACCGGCGCAGGAAGCCCGCGTACCGGGCCGTGGACAGCCGCGAGTCGAGCACGGCGACCACACCGCGGTCCGTCGACGAGCGGATCAGCCGCCCGGAGCCCTGCGCGAGCAGCAGCGCGGCCGACGCGGCGCTGACCGTCATGAAGCCGGCCGGCCCGGCGGCGTCCTGGCGCGCGCGGACCAGCGGGTCGTCCGGCCGGGGGAACGGGATCCGGTCGATGACCACGAGGTGGCAGGCGGCGCCGGGGACGTCCACGCCCTGCCAGAGCGACAGCGTGCCGAACAGGCAGGTCGAGCGTTCGGCGGAGAACCGCCGGACCAGCTCGGCGGTCGCGTCGTCGCCCTGGCACAGCACGTCGACGTCCAGCCGCGCCCGCATCGCCTCCGCGGCCTGCACGGCGGCGCGCTGCGAGGAGAACAGGCCCAGCGTCCGGCCGCCGGCGGCCTCGACCAGCCCGGCCAGCTCGTCCAGCGTCGCCTCGGCCAGGCCCTCGCGGCCGGGCGGCGGCAGGTGCGCCGCGACGTAGAGGATGGCCTGCCGCGTGTAGTCGAACGGTGAGCCGACGTCGAGGCCGGTCCAGCGCACCGCGCGCCCGGCCGAGGCCGGCGCGTCGTCGCCGGTCGCCGCTTCCGGCTCGAGCAGGCCGAGGCCGCGGGCGATGCTGTCGAACGACCCGCCCAGCTCCAGCGTCGCCGAGGTGAGCACCACCGTGGCCTGGCCGAACAGCTGCTCGCGCAGCAGCCCGGCGACCGACATCGGCGCGCGGTACAGCACGGCCGGCCGGCGGTCGGTCGCGGCCGTCGCCCAGAGCACGTCGGACGGGCCGGCCGCCACGACCCGACCGGCGATCTCGTGCAGCTCCTCGACGGCCGCCCTGGCCTGGGTCCTGGCCGGGTCGACGCCACCCTCGGGCGCGGACCTGTCCTTGCCCGCCGTCTCGGTCAGCGCGAGGTGCCCGACGTCGCGGACCGCGACCAGCGCGTCGAACAGCAGCCCGCGCACCGCGTCGAGCCGGCCGGGCCCGCACTCGGCCAGGCCTTCGCCCAGCGCCTCACCGGCGAGGACCAGCGCGTCGTGGGTCCGCGGCGCCACGTACCGCCGGATGCGCCGCGCCGCCCGCTCGACCGCACCGGCCGTGAGCTCGTCGGTCACGGCACCGGTGGCCCGGTCGACCAGCTCGTGCGCCTCGTCCACGACCACGACGTCGTGCTCGGGCAGCAACGGGATGCCGGCGAACGCGTCGATGGCCAGCATCGCGTGGTTGGTGACCACCACGTCGGCGCGCCTGGCCCGCTCGCGGGCCAGCTCGGCGAAGCACACGTCCCCGTGCGCGCACCGGGTCGCCCCGACGCATTCGTGGGAGGTCACCGACGACGCCCGCCAGGCGCGCTCGGCCGGCGCCGGCACCAGCTCGTCGCGGTCGCCGGTCCGGGTCTCGTCCACCCAGGCGCGGATCCGCAGCACGTCCCGGCCCAGCGCGGTCGTCGGCGCGGGCGCGAACAGCGCGTCCTCGTCCGCGCCCGCCGCGTCGTCCGGAGCACCCTCGGCGAGCCGCAGCAGGCAGGCGTAGTGCTGGCGTCCCTTGAGGATCGCGAACTCCGGCCGCCGTCCGAGCAGCGGCTCGAGGCTGTCCGCCAGCAGCGGGAGGTCGCGCTCGACCAGCTGGCGCTGCAGCGCGATCGTGGCGGTCGCCACGACCACCGGATGCTTGCCCGCGGCGGCGTGCAGCACCGCGGGAACGAGGTAGGCCAGCGACTTGCCGGTCCCGGTGCCGGCCTGCACGAGCAGGTGCTCGCCCGACTCCATCGCCGTCCGGACCGCCTCGACCATCGTCCGCTGGCCGTCGCGCGGCTCGCCGCCGACGCCGGCCACCGCGGCCTCCAGCGCCGCCAGCACGTCGACCGCCTCGCGAGCCGGACCCGGTGCCGGGCCGGGCTCCGGCCCGCTCGCGATGGTCGGCTCCGTCACGAGGCGGACGGGCCGGACCCGGCGGGACCCGCGGGTCCGGTCGGCACGACGTAGCGCCCGAGCTCCGCGGCGAGCGCTGCACCCACCCGGGCGTGCAGCATCGTGCCGTCGCCGGTGTGCTCCTCGGTCAGCACGACCCCGGTCCGGTGCGCGCGGGACACCAGCGCGCCCTGGTCGTACGGGACGAGCGCCCGGACCTCCACGCTCGGCCGCGGCAGGTCCCGTTCGATCGCCGCCTGCAGCTCGACCAGGCCGTCGCCGGTCCGGGCCGAGACGACGAGGCTGTGCGGCTCGTTGCGCAGCAGGCGGGCGAGCACCAGCGGGTCGGCCGCGTCGGCCTTGTTGAGGACGACGATCTCGGGGACCGCGGCCGCGTCGATCTCGCGGAGCACCTCGCGCACCGCGGCGATCTGCCCCTCGGGGTCCTCGTTCGCCGCGTCCACGATGTGCAGCACCAGGTCGGCCTGGGCGACCTCCTCGAGCGTCGAGCGGAACGCCTCGACCAGCTGGTGCGGCAGGTGCCGGACGAACCCGACGGTGTCGGTGAGGGTGTACTGCCGGCCGTCCGGGGTGGTGGCCTGGCGCACGGTCGGGTCGAGGGTGGCGAACAGCGCGTCCTCGACGAGCACGCCGGCCCCGGTCAGCCGGTTCAGCAGGCTGGACTTGCCCGCGTTGGTGTAGCCGGTGATCGCTACCGAGGGGACCTGGCCGCGCCTGCGCTCGGCCCGCATGGTGTCCCGCGCCGTACCCATGGTCGCCAGCTCGCGCCGCAGCCGGGCCATCTTGGTCCGGATCCGCCGTCGGTCCGTCTCGATCTTGGTCTCGCCGGGTCCTCTGGTGCCGATGCCGCCGCCCTGCGAGCCGACCCGGCCGCCGGCCTGCCTGGACATCGACTCGCCCCAGCCGCGGAGCCTGGGGAGCATGTACGACATCTGGGCCAGCTGGACCTGCGCCTTGCCCTCCCGGCTCTTGGCGTGCTGGGCGAAGATGTCCAGGATCAGCGCCGTCCGGTCGATCACCTTGACCTTGACGACGTCCTCGAGCTGGTTGAGCTGGCCGGGCGTCAGCTCGCCGTCGAGGATGACGGTGTCGGCGCCGGTGGAGAGCACCACGTCGCGCACCTCGCGGGCCTTGCCCGAGCCGATGTACGTGGCCGGGTCGGGCCGGTCCCGCCGCTGCACGAGGCCGTCGAGGACCTGCGAACCGGCCGTCTCGGCCAGTGCGGCGAGCTCGCGCAGCGAGGCCTCCGCGTCGGTGAGCGTGCCCTCCGTCCAGACCCCCACCAGGACGACCCGCTCGAGGCGCAGCTGGCGGTACTCGACCTCGGTGACGTCCTGCAGCTCGGTGGACAGGCCGACGACACGACGCAGGGCCTGTCGGTCGGACAGGTCCTGCTGATCGCGGTACTCGGGGTACGCGGGGTCCGGCTGGCTCATGGTCCACCCAGGGTCGCACGCGCCGCGAGGTGCACCGCCATCATTTCCAGGCCCTGTGCGAGCTCGGCCAGCTCGGCGTCGTCGAGCACCTCGTACGCCCGGGCGGCAGCCGCCTCGGTCGTCTTCTCGATCGCGGCCCGAGCGGAGCGGTACGGCTCGGCATCCTCGAACGGGCCCTTCCAGCCGAAGAAGGTGGCGTTGGCCTCGCCGCCCGGTCCGGCCAGGATCGCCTGCAGCGGGGTCAGTCCACCGGACAGCACCGCGGCCACGTGCAGCCCGCCACGGTGCTCCCGGAGCACCTCCAGCGCGTGCGCCGCCCTGGCCGCGTCGTCGGCCGGCGGCGGGAGGGCCCGCCACGCCGCGAACAGCTGCAGGCCCGCCACGTCCGCCTGCCTGGCGACGGTGAGCGCGAGATCGGCGAACCGGCCCAGACCGTCCACCCCGGCCAGCCGGGCCCGGCCCCAGTCGTGACAGGCCGCGGCGTACCGGAGCCCGGACTCCCGGATGTCGGGCACGGTGGCCAGCGCGCCTTCCCAGCCGACCCGCACGACGTCGGGCGGGTAGAAGGCGAGCGCGGCCGTCACGACGTCGGCGTCGACCGGGCCGAGCAGGCCGGCGCGCCCGGCGAAGTACGAGGTCCAGATGCCCGCGAAGCCCTGTTCGTCGGCTGCGGCCTTCGCGTACCGGGAGATCATGAAGGCGCCGCCGAGGGCCGGCACCCACCGTCCGATGGACTCCGGGACGGTCGGCTCGCTCATGGGCGGGTCACGGGCGCAACGCCTCCAGCCAGTCGGGGTCGATGGTCCCGGACGCGACCAGGGCCGCCGGCCCGGTCAGCTCGACCGACCCGTCGTCGAGCCGGTCCAGCAGCAGACGTCCGCCGGGCACGTCCACCGTCCACTGCGTCGGCGCCGCGGCGCCGACGCGGGCCTGCGCGGCCGCGAACACCGCGCACGCCCCCGTCCCGCACGACTGCGTCTCGCCCACGCCCCGCTCGTGCACCCGCATGGCGGCGTGCCCCGGCTCGATGACCCGGGCGAACTCGACGTTCACCCCCGCGGGGAACGCGCCGGCCGGCCGTACGTCGGGCGCTCGGTGCAGCGGCCCCGGCTCGGCCAGGTCGTCGACGAACACGACCGCGTGCGGGTTGCCGACGTCGACCGCGACGGCGGGGCGCCAGCGCGGCGGCGGTCCGGCGACCAGCACCTCGACGCCCGTCGGCCCGTCCAGACGGGTCGGCCCCATGCCGACGGTCACCTGCCCGTCGTGGTGGACCTGCACCGCGCGCAGGCCCGCCCTGGTGCCGACCTCGAACTGCCCAGGGGCCTGCAGCCCGGCGGTCACCAGGTAGGTCGCGAACACCCGCACGCCGTTGCCGCACATCTCGGCGACCGAGCCGTCGGCGTTGCGGTAGTCCATGAACCACTCGGCCTCGGACGACCCGCTCTCGTGCAGGGCCCCGGCGTCCCGGGCGGCGACCAGGCCGGTCGGGACCACGCGGAGCACGCCGTCCGCGCCCAGCCCGGTACGCCGGTCGCAGATCGCCGCGACCACCGACGGCGTCAGGTCGAGGGCCCCGGTGAGGTCGGGCAGCAGCACGAAGTCGTTCCCGGTGCCGTGGCCCTTGACGAACGGCCAGCCGACGTCGCTCACCGTCCCAGCGTACGGGCCTTCAGCAGCTCTGCGGCGCGGCCGTACACCGCCTCGGTGCGCGGCAGGACGTCCTCCCAGGTCACCACCGGCGGCACGGTCCGGTTGTGCTCGGCGATCCTGTTGCGCAGCCCCGGCGAGCGCAGCAGCCGTACCAGGCCGCTGACCAGCTCGCCGTCGTTGGCCGCGAGCAGCCCCTCTCGCTCGTCCGAGACGAACTCGCGGATGCCGCTGTTCGCCTTGGCCAGCACCGGCAGCCCGGCGCAGCGGGCCTCCAGCGCGGCAATGCCGAACGACTCCAGGTTCGCGGGCATGACGAACACGTCCGCGCGCTCGTACACGGCCTTGATCTCGTCCCGGACCAGCCGGCCGGTCAGCTCGACCCAGGCGTCCATCCCGGTCCGGCGCAGGTAGCGCTCCAGCGAGCGGCGCTCGGGCCCTTCGCCGATCACCAGGCCGCGGATGGCGGTGGCCGAGGGGACCAGGTCGCGGGCCTCCCGCAGGGTGCGCAGGAGCTGCATCGGCCGTTTGCGCGGAGCCAGCCGCATGACCGAGACCACGAGCACGTCGTCCGGGTCGCGCGGCTTCGGTGTCACGGCCCACTCGGCCGGGTCGATGCCGTTGGGCAGTACCTCGACCTCCATCTCGCGGCCGCCGATCCGGCGCAGCGGAACCGCGGCGACGTCGCTCACGGCCGAGAACACGACCGGCCAGCGGCTCCAGTGCGTGCGCTGGTCGAGCAGCCGGAACGCCGGCGTGAGGTAGCCCCACAGGCAGTGCAGGGTCACGACGGTCGGGACCCCGGCCTTGGCGGTGACCGGGGCCGCCCCGAAGGCGAACGGGGACACGACGCCGGCGTGCACGTGCGCGACGTCGAAGGCGTGCTCGCCGAGCACCCGGCGGACCCCGGCGTTCGCGCGCAGGTTGACCGGCAGCTCATACGGCAGCGGCAGCGCCAGCCGGTGCACGGTCACGCCGTCGGCGCCGTCGTCGTCCGCGGGCCCCCGCTGCCCTGGAGCAGCCGGCGTCGTGGTGATCACGTGCACCTCGTGCCCGGCGGCCAGCTGGCGCCGGGCCAGGTCGCGGACCTGCATCTCGATGCCACCCAGCCGCGGCAGGTAGCAGTCGCTCAGGTGGACGATCCGCACGGGCTGCACCGTACCCGCCGTCCGGGCGGGGGTCCGGGACGTCGGCGCCGCGGTAGGGGACCATGGACACGTGACCTACACCCTGGTCGCCTTCCACGCGCACCCGGACGACGAGGCCCTGCTCACCGCCGGGACGATGGCGCGTGCCGCCGCGCAGGGCCACCGGGTGGTGCTGGTGGTCGCGACCGACGGTGGCCGGGGGCTGGTCGGCACCGGGTTCCTCGCCGGCGACGAGACGCTCGCCGACCGCCGGCTGGCCGAGCTGCGCCGCTCGGCCACGGCGCTGGGCTGCGCACGGGTCGAGCTGCTGGGCTACGCGGACTCCGGGCTGGACGGCACCGAGGGCGGCCCGGACGGCTTCGCCGGTGCGGACGTGGACGAGGCGGCCGGGCGGCTGGCCAAGCTCCTCGTCGAGGAGGCCGCGGACGCGGTCACCATCTACGACCCGGCCGGCGGGTACGGCCATCCCGACCACGTGCAGGTGCACCGGGTCGGCACCCGGGCGGCCGAGCTGGCCGGCACCCCGGTCGTGCTCGAGGCCACCGTCCCCCGCGACCTGCTGGCGACGGCGGTGCGCGCGGTCGGCCGGGTCTACCGGTTCCCGCCGGAGTTCGACCCGACCTCGTTCGAGCGCGCCTACAGCCCGCGGGCCGCGATCACGCACCGGGTCGACGTCCGGCCGTACGCCATCCGCAAGCGGGTCTCGATGGCGGCGCACGCGAGCCAGGCCACGGCGGACGGCGCGGACCGGACCCTCGCGGCGTTCGGCCGGATCCCGGCCCCGCTGTTCCGGCTCGTCTTCGGGCGGGAGTGGTTCGTGGAGCACGGGCGGCTCCCCGGCCGCCCACTCGACGACATCTTCAGCACGCTGCGGACCAGGGAGCCCGGATGAGCCGCGGGCAGCGGATCGTCGTCCGCGTGCTGCAGGTCGTCGCCTCGTTCGCGGTGGTCGGCCTGCTGTTCGCGTACGTGCTCCCGCGCGTGACCGGGGCCGACGGCCACGAGGTCCTGCGGCACCTGTCCACGCTCAGCAGTGCGCAGCTCGCGGTGCTGGTCGTGGTCTGGCTGGCCGGGCTGTGGGCGTACACGTACGTCCTGTGCGGCTCGCTGCCCGGTCTGACCCACATGCAGGCGCTGACGCTGAACCTGTCCGGCAGCGCGGTGTCGAACCTGGTGCCGTTCGGCGGCGCGGTCGGGATCGGCGTGACCTTCGCGATGACGGCGTCCTGGGGGTTCCGGCCATCGCGGGTGGCGCTGTCGACCATCGTCACCGGGCTGTGGAACGTCATGGCCAAGCTCGCGCTGCCGCTCGTCGCGCTGCTGGGTCTGCTCGTCACCGGCGACATCGCGGACCAGCGGCTCGTCGTCGCGTCCGCGATCGCCTCGGTCCTGCTCGCGCTCGTGGTCGCGACGATGGTCGGCGCGCTGTCGAGCGAGCGGTTCACCTCGTCGGTGGCGTCGGTCGTCGAGGCGGTGGGCACCCGGGTGCTGCGCCTGCTGCGCCTGCATCGCGAGGTGCACTGGGACAGCGCGGTGCTCGAGCTGCGGCACCGGACCATCGGCCTCATGCGCCAGGGCGCGCTCAAGATGAGCCTGGGCATGGTCGCGTACGCAGTGCTGCAGGCGGTGCTGGCGTGGCTGTGCCTGCGCGCGGTCGGCAGCGACCTGAGCGTCGCGGAGGTCTTCGCCGGGTACGCGTTCGGCCGGCTGCTCACCTCCGTGGTCGCCACCCCCAGCGGCGTCGGGATCGCCGAGACCGGTTCGGCCGGGCTGCTGGTGGCGCTCGGCGGCGACCCCGTGACCTCGACCGCCGGGGTGCTGCTGTTCAGCCTGTTCACCTACCTGATCGAGATCCCGATCGGCGGCATCGGCTGGCTGATCTGGGCGCTGTACCTGCCCTGGCGCAAGCCGATGCCCCCGGCGCACACCCCGGCCGAGGACGCCGCGGCCGACGAGGGCGCCGCGGACATCGACGCCGGTCAGGAGGCGGCGGTGCCGACGGCGGCGAGCGCTGAGCCGAGCAGCCCCTCGTCGTCGTAGCGCAGCCACCGAACGGACCGGTCCCGCCGGAACCACGACTCCTGGCGACGCACGTACCGACGGGTGGCCGCGTCGATGTCGAGCCTGGCCTGCTGCTCGTCGACCAGTCCGTCGAGCAGCCGCAGGACCTGGGCGTACCCCAGCGCCCGCCCGGCGGTGCGCCCCTCCCGCAGGCCGACCGCCTCGAGACCGCGGACCTCCTCGACCAGCCCGGCCGCCCACATCCGGTCGATCCGGTCGGCGATGCGGCCGTCCAGCGCGGGGCGCGGGGCACTCAGGCCGAGGCGCACCCAGCGGGGGCCCCGCCTGCCGTCCCCGCCGGGGACCGGCAGCGTCGCGCGGTACGGGCGGCCGGTCAGCTCGACGACCTCCAGCGCGCGCACGATCCGGCGGCCGTTCCCGGGCAGGATCGCCGCCGCGGCGGCGGGGTCCACGGCCGCCAGCCGGGCGTGCATCGCCGCGGCGCCGAGCTCGGCGAGCTCGGCCTCCAGCCGGGCCCGCACCGCCGGGTCGGTGCCCGGGAACTCGAGCGCGTCCAGGACCGCGCTCACGTACAGGCCGGAGCCGCCCACCAGCACGGGCACCCGGCCGCGCCCGACGATCGCCTCGACCGCGGCGGTGGCGTCGCGCTGGTAGGCCGCGACGCTGGCCTCGTCGCGCACGTCCAGGACGTCCAGCAGGTGGTGCGGGACCCCTCGGCGTTCGTCCCCGGTCAGCTTGGCGGTGCCGATGTCCATCCCGCGGTAGAGCTGCATGGAGTCGGCGTTCACGACCTCGCCGCCGAGCTCCAGCGCGAGCGCCACCGCCAGGTCGGACTTCCCGGTGGCGGTGGGACCGACGACGGCGACGGCGGTCGGGCTGGGGTCCGCTGTCATCGTTGCCAGCGGGCGACGACGTACGAGACGCCGTAGGGCGCCTCGCGGGCCAGCAGGCGAGCCGTCCACGGCCCGCCGAGAGCCGCCAGAGCCGCGCCGACCGCACGCCAGGCGGGGACGCCCGCAGCCATCATGGTCCGGGCCGGCCCCGGGTCCAGGGCGGCGAGCGCGGCCGGGTCGCCGGCACCGAGCGCCGCGACCAGCGCGTCGTCGTACGCCGCAGCGGCGGGGTCGAGGCCGCCCGGTGCCCGGTCGGCCAACCTCGCGCTCCCGTCCCCCATCACCAGGACCGCGTCGGAGCCGTCCAGCCAGCGGCCCGCAGGCCCGGACCCGGCCGGGCCCACCTCGACGTACCGCCGCGGCAGGGCGACCGGCGCGCGGTCGAGCAGCCAGGCGCCGACGGCCAGCGACAGCGGGAGCTCCGCGGCGCCCGGGCCGCCGGACCGGACCGGGACGCCGAACCCGGCCAGGGTGCCGCTCGCGCCCTCGCCGTGGATCCGGTCCTTCGGCCCCGGGCCGACCACGGTGACGGCCTCAGCCCCGTCGACCAGGGCCGCCACCGCCTCGTCGCAGGTCGCCCGCAGACCGGCCAGCTCGGCCGCCGCGCCCTGGCCGACCTCGGGGACGAGCAGCGGCGGGCAGGGGCAGAACACGACACCCGGCACGGTCGGGCTCAAGATCGACGGGCGGGCAGGCCGAGCAGGACGGGAGCGTTGGCGGTCGCCGGCGGCGGGGCGGCGGCCCGGGCCTGCCAGGCATCGCCGGCGCGGGTCCGGCGGACTGCCGCCGGGCCGTCCGCGACCAGATGGTGCGGCGCGGCGTACGTCACCGCCGTTGTGACGAGGTCGCCGGGTCGCGCGTCGCAGGCCGCGACGTGCACGAGACGGTTGTCCGCGGCCCGGCCGGAGCGGCGGTGCGTGGCACCGTCCTTGCGGCCCTCGCCCTCCGCCACCAGCACCTCGACCACGCGGCCGACCTGGGCGCGGTTCTGGGCCCAGGAGATGGCGTCCTGCGTGGCCACGAGCCGCTCGTAGCGCTCCTGCACCACCGCCTTGGGCACCTGCTCGCCCATCGTCGCGGCCGGCGTGCCCGGGCGGATCGAGTACTGGAAGGTGAAAGCCCCCGCGAACCGCGCCTGCCGCACCACGTCCAGCGTCTGCTCGAAGTCCGCCTCGGTCTCGCCGGGGAAGCCGACGATGACGTCGGTGGTGATGGCCGCGTCGGGCATCGCCGCACGGACCCGGTCGATGATGCCCAGGTAGCGGTCGCGCCGGTACGAGCGGCGCATCCGGCGCAGCACCTCGTCCGACCCCGACTGCAACGGCATGTGCAGCTGGGGCATCACGTTGGCCGTCGTCGCCATCGCCTCGATCACGTCGTCGGTGAAGTCCTTCGGGTGCGGCGAGGTGAAGCGGACCCGTTCCAGCCCCGGCACCTCGCCGCACGCGCGCAGCAGCTTCGCGAACGCACCTCGGTCGCCGAACTCGACGCCGTACGAGTTGACGTTCTGCCCCAGCAGCGTGATCTCGAGCACGCCCTCGTCGACCAGCGCACGGACCTCGGCGAGGACGTCGCCGGGCCGGCGGTCCTTCTCGACCCCGCGCAGCGCGGGCACGATGCAGAACGTGCACGTGTTGTTGCAGCCCACCGAGATCGAGACCCAGGCGGCGTACGGGGACTCGCGCCGGGTCGGCAGCGTCGACGGGAACACCTCGAGGGACTCCAGGATCTCGACCTGCGCCTCGTCGAGCACGCGAGCGCGCTCGAGCAGCACCGGCAGCGATCCCAGGTTGTGCGTCCCGAACACCACGTCGACCCACGGCGCCCGCCTGGTGATCTCGCCGCGGTCCTTCTGCGCCAGACACCCGCCGACCGCGATCTGCATCCCGGGGCGGGCCGCCTTGACCGGCGCGAGGTGGCCGAGGTTCCCGTACAGACGGTTGTCGGCGTTCTCGCGCACCGCACAGGTGTTGAGCACCACGACGTCGGCCTGGTCGCCGTCGGCCGCGGGTGTGTAGCCGGCGCCTTCGAGCACGCCGCTGAGCCGTTCGGAGTCGTGCGCGTTCATCTGGCACCCGAAGGTGCGCACCTGGTACGTCCGCTGCAGGTCCATGACGCGCACCAGAGTACGTGCGGCGGCGCCTTCGCGGCGGGGCTCGCGGTGGGTGCCGCCGCGGGGCTGCGGCGGGGTCGCGCAGAGGCCGCGTACGCTCCGGCTGTGCGCCCGCGACTCCCCCATCTGCTCGCGGCGGCGGTCGTGCTGGACGCAACGGGGCGGCACGTGCTGCTCGTCCGCGACCGGGAACGGCCCCGCTGGACGCTCGTGTCCGGCCACGTGGAGGGCGGCGAGCAGCTGGCCGAGGCGGCGCGCCGCCAGGTGCGCGAGCAGACCGGCCTGACCCGGTTCCGGGTCGACGAGCCGCACCTGGCGCTGCAGCAGGACCTCGTCGAGTGCGAGGACGGGCAGGTCCGGCACATCGAGCACGTGTTCGCCGTGGTGCTGGACCCGGCCGAGCCGGTGCACTCCGGACCCCGGGACCGAGACGGGCAGTCGGCCTGGTTCGGCATCCGCGAGCTGCCCGCGGACCTGGCGCCCGGCGTGGCGCTGCACCTGGGTGCAGCAGTCCGCACGCTCGAGTCCGGCTAGCCTGCCGGACCCGGGCGGGCCCTGGGCGGGCCCGGACTCAGCGGGCGACCTCGGTGGCCCGGCTCTCCCGCACGACCGTGACCTTGATCTGCCCCGGGTAGGTCAGCTCCTCCTCGACCTGCTTGGCGATGTCGCGGGCGAGCACCTGCGCGCCGATGTCGTCGACGTGGTCGGGCAGCACCATCACGCGCACCTCGCGGCCGGCCTGCATCGCGAAGACCTTGTCCACGCCCTCGTGCGCCGAGGCGATCTCCTCCAGCCTCTGCAGCCGCTTCACGTACGACTCCAGCGACTCGCGCCGCGCTCCCGGCCGTCCGCCGGAGACGGCGTCCGCGGCCTGGGTCAGCACCGCCTCCAGCGTGCGGACCTCGACCTCGTTGTGGTGCGCCTCGATCGCGTGCACGACGTCCTCGTGCTCGCCGCAGCGCCGCGCCACGTCCGCGCCGATGGCGGCGTGGCTGCCCTCGGTCTCGTGCGTGAGCGCCTTGCCGATGTCGTGCAGGAACGCGCCGCGCTTGACCAGCTGGACGTCCAGACCGAGCTCGGCCGCCATCATCCCGGCGATGTGCGCCGTCTCGACCAGGTGGCCGAGCACGTTCTGGCCGTACGAGGTGCGGAACTTCAGCCGGCCGAGCAGCGTCACGATCTCCGGGTGCAGGTCGGTGATGCCGACCTCGACGAGGGCGTCCTCGGCGGCCCGCTGGCAGACCTGGTCGATCTGCCCCTGCGAACGTTCGTAGACCTCCTCGATCCGGTGCGGGTGGATGCGCCCGTCCAGGACCAGCGACTCCAGGGTCAGCCGTCCGATCTCGCGGCGGACCGGGTCGAAGCAGGACAGGACGACCGCCTCGGGGGTGTCGTCGATGATGAGGTTCACGCCGGTGATCGCCTCGAACGCGCGGATGTTGCGGCCCTCGCGGCCGATGATGCGGCCCTTCATGTCGTCGCTGGGCAGGTGCAGGACGGTCACCACCGACTCGGCGGTCTGCTCGCTCGCGACCCGCTGGACCGCGAGCGTGACGATACGGCGGGCCCGGGTGTCCGCCTCGCGCTCGGCCTCGCGCTCGATCGCCCGAACGCTCGCGGCCGCGGCCCGCTTCGCCTGCGTCTCGACCGACGCGACCAGCTCGGACCTCGCCTCGTCGGCGGTCAGGCCGGCTACCCGCTCGAGCATGCGGACCCGCTCGGCCTCGGCCTCGTCGACCGCGGCCTGCCGGGCGGCCAGCCGGGTCTCGAGCTCGACCAGGTCCAGGGAGCGCTGCTCCACGCGTGCGCTCTCCTGGGCGACACGCAGCGCGTCGCCCTGGACCCGGGCGGCGTCCGCCTCGACCCGTTGCTCGCGGACGGACAGGCGCTGCTCGCGGACGTCCACGTCGAGCCGCTGCTCGCGGACCGCCTCCCGGGCGGCCGCTGCCTCGGCCTCGGTGACCGCGAGGGCCTGCGCCCGGGCGGCGTTCCGCTCGGCGGCGACCGCCTGCTCGGCGAGCAGCGCCTGGGCCGCAGCGAGAGCCTGCTCGGCCGCCGAGGCCCGGTCCGCGATGAGCGCAGCGAGCGGCTCGACCTCGACTGGGGACGGCGACACCGAGACGTCGCCGGTGTCCGAGGCCGGCGGGCGGACCACCGGTGCGTGCTTGGTGCGGCGCTGCTGCACGATCAGCCAGACCACGAGGCCCAGGACCACAGCGAGCGCGAGAAGGATGGCCAGGTCCGCAGCCGCACCCATCGACATGGACCGTCTCCCTCCCCGGCGCAATGGCACCGGCTCAGGCCGACGCCACGCAGGTCTCATGGACCAGGACGGCACACCGACGCGCACCCCGAGCTCCGTGCTCCGAGGCACGGCTCTCGCTGACCCTGCCCGGGCTCGCACCCGGACAGGTACTGGGGGTACGACCGCCGCGGCGGTCGGATGGGTGAGGTGTTACGGAGGTGTCGTCAAGGATTGCTCAGAAGGCCCTGCCCTTCGCAGGCTAGGCGCGGCGAGGGCACCCGGCAAGCGACTCGGCCGCTTCGGTCCGACTATCTGTCCGTCAGGTCGATGTCGGGGGTGACGGCCCCGTCGGCGGCGAGCGCTTCGCGCACCACGCGCATCGCCAGACCGCCCGGGTAGCCCTTGCGGACCAGCATCCCGAACAGCCGTCGCGTACGCGCTGCGGGGTCGAGCCCACGGGTACCGGAGAGCTTGCGGTCCACCAGCATCCGCGCGGCCGCCGCCTCGCTGTCCGCGTCGACGACCGACAGCGCCACGTCCTGGTCGGCCGCCTCTACGCCGCGGGCGCGCAGCTCGTGCGCGAGAGCACGCCTGCTCAGCCCTCGGCCACGGTGCCGGGACTCGACCCATGCCTGGGCGAACGCGGCGTCGTCGATCAGCCCGACCTCGGTGAACCTGTCCAGCACGACCTGCGCCGCCCGGTCCGGCACGCCCTTGCCGGCCAGCGCCCGAGCCAGCTGGGCGCGCGACCGGGGACCCGCCGTGAGCTGGCGCAGGCAGATCGCCCGAGCCACCTCGACCGGGTCGGCGTCCGGACCCTGGTCGGCGGGCGACCCGGGTGTCGGGCCCTGGGCGAATCGGCTCATCGGGGGCGGGCCGGCCGGCCGCGGGTCAGAGGTCAACCGGGACGGGGACGACGGTCAGGTCGACCTCGGCGCCGAGCTGGGCGCCGATGCCGAGCTTCTCCTTGATGCGCTTCTCGATCTCCTCGGACAGGTCCGGGTTGTCGCGCAGGAACGCCCGTGCGTTCTCCTTGCCCTGACCGAGCTGGTCGCCCTCGTAGGTGTACCAGGCTCCGCTCTTGCGCACGATGCCGTGCTCGACACCCATGTCGATGAGACCGCCCTCGCGGGAGATGCCGATGCCGTAGATGATGTCGAACTCGGCCTGCTTGAACGGCGGCGCGACCTTGTTCTTGACCACCTTGACGCGGGTGCGGTTGCCGACCGCGTCGGTGCCGTCCTTCAAGGTCTCGATCCGTCGCACGTCGAGCCGGACCGAGGCGTAGAACTTCAGCGCCTTCCCGCCCGTCGTGGTCTCGGGGCTTCCGAACATCACACCGATCTTCTCGCGGAGCTGGTTGATGAAGATCGCGGTGGTGTTGGTGTTGCTCAGCGCGCCGGTCATCTTGCGCAGCGCCTGGGACATCAGCCGGGCCTGCAGCCCGACATGGCTGTCGCCCATCTCGCCCTCGATCTCCGCCCTGGGTACGAGCGCGGCGACGGAGTCGATGACGAGGATGTCGAGCGCACCGGAGCGGACCAGCATGTCCGCGATCTCCAGCGCCTGCTCGCCGGTGTCCGGCTGGGAGACCAGGAGCGCGTCGGTGTCGACGCCGAGCGCCTTGGCGTACTCCGGGTCGAGCGCGTGCTCGGCGTCGATGAAGGCCGCGATGCCGCCCGCAGCCTGGGCGCTGGCGACCGCGTGCAGGGCCACGGTCGTCTTTCCGGACGACTCCGGGCCGTAGATCTCGACCACCCGCCCGCGGGGCAGGCCGCCGATGCCGAGCGCCACGTCGAGGGCGATCGACCCGGTGGGGATCACCTCGATCGGCGCGCGGGTCTCGTCGCCGAGTCGCATGACCGACCCCTTGCCGAACTGACGCTCGATCTGCGCCAGCGCCGCATCGAGGGACTTGTCGCGGTCTACTGCTGCCATGCGGGGCCACCCCTGTGGTCGAGGGTCTCGGGCTCGAGACTCTGGTTACGGACTGCTCCGAGGAACCGGAGCGGCTCGAACCTAGGCCGAGCCGCAGACACTTCCCGGAACGATCGCGCGGGCTGTGGACGGGTGGTGGGGACGCGCTCCACCGGTGGACAACCAGCAACCTAGATCGAACGCCTGTTCGAACACGAGACCGACACGCCGTCGGATCTGCGAGCTCAGCGGCGGGCCGCCGGCAGGCCCAGGTGGGTGACCACGGCGCGCCACACCGTCTTGGTCTCCTCGCCCTGGGCCAGCGCCTCGTCCACGGTCCGGCCGCCCAGCTCGGCGAGCACGGTCAGCGACGCCCACACCGGCGCGTAGGACGCGCCGAGCTCGTCGCCCATCCGCTGCCAGAACTCCGTGAGCCGCACCGCGTGAGGGTACCCAGTTCAGGCGGCGCTGCCTGTCGGGGTGTCGGTGCGGGGCGGCAGGATGGGCGCCGATGCCCACCGAACCCACTCCGCCCGACGGGCCCCCGCCTTCGGACCCGTCCGAGGCGCTCGCTGCCTTCTCCCCGGCCACTCGCGCGTGGTTCGAGGGGGCGTTCGCCGCGCCCACTGCCGCCCAGAGCGGGGCCTGGTCCGCGGTCCAGCGCGGCCGGGACGCCCTCGTGGTGGCGCCGACCGGCTCCGGCAAGACGCTCGCGGCGTTCCTGTGGTCCCTCGACCGGATCGCGAGCCGGCCGGCCCCCGACGACCCCAGGCTCCGGTGCCGGGTGCTGTACATCTCCCCGCTCAAGGCGCTCGCGGTCGACGTGGAACGCAACCTGCGCGGGCCGCTCGCGGGCATCCGCCAGGCCGCGGCCCGCATGGGTGAGCCCGTCCCCGACGTGACCGTCGGGATGCGGACCGGCGACACCCCCGCGGACGAACGCCGCCGCCTGGCCGGCCGGCCGCCGGACGTGCTCATCACCACGCCGGAGTCGCTGTTCCTGCTGCTGACGTCGTCCGCCCGGGAGGCGCTGCGCGGCGTCGACACGGTGATCGTCGACGAGGTGCACGCCGTCGCCGGCACCAAGCGCGGCGCGCACCTGGCGCTCAGCCTGGAGCGGCTGGACCGGCTGCTGCCGCGGCCGGCGCGGCGGATCGGGCTGTCAGCGACCGTGCGGCCGGTGGACGAGGTGGCGCGGTTCCTGTGCTCGACCCGGGACGTGGAGGTCGTGCAACCGGCCTCGCAGAAGACGATCGAGGTCGAGGTCGTGGTCCCGGTCGAGGACATGGCCGAGCTCGGCACGCCGACCGGCGACCTCGGCGGCCCCGCCGCGGGCGAGCCGCAACGGCTGTCCATCTGGCCGCACGTCGAGGAGCGCATCGCGGACCTGGTCGAGGCGCACCGCTCCACCATCGTGTTCGCCAACTCGCGCCGCCTGGCCGAGCGGCTGTGCGCGCGGCTCAACGAGATCCATGCCGAACGCCTGCTCGGCGAGGAGGCCGGGCTCGCCGACGCCGGCGGATCGCCGGCG
This sequence comes from uncultured Actinomycetota bacterium, assembly GCA_963771835.1. Classification (GTDB taxonomy): domain Bacteria; phylum Actinomycetota; class Actinomycetes; order Prado026; family Prado026; genus CAVQCJ01. The sequence continues at coordinate 961,157 of CAVYVA010000001.1, forward strand.
CAGCTGATGGCGCAGGCCGGCTCGTCCCGCGGCGCCGACGCGGTGCTCGCCCGGGCCCACCACGGCTCGGTCTCCAAGGAGCAGCGCGCGCTGATCGAGGAGGAGCTCAAGGCCGGCCGGCTGCCGGCGGTCGTCGCGACCTCGAGCCTTGAGCTGGGCATCGACATGGGCGCGGTCGACCTCGTGGTCCAGGTCGAGTCGCCGCCGTCGGTCGCCAGCGGGCTGCAGCGGGTCGGCCGCGCGGGGCACCACGTCGGCGCGGTGAGCCGGGGCGTGTTCTTCCCCAAGTTCCGCGGCGACCTGGTGCAGTCCGCGGTGGTCGCCGAGCGGATGGTCGCCGGGGAGATCGAGTCCCTGCGGTACCCGCGCAACCCGCTCGACGTGCTCGCCCAGCACGTCGTGTCGATGGTGGCGATGGACGAGTGGGACGCCGACGAGCTGCTCGCCCTGGTGCGCCGGGCGGCGCCGTTCGCCGGGCTGCCGCAGTCGGCGTTCGACTCGGTGCTCGACATGCTCTCCGGCCGCTACCCCAGCGACGCCTTCGCCGAGCTGCGGCCGCGCCTGGTCTGGGACCGCGTGGCCGGGACGCTGACCGGCCGCCCCGGTGCGCAGCGGCTCGCCGTCACCAGCGGCGGCACGATCCCCGACCGCGGTCTGTTCGGCGTGTTCCTGGTCGGCGGTCCGACCGGCGCCGACGGCAAGGGCCGCGGGGGCACCCGGGTCGGCGAGCTGGACGAGGAGATGGTGTACGAGTCGCGGGTCGGCGACGTCTTCACGCTGGGTTCGTCGTCGTGGCGGATCGAGGACATCACGCATGACCGCGTCCTGGTGTCGCCCGCGCCGGGGCAGCCCGGCCGGCTCCCGTTCTGGAAGGGCGACGCGCTGGGACGGCCGGAGGAGCTCGGCCGCGCGGTCGGCGCGTTCGTCCGGGAGGTCGGCGGGCTCAGCGACGAACAGGCGGTCGCGCGCGTGTCCGCGGCCGGGCTCGACGCGCGCGCGGGCGCGAACCTGCTCGCGTACCTGCGCGAGCAGCGGGCCGCGACCGGGCACGTGCCCGACGACCGGACGATCGTGGTCGAGCGGTTCCGCGACGAGCTCGGCGACTGGCGGGTGGTCCTGCACTCCCCGTTCGGCGGCCAGGTGCACGCACCGTGGGCGCTCGCCCTGTCCGCCCGGCTGCGCGGCAGGTACGGCGTCGACGTGCAGGCCATGCACGCCGACGACGGCATCGTCATCCGGCTCCCCGACACCGACGCGGCCGTCGACGGCGAGCCGGCCGCCGCCGAGATCACCTCGCTGCTCCTCCTGGACCCCGACGACGTCGAGCCGCTGGTGACGACCGAGGTCGGCGGCTCCGCCCTGTTCGCCTCCCGGTTCCGCGAGTGCGCCGCCCGCGCGCTGCTGCTGCCGCGGCGCGACCCCAACCGGCGCACCCCGCTGTGGCAGCAGCGGCAGCGTTCGGCGCAGCTGCTGTCGGTCGCGTCCGAGCACGGCTCGTTCCCGGTGGTGCTGGAGACGATGCGCGAAGTCCTGCAGGACGTGTTCGACGTGCCGGCCCTGCGGCAGCTCATGCGCGACGTCGTCTCGCGGAAGGTCCGCGTCGTCGAGGTCGCGACGACCGAGCCGTCGCCGTTCGCACGCTCGCTGCTGTTCGGCTACGTGGGGCAGTTCCTGTACGAGGGCGACTCACCGCTGGCCGAGCGACGGGCGGCCGCGCTGGCGCTGGACTCCGCCCTGCTCGCCGAGCTGCTCGGGCAGGCCGACCTGCGCGAGCTGCTCGACGAGACCGCGGTGGCGGCGGTCGAGGCCGAGCTGCAGCGGCTCACCGAGGACCGCCGGGCGACAGGCACCGAGTCGGTCGCCGACCTGCTGCGCATCCTCGGCCCGCTGAGCACCGCCGAGGCCATCGAACGCGGAGCGACCCCGCACTCGCTGCACGAGCTGGAGGTGGCCCGGCGGGCGATCCGGGTGCGCATCGCGGGCGAGGAGCGCTGGGTGTCCATCGAAGACGCCGGCCGGCTCCGCGACGCGCTGGGCGTCCCGCTCCCGGTCGGTGTGCCGGAGGCCTTCCTGGAGGTGGTGGCCGACCCGCTGGGCGACCTGGTCTCCCGGTACGCCCGCACCCACGGCCCGTTCAAGCCGGACGACGTGGCCCGACGCTTCGGGCTCGGGGTCGCGGTCGTGCATGCCGTGCTCGCCCGGTTCGTCGCCTCCGGGCGGCTGGTCGAGGGCGAGCTGCGGCCGGCCGGCAGCGGCACCGACTGGTGCGACGGCGAGGTCCTGCGGATGCTCAGGCGACGCTCGCTCGCCGTGCTGCGCCAGGAGGTGGAACCTGTACCCGCGGTCGGACTCGCCCGGTTCCTGCCGGCCTGGCAGGGCGTCGGGTCGACCCTCACCGGGCCGGACGGGCTGCTGCGCGTGGTCGAGCAGCTGGCCGGCGCCGCGGTTCCGGCGTCCGCGCTGGAGCGGCTGGTGCTGCCGGCCCGCCTGCGCGGCTACTCGCCGGCCTGGCTGGACGAGCTGACCGCGGCCGGCGAGGTCGTCTGGGCGGGGCACGGCTCGTTGCCCGGCGACGACGGGTGGGTGTCGCTGCACCCGGCGGACACGGCGCCGACGACGCTGCCCGTCGACGACGCGTTCGTCCCGTCCGACCTGCAGGACGGGATCCTGTCGGCGCTCGCCGGCGACGCCGCGCTGTTCTTCCGTTCGCTGTCCGACCGGGTGGCGCAGGCGACGGCCACGCTGGTCGACGACACCGTCCTCGAGGCGGCGCTCTGGGAGCTGGTGTGGGCCGGACGGCTCACCAACGACACCCTCGCGCCGCTGCGGGCGCTGGTCCGCGGGGCAGGCGCGCACCGGGCCAGGCGCACGGCTCCGCGCGGCCGGTACGCACGGCTCGGCCGGCCGCGACTGCCCTCGCGCAGCGGTCCGCCGGCCATGGCCGGCCGGTGGAGCCTGCTCCCGGCCCGCGAGCCGGACCCGACCGTCCGCGCCGCCGCGATCGCGGAGACCCTGCTCGACCGGCACGGCGTCGTCACCCGGGGCGCGGTCGTCTCCGAGCGCGTGGACGGGGGCTTCGCCGCCGCCTACCGCGTGCTCTCCGCCTTCGAGGACACCGGGCGCTGCCGGCGCGGGTACGTCGTCGAAGGCCTCGGCGCCGCCCAGTTCGCCGCACCCGGGGCGGTCGACCGCCTCCGGGCCACCGTCTCGGACCGTCGTGAGCCGACGCCGGCGCTCGTGCTGGCGGCCACCGACCCGGCCAACCCGTTCGGCGCCGCGCTGCCCTGGCCGGACCGCCCGACGACAGCGGTCGACGGCGGCACCTCGGCGGCCGGGCACCGCCCGGGACGCAAGGCGGGTGCGCTGGTCGTGCTCGTCGACGGCGAGCTCGCGGTCTACGTCGAACGGGGCGGCCGGACCCTGCTGTCCTTCACGGACGCGGCGCACACGCTGCAGCCGGCCGCCGACGCCCTCGCGCTGGCCATCCACGCCGGCCAGCTGGGCCGGCTGCAGGTCGAGCGGGCGGACGGCGGCTCGGTGCTCGACTCGCCGCTCGCGGTGGCGCTGGCCGCGGCGGGCTTCCACGCCACGCCGCGCGGACTGCGGCTGCGCGGCTGACCGGCTCGGTCCGGTGCCCGAGGGAGACGTCGTCCGGCGCACAGCGCGCGCGCTCGACGCCGCGCTGGCGGGCAGCGACCTCACCGTGTTCGACCTGCGGGTGCCCGCGTACGCGACGGTCGACCTCGCCGGGCACCGGGTCGAGGGGGTGGTGTCGGTCGGCAAGCACCTGCTGACCAGGGTCACCCCGGACCTGACCGTCCACAGCCATCTGCGGATGGACGGCAGCTGGCACCTGTTCCGCACCGGGCAGCGGTGGACCGGCGGACCGGGCCACACCGTCCGGGCCGTGCTGGGCAACGAGAGCTGGCAGGCGGTCGGCTACCGCGTCCACGACCTGGCGGTGGTGGCGCGCGGGGACGAGCACACGCTCGTCGGTCACCTCGGGCCGGACCTGCTGGCCGACGACTGGGACGTCGCCGAGGCGATGCGCCGGCTGGTGGCCGATCCGGACCGCCCGATCGGGGAGGCGCTGCTGGACCAGCGCGTCGTCGCCGGGCATCGGCAACCTGTACAAGTCCGAGACGCTCTTCCTGTCCGGTGTCGACCCGTGGACCGCCGCCGCGCAGGTCCCGGACCCGGCCGCGCTGCTCGAGCGGGCGCGACGGCTGATGACCGTGAACCTCGACCGGGCCGCGCAGACGACGACCGGGGACACCAGGCGTGGTGAGCAGCACTGGGTGTACCAGCGCGGTGGCCGGCCGTGCCGGCGCTGCGGCACCCCGGTGCGCCGGGCCGAGCAGGGCCCGGGCGGCGGCGAGCGGTCGACCTACTGGTGCCCGGCCTGTCAGCCCGGCCCGGGCCCGGGCTGAGCCTGCGCCGCGGTCTCGGGGCTGCGGACCGCTCCGGCGGCCCGGGCGAGCACCGTCGCCGTGGCTGCCTGCTCCTGCGCGTCGGCCGGGTCGAAGAGCTGTCCCACGAGCCAGCCGGCGGCCAGCCGCACCAACGGGTGGTCGGCCGCGACGCCGAGCAGGCCGCCCAGTCGGGAGCGGGCCAGCGTCCAGCCCGGTCCGGCATCGGTGCGCAGCAGCGGCGCGAGGGCCCCGGGGTCGTCGACGGCCACCCGGCGGCCGGCGACGTGCTCGGAAGCGATGCCCGCGGCCCGGGCCAGCCCCGCGGCGGTGGCGGCGGTCGCGTCGGCGCCGGCAGGCCCGGGCCCTGGCCGCGGCCTGGTCGGCGTCGTCGGCCATGAGCTCGACCTCGCGCTCGACCAGCGCGCGCAGCACGTCTTCCTTGGTCCGGAAGTGGTTGTAGAGCGTGGCCTTCGCGACGCCCGAGCGGTTGGCGACGGCCGACATGGTCACCCGGTGCAGACCGTCACGCTCGACCACGGACAGCGCGCCGTCGAGCAGACCGGCGCGGGTGCGCGCCATCGAGTTCCCTGCGCGCGAGTGCAGGCCGGCGCCGGCGGCAGCTGGTACGGGGGCGGACACGACAAGGTCCGGGAGGGGCGCGACCGGCGCGCGGGTCAGGCCGCGGAGGCGACGACGTCGGCGTCCGCGGGGGCGAGCTCAGCCGGGGCGATGTCGGCCGTGACCGGGTCGGGGGCGACCGCGAGCTGGCCGGTGCCGCGCTCGGCGACCGCGAGCTCGGCGCTCACACCGCGGAGCACGACCGACAACGGCACGTCCAGCGCCGAGCAGATCGACGAGAGGAGCTCGCTGCTGGCCTCCTTCTGACCCCGCTCGACCTCGGAGAGGTAACCGAGGGAGACCCGGGCCGCCGAGGAGACCTCGCGGAGGGTGCGCTGCTGGTGCAGCCGCTGGCGGCGCAGCTCGTCACCCAGGAGCCGTCGAAGCAGAACCATCGGTCACCCCCTCCTCTCGGTCAGGTCACCAACCGTACCCCCCGGCGCCGTCACCGCACCGGAGGCCACCGTCCACATCACCCGCATGGCACACGCAACACTGTAATCACGTGGCCTGTTCCAGTCGTCACCACGGCTCCTCCTGGCCTGTCGGCAGGCCGAGCACCCGCCGGCGGAGCAGGTCGAGCGCGTGCACCGTCGTCAGGTGCCGGACGGTCGCCCGGTCGCCGCGCAGGTTCAGGTTCCGGACGGGTCCGCCGGGCTCCACGGCGACGAACGCCGTCCCAGGCGGCAGCCCGTCCTGCGGGTCGGGACCGGCGACGCCCGTGCTCGCCAGGCCCCAGGTCGCGCCGGCCCGTTCCCGGATCCCGGCCGCCATCGCCACCGCGACGTCCGGATGGACCGCTCCGGTGCGGGCCAGCAGGTCGGTGGGGACCCCCAGCAGCGCGGACTTGAGATCCGTGGCGTAGGCCACGACACCGCCGAGCAGCGCGGCGGAGGCACCGGGCACGTCGACGAGGGTGGACAGGATCCGGCCACCGGTGAGGGACTCCGCGACGGCCAGCGTCGCCGAGCGCTCGACCAGCGCCCGCAGGACGGACGCGGCCAGGGTTTCCTCTCCCTCGCCGCTGACGGCCGCCCCCAGCAGCTCGCCGGCGCGGTCGCGAACCTGCGTCAGATGCGTCGGTGCCGGTACCGGTGAACCGCACCCGGACCTCACCGGGGGAAGCGAGGTACGCCATCCGTACGCCGGCCGGCAGCTGCGCCTCGACCGGCTCGAGGCGCTGGGCGACCAGCGACTCACCGACGACAGCCACGCGCAGCTGGAGGGTGACCAGTGCGGGCGGGGCCCCGGCAGCAACGCGCAGCTGCGGGACGATCTCGTCGGTCACCATCGGACGCATCTCGGCGGGGACGCCCGGCACCGCGAAGACCCAGCGGTCGCCGACCTGCAGCGCGAGCCCCGGCGCCGTGCCCACCGGGTTGGCCAGTGCACGAGCACCCGCCGGTCGGTCCGCCTGCACGTCCACGGTCGCCGGCTTGGTCCGACCGCGCTCGCGGTACCACCGCTCCAGCCCCGCCAGCAGCTCCGGGTCGGGGTGCAGCGGCACCCCCGCCAGCGCCGCGAGGGCGGCCCTGGTCCGGTCGTCCGACGTGGGGCCCAGGCCGCCGGTCACGATGACCGCCTCGGCCGTCGCCAGCGCGGCGCGCAGCACGTCGACCATCGCGTCCACGTCGTCGCCCGACCTCGAAGCCGCGGACGACGTCCAGTCCGGCGTCCGCGAGGGTGCGACCGGTCCAGGCGAGGTTGCCGTTGACGATGTCGCCCAGCAGCAGCTCGTCGCCGACCGCGACCACCGCGACCCGCACGGATCAGCCCCCGGCCTGCTCGGCGACCGGACCGGATCGGCGCAGCGCCAGCGCGCGCGCCACGTAGTCGACGCCGGTCACGAGGGTGAGCACGACGGCGGCCGCGAGGATCACCGCGGACAGGGTCCGCAGCCAGCCGGTCAACGGCAGGATGTACAGCCCGATGGCGACGGCCTGCAGCAGGGTCTTGACCTTCCCCCCGCGCGACGCCGGGATCACACCGCGCCGGATCACCCAGAACCGCAGCAGGGTCACCCCCACCTCGCGCACGAGGACGACCACGGTCACCCACCAGGGCAGCTCGCCAAGGATCGAGAGCCCGACCAGCGCGGTGCCCATCAACGCCTTGTCCGCGATCGGGTCGGCGATCTTCCCGAACGAGGTGACGATCCCCCGGCGCCTGGCCAGCTCGCCGTCGACCAGGTCGGTGCACGAGGCGACCGCGAAGATCCCCCAGGCGATCCAGCGCCAGGTGGCGCTGTCCCCGCCGTCGTGGAACAGCGCGACCGCGAAGACGGGGACGAGCAGCAGCCGCAGCACCGTCAGCGCGTTGGCGATGTTGACCACCGAGACGGTCTGGACCGGGTCGCCGAGGTGGTCCGGCGTGGCCGGCCTCACCCGGGCTCCCCCGGCTCGACGACCGCACGGGCCAGCAGGTCGACCCCTTCCGAGCCGAGCACGACGGCCGGCACCAGCGAGCCCACCGCCCAGCCGGTGCCGACCAGACGGGTCGTGCCGTCCACCTCCGGACCCTGGTGCGCCGCCCGGCCCTCGGCGACACCGTCCGCGTCCACTTCCTCGACGAGCACCGTGACCGGCTCACCGATGCGGTCCTCGGCCCGCTGCGTCGTGAGCTCCTCGGCGAGCCTGGTCAGCCGCTCGACCCGCTCGGCGACGACGTCCGGGTCGAGTGCGCCGTCCAGGCCGGCCGCCTCGGTGCCGTCCTCCGCCGAGTATCCGAACACCCCGACCACGTCGAGCCGGGCGAGCTGCAGGAACCGCTCCAGCTCGGCGAGGTCCGCCTCCGTCTCGCCGGGGAAGCCGACGATGACGTTGGACCGCACGCCGGCCGCCGGCGCGAGCGCGCGCACCTGCCCGAGCAGGTCCAGGAACAGGTCGGTGCCGCCGAAGCGGCGCATCCGGCGCAGCACCGCCGGGCTGGCGTGCTGGAAGGACAGGTCGAAGTAGTCCGCGACCCCCGCGGTCGTCGCCATCACCTGCAGCAGGTCGGGCCTGGTCTCCGCCGGCTGCAAGTACGAGACGCGGACCCGTTCCACCCCGGCCAGCCCGGCCAGCTCGGGCAGCAGCCGGTCCAGCGCGCGCGGGTCGCCGAAGTCCTTGCCGTACGAGGTGGAGTTCTCGCTGACGAGCACCAGCTCGCGGACACCCTGGTCGGCCAGCCAGCCTGGCCTCGGCCAGCACGTCCTGCGGCGGCCGGGAGACGAACGCGCCGCGGAACGAGGGGATGGCGCAGAACGAGCACCGGCGGTCGCAGCCGGAGGCCAGCTTGAGCGGAGCTGCCGGACCGTCGTCCAGCCGTCGGCGCATCAGCCGAGGCCCCGCCGCGAGCCCGTCCGGCGCTGCCGGGGAGGCGTGCCCGGGCAGCGCCACCGCGGCGCTGGAAGCGACGGCCGGACGCTCGGTCGGGGTGATCGGCAGCAGCCTGCGACGGTCGGTCGGCCGGTGCGCGGGCGGGACCTGTCCGGCCAGGACGGCGCGCAGGCGCTCGCCGATGGCGGCGTAGTCGTCGAACCCGAGCACCGCGTCCGCCTCCGGGAGCGCCTCGGCCAGCTGGGCCCCGTACCGCTCGGCCAGACAGCCCACCGCGACCACCGCCTGCGGTCGTCCGCCGTCGCGCAGGTCGGCCGCCGCGAGCAGGGTGTCGATCGAGTCCTTCTTCGCCGCGTCGACGAACCCGCAGGTGTTCACCAGCACCGCGTCCGCGTCCGCGGCGTCCGCGACGAGCCGCCACCCGTCCAGCTCCAGCCGGGCCGCCAGCTCCTCGGAGTCCACCTCGTTACGGGCGCAACCCAGCGTGAGCAGCGCGACCGAACGGCGGTCGGGAGCGGCGGCGGTCACCGGGGCAGCCTAGGCGGCCGGCTCACCCCTGAGCGGTCGGGTCGCCGGGTCCGAAGGTGAGCCGGACGACCTGCCCGCCTCCCCCGGCCGTACCCAGGTCGACGCCGTTCACGACCAGGTGCGCGGCACCCGCGTTGCCGATGATGATCTTGATCTGCTTGGCGTCGGAGAAGGTCCGGCTGGCACCGTCGTTCAGCACCCCCTCGAACACCTTCCGGCTGCCCGCGGTCACGGACACCCAGCTGCGCCCGCCGACGATGCTCAGCCGCATCGTGACCCCGCGCGCGCTCGGGGGCACCTGGGCGATCACCGTGGGGCTGGTGGTCGGGCTGGTGGTCGCACTGGGAGTCGTCGACGGCTCGCTGCTCGTCGGCCCGGCCGCGGACGAGGACCCGCCGACCGCGGAGGCGGGCGGCGAGCCCGCGTTCGTCGCCCCGGAGCCGCCGCGCAGCAGCTGGAAGCCGGCGACCGCGAGCAGCAGCACGACCACCGACGCCATCGCGGCTGTCCAGTTCGGGCCGCGCCGCTCCCGGGTCCGGCGGGTGTCCGCCTCGAACACCTCGGCGGCCGAGGGGGCCTGCGGCGCGTGCAGCCGGTCGAACTCGGCCACCAGCGGTTCCGGGTCGATCCCGGCGACCTTGGCCAGCGTCCGGATGTGCCCGCGGGCGTACACGTCGCCGCCGCACAGGCTGAAGTCGTCGGCCTCGATCCTGGCGATCACGGTCCGGCGGATCCGGGTCCGGTCGGCGGCGTCCTCGAGCGTCAGGCCCGCCTGCTCGCGGGCCGCCGACAGCTCGGAGCCCAGGGACATCGGAGAACTCCTCAGACCGGCGTGCTCGGCCGTCTCGTACCCGTGTGCGGTCCATCTCCCCGTCGTGCCGGCAGGATGCGCCGCTCTGACGCCGTCATGCTACGCCGCGGGCCGCTCCGTCAAACCTGATCGCCCCGAGCCGGTGATCTTGGTCGGGTCCAGGTCGGGGGGCTACTCGCCGCCGCGGAGCAGGGCCAGCACGCTGTCCAGCTCGTCGGGCTGCACCAGCACCTCTCGGGCCTTGGACCCCTCCGACGGCCCGACGATGCCGCGGCTCTCCATCAGGTCCATCAGCCGGCCGGCCTTGGCGAACCCGACCCGGAGCTTGCGCTGCAGCATCGACGTCGACCCGAACTGGGTGCTCACGACGAGCTCGGCGGCCTGGCAGAGCACGTCGAGGTCGTCGCCGATGTCCTCGTCGATCTCCTTGCGCGAGGTCGCCGCCACCGTCACGTCCTCGCGGTAGGTCGGTTGCAGCTGCGCCTTGCAGTGCTCGACCACCGCGTGGATCTCGGACTCGCCAACCCAGGCGCCCTGGATCCGCATCGGCTTGCTGGCCCCCATCGGCAGGAAGAGCGCGTCGCCCTGCCCGACCAGCTTCTCGGCGCCGGGCTGGTCCAGGATCACCCGGCTGTCGGCCAGGCTGCTGGTCGCGAACGCCAGCCGGGACGGGACGTTCGCCTTGATCAGCCCGGTCACGACGTCGACGCTGGGCCGCTGCGTGGCCAGCACGAGGTGGATGCCGGCCGCCCGCGCGAGCTGGGTGATCCGCACGATCGCGTCCTCGACGTCGCGGGGGGCGATCATCATCAGGTCGGCGAGCTCGTCGACGATCACCAGCAGGTACGGGTACGGCTGCAGCACCCGCTCGCTGCCGGGCAGCGGCTGCAGCCGCCCGGTCCGGACCGCCTTGTTGAAGTCGTCGATGTGCCGGAAGCCCGACGCCGCGAGGTCGTCGTAGCGCTGGTCCATCTCGCGGACCACCCACTGCAGCGCCTCGGCCGCCTTCTTCGGGTGCGTGATGATCGGCGTGATCAGGTGCGGGATGCCTTCGTACGCGGTCAGCTCGACGCGCTTGGGGTCGACCAGGATCAGCCGGACCTCGTCCGGCGTGGCCCTGGTCAGCACCGACACGATCAGCGAGTTGATGCAGCTGGACTTGCCTGCACCGGTGGCCCCCGCGACCAGGATGTGCGGCATCTTCGCGAGGTTGGCGACGACGTAGCCGCCCTCGACGTCCTTGCCGAGCCCGACCATCATCGGGCTGTGGTCGGCGACGGCGACCGCCGAGCGCAGCGTGTCGCCCAGGCTGACGATCTCGCGGTCGGCGTTGGGGATCTCGATGCCGATCGCCGACTTGCCCGGGATCGGGCTCAGGATCCGCACGTCGGCGCTGGCCACGGCGTACGCGATGTTCTTGCTCAGCGCGGTGACCCGCTCGACCTTGACGGCGGGACCGAGCTCGACCTCGTACCTGGTGACGGTCGGGCCGCGGCTGAAGCCGGTCACCTGCGCGTCGATGTCGAACTGGTCGAGCACGCGGGTCAGGGCCTCGACGACCGAGTCGTTGGCCTTGGTCCGGGCCCGGTGCTGCGCGCCGGGACGCAACAGCTCCGGCTTGGGCAGGTGGTAGGTGATGTCCCCGGACAGGGCGAGCTGCTCGACCCGGGCCGGGATCGGCACCGACGGCTGGCGGTGGTGCTGGTGCGCCGGGCGCGACCGGGGGCGAGCCGGCGCGGCTGCGGCGACGTGGACGGGACTGCTGCGCCGGCCGCGCCCGCGCCGGGGCGGGTCAGCACGATCGTGTCCACCTGGTCGGGCGGGAACGTGCCGAGCACCGGGCTCTCGTACGGCTCGGTCGTCGACGCTCCGCCGGCGTCGTCCGTCGCCTGCATCGATCCCTGCCGTCGACGGCCGCGACCGCGACGGGACGGCGCGGCTGCCCGCGCCGCCGCGTCGTCGGTGAGGTCCAGCAGGTCGGGCGACTGGGCGAGCGCCTCCATCGGGCGGCGCAGCAGGCGGGCCTCGAGGGTGCGAAGCCGCTCGGGCACGGCGTGCAGCGGTGTCGCGGTCAGCACCAGGACGCCGAAACCGACGAGCAGCAGCAGCAGCGGCACCGCGATGTACGCCGTGACGCCGGCGACGAGCGGCGCGGACGCGATCCAGCCGAGCCATCCGCCGGCGGCGCGCATCGCGGCTGCGCTGCCCGGCTGCGGGGTGCCGTGCGCGACGTGCACGACCCCGAGGACGCCCAGCAGCACGGCCGTCCAGCCGACCACGACCCGGCCGCCGGGGGCGTTGCGCTCGGGGTGCCGCAGCACCCGCCAGGCCCAGGCCGCGAGCAGGAACGGGACCGACCACGCCAGCGAGCCGAGGGCCCCCTGCGCGATCGCGCGGACGGTGCCGCCCACCGGCCCGGACAGGCGCCACCAGGTGGACGCGGCGGCGAGCAGCGCGAGCCCGATCAGCAGCAGTCCGAAGCCGTCGCGGCGCTGCGCCGGGTCGATCGCCGCGGCCCCCTCGCGCGCCCCACGACCCACCCGCCGGGTGGTGCCGCCGATGGCGTGCGCGACCGCCAGCCACAGCCCGCGAAGCCCGCGGCCGAGGGCCCGGAGCAGTCGCCGCAGCGGCCCCGGACCGCCGCGGCGGCGGCGCTGCGCCCTCGACGCCCTCGAGGCCTTGGAGCGGGACGGCCGGCCGGACCCGGGCCGTCGCCGGCCGCCGGACCTGGCCGACGCCGACCGCGAACCGGTCCGCGAGCCGGAGCGCGGGGCGGAGCGGGTCGCAGCAGGGGTACGGGTGGCCATGCTCGCAGGCTACCCACGCACCCCACTGTTCCCTCGCGTCCCACGCCGAGCACCCACCCGGGTTGATCCCCTCAGCAGGGAGCGGAGGTCAGACCTCGACGACCACGGGGATGATCATGGGACGGCGGCGGTGGGTGTCGCTGACCCAGCGGCCGATCGCGCGACGCATGATCCGCTGCAGCTCGAAGGTGTCGGTGGTGCCCTCGCGCAGCGCGTCCTCGAGCGCCGCGGCGATCCGCGGGCGCACCTCCGCGAACACCGACTCGTCCTCGGCGAAGCCGCGCGCGTGGATGTCCGGGCCGCCGACCACCTTGCCGTCGGTGAGGTCCACGACCGCGACCACGGAGATGAAGCCCTCCGACCCCAGGATGCGACGGTCCTTGAGCGAGGTCTCGGTGACGTCGCCGACCGAGCTGCCGTCCACGTACACGAAGCCGCAGGGCACCGATCCGACGATCGAGGCGACGCCGTCGGCCAGGTCGACCACCGAGCCGTTGTCCGCCATCACGACCCGCTCGCTCGGCACCCCGGTGCGCACCGCGATGTCCCGGTTGGCCCGCTGGTGCCGCCACTCCCCGTGCACCGGCATCACGTTGCGCGGCCGGACGATGTTGTAGCAGTACGTCAGCTCGCCCTCGGCCGCGTGCCCGGACACGTGCACGAGCGCGTTGCCCTTGTGCACGACGTGCGCGCCCAGCCGGGACAGGCCGTTGATGACGCGGAACACGGCGTTCTCGTTGCCCGGGATGAGCGACGACGCGAGCAGCACCGTGTCGCCCTCGCCCACCTTGATCGGGTGGTCGTTGTTGGCCATCCGGGACAGCGCCGCCATCGGCTCGCCCTGCGAGCCCGTGCAGACGAGCACGACCTCCTCGTCGCGCAGCAGGTCCACCTCGTCGACCGACACGACCAGGCCGGCGGGGATCGTCAGGTAGCCGAGGTCGCGGGCCACGCCCATGTTGCGCACCATCGAGCGACCGATGAAGGCGACCTTGCGCTCGTGCAGGGCAGCCACGTCGAGGATCTGCTGCACGCGGTGCACGTGCGAGGCGAAGCAGGCGGCGATCACGCGGCGCTCGGCGTTGGTGAAGACCGCGTCGATCACCGGCTGGATGGAGCGCTCGGCCGGTACGAAGCCCGGCACCTCGGCGTTGGTCGAGTCGACGAGGAACAGGTCGACGCCCTCCTCGCCGAGCCGGGCGAACGCGCGCAGGTCGGTGATCCGGCCGTCCAGCGGGAGCTGGTCCATCTTGAAGTCGCCGGTGTGCAGGATCAGCTGTCCGGACGGGGCGCGCAGCGCGACCGCGAGGGCGTCCGGGATCGAGTGGTTCACCGCGACGAACTCCGCCTCGAACGCACCGAGCCGTTCGACGTGGCCCTCGCGCACCTCCAGCTGCAGCGGCGTGATCCGGTGCTCGCGCAGCTTCGCCTCGATCATCGCGAGCGTCAGCCGGGAGCCGACCAGCGGGATGTCGCGCCGCTCGCGCAGCAGGTAGGGGACGCCGCCGATGTGGTCCTCGTGCGCGTGGGTCAGGATGATCGCGTCGATGTCGTCGAGCCGGCCCCGGATGTACTCGAAGTCCGGCAGCACCAGGTCGACGCCCGGCTGGTTGTCCTCGGGGAAGAGCACGCCGCAGTCGACGATCAGGAGCCGTCCTTCGTACTCGAAGACGGTCATGTTGCGGCCGACCTCGCCCAGCCCACCCAGCGCGACCACGCGGACGGTCCCCTTGGCGAGCGGGGGCGGTGCTTTCGAGGTGACGGCCGGGTGGGTCATGCGGCGAACCCGTCGACCCGGCCGGCGGCCAGGTCACGGACGAGCTGGGCGACCTGCTCGGGCGTGGCGTCCGGCAGCGGCAGCCGCATCGGACCGGCCGGCAGACCGAGGTGGTTCAACGCGGCCTTCGTCAAGATCGCCCCTTGGGTGCGGAAGATGCCGGTGAACACCGGCAACAGCTCGTGGTGCAGCTCGGTGGCCCGAGTGACGTCGCCGGCGAGGTACGCCCGCACCATCGCCGCGATCCGTGCTGTGGCGACATGGGTGGCGACGCCGACGACCCCGGCCGCACCGACGGACAGGAACGGCAGGGTCAGCACGTCGTCGCCGGAGTAGAAGACGAGGTCGCTGCGCGACATCACCGCGGACGCCGCCGGCAGGTCGCCCTTGGCGTCCTTCACCGCCACGATCCGCGGGTGCTCGGCCAGGCGCACCAGCGTCTCGGTCTCGATCGCGACGCCGGTCCGGTGCGGGATGTCGTAGAGCATCACCGGCAGCCCGACGCCGTCGGCGATCGCGGTGAAGTGCTGGATCAGGCCGGTCTGCGGCGGCTTGTTGTAGTAGGGCGTGACCAGCAGGACCGCGTCGGCCCCGGCCTTCTCCGCGGCCTGGGCCAGCTCGATCGAGTGCCGGGTGTCGTTGGTGCCGGCGCCGGCGACCACGACGGCCCGGTCCCCCACCGCCTCGAGCGTGGCCCGCAGGACCGCGTCCTTCTCGGCGTCGCTGGTCGTCGGCGACTCACCGGTGGTGCCGGAGACCACCAGACCGTCGTTCCCGGCGTCGACCAGGTGGGTGGCCAGGCGCTGCACGCCGTCCAGGTCGAGGCCGCCGTCGGGCCGGAACGGGGTGACCATCGCCGTGAGCACCCGGCCGAACGGAGCCTGGGGATCGGTTCGGGCGGCGGTCGCAGGCATGGGACGAGGTTACCCGCGTTCGCGGGCCCGCACCGGGTCCGTCACGGCGAGACGCGCCCGGCGGCCTCGAACGCCGCGTGGGTCACCGGCATCAGGGCGGCCCACTCCGTCTCCATCAGCTCGGCCACCATCTCGATCTCCCGCTGCGGGTACGACGGGAAGTGCGAGCCCTCCCGCTTGGTCCGCAGGGACAGGAAGTTCATCAGCGACCGCGCGTTCAGGGTCACGTACATCGAGGAGTACGTGGCCACCGGCAGCACCCCGCGGGCCACCTCCCTGGCCACCCCGGCGTCGAGCATCCGCAGGTACGCGCGGTACGCCTGGGTGCACGCGTCCTCGGTCTGCTCGACGACTGTGTCGTACTGCTCGGGGGTGCCCTCGACGAACTCGTACGCGCCCGGCTTGCCCTGCTGCACCAGCCGACGCTCCGGGCCCGGCACGTAGAAGACCGGGTCGAGCTGGCGGTACCGGCCGGACTCCTCGTTGTACGAAGCGATCCGGTGCCGCATGAACTCCCGGAACACGAAGATCGGCGCCTGCACGTAGAACGTCATCGAGTTGTGCTCGAAGGGACTCCCGTGTCTTTCTCGCATCAGGAAGCCGATCAGGCCCTTGTTTCGGCTGCCGTCGGCGTCGACGTCGAGGAGCGACTGCTCACCCGCGGTCGACACACGCGCGGCGAAGACGACGTCGGAGTCGTGGGCCGTGGCCTTCACCAGCTCGACCGTCATGTCGCTGCGGAACCGGATCGCGGCCTCGCCGGGGTCGGGTGCCTCGGGGGTGGGGTCGCTGGCCGGGTCCGTCACGGGGCGGGCTCCTTCCGGAGGGCTCGAAGGTCGGGCCAGCGTAGTGCGGGGCTCCGACCGTGGACGGAGCGGACGCGCCGGGGGGATCGTCGCGCGCTCGGTCGTCGCCACACCCGGCTCCTCGCCTCGCCGCTCCGGCCTCGGTCGGTCGCCACCACCCGGCTCCTCGCCTCGCCGCTCCGGGCCTCATGGTCGCGCTCGGGTCGTCGCCACCACCCGGCTCCTCGCCTCGCCGCTCCGGGCCTCCTGGTCGCGCTCGGGTCGTCGCCACCACCCGGCTCCTCGCCTCGCCGCTCCGGATAGCGTCCGACTCGTGGCCACCGCAGACGTCAGCGTCCGACCGGCGGTGAGCCCGGACGCGCCGACGCTGGCCGCCATCCAGCTGGACTGCTGGCGAGCCGGGTACGCCGGCGTCGTCCCCGACGACGCGCTGGCCGCGATCGCCGCCGGCCGCGACGAGATCGTCGACCGGTGGCGGCTGTCGATCACCGAGCCGCCCGGCCGGCGCTACCACGTGCTGGTCGCGATGGCCGGCCCCGAGATCGTGGGGCTCGCGGCCGTCGGGCCGGCCGAGGACGACGGGGGGCTGAACCCGGCCGTCGTCGGCGAGCTGCTGGTCCTGCTGGTCGCCCCCGCACAGCGTCGGGCGGGGCACGGGTCGCGGCTGCTCGCGGCCGCGGTGGACCACCTGCGTGGCGACGGGTTCGTCCGGGCGGTCCTCTGGCTGGACGAGGTGGACGCGGCCGGCGGCACCCTGGCTGGCTCGACCGGCTGGGCCCGCGACGGGGCGACCCGCCGGCTCGACCTTGACGGCGACGGCGCGGTGCTCGTCGACCAGGCCCGCTGGCACACCGACCTCACCGAACCGACCGACTCCCCGGCGAGCCGGGACGAGCAGGAGGGCGCACGATGACGTTCCGCGGGATCCCGGCCGAGGCGTTCGACTTCTACGACGGTCTCGAGGCGGACAACTCCAAGACGTACTGGACCGCGCACAAGCCGGTCTACGACGAGTGCATCCGCGGGCCGCTGACCGAGCTGCTGGCCGACCTCGAGCCGGAGTTCGGGACCGGCGTCGTCTTCCGGCCCTACCGGGACGTCCGCTTCGCCAAGGACAAGCGCCCCTACAAGGACCACCAGGGCGCCTTCGTGGAGACCGCCGACGCGGTGGGCTACTACGTGCAGCTCAGCGCCGAGGGCCTGCGGGTGGCCGGCGGCTGGTACGACCCGGCCGGCCCGCAGGTGGCCCGGTACCGGGACGTCGTGGCCGGCCCGGGTGGCGCCGAGCTGGAGCAGATCGTCGGCAAGGTGGCCGCAGCCGGGTTCGAGATCGGCGGGGACCGGCTCAAGACCCGCCCCCGCGGGATCGACCCGGACCACCCGCGGATCGAGCTGCTCAGGCACCGGTCGGTCGTCGCCGGCCGTTCCTGGCAGCCGCAGGCCTGGATGAGCAAGCCGTCCGCCGCCCGCAAGGTGCGCGACGCATGGCTCGCGATGAGCCCGCTCGTGGAGTGGCTCACCGCCAACGTCGGGCCGGGCGACCCGCAGCGGCACCGCCCATGACGGAGCCGGCGACCCCCGGCACCGCCCCGGACGGGCACGACTGGACCCGGCTGCGTCGCGAGGTGGTGCGCGACGCGTCCGCGGTCGGGGTCGCGGTCGGCACGTACGGCGTCGCGTACGGCGCGCTCGGGACGACCAGCGGGCTGTCCGTGGCTCAGACGTGCACCCTGTCGGTGCTGGCGTTCACCGGCGGCTCGCAGTTCGCACTGGTGGGGGTCCTCGGAACCGGCGGCGCGGCCGCGTCCGGCGTCGCGACGGCCCTGATGCTCGGTTTCCGCAACGCGTTGTACGGCCTGCGGCTGGCGCCGACCCTGCAGGTCTCCGGGGTCCGCCGGCTCTTCGCCGCTCACCTGGTCATCGACGAGACGACGGCGATGACCATCGCCCAGCCCCGGGTGCAGGCCGCGCGGCTCGCGTTCTGGGCGACCGGCCTGGCCGTCTTCACCCTGTGGAACATCGCGACGGTGGTCGGGGCGCTGGGCGCGTCGGCGCTCGGCGACCCGAACCGGTTCGGGTTGGACGCGGCGGTGCCGGCGGCCTTCCTGGGTCTGCTCTGGCCGCGGCTGGGGTCAAGGACCACCCGCGCCGTCGCGATCGGTGCCGCGGTCGTGGCTCTGGCCCTGACGCCGGTGCTGTCGCCCGGCATCCCCGTGCTCGTCGCCGGCCTGGTCGCGGTGGTCGTCGGCCTGGCCCGGCCGACGTCCGCGCTGGACGCCTCGTGACCGGGGAGACCTCGTGATCTGGGCGGCGGTGCTGGTGACCGCGGCCGGCTGCTACGCGCTCAAGCTGTCCGGCCTGTCCGTGCCCGAACGGCTGCTGTCCTCGCCCCGGATTCGCGCGGTCACGCTGCTCCTCCCGGTCGCCCTGCTGGCCGCGCTCACCGCCGTCCAGACCTTCGGCGCCGGCCGGTCGCTCGTCGTCGACGCCAGGGCGGCCGGAGTGGCGTTCGCGGTCGTCGCCCTGGTGCTCCGGGCGCCGTTCATCGTGGTCGTGGTGGGAGCCGCTCTCGTCGCGGCGACGCTGCGGGCGCTCGGATGAGGGATCCTGGGCAGGTGCCCAAGTACCAGTTCTGGCCGGAGAAGGAGCCCGGGCCCCTGGACGAGGCGTACCGGCAGACGCGCTGGCTGCGCCCCTACCGGCCGGGGCCGTTCCGGGTCGCCGCCTGCCTGTTCCTGCTGGCACTGCTGATGTACCTCACGGTGGTCTCGCTGCTCGCGGTCTACGGGTCGGCCGCCATCCCCGAGCTGGCCCTGCGCATCGTCATCGCCGGCGCCGTCTACGGGGTGCTCGTCCTCGCGGCGATCCGCGCGTACCTGTCCGGGGTGTGGGTGACCGACACCGGCGTGCGCGTGGTGCGCCCGCTGTCGACCAGGGTCTGGCCCTGGACGGCGATCGCCGACGTGCGCTCGGTGCCCGGCCCGACCAGGCTCTTCGGCACGCGGCTGCGGGTGACCGGGCACGCGGTGTTCCTGGTGCTGGCCGACGGCACCGACGTCGAGACGCCGCTCGCGGACCGCTCGGCCGACTTCCTGGGTCGGGCCGAGGCCTACGACATGGCGTCGTCGGCGGTCGAGGGATGGCTCGAGCAGAACCGCCGGCGCCCCCGGCCGGGCGGCTGAGCGTGCTCGGGCTGCGCCCGACCGCCGAGGCCGACCTCGAGACGCTGTACGCCTTCCAGGCCGACCCGGACGCCGCCGCGATGGCCGGCTTCCCGAGCCGTGACCGGCCGACCTACTTCGCGCACTGGACCGGGGTGCTGGCCGACGCGACGGTGGTCAAGAGCACCGTGGTGCTCGACGGCGCGGTCGTCGGCAGCCTCGTGTGCTTCGGGCCCCCGCAGGCGCGCGAGGTGGGGTACTGGATCGGCCGGCCGTACTGGGGGCGTGGCGTCGCCACCGAGGCGTTGCAGATGTTCCTCGGGCAGGTGTCCGAGCGGCCGCTGCGCGGGTTCGTGGTGCCGGGCAACGTCGGCTCCCGACGGGTGCTGGCCAAGTGCGGCTTCGTCGCGGACGGCGAGGACGGCGACCACCTGGTGTTCCTGCTGGCCTGACCGGTCACAGGTCGAGCAGCCGGTCGCCTCAACACGATGTTCCGCTCCGGGGGACAGTCGGCCGTACGACGTTCTTCCATCCGGAACGGCGGTCCGGATAGCGCTCGACCGTGTCTTAGGTTGGCGAACGTGGGGTCCGATCCGGGCGGGCCGGCCACCGAGCGGGCCGCCAAGGCAGCGCGGATGGAGCAGACCATCCGCGACTACTTCGACGCCTGCAACACCGGCGACGCGACGAAGATCGCCGCCTGCTTCACGGCGGACGGGGTGCACTACTTCCCGCCCGACATGTACGACGGCCCGTTCCGCGGCGGCGCGACGATCGGTGCGAAGTGGGCCTGGGCGGTGGCCAACCTCGGCTCGCACTGGACCGTCGACACCTGCATCGCGGACCCGGACACCGACCGCGCGGTGATCGAGTGGACGCACGAGAAGCGCGCGCTTGGCGTGGTGCTGCGCGGCGACGAGTGGTACCACTTCGACCCGGACTCGGGACTCATCCGGGAGATCCGCGCGTACTACGCCTCGCCGCAGGCGACCGGGCTGGCCCGGCTCGAACTCGGCGGCTACCCGTACGAGGAGCGTGGCTATGCCGCCACCTGAGGCGACCGCCTCCGCGCTCCTGCTCGACCTCGGCGGCGTGGTGCTGTGCAACGGCGTCGAGCTGGTCGCCCTGCTCGCCGAACGCGAGCCGGCGGTGCGGGCGGAGGTCGACACGTACGGCGGTGTCGGCAGCCCGCGCGACGAGCTGTGGCAGCAGATGCTGCGCCACGAGGTGGGCGAGCGCGAGTACTGGTCGATCCGCTCGGCGGCGATCGGGCGCGCGCTCGGCCGGGCCTGGGACACCCGCGACCTGATCACGGCGATGTACGAGCGCCCCAGCGGCGAGTGGCTGCGCGAGGGTGCGTTGCGGCTGATGCGCGACGCGCGGTCGGCCGGGCTGCCGGTCGGCGCGCTGACCAACGACCTCGAGGCGTTCCACGGCGCGGCGTGGGTGGCCGAGCAGGACTGGCTCGACGGGTTCGACGCCGTCGTCGACGGCTCGGTCACCGGCGTCCTCAAGCCCGACCCGCGCGCGTACGCCCTCGCGGCGCAGGCCCTGGGCGTGCCGGCGCCGCAGATCGTCTTCCTCGACGACATGCCGTGGAACGTCGACGGCGGCCGTGCCGCGGGGATGCAGGTCGTGCCGGTGCTGTACGAGGATCCGGAGTCGGCGTTCGACCAGGCTCGTTCGCTGCTCGGTGTCGCGGCTCGCGCCGCCTGACGGACGAAGGAGAACGCCATGCCCCTGGTCCGGATCGACCTCATGGAGGGCCGTGACCCGCAGCTGATCCGCGAGCTGCACGAGCGGGTGGCCGCCCTGGTCGCCGAGGTGCTGGACACCCCGGTGGAGCGGGTGCGGACGTACATCACGCAGTTCCCGCCGCAGGCCTGGGGAATCGGCGGGGTGCCCGCCGACGTGGCCCGCGGCGACGAGGTCGAGGCCCGTCGGCGCGCGGCCGAGCTGCGAGCCGCCGGCGACTGAAACCCGCCGGGTCCGTCCACATCGTGGACGGCGGTGAACAAGGCGTGGACCGGCCGCGTTGGTCCCGGGCATGCGGACGAACGAGAACAGCAGGCGCCACCCCTCGGGCGCCGCGCTGGCAGCCGGCGCGGAGCTGATCCAGGCCCGTGTGAGCCCGGTCACACGCGTGCGGCCGGAGACCACCACCGCCCCCCGGTGGTCCAGGCCGCGCACCCGGGACGCGGTCGATGTCCCACGCACCCGGTACGCCGAGACGGCCGACGGCGTCCACGTCGCGTACCAGGTGGTCGGCGACGGACCGGTGGACGTCGTGGCGATCCTGTCCAGCTTCATGTCGAACGTGGAGCTGGTCTGGGAGTGGCCGCCGGCCGCGCGCCTGCTGCGCGGCCTGAGCACCCGCGCCCGGCTGCTGCTGTTCGACCGGCGCGGCACCGGTCTGTCCGACGGTGTCAACGCCGACGCGATCCCGTCGCTGGACGCGCGGATGGACGACATCCGCGCGGTGATGGACGCCGCCGGCTCCGAGCGCGCGGTGCTGTACGTCCAGGAGGACTCGGTCGCCCAGGCGCTGCTGTTCGCAGCCACCTACCCGGAACGGGTAGCGGCGCTGGTGACCTGGTCGGCCCAGGTGCGCGGGCGCTGGGCGCCGGACTACCCGTTCGGATGGCGCGACAGCGAGTGGGACCAGTGGCTGTCCACCATCGAGGCGCAGTGGGGCACGCCCGACTTCATCCAGCGCGTGGCGGACTGGCTGTTCCCGTCCAAGTCCCGTGACCGGGAGTTCGTCCGCGGCTACGGCCGGCTGACCCGGCACTCGTTGAGCCCCGGAGCCGCCCTGACCGTTGAGCTGATGGGGCGGGACCTGGACGTACGGCACCTGCTGCCGGCCATCCAGTGCCCGACCCTGGTGGTCCAGCCCGGACTCAGCCGCATGGTCAGCACGGCCGAGGGCCGGCACCTGGCCGACAGCATCGCGGGGGCCCGGTTCGCGCAGACCCCGCGGGCGGACCACGACCCCGCGGACGTGCTGCCGTTCCTGGACGAGTTCCTGGACTCCGTGCAGGACGAGGAGGCCGTGTTCGACCGGGTCCTGTCCACCGTGCTGTTCACCGACATCGTCGACTCGACGCAGCGAGCCAGCGAGCTCGGCGACCGGCAGTGGCGACGGCTGCTGGCCCAGCACGACGAGAAGGTCCGTGCGCTGATCGCACGGTTCCGCGGTCGCGTCGTCGACACGGCCGGCGACGGCGTCCTGGCGACGTTCGACGGTCCGGCCAGGGCGGTGCGCTGCGCCCAGGCGATCGCCGAGGCGCTGCAGCCGCTCGGGCTGCGGGTCCGGGCCGGCCTGCACACCGGCGAGATCGAGACCAGGGGCGGCCAGACGGGAGGGATCGCCGTGCACATCGGAGCCCGGGTCGCGGCCAGCGCCGGTGCCGACGAGGTCGTGGTGTCCTCGACCGTCAAGGAGCTCGTCACCGGCAGCGGGCTGGTGTTCGAGGACCTCGGCGAGCACGAGCTCAAGGGCGTGCCGAGCCGGTTGCGGCTGTACCGCGTCGCGTCCTAGCGGGATCACCGGTCGACCCGCCCCAGACCCAGCGGTCCGGCCGGCGAACCGTCATCGCCCCGGGCGCCCGCGCCCGGGGCGATGGCCGAGCCGGCGGGACACCGCGGCCGCCGACTCCAGCAGCAGTGCGGTGGTGTGCCGCATCGCCGGGCCGCGCATCCGGCTGGCCTCCCCCACGACGCTCATCGCCGCGAGCACCTCGCCGTCCCACCCGCGGATCGGCGCCCCGACCGACACCACCCCGGCGTGGCCCTCCTCGTCGTTGACCGCCCACCCTCGTTCGGCGACGTCGGCGAGCTCGGCCAGCAGCCGGTCCCGGTCCAGGATCGTGCGGCTCGTGACCGGGACCGGGTGCCAGTCGGTGAGCCGCAGCTCCAGCTCGGCCGGTGGCAGCGCAGCCAGCAGCACCTTCCCCGAGGACGTCCGGGTGGCCGGCAGCCGGTGCCCGACCCGCCGGAAGATCGGCAGCATGTTGTGGCTCTCGAGCCGCTCGACGTAGACCACCTCGAGGCCGTCGAGCACAGCCACGTGCACCATCTCGCCGGTGGCGTGCCGCAGCGTGGTGAGGACCGGCAGCGCGGCCTGATGCAGGTCGACGTGCTCGGTGACGGTGGTGCCGAGCTCGTACAGCGCGAGCCCCAGCCGGTAGGTGCCGCGCTCGCGGCCGCGTTCGAGGAGCCGCTCCGCGGTGAGCGTGGTGACGATGCGATGGACGGTGCTCTTGCCGATCCCGAGCCGTCGCGCCAGCTCGGTGACGCCCAGCTCCTGGTCCGCGTTGGAGAACGCCCGCAGCACGCGGGCGGCGTTGCGGACGGATCCGAGCAGCTCGGTGTCGCGCCCCGGATCGCCGGCCACCCGGCCCACTGTACGGCGATGTTCCGCTCCGCGGGATCGACACTTACGGCCGGCGCTGCCTGAACCTACTCTCGCGGCACACGCCCCGCGTCGGGGGCGTGACGACCGGGTGACGGCCGGAGGGTCCTGCATGGGTTATGTCTTGCGGTTCGAGGACTGCCAGCTCAAGGACTGCGAGTCGCTGGGCGGCAAGATCGCCAGCCTGGTGACGCTGACCGCCGCCGGCCTGCCGGTCCCCCCGGGGTTCGCCGTGAGCGCCAACGCCTTCCGCTGGACGCTCGGGCACGCCGGCCTCGAGCCGCAGCTGGCCGAGCTGATGGCGACGATGGACCCCGCGGACACCGACTCGATCTCGGCTGCCGGGTGGCGCGCCCGCGAGCTGATCCTGGCGGCGTCGATCCCGTCCGGGCTGTACACCTCCATCGTCGAGGCGTACGCCGACCTGTGCACCCTGTGCGGCACGGACGACGTCCCGGTTGCGGTCCGGTCGTCCGCGACGTGCGAGGACCAACCGGACGCGAGCTTCGCCGGTGAGCACGACACGTACCTGTGGGTTCGCGGCGCGGAGGACGTGCTGCAGGGCGTGCGGCAGTGCTGGGCGAGCCTGTACACCGACCGCGCGATCGCCTACCGCCGGGTGATGGGCTACACCGACGCGGCCGCCGCGATGGCGGTCGCGGTGCAGAAGATGGTGCTGCCGAAGTCCGCCGGCGTCGCGTTCACGCTGAACCCGCTCAACGGTGACCGCTCGCAGGTCGCGATCGACGCCAGCTGGGGGTTCGGCGAGGCCGTCGTCAGCGGCGCGGTCACGCCGGACAACTTCCTCGTGGACAAGGTGATCGGCGAGGTGCACGGGCGCACGATCTCGGCGAAGGAGACCGAGTTCCGGCTGACCGAGCACGACCACGTCGAGCCGATGCCCATCGACGACGAGCGCCGCTCGGTGCCCAGTCTCACCGACGACGAGGTGCGCGCGGTGGCCTCGCTGGCCCGGCGCGCGGAGAAGCACTACGGGTGCCCGCAGGACGTCGAGTGGGCCCTGGACGCGCACCTGCCCGGCCCGGACAACGTGCTGCTGCTGCAGAGCCGGCCCGAGACGGTGTGGAGCCGCAAGCCCAAGATCCCGGCCGCGCGTCGCGGCGAGGACTACCTCACCAGCATGGTCAACACCCTCGTGGCCCCGTTGACGGGCCGCACAGGCACCACCCCCGGCTAGTCGTACCTCCCCGTCCCGCGGCCGCCGGCTCGGGACATCGGCACGGTCTCCCAGGAGGACTCCAATGGCGGAGCAGCGGTTCCCCAGCCCGTTCGAGATGACCACTCCGCCCGGTGCCGAGGGGTGGGAGGAGCTGTACGCGTACTCGACCGTCTTCAGCGAGGACCGGCGCGAGTACGAGGACGGGGCGTTCTGGTTCATGGACGGCGTGCACACCCCGGAGGTGATCCCGCCGTGGGACGCGACGATCCTGGAGTTCGCGATCATCGTGCTCTCGCAGTACAACACCCGGCACTACATCATCCCGCCGGCGCTGGGCGTGGACCTGCGCTTCCTCAACGGGTACATGTACCTGACCCCGGTCGGGGTCACCGACCCGGAGGAGATCGGCGCGCGGGTCCCGGAGTTCATGGAGCGCGCGGGCTACTACTTCCAGAACTGGGACACGCTGTACGCCGCGTGGCTGCCGAAGGTGCGCACGCTGATCGACGAGCTGGAGTCGATCGACTTCCACGCGCTGCCGGACCGCGAGGACATGGCGGTGCTGACCGAGGGCCGCGGCGTGGGCAGCGGCTACGAGCTGCTGTCTGAGTACAACCGGCTGATCGACCTGACGCTCAAGCTGTGGAACTACCACTTCGAGTTCCTCAACCTGGGGTACGCCGCCTACCTGGACTTCTTCGGCTTCTGCAAGCAGATCTTCCCGAGCATCCCGGACCAGTCGATCGCCAAGATGGTCGCCGGCATCCACGTCGACCTGTTCCAGCCCGACGAGGAGCTCAAGAAGCTCGCGAAGCTGGCGGTCGAGCTCGGGATCGACGCCCGGCTCGACGGCCCGGCAGCCGAGGTCATCGCCCGGCTCAAGGACGACGGCGCCGGTGCCCAGTGGGTGCAGGCCTGGGACGCGGCGAAGCAGCCGTGGTTCAACTTCTCCGCGGGCAGCGGCTTCTACCACTCCGACAAGGTGTGGGCGGAGAACCTGGACATCCCGCTCGGTTTCATCAACGGGTACGTGGCCAAGGTGCGCCGCGGTGAGTCGCTGGAGCGGCCGATCGAGGCCGTCGAGGCCGAGCGCGACCGCATCGTCGCCGAGTACTCCGAGCTCATCGAGAACGACGAGGACCGCGCGACCTTCCAGGGCAAGCTGGGCCTGGCCCGCACGGTGTTCCCGTACGTCGAGAACCACAACTTCTACGTGGAGCACTGGGGTCACTCGATCATCTGGCGGAAGATGCGCGAGCTCGGCGGCATCTTCGCAAAGGAGGGCTTCTGGGGCGCCGCCGACGACATCTTCCTGCTCGGCCGCAACGAGGTCCCGGTCGCGCTGTTCGACATGTACCACGGCTGGGCGGTCGGCGTGCCGTCCCGCGGGCCGAAGTACTGGCCGGCGGAGATCGCACGCCGGCAGGGGATCATGGACGCGCTGCGGCAGTGGTCGCCGCCGCCGGCGCTCGGCGTCCCGCCGGAGGTCATCACCGAGCCGTTCACGGTCATGCTCTGGGGCGTCACCTCGGAGAGCGTGAAGCAGTGGCTCGGCGGCGCGGCCGAGGACGGCACGCTGACCGGGTTCGCGGCGTCGCCGGGGCTGGCCGAAGGTCCGGCCCGGGTGATCCTGTCCGCCGACGGCATCGGCGAGCTGCAGGAGGGCGAGATCCTGGTCGCCCCGCTGACGGCTCCGTCGTGGGCGCCGGTGTTCGGCAAGATCGCGGCGACGGTGACCGACGTCGGCGGGATCATGAGCCACGCCGCCATCGTGTGCCGCGAGTACGGCCTGCCCGCCGTCACCGGGACCGCGTTCGCCACCAAGAACATCAAGACCGGCCAACGGGTGCGGGTCGACGGCAACACCGGCACGGTCACGGTCCTGGACTGACCCCGGCGCCGTGCGCGTCGACGACCAACGGGAGTACGCATGCTGACCGCAGAGCAGAACGACGAGCTCACCGACGTCGCCCCCGGCACGCCGATGGGCGAGCTGCTGCGACGCTACTGGTACCCCGTGGCCTTCACCCGCGAGCTGGAGGAGTTCCCGGTCAAGAAGGCCCGGCTGCTCGGCGAGGAGTTCGCCCTCTTCAAGACGGCGAGCGGACGGTACGGGATCGTGCCGGAGGCCTGCCCGCACCGGCGTGCGTCGCTGGCGTACGGGGTGGTGGAGTCCGACGGCATCCGCTGCCCCTACCACGGCTGGTACTTCGGGCTCGACGGCGACTGCCTCGAGCAGCCGGCCGAGCGCGACGACACGAACTTTCGCGACCGGGTCCGGGTGAAGGCCGGCCGGGCGCAGGAGCTGGGCGGGCTGGTCTGGGCCTACGTCGGGCCCGAACCCGCCCCGCTGCTGCCGCGCTTCGACGTGTTCGTCATGGACGGTGTCCGCGACATCGGGTGGACCGACCTGCCGTGCAACTTCGTCCAGATCATGGAGAACGCGGTCGACCCGCACCACGTCGAGTTCCTGCACGGGCGGTACTTCCAGTTCATGGCCAGGCACGGTGGCTTCGACGCGCCGGCGTCGTTCGCCAAGAAGCACGTCAAGGTCGGCTTCGACGTCTTCGACTGGGGGATCATCAAGCGCCGCGTCGTCGAGGGCGCCTCCGAGGAGGACGACGACTGGAAGGTCGGGCACCCGCTCGTGTTCCCTTACAACATGCGGGTCGGCGGCGCGAACATCGAGCAGATGCAGATCCGGGTGCCGATCGACCGGACGACCACCCGGTTCATGCTCTACACGGTGCACGCGCCGGTCGGCGTCGAGTACCCGGAGCAGCCCGTGGTGCCGGACTACAAGATCCCGGTCTTCGACGAGGAGGGACGGCACCGCACGGACTACGTCGAGGGCCAGGACATGATGGCCTGGGTCACCCAGGGTCCGATCACGGACCGCACCGTCGAGCACCTGGGCCGCTCCGACGTCGGCGTGACCATGCTGCGCCGGATGTTCAAGCAGGAGATGGCGAAGGTGGCGGCCGGGGAGGACCCGCTCGGCGTCGTGCGCGAGGAGCACCAGCGGATCGACCTGCCGTGCGAGAAGAACAAGTTCGACGCCGGGCCCAAGTTCGCGATCGACTTCATCGAGGGCGCGTCCTCCAAGTTCAGCCCGCAGGCGGACGCGCTCAAGAAGCTGCACATCAAGGCCTGGGAGAACCGGGAGGCCGGCGTCTCGTGACGGCCCTGGGCGACCGTCCGGCGGCGGGCACCGCCCCGTCACGGGTCCCGCTCGACCTCGGCCGGGGCTGGTTCCCGCAGGACGCCGAGCGGCACCGGCGGGATGCCCCGAGGTTCTGCCCGGGGTGCGCCGCAGCGCTGTCCCTGACCGACGGGGGGCGCGGGATCGCCACCGAGTACTGGGTGGCCGCCGACCGGGTGTTCGTCTGCTTCTGCGGGGCTTGCGGGTGGTCGGGCGACATCGTGCTGGCCGAGCGCGTGGTCGGGCACGAGGCCGAGCACTGACCCCCGAGCACGCGAAGCCGCCGGATCCCCCCCACCCGGCCGCTGTCGCGTCCGTGCTCCAGCAGGCGCGTGCCGAGGGGCGGACGCTGGCGCCGCTCACGGACACGTACCCGCTGACGATGGCCGAGGCGTACGCCATCCAGGCCGCGGGGACCGCGTTGCGACTGGCCCGCGGCGAGCACGTCGTCGGCTGGAAGCTCGGCTACACGTCCCGGGTGATGCGCGTGCAGATGGGTGTCGCCGAGCCCAACTTCGGACCGCTGACCGATGCGATGGTGCTGGGGTCCGGAGCCGTCCCGCACGAGGGTGCGCTGCAACCGCGGGTCGAGCCGGAGATCGGGCTGCGGCTGGGCCGACGGCTGTCCGGGGCGGTGTCGCCGGACGAGGCGCTGGCCGCGTGCTCCGAGGCCGTGGCGTGCCTGGAGGTCGTCGACTCGGTGTGGACCGGCTACCGGTTCCGGATCGAGGACAACACCGCCGACGGCTCGTCGGCCGCGTGGGTGGTCGTCGGCCCCGCGCTGGAGACGGACGACCTGGCGGCAGTGTCGGTGTCGTTGGCGCGCAACGGATCCGCCTGCGGTTCGGGGACCGGCGCCGACGCCGGCGGCCACCCGGCCGCTGGTCTGGCCTGGCTGGCCGCTCGACTGGCCGAGCGCGGGCAGGCGGTCGAGGCCGGCCAGCTGGTCATCACCGGCGGCCTGACCGCGGCGGTCCCGCTGGAACCCGGTGACGAGGTACGCGGCTCGTTTGCGCTCTCGCTGCCGGCGGGCGTTGCCGCCGTCACCGCGAACCCGGACGCGGTGTGCTCGGTCAGGAGAGGGTGGACGTGACTCGGGGGCGCCGCCGCCGTAGCGTCCCGCCATGGCCGACTTCCTGCTGATCCACGGGGCCTGCCTGGGCGGCTGGACCTGGACGGATGTCGTGGACGGGCTGCGCGCGGCCGGACACCGCGCGGCCGCTCCCGACCTGCCCTGCGACGACCTCGACGCCGGGCTGAGCGAGTACGCGGACGTCGCCGCGGCCGCGCTCGGTGGCGCCGCCGGCGACGTCGTGGTCGTCGGGCACTCGCTGGGCGCCCTCGTCGCACCGCTGGTGGCCACCAGGGTCCGGACCCGGCGCCTGGTGATGCTCGCCGGCATCGTCGGGGCGCCCGGGCGCAGCCTGGCGGACCTCGCCGTCGAGGACGCCGACCGCGACCTGCCCCTGGGCGACGACGAGATCGACCTCGACGGCGCCGGCCGCTTCCGGTTCTCGGCCTCCGGCGCGCGTCGGACGCTCTTCCACGACTGCACCCCGAGCCAGACCGACGCCGGGATCGACCGGCTGCGGTTCCAGCGCTCGATGTGGACCGAGGTCGCGGACTTCGACGACTGGCCCGACGCGGAGATCGTGTCCGTGACGTGCACGGACGACCGGATCGTGAACCCGGCCTGGTCGGACCGGGTGGCCCGCGAGCGGCTCGGCGTGCAGCCCGTGCACCTGGCCGGTGGGCACATGCCGTCGATCGCCCGCCCGGCCGAGCTGTGCGCGGTCCTGACGGCCGGGCTGTGAACGGCCTGCCCGAGCCGGCCCTGCCGCTGCGCACCCCCCGGCTGGTGCTACGCGCCGTGCAGCCCGGTGACGAGAGCGACCTCCTGGCGTACCGGGGGCGCGCCGACGTGAACCGGTACCTCACCACCGAGCCGCTCACCGAGGGTGCCGCGACCGCGTTCGTCGCGCAGCGGTGCGCGGCAACCCGGCTGGACAAGGACGGCGACCGGGTGTTCCTGGTCGTGCAGCTGGGCGAGCGCGTGATCGGCGACATCAGCCTCTCGATGGGCCGCCTGCAGGACCGGCAGGGCGAGATCGGCTGGGTGTGCGACCCCGAGTACGCCGGCCACGGTTACGCCGCCGAAGCCGCGGAAGAGCTCGTGCGGGTGGCCTTCGACGTGTTCGAGCTGCACCGGGTGTGGGCCCAGCTGGACCCGCGCAACGTCACGTCGGCGCGGCTGTGCGTACGGCTGGGGATGCGGCAGGAGGCGCACCTGCGCGAGGAGTCCTGGTTCAAGGGCGAGTGGGGAGACCTGGCGATCTACGGGCTGCTGCGGGACGAGTGGCCGTCCAGGGAGGACGAGCACAAGCGCTGAGACGCTCGAGTCACGGGAGCTCTCAGAGCGACCCTCTGAGGCCGCCGGCGTCCAGGTGCAGCACACCGCCGTGCAGGATGTCCGCCTCGGGGTCCAGCAGCATCGTCACCGCCCACGCGATCTCGTCGACGGTCGGCAGCCGGCCGAGCGAGTTCTGCGCGAGGTACTCGGCCCACACCTCCTCGAACGGTGCGCCGCGCTCGGCCGCCACCGCGGTCACGATGCGGTGCAGGCGCGGGGTGTCGGCCGGCCCCGGTGCCAGCGTGTGCACGGTCACGCCCCTCGGCCCGTACAGCAGGCTGACCTGGCGCATCAGGTTGAGCACGGCGGCGTTCACGGCACCCGGGCCCGCTTCGTGGGCACGCGGCTCGATCCCCAGCGTCCCCGCGACCGCGACGAACCTCGAGCCGGGGAGCATCCGGTCGCGCACGGCGTGCAGGAGCCGCAGCGTGCCGCCGACCTTGATGTCGAAGCCGGCGGTCAGCGACGCTGGCTCGATCGTGTCCGCCGACCCGCGCACGGGCAGCCCTGCCGACATCAGGGCCAGTCGTACCGGTGCGTCCAGGTGGCCGGCGATCGTGGGCACGCAGGCGTCGTCCCCGATGTCCGCCACGCACGGCCGGACCAGCGGGCTGGTCGCGGCCAGCTCGTCGAGCGCCTCCTTGCCGCGTGCCACCGCGAGCACGGGCAGCCCACGCGCGACGAGCCGCCGGGTCACGGCCGAGCCGAGCGACCCGGTGGCCCCGACGACGACGCACAGGCCGCCGTCGGGACCGAAGGCGGTCAGGTCGCTCACCGGCCGGACCCGTCGGCGCGGATGTCCATGACCACGGCCTTCGGCTCGGTGAAGAACTCGCGGCTGAACGTCCCGCCCTCGCGCCCGATGCCGGAGTCGCCAACCCCGCCGAACGGAGCGCGCAGGTCCCGGATGAAGAAGCAGTTGACCCACACCGTGCCGGCTCGCAGCGCCGCCGCCACCCGGTGCGCGCGGGACAGGTTCTCGGTGAAGAGCATCGCGTTGAGGCCGTACCGGGTGTCGTTGGCCAATGCCACCGCCTCGCCCTCGGTGTCGAACGGCATGACCGTGACGACCGGGCCGAACACCTCCTCGCGCACGACGCGCGAGTCCGGTGCGGGCTCGACGACCACGGTCGGACGGACCACCCAGCCGTCGCCCAGCCCGCCGGTGCGCACCAGCCCCGACCCCGCCTCGACCTCCTCGACGAACGAGCGCACCTTCTTGTAGTGCTCCTCCGAGGCGAGCGGGCCGATCTGCGTCCCGTCGTCCTTGGGGTCGCCGACCACCATCGCCTCCGCCGCCGCGACGAACCGGTCCAGGAACTCCTCGTACACCCCGCGCTGCACGTACAGCCGGCTGCCGGCCAGGCAGACCTGTCCGGCGTTGAGGAAGACAGCCCTGATCGACCAGTCGACGGCGGACTCGAGGTCGGCGTCGTCGAAGACCAGGTTGGCGCCCTTGCCACCGAGCTCGAGGCTGACCGGCACGAGGTTGGCCGACGCGGCCCGGGCGATCACGCGTCCGGTGCCGGACTCGCCGGTGAACGTGATCCGGTCGACGCCGCGGTGCTCGGTGAGCGCGGACCCGGCCGAGTCCGGTCCGTAGCCGTGCACGACGTTGAGCACGCCCGGTGGCAGGCCCGCCTCGAGCGCGAGCCGAGCCAGGACCGTCGCGGACGCCGGGGTGTCCTCGGCGGGCTTGAGGACGACGGTGTTCCCCCAGGCCAGCGCGGGTGCGATCTTCCAGGACTCGAGCATGAGCGGGAAGTTCCACGGCGCGATCGCCACGACGACGCCGACCGGGTCGAACCGGCTGTACGCGTGGTGCCCGGAGTCCATCGGGTACGTCTCGCCGGTCGCCAGCCGGGCGTGGTCGGCGAAGAACCGGAAGTTCGCGGCGGTCCGCGGGATGTCGGCCGTGCGCATGTCGCGCAACGGCTTGCCCATGTCCGAGCTGTCGGCGGCGGCGAGCTCGGGAGTGTGTTCGAGCACGAGGTCGGCGAGCCGGTGCAGCAGGGCGCCGCGCTCGGCCCGGCTCATCCTCGGCCAGGGTCCCTCGTCGAACGCCCTGCGCGCGGCGCGGACAGCGCGGTCCGCCTCGACCGCACCGCCGAGTGCCACCTCGGCCCACGGCTGCTGGGTCCACGGGTCGACGGAGGCGAACCGCGCACCGTCGGCCGACTCCACCGCCTCGCCGTCGATGACGTGCGTGATCAGCTCCATCAGCGCGCTCCGGTGGCCGCGAGGTCCCGTTCGTGGCTGATCTGCAGCGCGACGTCGATGATCATGTCCTCCTGACCTCCGACGTACCCCAGCTCCCCGACCCGCTGCAGGATCTCGTGCGCCGGCACGCCGTACCGCTCGGCCGCCCGCTCTGCGTGCAGCAGGAACGAGCTGTAGACACCCGCCCAGCCCTGCACGATCGCGCTGCGGTCCATCTTCGGCCAGCGCGGCAGGAACGGCCGTACGACCTCCTCGGCCGCCGCCAGGACGCCACCGACGTCCACGCCGGTCTTGATGCCCAGGTGGTCGAACGTCGCCGCCAGCACCTCGGTCGGGGAGTTGCCGGCGCCGGCTCCGAGGGCGCACAGCGCGCCGTCGATCTGCCTCGCCCCGTTCTGGAAGGCGAGCACCGAGTTGGCCACGCCGAGGGAGAGGTTCTGGTGGCCGTGGAAACCGACCTGGGCCTCTGCGCCGATCTCGTCGTGGATCGCCTTCACCCGTTCCTGCGCGTCGCCGAGGACCAGCGCGCCGGCCGAGTCGACGCAGTAGACGCACTGCGCGCCGGCGTCGACCATGATGCGGGCCTGCCGGGCGAGCGTGGCGGGGTCCGTGCGGTGCGCCATCATCAGGAACCCGACCGTCTCCATCCCGAGCGAGCGGGCGATCCCGAAGTGCTGGACCGACACGTCGGCCTCGGTGCAGTGCGTCGCGACACGTGCGATCGACGCCCCCGCCCCGCGCGCCTTGCGCAGGTCGTCCAGCGTGCCGATCCCGGGGACCAGCAGCACGGCGATCTGGGCCTGGCGGGCCTCTTGGACCGCCGCGGCGATCAGCCCGATCTCGTCCACCCGGGAGAACCCGTAGTTGAACGACGACCCGCCGAGCCCGTCGCCGTGGGTCACCTCGATGACCGAGACGCCGGCGGCGTCCAGCGCCGACACCGTGGTCCGGACCTGCTCCTCGGTGAACTGGTGCGCCATCGCGTGGCTGCCGTCGCGCAGCGTCGTGTCGGTGATGCGCACGTCGCGGGCGTCGGTGGGCGCGGCCGGCGCCGGGGTGCTCATGGGCCCACCCCGGCCCGCTGCTCGGCGGCGACGACCTCGCCGACCCGGGCCGCCGCCGCCGTCATGATGTCGAGGTTGCCGGCGTACTCGGGCAGGTAGTCCCCGGCCCCGCGCACCTGCAGGAACACCGCCACCCGCGCGTTGCCGCCCCAGGTGTCCCGGGCGTCGTCGTACTGCGGGTCGGCGCGCAGCGTGTACCCGGGCACGTACTGCTGCACCTGCGCGACCCGCCGCAGCACGGACTCGGTGATCGCGTCCCGGTCGGCGTCCGCCGGGATCGCGCAGAAGACCGTGTCGCGCATGATCATCGGCGGCTCGACCGGGTTCAGGACGATGATCGCCTTCCCGCGCAGCGCGCCGCCGACCTTCTCGACCGCCCGGCTGGTCGTGTGCGTGAACTCGTCGATGTTGGCCCGCGTCCCTGGGCCGGCCGACTTCGACGCGACGCTGGCGACGATCTCGGCGTACGGCACCGGCACGACCGACGAGACGGCGTGCACGATCGGCACCGTCGCCTGCGCCCCGCAGCTGATCATGTTGACGTTCGGCGCGCCCAGGTGCTCGCGCAGGTTCACCGGCGGGCAGACCAGCGGGCCGATCGCCGCCGGGGTGAGGTCGATCGCGGTGATGCCGGCCTCCGCGTAGCGGGGCGCGTTGGCCCGGTGCGCCTTCGCCGACGTCGCCTCGAACACGATGGACGGCAGCGGGTCCTGGCGCAGCAGCCAGTCGACGCCCTCCGCCGAGGCTGCCAGCCCCAGCTCGCGTGCGCGCGCCAGCCCGTCGGACTCGACCACCCCGACGACGTACGCGACCTCGACGTGCTCGCTGCGCCCGAGCTTGGCGAGCAGGTCGGTGCCGATGTTGCCGGGGCCGACGATCGCGGCGACCGCCGCGCCAGACGTGGCCACGGCTAGGTCTCCCACACCGGGAGGTCGTCCGGCGGCGGGACGTTCACCTCGGTCACCCGGTTGCGGTAGGCGACCAGCGCCGTCCCACCGCCCCGGCGGATCTTCACCACGACCTCCTCGGTGTTGTACGGCTCGCCGGGGTCGTAGCCGTGCGCCCACGTCGCGAAGGCCCGGATCGGGCCGGAGTGGGTCGCAGCCAGGATCCGGGTGCCGTCCTCGCTGTCCGCGACCAGCCGGTGGAACCCGCGCCACAGCCGCCGGACGCACGCCTGCGGCGGCTCGAAGTACATGAGCGGGACCGTCATCCACAGGTGGATCGGGTCGGCGCCGCCGAGCTGGGTGCGGTAGAAGCGGTCGATCTCCACCAGCCAGCGCGGGCGCTCGCCGACGGACATCCGCTCCAGCTTCTCCATGAGCGCCTGGTACTGGCGGAACGCCGAGGTCACGTCACGCGGGCCGTCCGGGGTCCACACCTGGAAGTTGGCCAGCTCGGGAACCGCCTCCGGGGCGGTCACGGCCGCGGTGCGGCCCCACTGCTGCAGGCCGTCCAGCACGCCCCGGTGCAGCTGCTCCGCGGTCTGCCTGGCGCGGTTGGTGTCGGCGCAGACGATCCGGACGGGCTGGCCCTCCTTGATGCTCTTGGACAGGCTGTGCCCACGCTGGTGCGCCTGCCACCCGCCCATCGGGGTGAGCCCCGCGTCGGTCGAGTACCCCTGGGTGATCCCGTGCCGGATGATCCGGATCTCCGCGACGAACTGCTCCAGGTCGCGCCGCTCCAGCGGCGCCGCGATCTCCTTCTCCCGGCTGGTGCCGGCGAACTCGCGGGTGAACAGCTCCCCCTCGACCTCCAGCTGCACCGCCGCGCCGGAGGAGCTGCCGTCGCGGGCACGCTCGCGGAAGCGGCGCAGGTACAGCGGGACGGTGGCGTCCTCGGCCTCCACGTCGCCGCCCGGCATCGCCTCGCGGTCGCGCCGCTCGGTGTAGCGGGCGAGGTACAGCGGCGCGTCGGTGCGGTCGGTCCGCCGGAACTCGGGCCGCTGCAGGTCGGCGGGCGTCGTCACGAGTGCACCGTGAAGAAGCGCTCGTTGACCTCGCGCGCGTAGTAGAACATCGCGCGGCCCATCTCCTCCTCGGTCCAGGTGATCGGCTCGAAGTCCGGGTCGACCCAGTAGCCGCCGGTGAAGACTTCGTTGCGGTTCCCGACCGGGTCGAAGAAGTACATGGTGTAGCCGCGCGTGACGCCGTGCCTGGTCGGCGCGACGTCGATGACGACCCCGTTGTAGGCCAGGTGGTCGGCGGCCTCGCGCACGGCGTTCCAGTCGTCCAGCCAGAACGCGAAGTGGTGCAGCGCACCGTTCGGGCCGGTGACCACGGCGATGTCGTGCGGGGTGTGCGACCGCTCCATCCAGGTCGCCAGCTGGTGCCCGTCGTTGGCCACGATCTGCTCGGTCAGCCGGAACTCCAGCACGTCGATGAAGAACCGCGTCGTCGCCTCGACGTCCTCGGCCATGATGAAGATGTGGTCCAGCCGCGGCGGCGCGATCCCGACCAGGCCGGCCGGCTTGGGCGGCGGGTTGGTCAGCGGCAGCAGGTTGCCCACCTTCTCCATGCCGTGCACCAGCTCGACGAGGTGACCCGACGGCGCCTCGAAGCGGATCGCCTCACCCCATCCCGGGCCCAGCTCGCCGCGCGCGTACCGCTTGACCGCCAGGCCGTACGCCTCGACCCGCTCGGTGTAGAAGTCCAGGTCGCCGGCCTCGGCCACCTTGAACGACATGTGGTCCAGCCCGTACGTGGGCGCCTGCCGCAGCACGACCGAGTGGTGCTCGTGCTCGTCCCAGCACTTGAGGAAGACCCGGCCCTCCTCGTGCTCGACCTCGACGAGCCCGAGGACCTCGGTGTAGTACGCGGTGCACAGCTCCAGGTCGGGGACGCGAATCTCGACGTGCTGCAGGCGCAGGATCCGGTCGCTCATGTGTGCATCCTCAGGAATCGCTGGCTGACGACGTTCTCGTAGTAGAAGAGCCCGCGACCGAACTGCTCCTCGGTCCAGGTGATCGACGGGAAGTCCGGGTCGGGCCGGTACCCGCCGGTGAACACCTCGTTGCGCATGCCGAGCGGGTCGAAGAAGTAGATGGTGTTGCCGCGGGTCACCCCGTGCCTGGTCGGGCCCTGGTCGATCTGCACCCCGTTGTACGCGAGGATGTCCGCCGCCTTGCGCACCTGGTCCCAGTCGTCGAGCCAGAACGCGAAGTGGTGCAGCGCCCCGTTGGGGCCGTTGACGATCGCGAGGTCGTGCGGGGAGTGCGACCGCTCCAGCCAGACACCCATCTGGTGGCCGTTCGAGTCGATCACCTGCTCGGTCATCCGGAACCCGAGCACGTTCGTGAAGAACGTGTACGCCTCGCCGACCTCCTCGGCGTTGATGAGCATGTGGTCCAGCCGCGGCGGGGCGATGCCGGGCATGTCCATCGGCGGCACCGGCGACGGGTTGAGCTTGCCGAGCAGGTTGCCGGTCTTCTCCAGGTCCCAGACCAGCTCCATCACCTGCCCGGACGGGATCTCGAACCGGATCGACTCGCCCTGACCGACCGTTTCGCCACGGGAGACCCGCTGCACCTGGCAGCCGTACCCCTCGACCGCCTTCTCCAGGTCGTGCAGGTCGTCCTCGCGCTCGACCCGGAACGAGAACAGGTCGAGCCCGAGGCGGGGCGAGTACCGCAGCTTCAACGAGTGGTGGTCCTCCTCGTCCCAGCACTTGAAGTACGCGGCCTCCTCGTCCCGCCGGACCAGCTGCAGCCCGAGCACCTCGGTGTAGTACGCCGTCGACAGCTCGAGGTCGGGGGTGCGCACGTCGACGTGGGCCAGGCGCAGGACGCCCATGGTGCCTCCACTGGAGAGTCCTTGACGAGATGACCGTAGCCCGCCTACGGTTCCGGATAAAGGACCCCCGTTCCGGATGCGGGAACGAACGAGTACAGGAACACGTGAGGGGACGCCGATGCCCACCCCCGAGCAGATGCGCGCGGCGGTCGCGGGCTACGTGCACGAGATCCACCGCTCCTACCTTGCGCAGGCCCTGACCTTCCCGGCGGCCGTCCGCGGTCGGATGCCGCTGCTGGCGGGCGGCCCGCTGCACGTCGCGGCGGTCGGCACCCGCAACCTGCACGTCATCGGCACCGTGGAGTCGTTCGGGCCGCTGCAGGGCGAGGAGGTCGAGCTGCCCGGAGAGCTCGACGGGCTGCGCTGGACGCTGCGCTTCTTCGACCCGGTGGTGGTGCCCGCGCTCGGACTGGTCGACGAGAGCGGCGGTCCCGCGTTCGACGAGGTGCGGCACACGCTCGGGCTCAGCACCGTCCTGTACCACTTCGTCGCCGAGCCGGGCGCCGGGCTGTCGGCGCACCAGGCCTCGCACGTCGGAACCGGGATGGCGAACAGCCACTCGGCCGTCGCGCGCGACTTCGAGACCATCCGCAGCCGGGTCCGCGGGCGCGAGGCGCTCGTGGACGAGATGGCCGGTGCCGCACGGGCCGGGCTGACCCGGGCCCAGGCGCTGCTCGCCGCGACGATCGCCCCGCGCGACGACGACCTGGCCGCCCTGGCCCGCGAGGACTCCCCCGACCCGGACACCGTGCGCAAGACCCTGCTGGCCAGCGTCGGCGGACGGCAGCAGTGGACCCCGCCGGCCGCCGGTGCGGGGGGCGCGAGGTGACCGCCGACGACGCGACGACCGCCCGGGCCTCCGAAGGGCTCTCGACCGTCCGGAGCGCCGCCCGGTTGCTGAAGGAGTTCCTGTCCCGCGAGGAGCAGATCGGCGTGTCCGAGCTCGCCCGCCGCCTGGGGCTCGGGAAGAGCACGGTGCACCGGCTCCTCACCACGCTCACCCAGGAGGGCCTGGTCGAGAAGGACCCGGTCTCCGGCGGCTACCGGCTGGGCCTGGTGATGTTCGAGCTCGGCGAGGCGGTCAAGGTGCACCTCGACCTGCACGCCGCCGCCGGCGGCGTGCTCGCCCAGCTGC
Organism: uncultured Actinomycetota bacterium; assembly: GCA_963771835.1. Taxonomy (GTDB): domain Bacteria; phylum Actinomycetota; class Actinomycetes; order Prado026; family Prado026; genus CAVQCJ01. The sequence goes on from CAVYVA010000001.1 coordinate 999,724, forward strand.
GGGAGGAGACCCGCGAGTCCTCCCAGGTCGGCGTCCTGGACGGCGCCGACGTCGTCTACATCGACCGGCTGGAGAGCCCGCAGACCCTGCGGCTGTTCACCGAGACCGGGCGCCGCGTGCCCGCGTACGCCACCAGCTCCGGCAAGGTGCTCCTGGCGCACCTGCCGGCCGCCGAGCTGTCCGACCTGCTGGACCGGATGACGCTGCACGCGCTGACCCCGGACACGATCACCGACCGGTCCGCGCTGGAGGCCGAGCTGGACAAGGTCCGCCGCCGCGGCTGGGCCGAGGCCGTCGAGGAACGGGAGGTGGGCGTCGTGTCGCTGGCCGCCCCGATCTTCGACGCACGCGGGGTCGTCGTCGCGGCGATCAGCATCGGCGCCCCCAGCGCGCGGCTGGGCGCCGCCAACCGCCGCCGGCTGGCTCCCGCCGTCGTCGAGGCCGGCGAGGCCGTCTCGCACCGGCTCGGCTGGTCCGCCCGCGCCGTCTACCGCAGGGAGGGCTGACATGCCGATCACCGATGTCCCCGGCAAGGCCAGGGCGCTGTACGAGGCCCGCCGGGACCGGGTGGCGATCGCCCCGTTCACCGACGAGGACCCGACCCTGGGGATGGCCGACGGGTACGCCGTGCAGTCCGAGCTGACCCGGTTGCTGCTCGCCGACGGCGACAGCATCGTCGGCTACAAGGTGGGGCTGACCTCCAAGCCCATGCAGAAGATGATCGGCGTCGACTCCCCCGACTACGGCCCGGTGCTGGCCTCGACCGTGTACCGGGACGGCGACGCGGTGTCGGCCGGTCGGTTCATCCAGCCGAAGATCGAGGCGGAGATCGTGTTCGTCCTCGGCGAGACGCTCACCGGGCCCGGAGTGAGCGTCTCCGACGCCTACCGCGCGATCGCGGGCGCTGCCGCGTCGGTCGAGATCGTCGACTCGCGGTTCGCGGACTGGCGGATCAAGCTCGCCGACACCGTCTCCGACCTCGCCTCCAACGGCGCGGTGGCCACCGCCAGCCGGCTGGTCCCGCTGACCGGCTTCGACGTGCGGCTGGTGGGCATGACGCTCACCCGCAACGGCGCGCTGGTGGACACCGGCGCCGGCGCCGCCGCGCTCGGCGACCCGGTCGCCGTGGTCGCGTGGCTGGCCAACACGCTCGGAACGTCCGGGGTCGCGCTCGAGGCCGGCCACCTGGTGATGACCGGCGCCCTGCACGCAGCGGTGCCGATGCGCCCAGGCGAGGTCTACCGGGCCGAGTTCGACCGGCTGGGCGCGGTCACCGTCCGCGTCGTCGACTGAGGAGGACGAGCCGTGCCGCAGAACAGTCCTGGTACGGACAGCGCCGAGATCGCCGACGTCGCGGCCCGGCTGGTCAAGGCGCGCGAGAACCGCACCGCGATCGGCTCGTTCACCGGCGACGTCCCCGGCCTGGACCTGGCGGCGGCCTACGCCGTGCAACGCGTGCTGCGCGAACAGGCGGGTCCCCAGGTGGGCTGGAAGCTCGGCGTCACCTCACGGGCCAAGCAGGTGCAGGTCGGGGTCAGCGAGCCGATCCGCGGTTTCCTCGCCGCCGAGCACGCGTTGGACATCGGTGCCCTGCTCGAGGTGGACCAGCACATCCAGCCCCGCGCGGAGCCGGAGATCGTGTTCGTGATGGGCCGCGACCTGGACGCGCCGAACGCCACCGCGGCGGACGTGCTGGCCGCCACCGCGGCCGTCGCCGTGGGGATCGAGGTGCTCGACTCGCGCTACCTGGACTACCGCTTCACGATGCCCGACGTCGTCGCCGACAACGCCTCCGCCGCCCGGTTCGTGGTCGGGTCGCCGGTACCCGCGACCGGCATCGACCTGCGACTGGTCGGGGTGGTGCTCGAGCACGACGGCGACGTGGTGGCCACGGCGTCGGGCGCCGCGGCGCTGGGGCACCCCGCGGCCGCGGTCGCCTGGCTGGTCCGCTCGCTCGCCGCCGACGGCGAAGGGCTGACCGCCGGCCAGATCGTGCTCTCCGGCGGGCTCACCGCAGCGGTCCCGGTGCGGGCGGGCGACGTCGTGGTCGCCACCATCGACCGGCTGGGCACGCTCGAGCTCGGCTGCGTCTGACGATGTCCGACCAGCCGGCTCCGCCGCCACTGGACCGGGTCCCGCTTGGCGCGGCCCGCGGGCGCACCCGATGGACGGTCCGGCACGGTGACCGCGAGCTGGCCGTGTTCGTCGTGGCCGGCCGGACGTACGCCGTCGACGCGCTCTGCCCGCACCGCAGCGGGCGCCTGGTCGAGGGACTCGTCCGCGGCGACGTACTGGTGTGCCCGTCGCACTGGTACCGGTTCGAGCTCAGCACCGGCCGCTGCCTCACCGCCGAGCAGCACACGCTGCCGACGTACGAGGTGGTCCTCGACGACGCCGGCGCCGCCTGGGCGCTGGTCCCCGCGGCTGCACCGGCCCGGAGCTGGTCGGAGATCCTGCGCGCCCACGCCGCCGGCGGTTGAGCCGTCGTCCCGGCCCGACCCCCGCAGGCAAGGAGGGTGCTGTTCTGTATCGTCGCGGCTCGTGCCGGCAGCCGACGTGACGACCGCGACCGAGGCCGACCGCGACCGGGTCGTCGAGACGGTGGTCGCGGCGTTCGTGGCCGACCCGGCGTTCCGGTACTTCTTCCCGGACGACGCCACGTACGGCTCGAGCGCGGGAGCCTTCGCCGGGTGGCTGTTCGACCGGAGGGTCCGCTCCGGCGGAGTCTTCGTGGCCGAGGGCGGCGCGGCCGTCGCGATGTGGGACCCGCCGGACGCGAAGCGGGACTGGTCGGCGCCACCCCCGCTGCCGCCTGCGGACGCGGCCCGGCTCGCGGCCTACGACGACGCCGTGCACGGGGCGATCCCGGCGCACCCGCACTGGTACCTGGGCGTCCTGGCCACCCACCCCGACCATGCCGGCCGCCGGCTGGGGCGTGCCGTGATGGCGGCGGGGCTCGAGCTCGCCGGCGCGGCCGGCCAGACGTCCGTGCTGGAGACGACCAACCCCGGCAACCTCGACCTGTACCGCGGGAGCGGCTGGGAGGTCCACGCGTCGGTCGTCGTGGCGGGGCTCGACGTGTGGGTGCTCACGCACCCGCCGGACGTCGAGCCGAACAGCTAGCCGAGGTCGAGCAGCGCCTCGAGCCCGACGGTCAGGCCGGGACGGCCGGCGATCGCGCGGATGCCGATCAGCACCCCCGGCATGAACGACTCGCGGTCCAGCGAGTCGTGCCGCAGGGTGAGCAGCTCCCCCGGGCCGCCGAACAGCACCTCCTGGTGCGCGACCAGCCCGCGCAGACGCACCGAGTGCACCGGCACACCGTCGACGGCGGCGCCGCGCGCTCCGGGCAGCCCGGTCGAGGTCGCGTCGGGCACCGGTCCGAGCCCGGCCTGCGCGCGGGCCTGTGCGATCAGCGCCGCAGTGCGCCGCGCGGTGCCGGACGGGGCGTCGACCTTGTCCGGATGGTGCAGCTCGACGACCTCGACCGACTCGTAGTACCGGGCCGCCTCGCGGGCGAACCGCATCAACAGCACCGCGCCGAGCGCGAAGTTGGGGGCGACCAGGACGCCGACGGCGGGAGCCGCCGCCAGCATCTCCCGCACGGCGTCGAGCCTCGCGTCGTCGAACCCGGTGGTGCCGACGACGGTGTGCACCCCGCCGGCCACCAGGGTGCTGATGTTGTCGAGCACGGCCGCCGGCGTGGTGAAGTCGACCGCCACCTGCGCGCCGGCCGCCACCGCCTCCGCCGCCGGGTCGCGCACGCCGTCGGCCACGTCGCCGGCCGCCACCAGCACGAGGTCCGGAGCCGCCTCCACCGCGCGGCAGACCGTGCTGCCCATCCGGCCGCGCGCGCCGAGGACGGCGACGCGGATCGGCCCGGTCATCAGGCCACGGCCGCGGGGAACGTCCGGGTCTGCTCGAACGGACCGATCACCGCCAGCGTCGGCGGCGCGGCCAGCAGCGTCTCGGCCACCTCGCGCACGTCGTCCAGTGTCACGGCATCGATGCGGCGCAGGAGCTCGGACACGCCCAGCAGCTCTCCGTACACCAGCTCGCTCTTGCCGATCCGGCTCATCCGCGAGCCGGTGTCCTCGAGCCCGAGCACCAGGGACCCGCGCAGCTGCCCCTGCCCGCGGCGCAGCTCCTCGGCCGTGATCCCCGCGCCGGCCACTTTCTCCAGCTCGCCGTGGCACAGCTCGAGCACCTGGTCGACCCGCTCGGGCATGCACCCCGCGTAGACGCCGAACAACCCCGCGTCCGCGTACTGCGTGTTGTACGAGTACACCGAGTACGCCAGCCCGCGCTTCTCGCGGACCTCCTGGAACAGCCGGCTGGACATCCCGCCGCCGAGCACGCCGTTGAGCACGCCGAGCGCGAACCGGCGCTCGTCGACGCGGGACAGACCAGGCACGCCGAGCACGAAGTTCGCCTGCTCGGTCGGTCGCGGCTGCAGCACCGTGCCCGGACGCCGGCTGCGCGACCTGGACCCGGCCGAACCGACCCGTGGCGGCACCGGCCGCGCCGAGCTGGCGGCCATCTCCCACGCGCCGTCGAACGCCTTGCGCACGAGCCGCACGACCTGGGCGTGGTCGAGGTTGCCGGCCGCGGCGACGACCATGTTCTCCGGCCGGTAGTGCCGCTGGTAGTAGCCGTTGATGGTGCGCCTGGCCAGCCCCTCGATCGAGTCCACGGTACCGAGCACGGGGCGACCGAGCGGGGTGTCACCGAAGACCGCCTGCGCGAACGCGTCGTGCACGAGGTCCGCCGGGTCGTCGTCGCTCATCGCGATCTCTTCGAGGATGACGCCTCGCTCGCTCTCGACGTCCGCGTCCAGCAGCAGCGCCGAGTTGACGACGTCGCTCACGACGTCGACGGCCACCGGCAGGTCGGCGTCCAGGACCCGCGCGTAGAAGCAGGTGTACTCCTTCGCGGTGAACGCGTTCATCTCCCCGCCGACCCGGTCGACGGCGGCGGAGATCTCCAGCGCGCCGCGGCGCTCGGTCCCCTTGAACAGCAGGTGCTCGAGGTAGTGCGAGCAGCCCGCCTGCCGGGTCGACTCGTCCCGGGAGCCGACGCCGACCCAGATGCCGAACGTCACCGAACGAACGGTCGGCATGGCCTCGGTGATGACGCGGAGGCCGCCAGGGAGCTCGGTGCGTCGCACCAGCCCCCCGTCGGCCTCCGCCAGGAGCGTCCGGGTGGTCAACTCAGGCGTCGACTGCGGCCTCGGCCGGCGCGCCGGTCGCCGCACCGGTCGCCACGCTGTCGCCGTCCGCCGGCTCGGACGAGCCGCCGGATCCGTTCGCCGCGTCCTCGAGCACCGGCACCAGCGAGAGCTTGCCGCGGGGGTCGACCTCCGCGATCTCGACCTGGACCTTGTCGCCGACCTTGACGACGTCCTCGACGTTCTCCACCCGCTTGCCGCCGGCCATCTTGCGCAGCTGCGAGATGTGCAGCAGCCCGTCGCGGCCGGGCATCAGCGAGACGAACGCCCCGAAGGTGGTCGTCTTCACGACCGTGCCCAGGTAGCGCTCGCCCTTCTCCGGCATCTGCGGGTTGGCGATCCCGTTGATCATCGTGCGGGCCGCCTCGGCCTTCAGGCCGTCGGTCGCGCCGATGAAGATGGTGCCGTCGTCCTCGATCGTGATCTCGGCACCGCTGTCGTCCTGGATCTGGTTGATCATCTTGCCCTTGGGGCCGATGACCGCGCCGATCTGGTCGACGGGGATCTTGATCGTGATGATCCGCGGGGCGTACGGGGACATCTCGTCCGGCCCGTCGATCGCCTCGGCCATGACCTCGAGGATCGTCAGCCGGGCGTCGTGGGCCTGGGTGAGCGCCTGGCCGAGCACCGACGCGGGGATGCCGTCGAGCTTGGTGTCCAGCTGCAGGGCGGTGACGAAGTCCTTGGTCCCGGCGACCTTGAAGTCCATGTCGCCGAACGCGTCCTCCGCGCCCAGGATGTCGGTGAGCGCCACGTACTCGGTCGTCCCGTCGATGGTGTCCGAGATGAGTCCCATCGCGATGCCCGCGACCGGCGCCTTCAGCGGCACCCCGGCGTTGAGCAGCGACATCGTGGACGCGCACACCGAGCCCATCGACGTGGAGCCGTTGGACCCCAGCGCCTCGGACACCTGCCGGATGGCGTACGGGAACTCCTCGCGGCCGGGCAGCACCGGGACCAGCGCCCGCTCGGCGAGCGCGCCGTGCCCGATCTCGCGCCGCTTGGGCGAGCCGACCCGGCCGGTCTCCCCGGTGGAGTACGGCGGGAAGTTGTAGTTGTGCATGTAGCGCTTGCGGTTGTCCGGCGACAGCGTGTCCAGCTGCTGCTCCATGCGGAGCATGTTCAGCGTGGTGACGCCCAGGATCTGCGTCTCGCCGCGCTCGAAGAGCGCCGACCCGTGCACGCGCGGGAGCACCTGCACCTCGGCGGACAGCGGACGGATGTCGGTCAGCCCGCGGCCGTCGATACGCACGTGGTCACGCAGCACGCGCTGGCGGACCTGCTTCTTGTTGACCGAGCGGAACGCGGCGGAGATCTCCTTCTCGCGGCCCTCGAACTTGGGCCCGAGCACCTCGACCGCGAGCGCCTTGAGGCGGTCCAGCTCGGCCTCGCGCTCGGTCTTGCCGGCGATCGTCAGCGCCTGCGCGATCCCGGACCCGACCTCGGACTCCACAGCGGCCAGCACGTCGTCCTGGTAGTCCAGGAAGAGCGGGAACTGGCCGGTCTCCTTGGCCGAGTCGGCCGCGAGCGCGGCCTGCGCCTCGCACAGCGCCTTGATGAACGGCTTGGCCGCCTCCAGACCCTGGGCGACGACCTCCTCGGTCGGCGCGGTGGCCCCGCCGGCGACCAGCTCGATCGTGTTCGCCGTGGCCTCGGCCTCGACCATCATGATCGCGACGTCGGAGCCGACGACGCGGCCCGCGACGACCATGTCGAAGACCGCGGTCTCCAGCTGCTCGTGCGTCGGGAACGCGACCCACTGCCCCTGGATGAGAGCGACGCGGGTGGCACCGATCGGGCCGCTGAACGGCAGCCCGGCGATCTGGGTGGACGCCGACGCGGCGTTGATCGCGAGCACGTCGTACAGGTCCTTGGGGTCCAGCGCCATGACGGTCACGACGACCTGGATCTCGTTGCGCAGGCCCTTCACGAAGGTGGGGCGCAGCGGCCGGTCGATGAGCCGGCAGGTGAGGATCGCGTCCTCGGACGGGACGACCCTCACGGCGGAAGAACGACCCGGGGATCCGGCCGGCGGCGTACATGCGCTCCTCGACGTCAACCGTCAGAGGGAAGAAGTCCAGCTGGTCCTTGGGGTGCTTGGACGCGGTCGTCGCCGACAGGAGCATGGTGTCCTCGTCGAGGTACGCGACGACGGAGCCGGCGGCCTGGCGGGCCAGCCGCCCGGTCTCGAAGCGGACCGTACGGGTGCCGAACCGGCCGTTGTCGATCGAGGCCTCGGTGGTGCTGATCTTGGGACCCTCCACGGGGTGCCCTCCTCTTTGGTGCGGGGGGCCGCGCGCGCAGGACGGGGTTCCGTTGGGCAAGGTGCCGGTCTTCGATCGAGGCGCCCGGGTCTCGGCGTTGGGCCGTCCCGGGGGCCACTACCGAGGACCGAGACCTGTGGCCTCGTCCGGCGGCGGCGCCGGTGTGTGTCCGCCCCGGTCGGGGCGGGTGCGTCGTCGTTCGGGTATGCGCTGTGGAGCGGGTGCTGCTGGGCGGAGCGGGTGTCGCGGACGTGCGGTGGTACGAAACAGGAGCGGCACCATGGGTGCCGCTCCTAGGGTCTACCGGCGCAGGCCGAGCCGCTCGATCAGGCTGCGGTAGCGCTGGATGTCCGTCTTCTGCAGGTACTGCAGGAGGCGGCGGCGCTGGCCGACCAGAAGGAGCAGCCCGCGCCGTGAGTGGTGGTCGTGCTTGTGCAGCTTCAGGTGCTCGGTGAGGTCCGAGATCCGCTTGGTGAGCAGGGCTACCTGGACCTCGGGGGAGCCGGTGTCGCTCGCGTTGGTCCCGTACTCGGACACGATCTGCTGCTTGGTGGCGCTGTCGAGCGGCACTGTGCTCCTTCGTCTGTTGTTGCGCGGCGCTCCGGGGCAGGTCCACCCGGGCTCTCTCGCTCCGCGGCCGTTCGAACGGCGGGCTCAGCCTACCAGCGGGACGACGACGCTCCGAACCGAGCGCGGTCAGCCGGACCCGTCCGGCCCGGGCTCGAGGACGGTTCGGATCTGCTCGACGTCGCGGCCCATCTGGTCCACCAGCTCGTCCACCGAGTCGAACCGGACCATCGGGCGGACCCGGCGGACGAAGTCCACGCCCACCTGCTCGCCGTACAGGTCCAGGTCGTCGCGGTCCAGGACGTAGGCCTCGACCCGGCGCTGGACCCCGTCGAACGTGGGGTTGGTCCCGACCGAGACGGCCGCCGGCAGCCGCTCCCCGCCGGGCCGGACCAGCCAGCCGGCGTACACCCCGTCCGCCGGGACGGCGGCGCGCTCGTCGGGGTCCAGGTTCGCGGTCGGGAAGCCCAGCTTGCGGCCGCGGTGGTCGCCGTGCACGACCTCGCCCTCGACCCGGTGCGGACGGGCCAGGACCTCGGCGGCCCCCTCGACGTCCCCGTCGGCCAGCATCGTCCGGACCGCGGTGCTGGACCAGGCCTGCGGACCGTCGCGCCCGACCAGCCCGACCGCCTCGACCGTGAACCCGTACCGGGCGCCCAGCTCGGCGAGCGTGCCCACGTCGCCCGCGGCGTGATGCCCGAACCGGAAGTCCGCCCCGACGACCACGGCCACCGGGGCGAGCCCGGCGACGAGCAGGTCGGTGACGAACACCTCGGGGCTCAGGTGGGAGAGCTCGGTCGTGAACGGGATGACCCACACCCCGTCGGCGCCGGCCTCCTGGAGCAGCTCGGCGCGCTGGACGACCGAGCACAGCCGCGCCGGCGGGGTGCCCCGTCTGGCCACGTCCGCGGGGTGCGGGTCGAAGGTGACCGCCACCAACGGGACTCCCGCGGCCGCGGCGACCTGCGCGGCCCGGCCGACGACGACCCGGTGGCCGCGGTGCACCCCGTCGAAGACGCCGATCGTGACGACCGACGGTCCGACGGCGGCTGGTGCGGTGCCGCCCCGCCAGACCCTGGTCTGGACCGGCAGCCCCGGTCGGTGCTCGGACACGCGGACATCCTGCCGTAGCGACCGGCTACGGCTGGGCGGGGGCGAAGACCACCAGCGCCCGTAGCACCCCGTCGCGCGGTGCCATCAGCGCCAGCACGGCGCCGTCCGGGCCGAAGACGCCGACCGGCCCGTCGGCCGGGGCGCCGGCGGGCTGGGTGCCCGGCAACGGCAACGGCAACGGTCGCCCGTGCCCGACCGCCGCGGCGGCCTCGGCGTCGACGTCCAGGCGCGGGAACTGCGCCGCGACCGCCTCGGCCAGCGGGACGTACCGGAAGTCCTCCTCGAGCTCGGCGAGCGTGCTGGCCTGCGCCGCGGTGAACGCCCCGACCCGGGTCCGTCGCAGGGCGACCAGGTGACCGCCGACGCCCAGCCGTGCGCCCAGGTCGCGCGCCAGCGCTCGCACGTACGTGCCCGTCGAGCAGCTGACCGCGACGTCCACGTCGAGCAGGTCCGGCGCCGGCCGGCGCAGCGCCAGCACCTCGAAGGACGCGACGACCACCGGCCGGGCCGCGAGCTCCACCTGCTCGCCGGCCCTGACCCGCGCGTAGGCGCGGACCCCGTCGACCTTCACCGCCGACACCGCGGACGGGACCTGCATGAGCGGCCCGGTGAAGCCGCCGGCGGCGGACCGGACCTGCTCCTCGGTCAGCGCGGCGGTGGAGGCACCCCAGAGCGGCTCGCCCTCGCCGTCGTCGGTGCTCGTCGACCCGCCGAGCCTGATGGTGGCCAGGTAGTCCTTGTCGGCCAGCGCGAGGTGGCCGAGCAGCTTGGTGGCCCGGCCCAGGCCCAGCAGCAGGACACCGGTCGCGGCGGGGTCCAGGGTGCCGGCATGGCCGACGCGCCGGGTACCGGCCAGCCGGCGCACCCGGGCCACGATGTCGTGGGACGTCGGCCCGGCCGGCTTGTCGACGACGACGAGACCCGACGGCGGCTCGGTCCGCTCCCCCGGCTCAGCCGTCGGCGTGCCCGTTCTCGGCGGCTCCGGCGGCTCCGGCGGCCCCGGCGGCTCCGGCGGCTCCGGTCGGCCTCGTCGGCCTGGTCCGCCTCGTCGGCCTCCTCGGTCGGCTTCCGGTACGGGTCCGGCTCGCCGGCGTACGTGGCGCCGGCGGCGGCCCGCTGCACCTCGGCGTCCGAGGCGGCGGCACGCACCAGCAGCTCGTCGATCACCTGGGCGTTCTCGGGGAGCGCGTCGGCAACGAACGCGAGCGACGGCGTGTGCCGGACGCCGGTCTGCCGTCCCACCTCCGTACGCAGGACGCCGCGCGCGCTGTCCAGCGCCGCGGCGGTGTCGGCCCTGGCCGCGTCGTCGCCGTACACCGTGTAGAAGACCGTGGCCTCGCGCAGGTCCCCGGTCACCCGCGCGTCGGTGATCGTGACGAACCCGAGCCGCGGGTCTTTGACCCGCATCTCCAGCGTCTCGGCGACGATCACCTGGATCCGCTCGGCCAGCTTGCGGGCACGGGCCTGCTGGGCGCTCACTCGTCCTCCTCGGAATGCAGCCGGCGTCGTGCCGACAGCAGCTCGATCTCCGGGCGGCCGGCGACCAGCCGCTCGCACGCGTCCAGCACGTGGGTGCAGTGCGCCGCATCGGGAGCCACCACAGCCACCCCGACCAGCGCTCTGCGGTGCAGGTCGAGGTGGCCGGCCTCGGCGGCCGCCACCTCGAACCGGCGACGCAGCTCGGCGACGATCGGCCGCACCACGGCGCGCTTGTCCTTCAGGGAGTGCACGTCGCCGAGCAGCAGGTCGAGCCCGAGGGTTCCCACGAACATGGTCCGCCCCGGGCTGTCAGGTGCGCGGCTTCTCGCGCAGCTCGTACGTCTCGATCACGTCGTCGACCTTGATGTCGTTGAACGAGCCGAGGCCGATACCGCACTCGAAGCCTTCCCGGACCTCGGTCGCGTCGTCCTTGAACCGGCGCAGCGACTCGATCGAGAGGTTGTCCGCCACCACGGCGCCGTCGCGCACGAGCCGTGCCTTGGAGTTGCGCACGATCGTGCCGGACCGGACCAGGCAGCCGGCGATGTTGCCGAACTTGGAGGAGCGGAACACCTCGCGCACCTCGGCGGTGCCGAGCTGCACCTCCTCGAACTCGGGCTTGAGCATCCCGCGCAGCGCGAGCTCGACGTCGTCGATCGCCTGGTAGATCACCGAGTAGTACCGGACGTCGACGCCCTCCCGGTCGATCAGGTCGCCGACCCGCTCCGCGGGACGGACGTTGAAGCCGAGGATGACGGCGTCGGACGCGACCGCGAGGTTCACGTCGTTCTGGGTGATCGCGCCGACCCCGCGGTCGATGACGCGCAGCGTGACGTCGTCGCCGACGTCGATCTTCAGCAGCGCGTCCTCCAGCGCCTCGACCGAGCCGGACACGTCGCCCTTGAGGATCAGGTTGAGCTGAGCGGACTCGCCACGCTTGAGGCTCTCGAACATCTCCTCCAGCGTGACCCGGCCGCGGGACGCAGCCAGCTGCGCGTTGCGCTCGCGGGCCTGCCGCTTCTCGGCGATCTGCTTGGCCATCCGGTCCTCGGTGACGACGATGAAGGAGTCGCCGGCCCCGGGGACCGCGGTCAGGCCGAGCACCATCACCGGGCGGGACGGGCCCGCCTCGTCGACCTGGTCGCCGTTCTCGTCGAGCATGGCCCGGACGCGGCCGAACGCCTCGCCGGCCACGATCGAGTCACCCATCTGCAGCGTGCCGCGCTGGACCAGAACGGTTGCCACCGGACCGCGGCCACGGTCGAGGTGGCCCTCGATCGCGACACCCTGCGCGAGCTGGTGCGGGTTGGCCCGCAGGTCCAGCGACGCGTCGGCCGTCAGGATGATCGCGTCGAGCAGGTCGGCGATGCCGACGCCCTCACGCGCCGACACGTCGACGAACATCGTGTCGCCGCCGTACTCCTCGGCCACCAGGCCGTACTCGGTGAGCTGGCCGCGCACCTTCGCGGGGTCGGCCCCCTCCTTGTCGATCTTGTTGACCGCGACCACGATCGGCACGTCCGCGGCCTGCGCGTGGTTGAGCGCCTCGATGGTCTGCGGCTTCACCCCGTCGTCGGCCGCGACCACCAGCACCGCGATGTCGGTGACCTGCGCACCACGGGCGCGCATGGCGGTGAACGCCTCGTGGCCCGGGGTGTCGATGAAGGTCAGCGTCCGCTCGCCGTTCGAGGTCTCCGCGACCACCTGGTACGCGCCGATGTGCTGGGTGATGCCGCCGGCCTCGCCCTTGACGACGTTGGTGTTGCGGATCGCGTCGAGCAGCCGGGTCTTGCCGTGGTCGACGTGACCCATCACGGTCACGACCGGCGGCCGGGCCTCGAGCTCGACGTCGCCGCCCTCGTCCTCACCGAACTCGATGTCGAACGACTCGAGCAGCTCGCGGTCCTCGTCCTCCGGCGAGACGACCTGGACGTCGAAGTCCAGCTCGGCGCCGAGCAGCGCGAGGGTGTCGTCGTTCACCGACTGGGTGGCCGTCACCATCTCGCCGAGCGTGAACAGGATGCGTACGAGCGCGGCGGGATCGGCACCGATCTTCTCGGCGAAGTCGGTCAAGGAGGAGCCGCGGGGCATCCGGACGACGGCGCCGCCGCCGCGCGGGGCCTGCACGCCGCCGATCGTCGGCGCCTGCATGTTGTCGAACTCCTGGCGCCGCTGCTTCTTGGACTTGCGGCCGCGGACCGGACGTCCGCCGCGACCGAACGCGCCCGCGGTGCCGCCGCCACGGCCGCGGCCACCGGCACCCGGGCGACCGCCGAAGCCGCCGCCGGGACCACCCGGACCGCCCGGGCCGCCGCCACCCGGGCGACCGCCGCCGAAGCCGGCACCAGCACCGGTACCCGGCCGTCCGCCGCCGCCGCCGGCACCGGGCGCTCCGGTTCGGGCGCCGCCGGCACCCGGACGGCTGGAAGCGCCGCCGGCACCCGGCCGGGACTGACCGGGAGCCGGGCGCACCGGCATCATGCCGGGGTTGGGTCGGTTGGCGCCGGCCGGGCGCGGGACCCCTGGGACCGAGCCGCCGGGACGCGGCGCCGGCGGGCGCGGGGCACCCGGGACCGCGGTGCCTGGGGCCGGCGGGCGGGGTGCGGCCGCCCGGCCCATGCCGGTGGCCGACGAGGCGAACGGGTTGTTGCCGGGACGCGGTCCGGAGGGGCGCGGGCCACCTGCGGCCGGACGGGCGGCGGAACCGTCGCCCTCGGCCGGCGCGGCGGGGGTCGCGGCAGCCGGCTCGACGACCGGCGGGACGGTCGGGACCGCAGGCGTGGCTGCGGCCGCGACCTCGGGTGCCGGTGCGGCCACGGCGGTCGCTGCGGTGGCTACGGTCGCCGCGGGCGCCGCGCCGACCTCGGCGGTCGCGCCGTCGTCCGCGGCCGGGGCCGCCTTCTTGGCTGGTGCCTTGCGCGGCGCGGAGGCGCCGTCGCCGGCTGGTGCGGGGTAGAGCTCCCGCAGCTTGCGTACGACCGGCGGCTCGACCGTCGACGACGCGGATCGGACGAACTCACCGAGCTCGTTGAGCTTGGCCATGACGACCTTGCTCTCGATCCCGAGCTCTTTCGCCAGCTCGTAGACCCGGACCTTGGCCACTGCTCTCCTCATCTTGGTCCGAGCCACTCGCGGCGCGGACCGTCAGTACGTGGGCATGCTCATCGGTGCGTGCTCATCGCGCGGTCATCGTGTTCTCGACCTGCCTTCTGGACGGACCCGGCGTGACCGCCGGGCACCTGCTGTGCGTCGCTATCCTCGCGCTGCCTCGATGAACCCCCGCACCGGCCCCGGGTCGAGCGGTCCCGGCAGGCGGAAGGCCCGCGGGAACGCCCTGCGGCGCTGTGCGAGGTCGAGGCAACCCGGGTCGGGGTGCAGGTGCGCGCCCCGGCCGGGCAGCCGACCGGCGGGATCGGGGGTCACGGACCCTTCGACGACCACCAGGCGGAGCAGCTCGACCCTGGCCGCCCGAGTCCGGCACCCCACGCAGGTGCGCTGCGGGCGTGCATCGTCCACCGGTTGGCCGGTTGTCACCGAGTCTACGCCTCCGGAGCGGCACCGGCGGTCGGGTCCCCGTCCTCGGGTGCGTCCGCCACGGGCTCGGGGGGCGTCTGGCCGGCAGGGAGGACGTCCGGGCGGATGTCGATCCGCCAGCCGGTCAGCCGTGCGGCCAGGCGGGCGTTCTGCCCCTCCCGGCCGATGGCGAGCGAGAGCTGGTAGTCCGGCACGGTGACCTGGGCCGACCGGCCGGCCAGGTCGACGATGTCCACCCGCTGGACCTTGGCCGGCGACAGCGCGTGGGCGACCATCTCGGCCGGGTCCTCGGACCAGTCGACGATGTCGATCTTCTCGCCGTGCAGCTCGGTCATGACCTGCCGGACCCGGGCGCCCATCGGCCCGATGCAGGCGCCCTTCGCGTTCACCCCGGCCCGGTTCGACCGGACGGCGATCTTGGTCCGGTGCCCGGCCTCCCTGGCGACCGCGCAGATCTCCACGGTGCCGTCGGCGATCTCCGGCACCTCGAGGGCGAACAGCTTCTTGACCAGGGACGGGTGGGTGCGGGACAGCGTGATCTGCGGACCGCGCGGCCCGCGCCGCACCGCGACGACGAAGCACTTGAGCCAGGCGCCGTGCACGTAGGTCTCCCCCGGCACCTGCTCCTGCGGGGGGAGCACGCCCTCGACCTTGCCCAGGTCCACCAGCACGTCGCGCGGGTTGCTGGCCTGCTGGATCACCCCGGAGACCACGTCGCCCTCGCGGCCGCTGAACTCCCCGAACGTCTTCTCGTCCTCAGCCTCGCGCAGCCGCTGCAGGATCACCTGCCGGGCCGTCGACGAGGCGATCCGGCCGAACCCCTCGGGCGTGTCGTCGTACTCGGAGATCATCGCGCCCTGCTCGTCGGTGCGGGCCGCCCACACCGTCACGTGGCCGGTGCCGCGGTCCAGGTGCACCCGGGCCCGCGGCTGGGCGCCCTCGGTGTGGTGGTAGGCGACGAGCAGCGCCGACTCGATGGCGCCGATCAGGGTCTCGAAGGAGATCTCCTTCTCACGCACGAGGCCGCGCAGGGCGGCCATGTCGATGTCCACCTCACACCTCGCCCTCGTCGTCCGCGTCGTCGCCGGTCCCGGGGGCGGCGTCCTGCGCGCCGGCCGGCGCCGCCCCGAACTCGACCTGGACCTTCGCCCGGCGCACGTCGACCAGCCGCAGCCGCCGGTCCGACCCGGTGGAGTCGAGCACCACCTCGTCCGCGTCCACGGCCGCGACCCGCCCGGTCACCGTCGAGCCGTCGGCGAGGACCGCCTCGACCAGCCGGCCGGTCGCTCGACGCCAGTGCCGCTGCTCGGTCAGCGGGCGGTCGACCCCGGGTGACCCGACCTCGAGCACGTACGCCTGGCCGCCCATCACGTCGGTCTCGTCCAGGACGGCGGACACCTTCTGGCTGACCTGCGCGACGTCGTCCATCGAGACGCCGCCGTCGCGGTCGACGCTGATGCGCAGCAGCCTGCGGCGGCCCGCGGAGCTCACGCTGACGTCCTCGAGGTCCAGGCCGGCCGATGCGACCACGGGTGCCACCACCGCGCGGACGCGTTCGGGGCTCGCCGTCGCCATGGTCACCCCTTTGTTCTGTTGTCGCCGCTGGTCCCGTTGTCGTTGCACGCGTGCCCGACGCGGCCAGGGTAGCCGTCCGGAGCCGTCGCCAGGGCATGGGATCCTTCCTGCCGTGGCAACCCCCCGCTCGCGCCGCGCGGTGCTGGCCGCCGGATTCGGGGCCGTCGGCGCGGTCGCGCTGAGCGGGTGCACCTCGGGGTCGGACCAGCCCGCGCCGCCGACGCCCTCGCGGCCCAGCGCCGACGAGGTCGCCCGCCGGACGGTCGCGACGACCGAGCAGGCGCTGCTCGCGACGACGCAGCTGCTGGCGAGCAGCCTGCCAGCCGGCCGGGTGGCGGTGGGCCGGGTGGCCGACCTGGCCGCCGCCGCGCACGCGGCCCACGTCGCGGCGATGCTCCAGGGGCTGTCCCAGCCGTCCGCCTCGAGCGGGTCCGGCTCGGGGTCGCCGAGCGCTTCCGCTGCGACCGGCCAGGCGACGCCCGGGTCACCCACGCCACCGACGGCAGCCTCGCTGGCCACCGCCCAGGCGGCCGCCGCGACGGCGTACCAGGCCTTGCTCGGCCCGGTGACCGGACCGCTGGCGCGGCTGATCGCCTCGGTGGCGGCCTCGGACGCGGCGCTCGCGTCGGCCCTGCGCGGAGCAGCCGGGTGAGCGCCACGGATGCGTTGGAGGCAGCGCTCGCCGGCGAGCACGCGGCCGTCTACGCCTACGGCGTGGTCGGTGCCCGGCTGCAAGGGCACCCGGACGAGCGCCAGGCCCGGTCCGGCTACGACGCGCACCGCCAGCGCCGGTCGACGATCACCCGGATGCTGTCCGACGCGGGTGCGACCCCGGCGCCGGCCGCCGCCGCCTACGACCTCGGCGGCCCGGTGCTCACCGCGGCCGCCGCCCGCACGCTGGCCGCCGGTGTGGAGACCAGGGCCGCCGCCGACGTACGCGGACGTGGTCTCGGCCGCCTCCGGGTCGGTGCGCCAGGGCGCCTCGCTGTGGCTGGCCGACGCCTCGGTCCGGGCGACCGGCTGGTCCGGCCAGCCGGCGGCGTTCCCGGGGCTGCCCGAACGCTCGGCCTAGCTGCACACCGGCGCGTGGTCGGCCGTCACCGCAGGTCCGGGTCGAAGTGCTGGTAGTCGCGGATCGTGGGACGCCGCACCCGGCGGTCTCGCACGAGGTGCGCCTGGACTGGGACCCGCTGGGGCCGGGCGGGCTAGCCCGCGCGCCAGCGGTCGACGACGGCGAGCACCTCGTCGAGCCGGGTCACGACGGCGTCCGGGACGCCCTCGGAGTGGCCGCGCTGGTGCTCGGGGATCGTGCTGTGCGGGACGAAGATCGTCCGCATCCCGACCGACCCGGCGCCGAAGACGTCGTCGAAGAGCCGGTCCCCGACGAAGACCGCCCGACCGGGATCGGCGACGCCGACCGCCGCCAGGGCGGCCGCGAACGCCTCCGGGTGCGGCTTCACGTACCCGAGCTCGCTGCTGAAGACGGCCCCGTCCAGGTGCTCGAGCACGCCGTCCCTGGCGAAGACCCGCTCGTGGTAGTCGCGGCTCCAGAGCGTGTTGGACAGCACGCCGACGCGCAGTCCCCGCGCGCGCAGGCCCAGGAGCAGGTCCAGTGCCTGCGGGTCGGTCCAGGTGTGCGGCTCCCAGGCCGCCTCGTACGCGGCGAGCGCGACGGCGTGCCGTTCGTGACCGACGTCGACCCCGGCTGCCGCCAGCACGCCGTCCAGGGTGGCCGCGACGTGGTCGTCCCGGCCGGCGACCCAGGCCCGATCCTCGGCCTCGAGCAGGCGGTCGGCGAGCGAGTCGGCCCCGTCCGGGTCGTAGACGCAGGCGTACTCCAGCCAGATCTCCCGGACGTCGACCGTGTGCCAGGGCGTGAGCGTGCCGCCCCAGTCGAACACGACCGCGTCGATCAGCATCCGCACGCCCCGGACGTCAGGACCGGCAGGCGGCGGCGACCCGCTCGGCGGCCAAGGCCAGCGAGGCCACCGGTACGTCCTCGCGGTCGCCGGTCCGGCGGTCGCGCAGCTCCACCACTCCGTCGGCGAGGCCCTTGCCCGACCACGACGATGGTCGGGACCCCGAGAAGCTCGGCGTCCTTGAACTTCACCCCCGGCGAGACCCCGCGCCGGTCGTCGACGAGCACGCGGATGCCCGCCTCGCCCAGCAGCGCCGTGAGGCCTCTCGGCGGCCTCGAACACCGCGTCGTCCTTGCCGGTGGCCACGATGTGCACGTCCGCGGGAGCCACCTCGCGCGGCCAGCAGAGCCCGAGCTCGTCGCAGGTCTGCTCGGCGATCGCGGCCACCGCCCGGGACACCCCGATCCCGTACGAGCCCATCGTGACCACGACCTGCTTGCCGTGCTCGTCGAGGACCTTGAGGTCCAGCGCCTGCGCGTAGCGGCGACCGAGCTGGAAGATGTGCCCGATCTCGATCCCGCGCTCGATCCGCAGGCTGCCGCCGCAGACCGGGCACGGGTCGCCGTCGCGGATCTCCGCGGCCTCGATGGTGCCGTCGCCGACGAAGTCCCGGCCCACCACCAGGTCGTACACGTGCCGGCCGGGCTCGTTCGCCCCGGTGATCCAGCGAGTGCCCTCGACGACGCTCGGGTCGAGCAGGAACCGCACCTTCGACGCAGACGCCTCGCCCAGGGACAGCGGGCCGATGTACCCCTTGACCAGGGCCGGGTTGGCGGCGAAGTCCTCCTCCGTCGCCGGCTCGACCTCGGCCGGGGCCAGCTGCGCCTCGACCCGCTTGAGGTCGACCTCTCGGTCACCGGGCAGCCCGATGGCCAGCAGCTCGGTGCGGCCGTCCGGGTGGGTCAGCCGGACGACGACGTTCTTGAGGGTGTCGGCCGCAGTCCACTCCCGGTCGCCGCGGCGCAGGTCCGCCCGCTCGTTGGACAGGTCGACCAGGGTCTCGATCGTCGGCGTGCCGGGGGTGTCGTGCACGTGCGCGGCCGGGGCGTCGTCGTAGGCGAGCGGCCCGGGAGGCCTGGTCTGCACGGCCTCGACGTTGGCGGCGTAGTCGCAGTTCGTGCACTGCACGAAGGTGTCCTCGCCGGTCTCGGTCGGGGCGAGGAACTCCTCGCTCGCGCTGCCGCCCATCGCGCCGGACATCGCCGACACCACGACGTAGCGGAGCCCGAGCCGGTCGAACGTCTTCAGGTACGCGGCACGGTGGCCCTCGTAGGAGCGCTGCAGACCGGCGTCGTCGATGTCGAACGAGTACGAGTCCTTCATGACGAACTCGCGTCCGCGCAGGATCCCGGCCCGCGGCCGCGCCTCGTCCCGGTACTTCGTCTGGATCTGGTAGATCCACAGCGGGAGGTCCTTGTACGACGAGTACAGGTCCTTGACCAGCAGCGTGAACATCTCCTCGTGCGTCGGGCCGAGGAGGTAGTCGTTCTTCTTGCGGTCCTGCAGCCGGAAGATGCTGTCGCCGTACTCGGTCCACCGGCCGGTGACCTCGTACGGCTCCCGCGGCAGCAGCGCCGGGAAGTGCACCTCCTGCGCGCCGGCGGCGTCCATCTCCTCGCGGACGATCCGCTCGATGTTGCGGTAGACGAGGTAGCCGAGCGGGAGCCAGGAGAAGATGCCGGGCGAGACCCGCCGGATGTAGCCGGCGCGCACGAGCAGCCGGTGGCTGGGCACCTCGGCGTCGGACGGGTCCTCGCGCAGCGTGCGCACGAACAGCGACGACATGCGCAGGACCACGAAGACTCCTCGGTTGGCGCCGCTGCCCGGCGGCGGTCGGCCGAGGATATCCGGCGCCCCCGCCACGGCCGGCGGCGTTTTCCTGGCGAGGTCAGAACAGGACGGTCGCGAACGTCCCGACCCGGGAGAAGCCGACCCGGTCGTACGTGGCGATGGCCGGCAGGTTGTAGCTGTTGACGTACAGCGACACCACGGGCGCGACCCGGTCCAGGCAGGCCCGGACGACCGCGGCCATCCCCGCGGCGGCCAGGCCCCGGCCGCGCAGCTCCGGGTCGACCCAGACCCCCTGCACCTGGCAGGCGCCCTTGCTGACGACGCCGACCTCGGCCTTGAAGACCACCCGGCCGCCCTCGATCCGGGCGAACGCCCGACCCGTGCTGACCAGCTCGGCGACCCGGGCCCGGTAGGCGGCGCCGCCGTCCCCGATCAGCGGGGAGACGCCGACCTCCTCGGTGAACATCGCGATGCAGGCCGGAAGCACGATGTCGATCTCGTCGTTGCGGACCTGGCGGACGAGCGGGTCAGGGTCCACCATCGGCGGGCAGCCGGTCGCCATCAGCGGCTGGACGTCACGGACGTCGCGCGCCGGGCCCCACGACGGTTCGAGCAGCTCCCAGAGCCCGAGCACCTCGTCCGCGGGCCCGACCATCGACGAGCAGCGCCGACCCTGCCGCCGCGCCCGCTCGGCGAACGCCCGTACGGCCTCCTTGGACGCCTCGACCGGCACGAGGTTGGCCCCGCTGTAGCACAGCGACTCGAGCTCGCCGTCCAGGACGTGGCCCCACAGCTCGCCGCCCAGTCGCCAGGGGTCCAGGCCGTGCCGTCCGGTGGACTGCACCCGCCCGGCGACGAACGCGTGGGCCACCGGGTCGCGGGCCAGCACGGCGTCGATCTGCGACCGCGACCCCGCGTCGAGGACCCGCAGCGCCGCAGTCCCGAGCGACGGACTGGTCTGCCCCACGCTCCCATCGTGCCGCAGAGGCCGGGCTCGCGGAAGGCGGCCGGACGGATCCGCCCCGTCCAGGTCAGTGGACGTCGACCGAGACCGGTCCGGAGCCGGCGGCTCCCTCGCCGAGCTGTTCGGCCAGCCGCAGGGCCTCTTCGATCAGCGTCTCGACGATCATCGACTCCGGCACCGTCTTGACGATCTCGCCCTTGACGAAGATCTGGCCCTTGCCGTTGCCGGACGCGACCCCGAGGTCGGCCTCGCGGGCCTCCCCCGGACCGTTCACCACGCAGCCCATCACGGCGACCCGCAACGGGACCTCGAGGCCGGCCAGCCCGGCCGTCACCTCCTCGGCGAGGGTGTACACGTCCACCTGGGCCCGACCGCAGGACGGGCACGAGACGATCTCCAGCCCGCGCTCGCGCAGGTTCAGCGACTCCAGGATGGCCAGCCCGACCTTGACCTCCTCGACCGGCGGGGCGGACAGCGAGACGCGGATGGTGTCGCCGATCCCCTCGGCCAGCAGGGCACCGAAGGCCACCGCGGACTTCACGGTCCCCTGGAACGCGGGCCCGGCCTCGGTGACGCCCAGGTGCAGCGGGTAGTCGCACGCGGCCGAGAGCTGCCGGTACGCCTGCACCATCACGACGGGGTCGTGGTGCTTGACCGAGATCTTGATGTCGCGGAAGCCGTGCTCCTCGAACAGGGAGCACTCCCACAGGGCCGACTCGACCAGCGCCTCGGGCGTGGCCTTGCCGTGCTTGGCCAGCAGGCGCGGGTCCAGCGAGCCGGCGTTCACGCCGATGCGGATCGGCACACCGGCGTCGCCGGCGGCCCTGGCGATCTCGGCGACCTTGTCGTCGAACTGCTTGATGTTGCCGGGGTTCACCCGCACGCCGGCGCAGCCGGCGTCGATGGCCGCGAACACGTACCGCGGCTGGAAGTGGATGTCGGCGATCACCGGGATGTCGGACTTGCGGGCGATCGCCGGCAGCGCGTCGGCGTCGTCCTGGCTCGGCACCGCGACGCGGACGACCTGGCACCCGGACGCGGTCAGCTCGGCGATCTGCTGCAGCGTCGCGTTGACGTCCGCGGTCAGCGTCGTCGTCATGGACTGCACGGAGACCGGGGCGTCGCCGCCGATGGTGACCGGGTGGTGCGGGTGCCGGAGGACGATCGGCCGGGTCCGCCTGCGCTGCGCGAGCGGCGGCAGCGGTACCGCGGGCATCCCCAGGTTGATCGTCATGCGTTCCTCACGGCTCGGTCAGATCTGGATCGGCTTGAAGATGTCGGCGGCCAGGAGCAGGACGGTCACCGTCACGAACACCAGGATCACGGCGTACGCCACCGGCAGCAGCTTGTTCAGGTCCGGTCGCGGCGGCTCCGGCAGGCCCTTGCGGCGCGCGATCCAGGCCCGGAACCGTTCGTAGGCGAGGACGGCGACGTGCCCGCCGTCCAGCGGCAGCAGCGGGAGCATGTTGAACACGCCGATGAAGATGTTGAACCCGGCGAGCAGCATGAGCAGGGTGCTGATCTTGCCCGCGGTCGGCAGGTCGCTCTGCGCGACGTCCCCGCTGATGCGGGAGATCCCGAGGATGCCGACGGCGCCGTTGGGGTCGCGCGGCTGGCCGTCGAACAGGACGCCGAACAGCTGACCGACCTTGGCCGGCAGCTGCGCCACCGCGCTCACACTCGCACCCAGCAGGCTGCCGGTCTGCGAGACCGTCTTGCCGACCGCCTGGACCGGTCCGTAGCGCACGAGGTCTTCGGGCGGCGGTGTGATCCCGATGACCCCGACCTGCACGGGCTTGTCCGGGTGGGCTGTGTCGGGGCGCTGGCGCGACACCGTGTGCACGGTGATCGGGTCCAGCTGCACGCCGTCCCGCTCGACGACCAGCGTCAGGACTGCGTCCGGCTTGGCCCTGATCGCGGTCGTGAGGTCGCCCCACGTGCTGATCGGGTGGCCGTCGACGGAGACCACCCGGTCGCCCGGCTGCAGCTGGGCCGCCCTGGCCGGGGCGGTCGGGTCGTTGGGGCCGCAGGCGGCCGTCGCGGCCTGCACCGGGACGCAGGTCGAGACCCCGCCCAGCACGGCCTTGTCGTTCGGCACCATCTCGCCGAACGCCACGAACGCCACGTAGAAGAGCACCAGGCCGATGACCAGGTGCATGAACGAGCCGGCGCAGAGCGTGACCGCGCGCTGCCAGGCGGGCTTGTTGTAGAAGGCGCGCGGCCGGTCCTCCTCGGCGATCGGCTCGAGGTCGGTCATCCCGATGATCTTCACGTAGCCGCCGGCCGGGATGGCCTTCACGCCGTACTCGGTCTCGCCGCGCCGGAACGACCACAGCCGCTGGCCGAAGCCCACGAAGAACTCGGTGACCTTGCAGCCGAACCTGCGCGCGGTCACGAAGTGACCCCACTCGTGGATCATCACCGAGGCCAGGATGCCGAGGACGAACACCACGATCCCCAGCCAGCCGATGCCGGTCACGACGCCCTCCCGAGCAGCTCGCGTGCCCGCGCCCTGGACCAGGCGTCCGCAGCGAGCACGTCCTCCAGTGTGAGCGACCGGTCGGCGTGCGCCGCACCGTCGTGCTCACGAAGGACGTCGGCCACCGTGTCCACGATCTTCAGGAACGGCAGGCCACCGGCCAGGAACGCGCTCACCGCTTCCTCGTTGGCGCCGTTGTACACGGCCGGCGCGGTGCCGCCGGCGCTGCCGGCCTCGCGGGCCAGCCGGACGGCGGGGAACGCCTGTTCGTCGAGCGGTTCGAAGTCCCAGCTCCCGGCCGCGGTCCAGTCGCACGGCGGGACCGCCTCGGGCACCCGGTCGGGCCAGGCGAGCGCCATCGCGATCGGGAGCCGCATGTCCGGCGGCGAGGCCTGCAGCAGCGTGGAGCCGTCCACGAACTCGACCATCGAGTGCACGACCGACTGCGGGTGCACGACGACGTCGATGCGCTCGAACGGGATGTCGT
The DNA here is from genome assembly GCA_963771835.1 of uncultured Actinomycetota bacterium. Taxonomy (GTDB): domain Bacteria; phylum Actinomycetota; class Actinomycetes; order Prado026; family Prado026; genus CAVQCJ01. The sequence goes on from CAVYVA010000001.1 coordinate 1,023,123, forward strand.
ACAGAAGGTGCGCCTCGATGACCTCCAGTCCCTTGTTGACCAGAGTGGCGCTGTTGACGGTCACGAGCGGTCCCATCGACCAGGTGGGGTGAGCCAGAGCCTGCTCGGGTGTGACGTCGACGAGCTCGGATCGGCTCCGTCCGCGGAACGGGCCGCCGGAGGCCGTGAGGACCAGGCGGCGCACTTCGTCGGCCCGACCGCCGCGCAGGCACTGCGCGAGCGCGGAGTGCTCGGAGTCGACCGGGACGATCTGGCCGGTCCGGGCCCGGGAGCGCACCAGCGGGCCGCCGACGATGAGCGACTCCTTGTTCGCCAGCGCCAGGGTGCGGCCGGCGTCCAGGGCAGCCAGCGTCGGCGCCAGTCCGGCGGCTCCCGGCATGGCGTTGAGCACGACGTCCGCCGGCCAGGCGGCCAGCTCGGTGGCCGCCTGCGGGCCGACGAGCACCTTGGGCAACGAGGTCGCGCCGCGCTCCCAGCCGGCGGCGGTGGCGGCCGCGTACAGGGCGTCCTGCAGGTCGTGCGCGGCCTGCGGCCGGGCCAGGGCGACCGCCTCGACGCCGAGCTCGATCACCTGGTGGGCGAGCATCGCCACGGACTCGGGCGTGCCGCCCGACGCGGCCAGAGCGACGACGCGGAACCGTCCGGGGTTCCGGCGGACCACGTCCAGCGCCTGGGTGCCGACGGAACCGGTAGACCCGAGCAGCACGATCGCTCGGGGCTCGGTGGCGGCGCTCACCCGTCCATTGTCACCCGTCCCCGCCCGTGACCGTCCCGTTGATCTTGAGCAACCGTGCGGGCGGGACGGCCGGCGGCTGCGGGCAGGACCTAGAGGTCGAGGCCGGTGAGGACGAGCACCCGGTCGTGGGTGAAGTCGGCCATCGCGTAGCGCAGGCCCTCGCGGCCGACGCCGGACTCCTTGACCCCGCCGTACGGCATCTGGTCGGCCCGGTAGCTGGGCACGTCCCCGACGACGACACCGCCCACCTCGAGCTCGCGGTGAGCCGCGAACGCGGTCTGGAGGTTGTGCGTGAACACCCCGGCCTGCAGTCCGAACCGGCTCTCGTTGACCAGCGCGAAGGCTTCGTCCACCCCGTCGAACGCCGCGACGGTGAGCACCGGGCCGAAGATCTCCTCGGTCGCGCAGCGCGAGCCAGGGGGCACCTCGGTGAGCACCGTCGGCGCGTAGGCGGCGCCGTCCCGGGTCCCGCCGACCAGCACCTTGGCACCATCGGCCACCGCTTCGTCCACCCAGGCCTCGACCCGACGCGCGGCCGCCTCGTCGACCAGCGGGCCCACGTCGGTCGCCTCGTCGGCCGGGTCGCCGGTGACCTGCTCGCCGACCCTGGCGACGATGCGCTCGAGCAGGCGGTCGTGCACCGCGCGGTCCACCAGCACCCGCTGGACGGAGACGCAGGACTGGCCGCCCTGGTAGTTCGCGAACGTCGCGATCCGGCTCGCCGCCCAGTCCAGGTCCTCGTCCGAGCACCAGTCGGCGGCTACCACCACTGCGGCGTTGCCGCCGAGCTCGAGGGTCACGTGCTTGCGCGGCACCGAGTCCATGATCGAGAACCCGACCGGCCCCGAGCCGGTGAAGGAGACGACGGGCAGCCTGGCGTCCCGAACCAGGTCCGGCATCACGTCGTTGGCCACCGGGAGCACCGAGAACATCCCCGCGGGCAGGTCGGTCTCGGCAAGCAGCTCGCCGAGCAGCAGGGCGGACAGCGGCGTCGCCGGTGCGGGCTTGATGATCACCGGGGCGCCGACAGCGACCGCCGGAGCCACCTTGTGCGCGACCAGGTTCAGCGGGAAGTTGAACGGCGCGATGGCCAGCACGGGTCCCTTGGGGAACCGGCGGACGATGGCAGCGCGGCCGGCCGCGGCCGGCTCGGTGTCCAGCCGCATCAGCTCGCCGCCCTCGCGGCGGACCTCCTCGGCCGCCCAGCGGAACGTCGACGCCGCGCGAGCGGTCTCGGCCCGGGCCCAGCGGATCGGCTTGCCGTTCTCCGCCGTGATCAGGCGGGCGATCTCCTCGGCCCGCTCGGCGATCCGGCGGGACACGTGGGCCAGGGCCTCCGCCCGTTGCGCGACGGTCAGCCGCGCCGCAGCCGGGGCGACCGCGTGGGCGGCGGCCACGGCCTGCTCGACCTGCTCCGCTGACGGCACCGAGACGGTGGCGACGAGCGAGCCGTCGTGCGGGTGGACGACCTCGAGGGTGGCTCCGCCGGCGGGAGCGACGGCCGGGCGGCCGGCGAGGAAGAACGGTCGGAGCTCGGTCATGCTGTCGAGAGTAGGTCGGGGGCGGTAGCAGCCCGTTGTACGAAGTGGCCAGTACGGGCCGATCAGTGCACCTCAGCGTCCTGCGCCCGGAACCGCAGCGCGAGCCAGAGCTCGGCCCGCAGGTCCGGGTCGTCCAGCGACCGCCCCAGCAGCTCCTCGACCCGACGCATCCGGTACCGCAGTGTGTGCCGGTGCACGCCCAGATCGGCCGCGGCGGTGTCCCACTGCCCGTGGCGGGCCAGCCATGCGGCCAGCGAGGCGACCAGGTCCCCCTTGCGTCCCTCGAGGGGTTCGAGCAGCGCCTGGGCCAGACCCCGGGCCACCTCCGGGTCGAGCGCCGCGAGCATGCCCTCGGCCGCGAGCTGGCCGTACCAGGCCGGCCACGGGCCACGGGTGGCGGCCATCGCCTGGGCGGCCTCGCGCGCGGCCCGGGACAGGTCGGCCGGGCCGGCCGCCGTGCTCCCGCCCGAGGGCACGTCGGCCAACGCAGTCGAGGCCGCCGCGACCGAGCCGGCGTCGTCCGGGAGCAGGACGAGCAACCGGTCGCCGAGGTCTGCGACCGCGGGCTCGGCCCCGCCGGCGTCCAGCGAACGGGCGGCGGCCGCGCGCTGCACCGTCGACCCGGCGACCACGATCAGCCGCAGCGGTCCCTGCGTGAGCCACCCCCACCCCAGCTGCTCGAGCGGCAGGGTCGACGGCTCGGCCCCGGCCATCAGCAGCCGGACGGTCGCGGCCCGGACCTGGGCCCGCCCGGCGGCACCACTGGTCCCGTCCTGCTCGGCGGCGATGGACAGCAGCGAGACGGCGACCGCGACCACGGACTGGGCGGTCCGGTCGAGCGGGACCGGCGTGCCGACGGCGAGGAACCCGCGGACCCGGCCGCTGGCCCCCAGCGGGTGCACGCTGACCTGGCCGTCGGAGTCGCCGAGGGACGCCGACGCCAGCAGCCCGCGTCCGCGCAGCGCCGCCAGCTCCGTCGCCAGCGCGTCGGCGCGCTGGCGCGCCTTGTCCGAGTCCGGCGGGGCCGCGTGCAGGACCTGGCCCGCGGGGTCCAGTACCAGCACCCAGCCGCCGGTGTGCCGGGCCAGCCGCGCCGCGACCGCCGCACCGCCCCGGACACCGAGGGCAGCCCTGGTCAGGTCCCGCTGAGCTTCGAAGGCCCGGGTGATCGCGTCGTACTCCTCCACACCCAGGAGCGCGGAGACCGCCTTGCTGACCGCGATGAAGGCCGTGTCGGCGGCGACCTCCAGCAACGGCAGCCCGGCCCGCTCGGCCGCCGCGACGAGCGCGGGCGGAACCTCGTCGTGGGTGAGCCCGACGCCGAGCCCGAGCGCCGCCACGTCGGCGCCGACGAGCCGGTCGACGTAGGCCTCCAGCTGGTCGGCGTCGTCGGCCGGCAGCCGCATGCCGGTGGACAGCAGCAGCTCGCCGCCCTCGAGGAACGGCGTCGGGTCCTCGAGCTCGGAGACGGCCACCCAGCGCACCGGGCGGTCCCGGCCGTCGGGGCCGGCGAGCCGGCGCAGCCCGAGCCCGGGCAGGTCGGTCACGGTCCGGACGCTGGGCGGCACCTGGGCTCCTCCCGTGCGGACCGGGCTCGAGGGCGGGACCGGGTCGGGACCGTGGCGGGACGGTTTGTACGTACGGGCCTACGCTAGCGATGCGGTTGTCCCTGGTGACAGGGGTCCCCGACCCCGGCCTTACGTACCCTGCGAAGACCGAAGCCCACGGCAGCGGCCCACCGGCCCGCAGGAAAGCAGGCAGCCATGACGGACACCACCAGCCACGTCGGCGGCCCCTCGCTCCCGCAGGAGCGCCGCGTCGTCACCTCGATCCCGGGCCCGCGCTCGACCGAGCTGTTCGCCCGCCGCAACGACGCCTGCGCCCGCGGCCTCAGCACCACCCTGCCGGTGTTCATCGAGAAGGCGGGCGGCGGCGTGCTGGTCGACGTCGACGGCAACTCCCTCATCGACCTGGGCGCAGGCATCGCCGTGGTCAACGTCGGCAACAGCGCCGACCAGGTCGTCGCCAACGTCCAGGCCCAGGTGGCCGCGTTCACGCACACCTGCTTCATGGTCACGCCGTACGCCGGCTACGTGGAGGTCTGCGAGGCGCTGAACCGGCTGACCCCCGGCGACTTCCCGAAGAAGAGCGTGCTGCTGAACTCCGGCGCGGAGGCGGTCGAGAACGCCGTCAAGATCGCGCGGTCGTACACCGGCCGAGACGCGGTGATCGTGTTCGAGCACGGCTACCACGGCCGGACGAACCTGACGATGGCCATGACCGCGAAGAACATGCCGTACAAGCACGGGTTCGGCCCGTTCGCCGGCGAGGTCTACCGGATGCCGCTCGCCTACCCGTTCCGCTGGCCGACCGGTCCGGAGAACTGCGGGCCGGAGGCGCTGGCCGAGGTGATCTCCAAGATCGACAAGGAGGTCGGCGCCGGCAACGTCGCCGCCATCGTCATCGAGCCGATCGCCGGCGAGGGCGGCTTCGTCGTGCCGGCCGAGGGCTTCCTGCCGGGGCTGGCGGCGTACGCGCGCGACAACGGCATCGTGTTCGTCGCGGACGAGATCCAGACCGGGTTCGCCCGGACCGGAGCGATGTTCGCGTGCGACCACGAGGGCGTCGTGCCGGACCTGATCACCACCGCGAAGGGCATCGCCGGCGGGCTGCCGCTGGCCGCGGTCACCGGTCGCGCCGAGATCATGGACGCCCCGCACGTCGGCGGCCTCGGGGGCACCTACGGCGGCAACCCGGTCGCCTGCGCGGCGGCGCTCGGGGCGATCGCGACGATCGAGTCGCAGGACCTCGCCGCGAAGGCCCGCGCGATCGAGTCGGTGCTGCTGCCGGCGCTGCGCGACATGCAGGCCCGGCACCCGGTCATCGGCGACGTTCGCGGCCGCGGGGCGATGCTCGCCGTCGAGCTCGTCAAGCCGGGCACGCTCGAGCCCGACAGCGAGTCCACCGCCGCGGTGGCGAAGTACTGCCACGCCGAGGGTGTGCTCGTGCTCACCGCCGGCACCTACGGCAACGTGCTGCGCTTCCTGCCCCCGCTGGTCATGCCGCAGCACCTGCTCGAGGACGCGCTCACCGTCCTCGACAAGGCGTTCGCGTCGTTGTCCGCCTGACGGGACGTCAGCTGCGGGAGCGTCAGCGCTCCTGGATGCCCCAGGGCGACCCGTACTCGACGAGCTTGTCCAGGAACGGCTTGGGCGCCAACGCCTCCGGGCCGAGCACGCCGGCGCCCGACCAGGTGCCCTCGGCGAGCAGCTCCAGCGCGACGACGGGGTTGATGGCGGTCTGCCAGACCACGGCCTGCGAGCCGTACTCGGCCATCGTCGTCGGCGTTGTCGACGACGTGGTACAGGTACACCTCGCGCGGGTTGCCGTCCTTGCCCTTGCCGGTCACCCAGGTGCCGGCACAGGTCTTGCCGTGCATGCGGTCACCCAGCCCGGCCGGGTCCGGCAGGCACGCGGCGACGACGTCGCGCGGCGACACCTCGACGCCGCCGACGGACACCTTCTGCGTGCGGTCCAGCCCGACCTTGTGCAGCACCTCGAGCACGTTGATGAACTCGTCGCCGAGCCCGTACTTGAACGTCACCCGCCGGGCGTCGACCCAGCGGGGCATGAGCAGGACCTCTTCGTGCTCGACGTTGACGCACTCCACCGGGCCGATGCCCTCGGGGAACACGAACGTCTCCGGCTCGGAGAACGGCGCGGTGGTGAACCAGCCGCGACCCCGCTCGAACACCACCGGCGGGTTGAGGCACTCCTCGATCGTCGTCCAGATCGAGAACGACGGCGCGAACGTGTAGCCGTCCACCTCGAGGTTGGCCCCGTCGCGGACGCCGAGCTCGTCGATCTCGCTGAACAGCTCGTCGGCGGCGTACCGCGCGAAGACGTCCGACAGCCCGGGCTCGACGCCGATGCCGACGAGCGCGAGCCGGCCCAGCCGCTCCCACTCCGGCGCCGCGGCGAACTGCTCGTCCCCGAGCATGACCCCGACCTCGCCGTACGGGTTCGTCGGGTGCGGCGCGGACAGCGACATCGCCATGTCCAGGTAGTCGGCCCCGGCTGCGAGCGCACCGTTGAACACCGGCATCACGAACCTGCGGGTCGACGGCGTTGAACACGTGCGTGGCCCGGTGCTCGCGGGCCAGGCGCGCCACGTCCTGGGCGTCGGATGCGTCGATCCGCGCGGCGACGAACCGGTCGTCGTCCAGCTCGGCCACCACCCGTGCCGCCCGCGCCTCGTCGTAGTCGGTCACGACGAAGGTCTCGAAGAACGCGCGGCGGGCGGCGATCTTCGCCGCGGCCGACCCGACCCCGCCGGCACCGACCATGAGGATCCGCATGACTGTCTCCAGCTGTTCGCCGGCCGTGCCCTTGCAACGGCCCGGGATGAGGGGAAAGGTATGGCATAAGCAGCTTATGTATCGGCGGAGGTCCCGGATGGACGCCAGCAGCAGGGCGTGGGCGTGCCTGGGGGTGCCGATCGACTCGGTCGGGGCCCCTGCCGGGGGGCCGCCGTTCGGGACCGAACAGGCGCCGGCCGCGTTCCGGCGCCGCGGTCTGCCCGCACGGGTCGGGGCGTCCGACGGCGGCGACCTCGCGGTCCGGGTCACCGGCCCGGTCCGGGACCCGCGGACCGGCATCGTCGGCTACCCGTCGGTCCGGGAGATGGTCACGACGCTACGGCCGGCGGTGGCAGGGCTGGTCGCGGCCGGCCGGCGGCCGCTGCTGCTCGGCGGCTGCTGCGCGCTCGTGATGGGGGCGGTGGCCGGCGCCCGCGACGGCGCCGGCCGGGTCGGCGTCGTCAACGTCGACGGTCACATCGACGCGTACGACGGCGTCAGCTCCCCGACGGGCGAGGCGGCCGACATCCCGGTCGGGGCGCTGCTCGGCCGGGCCGACGACGACCTGCTCGCGGCGATGGGCGGGGCGCCCGTGGTCGGGGCCGGCGACGCCGTCGTGCTCGGCTCGCGGGACGCGGAAGAAGCGGCCGACCTGGGCGACCTGCCGGACCGGCTGGGCATCGTCGTCCACGACGCGGACGAGGTGGCCGCCGACCCGGCGGCGGCCGGACGGGCGGCGGTGCAGCACTTCGCCGCAGCCGGGATCGGCTACTGGGTGCACCTCGACGTGGACGTGCTCGGACGCGACGAGTTCCCGGCCACCGACTACCTGATGCCGGGCGGGCTGGACCTTCCGCAGCTGGCGGGCGCTGCTCGCACCGCTGGGTGCCGACCCGCACCTGATCGGCTTCTCCGTCGGCTGCTACAACCCGTCCAAGGACCCGGACGGGACGTACGGGGACCGGCTCGTGGACCTGCTGGTCGCCGCTCTCGCGCCGGTGCGATGACCCCCGACGCGGCGGCGCGGGACCGCGACGGCGACCGGGCCTTCGCCGCGAACGTGCTCAGCACGCTGGCCCTGACGATCTCCGACCGGACCACCACCGGCACGGCGGGGGCAGCGCGGCGCGGCGGCCAGACCCCTTCGGCCCTGGTGACCCTGCTGTGGTACCCCGACCGGCCGATCACCTTCCTCGCGGCCCGGCTGCGCATCTCGCACCCGGGAGCGGTCCAGCTGTCCGAGCGGCTGGCCGCCGACGGGCTGGTCCGGCGCGTCCCCGGCGCCGACGGCCGGACCCGGCTGCTGGCCCTGACGGCGGCCGGCGAGCGGGCCGCCCGCTCGGTGCTGGCCGCCCGATCCGCCGTCGTCGGGCGTGCGGTCGCGGCCCTCGACGACGACCTGCTGACTGCGGTCACCGACGGGGTCTGCACCATGCTGGCGGCGCTCACCGACGACCTGCTCACGAGCGAGCACATGTGCCGGATGTGCGACGAGCACGCGTGCCCGGACGAGCGCTGCCCGGTCGAGCGGGCCGAGCCGGCCCCGGCGCACCGCCGCAGCACCGGCTACGGGATCCGTACGCGCAGGCCGGACGTTCCGACGAAGAGAGCCTCGCCGCAGCGCCCCGACGACGGATCGAGCGCGACCCGCGCAGAACCGCTGATCAAAATTCCAGGGCCTGGATAGCGTGCCCGGGACGGGGCCGTACATCGACGCCCGAGCACGTGGAGGCTAGGCATGACGATCGCCGCCGAACACCCCGCCACCTCCGAGGGACCAGCCGGCAAAGGCCTCAAGACCGGTGCCCTGGGGCTGTTGTCCAGCGTCGTGATCGGGGTCTCGTCCACGGCCCCGGCCTACTCGCTGGCCGCCACCATCGGTTCGGTCGTCGCTCTGGTCGTCTTCCAGACGCCGATCGTCATGGTGCTGGCGTTCGTCCCGATGCTTGTTCATCGCGTACGCGTACCGCGAGCTCAACCGGGTGGCGCCCGACTGCGGCACCACGTTCACCTGGGCGACCAAGGCGTTCGGCCCGATGACCGGCTGGATGGGCGGCTGGGGCATCGTCGCCGCTGACGTCATCGTGATGGCCAGCCTGGCCCAGATCGCCGGGTCGTACTTCTTCCAGCTGATCGGCGCCCAAGGGCTCGCCGCGGAGAAGTGGCCGGTGTTCCTGGTCGGCGCACTGTGGATCGTCCTGCTGACGTACGTGTGCTACCGAGGCATCGAGGTGTCGGCGAGGTTCCAGTTCGTGATGCTGGCTATCGAGGTCGTGTTCCTGGTCATCTTCAGCGTCGTCGCCCTGACAAAGGTCTACACGGGGCACGCGGCCGCGACTGCCGTCAAGCCGAGCCTGTCATGGCTGAACCCGTTCAACATCACCAGCTGGAGTGCGTTCACTGCCGCGTTCCTGTACGCCATCTTCATCTACTGGGGCTGGGACAGCGCCGTCTCGGTCAACGAGGAGACGAAGGACCCGGAGAAGACCCCTGGCCGGGCCGCCGTCATCTCGACCGTGATCCTGCTCGGCACCTACGCGATCGTCTCGATCGCCACGCTGGCGTTCGCCGGGCCCAAGGTCCTGGCGGACAACAGCGACGACGTGTTCGCCGCCATCGGCGGACAGGTCCTGGGAAGCGGCCTGGACAAGGTCCTGGTCATCGCGGTGCTCACCTCCGCGGCGGCATCGACCCAGACCACGATCCTGCCGACCGCACGGACGACGCTGTCGATGGCCGCCTACCAGGCCATCCCGGCGACCTTCGCCAAGATGCACCCCAAGTACCTGACGCCGACCGTGTCAACGATCACGATGGGCGGGGTGTCGATCGTGTTCTACGGCGCGCTGGCTGCGGTCTCGGACAACATCCTGGCCGACTCGGCGCTCGCCGTCGGACTGCTCATCGCGTTCTACTACGGGCTCACCGGCTTCGCCTCCGCGTGGTACTTCCGCAACGATCGGGGCGAGGGCTTCCATGACCTGTGGGTGCGGATCATCGCGCCGCTGATCGGCGGTCTGATCCTGCTGCTCTGCTTCTACCAGACAGCCAAGACCTACGCAGACGCGAGCCAGAGCTACTTCACCGTGACGCTGTTCGGCTGGGAGACCGGCGGGGTGTTCGTGCTCTCCGTCGGTTCGCTCCTGCTCGGCGTCATGCTGATGCTCATCACCAAGTGGCGCTCGCCAGCGTTCTTCAGCGGGTCGGTGCTGAACCGCGACACCCCGATCCGTGTGGTCGAGGGCGACACTCTGGAGGTCCTCGCGCCGACCCTGCCGGACGCTCCGTCCACGGAGCAGACGGTCATCCCGCCGATGTCGGTGGAGGAGCTGCGCGAGGCCGAGGCCAAGGCCCGCGAGGAGCGCCGCGAGGGCGGCGGCGAGGACTAGCCGGGCTCGCCGGGGACCCGGTCGGCGAGCAGCGGCCGGGCCGGGTCCCAGGAAGTTCCGTCGCGGGCGTCCTGGCGACGCCTGGCGATCGCCGACAGCGCCTCGAGCACCACGCGGTTGCCGAGCGCGGCGGTGATGTCCGCGTGGTCGTACGGAGGGGACACCTCGACCACGTCCATCCCCACGACCGGCAGCTCGAGGGCGATCCGCCGCACGGCGTCGAGCAGCTGGCGCGCGGACAGGCCGCCGGGTTCCGGGGTCCCCGTCCCCGGCGCGTGCCCCGGGTCGCACACGTCGATGTCGACGGACAGGAAGACGCCGTCGCACTCGTCGGTGGCGATCGCGAACGCGTCGGTCAGGCACCGGTCCAGCCCGCGGGTCCCGATCTCGGTCATCTCGAAGGAACGCATCCCCTGCTCGGCCATCCAGTCGAGGACCTCCGGCGGCGGCCAGTAGCCGCGCAGGCCGACCTGCAGGAACCGGTCGCCGCGCACCGCCCCGGACTCGATGAGCAGCCGCATCGGCTGCCCGTGCCCGATGAGCGAGCCGAACTCGATCTTCCCCGTGTCGGCGTGGGCGTCGAAGTGGATCAGGCTGATCCGGCCCCAGCCGAGGGCCCGCGCGACGCCGGTGGCGTTCGGCCAGGTGACCGTGTGGTCGCCGCCCAGCACGACCGGGATGGCCCCCGCGCGGGCGACCTTCTCGACCTCGACCTCGAGCGCGGCGCACGCGGTGGCCGCGTCGCCGGAGAACATCTCGACGTCGCCTGCGTCGACCACCCGCAGGTCCTGCAGGCCGTCGGTGCGCAGGGCGAGGCTGGGACGCGACCCGTCGTGCGCGAGGTAGTCGGTCATCCGGATCGCCTGGGGTCCGAACCGGGCGCCGGAGCGGTACGACGTGCCGCCGTCGAACGGCGCGCCGATCACCACGACGTCGGCGCCGGCGAACGAGTCGGGTGCGTCGAGGTCGCACCGGTCGACGCCCAGGAAGGTGATGTCCGGGCCGTACTGGCCTCCGTAGCGAGCCACGGCGGGCAGCCTAGTGCTCCCGGGCCGGCCGGCGGCTCCCCGCGCCGCGGACGGGCTCGGGCGGTCCCGGGCCGTAAGACCCTGTCGGCAGCCGGCGCAGGCGCGAAGAGTCGGCCCATGACCGCCCCGTCGCGTGCGCCCGCCCGGGCCTTCCACGTCATGGCGAAGCCGACGGGCGCCGTCTGCAACCTGGACTGCGAGTACTGCTACTTCCTGTCGAAGGAGACGCTGTACCCCGGGAGCGACTTCCGGATGAGCCCGCAGGTCCTCGAGGAGTACGTCCGGCAGATGCTGGCCGCCCACGACGGTGCCGACGAGGTGGTGGTCGCCTTCCAGGGCGGGGAGCCGACCATGATGGGCCTGGACTTCTTCCGGCGGGCCCTCGAGCTCGAGCGGCGGTTCGCGCGGCCCGGGCAGCGCATCCTCAACACGATCCAGACCAACGGCACGCTGCTGGACGACCAGTGGGGGTCGTTCCTGCACGACAACGCCTTCCTGGTCGGGCTGTCGATCGACGGACCGCGCGAGATGCACGACGCGTACCGGGTCGACAAGGGCGGCAAGCCCACGTTCGACCGCGTCCTGCGCGGGCTGGACGTCCTTCGTCGGCACCGGGTCGACTGGAACGCGCTGACCACCGTCAACGCCGCGAACGGCGACGACGGTCGTGCGGTGTACCGCTTCCTGCGCGACGAGCTCGGCGCGACGTTCGTCCAGCTCATCCCGATCGTGGAGCGGGTCACGCCGGAGCTCTTGCCGCTCGCCGAGGCGGGCTGGGGCGAGCGGGCGGGCCACCGGCCGCTGTACCGGCAGGACGGCGACCGGGTGACGCACCGGACAGTCGGGCCGCAGCAGTTCGGCCGCTTCCTCGTCGACGTGTTCGAGGAGTGGGTACGGCACGACGTGGGCGACGTCTTCGTGCAGATGTTCGACACGGCACTGGGCCACTGGCTCGGGTACGACCAGGTCGGCATGTGCGTGCACGCGCGCACCTGCGGCACCGGGCTCGCGCTGGAACACAACGGCGACGTCTACTCGTGCGACCACTACGTGGAGCCCGACTACCTGCTCGGGAACATCGCGGGCGGGCGCCGGCTGCTCGACCTCGTCGGGTCACGGCGCCAGCTCGCCTTCGGGACGGCCAAGCTCGACTCGCTCCCGCGGTACTGCCGCAGCTGCGACGTGCGCTTCGCCTGCAACGGCGGCTGCCCCAAGGACAGGTTCGTCACGACGCCCGAGGGGGAGCCGGGGCTGCACTACCTGTGCGAGGGCTATCAGCTGTTCTTCCGGCACGTCGACGAACCGATGCGGATCATGGCCGACCTGTTCCGGCAGGGCCGCGACGTGAGCGGTGTGATGGCGTGGTTCGCGAAGGGTGACGCCGCGCGTGCGGCGACCGACTCCTGCACGTGCGGCAGCGGCCTCGAGTGGGGCCGCTGCCACGATGCGCCGTAGCGCTGGAGCACCTCGCGCCGTGAGCGCTGGCCCTCACTGCGCCGCCAGCACGATCGACCACATCACGGCCATGTTGCCGGCCACGCTGGACGTCGCCGAGAGTCCTCCCGCGGTGCCCACGCCGACCGGTCCCCCACTGTCGCCGGACAGCGACGTGATCCGACCGCTGCCGGTGCCGACCGACTGCAGCCGACGGGTCACCCCCGTGGGAGCGGTCCAGCCGGTGCCGGTCCCGGTCTTGTCCGCCCAGTACGACACCAACCAGCCGGCAGGCGACGTCGCGGGCACGGTGGGTGTGCGGTGGCTCGCGGAGGTGCTCGTCTCGGTCGCGACCGCGAAGGCCTGGATCGGCGAGCCCGCCGTGCCCGAGTAGGCGAGCAGCTGCACGTCGGTCTTCGTCGTCGCCGTCACGGTCACGGTGACGGCCGAGCCGGGGTCGGTGGCGGTGGCGACCCGCCACCAGACGGCCGACTGGAGCGTCCCATCGGTCGTGGTCTGCAGCCGCGTCCAACCGGTCGGGGCGCCCAGGGTCGTGGCAGTGCGGTTGGCGGACACCAGGAGCAGCAGGGCGTCGCCGGCGTGCACGGCGGCCGGTACCGTGACCGTCGCCTTCGTGGCGTTGACCGTCTTCGCGACGCCGGCCCGGTAGGACACGGCCGAGGGCGACCCGACCACCACCGTCCGGGTCGCCGTGCCCGTGGCGTACTCGTTGTCGGTCACGGTGAGGACCACCTGGTAGCTGCCGGCACTCGCGTACGTGTGGGTCGGCGCCACACCCGTCCCGGTCTGGCCGTCGCCGAACTGCCACCGGTAGCCCACGATGGTCCCGTCGTCGTCGTACGACCCGGCCGCGGAGAAGGTGCAGGTCAGCCCGGTGCACACGGGGGTGGCGATCACCGCCGTCGGCGGGCTCTCGACCTCGCCGTCGGACACCACGCACTGCTGCCCGACGCAGCTGCGCAGGGCGTTCAGCCGCGCAATCCACAAGGCCTCGTCGGGGTCGTTGGCCGTGCTCGCGTCGCCCAGCAGGTTGACCAGCTGGTCGGGGTCGTTGGTCAGGTCGTAGTACTCACGACCCGTGACCGCCCCCGTGGTCGGGTCGTACCACCGGGTGTACTGCACGGTCGGTGTGACCACCGACGACCAGGGTGGCAGCGGCGAGTCGAGGCTCCGCCCGTACTCGACGAGGACCTGCGAGCGCCGCGTGCCGGACAGGATCGACGTCCCGTCCAGCGGGTCCTTGAGCGTCGGTGTCACGCCCGCTGCGTCGAGCAGCGTGGGCAGCATGTCCACGCCGCTGACGAGGCGGTCGTCGGTGGTGCCGGCCGGGACGTGTCCCGGCCACCGCATGATCAGCGTGGTGCTCTCGCTGTCGGTGTAGGGGAAACGCTTGTCGAGGATGCGGTGCTCGCCCCACAGGTAGCCGTTGTCAGAGGTGAAGATCGCCAGCGTGTTCTGGTCCTCGCCCAGGCGGGTGATCTCGTCGGTGATCTTGCCCACCATGTCGTCCACCGACATCAGGGTCCGCAGCTGGTCGGTGCGCCGTTGCTGCGCGGTGGCCACGTTCAGCAGCGGCCGCGACCGCACGTTGGACGGCTTGTCCGACACGTCAGCCTCGTTGAAGCTCGGCGGCGGCGTCCAGCTCGGCACGGCTGCGTTGGCGTACTTGGCTTCCGCGGTGAAGGGGTCGTGCGGCGCTTGGGGCGCCACGTAGATGAGCCACGGCTTCGCGTCGTCGGCCTTGAACGTGTTCAGGTCCTGGACGACCTGGTCGCCCAGGACGGTGGAGTAGTAGCCGGCGATCTTGCGCACCGTGCCGTCGACGTTGTACGACACGTCGTTGTAGCCACCGGTGGTGAACAGCCAGTGGTCCCAGTTCTTCGGGCTGTTCGACAGCGGCACGGTGTTCATGAACTTGCCGGCCATCGCCGTCGAGTAGCCGGCCGCGTGCAGGTACCCCTGGAAGGTGGCCGACTGGTCCATCGCTGCGATCTGGGCGTCGAGACCGTTTCCGGTGATGCCGTTGTTGTGCCCGTACCGGCCGGTGAAGAGGCTGCCCCGCGACGGTGAGCACAGCGGCGTGCTCGGGTAGTTGTGCGTGTACGTCTGGCCCTGCTGCTGGAACCAGCTGCGCACGTGCGGCATCACGTCGAGCGTGCCCGCGGACGGCCGCATGTCGTCGAGGTTGATCAACAGGATGTTGGGCTGGACATTGGCCGCGGCCTCGGCCCGCGGCGCGAGGGTGCTGGGCCCGGCCCCCAGAGCGACCACCGCCCCGGTCGACACGGCCACCATCGCTGCCGTCCAGGGCGCTCGCTTCATCGCCGACACCTCTCACCACTCGCGAACCTCGCGGACGGCGGACGTGACCCCGGCGTCCCGGTGACTCGAGCGGAGTCGTGCGGGAGAAGGCCGTCACCCGTGCTTGCGATCAGTCAACGCGCGCGCCTGCACCCCTCGGTAGGGACCAACGACCCTCCTTCGCCGGGCTCGCGACGAAGCCGGAGCTCAGACGTTCTGGGGGAAGTGATGCGCACGAGCCGTGACAAGCGCGGCCAACAGACTCACAGCCTCTGACCTGCGCAAACATCGTTTGCTGGTTTTGACCGTCGTTGGTCGTTTGCGGACGTCTTGCGGACTTTCTGCGGACTGGTACACCTCAGGACCGGCTCCGGTAGCGATGGTGGGGCTGCGCCGCCCCCCCCGGACCCGGCGCAGCCCCTCGGGACCAGACGGTGTCGTTCTGCAGCAGGCACGCGGGGTCGGTCCGGACGAATTCGGCTGTCGGGGGGATACCGAGTCACCGAGCGTGCCGACCCGGTTGCCCAGAGCCCGTGAGACAGTCCGAAGATGGCTGCCTACCGGACGTTCCCCGAGCCGGTCGAGGTGACGGTGACGATCACCCAACCCAGATACCCGGTCGCCGGCAGCTTTCCCGGGTTCGCCTACGGCTGGCGGGGGCAGCGGGTGTACGTCAAGTTCCGCACCGGCGTCGGTGAGAAGCGGTTCGGGTGGATGGAGGCCGAGCGGGTCAGGCGCTCCGCTTCCGGCTCCCAGCCAGCTCAATAACCGGCATTATGTGCGGCGGGGAAGTGCATGCTGCGACCGGTAGGGAGCATCCATGAGTTCTCAATGGAGTGCCGGGCGTCGGTTTGAGGGCCGCGTGGCGTTGGTGACCGGGGCCGGCGGGACTCTTGGTGGGGCCATCGCACGAGGACTTGGCCGCGAGGGTGCCCGAGTCGTTGTGGGTTACCGGTCATCGAAGGCGGCCGCGGAGGCGACGTCACGTGACATCACTGACGCTGGCGGTGAGGCGATGCTGTGCCACCTCGACGTCACCGTGCCGGACACCGTGGATGACTGCCTTCGCTCGGTCGTGGACCGGTGGGACAGGGTCGATGTTCTCGTCAACACCGCTGGACGGCTGGAGTCGGTCGACACCGTGCACCTCGATTCCCTCGATCTCGCGGATGCGGCGGCGCTGCTCGACGTCGACGTGCTGGGCACGCTGCGGATGTGCCAGGCCGTGCTACCGGCGATGCCGAACCGGACGGGTGCGATCCTCAACTTGTCCAGCACGTACGGCAATGGCGTGAACCCGGACAACCCGATCAACTTCGTCCCGGTCGCGTACTGCGCGGCGAAGGGCGCCGTTCGTGGGCTCACGGTGGCGATGGCCCGTGAGCTAGCCCGGGGATTCGGGTCAACGCTCTCGCGCCGGGGCCGATCTCGGGCCAGTGGGAGCAGGAGTGGGACGTCTCCGGCGGTCAGATCGAGGAGGCGCTTCGGATGATCCCGCTTGGGCGGTTCGGGCGCCCGGAGGAGATCGCCGAGACGGCGCTGTTCCTGCTGTCCGATGGCGCCGGTTTCATCACCGGACAGGTTGTGCATATGGATGCCGGCTGGCTGGCCCGTGATTGAACCGCCTGGGCGAAGGAGGCGCAGCGCATGAGCACTGACATCAACGACCTGAACGCCGTCCGGGAGGCGGTTCAACGGTACGTGGACGCCTGCACAAACGCCGATTCAGAGGCGCTGCGGTCCGCGCTGCACCCGGCGTTTCGGATGTACGGCATCGACACGTCGGACGAGGAGATCGCCATCACGGTCGACGAGTTCGTCGCCTGGGTCTCTGAGCGACAACGTCCGCTCGGCTACCGGGCCACGATCACCCACATCGAGATCACCGCGGACGTGGCCATGGCAACCCTGGTCGAGGAGAAGTACTACGACACCGACTACACCATCCACTTCTCGCTCATACGCTCGGGCGGCATGTGGCACATCGTGACGAAGACCTACAGCAGGGTGTAGTCCGAGTTGGGGGTGCCCCCGACGGTGCCGCTCCCGTCCCAATGCCCCCAGGGACGGGAGCGCACCTACCGCCCAGCGTGGGGGTCGGGCGGTCCAAGTCTTGCTGTCGGCTCCCTCGACAACTGGCTAAAGCCTGTCACCGGACTGAGTCAGGACTGGCGGCCTGGTCGAACGGCCAACTGAGCACACAGAAGTGCCGTTCTGTTCGCCTGGCCGGGAGCCCTCGATCCGGCATTTCGTGAGGATCATGGTCCGAGCGTCCGGCATCTCGTGGGTTGGGGAGACGCGGCAGTCGCGCCGGTTAGGCGAAGTACTCGACCAAGCAGAACTCGTGCCCTTCGGGGTCGCGCATGATCACGACGATGCCGTCTTCGTAGTCATGCCGCTCGCCACTCCTCGAGCCACCGAGCTCTTCCACACGGGCAACACTTGCCTCTATGTCGCTGGTCGCGATATCCAGATGGATCCGCACCTTGGTGGACTTCGGTTCGGGCACACGCTGGAACGTGAGTCTGGGGAGGGCGTCGTGGCGTGAACCGACTGTCGCCCACCCCGGATCGTGACCGTGCTCAGCCGACTTCGGCACTCCCAGGAGAAGGCTCCAGAAGGTCGCAAGACTTTCTGGGTCCGTGCAGTCGATCGTGACAGCAGTCCAGCGATGCGTCATGGCGTTATCGTGCCACTCGGCTTGCGCCCCGGCCCCGCGCCTATGGGGCTTCCTCTCGTGCCCCGTCGATCGCCTTCAGTCATCCTCGATGTAACCCGTGCCGGGATCGATCATGCTCAGGAAGGCACGGATCTGATCGCGGTGCTCCTCGCGCGACTGATTCGGAGGAGCGCTCGACACGAACCCGTAGCCCTGATTCGGCCCGCTCAGCCAGTCGTATGCCGTGCCGCCGCCCGCCGACAAGCGAAGAGCGAACAGCTCGCCGTCAACCTCGATGGTGAACAAGACCGATCCGGGCCGACCCTCGTCCGCAGGGCTCCACTCCACGTCGCGGAGCCTAGGCAACTTCGCACCGAAGTGCCGTTCTGTGCGTGGGCCGCACCGTAGGCCCAGGGGGGCGGGTTCACGACGGAACACGGCCAACCCCGCATGACCTCGAGGTGCTCGGGCTCGAGCGGGGTCACGTGGACTTCCTGCGGCGGACGCTGCGCGTAGAGCAGCAGGTCCAGCAGTCGCCCGGTGGCGTGGCCGCCGTGGTCCCGCCCAAGACCCGCTCCTCCTACCGCACGATCCCCCTCCCGCAGACCGTCTTGGACGAGCTGGCCGCTCACCTCGCGCGGCACCCGAACGAGGGCCTGCTGTTCCCCGGCGCCGACGGCGGACCCATCGTGCGGACTCGGTTCAACGACTCGGTCTGGCGGCCGGCGCTCAAGAAGGCCGGGGTCAGTGGCGTGACGTTCCACGACCTGCGGCACTTCTACGCCTCTGCGCTCATCCGCGCCGGGCTGTCCGTCCGGGTCGTCGCGGACCGGCTCGGGCACGCGGATGCGTCGATGACGCTCAACGTGTACGCGCACCTGTGGCCGGACGAGGAGGACCGCACCAGGTCCGCCGTGGACGAGTTCCTCGGCGCTCCCGCGGACTCCGTGCGGACTGACGGACCCTCGCAGGGCCTCTCACCTGCGACGAAGCCGGAGCTCAGACGTTCTGGGGGAAGCCGAGGTTCAGGCCGCCGTGGCTGGGGTCGAGCCAGCGCGAGGTGATGACCTTGCCCCGGGTGAAGAAGTGCACACCCTCGGTCCCGTGCGCGTGGGTGTCCCCGAACAGTGAGGACTTCCACCCGCCGAACGAGTAGTACGCCATCGGCACCGGGATCGGCACGTTGATGCCGACCATCCCGACCTCGACCTCGTTCTGGTAGCGCCGCGCCGCCCCGCCGTCGTTGGTGAAGATGGCGGTGCCGTTGCCGTAGGGGTGGTCGTTGACCATCTTGAGCGCATCGTCGTACGAGTCGACCCGAACCACCGACAGCACCGGCCCGAAGATCTCGTCCGAGTAGATGCTCATGTCCGTCGTGACGTGGTCGAAGAGCGTCGGGCCGAGCCAGTAGCCGCCCGCCGCGCCGTCCGGCTCGACGTCACGACCGTCGACGACGAGGCTCGCGCCGGCGTCGACCCCGGCCTGGACGTAGCCGGCGACCTTGTCGCGGTGCACCGCGGTGACCAGCGGGCCCATGTCGGCGCCACGACGGCCGTCGCCGGTCCGCAAGGTGCCGATCCGCTCGGCGATCTTGCCGACCAGCTCGTCGGCGACCGGCTCCACCACGACGAGCGCGGAGATGGCCATGCAGCGCTCCCCCGCCGACCCGAAGCCGGCGTTCACCGCGGCGTCCGCGGCGAGGTCCAGGTCTGCGTCGGGCAGGACGACCATGTGGTTCTTCGCGCCGCCGAGCGCCTGGACCCGCTTGCCGGCCTTGGTCCCGGTCTCGTACACGTAGCGGGCGATGGGGGTCGAGCCGACGAAGGAGATGCTCTTGACGTCGGGGTGGGTGAGCAGCCGGTCCACGGCCTCCTTGTCGCCGTGCACCACGTTGAACACGCCCTCGGGCAGCCCGGCCTCGGCCCACAGCTCGGCGACGAAGTTCACGGCGCTCGGGTCCTTCTCGCTGGGCTTGACGACGACCGTGTTGCCGCACGCGATCGCGATCGGGAAGAACCACATCGGGACCATCGCCGGGAAGTTGAACGGGGAGATGATCCCGACCACGCCGAGCGGCTGGCGGATCGAGTACACGTCGACCTTGGTGGACACGCCCTCCGAGAAGCCGCCCTTGAGCAGGTGCGGGATGCCGCACGCGAACTCGACGACCTCGAGCCCGCGGGTCACCTCGCCGAGGGCGTCGGACAGGACCTTGCCGTGCTCGGCGGTGATGAGCGCGGCCAGCTCTTCCTTGCGCTCGTTGAGCAGCTCCCGGAAGGCGAACAGCACCTGGGTGCGCCGGGACAACGACGACCCGCGCCAGTCCGCGAACGCCTCCTTGGCGGCCGCGACCGCCTCGTCCATCACCGCTGCCGTGGCGAAGTCGACCAGGCCCGAGCGCTCGCCGGTGGCGGGGTCGAAGACCTCGCCCTGCCGCTCGGCCACGCCGCCGTAGGGCTTGCCGCCGATCCAGTGCGTGATGTGCTTGGTCGCTGCCGAGGTGGTCTCGCCCATGGCCGGTCCTTCGTGGTCGCTCGTCGGGGTCTGCTCATTGTGGCGATCGCGCCCGTTCGCATCCACCCGCACCTTGATGTCTGGCGCCCTTGCACCCTTACAGTCTGTCGCCTGCCACCGACTCAGGAGTCGAAGCCCAGCCCGGCCATGTCCAAGGCCTTGAGCCACAGGTTGCGCCGACCCTCGTTGCGGTCGGCCCGGTCCAGCGACCGGCGGGTCAGCTCGATGCCGACCCAGCGCAGCGGCTCCGGCGGGAACGGCAACGGCTTGGACCGCACGTAGTCCAGCGCGGTCAGCTCGTTGCGACGGCCCGCGAGCAGGTCCAGCAGGACGCGCGCCCCGAACCGGGTGGCGCCCACCCCCAGCCCGGTGTAGCCGGTCACGTACCCGACCCGGCCCTCGTACCCGGTCCCCCAGAACGGGCAGAACCGGCTGCAGGTGTCGATGACGCCGCCCCAGGCGTGGCTGAACCGCAGCCCCTCGAGCATCGGGAACGTCTCGGCGAAGTGCGCGGCCAGCATCGCGAACGTCTCCGGCCGCTGGTCGAGCTCGGGCCGCAGGCCGTTCCCGTAGTGGTACACCGCGTCGTACCCGCCCCAGACGATCCGCTGGTCCGCGGTGAGCCGGTAGTAGTGGAACTGGTTGGCCGAGTCGCCGATGCCCACCCGGCTCTTCCAGCCGACGGCCTCGAGCTGCTCCGCGCTGAGCGGCTCCGTGGCCAGGACGTAGTCGTAGACGGGCGCGATGTACGAGCGGACGCGACGCAGCAGCGACGGGAACGCGTTGGTCGCCAAGGCGACCCGCGCGGCGCGCACCGAGCCGTACGGCGTGCGCACCCGCATGCCGGCGCCGTCGCGCTCCAGCCCCAGCGCCGGGGTGCGCTCGTGGATCCGCACGCCCAGCGAGCGGCAGGCGTCGGCCAGGCCCCAGGCCAGCTTGGCCGGGTGGACCAGCGCCGACTCCGGCTCGAACAGCCCGCCCAGGTACGTCGGCGAGTGCACGTCGGCCTGCACCTCGTCGCGGTCCCGCCACTGCATGCGGACCCCGTACTGGCGGGCCAGCTCCGGCGCCTCGCGCAGCTCGTCGACCTGCCAGGGCGCCACGGCCACGGACAGCTCGCCGGTCCGCTCGAACTCGGCGTCGATGCCGTACCTGGTCAGCGTCGCCTCGATGCCGTCGAGGTTCTCGTGACCGAGCCGGACCAGCGTCGCGAGCTCGGGCTCGAACCGGGCGAGCCCGTTGAAGAACCCGTGGGTCAGGCTGGCGACGCAGAAGCCGCCGTTGCGGCCCGACGCGGCCCAGCCGACCTGCGCGGACTCCAGCACCACCACGTCGCGGGACGGGTCGTCCTCCTTGGCCTGCAGGGCCGTCCAGAGCCCGGAGTAGCCGGCACCGACGACGACGAGGTCGGCCGGCTGGTCCCCGACCAGCGCCGGCCCCGGCTCGGGGCGGCCGGCGGCGGACAGCCAGAACGACGTCGGCTCCGCCTCGGCCAGCACCGCCAGCCGCCGGGCGTCACCCGGCGGCGCGTCCGGTCGGTGCACGCCTGGACGCCTACGCCTTCGCCCGGCGCCGCCGCCAGGCGATCAGCTGGCCGAGGCCGACCAGCAGGAACGACAGCACGAACATGACCGTGCCGACCACGTTGAGCTGGGGCGGGGTGCCCTTCTGGGCGGCACCCCAGACGAACAACGGGAACGTGGTCGACGTCGACGACGAGTTGAAGTTCGTGATGATGTAGTCGTCGAACGACAACGAGAACGCGAGCAGGGCGCCGGCGGCGATGCCCGGTGCGACCAGCGGCAGCGTGATCCGCGTGAACGTCTGCCGCTCGGTGGCGTACAGGTCCATCGCCGCCTGCTCCAGCCGCGGGTCGAGGCCGGCGATGCGGGCCTTGACCGTGACGACCACGAAGCTCACGCAGAACATCACGTGGGCGATGAAGATGGTCACCGGACCGAGCGGGATGATCGTCAGGTTGACGAACAGCGTCAGCAGCGACGACCCCATCACGACCTCGGGCGTGGCCATCGGCATGAAGATGAGCAGGTTCGTGGCGGCCCGTCCGCCGAAGCGGTAGCGGGCGAGCGCGAACGCGACCATCGTGCCCAGGATCGTGGCCACCAGCGTGGCGACGAGACCGATCTCCAGGCTGAGCACCACGGAGTCGCACATGCCCGGGGGCGCGCACGGGTGCAGCCACGCGTTGAGCGAGAACTGGACGAAGTCGTAGTTGTACTTGCCCGCCGGCTGGTTGAACGAGAACAGGATGACGATGATGTTCGGCAGCAGCATGTAGACGAACACGAAGAACGCGACGATCTGGATGAGGTGCTCGCGCAGCCAGTCGACCGGGCTCTTGCGGCGTCGCGGTGGCGGGGCCGCGCGGGAGGGCCCGGCCCTGGGTGGGGGTGGTCATCGTCGCCATCAGACCAGCTCCTCCGTCCCGGCTCGCCACACGTAGACCGAGACCAGCACGAGGATCGTCGCCATCAGCACGAACGACAGCGCCGCCGCGGTCGGGTAGTCGCGCACCCGCAGGAACTGGCCGTCGATGACCTGGCCGATCATCGTGGTGTTCGGGTTCCCGAGCAGCTTGGAGTTGATGTAGTCACCGGCCGCCGGGATGAAGGTCAGCAGCGTGCCGGCGACGACGCCCGGCAGCGACAGCGGCCAGGTCACCTTGCGGAACGCCGTGAACGGCTTGCCGTACAGGTCGGCGCCGGCCTCGAGCAGCCGGGGGTCGATCCGGTCCAGGCTGGCGAACAGCGGCAGCACCATGAACGGCAGGAAGTTGTACGTCAGCCCCATGATCACGGCGAAGGGGGTGTTGAGCAGCTGGTCGCCGTTGATCAGCTGGAGCCGCTGCAGCAGGTCGATGATGTGCAGGTCGGCCAGCACGCGGTACACCACGCCCTGGCTGGACAGGATCGTCTGCCAGGCCAGCGTCCGCAGCAGGAAGCTCGTGAAGAACGGCGCGATGACGAGCACGAGCAGGACGCTCTTCCACCGTCCGGACTTGAACGCGATGCAGTACGCCAGCGGGTAGCCGATCAGCAGGCCGAGCGCGGTGGCCGTCCCCGCGTAGATGAACGAGCGGACGAACTGCGGCCAGTACAACGACAGCGCGTCCGTGTACGTGGCCCAGTTGAACGTCAGGGTGTAGCCCTGCTCCAGCGACCCGGTCTGCAGCGACTGCGACAGCAGGAAGATCATCGGGACGACGAAGAACACGGCCAGCCAGAGCAGGCCGGGCGCCAGCAGGAAGTACGGGACGAACTTGCGGCCCCGCCTGGCCGGCGGCGGCGCGGCGACCTTGTCGGCGTCGCCGATCTGCGCGAGCGCGCTCACGGGGTGGCCCCGACGCGTGGCGCGCTTCCTCGCCCTCGATCTCGACGCCGGCGTTCATGTCCTGCGCGGCGTCCAGGCCGAACGTGTGGGCGGGCACCCACGACAGCATCACCTTGGTGCCCGGCCGCAGCACCTCCACCCCGACGTTCTGGGCGAACACCATCACCTCCTGGTCCCAGGGCATCCGGACCAGGTACTGGGTGCTGACGCCGGTGAAGCTCGCGTCGGACACGACCCCGCCGGTCAGGACGTTGGAGCCCTCGGCCACGTGCTCGCCCTCGGGCACGATGCTGATCTTCTCCGGCCGGACGCCGACCAGCAGCTCGCTCGCGGTGGACGCCGTGCGCGAGCGTGGCAGCACCACTCGCTGGCCCGCCACGTCCAGCAGGATGTCGTCCCCGGAAGTGCCGGTGACCGTCGCGCGGATGAGGTTCGACTGCCCGAGGAAGTTCGCGACGAAGGTCGTCGACGGGTTCTCGTACAGGCTGGCGGGGTCGCCCATCTGCTCGACCCGCCCGGCGTTCATGACCGCGATCGTGTCGGCCATGGTCATGGCCTCTTCCTGGTCGTGCGTGACGTGCACGAACGTGATGCCCGACCTCGGTCTGGATCCGCTTCAGCTCGATCTGCATCTGCCGCCGGAGCTTGAGGTCCAGGGCCCCGAGCGGCTCGTCCAGGAGCAGCACCGAGGGCCGGTTGACGATGGCCCTGGCCAGCGCGACCCGCTGCTGCTGGCCGCCGGACAGCTGGGACGGCTTGCGCCGGGCCAGGTGGCCGAGCTCGACCAGCTCGAGCGCGTCGTTGGCCCGCTGCTTGACGTCGGCCTGGTGCCGGCGCCGCAGGCCGAACGCCACGTTCTCGAAGATGTCCAGGTGCGGGAACAGCGCGTAGTTCTGGAAGACCGTGTTCACCGGCCGCTTGTAGGGCTTGGCGCCGGTGATGTCCGCGTCCCCGATGAGGATCTGACCCACCGTCGGGTCCTCCAGACCGGCGACCATGCGCAGCGTGGTCGTCTTCCCGCAACCCGAGGGGCCGAGCAGGGCGAAGAACGAGCCCTGCGGGATCGTCAGCGTCAGGTCGTCGACCGCGGTGAACGACCCGAACGACTTGGTGACCGACAGGATCCGCAGGTCACCGTCCTGCTGTACGTCGCCGCGGCTCCGGGTTGCGGGTTCGGTCATCGCCTCAGCCTCCGATGAGGGCCTGGAAGGCCTTGTTGTACTTCGTCTCCTGCGCCTCGGTGAGACCCATGAAGACGTGGGACTGGGCCAGCGTGGCATCTGAGGGGAAGATCAGCTGGTTGTTTGCCGTAGTCGGGTCCGATTTGAGGAGCTCCTCCTTGGAGCCCTTCACCGGCGGGATGTAGTTGACGTAGTCCTCGACCTGGGCCATGACCTTGGGGTCGTAGTAGTAGTTGATCAAGATCTCGGCGTTCTTCTTGTGCTGGGCGGCGTTCGGGATCAGGAAGTTGTCGGACCACTGCATGTGGCCGGTCTCCGGCAGGACGTACCCCAGGTTGGGGTTGTCCGCCTTCAGCTGGACGACGTCGCCGGTCCAGGCCATGCAGGCGGCGATGTCGCCGGAGGCCAGGCCCTTGGTGTAGTCGTTGCCCGTGAAGCCCTTGAGCTGACCGGCGTCCTTGGCCTTCTGCAGGGTGTCCATGGCCGCGTTGAAGTCGTCGTCGGAGAACTTCGCCGGGTCCTTGCCCTGCGCGAGCATGACCAGGCCGACCGTGTCGCGCATCTCGGTGAGCAGCGTGACCTTGCCCTTGATGGAGGGGTCGGTGAGCAGCTGGTCGATGGTCTCGATCTTCTTGCCGCCGGTCGACTTCGGGTTGTAGGCGATCCCGGTGAAGCCGCTCTGCCAGGGCAGCGAGTACTTGCGGCCGTCGTCGAAGGGCACGTGCTGGAGGGTGTCGACCAGGTTGCTGGCGTTGGGGATGTTGTCCTTGTTCAGCTCCTGGACCCAGCCGAGCAGGATCAGCTTCGAGGCCATCCAGTCGGTGAGGCAGAAGGTGTCGCGGCCGGTGTCCTGGCTCGCGGACAGCTGCGGCTGGATCTTCGCGAAGAACTCGTCGTTGTCGTTGACGTCCTCGGTGTAGTTGACCTTGATGCCGGTCTGCTTCAGGAAGGCGTCCAGGGTCGGGTGCGTCGAGGTCTTGTCGTCGACGTCGATGTACGCCTGCCAGTTGGACCAGTTGACCACCTTGTCGGTGTCCGACTTGTCGGCCCAGGTCGGCTTGGTGGAGGCGCTGCCCCCGCCGGCGGGCGTGGCGGTGCCCTTGGTGCCGCAGGCGGCCAGGACGGCGGCCATGCCGGCCACGCCGGCCCCCTGCATGACGGTGCGGCGCGTGAGCAGACCCCGGACCAGCGCGGGCGAGAGGTTCTGGGGAAGGTTCTCGGTCATCGGTGGTAGTCCTCCGGGGCTGATCGGGTCGTGGGCGGTGGCGAGGGTGGGGCTAGACGGTGAAGATCGTGCGGTGCCAGTCCTTGCGGGCGGTGGCGGTGGTGTCGTACATGACGTGCTTGACCTGGGTGTACTCCTCGAACGAGTACGTGCTCATGTCCTTGCCGAATCCGGACTGACGGTATCCCCCGTGCGGCATCTCGCTGATGATCGGGATGTGGTCGTTGACCCAGACGCAGCCGGCCTGGATCTCCCGGCTGGCCCGCAGCGAGCGGAACACGTCCCGGGTCCACGCTGAGGCGGCGAGGCCGTAGCGGGTGTCGTTGGCCAGCCGGAGGCCCTCGTCGTCGGAGTCGAACGGCAGGACCACCAGCACCGGTCCGAACACCTCGTCCTGGACGATCTCGGACTGCTGGGCGGCGCCGACGATCAAGGTCGGCTCGTAGTAGCAGCCCCGCGCCAGGTCGCCCCGGGACGGGGCCTGGCCGCCGACGACGATCTTGGCGCCGTCCACGGCGGCCCGCTCGACCATGCCGACGACGTGCTCGCGCTGGCGCTGGGACACCAGCGGGCCCTGGTCGGTGGCCGGGTCCAGGGTCGGACCGAGGCGGACCGAGCGCATGAGCGTCGCCACGCCGTCGACGAACGCGTCGTACAGCGGGCGCTGGACGTACGCCCTGGTCGCGGCGGTGCAGTCCTGGCCGGTGTTGATCAGCGCGCCGGCGACCGCTCCGTGCACCGCGGCCTCCAGGTCGGCGTCGTCGAACACCAGGAACGGCGCCTTCCCGCCGAGCTCGAGGTGCACGCGCTTGACCGTGCCGGACGCGACCTGCATGACCCGCTGGCCGACCGCGGTCGACCCGGTGAACGACACCATCGCGACGTCCGGGTGGGCCATCAGCGCCTCGCCGGCCTCGCGCCCGGTCCCGACGACGACGTTGACCACGCCGTCCGGGATCCCGGCGTCGGTGCAGGCCTGGGCCAGCAGCACGGAGGTGAGCGGGGTGATCTCGGCGGGCTTGAGCACGATCGTGTTGCCGGCGGCGATGGCCGGCAGGATCTTCCACCCGGCCATCTGGAGCGGGTAGTTCCAGGGGGCGATCGAGCCGACCACCCCGATCGGCTCGCGCCGGATCATCGAGGTGTGGCTGCCGGAGTACTCGGCCGCCGCCTTGCCCTCCAGGTTGCGCGCGGCACCGGCGAAGAAGGCGACGTTGTCGACGGTCCCGGGGACGTCGAACTCGGTGCTGAGCCGGATCGGCTTGCCCGCCTGACGGCTCTCCAGCGTCGCGAACTCCTCGGTCCGCTCGGCCAGGAGGACGGCCAGCCGGGCCAGCGCGCCGGAACGCTCAGCGGGCGTCGCACCCGACCAGCCGGGGAACGCGGCCGATGCCGCGGCGACCGCCGCGTCGACCTCGGCGGCACCGGCGACCTCGACGGTCGCGACGGTCCGGCCGTCGGACGGGTCCACCACGTCGTGGGTCAGCCCGGAGGTCGATGCGTGCGCGCGACCAGCCACGTACGACCGGACGACAGCGCCGTCGTCCAGGCCGTTCACCCTCCGCTCACCGGCCCTCCTCCACGGGATCCGCATCCTGGCATGGCCTGTCGGTCTGAACAAGCGATTCCGTTGTCCAGAAGCCCTGAGGCGACGAAATCGCTACCTGTCCGTAACACGGCGCAACGATCCGCGGGGTGAAGGATGGTGCCGCCCGACGGGAACGGCAACGCGCAGGGTGCAACATCTGCCAGTCTCTGGCTTACAAGCTGTCGTACCAGCCCGCCGCGTCCGATCGACCGCCCGGAGCCCCGCCGTGTTCCCCGTCCGCATTCCCCACCGTCTTCCCCACCGTCGCCGACGTCCTCGAGCTCGAGCAGGTGCGGCAGGGCCTGCCGGACGTCGTCGCCGGCGAGGAGAACCTCGACCGCCGGGTCCGCTGGGCGCACGTCAGCGAGCTGGCGGACATCGCCGGGCTGCTGCGCGGCGGCGAGCTGATCCTGACCACCGGGGTGGCGCTGCCCTCGGACGACGCGGACCTGGCCGCGTACGTGGCCGACCTGGACAACGTGGGTGCGGCGGGGCTGGTGGTCGAGCTGGGCCGTCGCTACGCCACGGCCCTGCCGCCCGCGCTGGTCCGGGCCGCCCAGGGACGCGGGCTGCCGCTGGTGGCGCTGCACCGGGAGACCCGGTTCGTCGCGATCACCGAGGCCGTGCACGCGTGCGTGGTCGACACCCAGGTCGACGAGCTGCGCTCCTCCGCGCTCGTCCACCAGACGTTCACCGAGCTGTCCGTCGAGGGGGCCGAGCCCGCGGAGATCGTCCGGCAGGCCGCGCTCATGGCCGGACGTCCGGTGGTGCTGGAGAACCTCGCGCACCAGGTGCTCGCCTACGAAGCGGCGGGCACCGACGCCGCCGACCTGCTGGACGGATGGGAGGCCCGGTCCCGGTCGGTCGAGCTCACCGAGCGCACGGGCTTCGACGAGCGCACCGGCTGGGTGGTGACCGTGGTCGGCGCCCGCGGGCACGACTGGGGGCGGCTGGTCCTGGTGGCGGACGGCCGGCCGGGGTCCCGCGACCTCATGCTGGTCGAGCGGTGCGCGTCGACGCTCGCGCTGAACCGCCTCGTCGAGCGGGACCGGGAGAGCCTGGAGCGGCAGACCCACCGGACCTTGCTGGCCGGGATCCTGGACCACTCCTGGCCGGACGCCGAGGTGGTCCTGCGGGCGCGTGCGCTCGGGGTGCCGCTGGACGGCCGGCGGCTGGTGGCCGTGGTGGTCCGGCGCGACGTCGAGGCGGGCGAGCCGGTGCTGGCCGCCGAGCAGGCCCTGCGCGACCTCGCCGAGCGGGTGGCCTCGGCCGTGCGGGAGGCCCGGCTGCTGGCCCTGGTCGGGGCCCTCGACGACGCGAGCGTCGGCGTGCTGCGCGTCGGTCTCCGGCCGCTCCCGCGTCGACGCCGCCGTCGAGGCGCTGGCGTCCGCGCTGCAGAGCCCGGCGGGGCGGGCCGGGCCCTGCGGACGCCGGTGCCCGGTCATGGCCGTCGGCTCGGATGTCGGGGCGGTACGGGACGTGCGGCGGTCGTTCCTGGAGGCCGCGCACGTCGCCGACGCTGCGGCCACCCAGCCGGGGCGCCCCTTCCACCGGCTCGAGGACGTCCGGCTGCGCGGGCTGCTGCACCTGCTGCGCGACGACGCCCGGCTGCAGACGTTCGTGGAGCGCGAGGTGGGGCCGCTGCTGGCCTACGACGCGCAGCACCGGACCACCCTGGTGGAGCTGCTCGGGACGTACCTGGACCACGGCCGCAACAAGTCCGCCGCCGCCGACGCCGCGCACCTGTCGCGGCCGGCGTTCTACGAGCGGCTGCACCGGATCGAACGCGTCCTGGGCGTCGACCTCGACTCCGTCGACTCGTGCCTGTCGCTGCAGGTGGCCCTGCTCGCCAGGTCGGCCATGCGCCGCTAGGCCCCGAACGTCCGCCGTCCGCCCAGCCAGGTGCCGGTGACCGCGAGCCGGTTCCACTCCCAGCGGCTCCACCTCGAGCGGATCGTGGTCGAGGGCCACCAGGTCCGCCCGGCGGCCCGGCGCGAGCACGCCCCACCGGTCCTCCTCGAACGCCTGGAAGGCCACGCCGGCGGAGTACGCCGCGAGCGCCTGGGCCGGGTCGAGCCGCTCGTGCGGCGTCCAGCCGCCGGGCGGATCGCCCTGCGCGTCCGGCGGGTGACCGCGACCGCCAGACCGTCCAGCGGGACCATCGACGAGACCGGCCAGTCGCTGCCCATCGACAGCCGCGCGCCGCTGTCGGCGATGGTGCGCATCGGGTACTGGCGCGCGCTGCGCTCGGGGCCGAGCCGCGGCAGCACCAGCGACACCATGCCGGGCTCCAGACAGGCCCACAGCGGCTCGAAGTTGGCGATCACGCCCAGCCGCGGCGAACCGGCCCAGGTCGGCCGGGTCGACCAGGTGCGTGTGCGCGACGACCGCCCGGCGGTCGCGTGGACCGTTCACCTCGTCGGCCCGCTGCACCGCGTCCAGGGCGGCCCGCACGCCGGCGTCCCCGATCGCGTGGATGTGCACCTGGAAACCCGCTGGCGTCGAACGCCGTGACGGCCAGCGCCAGCTCGTCGGGCTCCCAGACCGGGAGCCCGCAGCTGTGCGGTGCGTCGACGTACGGCTCGAGCAGGGCGCCGGTGCCCATCTCGATGACGCCGTCGGCGAAGAACTTGACGGTTCGGGCACTCACGTCGGGAGAGCCCGGACGCGGACCGCCGGGCCGCCTCGAAGTCCTCCACCTGCTCGCGCCACCGGCCGGGTTCGGCCCGCAGCGCGATGTTCACCCGGGTGGAGAGCAGCCCCTGCGCGGCCGCGGTCAGGTACACCGGCACGTCCTGCGCAGCGAGCGCCGCCTCCTGCACCCAGGTGACGCCGGCCGCGGCCAGCATCGCCGTCGAGGCGGCCACGCCGGCGACCTTGTCCTCGGCGGTCGGCACCGGCAGGAACCGCTGGACCAGCTCCATCGCCGTCCACTCGACGAGGGTGCCCAGCGGCTCGCCGTCCGCCCGCCTCGGCAGCGACGCGGCCGGCGGGTCGGGGGTGGTCGCGTCCAGGCCGGCCAGCCGCAGCGCCGCGGAGTTCACCCACGCGCAGTGGTGGTCGCTGGACTCCAGGAACACCGGCCGGTCCGGGACCGCGGCGTCCAGCCAGCGGGCGTCGAACAGCCCGCCCGGTGCCATCGACGGGTCGTACGAGCCACCGAGGACCCACGGCTCGTCCGGGTGGGCGCGCGGCGAAGGCGCCGACCGCCTCCACCACCTCGGCCACCGACACGCAGTCCCGGATCGGCGCCTGGCCCAGCTCGAGCCCGCCCCACATCGGGTGCACGTGCCCGTCCCCGAACGACGGCAGCAGGGCGCCGCCGGCGAGGTCCACGACCGTGGTCCCGGGGCCGCGGTCCGCGTGCGCGTCGCCGTCCAGGCCGGTCACCACCCCGGCGGTGACGGCGACCGCCGACGCCGTCGGCCTGGCCGCGTCGCCGGTCCGGATCGTGCCGCCGGTGAGCATGAGGTCCGCGGGCATGGGCGGCATCCTGACACGGACCCCGCACCCATCCGGTCCGGTCCGGGCTCCGAACATGACCGGTGACCGCATGCCTGGTCGCGCCCGGCACGGGTCATGGCACAGTCGTGCCCGTGCCCGACGCGTCGACGTTCACCGGCGCCGGAGGCGACGGCGGACGGGACGAGACGGCCCAGACGGCCGAGGCGCTGCTGCGACTGGTGGCCCGCGGCGACCAAGCCGCCTTCGAGCGCCTGTACGACCGGGTCGCCGGGCCGGTGCTCGGTGTGGTCCTGCGGGTGCTGCGCGACCCGGCCCAGTCCGAGGAGGTCGCCCAGGAGGTCCTCGTCGAGGTCTGGCGCACGGCCTCGCGCTTCGACCCGGCGCGCGGCGGCGCCGCCACGTGGATCCTCACCATGGCGCACCGCCGGGCGATCGACCGGGTGCGCTCGGCGCAGGCCGCCACCGACCGCGACGCCAAGGTCGCGCAGCTCGACCACTCGCCTGCGTACGACGAGGTGAGCGAGGCGGTCGAGGCGCGCCTGGAGCGCGACCAGGTCCGCCGGGCGCTGGAGTCGCTGACGGACCTGCAGCGCGAGGCCGTCCGGCTCGCGTACTACGGCGGCTACACCTACCGCGAGGTGGCCGAGCTGCTGGACGTCCCGCTCGGTACCGTCAAGACCCGACTGCGGGACGGGCTGAGCCGGCTCCGGGACGCCTTGGGGGTGCAGCCATGAGCGAGCCGCTGCACCTGCTCGCCGGCGCGTACGCCGTCGACGCCCTCGACCCCGACGAGCGCGCCGAGTTCGAGACGCACCTGGCCGGCTGCCCCGAGTGCACCGAGCAGGTGCGCGAGATGCAGGCCACCGCGGCCCGGCTCGCGTCCGCCGAGACGGTCGTGCCGCCGCCGGCACTGCGCGCCGCGGTGCTCGCCGCGGTCGCCGGCACCGAGCAGGAGCGGCGCGGTCGCCGAGGTCGTCCCGCTGGGCCGGGACCGGCGGTGGGCTCGCGTGCTGGCGGTGGCCGCCGCCGTCCTCGCGGTGGTGGCCGTAGGCCTGGGCGTGCTGCTCGTGCAGGCGCGCTCGGACCGCTCGGCGCTGGCCGCGCGGCAGCAGCAGCTCACCGAGGTCATCGCCGCGGCGGACGCGCGGACCAGCAGCGGCCAGGTCGCGGGCGGCGGCCGCGCCGCGGTCGTCGTCTCGGACAGCCGGCAGCAGGCCGCGTTCGTCGGGGTCGGCCTGGCCGCACCGTCCAGCGGGCACGTGTACGAGCTCTGGTTCATCGGCTCGGACGGCAGGGCGGTGCCGGCGGGGACGTTCGACCCGGGTCCGGGCGGCAACGCCGCGGTGCTCATGCAGGGCGACCCGGCGGGCGCGGCCGTGGTCGGGGTGACGGTCGAGCCGGACGGCGGCTCGGCGCAGCCGACGACCAAGCCGGTCGTCGTGGTGCCGATCAGCGGCTGACCGCCCCGCCCTGTCCACGGAGCTGTCCGGGTGGGCACGTGCTCGAGCACCTGCCCACCCGGACAGACGGCCCCGGTTCGCCGGTCGTGCCTGCGGTCAGCTGTCGAGGTTCGCCATCACGTGCTTGATGCGGGTGTAGTCCTCGAAGCCGTACATCGACAGGTCCTTGCCGTACCCGCTGTGCTTGAAGCCGCCGTGCGGCATCTCGGCGACGAGCGGGATGTGCGTGTTGATCCAGACGCAGCCGAAGTCCAGCCGGCGGGCCATCCGCATCGCGCGCCCGAAGTCCTTCGTCCACACCGACGACGCGAGCCCGTACTGCACGCCGTTGGCCCAGGCCAGCGCCTCGGCCTCGTCGGAGAACTGCTGGACGGTGATGACCGGGCCGAACACCTCGTTCTGGATGATCGCGTCGTCCTGGCGAAGGTCGGACACGACGGTGGGCGCGAAGTAGAACCCGTGGTCGCCGACCCGCTGGCCGCCGGTGTCGACGGTCGCGTGGTCGGGCAGCTCGTCGAAGAACGACGCCACCCGGGCGAGCTGGTTGGCGTTGTTGACCGGCGGCAGCAGCGCGTCCTCGTCGCCGGGGCCGTTGGCGTACGTCGACACGACCGCCTTCGCCTGCTCGGTGAGCGCGGCGACGAAGTCCTTGTAGATGCCGGGCGCGGCCATCACGCGGGTCGCGGCCGTGCAGTCCTGGCCGGCGTTGAAGTAGCCGGCGATCGCGACGTTCTCGGCCACCGCCTCGAGGTCCGCGTCGTCGAAGATGACGACGGGGGCCTTGCCGCCCAGCTCCAGATGCACCCGCTTGAGGTCCTTCGCGGCGCTGCCGGCGACCTCCATGCCCGCACGCACCGAACCGGTGATCGACACCATCGCCGGGGTCTTGTGCTCGACGAGCGCACGCCCGGTGTCGCGGTCACCGCAGATCACGTTCAGGACGCCCGGCGGCAGCGCACCCGCCTCGTGGATCAGCTCGGCCATCCGCACCGTGCTGGCCGGGGTGGTGTCCGACGGCTTGAGCACGACGGCGTTGCCGGCGGCGATCGCCGGCGCGAACTTCCAGACCGCCATCATCATCGGGTAGTTCCACGGCGCGACCTGCCCGCAGACCCCCACCGGCTCGCGCCGGATCATCGAGGTGTGGCCGGCCATGTACTCGCCCGCGGAGCGCCCCTCCAGGACCCGCGCGGCACCGGCGAAGAACCGGATCTGGTCGACCATCGGCGGGATCTCCTCCGACCGCGTCAGCGCGATCGGCTTGCCGGTGTTCTGGCTCTCGATCTCGACCAGCTCGTCGGCGTGGCTCTCGATCACGTCGGCGATGGCGAGCATGGCCTTCTGCCGCTCGGACGGGGTCGAGTCGCGCCAGCTCTCGAAAGCCGCCGCCGCGGCGGCGTACGCGCGGTCGACGTCCTTGTCCCCGGACAGCGGGGCGGTCCCGAACACGGCGCCCGTGCTGGGGTCGACGAGGTCGCTGCTGCGCCCCTCGACCGCGTCCACCGACTCGCCGTTCACGAAGTTGCGCAGGATGCGCTTGTCGGTCACTCGCTGCTCCTCATTCGACGCATTCGACGGCTTTCGACCGGAGGCCTCGGACAGGCTGCTCCAGGGGCAGTCATACCACAGCCGTCAGGCCACGGATACGGAAGATGTGGACCGGATCAGGCATGGAATCAGTGTGTGAAGGCCACCTGGACGACGGATTCGCTTGAAATTGGCCCCGTTCCGAGTCCAGGATGTCGGTCCATGGCCGGACGCGAGCGGACGAACGGGGGAGCCTTCCCCCTCGACGACGTCTCCAAGGCCATCATCGAACAGCTCCAGCAGGACGGGCGGCGCGCCTACGCCACGATCGGCAAGGCCGTGGGCCTGTCCGAGGCGGCGGTGCGGCAGCGGGTGCAGCGGCTCGTCGACGGCGGCGTGATCCAGATCGTCGCCGTCACCGACCCGATGACGGTCGGCTTCCCGCGTGCGGCCATGATCGGCATCCGCTGCGAGGGCGACATGGAGCTGGTCGCCGACAAGCTCGAGGCGATGCCCGAGATCGACTACCTCGTGATCACGGCCGGTCAGTACGACCTGCTGGCCGAGGTGGTCTGCGAGGACGACGAGCACCTGCTCGACGTGATCAACAAGAGGATCCGAGCCATCCCCGGGATCGTGCACACGGAGACGTTCGTCTACCTGCGCCTGCGCAAGCAGATCTACACCTGGGGAACCCGATGACCGAGGACGTGCGATGACGACACCGCAGTACATCGACGAGCCGGGCGACGACAGCCTCGCCCGTACCGCAGCCGACCGGCTGTGGATGCACTTCACCCGGCACTCCGGCTACGAGGAGGGCCGGGGACACGTCCCGGTGATCGTCCGCGGCGACGGCGCGTACATCTACGACGACCAGGGCAAGCGGTACCTGGACGGGCTGGCCGGCCTGTTCACCGTGCAGCTCGGGCACGGCCGCACCGAGCTGGCCGACGCCGCAGCCAAGCAGGCGTCCGAGCTCGCGTACTTCCCGCTGTGGTCCTACGCCCACCCCAAGGCCATCGAGCTGGCCGAGCGCCTGGTCGCGTACGCCCCCGGCGAGCTGGACCGGGTGTTCTTCACCACCGGCGGCGGCGAGGCGGTCGAGTCGGCGTGGAAGGTCGCCAAGCAGTACTTCAAGCTGGTCGGCAAGCCGCTCAAGCACAAGGTGATCAGCCGCGCCGTCGCCTACCACGGCACGCCGCAGGGCGCGTTGTCGATCACCGGCATCCCGGACGCGAAGAAGTACTTCGAGCCGCTGGTACCGGGCGCGCACAAGGTCCCCAACACGAACTTCTACCGCGCGCCGCAGCACGCCGACGACCTGGAGGCGTTCGGTCGCTGGGCGGCCGACCGGATCGAGGAGGCCATCGAGTTCGAGGGTCCGGACACGGTCGCGGCCGTGTTCCTCGAGCCGGTGCAGAACTCCGGCGGCTGCTTCCCGCCGCCGCCGGGCTACCTGCAGCGCGTCCGCGAGATCTGCGACCGGCACGACGTGCTGTTCGTGGCGGACGAGACCATCTGCGCGTTCGGCCGCATCGGCGAGATGTTCGCGATGTCCCGCTACGGCGTGACGCCGGACATCATCACCTGCGCGAAGGGCATGACCTCCGGGTACTCCCCGCTCGGCGCGATGATCGTCGGCGAGCGCGTCTTCGAGCCGTTCCGGCACGGGATGGACTACTTCGCGCACGGGTACACCTTCGGCGGCCACCCGGTCTCGTGCGCCGTGGCGCTGGCCAACTTCGACGTGTTCGAGCGCGAGGGCATCAACGCGCACGTGCGCGCGAACGAGGGGGCGTTCCGCGCCACCCTGGAGAAGCTGCACGACCTGCCCATCGTCGGCGACGTCCGGGGTGACGGGTACTTCTACGGGATCGAGCTCGTCAAGGACAAGGCCACCAAGGAGACCTTCGACGACGACGAGGCCGAGCGGCTGCTGCGCGGGTTCCTGAGCAAGGCGCTGTTCGACGCCGGGCTGTACTGCCGCGCCGACGACCGCGGCGACCCGGTCATCCAGCTGGCCCCGCCGCTGATCATCGGGCAGCCGGAGTTCGACTTCATCGAGCAGACGCTGCGCTCGGTGCTGACCGAGGCCTGGTCGATCCTCTGACCCCGGACCGGCCAGGTTCGACCGCACGCACCCGGGTCCGCAGGCTGCCGGACAAGGCCGTCCGCGACCGTGCGGCCCTGCACGCCGTCCTGGACGCGGGCCTGGTGGCGCACGTCGCGGTGCTCGGTCCGGACGGCCAGCCGTACGTCGTCCCGGTCGCGTACGCGCGCGACGGGGAGCGGGTGCTCTTCCACGGGTCGACCGGCTCGCGGCTGTTCCGGTCCCTGGCCCGCGGCGGGCCGACCTGCCTGACCGTCACCCTGCTGGACGGGATGGTGCTGGCCAGGTCGGTGTTCGAGTCGTCCATGCACTACCGCTCGGTGATGGTGCTCGGCTCCTGCACGCCGGTGCGGGGCGCGGCCAAGCTGGCCGCGCTCGAGCTCGTCACGCACCACCTGCTGCCCGGGCGGTGGGCCGAGGCGAGGCAGCCCACCAAGAAGGAGCTGGCCGCCACGCTCGTCCTCGCGATCAGCCTGGACGAGGCCTCGGTGAAGATCAGCGACGGACCCCCGGACGACCCGGCCGAGGACGTCGCGCTGCCGGTGTGGGCCGGCACGGTGCCGCTGCACGAGACGTTCGGCGAGCCGGTGGACGCGCCCGACCTCGCCTACCCGCTGCCCGCACCCGACTACATCCGCGGCTGGACCCGGAGGAGCACATGAGCACGGCCGGCACCGACCGAGACATGTCCGGCTACCGTCGGCTCTCGCTGTGGTGGGACACGCTCCCCGGTCCGATGACCGGCGGGCGCCGCTCCCCGCTGGACGGCGACACCGACGCCGACGTGGCCATCGTCGGCGCCGGGTACACGGGGCTGTGGACGGCGTACTACCTCATCAAGGCCGACCCGTCGCTGCGGGTGGTGGTGGTCGAGCGCGAGACGGCCGGCTTCGGTGCCTCGGGCCGCAACGGCGGCTGGTGCTCAGGCCTGTTCCCGGCGTCCTGGGCGAAGATCGCGCGCGGGTCGTCGCGCGAGGACGCGATCCGCATGCAGCGGGCCATGTTCGACACCGTCGACGAGGTCGGCCGGGTGGTGGTGGCCGAGGACCTGGACGTGCACTGGGCCAAGGGCGGCACGGTCGGGATGGCCCGGAGCCGGACGCAGGCCGAACGGGCCCGCGCCGAGATCGACGAGGCCCGGGACGTGGGGCTTCGGCGCCGAGGACTACAGCTGGTTGTCGGCGGACGAGATGCGCGAGCGGGTCGGCGCCACCGACCTGCTCGGCGGGACGTTCACCCCGCACACCGCGGCGATCCACCCGGCCCGGCTGGCCCGCGGGCTGGCCCAGGTGGTCGAGCGGCTCGGCGTGCGCATCGTCGAGGGCACCCCGGCGACGGCGCTGGAGCCCGGCGTCGTGCGCACCCCGTACGGCTCGGTGCGCGCCGAGCACGTGATCAGGGCGACGGAGGGCTACACCCCGTCGCTGCCCGGGTACCGGCGGGACCTCGCGCCGGTCTACTCGCTGATGCTGGCCACCGAGCCGCTGCCGACCTCGGTGTGGGAGCAGATCGGGCTGTCGCGGCGCGAGACGTTCAACGACCACCGGCACCTGATCATCTACGGCCAGCGGACCGCGGACGACCGGTTCGCCTTCGGCGGCCGGGGCGCGCCCTACCACTTCGGTTCGGTGATCCGGCCCGAGTTCGACCGCGAGCCGCAGGTGTTCGCCGAGCTGCGCCGGGTGCTGATCGAGCTGTTCCCGGCCGTCGCCGACTTCGCCGTGACGCACACCTGGGGCGGTCCCCTGGGTGTGCCCCGGGACTGGTACGCGTCGGTCGGTCTGGACCGCGGCACCGGCCTCGGGTGGGCCGGCGGCTACGTCGGCGACGGTGTGGGCACCACGAACCTGGCCGGCCGCACGCTGGCCGACCTCGTGCTGGACCGCCGCGACTCCGAGCTGCTGTCCCTGCCGTGGGTCGGGCACCGGTCCCCACGGTGGGAACCGGAGCCGCTGCGGTTCCTCGGCGTGAACACCGGCCTGCGGGTGATGAGCAGCGCCGACCAGGCCGAGGTGCGCAGCGGACGCCAGTCGCGACGCGCCGCAGTCTTCGGACGCTTCACGGGACACTGAACGGCGGGGCAGAATGTGGTCATGCCCTCCGACAGCAAGGGGTCCGAGCCGACTCCGGACGAGCTGCACGCCCGGTTCCGCGCCGCTCTCGACCGCAAGGCGGGCAGGCACCAGACCGGTGCGTCGGACGGTCCCGGCGACCCCGCCGCCAAAGCGTCCACCCGGACCGCGAACAGCAAGCGGCAGCGCGAGTTCCGCCGCAAGAGCGGCGGCTGAGCCCGGCTACGACTGCTGCGCCGCCCACCAGCGGTGCGCGACGAGCTCGGCCACGGTGGTCTCGGTGAGCAGAGCCACGTCGGGCACGTCCTGGCCGTCGTACCCGATGTCGTAGCAGCCGCCGGCGACGGGTCCGCCGACGCTGACCACGGTCGAACCGCGCTCGATGGTCCAGCGCAGCAGCTCGTCGTCCCAGGCGGACCCCGGCAGGAGCAGCATCCGGTAGTCGACGGTCCTGGTGAGGTACACGTCCACGTGCGACCAGTCGCCGGTCTCGGCGGCGTGCGCCGGCACCCGCGGCCCCTCGCGGAGCATGAGCGCGGACTGCTGCGCCGAGGCCAGCCGGGCGGCCGGACCGACCACCCAGGAGCCGAGCGGACCGTCCAGGTGCCGCGCGACCTCGGGCAGCCACTGCGACCGGGCGTCGAGCAGCGCGGCGGTGGACTCGGCCGCCCGCCGGCAGTGCCGGGCCAGCCCCGGCGCCGTCCCCGGCGCGAGCTGCTCGGCCACCGCGAGCAGCACGGCGAGCGTGTGCCGGTACGAGCGGCAGGACACGCCGCCCGGCTCGGGTCCGGACAGCAGCCCCACCACGGCATCGGCCGCCTCGCCGACCGGGCTGCCCGGGACGTCGGTCACCGCGACGACGCGGCACCGGCCGGCGTACTGCTGCGTGGCCGCCACCGTCTCCGCCGAGCGGCCGCCGGCCGACACGGCCAGCACGAGCGTCCCGGGCGTCGCCGGCGGCAGCAGCGCGGACGAGGCGAGCTCGGCGACGGCGGACACCCCCGACGCGCGGAGCCGCGCGGCGACCACCCCGGCCGCGTACGCGGACGAACCCATCCCGAGCAGGAGGACCCGCTCGGCGTCCCCGAGCCGCAGCCGGTCCAGCCCGAGCAGGTCGCGGTCGATGGCGTCGGCCAGCCGGACCAGGGAGACCGGGGTCGCCTCGACGTCGCCGAGGAAGCCTGCCGGGTCCATCTCAGCCATCGGCGTCGTCCCCGGGAACCGGGAGCAGGTCCACGAGCGCGGCGTCGGGGACGTACGTCCAGCGCGGCAGGTGCCGCGCGGCGTACACGAGCTCGCGGCACTCCTGCTCCACCTCGAAGGCCGGCAGCAGCGTCTCGTCGAACAGCCCGTCCACGCCGCCCGCGGCCAGACCGGCGCGGTACGACGCGAGGAACGTCTCGCGGACCCGCCGGGTCCAGTCCCGCACCCGGCCGGCGTCCGCATGCCCGGTGCGCCGATCGACGATCCGGCCGACGTGGTCCAGCGCGCGGAGCATGCCCGCGACGTCGCGGGCCGCGGGCTGGGGCAGGTCCCGCTCGGCGGCCGGCAGCACCGGGTTCCCGTCGAAGTCGGACACGGCGTAGCCGCCGTCCCAGCGCAGCACCTGCCCCACGTGCAGGTCGCCGTGGACGCGGATCATCGCGGTGCCGGCCGCCGCTGCGAGGCCGTGCCCGATGACCGCCCGGGCGTGCTCGGCTCGACGCCGGAACCGGTCCCCCGCCGCCGCCACGGTCACGGTCCGGGCCTCGTCAACCGTGCGCAGCGCGCGGTCGAGCCAACGCGCGACGTCGACCGGCGTCGCGGGCGTGACCGGCACCGGGCAGCCGGCCCATGCCGTCGCGAAAGCCGTGTGCATGCCGGCGACGAGGGTGCCGAGCTCGGCTGCGGGCGCCACCGCGGAGTCGGCGTCGATGCCGCCCGGCCAGGAACGCGGTCAGGTCCTCGACGGACCAGTCCCAGCCGTCGAGCGCGCCCGGCAGGTGACGGGAGACCGAGGCCACGAGCAGCTGCCCTCGCTCCGAGCGGTGCAGCAGGAAGCCGACCGGTGCCGGGGTCGACCGTGAAGCCGACCGCGTCCAGGTGCCGCATCGCGGCGACGGACGGTGGCAGCGACGGCACCGGCTCGACGTGCACCGACCACTTCACGACGACCGCGTCGTCGGTGCCGGCGCCGACGACCACCGAGTCGTGCGTCTGGTCGACGTCGACCGGCGACTCCCCCACCGCGACGACGGGGTGCAGCGGGACGACGTCGAACGGTCCCGCCGGCCGCCGGCGCGCGCAGCAGCGCGAGCAACGCCTCGGCCGCGCCGTCGCCCGGTCCGGCCCGCCGCAGGCCGCCCGCGGCCGACGCGTCGCCGACCAACGGCACCGACAGCGTCGCCCCCGCCGAGTCCGCGACCACGCTCGCCCAGACCGGGGCGTCCGCGGCGCCGGCGGGCAGCTCGAGCGCGTCGACCAGTCGCAGCGGGAGCGCCAGCCGGGACTCCTCGCCGGCCCGACGGCCGGGCAGCAGCTGCGCCGGGGCAGCCCGGCCCACGGCCGTGGCGAGCGCGAGGACGGCCGTCACCGCTGCGCCGAGCGACCGACCTGCTCGAGGATGTCGGCGGCCCGGGTGCGCCCGTCGCGGGCGCGGATCGTCGCGCCGTTCGCCGCCATCCGCTCCCGCAGCTCGTGGTCCGCGAGCAGCCGGTCGACCGCGCCGGTCAGCTCCGCGTCGGTGAACGCGTACGTGCTCAGCCGCACGCCGAAGCCGGTCTCGTCGACGCGCTGGGCGTTGTCGTACTGGTCCCAGAACAGCGGCAGCACCACCATCGGCTTGCCGTGGTGGAACGCCTCGGTGGTCGTGTTGTTGCCGCCGTGCGTGATGACGAGGTCGACGAGCGGCAGCAACGTGGTCTGCGGCAGGAACTCGGCGCCCCACATGTTCGGCGCGAGGTCGTACTCCGCGGCCTGCGGCCCCTTGGAGACGATGTAGCGGTGCGGGGTGTCCGCCAGCACCGACGACCAGGCGGCGCATCAGGTCGACGTCCGCCGAGCCGAGCGAGCCCAGGGACAGGTACACGAGCGCGCTGCCGTCGGGGCGCTGCGTGATCGACGACGGCAGCTCGACCGGCCGGTCCGTGGTGCGCACCGACGAGTCGAGCCGGTGCCAGGTCGGGCCCAGCGGCCGCGCATCGGTGTAGTCGGCGACCTCCGGGTAGACGTACAGGTTGGCGTGCTCGGACGTCGGCACGAACTCCAGGTCCGGCAGCGGCGCGGCGCCCTGCTCGACGCACCACTGGTCGAAGTCCGCCCACAGCGCGCGGTGCGTCCGGTCGTACTCCTTGCGGAAGTCGGCCCACTGGGACCGGTCGGCCGACGGCAGGCCGGAGTACGCGGGCGGGATGTCCGGCCCCCGGCACCTCGAGCGGGTTGCACGACACCATCCGGACGAACGGGACCCCGGCGGTCGTGAGCGCCGGGAACGCCACCACGTTGTCCTCGACGATGACGTCGGGCCGGTTGCGCCCGATGATCTCGCGCAGCTGCGGCTCGCAGTACCGGGCGCCGTCGATCAGCGCCTGCCAGGTCGGGGCCATGAACGTCTCGAGCTGCTCGATGGTCGGCTTGCGGAACTCGGGCGCGGTGTCCCGGATGAACTCCTTCCAGAACGCACCCGGGTCCTGGTCGGCGGCCGCGCCGGAGCCCGCCGGCGCCGGTTCCGGCGGCGGCGAGAGGTGGACGAGGTCCTCCTCGAAGCCGAGCGCGGCCAGCTTGCCGTCCCAGGACGCCTCCGCCGCGAACACGACCCGGTGGCCGCGGCGCAGCAGGATCTCGCCGACCCCCACGCAGTTGTTCGTCGGCCCGTACGCGGACTCGGGCATGAACAGGAACGTCATCGGACGGTCGGGCACGGGCACCTCACGTTCTGCTGGGCTGTGTCTGGCCGGCTGCGAGCCCACGCATCGTACTGACGCCGGGTCAGCCCTAGGCTGACCGCCATGAGCGTCGCCGAGTCGCCTCAGCCCGTCCACCCGCTGCTGGTCGGCATCCCCGCGGAGGTCCTCGCCGGGGACCTGGAGGACTGGGGCCCGCGGGTCGGCGCCGACTCCGGCGACCCGCGCATGTCCGGGCTGACGTTCTTCGGCTCCGCCGACGGTCCGGTGGAGGTGGGCGTGTGGGCCTGCACGCCCGGCGGCTGGGCGATCAGCGACCGCCCGGACACCGAGAGCGTGCAGATCCTGGCCGGCCGGGCCCGGCTCACCGACGCCGGCGGCGGCTCGACCGAGCTCGGACCCGGCGACGTGCTCGTGCTGCCCCGCGGCTGGTCCGGCCGGTGGGACATCCTCGAGCCCGTGCGCAAGCTGTACGTCATCGTCCGCTAGATTGGATCCAATATCCAGCCTGCCGCACCCTGGGACCGGAGCCGACCGATGCCTGACACCCCGCCCGTCGCCGCCCTCGACCTCATCGCCGCCGACTCGCTGCTGTCCGAGGACGAGCGGGCCATCCGGGACACCGTCCGGACCTATCTCGACCGCGAGGTCCGCCCGCACGTCGCCGGCTGGTTCGAGGCCGGCGAGCTGCCAGCCCGCGAGCTGGCCGCCGGGCTGGGCGGGCTGGGCGTGCTCGGCATGCACCTGCACGGGTACGGCTGCGCGGGCACCAGCGCCGTCGCGTACGGCCTGGCCTGCCTGGAGCTGGAGGCGGTCGACTCCGGGATCAGGTCGCTGGTCTCGGTGCAGGGGTCGCTCGCCATGTACGCGATCCACGCGTACGGGTCGCGAGGACCAGCGTCAGGAGTGGCTGCCACGGATGGCCGCCGGCGAGGCGATCGGCTGCTTCGGGCTGACCGAGCCGGACTTCGGCTCGAAC
This sequence comes from uncultured Actinomycetota bacterium, assembly GCA_963771835.1. GTDB lineage: Bacteria > Actinomycetota > Actinomycetes > Prado026 > Prado026 > CAVQCJ01. Next base: position 1,065,946 of record CAVYVA010000001.1, read on the forward strand.
CCGGCCGGCATGCGCACCACCGCCAAGCCGGACGGCGACGACTGGGTGCTGGACGGCACCAAGATGTGGATCACCAACGGCGGGGTGGCCGACGTCGCGGTCGTCTGGGCGCGCACCGACGCCGGGATCCGCGGCTTCCTGGTCCCCACCGACACCCCCGGGTTCACCGCCAACCCGGTCAAGCACAAGCTGTCCCTGCGCGCGTCGGTGACCAGCGAGCTCGTGCTGGAGTCCGTCCGGCTGCCGGCGTCGGCGATGCTGCCCGGGGCTCAGGGGCTGGCCGGCCCGCTGGGATGCCTGAGCGAGGCCCGGTTCGGGATCGTCTTCGGCGTGCTCGGAGCGGCCAGGGACTGCCTGGACACGGCGGTCGCGTACGCGCTCAGCCGCGAGCAGTTCGGCCGGCCGATCGCGGGCGTTCCAGCTGACCCAGGCGAAGCTGGCCGACATGGCCCTGGAGCTGCAGAAGGGCTACCTGCTCGCACTGCACCTGGGCCGGCTCAAGGACGCCGGGGACGGTCACGCCGGAGATGGTGAGCGTCGGCAAGCTGAACAACGTCCGCGAGGCCATCGAGATCGCCCGCCAGGCCAGGACGATCCTCGGCGGCAGCGGGATCACCCTGGAGTACCCGATGCTGCGGCACGCCAACAACCTCGAGTCCGTGCTCACCTACGAGGGGACCAGCGAGATCCACACCTTGGTCGTGGGTCAGGCGCTCACCGGGATCCAGGCCTTCCGCTGACCCGCTCGGGTCGGCGGTCGTCGGCGGCCACGGCAAGCACGGCCCTGATGTGCTCGACGGCGTGGTCGCGGTGCTCGGCGAGCAGGCGGACCGCCTCGTCCGCATCGGCGGAGCGCAGCGCGGCCAGCACCTGCCGGTGCTCGGCCGCCACCCGTTCGCGGTTCGCGCGGCTCCGAGTAGTACAGCGAGCGGTACGCGTCGGTCGCGTCCCACAGGATCCGCACCATCCGGACCAGCCGCGGCCGGTCCGACGCCGCGAACAGGGCGAAGTGCAGGCTCCGGTTGGCCGCCGTCATCGCCGCGACGTCACCGGCCCGGCCCGCGTCCTCGCAGTCGGCGACCAGTGCCGCCAGCTCGTCGAGGCCGTCCGCGGTGAGCCGGGGCACGGCGGTCCGCACCGCCTCCTCCTCGAGCAGCTCGCGGATGCGGTACACCTCCTCGAGGTCCGCCAGGGACAGCTCGGCGACGAAGTACCCGCGGTGCGGCAGGTAGGTCACCGAGCCCTCGCCCTCGAGGATCTTCAGCGCCTCGCGCAACGGCACCCGCGACACGCCGAACCGCTCGGCCAGCGCGTCCTGCCGGACCTGCTCCCCCGGCCGCAGCTCGCCGCTGCCGATCGCCTGGCGCAGCGCCGCGAGCACCGCCTCCTGCGCGGTCGGCGGGCGCCGGAACGCCGGCTCCGTCACCGCCGCGCCAGCCAGGTCGCGAGCCAGTCGTCGTCGGCGCCCACGGACGGGGGCCGCGTCCGGTAGGTCACCGGGGTCGCGGACAGCCCGATGGGGTCGGCGATCGTCCGGACGCCGCCGGCGTCGGCCACCGGGTCCAGGCCCAGGGCGTCGGCCAGCCGCACCGCCTCGGCGACGTCGTTGATGGGGCCGCACGGGACTCCGGCGGCCGTCAGCCCCTGGACCCAGTCGGCGGCGGGACGGTGCGCCAGCTCGGCCGTCAGGGCCGCCGCCAGCTCGTCCCGGTGCCCGACCCGCGCCGGGTTGGTCGCGAACCGCGGGTCGTCGGCGAGGGCGGGCCGGCCGAGGACCTCGCACAGTGCGCGGAACTGCCGGTCGTTGCCGACGGCGACGGCGAGCGGCCGGTCCGCCGTCGGCAGCACCTCGTACGGCGCGATCGAGGGGTGCCGGTTGCCGATGATGCCCGGCACGTCGCCCGCCTCCACGTACCCGCTGGTCTGGTTGACCAGGGCCGACAGCAACGAGGACAGCAGGTTGACCTCCACCCGCTGGCCCTGACCGGTGCGCTCACGGTGCCGGAGGGCGGCGAGCACGCCGACGGCGGCGTGCAGCCCGGTGACCACGTCGACGAGGGCCACCCCGACCTTCGTCGGCTCACCCGGCGCCGGCCCGGTGACGCTCATGAGCCCGCCGACCGCCTGCACGAGCAGGTCGTAGCCGGGCAGGTCCGCGCCGGCGCCCCGGCCGAAGCCGGTGATCGAGGCGTAGACGACGCCGGGGTTCGCGATCCGGACCGCGTCGTACCCGAGCCCCAGCCGGTCCAGGCCACCCGGCTTGAAGTTCTCCACGACGACGTCGGCCCGCTCGACCAGCGAGCGGGCCGCCGCGAGGTCCGGGTCGGAGCCGAGGTCGAGTCGCACCGACCGCTTGTTGCGGTTGACGCCGAGGAAGTAGGTGGACTCCCCGCCGTCGGACCAGGGCGGGCCCCAGGCCCGGGTGTCGTCACCGTCCGGCGGTCGCTCGACCTTGACCACGTCGGCGCCCAGGTCGCCGAGCAGCATGGTGGCGTACGGACCGGCGAGGACCCGGCTGAAGTCGGCGACGAGGACGCCGTCCAGCGGGCCGGCGGGAGACATGTCGGATACTTTATCCAATCCGACGGAGGCGCTGCCTCAGGGCGTGCGCGCGGACGACGGGCGACCTTCGTTGCCCTCGTCGAAGGTCGAGCGCATCCGCAGGTCGCGCCGGGGGTCGGCCACCGCGCAGGCGTCCCTGGACTGCACGCGGCCGAGCAGCGCGCCGACCAGGAGCATGACTCCCACGGCAAGAACGGCGTAGCCGATCACCTGCGCCATGGCCGGAGAGTACCCGGGCACAGCGCTTCCCGCGCCCGCCGGGCGGGTTCTTCCCCGAAGTTGCGGCGCGGGAAGGGCTCAGGCACCGCCGGCCGCCAGCTGCCCGCAGGCGCCGTCGATCTCCCGGCCGCGGGTGTCCCGGACCGTGGTCGGCAGGCCGTGCGCGCGCAGGGTCCGGACGAACGCCCGCTCGACCGCCGGGTCGCTGGCCGTCCAGCGCGAGCCCGGCGTCGGGTTGAGCGGGATCGGGTTCACGTGCACCCAACCCTTCCCCCGCTCGGTCAGCAGCCGCCCCAGCAGGTCGGCCCGCCAGGCCTGGTCGTTGACGTCGCGGATCAGCGCGTACTCGATGCTCACCCGTCGCCCGGTGACCTCGAAGTAGCGCCGGGCGGCGTCCAGCACGTCCGCGACCTTCCACCGCGTGTTCAGCGGGACCAGCTCGTCCCGCGCCGCGTCGTCCGGCGCGTGCAGGCTCAGCGCCAGCGTGACCGGGATGCCCTCGCCGGCCAGCCGGTCCATCGCCGGGACCAGCCCGACCGTCGACACCGTGATCCCGCGCGCCGACAGCCCCAGGCCGTCCGGCGCCGGGTCGGTCAGCCGCCGCACCGCGCCGAGCGCGGCCTTGTAGTTCGCAAGGGCCTCGCCCATCCCCATGAACACGACGTTGCCGACCCGGCCGGGGCCGCCGGCGCCGCCGGAACCCGCGCCTGCGGCCAGGGCCCGGGCCGCGTCCACGACCTGCTCGACGATCTCGGCGCTGGACAGGTTGCGGGTCAGCCCGGCCTGGCCGGTCGCGCAGAAGGGACAGTTCATCCCGCAGCCGGCCTGGGAGGACACGCACACGGTGGCCCTGGCTGCGCTGGTCGCGGTGCGCGCGTACAGCATCAGCACCGACTCGACGAGCGTCCCGTCGAACAGGCGCCACAGGGTCTTTCGGGTCATCCCGTCGTCGCACTCCATCGTGCGGACCGGCTCCATGAGCGTCGGCGTGAGGGCCTGGGCCAGCGTGGCTCGGACCCCCGCCGGGACGTCGGTCCACTGCTGCGGGTCGGTCGACAGCCGGTGGAAGTACTGCGCGGCCACCTGGCGGGCCCGGAACTGCGGCTGGCCGAGCCCGGCCACGACGTCGGCGCGCTCGGCCGGTGTCAGGTCGGCCAGGTGGACCGGCGGCTTGGTCCGGCGCGGGGCGACGAACGTCAGCTCGCCGGGGGCGGGCACCCGTCAGCCTCCGGCGAAGACGGTGAGCAGCACGTACGCCACCGGCGCGACCGGCAGCAACGAGTCGAGCCGGTCCATGATCCCGCCGTGGCCGGGCAGGAGCCGGCCCATGTCCTTGATCCCCAGGTCCCGCTTCACGGCGGACTCGGCGAGGTCGCCGAGCGTGGCGGCGACGACGACAGCAGCGCCCAGCGCCGCGCCCTGCCACCAGTGCAGGTGCAGCAGCCAGACCGACAGGACCGAACCGCCGACCAGGCAGGCGAGCACCGAACCGCCGAAGCCCTCCCACGTCTTCTTCGGGCTGATGCCCGGGGCCAGCGGGTGCCGGCCGAACAGCACTCCGGCCGCGTAGCCGCCGACGTCGCTGCACACGGTCGTCGCCATGAACACGACGATGCGGTCGGCCCCCGACGGCTGCGCGAACATCAGCGCGGCGAACCCGCCGAGGAAGGGCACGTAGGTGGCCGCCCACACGCCCGCCGAGGTGTCCCGGACCGAGTGCTCCGGACCGGCCGGCAACCGCCAGAACACGATGACCAGCACGGTCGCCGCGTACGCGACCGCGAGTCCGGGCAGGCCGCCGGAGTACGCGCAGACGACCATCGCGACCGTGCCGCCGAGCAGCGGCATCCGCGGCGGGGCGATGCCGGCGCTCATCAGCGCGGTGACCAGCTCGGCGACCGCGATCACGAACGCGACGACGACAACGGCGACGAAGCCGCGCGGGAACCAGTAGATGGTCGCCAGGACCAGGACGCCGAGCGCGACACCGACGACCGTGGCGGCGACGAGGTTGCGTCCCGCCCGACGGGCCGGCGTCCCGTCGGCCGCGGGCTCGGGGGCCGGTGGCTCCGGGGCGGGCCCGTCGTTCACGGACCGGCTCGCCGGCTCGGCGGGTCGGTCGGCCGGGTCGGGGGCTGGTTCCGCGCTCACGTCGGCGGGCTGGGTCATCGGTTCACGGGGCATCGGCCATGGGGTCACGGTGCTCAGACCTCGAGCAGCTCTGCTTCCTTGTGCTTGAGCAGCTCGTCGATGCTTGCGACGTACTTGTGCGTGACGTCCTCCAGGTGCTTCTCAGCGCGGCGCACCTCGTCCTCCCCGGTGTCGCCGTCGTCCGCGAGCTTCTCCAACGCTGCCATCGCGTGCCGCCGGATGTTGCGCACGGCCACCCGCGCGTCCTCGGCCTTGGTCTTCGCGAGCTTCACGTACTCCCGGCGGCGCTCCTCGGTCAGCTGCGGGAACGCCACCCGGATGACGGTCCCGTCGTCGGTCGGGTTCACGCCGAGGTCGCTGTCCCGGATGGCCTTCTCGATCGCGGTCAGCGAGCCCTTGTCGTACGGCGTGATCGTGACCATCCGCGCGTCCTGGACGTGGAACGAGGCCATCTGCGGGATCGGGGTCGGGGTGCCGTAGTAGTCCGCCTGGATCTTGTTGAACATCGCCGGGTGCGCCCGACCGGTACGGATGCCGGCGAAGTCCTCGCGGGCCACCGCCACGGCCTTGTCCATCTTCTCCTCGGCCTCGAGGAGAGTGTCGTCGATCACCGGCGTCTCCCTGTCGTCCTCACGGGCGCTGTGGTTCCAGCGGGCGCTGTCGTTCCAGCGGGCGGCGGCTAGGCGCCGGCCGCCACCAGCGTGCCGATCCTCTCACCCCGGACGGCGCGGGCGATGTTGCCTTCGACGAGGAGGTTGAACACGACGATCGGGAGGTCGTTGTCCTGGCAGAGGCTGATCGCCGTCGCGTCGGCCACCTTGAGGCCGCGCACGAGCACCTCGGCGTAGGTGAGCTGGTCGAATCGGACGGCGTCCGGGTGGGTCCGCGGGTCGGCGTCGTACACGCCGTCCACCCCCTTGGCCATGAGCACCACCTCGGCGCCCACCTCCAGCGCGCGCTGGGCGGCCGTCGTGTCGGTCGAGAAGAACGGCGCACCGAGGCCGGCGCCGAAGATGACGACCCGACCCTTCTCCAGGTGGCGGATGGCGCGCCGCGGGACGTACGGCTCGGCGACCTGCCCCATCGTGATCGCGGTCTGGACCCGGGTCTCGACGCCCTGCCTCTCCAGGAAGTCCTGCAGGGCCAGGCAGTTCATGACCGTCCCGAGCATGCCCATGTAGTCGGCCCGGCTGCGGTCCATGCCGCGCTCGGACAGCTGGGCCCCGCGGAAGTAGTTCCCGCCGCCGATGACCACTGCGACCTGGACGCCGCCGCGGACCACGTCGGCGATCTGCCGGGCGACCGTCAGCACGACGTCCGGGTCGACGCCGAGGGCGCCGTCACCGGCGAACGCCTCGCCGGACAGCTTGAGCAGGACGCGCCGGAAGCCACCGGGCGCGAAGGTGTCGTCCGGGTCCGGCTCGTCACCGAGCAGGACCGGACGGTCGGCGGGACTGCCCACGATGTCGCCCTCGACCACCGGGTCTCCTCCCGTCGCGCCAGCTTGCCCGAGTGTGCCCCAACGCGGCCCCGCACGGGGACCGCCGGTCGGGTCTAGGCCTGCCCGACCTCGAACCGGGCGAACCCGGTCACCGTGAGGCCGGCGTCGGCGAGGACCTGCGCCACGCTCTTCTTCTGCACCTGGACCGACTCCTGCTCGAGCAGGACGCGTTCCCTGAAGTAGGCGTTGACCCGGCCCTCGACGATCTTCGGCAGCGCCGCCTCGGGCTTGCCCTCGTCCCGCGTCTGCTTCTCGGCGATCTGCCGCTCGGCCTCGACGGTCTCGGCCGGCACGTCGTCGCGGGTCAGGTAGGTCGGGCGCATGGCCGCCACCTGCATCGCCACGCCTCGGGCCGCCTCGGAGTCCGCGCCCTCGTACGCGACCAGGACGCCGACCTGCGGGGGCAGGGCCGGGTCCTTGCGGTGCAGGTACGTCGCCACGGTGCCGTCGAGCACGGCGATCCGGCGCAGCTCGAGCTTCTCGCCGATGACGGCGGACAGGGCCTGGATGGCCTCGCCGACGTTCTGGCCGTCGACGAGGTCGAGTGCCAGAGCCTCGGGGACGTCGGCCGGCCGGGCCGCCTCGACCGCGGCCGCGATCCGCCCGGCCAGCTCCTGGAACTGTGCGTTCTTGGCCACGAAGTCCGTCTCGCAGTCGAGCTCGATGATCGCCGGGCCCGAGACGGCGACCAGGCCGTTCGCCGCGACCCGGTCGGCCCGCTTGTCGACGTCCTTGGCGCCCTTGACGCGCAGGATCTCGACCGCCTTGTCGAAGTCGCCGTCCGCCTCGGTCAAGGCGTTCTTGCAGTCCACGAACCCGGCGGCCGTGAGGTCCCGGAGCCGCTTGACGTCGGCGGCGGTGAAGTCAGCCATGGTGCTCTCTCGTCTCCTGGTGCTGGTGTGGGTGACGCTGGCGGCCGGACGCGGCTCAGGCCGGGTCCTCGGTCGCGGCCGCCTCGGCCGTCTCGGCCGCCGGCTCGGCCGCGGCTCGACGGGCGTCCGGAGCGGTCTCCGGCGACGGCGTCTCGGCGCGGCCTCGCGCCGACCGGTTCGGCGGCCTCCGCCACCGGCTCGGCGGCCTCCGCCGCCGGGGCGGCGACCGCCTCGACCGTGGCCGCCTCCGGCTCGACCGCTTCCGGCGCCGGCGCGGCCGCCGGGGCGTCCTGACCCTGGAGCAGCTCGCGCTCCCAGTCGGCCAGCGGCTCCCCGCTGCCCAGCTCGGCGCCCGGCTTCTCGTCCGCCTGGCCGGCGCCCGCCCTGGCCATCAGGCCGTCCGCCACCGCGTCGGCGAGCACCCGGGTCAGCAGGCCCACGGCGCGGATCGCGTCGTCGTTGCCCGGGATCGGGTAGTCGACCTCGTCCGGGTCGCAGTTCGTGTCGAGGATCGCGACGACGGGGATGCCCAGCTTGCGGGCCTCGGCGACGGCGATGTGCTCCTTCTTCGTGTCGACGATCCAGACCGCGCTCGGCACCCGGCTCATGTCCCGGATCCCGCCGAGCGTCTTCTCCAGCTTGTCCTTCTCGCGCTTGAGGACCAGCAGCTCCTTCTTGGTGATGCCGGAGCCGGCGACGTCGTCGAAGTCGATGAGCTCGAGCTCCTTGAGCCGCTGCAGCCGCTTGTGCACGGTGGAGAAGTTGGTGAGCATCCCGCCCAGCCAGCGCTGGTTCACGTACGGCATGCCGACCCGGGTCGCCTGCTCGGCCACCGACTCCTGCGCCTGCTTCTTCGTCCCGACGAACAGGACCGAGCCGCCGTGGGCCACGGTCTCCTTGACGAAGTCGTACGCGCTGTCGATGTACGTCAGCGACTGCTGCAGGTCGATGATGTAGATGCCGTTGCGCTCGGTGAAGATGAAGCGCTTCATCTTGGGGTTCCACCGACGGGTCTGGTGCCCGAAGTGGACGCCGCTCTCCAGGAGCTGGCGCATCGTGACGACGGCCATGGCCGCGTTCTCCTTCGTGGGCCCGTCGGACGCGTCCTGGCGCCCGGGCGGTGCCCGGCTCGGTTCGTCGGGCCCGGGCGGTCGCCCGGGCCCTGCCTGACGCCCTGCTCCGGTCCGACCCGCTCGCGCGGGACCGAGGGACCGCCCGGAGCCGTGCGGCTCCGGGGAGGACGTGCGAAGTGGTGGTGCGCCCGGGCGGACCCGAGCCGGGCCAGTGTACGGGACGGGCTCCGGCCCGGGCGACCCGCCGGACGGCCGGCCCGACCCTTCGTCCACAGGCTCCGGCGGCGTGCTCGGGCGTGCACAGCGGGGAACGCACGGGACCCGGTGCGCGCGCCCGACCGAGAGGGTTGCGGCATGCCTGGTCTGCTGCTCTGCGCCCTGCTCGCGCTCCTCGCCGGTGCTGGGGGCGCAGCCCCGGTCGCAGCTCCCGTCGGGCCCGGCGCGCCGTGGGCCGCACCCGTCGGGCCGCCGCTCCTGGTGCTGCGTCCTTTCGCCGCGCCGCCAGCCGCCGCACCGTGGCTGCCCGGCCACCGAGGGGTCGACCTGGCCGCGGCCGCGGGGGGCGCGGTCCGGGCCGACGCGGCCGGGCGGGTGACGTTCGCCGGGACGGTGGCCGGTCAGGGCGTCGTCGTGGTGGCCCACTCGGCCCGCCTGCGGAGCACCTTCGAGCCGGTCCGGCCGACCGTCCGGACCGGTGACACGGTCCTGGCCGGAGCCCGCCTCGGGCGGCTGGCCGTGGTCACCGGACCCCCTGGGCCGGGGCCGCGCTGCCCGGGTCGCCCGTGCCTGCACTGGGGGATGCTGCTCGACGGGCGGTACGTCGACCCGCTGGTGGTCAGCGGGCTCCAGGCGGCGCCGGTCGCGGGCACCGCCCGGCTGCTCCCGCTGGTCGGGCCACCGATGGGTCCGGGCGCGGCGCCCGGACCCCGTGCACCGGGCGGCTGGGCGGCAGCGGCCGCCGGGATGCTGGGCGGCGGCGCGCCGGGGCCTCCCGGAGGTGCCGTGGCAGCGACGGTCGGCGCGGCCGTGACCTCCGTCGGCGCCGGAGCGGTCGCCGCAGGGCTGCGCCTGCGGCGACGCCGGGCGATGGTCCGCGCGGGGCCTTAGGGACTGCTGGTCAGTCGCGCTGCTCGGCCAGCTTGCCGCGCAGCTGCAGAACGGCCTTCGTGTGCATCTGGCAGATCCGCGACTCGGTCACGCCCAGGACCTGGCCGATCTCGGCGAGGGTGAGGCCCTCGTAGTAGTAGAGCGTCACCACGATCTTCTCGCGCTCGGGCAGGGTGTTGATCGCCTTCGCGAGCAGGTACTTGGTCTCCTCGGACTCGAACGCCGCGACCGGGTCCTCGGCCCTGGTGTCCTCGAGGGTGTCGACCAGGCTGAGCTTGTCGCCCTTCTCGCCGCCCACGTTGAGCAGCTCGTCCAGCGCGACCACGTTGACGAACGACACCTGGCTGAAGATCGCGTGCAGGTCCTCGAGGCGGATCCCCATCTGGTCGGCGACCTCGGCCTCGGTGGGCGTGCGGTGCAGCTGCCCCTCCAGCGCGGCGTACGCCTTCTCCACCTCGCGCGCCTTGTAGCGGACCGAGCGCGGGATCCAGTCGATCGCGCGCAGCTCGTCGATGATCGCGCCGCGGATGCGGCTGATCGCGTACGTCTCGAACTTGATGGCCCGCTCGAGGTCGAACTTCTCGATCGCGTCGATCAGGCCGAAGATGCCGTACGACACCAGGTCGGCCTGCTCGATGTTCGGCGGAAGCCCCACGCCGACGCGGCCGGCGACGTACTTGACCAGCGGCGAGTAGTGCAGGATCAGCCGCTCCCGCAGCTGCGCGTCACCGCCGGCCTTGAAGCCCTCCCACAGCTCGCGGAGCGCGGCGGCCGCCTCGGCGGGATCGGGCGCCAGGTCTTCGTCGGTCACCTCGACGACAGCGGCCACGGCCGCGTCCGGCTCTGCGGCCGCTGCTGCCGACTCGGCGACGGGCTCCGTGGCGTCTTCGGCGGGGGCGTCGCCGGAGTTCGCCGCTGCGGCGCGCGAGCCGGACGCGGCCCGACCGGTCGCGGGCGCGGCTGAGCGCTTGACCGCCGGGCGGCGGCCGGCCGCGACCCGATGCCGGCTGCTCCACGACCGCGAGCTGCTCGTCCTCGGACGCGACGGCGGCGCCGTCACGCTCGGGGGTGCGCCTGCTCATAGGTGGCCTTGAGCCTCTCGACGGAGACATGAGTGTAGATCTGTGTTGTCGCGAGCGTAGCGTGACCCAGTATCTCCTGGACCGAACGAAGGTCCGCGCCACCCTCGAGAAGATGCGTCGCTGCCGAGTGCCGCAGTCCGTGCGGACCCAGGTCCGGGGCGCCGGGCACGTCGGCCAGCCGGGCGTGGACCAGCCGACGTACCGCCCGCTGGTCCAGCCGGCCGCCGCGGGAGCCCAGGAACATCGCCGGCCCGCCAGTCCCTCCGACCAGTCGCCGACGCCCGAGGTCGAGCCACTCCTGGAGGGCGCGCGCCGCCGGCAGCCCGAGGGGGACGGTGCGCTCCTTGCGGCCCTTGCCGAGCACACGCACCACGCGCCGCCCGGGGTCGTAGTCGTCGACGTCCAGCCCGACCAGCTCGCCGACGCGGATCCCGCTCGCGTAGAGCAGCTCCAGGATCGCCCGGTCGCGCAGCCCGACAGCCGAGCCGTCGTCGGCGCCGACCGCCGCGACGTCCATGAGGGCGCGGGCCTGGTCCTGGCGGAGCACCCCGGGGAGGCTGCGGTGCGGACGGGCCGAACCCAGCAGCAGGCCCGGGTCGGCCGCCAGCAGGCCGCGTCGCCGGCACCAGGCCGTGAACGCCTTGGCCGACGCAGCCCGGCGGGCCACGCTGGACCGCGCTGAACCGCCGGCGGCCAGTCCGCCGAGCCAGCTGCGCAGCTCGCGGACGTCCAGCTCCCCCGGACTCGTCAGGCCATGACCGGCCGCGTGCCCGAGCAGGCTGCCGGCATCCCGCACGTACGCACGCACGGTGTGCGGGCTGAGGCCGCGCTCGGCTGCCAGGTGCCGGTGGAACTCGGCGAGCGCCGTGGACATCTCCCCGGAAGCTCCGCCCGCACCACCGGCAGCTGTCGTCCGACCGGCTCCGGCGGGACGTCGGCGACGCGCGCAGGTCCCGGAGCGCTCATGTTGCTCCACGCTGGGTGCCAGGGCCGTCCTGGTCAAGGACCGCCACGGTCGCAGGTCCCGGGAGCTCGCGGCGACGTTCCGCCCCGCCGCCCGGGCCCGCCAGCGTCCGTCCTGCTCCTGGGCCAGTCCGCGCGCGGCCAGCCGGCCGAGCGCGGCACGGACGTCGCGGGCCCGCCACGGCGCTGCGGGTGGCCACCGTCCGCTCGCTGACCCAGACGCCCAGGTCGAGGGCGTCCAGCACGCGCAGGTCGCCCGGCGGCAGCCCGTCGTGGGCGCGTCGGGCCGCGTGGGTCGCCAGCCCGGCCGCCGTGGCCTCCGCGCCGGCCTCGCTCAGCGCCTCGCCCATGGGCCCCAGCTCGGCCACCACCTCCCCGGCGCTGCCGACCAGCGTCGCGCCTCGTTCCCGGATCTCCCGGTGCACCCCCGCCGACAACGGCGACGTCACCGGGCCGGGGACGCCGAGCACCGGCCGTCGCATGCGCCGCGCCCAGGTCGTGGTGTTGACCGCGCCGCTGCGGTAGGCGGCCTCCACGACGACGGTCCCGGGCGTGAGCGCGGCGATCAGGCGGTTGCGGTCCAGGAAGCGCCCGCGGGTGGGACGGGCTCCGAACGGCAGCTCGGCCACGACCAGGCCCTCCGCCCCGATCCGGTCCAGCAGGCCCTGGTGCCCGCGCGGGTAGGCGACGTCGACGCCGCAGGCGAGGACGGCGACCGTGATGCCGCCGGCCGCCAGGGCGCCGCGGTGCGCCGCCGAGTCGATCCCGTAGGCGGCGCCCGACACGGTCGTCCAGCCGCGGTCCGCCAGCCCGGCGCCCAGCTCCGAGGCGACCCTCGAGCCGTAGCCGGACGCGGCCCGCGAACCCACCACCGCGGCGGACCGCAGGACGCAGGTGCGCAGGTGCTGCGGGCCCCTCAGCCACAGGCCCAGCGGCGGTACCGCCCGGGGCTGGTCCTCGCCGGCCCGCAGGTCCAGGTCGCCGAGCTGGCTGGGCCACTCGAGGTCGCCGGGCACCACGAACCGGGCGCCGAGCCGCTCGGCCCGGCGCATCGCCGCCAGCGGGTCGAGCAGCCCGAGCCGGCCCGTGTACGGCCCGTCGGGCGAGCCCGCCCTGATCCGCTCCAGCGCAGCGACGGGACCTTCGTTGCGGACCAGCTCCCACAGCCGGGCGTCGTTGGGCTCGGCCAGCGTCATCAGGTCGACACGGGCGAGCCGCTCGTCGTCCGGGGCCCTCACGCGGCGAGCCCGGGCAGGACGGACGAGGTGCGCAGGTGCACTGCATGGGCGATCTCGCTGAACCGGGGCCGCCGGTGACCCGCCAGGTCAGCCAGCGTCCACGCCAGCCTGAGCACCCGGTCCGCGCCTCGTGCGGAGAGGCGACCCTTGGCGAACTCGTCGTGCAAGGGCTGCAGGTCCGGACCGGCGAGCCGATGGTCGGGACCGCGCAGCACCGGCCCGGGCACCTGGCCGTTGCAGGTCCAGGGCATGTCCCGCCAGCGGCTCAGGGCGCGTTCGCGGGCCTGCGGCGACGCGGACCCGGACGGCCGCCGACGGTTCGCCACCGGCCCCGTCGAGCAGCTCGGCCCGCGTCGGCTGCTCGACGGTGACCAGCAGGTCGATGCGGTCCAGGACCGGACCGGACATACGCCCCACGTACCTCAGCTGGGTGACCGGTGTGCAACGGCACGCAGACCCGGTGGTGGCGAACCCGCACGGGCACGGGTTCGCGGCGAGGACCAGCTGGAAGCGGGCCGGGAAGTCGACGGCGCCGCGTGAGCGGTGCAGGACGACCCGCCCGGACTCCAGCGGCTGCCGGAGCGCGTCCAGCACCCCGCGGGCGTACTCGGGCGCCTCGTCCAGGAACAGCACACCGTGATGGGCCAGGCTCGCCGCCCCGGGCCGGGCGATCCCGCTGCCCCCGCCCACGATGGCCGCCGCCGACGCCGTGTGATGCGGCGCGCGCAGCGGCGGCGCGGTGACCAGGGCGACGCCCGTCGGGCAGCTCACCGGCGACGGAGTGGATCGCGGTCACCTCCAGCGACTGGTCCCGCGTCAGCGGCGGCAGCAGGCCCGGCAGGCGTTCCGCCAGCATGGTCTTGCCGGCTCCCGGCGGACCGTGCAGGAGCAGGTGGTGCCCGCCGGCGGCCGCGACCTCGAGCGCGAACCGGGCGCTCGAGTGTCCGGCGACGTCCACGAGGTCGGGCAGCGGAGCCCCGCTCGCCTCGAGGTCCGGACGCGGCACCGCCGTCCCGGCCGCGTCGCCGCGCAGCACGGCGATGAGCTCGCACAGGGTGGAGACCGCGAACACCGACGCCCCCGGCACCACCGCGGCCTCGGCCGCGTTGCCGACGGGGACGACCACCTTGGACCGCCCGGCGGCAGTCGCCGCGAGGACCGCGGGGAGCACGCCGCGGACGGGACGGACCACGCCGTCCAGGCCGAGCTCCCCGACCAGCACGAGGTCCGCGACCTGCTCGGCGGGCACCCGCTCCGCCGCCGCCAGCACGCAGACCGCCAGCGCCAGGTCGAACCCGCTGCCCGACTTGGGCAGCGACGCCGGGGACAGGTTGAGGGTGATCCGGTGCTGGGGCCACGGCTCGCCGCTGTTGACGACGGCGGCCCGGATCCGGTCACGGGACTCCGACAGCGCCGCGTCGGGCAGACCGACCAGCGTCAGACCCGGCAGCCCGTGGGCGAGGTCGGCCTCGACCTCGACGAGATGGCCCACGACCCCGACCACCGCGACCGAGCGGGTGCGCGCCAGCGTCACGACAGCACCCCGCGGACATGATCGACGCGCGCGGCGCCGTGCCCGGACGCGAGCACGCCGACGACGTCGAAGCGCACGTGCGCCGGTCGGACGCCGTGCGCGGCCAGCCAACGACCGGCCAGCCGTCGCAGCCGGGCCGCCTTCGCCGCCGTCACGGCCTCCAGCGGCGTCCCGAACCCGGTGGTGCGACGGGTCTTGACCTCGCAGATCACCAGCACGGCGCCGTCGCGACCGACGATGTCGATCTCGCCCGCGTCGCATCGCCAGTTGCGTTCGAGCACCACGATGCCCTGCTCGATCAGGTGCCTGGCCGCCACGTCCTCGCCGTAGCGGCCGAGCGCGTCCTTCGCCCGCACCACCGACCACCTCCGCCGGCAAGGCTCGGCGAGATCGGCCGCACGCGCATCCACCGGTCAGCGTGCTGTGGACGGCGCGGAGCCGTCCACAGGCGGGGTCAGTCCTGCGGGACCTGGAGGTCGGGCTGGGCGAGCTCCTCGACGTTCACGTCCTTGAACGTCAGCACCTTCACGTTCTTGACGAACCGCGCGGGCCGGTACATGTCCCAGACCCACGCGTCGCTCATCGTGACCTCGAAGTAGACCTCGCCGTCCGCCGTGCGCACCTGCAGGTCGACCTTGTTCGTCAGGTAGAAGCGGCGCTCGGTCTCGACGACGTACCCGAACAGGCCCACCACGTCGCGGTACTCGCGGTACAGCTGCAGCTCCATGTCGGTCTCGTACCGCTCGAGGTCCTCGGCGCTCACCGCCGCACCTCCCCGTCAGCCGTCGGAACCGTCACGACCCCATCTTGCCCGTCCGTCAGGTCCACGTCCGCCTCCAGCACCAGCTCCTCCTCGGAGAGGCCGTCCTCGTCGAGCAGCCCGTCCTCGGCGTCGTCGTCCAGGCCGAGACGCCAGGTCACCCGGTGGTACGGCGACGGCCCGAACCGGCGCAGGGCCGCCCGGTGGTACGGCGTCGCGTAGCCCTTGTTGACCTCCCACCCGTACTCGGGGTGCTCGGCCGCGAGCCCGACCATGTACGCGTCCCGGGTCGCCTTGGCCAGCACGCTCGCCGCCGCCACGCTGGCACAGGTGAGGTCGGCCTTGATCCGGGTGCGCACGGTCGGGTGGCGCGGCAGGCCGACCGGCTCCGGCTCGGGCCGGGCCGGCACGACGTCGAGGGCGAGCTGCGAACGCGGCGTCAGGTAGTCGTGGTTGCCGTCCAGGAGCACGCAGTCGGGCAGGTCGGGCAGCTCCGCCAGCGCCCGGTGCGCGGCCAGCCGGAGCGCGGCGATGATGCCGTACGTGTCGATCTCCGCCGCGGTGGCGTCGGCGACGGCCCCGGCGACCACCCACCGGTGGATGCGCGGGACCAGGGCCCGCCGCTGCTCGGCGGTCAGCAGCTTGCTGTCGCGCAGACCTCGCGGTGGGCGACCGACGGCCGGGTCGACGACGACGACGCCGACGGTGACCGGGCCGGCCAGGCAGCCGCGTCCGACCTCGTCGGCCCCGGCGACGACCAGGTAACCCTCGTCCGCCAGCCCGGCCTCGACCAGCAGCCGGGGTGCGCGGCCCGGCGGGCGGGCAGCCGGGCGGCCCGGGCGGCTCACGGCCCGACGTCCCGGGGCGTGTCGGGCGGGCCGTCGGCGAGCAGCCGCTCCAGCTCGGCGGCCAGCGACCGCGGGTAGACCACCTCCGCCGTGTCGGCGAGCTCGTCGACCGACCACCAGCGGTAGTCCTCGATGCTGTCGCGCTCGACCTTGGTCCAGCCGGAGGTGTCGACCTGGTGCGAGCGCACCCGCACGAGGAAGAAGCTCTCGCGCTGGCGGTAGCGACGGCCGAGGAAGCCGAACTCGGCCGTGCGTTCCCAGACCGGCGGGCCCAGGTCGGTGGCGACCAGGCCGGTCTCCTCGGCGACCTCGCGGCTGGCGGCCTGCTCGATGGTCTCGCCCGGGTCCACGCCGCCACCGGGGGTGAACCACCAGGTCCCCGAGCCGGGGTCGGCCGGGTCCCGCCCGCGCAGCAGCAGCACCCGCGACTCGGCGTCCACCACCAGCACCCGAGCGCCCACGCGGTCGATCACGGGCTCGGCGGCAGGGCCGACACCCGGGGCGGGGGAGGTCATGCCCGCAGCGTACGTCCGGTCAGTTCCACCACTCGAAGGGCTCTTCGATCGGCTCGCCGGCCAGGAACGCGGGCAGCAGCTCGGGCAGGCGGCCGGGGAAGAACCGCTCGCCGGCCGCGACCACCTCCGGCACCGGCCACCAGCGGTGCCCGGTGTAGTCCTCGAGCTCCTCGGGCGTGCGGTTGTCGCGGACCGGCGCCGGCCCACGACCGGGCAGTCGCACCGCGACCACCAGCTCGTGCTGGAGCACCCGCCGCCCGCGGCGCAGGTAGGTCGCTGCCCGGGTCCAGGTGGGTGGGCCGAACTCGGCCGGCTCCAGCCGGAAGCCGGTCTCCTCGGCGAGCTCGCGCGCCGCGGTGCCCGCCACCGACTCCCCCGGCTCCATCCCGCCGCCGGGCAGCTCCCACCAGGTCCCGAGACCGCGGTTGTACGGGTCGACGGTCTCGAACAGGAGCACGGCACCGGTGCCGTCCTGCACCACGACGCGGACGGACGTGCGCTCCACGTCGGCGACCAGGTCGGCAGGGACCTCGACGGCCACAGGTCAGGTCTGCGCGCTGCGCCAGCGGAGGCTGTCGACGCCGTCGCCGCAACGCGACGACCGGCAGCGCGCCGACCAGGCCGAGGGCGAGCGGGCTGCTCGCCGCGGCGGTGGCGGTCTTCTGCAGCCCGGGCTGGTCGTACGTCGTCGGGGTTCGACAACCATGCCCAGTGCGAGACCGGCCAGATGACCACGAACGCGCGCCCGATCACCTTGGCCTCGGGGACCGTCCCGCCGCCCGGGTCGGCGAGGTGGGCGCGCGAGTCAGACGACATGTCGCGGTGGTCGCCCATCACCCAGAGCCGCCCGGCCGGGACGGTGATGTCGAACGGCTGCTCGGACGGCTTGACGCCCGGGTAGAGGTAGTCCTTCTCGTCCAGCGGCACGTTGTTGACCGTGACCCGCCCCTGCGCGTCGCAGCAGACGACGCGGTCGCCGGGGATCCCGATGACCCGTTTGATGAAGTCCTTCTCCGACGGGGGCGCGAAGCCGACGAGGCCGGCGAACCAGGCCAGTCCCTTGGCGACCGGGTTGGTCGGCTCGGCGATCGTCACCTCGGGGGTGAACGAGTCCAGCCCGTCGAACACGACGATGTCGCCGCGCTTGATGTCACGCAGGTGGTACACGACCTTGTTGACCATGACCCGGTCGCCGACCTGCAGCGTGTTCTCCATCGACCCCGAGGGGATGTAGAAGGCCTGCAGCAGGAACGTCTTGAGCAGGATCGCCAGTGCGACCGCGACCACGATCAGGATGGGCAGCTCCCGCCAGACCGAACCGGGCGGCGACGGCTTCGGGCTGCGCTTGGGCGCGACCGGCTCGTCCACAGGTTCGACCCCGGCGGTGTTGGCGTCCATCGACGACAGGCTACGTGAACTGTCTGAACAGCTGCTGAGTGCGGATCAGGCCTGCGACTGGGGCATGGCGTCGCGCTTCTCCTTGATGCGGGCCTTCTTGCCGCGCAGGTCGCGCAGGTAGTACAGCTTGGCGCGGCGCACGTCGCCGCGGGTGACGACCTCGATCTTCTCGATCACCGGGGTGTGCAGGGGGAACGTGCGCTCGACCCCCACCCCGTAGCTCACCTTGCGGACGGTGAACGTGGCCCGGACCCCTGCGCCCTGGCGGCGGATGACCACGCCCTGGAAGACCTGGATCCGGGACTTGTTGCCCTCGACGACCCGCACGTGGACCTTCAGCGTGTCGCCGGACCGGAACTCGGGGAGGTCGGGACGCATCGAGGCGGCGTCGACGAAGTCGAGGGTCTGCATGGTCGGTTCGCTTTCTCGCAGGAGCCACGGGTCTGCTGCGGTGTGAGCAGGCACGGGCCGGCAGGCGCCGGGACGTGCGGACGGACGAGCTGGCTGACCGGTCCGCACCCGCGCTGCGCCCCCCTGTGGCAGGGCACGCTGGAGCACGCGAAGTGGTGCGGAACGGCGGCCTAGTGTGTCACAGCGTCGCCGGGCGGCGAAAACCGCCCGTCGGGGCCGACGGTCCAGCCGAGGGTGGCCAGCAGCTCACGGTCCGCCCGGTCCAGCGAGGCCGGGTCGAGGGCCAGCAGCAGGTCCGGCCGCATGGCGGCGGTCCGCCGCACGGCGGCCGTCGCGCCGCCAGCCGGCGACCGCCTGGTGGTTCCCGCTGAGCAGCACCGCGGGCACCTCGTGCCCGCGCCACTGCGCCGGCTTGGTGTACACCGGGTACTCCAGCAGGCCGTCGGCGTGGGACTCCTCGGCCAGGGACTCGGCGTTGCCCAGCACCCCCGGCAGCAGCCGGGTCACGGCCTCCACCACCACGATCGCCGCGGACTCCCCGCCGGCCAGCACGTAGTCGCCGACCGAGACCTCGTCGACCCGCACCCTGCTCGGCGGCGTCCTCGACGAAGCGGCGGTCGATCCCCTCGTACCGCCCGCAGGCGAGGACCAGCCACGGTTCGGCCGCGAGCTCGACCGCCAGGTCCTGGTCGAAGCGCCGGCCCGACGGGGTGGGCACGACCAGGCGCGGCGCGGTCGCCGCCGCCGGTCCGGCGGACCCCAGCAGCTCGTCCAGCGCGCGTCCCCACGGCTCCGGCGTCATGACCATGCCGGCGCCGCCGCCGTACGGGGTGTCGTCGACCGTGCGGTGCCGGTCCGTGGGCGTAGGCGCGCAGGTCGTGCACGCGAAGGTCCACCAGCCCGGCCTCGCGGGCCCGGCCCAGGAGCGAGAGCCCGAGCGGGGCGAGGTACTCGGGGAAGATCGTGACGACGTCGATGCGCACGTCAGCCGTCCGCGTCGTCCAGCAGGCCCGGCGGGGGCTCGACCACGAGCCGGCGCCCGCCGAGGTCCACCTCGGGAACGATCTCGTGCACGAACGGGACCAGCAGCTCGAGGCCGCCGGCGCGGTCGACGGCGAGCACGTCGTGGCCCGGCAGGTGCAGGACCTCGCGGACCGTTCCCAGCACGCGCCCGTCCGCCAGCACCGCGTCGAGGCCGACCAGCTGGTGGTCGTACCACTCGTCCTCGTCGGCAGGGCTGACCGCAGGGTCGATGTCGACCAGCAGCAGCGTTCCCCGCAACGCCTCCGCGGCCGTCCGGTCGTCGACCCCGTCGAAGGTGAGCAGCAGCCGTCCGCTGTGCACGCGTCCGGTGCGGACGGTCAGCGGACCGACGGCCTCGGGGTCGGTGACCAGCACGGCTCCGGGCGGCAGCCGGTCCTCCGGCTCGTCGGTGCGGACGTCGACCGTGACCTCGCCCTTGATGCCGTGGGCGCGACCGATGCGGCCGACGACCAGCAGCATCGGGGTCAGCGCACCTCGTCGACGTCGACGAAGTCGATCCGGACGCCTTGCCCGGGGCTGATCGCGCCGATCACCGTGCGCAGCGCCTTGGCAGTACGCCCGCCGCGGCCGATGACCTTGCCGAGGTCGTCGGGGTGCACGCGGACCTCGAGCACCCGCCCCCGCCGCAGGGTGCGCGGTTGGACCGTGACGTCGTCGGGGTGCTCGACGATGCCCTTGACCAGGTGCTCGAGCGCCTCGTCGTCCATCAGGCCTGCTCGCTCGTTCCCTCGGCGTCCGTGGCCGGCGCGGGCTCGTCGGCGACGGGCTCTGCGTCAGTCGCGCTCAGCGACCTCAGCGACCTCAGCTCGACCTCAGCGACCTCAGCGACCTCGGCGGCCGGCTCGGCCGCGGCTACCTCGGCGACCGGCGCAGCCTCGACGGACCTCGGCGGGAGCCGCCTTGGCGGGGGCCTTCTTCGCCCGCGGGGTCACGGCCTCGGCGCGCGGCTCGTCGGCCGACTCCTTGGCCGCGGCCTCGAAGACCGCCTTCTTGTCCGCGCGGGGCGCGCGCACCTGCAGCGTGCCCTCGGAGCCGGGCAGGCCCTTGGCTGCCTGCCAGTCGCCGGTCACCTTGAGGATCGCCTCGACGGCCTCGGTCGGCTGCGCGCCGACGCCGAGCCAGTAGCGGGCCCGGGCGGAGTCGACCTCGATGAGGCTCGGGTGCTCCTTCGGGTGGTACTTGCCGATCTCCTCGATCGCCCGGCCGTCGCGCTTCGTGCGCGCGTCGGCGACCACGATCCGGTACTGCGGGTTGCGCATCTTGCCGAGGCGCTTGAGCTTGATCTTCACTGCCACGGGAGGGACATCTCCTGGGTGTCGATGGGGTGAGACCCGTCTGCCCGCGTGGGGTTGCGGCGCCGGAAGCCTCGGGTGGACGCCTCGGGCAGGGAGAGAGGGCCCCGCGCGGCGGCGTTCGGTCGCTCAGTGTGCCAGAGCCCCCACCCCGGAGCGAAAACGTCGGCCCCGATCTGCGCGGTCAGCCGGGTGGGAGGAGGCCCTTGAGCTCCTCGGGAAGCTCGAAGGAGTCGAGGGCGGCCGCCTGGGCGGCGCCCGCAGCATCGGTGCGGCGGCTGGCGGCGGCGCGCTCCTGCTCGACCCGCTTGGCCGGGTTGCCGCTGCCGCGCTTGGACTTCTTCCCCTGCTTGGCCTGCTTGCCGGGCCGGCCGCGGCCGGGACCGCCGCCGGCCATCCCGCCCAGTCCCCCGGGCATCCCCGGGATCGACGGCATGCCGCCCTTGCCCATCGACGCCATCATCTTCCGGGCCTCGTCGAAGCGGTCGACGAGCCCGTTCACGTCGCTGACCTCGGTGCCCGAGCCGCGGGCGATCCTGGCCCGGCGCGACCCGTTGAGGATCTTCGGGTCCCGCCGCTCGGTCGGGGTCATCGACTGGATGATCGCCGAGACGCGGTCGATCTCCCGCTCGTCGATGTTCTCGATCTGCTCCCGCATGTCCCCCATGCCCGGGAGCATCCCGAGCAGCTTGGTCAGCGAGCCCATCTTCCGTACGGCCTGCATCTGCGCCAGGAAGTCCTCGAGGGTGAACTCGCCGCCGCCGACCAGCTTCGCGGCCATCGCCTCGGACTGCTCGCGGTCGAACGTCTTCTCGGCCTGCTCGATCAGCGTGAGCATGTCGCCCATGCCGAGGATCCGGGACGCCATCCGCTCCGGATGGAAGACGTCGAAGTCCTCGAGCTTCTCGCCGTTGGACGCGAACATCACCGGCTTGCCGGTGACCGTGGCGATGGACAGCGCCGCCCCGCCGCGGGCGTCGCCGTCGAGCTTGGTGAGCACGACCCCGTCGAAGCCGACCTGCTCGCCGAACGCCTGGGCGGTGACGACGGAGTCCTGGCCGATCATCGCGTCGACGACCAGCAGGACCTCGTCGGGGTCGACCGCGGCCCGGATGTCGGCGGCCTGCGTCATGAGCTCCTCGTCGATCGCCAGCCGGCCGGCGGTGTCGACGATGACGACGTCGTACTGCTTGGTCTTCGCGTGCTCGACGGCGTCCCTGGACACCCGCACCGGGTCGCCGACGCCGTTGCCGGGCTCCGGGGCGAAGACCGGGACGCCGGCGCGCTCGCCGACCACCTGGAGCTGGGTCACGGCGTTGGGACGCTGCAGGTCGGCGGCGACCAGCAGCGGGGCGTGGCCCTGCTCGTGGAACCAGCGGGCCAGCTTGCCGGCCAGCGTGGTCTTGCCGGCGCCCTGCAGGCCGAGCAGCATCACGACGGTCGGCGGGGTCTTGGCCAGCCGGACCCGGCGGGTCTGCGCCGCCCAGGATCTGGACGAGCTCCTCGTCGACGATCTTGATGACCTGCTGGGCGGGGTTGAGCGCCTGGGAGACCTCGGCCCCCATCGCCCGCTCCTTGACCTGGGCGACGAACGTGCGCACGACCGGCAGCGCGACGTCGGCCTCGAGCAGCGCGACCCGGATGTCGCGCACAGGTGTCGTCGATGTCGGCCTCGGACAGGCGGCCCTTGCCGCGCAGGTTCTTGAACGTCGCGGCAAGGCGGTCCTGCAGGCTGGCGAACACTGGCGCTCCGGGGACGGACTGGGTCTGGGAGGACCCGCCCAGGCTACCCGGGGCCTTGGCGCAACCGGTCGAGCAGCATCGGGAACGAAGCAGCCGATCAGGCCAGCGCAGCCCGCAGCTCGAGGGCGACCGCCCTGGCCCGGTCCTCGGTCAGCGGCGCGCCGTCCGGACCGACGACGTAGAAGACGTCGACCGCCTCCGACCCCAGGGTCGAGACGAGCGCCGACCGCACGTCCACCGAGCACGCAGCCAGCGAGGCGCCGATGCGGTGCAGCAGACCGGGCCGGTCGTGCGCACGGACCTCGAGCACGGTCGCGGTCCGGCTGGCTCCGCCCACGACGTCCACCCGGGGCGGCGGCACCGGCACCCCTGGGCGGCGCGAGGACGACTGCTCGCGGTCGGCCAGCCGGGCCGAGACGTCCAGGGTGCCCTGGACGGCCCGGTGCACGTCCTCGCGCAGGCGTTCGACGGTCGCGGGCTCGCCGAACTCGGGCAGCACGTGCCACACCTGGACAGCCATCCCGCCGTCGGTCTGGGTGGAGGCCGAGCGGACGGCCAGCCGGTTCAGGCTGAGCACGCCGGCGACCTGCCCGAGCAGGCCGACCGCGTCCGGGGCGACCACGGTGACCTGCACGCCCTCGGTGCCGGCGGCGGTCGACCCGTACGGCCAGCGTGCCGGCCGCGACGAGGTCGGCGTGCTCCGCGGCGAGGTCGGCGGGCTGCGGGACCTCGTGCCCGCCGAGCAGCGCCCTGGTGCGCTCGACGAGGTCGACGATCAGCGCCGCCTTCCACTCGGTCCACGCGGCCGGGCCGGTGGCGAGCCCGTCGGCCTCGGTCAGCGCGTGCAGCAGGTCGAGCACCTCGAGCGTGCGGACGGACGCGGCGACGTGCGCGACCGTCGCCGGGTCGTCGAGGTCGCGCCGGGTCGCGGTGTCCGGCAGCAGCAGGTGGTGCCGCACCAGGGTCACCAGGACCTCGACGTCCTCCGGGCCGAAGCCCAGGCGCGGGGCCAGGTCCGCCACCACCGCGACGCCGGCCTCGCAGTGGTCCCCCGGCCAGCCCTTGCCGATGTCGTGCAGCAGCGCGCCGACCAGCAGCAGGTCGGGACGGTCGACCTGGCGGGCGTACGCAGCCGCTCCGACCGCGGCCTCGACGAGGTGCCGGTCGACGGTGAACCGGTGCACGGCGTTGCGCTGCGGCCGGTTCCGGACCCGTTCCCAGTCGGGCAGCAGCGTGGCCGTGATCCCGGCCTGGTCCAGCGCCTCCCACACACCGATCGCCGGGCGGCCGGCGCCGAGCAGGCTGACCAGCCCGTCCAGAGCGGCCCGCGGCCACGGTTCGGGCAGCGGTGCGCTCTGCGCCGCAAGCCGCTGGACGGTGTGCGGCGCGAGCCGCAGCCCGGCCTGCGCGGCGGCCGCCGCGGTCCGGAGCACCAGCGACGGGTCCGCGGCCGGGTCGGCGTCGCGGGCGAGGACCACCTCGCCGTCCTGCTCGACCACGCCGTCCGCCAGCGGTGCGCGCGTGCCGAGCCGGCGGACGCCGAGCCGGGCCAGTGCGCCCGCGCGAGGCGAGCGTCCGCTCGACCCGGAACGCCGCCTCGTCGAGAGCGAAGGCCACCGACCGCCCGACACCCGCGACCTGGCGCAGCAGGGCGTCGGCGTCGAGCAGGCCGAGCCGCTTCGCGATGGCCGCCTGGTCCTGCAGCACCAGCCGGTCGGACGGCCGGCCGGTCACGTCGTGCGCGCGTCGCGCGCGTCGAGCAGGCGTCTGCCGCGCCTCGTCCAGCCCCTCGTGCCGGACGTCGGCGACCCAGGAGGCCGCGACCGCGCGCAGGCTGACCAGGTCGCGCAGGCCGCCGCGGGACTCCTTGAGGTCGGGCTCGAGCGAGAAGGCCAGGTCGCCGGTACGAGCGGCGCGCTCGGCGCACCCGGCGAACAGGTCGGGCAGCCGGCGCCTGGCGAACCCGCGCCAGTCGGCGAGCACCGCCTCGCGCAGCGCCGCGCTCACCGCCTCGTCGCCGGCGACGTGCCGCAGGTCGAGCAGGCCGAGCAGGGCGCGCAGGTCGTCGCTGGCGACCCGCCGGGCCTCCGCGGGCGTGCGCATCGCGTGGTCCAGCCGCAGGCCGGCGTCCCAGATCGGGTACCAGACCGCCGAGGCCACCGCAGCCGCCTGCGCGTTGGTCGCGGTGCCGGGGACGACCAGCAGCAGGTCCAGGTCGCTGCCGGGCGAGAGCTCCGCGCGGCCGTAGCCGCCGACCGCGACGAGGGCGGCCCCGATACCGGGACCGCCCGCGTCGCTCGAACAGGCCGCCGACCCATCGGTCGGTGAGCCCGGTGAGCGCCCGCCGCCGGCCCGGCCCGAACAGCTCGGGCCGGGCCAGCAGCTGGGCCCGGTCTTCGACGTAGCCCATCGGTCAGTGCGCCGGCACTAGAGCGCCTCGGTCCCGCGCTCTCCGGTACGGACCCGGACGACCGTGTCGACCGGGACCGTCCAGACCTTGCCGTCGCCGATCCGCCCGGTCTGCGCGGACTTGACGACGACCTCGACGACGTCGTCGACGTCGGCGTCGTCGACCAGCACCTCGATGCGCAGCTTCGGCACCAGGTCGACGGTGTACTCCGCGCCGCGGTACACCTCGGTGTGGCCCTTCTGCCGGCCGTACCCGCAGGCCTCCGACACCGTCAGGCCGTGCACGCCGAACGCCTCCAGCGCTGTCTTGACGTCGTCGAGCTTGAACGGCTTGATGACTGCGGTGACGAGCTTCATGCGTTCACCTCCTGCCCTGCTGTCGAGGCTGCGCTGTGGGCAGCGCCGGCGCCGCTGAGGCTCAGCGTGCTCCCCCGACCGGCCCCGGTGCCACCGATCGAACCCCAGTCGTACGCGGTCTCCGCGTGCTCGGTGAGGTCGATGCCCTCGACCTCGGCGTCCGCGGTGACCCGGAAGCCGATGGTCTTCTCGAGCACGAACCCGAGGACCAGCGTGACGGCCAGCGAGTAGAAGAGCACCGAGAACGCGCCCAGCGCCTGGTGACCCAGCAGGGTCGTGCCGCCGCCGTAGAACAGGCCGTCCGCACCGAGCATCTTCGAGGTCCCGAAGAAGCCGATGAACAGGGAGCCGACGATCCCGCCGACCATGTGGACGCCGACGACGTCGAGCGAGTCGTCGAAGCCGAGCTTGCACTTCATGCCGACGGCGAGCGCGCACACGCCACCGGCGAGCAGCCCGAGCAGCACGGCCGCCCACGGCACGATGAACGCACAGGCCGGCGTGATCGCGACCAGGCCGGCGACCGCGCCGGACGCCGCACCCAGACTGGTCGGCTTGCCGTCGCGGAACTTCTCCACGGTGATCCAGCCGATGAGTGCGGCGGCCGTGGCCACCTGCGTGTTCATGAACGCCAGCGCGGCCGTGCCGTTCGCGGCGAGGGCCGACCCGGCGTTGAAGCCGAACCAGCCGAACCACAGCAGGCCGGAGCCGATCAGCACGAGCGGCAGGTTGTGCGGCCGCATCGGGTCCTTCTTCCACCCGATCCGCCGGCCGAGCACGAGGCACAGGGCCAGACCCGCGGCACCGGCGTTGATGTGCACCGCGCTCCCGCCGGCGAAGTCCTCGACGCCGCGCGCCGCCAGCCAGCCGGCGCCGGTGGAGTCCGCACCGCCGAAGTCGAACACCCAGTGCGCGACCGGGAAGTAGACCAGCGTCACCCACAGCGCGACGAAGATGCTCCAGGTGAAGATCTTGGCGCGGTCGGCGATGGCGCCGGAGATCAGCGCCGGCGTGATGACCGCGAACATCAGCTGGAAGGCCGCGAACACCAGCACCGGGATCGTGAGCACCGCGCCGTTCGTCGCCAGCTTGTTGACGTCGTCACCGAGGTGGGACAGCCCGATCTGGCCGATGAAGCCGCTCGTCCCGTCACCGAACGCCTCGGCGAACCCGTAGACGACCCACAGGATGCTGACGATCCCGATGGTGACGAAGGACATCATCATCATGTTGAGCACGCTCTTCGAGCGGGTCATGCCGCCGTAGAAGAACGCCAGGCCTGGGGTCATGATCAGGACCAGGGCGGTCGCTGCCAGCACCCACGCGGTGTCGCCCGCGTTGAGATTCATACCCTCTCCCCTCGATGGCCGCCGGACCGGCCGTTCGATGTCGAGGTGGAGCCTGGTGGCCGCGGGTTTCGGGGTGGACGCCGGCGTGTTTCCGCGACGTGACCGATGCCCCGATCGTGTTAACGCCGTGTGACGGCAGCGCGTCGCGAGGCCGCGCGCGGGCCGAGCCGGCGGGACAGGGCCCGCGCCGTGGCGACGACGTCGGCCGCCAGCACCGCGCGATCCGCCGGGCCCCGGACGGTCCGCCGCCGGGAAGCTGACGCCGACCGCGGCCACCGGCCGGCCGGTGGGGTCTGCGACCGCGGCGGCGACCGAGGCGATGCCCGCCGTGACGTGGCCGTCCTCGGTCGACCAGCCCAGCGCCGACTCCTGCGCCAGCAGAGCGCGCAGCTCGCCCGGGGTGGCCGGGCCCGACCCGGTGCGGTCGACGAACGCCGCCTGGCTCGGGTACAGCGCCCGTACCTGCGCGCGCGGCAGGGCGGCCAGGATGGAGCGGCCGGAGGCGGTCAGGTGCGCCGGCAGCCGCACACCGACGTCGGTCACCAGCACGACCGAGCCGCGCGGCGCCTCTTTCAGCAGGTACAGGGTCTCGGCGCCGTGCAGCACGCCCAGGTGCGCCGTGCCGCCGACCCGCTCCACCAGCCGGACCAGCAGCGGCCGGGCCAGCCGTTCCAGCGGGTCGTGCCGCAGGTAGGCAGAGCCGAGCTCGAAGACCGCCACGCCCAGCCCGTACGCCTGCGCCTCGGGCAGGTGCACCACGAAACCCTCCCGCTCGAGCACCGCGAGCAGGTGGTAGGTGGTGGACCGCGGCAAGCCCAGCTCGCGGGCCAGCGCCGCCGCCGGCACGGGGGTCGCCCGCGACCCGAGCAGCCGCAGCAGCGCCAGCGACCGGCTCAGCGCCGGCACGCTCGACCCCGCCATCGCCGCCCCTCTCGCGTTGTCTGGGATACCAGACACATTGTGACCCCTGCACGCAGACGCACCGACGCCGGACCGATCCAATGGGGGCATGAACGCCAGCCCCGCCTCGACGGTGTCCGTCTCCGCCGCTCCCCTGGACCCGCGCGAGGTGGTCGCGGTGGCCCGGGACGGGGCCCGGATCGAGCTCGCGCCGGAGGCGCTCGCCGCGCTCGCCAAGGCCCGCGAGGTGATCGACGAGCTGGCCGCCAGCGGGGAGCCGGTGTACGGCGTCTCGACCGGGTTCGGCGCCCTCGCGACCCGGTACATCGACCCGGCGATGCGGGCCCAGCTGCAGCGCTCGCTGGTTCGCTCGCACGCCGCCGGCTCCGGACCCGAGGTCGAGCGCGAGGTGGTCCGGGCGCTCATGCTGCTGCGCCTGCGCACGCTGGCCTCCGGTCACACCGGCGCCGACCCGGCGACGGCCCAGGCGTACGCGGACCTGCTCAACGCGGGCATCACGCCGGTCGTGCACGAGTACGGCTCGCTCGGCTGCTCGGGCGACCTGGCGCCGCTGGCGCACTGCGCGCTGGCCGTGATGGGCGAGGGCGACGTGCGGGACGCCGCCGGGGTCCGGCAGCCCGCCGCACAGGCGCTGGCCGCGGCCGGGATCGCGCCGCGCGAGCTCGCCGCCAAGGAGGGCCTGGCGCTCATCAACGGCACCGACGGCATGCTCGGGATGCTGGTGCTGGCCCTGCACGACCTGCAGCGGCTGGTGCGTACGGCGGACGTCTCGGCGGCGATGAGCGTCGAGGCATTGCTGGGCACCGACGCGGTCTTCGCCCCGGACCTGCAGGCCCTGCGCCCGCAGGTCGGTCAGGCCGTCGCCGCCGCCAACATGACCCGCCTGCTGGCCGGTTCGGCCATCGTCGAGTCGCACCGCGAGGACTGCCTGATCGTGCAGGACGCGTACTCGTTGCGCTGCGCCCCGCAGGTGGCCGGGGCGGTGCGCGACACGATCGCGCACGCGCAGACCGTCGCGGCCCGCGAGCTGGCGTCCGCGGTCGACAACCCGGTGGTGCTGGACGACGGCCGGGTGCGCTCCAACGGCAACTTCCACGGTGCCCCGGTCGGCTACGTGCTCGACTTCCTCGCGATCGTCGCGGCCGACCTCGCGTCGATCAGCGAGCGCCGCACCGACCGGCAGCTCGACGTCGCACGCTCGCACGGGCTGCCGCCGTTCCTGGCCGGCGACCCCGGTGTCGACTCCGGGCACATGATCGCCCAGTACACGCAGGCGGCCCTGGTCAGCGAGATGAAGCGGCTGGCGGTGCCCGCGAGCGTCGACTCGATCCCCTCGTCGGCGATGCAGGAGGACCACGTCTCGATGGGCTGGTCGGCGGCGCGCAAGCTGCGCCGGTCCGTCGACGCGCTGACCAGGGTGCTCGCGATCGAGATCCTCACCGCGGCCCGCGCGCTGGACCTGCGCGCGCCGCTGACGCCGGCGCCCGGGACCGCAGCCGTCGTCGCCGCGCTGCGCACCACGGTGGCCGGCCCCGGTCCGGACCGGCACCTGTCCCCCGAGATCGAAGCGGCCGTGGCGATGGTCGCCGACGGCTCGTTGCTGGCTGCCGCGGAGTCGGCCGTCGGCGCGCTGGCCTGAACCGGCACCGAACACCGCGAAACAGCGAGGGAAGCGATGACCACCACCGTCTCCGGGCCGCGCCCCGTCCGGGCCCCGCGCGGCACGCAGCTGAGCTGCCGCAGCTGGCAGACCGAGGCAGCGATGCGGATGCTGATGAACAACCTCGACCCCGAGGTGGCCGAGCGCCCCGACGACCTGGTGGTCTACGGCGGTACCGGGCGGGCCGCGCGCAGCTGGTCGGCGTACGACGCGATCGTGCGCACGCTGCAGGGTCTCGCCGACGACGAGACGCTGCTGGTCCAGTCCGGCAAGCCGGTCGGTGTGCTGCGCACGCACGAGTGGGCGCCGCGGGTCCTGCTGGCCAACTCCAACCTGGTCCCGGACTGGGCGACCTGGCCGGAGTTCCGCCGCCTCGAGCACCTGGGCCTGACGATGTACGGCCAGATGACCGCCGGCTCGTGGATCTACATCGGCACGCAGGGCATCCTGCAGGGCACGTACGAGACGTTCGCGGCGATCGCCGCCAAGCGGCCCGGCGGCACGCTGGCCGGCACGCTGACGGTGACCGGCGGGTGCGGCGGCATGGGCGGCGCGCAGCCGTTGTCCGTGACGATGAACGACGGCGTGTGCCTGATCGTGGACGTCGACCCGGCCCGCCTGCAGCGCCGCGTCGACCACCGCTACCTGGACGAGTGGACCGGCGACCTGGACGACGCCGTGGCCCGGGTGCTCGCGGCCAAGGCCGAGCGCCGGCCGCTGTCGGTGGGGCTGGCCGGCAACTGCGCCACCGTGCTGCCCGAGCTGCTGCGCCGAGGCGTGCCGGTCGACCTGGTCACCGACCAGACGTCGGCGCACGACCCGTTGTCGTACCTGCCAGAAGGGGTCGAGCTGGCGGACTGGCAGGCGTACGCGGAGGCCAAGCCGGAGGAGTTCACCGAGCGGGCGCGACAGTCGATGGCCAAGCACGTCGAGGCCATGGTCGGGTTCATGGACGCCGGCGCCGAGGTGTTCGACTACGGCAACTCCATCCGCGGCGAGGCGCAGCTGGCCGGCTACCAGCGCGCGTTCGACTTCCCCGGGTTCGTCCCGGCGTACATCCGGCCGCTGTTCTGCGAGGGAAAGGGACCGTTCCGCTGGGCCGCGCTGTCCGGCGACCCGGCCGACATCGCCGCCACCGACGCGGCGGTCCTGGACCTGTTCCCGGACAACGAGCCGCTGGAGCGCTGGATCCGGCGGGCCGGCGAGAAGGTCGCGTTCCAGGGCCTGCCGGCCCGGATCTGCTGGCTGGGCTACGGCGAACGGCACCTCGCCGGCATGCGCTTCAACGAGATGGTCGCGGACGGACGGCTCTGCGCGCCGGTCGCGATCGGCCGCGACCACCTGGACTGCGGGTCGGTCGCCTCGCCCTACCGCGAGACCGAGTCGATGCTCGACGGGTCGGACGCGATCGCGGACTGGCCGCTGCTCAACGCGCTGGTGAACACCGCGTCCGGCGCCTCGTGGGTGTCGATCCACCACGGCGGTGGCGTCGGCATCGGGCGGTCGATCCACGCGGGTCAGGTCTGCGTCGCGGACGGCACCGCCCTGGCGGGCGCGAAGCTGGAGCGGGTGCTGACCAACGACCCGGGCATGGGCGTCATCCGGCACGTCGACGCCGGCTACGACCGAGCCGTCGAGGTGGCCGCCGAGCGGGGCGTGCGCGTGCCGATGGCCGAGGGCTGACTGCGTGGCCGACCAGGGCGAGGGCCCGACGTCGTTCAGCGCACTCTGGGACGCGCTGCTGCCGATCGGCCGGGACGCGCGCACCGGCGGCTACCGGCGGTTCGCGTGGACGGCGCAGGACCTGGCCTGTCGGGAGTGGTTCACCGACGCCGCCGCTGCGCGCGGGATGGCAGTGCACAGCGACCGGAACGGCAACCTCTGGGCGTGGTGGGGCCCGCCGGGTCGCGATGCGGTCGTGCTCGGCTCGCACCTGGACTCGGTGCCCGACGGCGGGGCCTACGACGGCCCGCTCGGGGTGGTGTCCGCGTTCGCCGCGCTGGACGTGGTGCGCGCCGCGGCGCCGGCGGGCGACCCGCGCCGCCCGGTCGCGGTGGTGGCGTTCGCCGACGAGGAGGGGGCACGGTTCGGCGTGGCCTGCGCCGGCTCCCGGCTGCTGACCGGCGCGCTGGACCCGGACCGGGCCAGGGCGCTCACCGACGAAGACGGGGTGTCGATGGCGGAGGCGATGCGCGCCGCCGGGCACGACCCGGGCCGGCTCGGGCGCGACGACGAGTCGCTGAGCCGGATCGGCCGGTTCGTTGAGCTGCACGTCGAGCAGGGTCGCGCCCTCGTCGACGTGGACGCCCCGGTCGGTGTGGCGACCGCGATCTGGCCGCACGGGCGGTACCGGTTCACGTTCACCGGGGAGGCCAACCACGCCGGGACCACGCGGCTGGAGGACCGTCGAGACCCGATGCTCACGTTCGCCGAGACCGTGCTCGCCGCACGAAAGAAGGCCCGCCAGGCGGACGCGCGGGTCACGTTCGGCCGAGTCGAGGTCGAGCCGAACGGGACCAACGCCATCGCGTCGACGGTGCGCGCCTGGCTGGACGCGCGGGCGGCGGACGAGACGTCGCTGGCGACCCTGGTCGCCGAAATCGCGCACGGCTCGACCCAGCGGGCCGGACGGGACGGGACGAAGGTCGAGCTGACCACCGAGTCGGTGTCGCCGGAGGTGCGCTTCGACGGGACGCTGTCGCGGCGGCTGGTCGACGCGGTCGGCGCGTCCCGGCTCGACGTGCCGACGCTGCCGACCCAGGCCGGGCACGATGCAGGCGTGCTCGCCGCCCACGTCCCGGCCGCGATGCTGTTCGTCCGGAACCCGACCGGGGTGTCGCACTCCCCAGCGGAGCACGCCGACCTCGCCGACTGCCTGGCCGGGGTCGCCGCGCTGGCTTCGGTGGTCGAGGGACTGCTGACCCGGGACGACGACCGGTGACCGCGTACCTGTGCGAGCACGCGTGGTTGGGCGGCCCGACCTCGCACCACCAGGTGCTGGTCGAGGTCGACGGCGGGCGCATCTCGGGGGTGACCCCGGACTTCGGCGGCGCCCCGCCCGACGGCACGGCGCAGCTGCCCGGGCTCACGCTGCCGGGCCTGGCCAACGTGCACTCGCACGCCTTCCACCGGGCGCTGCGCGGCCGCACGCACACCGTCGACACGCTGGGCACCGGCTCGTTCTGGACCTGGCGCGAGCAGATGTACTCCGTCGCGGAGCGGCTCGACCCGCAGCGGTACCTGGCGCTGGCGACGGCGGTGTACGCCGAGATGGCGCTGGCCGGGATCACGGTGGTCGGCGAGTTCCACTACCTGCACCACGGTCCCGACGGGCAGCCCTACGACGACCCGAACGAGATGGCGCACGCGCTGGTGGCCGCGGCCCGGACCGCAGGAGTCCGGCTGACGCTGCTCGACACCTGCTACCTCGCCGGCGGGATCGGCCGCCCGCTCGCCGGAGTGCAGCTGCGCTTCGGCGACGGCTCCGCGCAGGCCTGGGCCGAGCGCGCGGCCGCGCTGCACGCGGCCTACCCGGCGGCCGCCGACGTGCGGGTCGGGGCGGCCGTGCACTCGGTGCGCGCGGTCCCCGCCGAGGAGATCCCGGTCGTGGCGCGGTGGGCCGAGCTGCACGGCGCGGCGCCGCTGCACGTCCACCTGTCCGAGCAGCCGGCCGAGAACGAGGCTTGCGTCGCCGCGCACGGACGGACGCCGACCCGGCTGCTCGCCGACTCCGGCGCGCTCGGGCCGACGAGCACGGCCGTGCACGCGACGCACCTGACCGCGCAGGACATCGAGCAGCTCGGCGGCAGCCGGACCGGGGCCTGCCTGTGCCCGACCACCGAACGCGACCTCGCCGACGGCGTGGGCCCGGCCCGCGCGCTGCTGGACGCCGGGTCGCCGCTGTCGCTGGGCTCGGACAGCCACGCCGTCATCGACCTGTTCGAGGAGGCTCGCGCCGTCGAGCTGGACGAGCGGCTGGTGTCGATGCGGCGCGGCCACTTCGACGCCGCCACGCTGCTGCGGGCCGCGAGCTCGGGCGGCTGGCAGGCCCTGGGCCGCCCGGACGGCGGCCGGATCGCGCCGGGCGCCTGCGCCGACCTGGTCGCGGTTCGGCTCGACTCGGTCCGCACTGCCGGAGCCGGGCACGGACCGGAGGCCGCGGTGTTCGCCGCCGGCGCCGCCGACGTCTCCCACGTCGTGGTCGGCGGGGACCTCGTGGTCGAGGACGGCGTGCACGTCCGGGTCCCGGACGTCGGGCGGGCGCTGGCCGACTCCATCGCCGCGGTCCTGCCGTGAGCACGCTCGTCACGGGCATCGGCCAGCTCGTCACCAACGACGCGCGACTGGGCGACGGCAGCCGGCTCGGGGTGCTCACGGACGCCGCGGTCGTCGTGGACGCAGGGGTGGTGGTCTGGGTGGGTCCGGCCACGGTCGCCCCGGACGCGGACGAGCGCGTCGACGTCGAGGGCCGGGCGGTCGTCCCGGGATTCGTGGACAGCCACGCCCACCTGGTGTTCGCCGGCGACCGCGCCGACGAGTTCGCGGCACGGATGGCCGGGCAGCCGTACGGCGCCGGGGGCATCCGCAGCACCGTCGCGGCGACGAGGGGCGCCGACGACGCCACCCTGGAGCGCAACACGCGCCGCCTCGCCGACGAGATGCGCCGCGGCGGCACGACGACGTTCGAGTGCAAGAGCGGCTACGGGCTCACCGTCGACGACGAGGCCCGCTCGCTGTCGGTCGCGCGCCGGCTCACCCCGGAGACCACCTTCCTCGGCGCGCACGTCGTGCCGCCCGAGTACGAGGGGCGGCGGGACGCGTACGTCGAGCTCGTCGCCGGCCCGATGCTGGACGCGTGCGCGCCGCACGCGCGCTGGGTCGACGTGTTCTGCGACCGTGGCGCGTTCGACGCGGACGAGACGCGTGCGGTCGTCGCGGCCGGCGTCGCGCGCGGGCTGCTGCCCCGGCTGCACGGCAACCAGCTCCAGCACGGACCCGGGGTGCAGGTCGCCGTCGAGGTCGGTGCCGCGAGCGTCGACCACTGCACGTACGTCGACGACGGCGACGTCGACGCGCTGGCCGCGTCCGGCACGGTCGCGACGCTGCTCCCGGCCGCCGAGTTCTCGACCCGCTCGCCGTACCCGGACGCGCGCCGGCTCATCGACGCCGGCGTCGCCGTCGCGATCGCGACCGACTGCAACCCCGGCTCCTCGTACACCACCAGCATGGCGCTGTGCCTGGCGCTCGCGGTCCGCGAGATGCGCATGACGCCGGCCGAGGCGCTGTGGGCGGCGACGGCCGGCGGCGCCCGGGCCTTGCGTCGCGCCGACGTCGGCACGTTGACGACGGGCGCCCGAGCCGACCTCGTCGTCCTGGACGCGCCGTCCTACATCCATCTCGCCTACCGCCCAGGCGTGCCTCTGGTGTGGGCGGTCCTGCCGGCGCTCTGACCGCCGTGGCTCACCAATCGGCCGAAACGGTGTCCACATGTCGGCGTTGTGGGGGTGCCGGACCCGGCTGGCGGTCTAACGTCCTGCCGCGGATTCCGGACGCGACGGGGGCAGGCACGGAGTGGACGAGTACAGGAACGCCGCCGGCGGTCGTCGGCTGAAGATCCTGCTCCGGCTGGTGCTGTTCTTCGTCGGCTGGTGTGCGGTGGCGGTGGCCGCCTTCGTCGACGCACCCACGAACGTGGTCTCCCAGGGCGAGGCGCTCGGCTGGCTGACCCTGGTCCTCGTCCTGGGGGCGGCGCTCGCACTGCTGCTGCGGCTGCTGATCCGGGTACCGACCCCGGGCGAGCCGAGCCCGACGGTGGCGCTGCTGACAGACGAGGACACCGACCCGGACTCCCAGCTGGACGGTCGGCGCCGGCTGATCTCCGCAGAGTTCGACAACGCCGAGGCCAGCTACTCCGGCGACGAGATCGCCAGCCTGCTGCACACCATCGTGCACGCGAGATCGGGGACCAGGCGAGTCACCGAGAAGCTCACCCTGCACGACGAGTACATCGTCAGCTCGACGATCCGCGAGATGGTGCTCCCGCCCGACCCGGACCGAGCCTCGGTCTCGGTGCTGGTACCGATCCTGCGCAGTCGCAAGGGCATCATCAACGACGGCGTGACCACCACGGCCGAGGGCGGCAGCGCACGGGTGCTGACGTACCGGGAGACGATCGGGGTCCTGGCCGTGACCATCGACCGGCTGTACCGCAGCGCCTACGTCGCGGCGCCGTCGATCACCCAACGGCAGCGGGCGGTCGTGGCCGCCGCCTGGGCTGTCGCCTTCTCCCAGCACCGCGGCCGCGCCGCCCGCATCCGGGACGTGATCGAGCAGGCGGACGTGTGCGGCGCGGCGGTGAGCCCGGACCGCCGGTCCGAGCTGATCCACCTGCTGAACGCGCTGTCCGGCTCGACGTTCCTGGTCGCGCACGTGTCCGGCGCCCCGGGCACCTGCGTCGAGGTGACGCTGACGCGTTCAGAGCGGCGGACCGACCATCTGCGCGGATTCCTCGACCAGGTCCGGATCTTCCTCGGGTTGCGCGTCCGCACGTATCTCCTCCCGCTCCCGCACCTGTTCACGGCCCCGAGCGTCCACGTCGAGGCGACGGCGCCGGACGGGCTGTACCTGGCCGGTCGGCAGGTCCTCGTCCAGGCCGCGCGCGACACCATGCCCATCACCCCCGTGGTGGCCTCCGCGGCCAGGGAACCGATCGCCGCGTTCTCCGACACCCTGGGTCTGGCCACCGTGCACCTGCTCGCCCGCGACCTGGACTACAAGACGCTCACGGCACGGACCGGGGCGCCCGCGACGACGGACCCGCGCGGGGTCCGCGCCAGGCCGGTCTCCGCCTTCATGGCCCTGGACTTCCGCGAGGTCCCGCCCGGCCTGCTCGGGCCGATCACCCTGCTGTCGAGCGCTCTCACGTTCCTGGTGTGGCTCATCGGCTACCACCACGACCAGGTGTTCGGCTCGGTCGACCCGTCCGGGGCCGTGGGTGGCAAGGTGGGCCTGGTCACCCTGGCCCTGAGCGTCCCGGCGATCCTGTCCGGGTGGCTGGTCTCGCGCTTCGACGAGAAGGCGCTGAAGCGCTCCTCGCTCGCCACGATCATCGCCATGCTGACCCTGCTGCTGATCAGTGTCGGGGCGGTCTCGCTGGCCGCGATCAAGGCATCGGTACAGCTGGCCGACACTCGGGACCTCGACGTGTTCGGCGTCTTCCACGTGCACGTCTCGCACCCGCACTGGGCCCTGCTGATGGTCGCCGCGCTGGCCCACACGCTGCTGTGCCTGGCACACCTGCTCGCCCGGCACCGTCGCTACGTGTCGCTGCTGAAGTCCACTCCGACCCTCTGACAGGATGCGCCATGGCCGCACACGAGTCCGCCCGCACGCAGGACGTCGTCTTCATGCTGGTCGACCTGGCCGCGGAGGACGACGCGGCGGAGGCCCACGCTCACGAGTCGATCGACGACTACCTGCACGAGCACCGGGACGACCTCTTCCTGGCCTCGTACTCCGACGCGTTCTCCAGCGACAGCTTCGAACGTCCGACGCAGGAGCTGACCACGGCCGAGACCGCCAGGTTCTTCAAGGACATCGGGTCGGCGCACGCCAGGGCCAGAGCCGAACGCGAGGCGCCGGGGTACGACTCGCGCTGGAGCGCCGTGTGGTCCATGGTCGACGCCATCGTCACCCGTGAGGTCCCGGCCACGGGTCGCTAGTCGAGCAGGGCGTCGACGAACGCCTCGGGGTCGAACGGCGCGAGGTCGTCCACGCCCTCGCCGAGCCCGACGAGCTTGACCGGAACGCCCAGCTCGCGCTGCACCGCGACGACGATCCCACCCTTCGCGGTGCCGTCCAGCTTGGTCAGCACGATCCCGGTGACGTCGACGACCTCGGCGAACACGCGCGCCTGCTGCAGCCCGTTCTGACCGGTCGTCGCGTCCAGCACCAGCAGCACCTCGGTGACCGCGGCCTGCTTCTCGACCACGCGCTTGACCTTGCCGAGCTCGTCCATCAGCCCGGTCTTCGTGTGCAGCCGTCCGGCCGTGTCGACGAGGACGACGTCGACCGCGCCGTCGATCCCGGCCTGCACCGCCTGGAACGCGACGCTGGCCGGGTCGGCGCCCTCGGCGCCGCGCACCGTCCGCACCCCGACCCGCTCCCCCCAGGTCTGGAGCTGTTCGGCAGCGGCGGCGCGGAAGGTGTCGGCTGCGCCGAGCAGGACGGTCCGACCGTCCGCCACGATCACGCGCGCGAGCTTGCCGGTGGTGGTGGTCTTGCCGGTCCCGTTGACACCGACGACGAGCACCACCGCCGGTACCCCGGGCGCGCCGGTCAGAGCCAGGGACCGGTCCAGCGCCGGGTCGACGAGCGCGACCAGCTCCGCCCGCAGCAGGCCCCGGACGCGTCCGGGATCGCCGGCTCCCTGGGTCCGCATCTGCTCGCGCAGCCGGCCCAGCAGCTCGTTGGTCGGTCCGACACCGAGGTCGGACAGGAGCAGGGTCTCCTCGACCTCGTCCCACGTCCCCGCGTCGACGCTGTCGCGCGAGAGCAGCTGGACCAGGCCGGAGCCCAGAGTGGTGCCGGACCGGGCCAGCCGCCCGCGCAGCCGCGCGAACCGTCCGGCCGCCGGCTCGGGCGTCTCCGCGACCGGCTCGACGGCGGCTTCCGGGGCAGGCGCGGCGACCTGGGTGGCCGTGGGCTGCGCGGCGGGCCCCGGTGCGGCAGCCGGCGGCCGACCGCGGCGGCGACCGACCAGCGCGACCCCGCCGACCAGGAGCAGCGCCAGCACGACGAGGGCGATCAGGACGGTGGCGCTCACGGCGCGAGTCTGCCAGTCACCGAGCCGAGCTCACGCGGGCTGTTCCTCGCGCAGCCGCTGGCTGATCACGCTGGTGACGCCGTCGCCGCGCATGGTCACGCCGTACAGGGCGTCGGCGACCTCCATGGTCGTCTTCTGGTGCGTGATCACGATGAGCTGGCTGGACTCGCGCAGCTCCTCGAACAGCGTCAGCAGCCGCCCGAGGTTGGTGTCGTCGAGCGCGGCCTCGACCTCGTCCATGACGTAGAAGGGGCTCGGCCGGGCCTTGAAGATCGCGACCAGCAGCGCGACCGCGACCAGCGAGCGCTCGCCGCCCGACAGCAACGAGAGCCGCTTGACCTTCTTGCCAGGCGGGCGCGCCTCGACCTCGATGCCGGTCGTGAGCATGTCGTCGGGATCGGTGAGCACCAGCCGGCCCTCGCCGCCGGGGAACAGGCGCGCGAAGACGGCCTCGAACTCGCGCGCGGTGTCGTGGTAGGCCGCCGTGAACACCTGCTCGACCCGCTCGTCGACCTCGCGGACGATGTCGAGCAGGTCGCGGCGGGTCTTCTTCAGGTCCTCGAGCTGCTCGGTGAGGAACTGGTGCCGCTCCTCGAGCGCGGAGAACTCCTCCAGCGCCAACGGGTTCACCCTGCCCAGCAGCGCGAGCGCGCGCTCGGCGCTGCGGGCTCGCTTCTCCTGCTCGGTGCGCACGTACGGCACGGGGTCGGCCGGCTGCGCGTCCGGGTCTGCGTCCGGCTCCGGCAGCGACGGCGGGACCAGCTGGTCCGGGCCGTACTCGTCCAGGAGCGTCTGCGGGTCGACGCCGAGCTCCTCGATGGCCTTCGCCTCGAGCGTCTCGATCCGCAGCCGCTGCTCGGTCCTGGCCATCTCGTCGCGGTGCACCGAGTCGGTGAGCGAGTCAAGCTCGGCGGCCAGCTCGCGGGCCCTGGTCCGGACTCCGGCCAGCTCGCCGTCGGCGGCCGTCCGCTCGTCCTCGGCGGCCGATCGCTCGGACGCCGCGGCCTGCAGCGACAGCTCCAGCCGGGCCAGCGAGACCACCACCGCCCGGGACACGGCCCCCGCGACCGCCAGCTCGCGCACCCGCCGTTCGCGCCGCTCGACGGCGCGCTCGCGCGCCGCGCGCTCCTCCGCGGCCGACCGTTCCAGCGCCTCCGCGCGACCGGCGAGCGCGCGGGCGCGCTCCTCACCCGTCCGCACGGTCAGCCGGGCCTCGACCTCGGCCTGCCGCGCTGTCGACGCCGCGACCGCGAGCGCGTCCCGACGGTCGGCGGCCGGCGCGACCTCGGACGGGACCTGCTCGGCCTCGTCCAGGCGCTCCTGCAGCTCGTCCACCGCGTCGCGGTCGGCCCGCACCGCATCGTTGGCGGCGGTGAGGGCCGCCTGCAGCCGGTCGGCCTCGCCGGTCGCCGCCCGCGCCGCCGCCCCCAGCTGCCCGAGCTGCTCGGCCACCGCGGCGAGCCGCGCGTCGGACTCGTGCAGCCGCGCGAGCGCGGCCTCGCACCGGTCGGACGCCTCCTGCCGCTGCTGGATCGCCGCCGCCAGCTCGAACCGCACCCGCTCGGCCCGGTGCGCCGCGGACTCCAGCCGGACCTCCGCCTCGTCGACGGCGGCGCGCACCTCGAGCAGCGACGGGGCCGACGACGAGCCCGCCGTGCGCGAAGCCGGCCGACAGCACGTCGCCGTCCCGGGTCACGACCGTGAGCTCGGGACGCGCCCGGAGCACCTCGCGGGCCGCCCGCAGGTCGTCCACCACCACGGTCGAGGCCAGCACCCGTCGCACCGCCGCCGCGACGTGCGCGGGCGCCTGGACCAGGTCCGGCGCGGCGACCGCGCCGGCCGGAAGTCCGGCCAGCACCGCCGGGACGGTCGCTGCGGGCGTCGCTCCCGACGAGCAGCGGCGCCCGACCGGCGTCGTCGTCCTTGAGCAGCCGCAGCGCCCCGACGGCGGCGTCCAGGCCGTCCACGGCGACCGCGTCGGCCGCCGTTCCCAGGGCCGCCGCGAGCGCCGCCTCGTACCCCGGCCGTACCGTGACCAGCGCGGCGACGGAACCGAGCACGCCGCTGAGCCGGTCGCCGGCCGCCAGCAGCGCGGCCGAACCGTCCTTGCGGGCGAGGCTGAGCTCGAGCGCCTCTTTGCGAGCGGTGAGGGCAGCCCGGTCGCGCTCCGCCTCGCGCTCCTCCTGGCGCAGCTGGACGACCTGCCCCTGCGCCGCCTCGTACGCGGCCGCGGCCTGCTCGTGCTCGGTGTCCAGGCCGATCTCGCCCTCGTCCAGGCCGGCGACCCGCGACTCCAGGGCGACGAACTCCTCGTGCGCCACCCGGGCCCGCTCGCGGGCCTCCTCCAGGGCAGTGGCCAGCCGGCCGATCTCGGCCTCGCGCGTCTCCAGCCGGGTCCGGGCCGCGCCCACCTGGCCGACGAGCCGGGCCAGACCCTCGCGCCGGTCGGCGTGGGCGCGCTCGGCCGACGCCACCCGACGCTCCTCGGCGACCAGCTCGTCCTCGGCGGCGGTGCGGACGGCCACCGCCGCCGCGAGCCGCTCGCGGTCCTGCTCGACCTCGGCGACCAGCGCGGCCTCCTCGGCGCGCACCCTCGCCGCGGCGGCGTCCAGCTCGACCGGGTCACGTCCGGGCCGGTCGTCCTCGGGCTCGGTGGCCAGGATCCGCAGCCGCTGGTCGGCCATCCCGGCGGTGCCGCGCAGCCGCTCCCGCACACCGTTGAGCCGGTACCAGACCTCCTGCGCCCTGGCCACGGCCGGCGCCCGCTCGGCCGCAGCGGCCTCCAGCTCCGCCTCGCGCGCCTGCGCCGTCGCGAGCGCCGCCTCGACCTGAGCCCTGCGCTCGCGCAGGGCCGTCTCGTCGGCGACCTCCTGCTCCAGCGCGGTCCGCAGCACGAGCAGGTCGTCGGCCATCAGCCGCAGCCGCGCGTCGCGCAGGTCGGCCTGCACCACGCTCGCCCGCCGGGCCACCTCGGCCTGCTTGCCGAGCGGCTTGAGCTGGCGGCGCAGCTCGGCGGTCAGGTCCGAGACCCGGGTCATGTTCGCCTGCATCGCCTCGAGCTTGCGCAGCGCCTTCTCTTTGCGCTTGCGGTGCTTGAGGACGCCCGCGGCCTCCTCGATGAACCCGCGCCGGTCCTCCGGGGTGGCGGACAGGATCTGGTCCAGCTGCCCCTGACCGACGATCACGTGCATCTCGCGGCCGATGCCGGAGTCGGACAGGAGCTCCTGCACGTCCAGCAGGCGGCACGACTCGCCGTTGATGGCGTACTCCGAGCCGCCGTTGCGGAACATGATCCGCGAGAGCGTGACCTCGGCGTAGTCGATG
Organism: uncultured Actinomycetota bacterium; assembly: GCA_963771835.1. GTDB lineage: Bacteria > Actinomycetota > Actinomycetes > Prado026 > Prado026 > CAVQCJ01. The sequence goes on from CAVYVA010000001.1 coordinate 1,107,103, forward strand.
GGCAGCTGCCCGTCGCTGTTGTCGATGGTGAGCAGGACCTCGGCCCGGCCCAGCGGCGGCCGCCCGGACGTGCCGGCGAAGATGACGTCCTCCATCTTGCCGCCGCGCAGGCTCTTGGCGCCCTGCTCGCCCATGACCCAGGCCAGCGCGTCCACGACGTTGGACTTGCCGGAGCCGTTCGGGCCGACGACGCAGGTGATCCCCGGCTCGAAGCGCAGGGTCGTGGACGAGGCGAAGGACTTGAAGCCGCGCAGGGTCAGGCTCTTCAGGTGCACGGTGGAGGCGCTCCTGCGGGTAGCCGTCGGACGCAGGGTCGACGCGACGGGGCGGGGGTCGGGGAAGACCGCCGCCAGACTACCGGGCGGTACGCGCGGGCTGGATCCGCCGCGCCCGGAAAGCCCGGCCCGCGCGGGCCCGTGAGGGGGGCGGGCGGCGCGCGCGGGGGGCCGGGCTCGTCCGGTGTCTAGGTGAGGACGGGCTCGCGGTCGCTGACCGAGAGGACCTGGTCCTCGGCGAGCACCGCGGTCAGTGCGTCGTTCACGGCGTGGAGCCGGTCGACCTCGGCCTCGAGGTCGCGTACGCGGCCACGGAGCCGCGCGATCTCAGCGAGGACAACGGGGTCCGGGCCGCCGAGGTATCCGAGCAGGGCCTTCGCCATCGAGGGTCCTTACCGGGTCACGGTGCCGGTTTCCGGCACACAGGGCTGGTCATGAGGGGCGCGCGCGGAGCCGGGGCTCCGGCGGCTGAGGGACAGCGGGTGGAGCATGTCGCCCGAAGGCGACCCGGGACAGCGGGAGGAACTGTCCCACGTACTCAGGCCAGGGTGGCACCAGGTCACGAAACGGTCAACACCGCCGCGCAGCCGGTCACTCGAACGGGTCAGGCTCATCGCTCGGCGAACCCGGGCGGCACGCCCTGGGCCGCACCCCAGCGCTCGGTCAGCCCGGTGACCCGGCCCGGACCGGCGCCCGACCCGAGCGCCGCGAGCAGCCGCTCGCAGGCCTCGCGCGGACCCTCCGCCACCACCTCGACGCGGCCGTCCTCGAGGTTGGCCGCCCAGCCGCTCAGACCCAGCTCGAGCGCCGTCGCCCTGGCCCACCAGCGAAAGCCCACCCCCTGGACCCGGCCGCGCACCCAGACCGTCAGCCGTACGTCCACGACCGGCGAGGCTAGCCGCCAGACTGGGCGGGTGACCGTCCTCGCCGCGAACCCGTGCCAGCTGGTGTGCGACTGGTCCGCGACCGGGGACCGGCGCGACGGGCTGGCCCTGTTCCGGTGCTCCGCGTGCCGGTCCGAGTGGGTGCGCACCGAGGCCTGGACGCCGGCGCGCGCCGACGGCACCGTCTCCGCCGAGGTCGCCGCCGAGGCCGCCCGCCGCTGACCTCGCGGGAGCGCGCGGCCCGGCGGGCGGCGCGCACTCACCAGCGGCCGTGGCGCGGTCTGGGCTGGCAGCGCGGGCAGGTGAACGACGAGCGGTTCATGAACGGGTCGCGGCGGATCGGGGCGCCGCAGCGAGGGCACGGCCTCCCCTCCTGCCCGTACGCGTCCAGCGACCGGTCGAAGTAGCCGCTGCGCCCGTTCACGTCGACGTACAGCGAGTCGAACGACGTGCCACCGTCGGCGAGCGCCTCGTCCATCACCGTGCGGACGTGGCCCAGCAGCCGGTCGATCTCGGGACGGCGCAACGTGTCCGTGGCTCTGGCGTAGTGCAGCCGGGAGCGCCACAGCGCCTCGTCGGCGTAGATGTTGCCGACACCGGAGACCAGCGACTGGTCCAGCAGCGCGCGCTTGACGCCGGTGCGCCGGCGCCGCAGCGCCGCGGCGAACGCGACGTCGTCGAACTCGGGGTCGAGCGGGTCCCTGGCGATGTGCGCGACCGGTGCGGGCACGCCGTCGCCGTCGGTGCGCTCGACGGACAGGCCGCCGAAGGTGCGCTGGTCGACGAACCTCAGGTCGTGGCCGTCGTCCAGCGCCAGCCGTACCCGCAGGTGCACTTCGTCCGGCGCCCCGGACGGCTGCACCAGCAGCTGGCCGGACATCCCCAGGTGGGCGAGCAGGGCCTCGCCGGAGTCCAGCGGCAGCCACAGGTACTTCCCGCGCCGGTCGGTTGCCAGCACGCGGCGGCCGGCCAGCCGGCCGGCGAAGTCCGCGGCACCCGGCAGGTGCCGGCGGACCGCGCGAGGGTGCCGTACCTCGACGTCCCGGACGGTGCGACCGACGACCCAGCGCTGCAGACCGCGGCGCACCACCTCGACCTCGGGCAGCTCGGGCATGACGTGCGGCCGCGTCAGCCGCGGGCGGCGCGCAGCGAGTGCCACGCGGCCGACGCGGCCTCCTGCTCGGCTTCCTTCTTGCTGCGCCCCGTGCCGGACCCGCGGTCCTCGCCGGCCACGCGGACCACGGCGGTGAAGAACTTCTCGTGGTCGGGACCCTCGTCCCAGATCTGGTACTCGGGTACGCCGAGGCCGTCGTTGGCGGTCAGCTCCTGGAGCGAGGTCTTCCAGTCCAGCCCGGCCCCGAGTCCGGCCGCGGAGTCGATGACCGGGTCGAACAGCCGGTGCACCAGCACCTCGCTCGGCGGACAGGCCCAGGTCGACGTACACCGCGCCGAGCACGGCCTCGACGGTGTCGGCCAGGATCGACCCCTTGTTGCGCCCGCCGGTGGACTCCTCCCCCCGACCCAGCCGCAGGAACTCCCCGAGCCCGAGGTCGCGACCGACGTCGGCCAGCGCCTTGGCGTTGACCACGGCCGAGCGCAGCTTCGCCAGCTGCCCCTCGGGCAGGTCGGGGTGGGCTCGGTACAGCGTGTCGGTCACCACCAGGCCCAGCACCGCGTCGCCGAGGAACTCGAGGCGTTCGTTGGTCGGCAGCCCGCCGTTCTCGTACGCGTAGGACCGGTGCGTCAGAGCCCGTTGCAGCAGCCCGGGCTCGACGTTGCACCCCAGCCGCTCCGACAACGTGGCGTACGGGTGTTCGTCGATCACTGGTGAACCTCCACGGCGGGCGGCCCGCCGGCAGCACCGGTCGGGCGGGCACGTGTGCGGTCCCACAGGAACGAGGTGGACGCCACCCCCAGCCGGTGCGGCGTCGACCACGACCCCAGGGGGCCGATCAGACGGAGAGGACCTGCCGCTTGTTGTACGTGCCGCAGGTCGGGCAGGCGATGTGCTGGAGCTTCGGCTGCTTGCAACGGTCGCAGGTCGACAGCGCGGGCGCGGTGGTCTTCCACGCCGACCGGCGGTGCCGGGTGTTGCTGCGCGAGGTCTTCCGCTTGGGGACGGCCACCGGTCAGCTCTCTTCCTCGTCGTCGGGTACGCCAGGTGTGTCGATCGTCAGTGCCTGCAGCGCGGCCCAGCGCGGGTCGCCCTGCTCGTGCACGTGACCCGGGTGGTCGGCCAGCCTGGCCCCGCACTCCGAGCACAGCCCCGGGCAGTCGTCCCGGCACACGGGCCGGAACGGGAGCCCGAGGACCACCGCGTCACGCAGCAACGGCTCCAGGTCGAGGTAGTCGCCCTCGAGCCGCCCGGCCTCCTCGTCGTCGATGTTCTGGTCGGGGTAGTAGTACAGCTCCTGGACCCGGACCTCCTGCTCGGAGGAAACCGGGTCGAGGCAGCGCACGCACTCGCCCTCGACGTGCACCCGTGCCGTTCCCGTCACGAGCACCCCCTCGACGACCGACTCGAGCCGCAGCTCGAGCTCGACGTCGGACCCCTGGGGGACACCGACCACATCCGTACCGAGCTCCGCGGGAGCCGGGACGACCCGGCTGACCGAACGCATCGACCCTGGACGGCGGCCGAGGTCGCGGGTGTCCACGACGAACGGCGCGCGCGGGTCGAGCCTGGACAGCCTGGCCTCCGCGGGGCACCACGAACCACGGTCCCGGACGAGACCGAGCGCTCAGGGTACCCGAGCGCCGGCACCCCCGGGAAACGCCGGCGGCGGGCCGGGCCGGTGGAGCCGTCCGGTCAGTCCCGGACGGCCGGGATCTCGCCCGTCTCGGTGCCCAGCGTGCCCAGCGCCTCGAGCTCACCACGGCCGCGCAGCTTGTCCCGGCCCCGGGAGACCGCGGCCAGCGTCTTGTTCAGCGTGATCTCGAACGTGGCGAGCTTCGCGTCGACGTACTCGTCGACCTGCTTGCGCATCGACTCCGCGTCACCGTGCGCCTCGGCCACCACCCGGGCCGCCTCCTGCTGCGCCTGGGCGTAGACCTCGGTCTCGGACACCAGCCGCATGCGCTCCTCCTGTGCGGCGGCGATGATGCGGTCGGACTCGGCCCGGCCCTCGTCGACGACCCGGTCGCGCCCGGCGAGCAGCTGCTCGGCCAGGTCGAGCTCCTCGGGCAGCAGCGCGCGCAGCTCCTCGAGCAGGGCCAGCAGCTCGGGCCGGTTGACGATGCACGACGCCGACATCGGCATCGCCCTGGCCTGCTCGACCAGCCCGGTGATCTCGTCCAGCTTCTCGTGCACGTCCACGGGCGGTCTCTTCCTCCGGCTCGGCCGGACCGGCGGTGGGCCGGACCCGGGTGGTTCAGCGTCCCGCGAGCCGCTCGCGCAGCCGCGTGGCCACCGCGTCGGGGACCAGACCGGCCACGTCGCCGCCGAGGGCCGCAACCTCCTTGAGGAGGCTGGACGAGAGGTAACTGTAGGTGGCGCTGGTCGGCACGAACAAAGTCTCCAGCCCGCCGAGGTGACGGTTCATCTGGGCCATCTGGAGCTCGTAGTCGAAGTCGGAGACGGCGCGCAGCCCCTTGACGACCGCCGGGATGCCCCGGTCTCGGCAGAAGTCGACCAGGAGCCCGCTGTAGCTGTCCACCACGACGTTCGACCAGGCGACGGTGACCTCGTGCAGCATCTGGATCCGCTCGTCCACGGTGAACAGGCCCGCCTTGTTCACGTTGAACGCGATCATGACGATGACCTCGTCGAACAGCGCGGCGGCCCGGCCGATGATGTCGAGGTGCCCGTTCGTCACCGGGTCGAACGATCCCGGGCAGACGGCTCTGCGCACGGCGAGGCTCCCGGCTACTCGGGGTCCCGGCGTGGGTCGCCGGACCAGGCGGCGCGACCGTACCAAAGCGTGCCCTCCCCGTACCGGCGGTCCCGGATCGCGGTGAAGCCGGCCGGCCACGCCCACGGGTCGTCGCGGCTGGCCCGCTCGACCACCACGAGCGCGCGTCGAGCCCAGCCAGCCGTGCTCGGCGAGCAGCCGACAGCACCGCCGCCACGGCGCCGGCCGGGGTCGGGTACGGAGGGTCCAGGAACACCAGGTCGTACGGTTCGCCGGGGTTGGGTCCGGCCGCGAGCCGCGCCACGTCGTCCCGCACGACCTGCGCCCCGGCGAGCCCGAGTGCGGCCACGTTGGCCCGGACGGTGTCCGCCGCGCGCCGGTCGCTGTCCACCAGGAGCACCTGCCGGGCGCCGCGCGAGAGCGCCTCCAGCCCCACGGCGCCGGACCCGGCGTACAGGTCCAGCAGCCGGGTGCCGCGCAGTCCCGCGGGCGCCAGCATCGAGGTCAACGCCGAGAACAGGGCCTCCCGGGCCCGGTCGGACGTCGGTCTGGTGGCGGTCCCGGGTGGCACCGTCAGCCGGCGGCCGCCGGCGGTGCCCCCGATGACGCGGGTCATCGCAGACCCGGCAGCCCGTCGATGCTGGTCCCGTTGCGCTCCTCGCGGTAGGCCGCCAGGCCGTCGGCGCCGCGGCGCTCGTGCCAGCGCTCCAGCACGTCCCGCTCGGCGACCAGCTCGAGGAACGGGACCCCGTAGCCGCACGAGTCGGCGATGCGTTCCACCTCCACCACGACGACCGCGCGCCGACCGCTGCGCGCCGGGAAGTGCCCGGCCAGCTCGTCCCACTCCTCGTCGCCCGCGAGCACCGCCCGCCCGGTCCCGTACAGGCGCACGATCTTGGGCGGCCCGGCGAACGCGCAGAACATCAACGTGATGCGGCCGTTCTCGCGCAGGTGCGCGATCGTCTCCACGCCGCTGCCGGTCAGGTCCAGGTAGGCCACGGTGTGCGGCCCGAGCACCGCGAACGTGTCCGCGTAACCCTTCGGCGAGACGTTCACGTGCCCGCCGGCCGCCGGGGCAGTGGCCACGAAGAACACCGGCTGCGCGGCGAGGAAGGCGGTCATCCGGTCGTCCAGCGCGTCGAACGTCTGCCCCATCGCCCCACTGTGGCACGGCGGCCCGAGGCGACGCCGCACCGGTCACGCCTTCTCGAGGTACTCCGACTGCTCGTCGTCGACGTAGACCGCAACGGCCGCGCGCAACGCCGGGTGGTCGGCCAGGTCGGGGTCGCGCTCGACCAGCGCCGAGGCCTCCTGGCGGGCCTGCTGGATCACGTCCTCGTCGCGCAGCACGCGCAGGTGCCGCAGCGACGAACGCCGCCCGGACTGCGTGGCCCCGAGCACGTCGCCCTCACGACGCGACTCCAGGTCCACCCGGGCGAGCTCGAACCCGTCGTTGGTGCTGGCGACAGCGTCCAGCCGGGCGCGGCCGGGCGTGCCCGGCTCAAGGTCGGTGACGAGCAGGCACAGCCCCGGTGCACCGCCACGCCCGACCCGGCCGCGCAGCTGGTGCAGCTGGGACACCCCGAACCGGTCCGCGTCCATCACGACCATCCCGGTGGCGTTGGCGACGTCGACCCCGACCTCGACCACGGTGGTCGCGACCAGGACGTCCACGGTGCCGGCGGCGAACCGCTGCATCACATCGTCCTTGGCCTCGGACGGCATCCGGCCGTGCAGGACCTCCAGCCGCAACCCCGCGAGCGGTCCGGCGGCCAGCTGCGGGGCGACGTCCAGCACGGCGACGAGCGGGCGCGCCGCCGCGCCCCCGGCAGCGGACGCCGACCCGTCCTCGTCGAAGCCGTCGGAGCCGTCGTCGGAGCCCCGGTCGAAGGACTCGTCGAAGCCCTCGTCCCGCACGTCGCCCTGGTCGTCACCGCCGATCCGCGGGCACACGACGTACACCTGGTGACCGGCCGCGACCTCCTCGCGCAACCGCTCCCAGGCCCGGTCCAGGTAGTGCGGCTTCTCCCCGGTAGGGACCACATGGGTCGCGATGGGCGACCGGCCGGCCGGCAGCTCGGTCAGCGTGGACACGTCGAGGTCGCCGAACACCGTCATCGCGATCGTGCGCGGGATCGGCGTGGCCGTCATGACCAGCACATGCGGGGGCGTGACCCCCTTGGCCGCGAGCGCCGAGCGCTGCTCCACCCCGAACCGGTGCTGCTCGTCGACGACCACGAGCCCCAGGTCGGCGAACTGGACGTGCTCCTCGAGCAGCGCGTGCGTGCCGACGACGAGACCTGCCTCGCCGCTGGCGGCCTGCAGCAGCGCCTGGCGCCTGGTCGCGGCGCCCTGAGAGCCGGTCAGCAGCGTGACGCGGGTCCCCACGTCCTCGCCGCCGAGCATCCCGCGCTCGGCCAGCGGACCGAGCAGGGCCTGCAACGAGCGGTGGTGCTGCTGCGCCAGCACCTCCGTCGGCGCCAGCAGCGCGGCCTGCCCCCGGAGTCGACGACGGCCAGCATCGCCCGCAGCGCGACCACGGTCTTGCCCGACCCGACCTCGCCCTGCAGCAACCGGTGCATCGGGTGCTGCCCGGCCAGGTCGGCGGTGAGCTGCGCGCCGACCTCGCGCTGGCCGGTCGGTGAGCTCGAACGGCAGCCGGCGGTCGAACGCGGCCAGCACCCCGTCCTCGGTGGCCACCCGCGGGACCGCCGGCAGCGCGGCGGCCAGGGCGCGCCGGCGGGCCAGCTCGACCTGCAGGACGTACGCCTCCTCGAACCGGAACCGGTCGACGGCACGGCGCCAGTCCGGCTCGGTCGCGGGCCGGTGGATCAGCTCGAACGCCTCGGACAGGGACGGCAGGCCGCGGCGCTCGCGCAGGTCCGCCGGCAGCGGGTCGGGCAGGTCGCCGATCGTGTCCAGCACCGGCGCCACGGCCTTGGCGATCTTCCAGGTCGTGAGCGACTTCGTCGCGGGGTAGACCGGGATCAGGCTGCGGGCGAAGGCGGCAGCGGCGTCCGCGGCGTCCGCCTCGTCGAGGTCGTCGCCCGGGTCGCCGACGAGCAGGTAGTCCGGGTGGGTCAGCTGCCGGGCGCCCTGGAACGAGCCGACCTTGCCGGCGAACAGCCCGTGCCGGCCGACCCGGAGCTGGCGCTCGCGCCACTCGAGCTGGCCCTTCTTCTTCCCGAAGAACGTCAGCTTGAGCCGGCCGCGGCCGTCGGTGACGACGACCTCGAGCACCCAGCCCGGGCGGTTGCGCATCGGGTAGAGCCGGGTCCCGGCGACCTCGGCCATGACCGTGGCCTCCTCGTCCACCCGCAGGGCCGACAGGTCGGTGAGCTCGCCGCGGACCGCGTACCGGCGCGGGAAGTGACGCAGCAGGTCGCCGACCGTCTCCAGGCCGAGCCCGGTGGCCAGGGCCTTGGCCGACGCGCCACCGACGACCGTGCGCAGCGGTTCCTCGAGCACGCCGGTCCGCCTACTCCACGCCCAGCAGCACGGGGTAGTGCTCCTGGCCGCCGTCGTGCACCTGGGTCTCCACCTCGGGGTGCGCATGCCGGACGTGGTCGGCCAGCGCCTCGCCCAGCCCGGTCCCGGCGTCCTGCCCGACGATGACGGTCACCAGCTCGCCGCCCGCGGACAGCATCCGGTCCAGCACCTGCTCGGCGACCTCGCCGACGGTCGCGCCGATGCACGCCACATCGTCCTCGACCAGGCCGAGGACATCGCCGGGCCGGCACACCCCCGCGGACGTCAGCGCCTCCCGCACGGCCACCGTCACCGCGCCGCGCCTGGTCGCCCGGGCAGCCGCGGTCATCGCCACCACGTCGTCCTCGAACCGCCGGCCCGGGTCGTGCACGGCGAGCGCCGCGAGCACCTGCACCGGTGCCCGGGTGGGGATGACCGCCACCCGCAGACCGCCGGCCCTGGCGTACTCCGCGGCCGCCTCGGCCACCGCCACGGTGTCCCGGTCGTCCGGCAGCACGACGACCTCGTCGGAGTGCGCCTGCTGGACCGCCAGCAGGACGTCGCGCGTAGCCGGCCGCCGGCCCGGCGAACCGGCCGCGGACTCGACCACCAGCGCGCCGCACGCCAGGGCGAGCTCGGCCAGGCCGCGTCCCGGGAGCAGGGCGACCACGGTTCTGGTCCCCGGCGCCCGGGCGGCCTGCTGCCGGGCGACCTGCTCCCCGAAGTGCGTGACCTTGATCCGGTACGGGCGTCCGGCCCGTACCCCGGCCTCGATCGCGGCGCCGACGTCGTCGACGTGGACGTGGACGTTCCACAGTCCGTCGCCACCGACGACCAGCAGCGAGTCGCCGAGCCCGGCCAGGCTCGCCTTGAGGCCGTTGGTGGCCTGCTCGTCGGCCTCCAGCAGGAACATCACCTCGAACGCCGGGCCGCCCCGGTACGCATCTGCGGCCCCGGCGAGCGGCGCCGTGAGCTGGGGCTGTGCCATCCGGGACGGCGCCGCGGCGGGGCGCTGCCCGGTCATGGTCTGGACGAGGGCGTCCAGCACGACGGTCAGGCCACGGCCACCCGCGTCCACCACGCCGGCCGCACGGAGCACGTCGAGCAGCTCAGGGGTGCGTTCGAGGGCCTGGTGGGCGCCGTGGGCAGCGGCCCTGACCACCTCGGCGGTGCCACCCTCGGTCGCGCGGGCCGACTCGGCCGCGACCCGGGCCACGGTCAGGATCGTCCCCTCGACCGGCTGGGCCACTGCGGCGTACCCGGACCGCGCCGCATGCTCCAGCGCCGTGCGCAGGGCCTCGGCCGGGTCGGTCCCGGCGCGGGTCCCGACGAGGGCGTCAACGGCGCCCCTGAGCAGCTGGCTGAGGATCACACCGGAGTTGCCGCGGGCGCCGAGCAGAGCCCCGTGCGCGAGCGTGCGCAGGTCGGCGGCCACGTCGCCGTCGTCCGGACGGGTGGCCAGCTCCTCGACCGCGGACTCCACGGTGAGGAACAGGTTGGTGCCGGTGTCTCCGTCGGGCACCGGGTAGACGTTCAGCGCATCGATCTCCTCGCGGGCACGGCCGAGCGCCTCCAGGGCGTCCCGGGACCCGCGCCGGACGGTCGGGCCGTCGAGCATCGGCACCCCTTCCGTCCAGGGCCGCATGGGCCGAGCCGCGTGCCCGCAGGGTAGCCGCGTTCCACCGTCGCGCTCGGGTCGTCGCCTCACCCCGGCTCCTCGCCTCGCCGCTGTGTTGGCGTCGGTGGAGGCGCGTCAGGTACCCTCGGCGGGCCGACCGGGGTCCCCGGGTCGCGCATCCCGATGCGCCGGCGATCCGTCCGTCCCTGCGAATGTGCTGGAGAGTGTCGACCGTGGCTGCCAACTGCGAGGTCTGCGGCAAGGGGCCGGGCTTCGGCAACAGCATCTCCCACTCGCACCGCCGCACCCGCCGCCGCTGGAACCCGAACATCCAGACGGTGCGCGCCGTCGTCGGCGGTGCCCCGAAGCGGCTGAACGTCTGCACCTCGTGCATCAAGGCCGGCAAGGTCACTCGCTAGCCCGACGCGCTAGACGCTGAAGTGCCGCCACCCGCCCGGACCCTCGTACGCCCCTGCCGGTAGCCCGGCGACCGTCACCCGGTGCTGCGCCGAGTCGTCGTCAGCGGTGGCCCCGGCCCAGGCGAGCACCTCCCCGACCACCGTCCAACCCTTCGGCACCGCCTTGGCCGAGGGGAACGTCGCAGCCAGCGCGTGGTCCTCGCCCCCGGTCAGCACCCACTCGAGCGGGTCCTTGCCCAGCGCCGCCGCCGCGTCCCGCACCGGCGCTGCGACCTCCAGCGCCGCGACCTCGAGCCGCACCGCCACCCCGGACGCCACCGCGACGTGCGCCAGGTCGCCGAGCAGCCCGTCGCTCACGTCGACCATCGCGGTCGCCCCGGCCAGGGCGGCCTTCGGCCCGGCCTCGTACACCGGCTCCGGCCGCCGGTGCGCAGCCACCAGCACCCGCGGCGACCGGAAGCCCCGGCTCAGCACCGCGAACCCGGCGGCGGACCAGCCCAGCCGGCCGACCATCGCGACCACGTCGCCGGCCCGCGCGCCCGCCCTGGTCACCGGCTCGCGGCCGTCCAGCGAGCCCAGCGCGGTGACCGAGACGACGACGTGCTCGCCGGCCACCACGTCGCCGCCGACGACCGCGGCCCCCGCCCGGGCCGCCTCGGCCGCCAGACCGTCGGCCAGGCCGAGCGCCCACGCGGTCGGCAGGCCGGCCGGCGCGGCGAGCCCGACCAGCAGCGCGGTCGGCCTGGCCCCCATCGCCGCGATGTCGGCGAGGTTCTGCGCAGCCGCCTTGTGCCCCACGTCCACCGCCTCGGACCAGTCGCGGCGGAAATGGACGCCCTCGACCAGCAGGTCGGTCGTGGCCACCACGCGGCCGTCGCTCGCGGCGACGACGCCGCGTCGTCGCCGGGTCCGAGGAGCACTTCCGGGCTGGACGGGAGCCGCTGCACGATCGCGGCTACGAGCGCGGTCTCGCCGGTCTCGCCGACCGTGCCGCCGCCGGTTCCCGCCATGCCCGTCATGCTGTCATCTCCCGGGCCTGCTGCCCGTGCCGCGGACCCGGTAGCCTCCACGCGTCAGCGCGATGGAGCACAGCGGGAGGCAGATCGTGGTGGTCCAGGCGTACATCTTGATCCAGACCGAGGTCGGCAAGGCGGCGGACGTCGCGACCGGGATCGCCCAGATCGCCGGGGTGACCCTCGCCGAGGACGTGACCGGCCCCTACGACGTGATCGTGCGTGCCGAGGCGAAGAGCGTCGACGAGCTGGGCAAGCTGGTGCTCGCCAAGGTCCAGGCGGTCCCCGGCATCACCCGCACCCTCACCTGCCCGGTGGTCCACCTCTGAGTCGATCGTGACGGGTTCCGAGCCGACCGGTTCCGAGCCCGCCGCGTCCAGCCCAAGGCTGAGCCGCGTCGTGCTCATCGTGTTCGTCGCCGGGGTGGTCGTGCTCGGCCTCGTCTCCGCCGTGCTGCTGCGGTCCCGACCGGTGCGGGTCGTCGTCCCGGACGCCCGCGGCGCAGCTGCCGACGCCTGTCACCGGCTGCACGGGAGGTTGCCCGCGACCGTGGCCGGCCAGCCCCGGCTGGGCACCGACCCGGTGTCCGACCAGACCGCGGCCTGGGGTGGCGCCCCGATCGTCCTGCGCTGCGGGGTCGGAGCCCCAGCAGGTCTGCAGCCGACCAGCGACCTGACCACGATCGACGGGATCGACTGGTTCGCCGAGCCGGTGGACGGCGGCTCGCGCTACACGACGGTCGGCCGGGTGGCCGACATCGAGGTTTCGGTGCCGCGGGACTACCAGCCCGCCGCGGACGTGCTGGTCGAGCTCGGGCCGGTGATCGGTGCCGCCGACCCCGCCCTGGCCGCCCCGTCCCCCTGACCAGCGGCCGGTCCGCGGCGGCTCAGCGCAGACCGCGGCGCTTGCGGAGGGCGGAGCGGATCAGGCGGTCCACGAGGGCGGGGTACGGGACGCCGCTGGCGGCCCACAGCATCGGGAACATCGACACCGGCGTGAACCCTGGGATCGTGTTCAGCTCGTTGACCGTGACTGTGCCGTCCGGCGCCACGAAGAAGTCCACGCGCGCGAAGCCCTCGCAGTCCAGCGCGCGGAAGGCCACCGCAGCCATCGCGCGGACGCGTTCGGACACCTCGTCGGGCAGGTCGGCGGGCACGTCCAGCCTGGTCACGTCGTCCACCTCGAGGTACTTGGCCTCGAAGTCGTAGAACTCGTGCCCGCCGAGGACGGTGATCTCGCCGCAGACGCTGGTCTCCAGCGACCGTCCGTCCGCCGACTCGAGCACGCCGCACTCGATCTCGCGGCCGGCCACGGCCTCCTCGACGAGCACCTTGGGGTCGTGCCCCCTGGCCGCCTCGACGGCCCCGGCCAGGCCGTCCCAGCTCGCGACCCTGCTGACGCCGACGCTGGACCCGGCCCTGGCCGGCTTGACGAACACCGGCAGCCGCAGGCTCGACCTGATCCGCGCCTCGGTCCCGGCCGACGGCCAGTCCCGGTCCGGCACGACGACGTACGGGCCGACGGGCAGGCCGGCGGCGGCCAGCAGGACCTTCATCACGGACTTGTCCATCGCGGCGGCGGAGGCGAGCACCCCGGACCCGACGTAGGGCACGCCGGCGAGCTCCAGCAGCCCCTGCAGCGTGCCGTCCTCGCCGAACGGACCGTGCAGCAGCGGCAGCACCACGTCGACGTCGCCGAGCACGCGCGGGACGTCGCCGGGCTCGGACACCATCAGGCCGCCGGAGGTCGGGTCGCCCGCGAGGACGACCTGGGCCCCGCTGCCGTCCACGGCCGGCAGCCGGCCCGAGGTGATGGCCAGCCGGTCCGGGTCGTCGGCCTCGAGCACCCAGCGCCCGTCGGTGGTGATGCCGATCGGAACCACGTCGTACGCGATCCGGTCGATCGCCCGGAGCACGCTGCCGGCGCTGATGCACGAGATCGCGTGCTCGCTGGAGCGACCGCCGAAGACCACAGCGACGCGCGGGCGGCCACCGCTTGCCGGTGGTGAGGAGTCGGCCATCGTCGGCGACCCTACCGGGCGCGATACTGCCGGTCATGCCGACCGCGCAGCCGCTCCCGCAGCCCCCGGACCGCCTCGCTCTCGCCACCCGGGTGGTGGCGTCCGGCCGCCCGCCACGGATCCCGGACGCCGCGTTGGGCGTCCCGGTCACGTTCGCCTCCACGTACGTCGCCGGCGGCGAGGTGGAGTACGGGCGGTACGGCAACCCGACCTGGACCGCGCTCGAGACGGTGCTCGGCGACCTCGAGGGCGGCTGGGCGCTCGCGTTCGCCTCCGGGTTGGCGGCCGCTTCGGCGGTGCTGTCGTTGCTGCCCGAGGGCGGCACCGCGGTGGCACCGGACAACGCGTACTCCGGGACGCTGTCCCTGATCCGGGAACGGGTCGACGCCGGCCGGGCCAAGGTTCGCGCGGTCGAGGTGTCCGACACGGCGGCGACGGTGGCCGCCGCCCAGGGCGCCGACATCGTGTGGCTGGAGTCGCCGACGAACCCGCGGCTGGACGTCGCCGACCTGCCGACGCTGGTGTCGGCCGCACACGCGCGCGGGGCACGGGTCGTGGTCGACAACACGTTCGCCACCCCGGTCCTGCAACGCCCGCTGGAGGTGGGGGCCGACCTCGTCGTGCACAGCGCGACCAAGCTGCTGGCCGGGCACTCCGACGTGCAGATGGGCATCGTGTGCGGGCGGGACGAGAGCCTGCTGGCCCGCCTGGGCGAGCACCGCCGCCTGCATGGCGCCATCCCCGGTCCCATGGAGGCGTGGCTGACGCTGCGCGGGATCCGGACCCTGGCGCTGCGCGTGGCCCGCGCCCAGGAGACGGCGCAGACCCTGGTGCCGCGACTGGCCGCGCACCCGGCCGTGTCGCTGGTCCGCTACCCGGGGTCGGGGACGATCGTGTCGATCGAGCTGGCCGGCGGCCGCGCCGCCGCCGACGCGCCTCGCCGCGGGCGTACGGCTGTGGGTGCACGCGACGAGCCTGGGCGGGGTGGAGTCCACCCTGGAGCGACGTCGCCGCTGGGAGTCCGAGAGCGAGGCGGTGAGCGAGTCGCTGGTCCGGATGTCGGTCGGGATCGAGGACGCCGAGGACCTCTGGTCGGACCTGGCGGCCGCCCTGGACCGGGTGTGACCCGGCTAGGCCGGCGCCTGCTCGGCCTTCGCGTCCCTGGTCATCAGCGAGCGGGCCATCTCCCGCGGAGCGAGTCCCTCGTGCACGGCCTGGACGACGGCTTCGGTGATCGGCATGTCGACGCCGTGCGCGTTCGCCAGCTCGAGGATCGGACGGCAGGACTTGACGCCCTCGCAGGTCTGCCGCATCGCCGCGATCGCCTCCTCGGCGCGTCATCCCGCTCCCGAGGTTCACCCCGAACGTGCGGTTGCGCGACAGCGGCGACGTGCACGTCGCGATCAGGTCCCCCAGACCGGCCAGCCCGGCGAACGTCATCGGGTCCGCACCGAGCGCCACACCCAGCCGGGCCATCTCGGCCAGCCCGCGCGTGATCAACGACGCCTGCGCGTTCTCGCCGAAGCCCAGCCCGACCGCCACCCCGTTCGCGATCGCGATCACGTTCTTGACCGACCCGCCGAGCTCGGTCCCCACCACGTCCGGGTTGGTGTACGGCCGGAAGTACGGCGTCAGGCAGGCCTGCTGGACCCGCCGGGCGGTGTCCGCGTCGGTGCACGCCACCACCGTCGCCGCCGGCTGCCGCTGCATGATCTCCCGGGCCAGGTTCGGCCCGGACACCACCGCGACCCGGCTGTCCGGTACCCGGGCGACCTCGGCGACGACCTCGCTCATGCGTCGCATGGTGCCAAGCTCGATGCCCTTCATGAGGCTGACCAGCACCGCGTCGGGCGGCAGCAGCTCGCGCCAGCCGGCCAGCGCCGCGCGCAGCGCCTGCGCGGGTACGGCCAGCACGACCAGGTCGGCACCGGACAGCGCCGCCGCGGGGTCGGCGGTCGCGTGCACGCTGTCGGGGAGCCGGATCCCGGGGTGGTACCCGGAGTTCTCGCGGCTGGACTCGATCGTCGCGGCCAGGCCGGGGTCCTTCCCCCAGAGCGCGACCTGTCCCCCGGCGTCCGCCAGCACCATGCCGAACGCGGTCCCCCAGGAGCCGCTGCCCATCACCGCGGACCGGGTCACGACCGGCGCTCCGCGTCCGGCTCAGGTCCGGGCACCGCGGGCGGGCGGGCCCGCCGGCGCGGGTGCCGGTCGAGGTGGTAGACCACGTGGGCGTCGCCGGTGGTGGCCAGCTCCTCGTGCCGGGGGTCCAGCCTGGTCGGCGGAGCGGGCTCGCCCCGCAGCTCGGCGACCAGGTCGGTGACCGCGGCCATGATGCGGTCGGTGGCGACCCGGAGCGTCGCCGGTTCGGCGGCCGTGCCGCGCAGGTCGGACAGGTCGACCGGCGGACCGACCGTGACCTGCATCAACGCCCGCGGGAACAGGTGCGGGCGCTTGGAGTACGGGGCGAGCAGGTCCTGCGGGCCCCAGGCGGCCATCGGCACGACCGGGCAGCCGGTCGCCAGCGCGATCCGGGCGGCGCCGGTCTTGCCGGCCATCGGCCACAGGTCCGGGTCCCTGGTCAGCGTCCCCTCGGCGTACACCACCACGCACTCCCCGCGCTGCACCGCGTCGACCGCGTCACGGAAGGCGTCCCCGGCGTCGCGGGACTCGCGATAGACCGGGATCTGCCGGGCGCCGCGGAGCACCCGGCGCACGAAGAAGACGTCGAACAGCGACGCCTTGGCCAGGAACCGGGGCAGCCGCCCGTTGTCGTACAGGAAATGGGCCACGATCAGCGGGTCGACGTGCGAGATGTGGTTCGGGACGACCACGACGCCACCGGTGGCCGGGAGCCGCTCGGTGTGCGTCCAGGAGCGCCGCGTGAAGACGGTCAGCACCGGACGGATGACCAGGACCGCGAAGGCGTACCAGGGTTCGGGTCTGCGGCGTGTCACCCGGCGGGACCTCCTCGCTCGCTTGGGTCCCGCCATCTTGCTGCCGCCCGAGTCCCGCCGCAAACACCCGCGCGACCAGGGGCCACGATGGGCGCATGAGCCGGTGGACGGTCCTGGTGCCGGTCAAGGACCTGGCGGTCGGCAAGACCCGGCTGACGCGGTTCGCCGGTCCGGCGAGGCAGGACCTCGCGCTGGCGTTCGCGGTCGACACCGTCGCAGCCGCCCTCGCCGCCGACGGGGTGGGCGTCGTGCTGGTCGTCACCGACGACGCGCGCGTGGCCGAGCAGGCGCTGACCGTCGGCGCGCAGGTCGTCGCAGACAGCCCGCGGGCGGGACTCAACCCGGCGCTCGTGCACGGGGCGCAGGTCGCGGCCGGACGCTGGCCCGGCCGCCCGCTCGCGGCCCTGTCGGCCGACCTCCCGGCGCTGCGCCCGGACGAGCTCGCCTATGCCCTGTTGACCGCGGCGGACCTGCCCGCGGCCTTCGTCGCGGACACCGAGGGCACCGGGACCACGCTGCTGACCGCAGCCAACGGGCACGAGCTCGACCCCCGCTTCGGGCACCGCAGCCGCGCCCGGCACAGCGCAGCCGGCGCGGTCGAGCTGGTGACCGGACCGCTGGCCTCGGTCCGGCGGGACGTGGACACCGAGGTCGACCTGTTCGACGCCGGCCGTCTCGGGCTCGGCGCGCGGACGCGCGCGGTGCTCGCCGACCTCGCCGGCCAGGACGGGGCACCGGGGCCCGCGCCGCGCGGATAGCCTGCGACGGTGCAGGCGACCGTGCGCACCTTCGACCCCGCGAGCCGGAGCGGTTCGGTCCTCCTGGACGACGGGGTGGAGCTGCCGTACGACCGCGGCGCGTTCGACGCCGGCGGGCTGCGGCTCGCGCGGGTCGGCCAGCGGGTCCGCATCCGGGTGGACGACGCCGCGGAGCGCGTGACGTTCCTGACCCTGGCCACACTTCCGGCCGAGCCCGACCCGTCCTGACGGGCGGACGCCGACGGCCCGGCACCCCTGTCGGGGACCGGGCCGTCGGACCGTTCGCCGGGCGACCGGCGCCGGAGGGCCTAGCGGGTGCGGCGGGCCGGGGCCTTCTTGGCCGGAGCCTTCTTCGCCGGGGCGCGCCTGACCGCAGCCTTCTTGGCGGGCGCGGCCTTGCGGACCGCAGTCTTGCGGGCCGGAGCCTTGCGGGCCGGGGCCTTGCGGGCCGGAGCCTTCTTGGCCGGAGCGGCCTTCTTGACCACGGCGCGCTTGGCGGGTGCCGCCTTCCTGGCGGTCGCACGCTTGGCCGGAGCCCGCTTCACGGGAGCCTTCTTCGCCGCTGCCCGGCGGGCGGGTGCCGCCTTCTTCGCGGCAGCCCTGGCCGGAGCCGCGGCCTTCGCCGGAGCGGCCGGAGCCGCCTTGGTGAGCTTCTTGGCACCGCTGACGAACGCCTTCAGCTCCGCCCCGGGGCGGAACTTCGGAACCGAGGTCTTGCGGACCTTGACCGTGGCCCCGGTGCGCGGGTTGCGGGCAGTGCGCGCGCCACGCTCCACCTTCTCGAAGATGCCGAAGCCCGTGATCGCCACCTTCTCCCCGGCCACGACGGTGCGCGTGATGGTGTCCAGAACCGCGTCGATCGCGACCTGGGCCTCCCTCTTGCCGACGCCGAGCCGGTCGGCGAGAGCGTCGATGAGCTCGCTCTTGTTCACTACTTCTCCTAGGGAATGTCCACGTCGAGCCGATGCCCGACCGGGGGAACGCTATGACCAAACACGCTCCGGAGACAAACACCGGCGCGGCGGAACGTCCTTGTGTCGCAAGGGGTTTGTGGGTCACGGGTCTGCCACGGACACCCCTGCGCGTCGGTCAGTCGACAGCCAGGACCGGTGATGTCGTGGGCAGCCAGCCCGGACGGCCCTCCTCGAAGGCGGTCACCTCGTCGACGTGCCGGAGCGTGAGTCCGATGTCGTCCAGCCCTTCCATCAGGCGCCACCGGGTGTAGTCGTCGATGTCGAACGGCTCCGTGCCGCCGGCCCAGCGCACCTCGCGCGAGCGCAGGTCGACGGTCAGCTCGGTGCCGGGATCGGCTTCGACGGCCGACCAGATGCGCTCGATGACGTCCTGCCCCAGCTCGACGGTGAGCAGCCCGCCCTTGGCGCTGTTCCCCTTGAAGATGTCGCCGAACCTGGGCGACAGGACCACGCGGAAGCCGTAGTCCAGCAGCGCCCACACCGCGTGCTCGCGGGACGAGCCGGTGCCGAAGTCGGCGCCGGCGACCAGGACGGTCGCGCCTGCCCTGGCCGGGTCGTTGAGCACGAAGCCGGGATCCTGGCGCCAGGCCGCGAACAGGCCGTCCTCGAACCCGGTGCGGGTGACCCGCTTGAGGTAGACCGCGGGGATGATCTGGTCGGTGTCGACGTTGGCCCGCCGCAGCGGCAGCGCCCGACCGGTGTGCACGACGATGGGTTCCATCAGCTCGCCCTCCGCTGCGACCCGGCGACCGGCGGCAGGTCCGTGGGGGCGGCCAGCCGGCCGACCACCGCCGTGGCGGCCGCGACCGGCGGTGAGACCAGGTGGGTGCGACCACCCTTGCCCTGCCGACCCTCGAAGTTGCGGTTGGACGTGGAGGCGCTGCGCTCGCCAGGCGCGAGCTGGTCGGGGTTCATGCCCAGGCACATCGAGCAGCCGGCCCCGCGCCACTGCGCGCCCGCGGCGATGAAGACCTGGTCCAGGCCCTCGGCCTCGGCCGCGAGCCGGACGCGTACCGACCCCGGCACCACGAGCATGCGCACCCCGTCGGCCACCCGGCGCCCGGACAGGACGGCGGCGGCGGCGCGCAGGTCCTCGATGCGGCCGTTGGTGCAGGAGCCGAGGAACACGGTGTCCACCGCGATCTCGCGCAGCGGCGTGCCCGCGGTGAGCCCCATGTACGCGAGCGCACCCTCGGCCGAGGTGCGCTCGGACTCGTCCTCGAACGACGCCGGGTCGGGCACCGACGCCGTCAGCGGCAGCCCCTGCCCGGGGTTGGTTCCCCAGGTGACGAACGGCGCCAGGTCGGCCGCTTCGATGACGACCTCGCGGTCGAACACCGCGTCGTCGTCGGTGGTGAGCGTGCGCCAGTACTCGACGGCCTCGTCCCACTCGGCCCCCTGCGGTGCGTGCGGACGGCCGCGCAGGAACTCGAACGTCGTCTCGTCCGGGGCGATCATGCCGGCCCGTGCCCCGGCCTCGATCGACATGTTGCACACGGTCATCCGCGCTTCCATCGACAGCGCCCGCACGGCCTCGCCGCGGTACTCGATCACGTGGCCCTGCCCGCCACCGGTCCCGATCCTGGCGATCACCGCGAGGATCAGGTCCTTGGCCGTGACACCGTCGGGAAGCCGGCCCTCGACCGTCACCGCCATGGTCCGGAACGGTCGCAGCGGCAGGGTCTGGGTGGCGAGCACGTGCTCGACCTCGCTGGTGCCGATGCCGAAGGCCAGCGCGCCGAACGCGCCGTGGGTGCTCGTGTGCGAGTCACCGCAGACCACCGTCATCCCCGGCTGGGTGAGACCGAGCTGCGGGCCCACCACGTGCACGATGCCCTGCTCGACGTCGCCGAGCGGGTGCAGCCGTACGCCGAACTCCGCGCAGTTGCGGCGCAGCGTCTCGATCTGCTCGCGGCTGACCGGGTCGGCGATGGGCTTGTCCAGGTCCGTGGTCGGGATGTTGTGGTCCTCGGTGGCCAGCGTGAGATCCGTGCGCCGGACCCGGCGGCCGGCTGCGCGCAGACCGTCGAACGCCTGCGGGCTGGTGACCTCGTGCAGGAGATGCAGGTCGATGTAGAGCAGGTCGGGTTCGCCGTCGGCCCGTCGCACGACGTGCGCGTCCCACACCTTCTCCGCCAACGTGCGTCCCATCCGGGGCCTCCTGCTTGCCGGTGCCCGAGCGTGTCGGGATTGCAGGGAAGACTCTCCGCGCTGCACCGTTTCTTCGCACTAGCGTCTCGTATGTCGAGACGCTAGTATCGCCACATGGACCACTCCACCAGCGGCGTCGGCGTCCTGGACAAGGCAGCGCTGGTGCTCGGGGCCCTCGAACCGGGCCCGCAGACCCTCGCCGGGCTGGTCCAGGCGACCGGGCTCGCGCGACCCACCGCGCACCGGCTGGCGGTCGCGCTCGAGTACCACCGCCTGGTCGGCCGCGACCTGCAGGGCCGGTTCGTCCTGGGCCCCCGCCTGGCCGAGCTCGCCGCCGCGGCCGGCGAGGACCGGCTGCTCGCGGCCGCGGGGCCGGTGCTGGCCTGGCTGCTCGAGACGACCGGCGAGAGCGCCCAGCTGTACCGGCGGCAGGGCGACGAGCGCATCTGCGTGGCCGCGGCCGAACGGCTGCACGGTCTGCGGGACAGCGTGCCGATCGGCAGCGTGCTCTCGATGCACGCCGGGTCCGCGGCCCAGATCCTGCTCGCCTGGGAGGAGCCGGACCGGCTGCACCGCGGCCTGATGGGCGCCCGCTTCACCGCGACCATGCTCGCGGGCGTACGGAGGCGGGGCTGGGCGCAGAGCGTCGGCGAGCGCGAGCCCGGCGTGGCCTCGGTGTCCGCGCCGGTGCGCGGCCCGTCCGGACGGGTGGTGGCGGCCGTGTCGGTGTCCGGCCCGCTGGAACGCCTGACCCGCTCCCCCGGACGCATGCACGCCCCCGCGGTGATCGCGGCCGGCCAGCGGCTGACCGAAGGACTGCAGAAGGCGACGTGACCGCTCGACCCGCGCCGCTCAGCGCGTACAGGTGGCGGATCCGCACCGACAGGCAGGTGACGCAGCCCTCCAGCTTCTCGAACTCGCCGATGTCGACCGGCACCGGCGTGTAGCCGAGGTCGGCGAGCAGCTCGGCGGTTCGCGGGGCGGCGGACGACAGCAGCAGGCGGTCGCCGCCGAGCAGGACGACGTGCGAGCCGGGCTCCTCGGGCACGGGCACGAAGCGCGGGTAGACGGCCGCATCGTCGACGAGCGGCGGGTACCCGATCACCGACCCGTCCGGCAGCGCGGTCACCGCGCTCTTGAGGTGCAGGACCTTGGTGACGGGGACCGCCACGACGCTGGCCCCCAACGGCTCGAGGATCGCGCGCAGCTGGCGGACGCCCTCGGCGTTGGTCCGGCCACCGCGTCCGACGTAGACGGTGTCGCCGACCTTGAGCACGTCCCCGCCGTCCAGAGTCCCCGGCGCGCGGACGGCGTTGACCGAGCAGCCCAGGGCGGTGACCACCTTCTCGACCTCGACCGTCTCGGGCTTGCGCTGGTCCGCGCCGGGCCGGCTCACCACCGCGACGTTGCGGAACATGACGACCGTGTCCTCGACGAACGCCGAGTCCGGGCAGTCGACGGCCGGCGGCACCTCGATGGTCGTCCAGCCGTGTCTCACGCAGCGCCCGGACGTAGCCTTCCCACTGCTCGAGAGCCAAGCCGAAGTCCACCGGCCTGCGCTCGAGGTGCGTGAGCAGGCCCTCGGCGAGCCGAGGGCTGGGGCGGCGGACGAGCGCCTGCATGCTGGACATGCCCCGGATCGTTCCACCTGCACAGTCCTGTTCGCACGGTCCCGTCGTCGCACGGTCCGGTCGGTCAGCCGGCCGGGTCCAGGTGCTCGCGGGCCCAGAGCGCGGCGCTGGTGCGGTCGCCGACCCCGATCTGCCGGAACACCCGGCCCAGGTGCGCCTTGACGGTCCGCTCGCTGATGCCCAGCGCCCGGCCGATCTGCTTGTTCGCCAGGCCTTGCGCGACCAGCTCGAGAACCTCCCGCTCGCGCCCGCTCAGCCCGTCCGACACCGACGGGCCGGCCGTGGACGGAAGCAGGGCGCGGGCGACGCGGGGGTCGAGCGGGGCGTGGCCCTCGGCCGCGGCCCGGACCGAGGCCACCAGGTCGCGGGGGTCGCAGTCCTTGAGCAGGTAGCCGACGGCGCCGGCCGCGAGCGCCTCGGCCACCCGTGGCTGGTCCGAGAACGAGGTCAGCACGACCACGGCACAGTCCGGCTGCTGCCGCAGGACTCCCTGGTCGCCGCGACGCCGTCCATCACGGGCATGGACAGGTCCATCAGCACCACGTCGGGGTGCAGCTCGGCGGCAAGCTCGACGGCCCGCCGTCCGTCCGCCGCCTGTCCGACGACGCGCAGGTCGTCGGTGCCGTCCAGCAGCGCCGCAAGACCGGCGCGGACGAGCTGGTGGTCGTCGGCCAGGAGCACGTCGATCACGGCCGCGTCACCACCAGCCGCCAGCGGGTGCCGGCGCCGGGCGCCGACGCGACCTGGAGCACGGCCCCGGCGCGGTCGGCGAGGTCTCGGACGACGCGCAGGCCGAGGTGGCCCTCGGGCGGGCTCGCCAGCGTCGCGGGTACGTCGAAGCCGACGCCGTCGTCCTGCACCGACAACGTGACCGTTTCCTCGGTCACCGCCAGGGAGACGTCGACGTGCTCGGCGGACGAGTGCCGCGCGGCGTTGCGCAGGCGACTCCTGGGCCACCCGGTACACCAGCCGCTCGCCGTCCTCGTCCAGCCAGGTGCGGCCGTCCGCGGGCAGGTCCAGCCGCACCGTCGATGTCCCGGGTCCGCATCGTGCCGGCCAGGTCGGTCAGCGCCGCGACCAGCCCGGACGAGCGCAGGCTCGGCGGGTAGATGTCGACCAGCAGCGACCGCAGCCCGCCGATGGACCCGCGCACGGCGGCCGCGGCCGTGCCCAGGGTCCCGGCCAGCTCGCCGCGGCCGTCGGCCTCGGCCCGGTCGGCCGCTCCCGTGACCGCGAACGATGCGGCGGCGAGCTCCTGGACGACGCCGTCGTGCAGGGTCGCGGCGATCCGGCGCCGCTCGTCGGCCGAGGCGTCGACCGCATGCTCGAGCAGCGCGACCCGCTGGGCCTGGGCGGTCTGCACCCGGTCCAGCAGCCGCCACAGGATCGGCAGCATCAGCGCGACGAGCAGCAGCAGGCTGGTCATGGTGATGCCGGCGAAGCCGCGCCACAGCTGGCTCGTGCGGGTGGTCACGGTGTCGTACGGCAGATAGGTCTCGAACAGCAGCGGCCGGCCGCTCGGAGTCCAGACCGGACGGTAGACCTCGAGCAGCTTCCCGCGGCCCTGCTCGTACTTGTTCTCCGGGCGGTCAGGTCGCTGACCTCGGCGTGCGTGGTCGGGTTCTCGAGCACCTGACGCTCCTCCTCGCCGAGCGCGAACGTGGCGCCGATGATGCGCGGCTCGTCGGAGTACAGGATCCGCCCGTCCGGGGTCCAGATCTTGACCCGGACGACGGCGTCGCCGAGCACGCGGGTGCGGACCGCGTCGTCCAGCCGGGCGAGGGCGGCGGGCGACCCGGTCAGCAGGGCGTCCTCGAGGGCGGGCTGCACGGCCGAGGCGGCGAGCAGGTCGGTGGTCTGCGCAGCGTCGTTGACGGCCTCCCGCTCGGCGACCTTGCGGCTGGCGACAGCGCCGGCGACGGCGACGACGACGAGCGACCGCGGCCATGGCCGCGACCACCTGCGCGAAGATCCGCCGCATCCGGACCGGGCGGTCGGCCGGCCCGGGACGCCGGCCGACGCCGGACACGGTGACCCAGGGCGGGACGCCGGTCGTGCGGCGGCACCGCGGGGACCGGTGCGGTCCGCGCGGTGCCGCCGCCCGGAGGTGTCCGCTGTCACTGGTGCGCGGCGCCGTCGTCCCCGCCGTGCTTGCCGCTCCCGGCGCTCGGCCGCTCTGGCCGCCGTTGTCGTCGCCCGGCTCGGCGTGCGTGGTCGCGCCGCCGTTGTCGTCGCCGGCTCGGCGTGCGTGGTCGCGCCGCCGTTGTCGTCGCCGGGCTCGGCGTGCGTGGTCGCGCCGCCGTTGTCGTCGCCGGGCTCGGCGTGCTTGGTCGCGCCGCCGTTGTCGTCGCCGGGCTCGACGTGCTTGGTCTGCCCGCCGTTGTCGTCGGCGGCCTGGGCCGCAGCCACCTGGGCGGGGACCCGCACCGGGACGCTCTGGGCGAAGGATGCGTTGCCGGCCAGGCCGGTGATCGCCGGGACGGCGGCGGCGACGGCCGCCGCGGTGAAGATGAGCAGTCGCTTCATGGGGTGCTCCTCGATCGTTGGGTTCGACTGCTCTCCATTGGCGGGGACGGCTGGTCTCGTCCGCCATCGGACCTTGGCACTAGTACCACGTACCCGGACCGGGCGGAGTTCACCGCGTCGGCCCGGGACGGCCCGACGCACCCGGTGACGGGGCGCTACGCGCAGCGGGCCGAGGCGCCCAGACGCCGGTAGCGCACCTGGTGCCCGTCCGGCCAGGTCAGGACGAACGACGCGACCGCCCGGACCCGGGTGCCAGGCCGACAAATCTGCACGCGCGAGCGCTGGGCGTCGGCCCGGTTGCGCTGCGGCGCGGAGGGCTTGGCCGGGGTGACGTACACCCAGTGACCCCGGCCGCGGTACTCGGCGACCTTGAGCACCGCGCGCACCCAGTACGCCCGGCCGGCGGGACAGGCCAGGCTCGGGCCGGTCGCGTAGACCGTTGCGCCGACGATGTGCACGCGGGTGGCCCCGAGCGTCGCGCACCCGGACGGCAGCGGCCCGCGCGGAACCTTGTCCCAGCGGACAGCCGGCAGCTTCGGTCCTACCGGCGTCGCGGGCCCGGAGGCGGTGGGACTCGGCGAGGCGGTCGTGGGGGCCGGCAGGGCCGACGAGGCGGTGGGTGAAGGCGACCGCCTGGGCGGGTCGCCGGTGCATCCGGTCAGCCCCAGGAGCGATCCAAGAACGACCACAGCACACAGCGCACGGACACGTCGCACGACTCTCCCCCGTCGACCCGGCCGACCACTGGCCGGCCACTGACCGGCCAGGTGGCCGGCGACGGGATCGTGCCTGCTGCGTGCGACCTTGTCCAACGACACGCCGACGGCACAGGACGAAGGCCCGGATCGACAGACGACCCGGGCCTTCGCTGCCGTGGCCCCGACGGGATTCGAACCCGCGCCCTGCTACCTGGCTAGCCGGCGACCCTGACTCGCAGCCTTGCCGACTATGCAGGACCAGCCGGCCACCTGGTGTTGTGGCTCGTGAGTGGTTTGCATCCCGTCAGCAGCTGTTGTCCTGGAGTAGTTCACAACAACGACGCAATCCCCGACGGCGGGGGGCACGGGTAGCCCCCTTGGTGTTCGCCGCCGTGGAGAGCGGGTCGTGACAGTCTGTCAGGACACGGCCCAAGCAGCGGGATAGGCGTCTTCTGAGCCTCCTGCGTAGCCAGTTATCACCCAGATGTGTGCGTCGCCTGGGGTCAGGATGTCGGTCACCTGGGGATCGATGGCGACCGTTTGAGTGTCGGAGTTGCCGGACAGGATTCCATTGTTGGTGCCCGTGTCTTTCACGACGGGTACCGGAATGCTGGTTTCCTGACCCGACTTGAGGTCGACGCCGACCAGAGTCTCGGTCATGTAGCCCTGGGTGATCATCCAGACGTCAGCGGCGCCGAGTGCCATGGGGAAGGCCCAGCTTGGAGTCGCTGTCCCCTTGTACGCAGTCTGGGATTGTAGGGAAAGGTCGCTCGCCGCAAACCGGCTGATCGTCCCGGGGCTGACGATATACACGGTGTCCCCGCCGTGCAGTACGACTGAGTCTTTCGGCACGAGCCAAAGATTTCCGGCCGCCGACTTCGGGCTGCTGTCGGTCGGGAGAACATTCAGCGCCACGTGGCCATCCCAGGCTGTCACTCGTGTTCCCAGCGTCGGGACATCGCCGTCGGGCAGAGCGACGGTCGTCCAGACCTGGTCCTGCGGGGTGAACGAGAAGAGTTGCTGACTGTCGACCACCGCTACCCACAGCGACCCATCGGGGGCAGAGGCGAGGTCGACGGCTCGGCCTCCGCGACCGTCGCCCGCGTCCTTCCAGGGCCCCTCGTGTGAATCGATCGAGCCGGTCGACGGGTCATAGGAGACCAGGACCGAACCCCAGACGGCCCAGACGACCCCGCCGTGTGTGGTGACAGCCCCCCGAAGCCAGTCAGAGCCGTCGTCAGAAAGGACTACCGTCTTGCTTTGACCAGTCGCCGGATCGAGGTCATCGAGTACGACTGAGTTGTTCACGTCTGTACGCGTCAACGCCCAAATGTGACCGGTTGCTGGGTCGAGTGTGGTCGCCCGGAACCCCGCCGGAAGGGTGGTGGAGATCGGCGTCATGGATCGCACCTGCGCCGCGGGCGCTTGATCACGTGTCGTGGCGGTCCCACAGCCTGCAAGCAGCAGCGCAACACCCAGCGGAGCCGCCACACGCACGGCCCTCATCGCACAGCCCCGTAGGTCTGGAAGTGCCTGTGGTCGCCCGTTACGTAGGGCGAGTAAGCGAAGTCAGGACGGTTCTGAACAATCGCAGTCGTAACTCCGGCGCTCCAGTCCGCCCAGCCGCTGGCGCCGTGCAGGCGCATCGTCTGGTTTGTATTCGGCGTCGCTGAACCGAAGTTCGACATCGGCATACCCATGTACCCGCTGGGACCGCTCCATGTCTCGTTGGCTGCGGCCATGAACCCGGAGATCGGGTAGACCACACACGACGAGTCCGTGAGCGTGCTGTTGTTGTAGTACGTCAGCCAACAGTTGTCAGAGGACGAGTATTGGATCCGATACGTCACAAGGCCGCTCAGACCCAATGATCCCATGTGCTTGATGAAGTAGAAGCCGTTGGGCTCGAGCTGCTCAAAGTAGAGCAGGTACTGGTTGTACGAGTAAATGCAGTTGATATCGAAGGTGCAGTTGCTGATTGTGTGGCCTCGGGTCACGAGGCCACTAGCCCATCCGATCTGCAGCCAGGCGCTGTTCGCCGTGTTGAAGTTCGCATCCACGTACCCAATCGAATGCGCGTCGTTGTTGATCGGGATCGGCGCCAACTGCGGCGGTGTCTGGATCTGGCCGTCAACACCGTTGTAGCCGTAGTACGGGTTCGAGTCGCCAGGGCAGACCACGGCTCCGCTGGTACTGGCAGTCAGTTGAGCCGAGTAGCCGTACCCGCCACACGGGCCAGACGCGCTCGCCACACCATTTCCGAAGCCGACCAAGGCAACGCCGACACAGCACGCGATGGCAACGCTAGTCAGGCGCCGAAATGCCATGGGGTCCCCCTTCTGGGCGCAACGTACTCAGGGCGAAGAGCGACAGGCAATCCTGAAGTTCATTCCGGTGTCGCGCGCCAGCGACTTCGTACACACAGTCCCCCACACGTTGAGCCGGAGTGAGTGAACTGCTAGGCCACGGGGTGACTGGGGGGTGGCCAGAAATGTTCCGATGAGCTGGTCGGCCGTGAGGGTCGGGGCGCCCAGCTCGACGAAGCGCAACGAGCGAGAGTACGGCTGAGTCGGCAAGGACGATCGCGCCGACGGCGGGGGGCCGATGGGTTACACAGCGAGTCCCTGGTTGTGCAGCCCTATCACTGTGGGGTATCGGCAGGCATCGCCTGCTACCAAGCCGTATCGATCTTTACCACGTCGTCCGTGGTCAAAGTGCGGTCAAGATCGTTTGTGGCCGGGCCAATGGCAAAGGCCCAGGTCGCTGACCTGGGCCTTTGCCAGTAGCCCCGACGGGATTCGAACCCGCGCTACCGCCTTGAGAGGGCGGCGTGCTAGGCCGCTACACAACGGGGCCGGACAGGCTCGGTACGCACCGGAGTCCCGGGACCCACCGAACGCGCTGGGGTACCAGGACTCGAACCTAGACTAACGGAGCCAGAATCCGTCGGGCTGCCAATTACCCCATACCCCATGGGATGCACGCGGGTGGCCGAAGCTCCCGAGCACTGAAGAGCAAGAGGCGAGGCTACCCGATCGGCGCTGGCCGGGCCAAAGCGGTCAGCCGGCGAGCCGCGACAGCAGCGCCCGGACCCGCGCGACGGACTGATCCGCCCCCAGCAGCTCCATCGACTCGAACAGCGGCGGCGACACGCGCCGGCCGGTGACTGCCACCCGGACCGGCGTGAAGGCGTTCTTCGGCTTCAGCCCGAGGTGGTCCACGAGCGCGGCCCGCAGCGCCGCCTCGATCCCGTCGTGGGTCCAGGCGGGGACCCGGGCAAGGTCCTCGAGTGCGGCCAGCGCGGCGGCCAGCACCCGCTCCGCGTCCGCCCCCAGCCCGGCGACCGCCTCGTCCTCGACCGCGAACGCCGCCGGGTCGACCACCAGGAAGCCGAGCATCCCGGGGGCCTCCTCCAGCACGGTCATCCGCTGCTGCACCAACGGTGCCGCGGCGAGCAGCAACGCACGCTGCTGCTCGCTGGGAGCGGCCGGTGCCTGCGGCAGCGCGCCGGACCGCTGCAGGAACGGGACGACCCGCGCGGCCAGGTCGGCCGGGTCCAGCGCGCGCAGGTGCACGGCGTTGATCGCCTCGGCCTTCTTCAGGTCGAACCGCGCGGGGTTCGCGCTGACCCGGGCCAGGTCGAACGCCGCAGCCATCTGCGCCATCGTGAAGATCTCCCGGTCCTCGCCCATGGACCAGCCCAGCAGAGCCAGGTAGTTGAGCAGCCCTTCGGGCAGGAACCCGCGCTCGCGGTAGAGCCCCAGCGAGGACGCCGGGTCGCGCTTGCTCAGCTTCTTGTTCCCCTCGCCCATGACGTAGGGGAGGTGGCCGAACCGCGGCGTCCCGTCGGCGACACCGATCGCCTGCAGCGCCTCGTACATCGCCAGCTGGCGCGGGGTGGAGGAGAGCAGGTCCTCGCCGCGCAGCACGTGCGTGATGCGCATCAGCGCGTCGTCGACGGGGTTGACCAGCGTGTAGAGCGGCTCGCCGTTGCCGCGCACGATCACGAAGTCGGGGACGTGCTCGTGCGCGAACCCGATCGGCCCGCGCACCAGGTCGTCCCAGTGCCAGTCGCGGTCCGGCATCCGGACCCGCAGCACCGGGAGCCGGCCGTCGGCGCGCAGCTTCGCCTTCTCGTCGTCGGTCAGGTGACGGTCGGCGTTGTCGTACCCCAGCTTCGGGTCCTGCCCGGCGGCAGTGCGCCGCGCGGCGACCTCCTCCGGGGTGGAGAACGACTCGTACGCGAAGCCGGCCTCGACCAGCCGCGCGGCGACGTCGGCGTAGACGTCGAGCCGCTCGGACTGCCGGTACGGCGCGTACGGGCCGCCGACCTCCGGCCCTTCGTCCCAGTCCAGCCCCAGCCACCGCAGCGCCTCGAGCAGCTGGCCGTAGCTGTCCTCGCTGTCCCGGGCGGAGTCCGTGTCCTCGATCCGGAAGACGAAGGTGCCGCCGGTGCGTCGGGCGTACGCCCAGTTGAACAGGGCGGTCCGGACCATGCCGACGTGCGGGTTGCCGGTCGGCGACGGGCAGAACCGCACCCGCACCGTGCCGGGCGACGCCTCGACGCTCATGCCACCACCGGGTTCCGCAGGGTGCCGATGCCCTCGATGCGGACCTCGACCGTGTCGCCGTCGACGATCGGACCGACCCCGGCGGGCGTGCCGGTCAGCAGGATGTCACCGGGGAGCAGGGTCATGACCGCGCTGGCGTACGAGACGAGCTCGGCGACCGAGTGCAGCATGTCGCGGGTGCGACCCTGCTGGCGCAGCCCGCCGTTCACCCGGCACTCGACGGCGAGGTCGCCGGGGTCCAGCTCGGTCTCGATCCACGGTCCGAGCGGGCAGAAGGTGTCGAACCCCTTGGCCCTGGCCCACTGTCCGTCCGATCGCTGCAGGTCGCGCGCGGTGACGTCGTTCCCGCAGGTGTAGCCGAGCACCGCCTCCATCGCCCGCTCGATCGGCAGCTCCCGGACGAGCCGGCCGATGACGACGGCGAGCTCGGCCTCGTGGTGCACCTCGGCGCTGAGCGCGGGCAGCCGGACGTTGTCGTCCGGCCCGACCACCGACGTGGAGGGCTTGAGGAACACCACCGGGTCGGCCGGCGCCTCGCCGCCCATCTCCCGCGCGTGGTCCGCGTAGTTCTTGCCGATGCCCAGCACCTTGCTCGGCACCACCGGGGCGAGCAGACGGACCTCGCCGAGCGGGAACCGGGCGGCGGACAGCTCGAACGGACCGAACGGGTGCCCGTCGATCGCGGTGACGTGGGCGGCGTCGGCACTGCCGGGCGCGGCCGCGGGGTCGCCCTCGACGACCCCGAAGGCGATCTGGTCGGCGACCGAGAAACGGGCGATGCGCACGGGCGTCAGGCTACCCGGCGGCGTCCGGCGCCCCGGCGTCCCGTCCGGCGCGCAGCAGCCCGTACGCGACGGCGTCCTCCAGCGCCATCCAGGAGGCGGCGATGACGTTCTCGTGGACGCCGACGGTGTCCCACTCGCTCTCCCCGTCGGAGGTCTCGACCAGCACCCGGGTGATCGCGCTGGTGCCCTGCGACCCCTCCAGGATCCGGACCTTGTAGTCGACCAGCTCGAGCCGGTCCAGCTCGGGGAAGCTGTTCTTGAGCGCCTGCCGCAAGGCCTGGTCCAGCGCGTTGACCGGACCGTTGCCCTCACCGGTCGCGACGATCCGCTGCCCGCCGGCGTGCACCTTCACCGTCGCCTCGCTGCGCACCACGCCGTCGGGTCCCTGCTCGACGATCGCCCGCCACGACTCCACCGTGAAGTGGCGCAGCCGGCGGCCGGTGACCTCGTCGCGCAGCAGCAGCTCGAACGACGCGTCGGCGGCCTCGAAGGTGAACCCGCGGGCCTCCATCTCCTTCACCCGGTCGACGACCCTGGACAGCGCCTCGCGGTCGTGCCCCAGCTCGTAGCCGAGCTCGCGGCCCTTGAGCTCGATGCTGGCCCGGCCGGCCATGTCGGACACCAGCATCCGGGTGTCGTTGCCGACCCGGGCCGGGTCGACGTGCTGGTACAGCATCGGGTCGACCTTGACCGCGCTCGCGTGCAGCCCCGCCTTGTGGGCGAAGGCCGACAGGCCGACGTACGGCTGGTGCTGGTTCGGCGACACGTTGGTGACCTCGGAGACCGCGTGCGCGATCCGGGTCAGCTCGCCGAGGGCGCCCTCCGGGACGACCGTGCGGCCCTTCTTGAGC
Organism: uncultured Actinomycetota bacterium; assembly: GCA_963771835.1. GTDB lineage: Bacteria > Actinomycetota > Actinomycetes > Prado026 > Prado026 > CAVQCJ01. The sequence goes on from CAVYVA010000001.1 coordinate 1,138,550, forward strand.
TGCAGGTTCGCGACGACGCTGAACAGGTTCGCGTTGCCGGACCGCTCTCCGTAGCCGTTGGCCGTGCCCTGGACGTGCGTGACGCCGGCGTCCACCGCGGCGAGCGTGTTGGCCACGGCGCACGCGGTGTCGTCGTGGCAGTGGATGCCGAGCCGGGCCGAGGTGGCGGCGAGCACCTCCGCGACGACGTCGGCCAGCTCCGTCGGCAGCATGCCGCCGTTGGTGTCGCACAGCGCGACGACGTCGGCCCCGGCCGCGGCCGCGGTGCGGACGACCTCCAGCGCGTACGCGGGGTCGGAGCGGTACCCGTCGAAGAAGTGCTCCGCGTCGAGGAAGACCCGCTGCCCGGCGCCCACCAGGTGCTCGACCGTGTCGCGGATCATCGCGAGGTTCTCCTCGAGCGTGGTGCGCAGCGCCAGTTCCACGTGCCGGTCGTACGCCTTCGCGACCAGCGTCACCACGGACGCGCCGCTGTCTCGCAGCGCGCCCACCATCGGGTCGTCGGCCGCCTTCGCGCCGGGGCGGCGGGTGGATCCGAAAGCGGTCAGCGTCGCGTGCTTGAGGTCCAGCTCGGTGCGCGCCCTGGCGAAGAACTCGGTGTCCTTGGGGTTCGCCCCCGGCCAGCCGCCCTCGATGAAGCCGACCCCGAGCTCGTCCAGGTGCCGGGCGATCGTCAGCTTGTCGGCGACGGTCAGGTTGAGGCCCTCCTGCTGCGCACCGTCGCGCAGGGTGGTGTCGTAGACGTGGAAGGCGTCGTCCACGGCCGGCATGGCTGCTCCCTGGAATCCCTGGAAATGACGAAGGCCCCCCACGGTCGTGGGAGGCCTGCGCGTCGGGACGGGGTCCCGGCGCGCGCTAGGTAATGACGCTGCAGTACGCGGTGCGGTGCACGCTCCGATTGTCGCACACGTCCAGCGGTCGGGACAGCCCGTCCGTCATCCGGACCGGCCGGGCTCAACCGGCCAGCGGGTGCACCCAGCCGTGCCGGTCGGGGGCCACGCCGGTCTGGATGTCCAGCAGGGCCTGGCGCAGCCGAGCGGTGACCGGCCCGGTCCCGCCGTCCCCGACCGTCCACTCGTGCTCGGTGGAGCGGACCGCGCCGACCGGGGTGATCACCGCAGCGGTCCCGCAGGCGAAGACCTCGGTGAGCTCGCCGCTGGCGTTGCCCTCCCGCCACTCGTCCGTGGACACCCGACCGGCCCCGGAGACGTACCCCAGGTCGCCGGCGAGCGTGAGCAGCGAGTCGCGGGTCACTCCGGCCAGCAGGCTGCCGGTCAGCTCGGGGGTGACCAGCCGGGCGTCCGCGCCGGACCCGTAGACGAAGTAGAGGTTCATGCCCCCCATCTCCTCCACGTACCGGTGCTCGACGGCGTCCAGCCACACGACCTGGTCGCAGCCGCGCTCGGCGGCCTGGGCCTGGGCCACCAGCGAGGCCGCGTAGTTGCCGGCGCACTTGGCCTCGCCGGTCCCGCCCGGCGCGGCCCGGGTGTAGTCCTCGGACAGCCAGACGGTCACCGGCTTGACCCCGCGCGGGAAGTACGAACCCGCGGGCGACGCGATCAGCACGAACAGGTACGACGAGGACGGACGCACGCCGAGGCCGACCTCGGTGGAGAACATCAACGGGCGCAGGTACAGCGAGCGCTCGGCGCCGGACGGCACCCAGTCCGCGTCCTGCGCGACCAGCGCCTGGATCGAGGCCAGGAACAGCTCCTCGGGAAGCTCGGGCATCGCCAGGCGCCGGGCGGAGCGCTGGAAGCGCAGCGCGTTCTGCTCCGGACGGAAGGTCGCGATGGACCCGTCGGGCTGGCGGTAGGCCTTGAGCCCTTCGAAGATCGCCTGCCCGTAGTGCAGCACCATGACAGCCGGGTCCAGCGAGACCGGGGCGTACGGCACCAGCTGGGCGTCGTGCCAGCCGCGCCCGGTCTCCCAGGCGATCGTGACCATGTGGTCGGTGAAGAACCGGCCGAACCCCGGGTCGGCCAGCCGGGCCTCGCGCTCGGCCGCGGCCAGCGGGGTGCTGGTGGGCTTGAGCGCGATCAGCGTGGTCGGGTCGGTACGCCGGTCGGTTGCGGTCTGCTCGGTCATCGGTGCTCGGTCCTCGCCTCGTCGTGTGACACCACGGTAGCCAGCCGGTCGGGCAGGCGTCAGCCCGCCCCGCGCTCGGTCAGCCCGACACGCGGGCTGCGAGCGCGTCGCCTACCTGGGCGGTGCTGCGGGCGCCGGTGCCGGCCCGCTCCGCCAGGTCGGCGGCGACCGCGGCGTTCACCTGCGCGGCGGCCCCCGGCAGGCCCACGTGGTCCAGCAGCATCGCGACCGAGAGCACCGTGGCCGTCGGGTCCGCCTTGCCCTGGCCGGCGATGTCCGGCGCCGAGCCGTGCACCGGCTCGAACATGCCCGGGTTGGTCCCGCTCACGTCCAGGTTGCCGCTGGCGGCCAGCCCGATGCCACCGGCGATGGCCGCGCCCAGGTCGGTGAGGATGTCCCCGAAGAGGTTGTCGGTGACCACGACGTCGAATCGCTGCGGCTGGGTGACGAAGAACATCGACGCGGCGTCGACGTGCAGGTACTCGGTCCGCACGTCCGGGAACTCGGTGCCGACCTCGGCGAACGTCCTGGTCCACAGGTCTCCGGCGTGCGTGAGCACGTTGTTCTTGTGCACCAGGGTCAGCAGGTGCCGGGGGCGGGCCGCGGCGCGGCCGAACGCGTCCCGGACCACGCGCTCCACGCCGTACCGGGTGTTCAGGCTCTCCTCGGTCGCGATCTCGTGCGGCGTGCCGCGGCGCAGGAAGCCGCCCGAGCCGGCGTACGGCCCCTCGGTCCCCTCGCGGACCACGACCATGTCGACGTCGCCGGGCTTGACGCCGGCCAGCGGGGTGACCACCCCGGGCAGCAGCCGCACCGGCCGCAGGTTGACGTGGTGGTCGAGCTCGAACCGCAGCCGCAGCAGCAGGCCCCGCTCCAGCACGCCGCTGGGGACGGACGGGTCGCCGACCGCTCCGAGCAGGATCGCGTCGTGCCCGCGCAGCTCGGCGAGCACGGAGTCGGGAAGCGTCTCGCCGGTCGCGTGCCAGCGGCGCGCACCGAGGTCGAAGTCGGTGGTCTCGATCGTGAGGCCCTGCGACGGAGCGGCGGCGCGCAGGACCTTCAGGCCCTCGGCCACCACCTCGGGGCCGATGCCGTCGCCACCGACGACGGCGATCCGCAGGGTTCGGCTCATGCCGGCCAGCGTACGACGGCGTCTCGCGGGTCGGAACCTGTGTCTCACGATCCGGATGGCGAGGACGCCTGCGGCCGGTGACCGCCGCTGCTAGTCCGCGAGGTCGACGGCCCGGCCGGACTCGGCCCCGATCGCTTCGACGATCGCCGCCAGCGTCCCGGGGCTCACCGCCGAGTCCACCGTGAGCGCCATCAGCGCGTGGCCGCCACGCTCGTCCCGGCTCACCTGCATGCCGCCGATGTTGACCCCGGCGTCGCCGAGCAGCTGACCGACGGCGCCGACGACGCCCGGCCGGTCGTGGTAGCGGAAGAACGCCATGTGCTCGGCCGGCACCAGGTCGACGTCGAAACCGTCCACCTCGACCAGCTTCTCGATCCGGCGGGGGCCGATCAACGTGCCGGAGACCGACACCACCGCGCCGCCGGGCATCGTGCCGCGCACCGTCAGCAGGTTGCGGTGGTCCGGGCTCTCGTCGCTGGTCGTCAGCGCGACCTCGACGCCGCGCTCCTTGGCCAGCAGCGGCGCGTTGACGTACGTCACCGACTCCTCGACGACGTCGGTGAACACGCCCTTGACCGCTGCCAGCTCGAGCACCGAGACGTCGTGCGCGGTGATCTCGCCGCGGACCTCGACGTCGATGCGGGTGGCGATCCCGCCGGCGAGCGCGGTGAAGATCCGGCCGAGCCGCTCGGCCAGCGGCAGCCCGGGGCGGACGTCCTCGGCGATGACCCCGCCCTGCACGTTGACGGCGTCCGGGACGAGCTCGCCGGCCAGCGCCAGCCGGACCGAGCGGGCCACCGCGACGCCGGCCTTCTCCTGCGCCTCGTCGGTGCTGGCGCCCAGGTGCGGGGTTGCGACCACGCTGTCCAGCGCGAACAGCGGGCTGTCGGTGCACGGCTCGGTCGCGTAGACGTCCAGCCCGGCGCCGGCGACCCGGCCGTCCTGCAGCGCGCGCAGCAGCGCCTCCTCGTCGACGATCCCGCCGCGGGCGGCGTTGACGATCCGGACCGTCGGCTTGACCTTGTGCAGCGCGTCCTCGCCGATGAGTCCGACGGTCTCGGCGGTCCTGGGCAGGTGCACGGTGATGAAGTCCGACTGGGCGAGCAGCTCGTCGAGGCCGACCAGCCGCACGCCGATCTGCGCGGCCCGCGCAGGCTGCACGTACGGGTCGTAGGCGACCACGCGCATCCCGAACGCGGACAGACGCTGCGCGACCAGTACGCCGATCCGCCCGAGGCCGACGACACCGAGCACCTTGTCCTGCAGCTCGACGCCGCTGTACCTGGAGCGCTTCCACTGGCCCGCGCGCAGCGAGGCGTGCGCCGGAGCGATGTTCCTGGCCGACGCGATCAGCAGCCCCACGGCCAGCTCGGCTGCGCTGACGATGTTCGACTGCGGGGCGTTGACGACCATGACCCCGGCCTGGGTGGCGGCGGCGACGTCGACGTTGTCCAGGCCGACCCCGGCCCTGGCCACGACCTTGAGCCGGCGCCCGGCGGCGAGCGCCTCGGCGTCGATCCGGGTGGCGCTGCGGATGAGCACCGCGTCGGCCTCGGCCAGCGCGGGCAGCAGCTGGGCCCGGTCGGAGCCGTCGCAGGTGCGGATGTCGAAGTCGGGGCCGAGGGCCTCGACGGTCGCCGGCGAGAGCTCCTCGGCGATCAGTACCACGGGCCTGGTGGGCTGGGTCACGGCTGCATCCTCCGGGCGGGGGCAGTCGGGGGCGGTCGGACGCCCCGAACTGTACCGGCGGCCTTGTGAACGGTTTCACGACGCCCGAGATCCGGACCGCGACCTGGAGGCGACGCTGGGTCGATCGACAGTCACGCTGTGTGCGGGAACGCCCGTCCGCGTGTCATCCGAACGGATCGAATCCGGCGCCGGCGCGGGCAGAACCGCTCCCAACGGTGTGCCCGGGGTCGGCGCCCGCACCTACGATCCGGGAGTCTCGCGCGCCTGCGTCGCAGACAACGGGATCCGGCTGGGGCGGTCGGGGCGAGGGGAACACGCGATGCTGCACAGGTCGAAGACGGTCGCCGGCGTGGTCACTGCGGGGCTGACCGGAGCGATGCTCGTCGCGACCGCCGTCGCCGCTCCGCTGGCGACAGCCTCCGTGGACGTCCAGCACGGCACCGTGTCGGTGCGCCCGAGCGACCAGACCGTCTCGTTCGCCGACGGCGTCGTCTACAGCATCGCCCAGGTCGGCTCCAAGGTCTTCGTCGGCGGCTCGTTCACGCAGGTCGGCCCCGGCGTGCGCGGGGCGCGCGGGCCTGGTCAACGTCGCCGGCAGCACGTTCGGCAGCTCGTTCCCGGACATCAACGGCGCCGTGTACACGGCGGTGCCCGACGGCAGCGGTGGCTACTACTTCGGCGGCGACTTCAGCAGCGTCGGCGGACAGGCCCGCACCGACCTCGCCCAGGTCGACTCGACCGGTGCCGTCACCGCGTGGGCCCCCGTGACGGACGCCCCGGTCCGGGCGCTCGCCGTGGGCCCGGACGGCGTCTACGTAGGCGGCGACTTCACCACGGTCAACGGCTCTCCGGCCTTGTCGCTGGCCAAGGTCGACTCCACCGGGGCCCTGCTCTGGAACGGCAACGCCGTCGCCGGATCGGTGCGCTCGCTCGCGCTCAGCGGCGACTCCGCCACCCTGTACGTGGGCGGCGCGTTCACCAGCCTCGGTGGCAACAGCACGCAGAAGCGGTTCGGCGCCGTCGCGGCGGCCACCGGGCTGGCCGCGGCCGGCTTCGCGCCGGGGACCACCAACCAGCCCGTGTACGCCCTGGCGGTCCAGGGCTCCTCGGTCTGGCTCGGCGGCGACTTCACCATGGTGAACGGCATGGCCCGCCAGCACCTCGCGCAGGTCGACGGCACCACCGGCGCGCTGACCGCGATGAGCGTCGCCGTCAACGGCCACATCAACCAGCTGCTGCTGGACGGCACGGGGACCAACCTCTACCTCGCCGGCTCGTTCGCCACCGTGGGCGCCCTCGCCCGCCCGCACGTCGCCTCGATCAACACCTCGACGAACGCCGTCGGCGCGCTGACCTTCCCGACGCTGACCGGCGACGTGTCCGCGATCGCCCTGGACGGGACCACCGGCCTGGACGTGACCGGCAGCTTCACGCTGAACCCGGAGAAGACCTCACCGGCCATCCTCGCCCGGGTCGACCTCGGCACCCTTGCGGTCACCTCGGTGGTGCCCTACTGGCAGACCCCGAAGTCGCTCGCCCGGGCGCCGAAGTCCGGAGTCAGCGGTGGCCGGGTCCTCCTGCGCACCGGCGGCTCGCTGCTCGTCGCCGGCGACTTCTCGGACTACGGGGTGGTCGGCCGCAGCTACATCGCGGCGTACGACCTCGCCACCGGCGCGCTCGACCTGGGCTTCAACCCCGGCGTCGTCGGCGACCACGTCCAGAGCATCAAGGGGAGCGCTGACGGCAACTCGATCTTCGTCGGCGGCCAGTACAACGCCATCGGCGGCGTCGCCCGCAACAACCTGGCCAAGCTCTCCGTGACCGACGGCACCGTCGACCCGACGTTCAACCCCTCGCCGGACTCGTACATCAAGGACATGGCGGTCAAGACCGACGGCACCGCGCTCTACGTCGGCGGCAACTTCCAGAACGTCGCCGGGCAGCAGAGCCAGTTCCTCGCCGGACTCAACCCCGTGACCGGCGCCATGCTGCCCGACTTCACCATGCCGCTCTCCGGGCCGACCAACGACAACTCCGAGGGTGGCACCCGGGCGATCGCGATCTCGCCGGACCAGACCCGTCTCATGGTGATCGGCAACTTCACCCAGATCGCCGGGCAGGACCGGCCGCTGGTCGCGCAGATCGACATCTCCCAGCACCCGGCCGTGGTCACCGCGTGGCGCACCGAGGTCTACAACCAGCCCTGCGCCCGCGGCCGGGTCGGCTGGATGCGCGACGTCGACATCTCCCCCGACGGCACGACCGCGTTCATCGTGTCGTCCGGGCACATCTACTACCCGGCCTGCGACTCGGTGAACTCGTTCCCGATGAACGCCTCCGGGCCGGACGTCCGGCCGAACTGGACCGTCCGGATCGGCGACACGATCGAGTCGGTGGCCGACACCGGCGACGCCCTCTACATCGGCGGCCACTTCCGGTACATGGACACCGAGACGCTCAGCCAGCAGCGCTTCCACCTGGCCGCGCTCGACCCGACCACCGGTCACGCGCTCAACTGGAACCCGGGCGGCGGCGGCTTCCTCGGCGTCAAGGTGATCGAGGACCAGCCGGCCGGGGTGTTCGTCGGCGGTGACATGGACGCCATCGGCGGGGTCGCGCACGGGCGCCTCGGCTTCTTCCCGGCGCCGGCCCCGGGCCTGGTCGTCCGCAAGCTGACCAGCACACCCTGGGTGGTCGCGCCCGGGCAGCCGGTGACGTTCGACATCCGGGTGGAGAACGGCTACGGCGACCGCTCGGTCACGCTGAACGCGCTCACCGACACCCGCCTGGGCGACCTCAACGGCCAGGGATCCTGCTCGGTGCCGCAGACGATCGCCGCCGGAGCCAGCTACGCCTGCTCGGTCAACGACCAGACCAACGGTGCCGCTCTCACGGACATCGTCGCGACGACGACAGCCACCGCCGACAACGGCAGCGGCAACGTCACTGCGTCGGACACCTCGGACATCGGGTCGTTCGCCAGCGAGCCGAGCTTCCGGCTGCGGCTGGCGTCCGGGCCGTGGACCGTCACGTACCCGCAGGGAACGGTCGAGTACGGCGCGAGCTTCCTCAACATCGACACGCGCAACCCGATCACCGTGACCTCGCTGACCAGCCCGCAGTACGGCGACCTGTCGTCCAGCTGCAGCCTGCCGGTCACCATCCAGGCCAGCCAGCTGGTGTCCTGCCACCTGTACCTGCCGGTCGGCGGCGCGGTCGGCTCGGCGCCCTCGTTCTCGTTCACCGCGACGGCCACGACCGCCGTCGGGACGGTGAAGTCGAACGGCTCGGCAAGCATCACCATCGAGCCGCCGCCCAGCGGCACCCCGCTGCTGTACATCGTCGGGAACGCGGCGAAGCTCACCAACTCCGAGGCGTCCCAGCGGACCCGGCTGGCCGCCGGCTACAACGTCACCACGATCGACGACGACGCGGTCACCCCCGCGGACACCGTGAACCAGGGCCTCGTCGTCGTGGCCGGGTCGGTGGTGCCGACCAAGATCACCGCCCTCAAGAACATCGCCAGCCCGGTCCTCGTCGAGCGCAACAACGCGCTGACGACCATGGGAATGGCGGACACCGTCGGGCAGGGCAACGGCAACGTCACGACGGCGAGCATCGTGACGCCGATGCACCCGCTCGCAGTGGCTCTGAACGGCACGCAGACGGTCAACAAGACAGCCAAGGTCGGGTACTGGGCAGTTCCCGGCACCAGCTCCACATCGATCCAGGAGATCGCAGCCGGCCAGTCGCTGGAGTTCGTCTACCAGCAGGGCGCGACGATGTGGGACGGGACGGCTGCGGCTGACTGCCGGATCTACTTCAGCGCGACGAACTCCAGCGGGTTCTCCAAGCAGGAGCTGTCGCTGTTCGACCGCGCCGTCGCCTACGGCTCGACCGGGTGCGGCGGCAACATGCTCTGGACCGCGATCGGCTCCAGCGCGACCGCGTACCCCGGCGACGGACGGGTCTCGACGGCCATCGGCCTCAACCAGCCGTGGGGCATCGCCGTCAACCCGGTCACCAACGAGGTGTACGTCGCCGACCAGAGCAACCAGCGGGTGCTCAAGGTGAGCGCCGCCGGCATCGTCACCACGGTCGCGGGCACCGGCACCGCGGGCTACAACGGCGACAACATCGCCGCCACCACCGCGCGGCTGTCGGCGCCGGCCCGGATCGCCTTCGACGCCGCCGGCAACCTGTTCATCGCCGACTCCGGCAACAACCGGGTCCGCAAGGTGAGCACGGCCGGCATCATCACGACCGTCGTCGGCTCGGGCACGTCCGGCTTCTCCGGGGACGGCGGGCAGGCGACGCTGGCCAGGCTGAAGACGCCGTACGACGTCTTCCCCGCGCCGGACGGCACGCTGTACATCGCGGACAAGGGCAACCAGCGGATCCGCAAGGTCGCGCCGAACGGGATCATCACCACGATCGCCGGGACCGGGATCGCCGGCTACAACGGCGACCAGATCGCCGCCACCTCGGCCCGGCTCAACAACCCGTACAGCGTGACGGTGGACTCCTCCGGCAACGTCTACATCGCCGACTACGACAACGAGCGGGTCACGGATCATCGACCCGACCGGCGTGATCGACACGTTCGCCGGGATCGGCATCCCCACCGCGAACGGCGACGGCGGCCCGGCCGACCAGGCCGGCCTGCACAAGCCGTGCTACGTCGACCTGATGCCGAACGGCGCCCTGCTGATCAGCGAGGTCAACAACGACCGGGTCCGGCTGGTCCAGGACGGCCTGATCAGCACGCTGGCCGGGACCGGGCAGTTCGGCTACGTCGGGGACGGCGGTCCGCCGGTCTTCTCGACCTGGCAGCGGCCGGCCTCGACCGCGATCGACGCGCAGGGCAACATCTGGGTCGTCGACCGCAACAACCACCGCGTCCGGGTCATCAACGCAGGCTGAACGGCAGCACACGGACGGACCGGCCCCGACGGGGCCGGTCCGTCCGGCTGTCGTCGGTGTCGGCGGGTCAGCGGGCCGCGGTGCCCTCGACGTAGTCGTCGTCGCTGTCCACCCAGGCCATCAGCTTGCGCAGCTCGCGGCCGGTGGCCTCGATCGGGTGCGCCTCGCCCTTGGCCCGCAGCGCCTTGAACTCCGGCGCGCCGGCGTCCTGGTCGTCGATGAACCGCTGGGCGAACGCCCCGCTGCGGATGTCGGCGAGCACCGCCTTCATGCTCTCCTTGACGTGGTCGTCGATGATCCGCGGACCGGAGACGTAGTCGCCGTACTCGGCCGTGTCGGACACCGACCAGCGCTGCTTGGCGATCCCGCCCTCGTACATGAGGTCCACGATCAGCTTCAGCTCGTGCAGGCACTCGAAGTACGCGACCTCCGGCTGGTAGCCGGCGTCCACGAGCGTCTCGAAGCCGGCCTGCACCAGCGCGGACGCGCCACCGCAGAGCACCGCCTGCTCGCCGAACAGGTCGGTCTCGGTCTCCTCCGTGAACGTCGACCTGATGCCGCCGGCGCGCAGGCCGCCGATCCCCTTCGCGTACGACAGGGCGAGCGGCCAGGCACCACCGGTCGGGTCCTGCTCGACCGCGACGATCACCGGCACCCCGCGCCCGGCGACGTACTCGCGCCGGACCAGGTGACCGGGACCCTTCGGCGCGACCATCGCCACGTCGACGCCGGCGGGCGGCTTGATGTAGCCGAACCGGATGTTGAACCCGTGCCCGAAGAACAGCGCGTCGCCGTCGACGAGGTTGGGCTCGACCGCCTGGGCGTACAGGTGTCGCTGGACCGGGTCCGGCGCGAGCACCATGACCACGTCGGCCTCCTCGCACGCCTCGAACGGCGTGACCACGCGCAGGCCGTCCGCCTGCGCCTTGGCCCGGCTCTTGGAGTCCGCCTTGAGCCCGACCCGGACGTCGACGCCGGAGTCGCGCAGGGACTGCGCGTGGGCGTGGCCCTGGCTCCCGTAGCCCAGGACCGCCACGCTCCGGTTCTGGATCACCGACAGGTCGGCGTCTGCGTCGTAGAACATCTCGGCCACGAGCGTGGTCTCCTTCGTGTGGTTGCTGGCGGGTCTGGCGGGTCGGGCGGCTCAGGCGGGCTTGTCGATGGCGCGCAGGGACCGGTCGGTGATCGAGCGGCCGCCACGCCCGAGGGCGACCATCCCGGACTGCACGAGCTCGCGCACCCCGAACGGCTCGAGCACGCGCAGCAGCGCCTCGAGCTTGTCGGCGTTCCCGGTGGCCTCCACGGTGACGGCGTCGGCGGACACGTCCACCACCTTGGCCCGGAACAGCTGCACCGTCTCCAGCACGTGCGAGCGGGTCTCCAGGTCGGCCCGCACCTTCACCAGCATCAGCTCGCGCTGCACGGACTGCGCGGGCTCCAGCTCGACGATCTTGATCACGTTGACGAGCTTGTTGAGCTGCTTGGTGACCTGCTCGAGCGGGTGCTCGTCGACGTTCACGACGATCGTGATCCGCGAGATGCCCGGGTGCTCGGTCGGCCCGACCGCCAGCGACTCGATGTTGAAGCTGCGCCGGGAGAACAGCCCGGCGATCCGGGCCAGGACCCCCGGCTGGTCCTCGACCAGCACCGACAACGTGTGCCTGCTCATCAGTCGGCTCCCCTGTCCCACACCGGCGCCATGTCGCGGGCGACCATGATGTCGTCGTTGCTCGTCCCGGCGGCGACCATCGGCCACACCATCGCGTCCTGGTGCACGGTGAAGTCCACGACCACCGGGCGGTCGTCGACGGCCATCGCCTTCTCGATCGTGGCGTCCACGTCCGCGGCGTTCTCGCAGCGCAGCCCCACGCACCCGTACGCGTCCGCGAGCTTCACGAAGTCGGGGATGCGCCTGGAGTGCAGGTCCGTGTTGGAGTAGCGGCTGCCGTAGAAGAGCGTCTGCCACTGCCGGACCATCCCGAGCGTCCCGTTGTTGATGACCGCGACCTTGATCGGGATGTCGTTGATCGCGCAGGTGGCCAGCTCCTGGTTCGTCATCTGGAAGCAGCCGTCGCCGTCGACGGCCCAGACGGTCGTGTCCGGGCGCCCGACCTTGGCCCCCATCGCGGCCGGCACCGCGAAGCCCATCGTGCCCAGCCCTCCGGAGTTGATCCAGCTGCGCGGCTTCTCGTAGCGGATGAACTGCGCCGCCCACATCTGGTGCTGCCCGACGCCGGCGCAGTAGATCGCGTCCGGCCCGACGATCGCGCCGAGCCTCTCGATGACGTACTGCGGGGCGGTCTCGCCACCGGGCGGGTCGGCGTCGTACCCCAGCGGGTACGTCGTGCGCATCGCGTCGAGCTGGCGCCACCAGGCGGCGTAGTCGACCGACCGACCCGCCTCGAGCTCGGCCTGCAGCGCGACGACGAGGTCGGCGATCACCTCGCGGCAGTCGCCGACGATGGGCACGTCGGCCGCCCGGTTCTTGGAGATCTCCGCCGGGTCGATGTCGGCGTGCACGACCTTGGCGCCGGGCGCGAACGTCGACAGCTTGCCGGTCACGCGGTCGTCGAACCGCGCGCCGAGCGTGACCAGCAGGTCGCTCTTCTGCAGCGCGCCCACCGCGGCGACCGAGCCGTGCATCCCGGGCATGCCCAGGTGCAGCGGGTGGCTGTCCGGGAACGCGCCGCGGGCCATCAGCGTGGTGACCACCGGCATGCCGGTGAGCTCGGCGAGCACCTTCAGCTCGGCGGAGGCCTGGGCGCGGATCACCCCGCCGCCCACGTACAGCACGGGTCGGCGGGCCTCGAGGATCATCCGCGCCGCCTCGCGCACCTGCTTGCCGTGCGGGCGGGTCACCGGCCGGTAGCCGGGCAGGTCGAGCGTCTGCGGCCACAGGTACGTGGTGGCCGCCTGCAGCGCGTCCTTGGAGATGTCGACGAGCACCGGTCCCGGGCGGCCGGTGGCGGCGATGTGGAACGCCTCGGCGATCCGGCGCGGGATCTCGTCCGCGTCGGTGACCAGGAAGTTGTGCTTGGTGACCGGGAACGTGATCCCCCGGATGTCCGCCTCCTGGAAGGCGTCAGTCCCGATCGAGGCGCTGGGCACCTGCCCGGTGACCGCCACCAACGGCACCGAGTCCATGTACGCGTCCGCCAGCGGCGTCACCAGGTTCGTGGCCCCGGGTCCGGACGTCGCCATGCACACGCCGACCCGTCCGGTCGCCGCCGCGTACCCCTCGGCCGCGTGCCCGGCGCCCTGCTCGTGCCGGACGAGGATGTGGCGCAGCCGCGAGTCGAACAACGGGTCGTACGCCGGCAGGATCGCCCCGCCGGGGATGCCGAAGACGACCTCGGCACCGGCCTGCTCCAGGGCGGCGACCAGGGCCTGGGCTCCGGTGATCTGCTCGCTCATCGGCGGTTCTTCCTCGGGTCGGGTCGGTCGGGTGCACTGCGGTGGACCTGCTGGGGGTACACAAAAGCCCCTCGGCCCACGAAGGGCTCGGAGGGGCTGCGCGCTGGCTGGGACGTCAGCCGGCGCGCTCCACGAGTACGACGATGCCTGGGCGCATGCACGTACGGTCGCACCGGGCTGTGGCTCCGTCAAGCAGGCGAGACGCGTGTCTCGCCATTCGAGATCACCTGCTGCACGCGACGCTCAGCCGCAGACGGCACCTCGTGCCGCCGACCCGACGAGCTTGGCGTACTTGGCCAGCACCCCCCGCGTGTAGCGCGGCGGCGGCGGGACGTACCCCTCGGCGCGCGCCGCGAGCTCGCCCTCGTCGACCAGCAGGTCGATGGTGCGGGCGGCGATGTCCACCCGCACCCGGTCGCCGTCGCGGACGAAGGCGATCGGCCCGGCGTCCACGGCCTCCGGCGCGACGTGCCCGATGCACAGCCCGGTGGTGCCGCCGGAGAACCGGCCGTCGGTGATCAGGAGCACGTCCTTGCCCAGCCCGGCGCCCTTGATCGCCGCAGTGATGGCCAGCATCTCGCGCATGCCCGGGCCGCCCTTGGGGCCCTCGTACCGGATGACCACGACGTCGCCCGGTTGGATGGCGCCCGCCTCGACGGCGGCCATCGCCGGCTGCTCGCGGTCGAACACGCGGGCCGGCCCCTCGAACACGTCCGCGTCGAAACCGGCCGTCTTGACCACCGCACCGTCCGGAGCCATCGACCCGCGGAGGACGGTCAGCCCGCCGGTGCGGTGCAGGGGCGCGGACATCGCCCGGATGATCTCGCCGTCCGGGTCGGGCGGGCCGAGCTGGGCGAGGTTCTCGGCCACCGTCCGGCCGGTCACGGTGAGCGCGTCGCCGTGCAGCAGGCCGGCGTCCAGCAGCGCCTTCATGACGACCGGGATGCCGCCGACCCGGTCGATGTCGGTCATCACGAACCGTCCGAACGGCTTGACGTCGGCCAGGTGCGGCACCCGGTCGCCGATCCGGTTGAAGTCGTCCAGGTCGAGGTCGACCCGCGCCTCGTCGGCGATGGCCAGCAGGTGGAGCACGGCGTTGGTCGAGCCGCCGAGCGCCATCACCACGGCGATCGCGTTCTCGAACGCCGCCCTGGTCATGATCTGCCGGGCGGTGATCCCGCGCGCGAGCATCTCGATCACGGCCTGGCCGGAGCGCCGGGCGAAGCCGTCCCGGCGCCGGTCCACGGCCGGCGGCGCGGCCGACCCGGGCAGGGACATGCCCAGCGCCTCCGCGGCGGACGCCATGGTGTTCGCGGTGAACATCCCGCCGCAGGCGCCCTCGCCCGGGCAGATGGCCCGCTCGATCGCGTCGACCTCGGCACGCGTGATCAGCCCGCGGGCGCACGCCCCGACCGCCTCGAACGCGTCGATGATCGTGACGTCCCGGTCGCCGAGCCGGCCGGGCATGGTCGAGCCGGCGTACAGGAACGCCGCGGCCAGGTCGAGCCGGGCGGCGGCCATGAGCATGCCGGGCAGGGACTTGTCGCAGCCGGCCAGCAGCACCGCGCCGTCCAGCCGTTCGGCCTGCAGCACGGTCTCGACGCTGTCCGCGATGACCTCGCGCGAGACGAGGGAGAAGTGCATGCCCTCGTGGCCCATCGAGATCCCGTCCGAGACCGAGATCGTGCCGAACTCCAAGGGGTACCCGCCGGCCGCGAACACCCCTTCCTTGGCGCTCTTGGCCAGCCGGTCGAGACTGAGGTTGCAGGGGGTGATCTCGTTCCACGACGACGCGATGCCGACCTGCGGCTTGTCGAAGTCCTCGTCGCCCATGCCGACGGCGCGCAGCATGCCGCGGGCGCCGGCCCGCTCCATCCCCTCGGTCACGTCCACGCTGCGGGGCTTCATCGCGCGGGCCGCGTCGGTCAGGGTCGAGCCGGTGCCGTTCGTGTCGCTCATGCGCGCAGCCTACGAGAGCGGACCTGGCCGGAGGTCCGCCGCCGGCGATGGATCGCCGGCGACGACCCCGACCAGCGGCTCCCCCGCGGCGAACCGGCCCAGCTGCGCCACCGCGAACCGTTCGGCACGCGGCTGGAACGCGCTGGTGTTGCCGCCGACGTGCGGGCTGAGCAGCAGCCCGGGCGCGTCCCACAGCGGGTGCTCGGGGGGCAGCGGCTCGGGGTCGGTGACGTCCAGCGCGGCCGTGATCCGCCCGGTCCGCAGCTCGGCCAGCAAGGCGTCGGTGCCGACGACCGGGCCGCGGGACACGTTGACGAGCAGCGCACCGTCCTTCATCGCAGCCAGGAACCGGGCGTCGGCCAGCCCGCGGGTCGCGTCCGTGAGCGGGACGCAGAGCACGACGACATCCGCCGACGGGCAGCAGGTCCGGCAGCTCGTCGATGCCGTGCACCGGCCCGGCCGGGGTTTGCCTGGCCGTGGTGGCCACCGGGACCACCTCGACCTCGAACGGCTCGAGCCGGTGCGCCACGGCACGGCCGACGCCGCCGTAGCCGACGACCAGCACCCGCCGGTCGGCCAGCGCCGGCCGGCGCTGCGGGGCCCACCGGTGCTCGCCTGCGGCGCGGACGAAACCGGGGATGCCGCGCAGGGCGGCCAGCGTCAGGGTGACGGCGAGCTCGGCGGTCGACGCGTCGTGCACGCCGGGGGCGTTGCACAGCAGCACACCCGGCGGCCGCGCACCGAGCACGTCGTCGTAGCCGGCCGTCAGGGTCTGCATGACCCGCAGCGAGCGCATCGCCGGCAGCGGCTCGAGCGCCTTCCGACCGATCATGTACGGGAGCACGTACAGCTCCACCTCGTCGACCGATCCCGGCCAGGCACCGGTGCCGTCCCAGCGGTCGGCGTGAAGACCGGGCGGCAGCCGGTCCGGGTCGAGGTCGAACGGCAGCCAGACCACGGTCACGGCCCCACCCCACCACACCGGGGGCGTGCCCGGCCCGGCCGACCCGACCCGCCGGCTGCGTATCCTGGCCGCACGGACGACGGCGTCCGCATCCGTCCCCGACCGGAAGCGCCGACCGTGCCCGATCCAGACCCGTCCTTCGACGACTCCCTCGACAGCCACGACCTTCGCGCCGACATTCGCAGGCTGAGCACGCTGCTCGGCGACACCCTCGCCCGGCAGGAGGGCCCGGCGCTGCTCGAGCTGGTCGAGTCCGTGCGCACGCTCAGCCGTGACGACCCTCCGGCCGCGGAGAAGGTGCTGGCTGGGGTGGACGTGGCCACCGCGGGCCGGCTGGTCCGGGCCTTCGCCACGTACTTCCACCTCGCGAACGTCACCGAGCAGGTGCACCGCGGGCGCGAGCTGGCCAGGCAGCGGCGCGAGCGGGGAGGCTGGCTCGCCCGCGCCGGCGTGACGCTGCAGCAGGCGCTGGACGACGGCGCGATCGACCGGGCCGGTCTCACGGCGGCGGTCGAGCGGCTGGACGTGCGGCCGGTGTTCACCGCGCACCCCACCGAGGCGGCTCGACGCACGACGCTGGCCAAGCTGCGGCGGGTAGCCGAGCTCCTGGACGACGAACCGGGACCGCGCACCGACCGGCGGCTGGCCGAGGTGGTGGAGCTGCTGTGGCAGTCCGACGACCTGCGGGTGGCCAGGCCGGACGTGCTGGACGAGGCTCGCAACGCCGTCTACTACCTCGAGGAGCTCGCCCGCAGCGCGGTGCCGGACGTGCTCGAGGAGCTGGCCGACATCCTGGCCCGCCTCGACGTCGGGCTGGCACCGACCGCCCGGCCGCTGTCCTTCGGCACCTGGATCGGCGGCGACCGGGACGGCAACCCGAACGTCACCGCCGACGCGTCGCTGCGGGTGCTCGAGCTGCAGCACGAGCACGCGCTGCGGGTGGCTCTCGACGCGGTCGGCGAGCTCCGGCAGGAGCTGTCGTCGTCGACCCGGCTGGTCGGGGTGTCCATGGCCCTCGAGCAGTCGCTGGCCGCCGACCTGGCCGCGCTCCCGGAGATCGACCCGCGCTACCTGCGCCTCAACGCCGAGGAGCCGTACCGGCTCAAGACCACGTGCATCCAGGCCAAGCTGGTGAACACCCGGTCGCGGCTGGCCTCGGGTGGCCCGCACCGGCCGGACCGCGACTACGCCGGGACGGAGGGGCTGCTCGCCGACCTCATGCTGCTGCGCGAGTCCCTGCTCGAGCACCGCGGCGGGTTCGCCGCGCACGGCACCCTCGAACGGGTCGTGCGGGTGGTCGCGGCGACCGGGCTGCAGCTGGCCGCGATGGACATCCGCGAGCACGCCGACGCGCACCACGCTGCGGTGGGCGTGCTGGTCGACCGCCTCGGCGAGCAGGGCTGGCGGTACCTCGACCTGCCCCGCGAGCATCGGCTCGCGCTGCTGCGCCGAGAGCTGGCCAGCCGGCGCCCGCTCGCCGGTACGCCGGTCCCGCTCAGCGGTGACGAGGCGCGCACCTTCGAGGTGTTCGCGGCGGTCCGCGCGGCCCAGGACCGGTTCGGTCCCGCGTCGGTGCCGACGTACATCGTCTCGATGACCCGTGGCGCCGACGACGTGCTGGCTGCCGTCGTGCTCGCCCGCGAGGCCGGGCTGGTGGACCTGCACGGCGGTGTGGCCAGGCTCGGGTTCGTCCCGCTGCTGGAGACGGTCGAGGAGCTGCGCGGCGCCGACGGGGTGCTCGAGGACCTGCTCGCCGACCCGTCCTACCGCGAGCTCGTCCGGCTGCGCGGCGACGAGCAGGAGGTGATGCTCGGGTACAGCGACTCGAACAAGGCCGCCGGCATCACCACCGCGCAGTGGGAGATCCACCTGGCGCAGCGCCGGCTGCGGACCGTCGCGGCCCGGCACGGCGTGCGGCTGGTGTTCTTCCACGGCCGCGGCGGGACCGTCGGACGCGGCGGCGGCCCGACCCGCGACGCGCTGCTCGCCCTGCCGTGGGGCACGCTCGACGGCGCGGTCAAGCTGACCGAGCAGGGCGAGGTCATCTCGGACAAGTACGCCCTGCCCGCGCTGGCCAGGGAGAACCTGGAGCTCACCGTCGCGGGCGCGCTGGAGGCGACCGTCCTGCACCGGAGCGCACGCAGCGACCCGGCGACGCTGGCCCGATTCGACGCCGCGATGGACGTGATGTCCGAGGCTGCGTACGCGGCCTACCGGCGCCTGGTCGAGCACCCGGACCTGAGCGACTACTTCTTCGCGGCCACCCCCACCGACCAGCTCGGCTCGCTGCAGCTGGGGTCGCGGCCGTCCCGCCGCCCGGACAGCGGCGCGGGACTGGACGGGCTGCGGGCCATCCCCTGGGTGTTCGGGTGGACGCAGTCGCGCCAGGTGGTGCCCGGCTGGTACGGGGTGGGCAGCGGCCTGGCGGCCGCCCACGAAGCAGGTCTCGGCGACGTGCTCGAGCAGATGCAGGCGGACTGGCACTTCTTCCGCACGTTCCTGTCGAACGTCGAGATGACGCTGGTCAAGACCGACCTGGACGTTGCCCGCGGCTACGTCGAAGCCCTGGTGCCCGCACACCTGCGCGACCCGTTCGACCTCGTCGTGGCCGAGCACGCCCGCACGGTGGACGAGGTGCTCCGGCTCACCGGGGAGGACCGGCTGCTCGGCGCGATGCCCGGGCTGCGCCGGACGCTGCAGGTGCGCGACGCCTACCTCCAGCCGCTGCACCTGCTGCAGGTGTCGTTGCTGCAACGGCTGCGCGCGGACGACGACCCCGACGACGACCTGCGCCGCGCACTCCTGCTCAGCGTCAACGGGATCGCCGCCGGACTGCGCAACACCGGCTAGCGACGTCCTCGTCTGACGGCGGCCTCCGCCGCCACGAGCAGCAGCGACCCGGTCGCGAGCAGACCCAGTCCGAGCAGGGTCGGGCCGGCGAGGTCGGCCCCGGTGTCCGACAGCATCGGCGGTGCGGTCGTCGTGGTCGTCGCGGACGCGGAGTTGTTCGACGGGTCGGGGTCCGAGGTGGGCGACGACACGGTGGACGAGTCGGTGAGCGTCGCATCCGCCGGGGGTGTCTGCACCACCACGGTCACGACGGGAGCGGTCCCGACGGCGAGCGCCGCCCGCGTGCACGTCACGGAGACGTCGCCGGAGTGCGTGCAGGTCCAGCCCGAACCCTTGGCCGACACGAACGTCACGCCGGCGGCGAGGGTGTCCGTCACGGTCACGGGGGCGGCTGTCACGTTGCCGAGGTTGCGGACGGTCAGCCGGTACGCCACCTGGCTGCCGCCGACCGCGGTCGCTGCGCCGGTCTTCGCGATCGACAGGTCGGCGCACGCGGCCGCGGCAGGGATGCCGACGGACCCGGCCACACCCGTGTGGCCCGGCTGCCCGGCGGTCGAGCCGTAGGTCAGCAGCGGCGGTCGTCGTCGTCCCGTGCGCGCCGCCGGCCACCGTCACCGCGCCCGCCGCGGACGAGGTCAGCACGGTGCCACCGCCGCCGCCGCCGCCGGGGCCGTGCGCCGCGATGTTCCCGGCCCCCGGTGGCTGCGTCGCCCAGGCGTCCCCGCCCGCCCCACCGTCGGCGTGCAGCGTGGCAGCGGCCAGCCCACCGCTGACCGCCGAGAGCACGATCGTGCCGCCGGCCCCGCCACCGCCACCGCCGTCGTTCGGCGTCAGCTGGTAGGCGTCGGACCCGTTCGCGGTGATCGTGCCGGCACCGGCGACCCGGCCGGAACGGACCAGCACCGCGCCGCCGCCGGCGGCACCGGCGGCCGCCGGGTCGGGGAAGTTGTTCGCGGTACCGGCGCCACCGCCGCCGCCGAGCACGGCCCGGTCGCCGGCTGCCGGCACCGGGGCACCGCCCCAGCCGCCCGTCGGCTGGTTCGAGTTCCAGGAGTTGCCGCCCATCCCGCCGCGGCCGCCGTTGCCGCCGCCGCCACCGCCGGAGTTCTCGTCGTTCGCGGCCGGGTCCGCGTCCGTGCCGCCACCGCCCGCGTTCCCCGGCGCCCCGCGCGCGGCGTCACCGCCCGGGTAGCCGTCACCGGCCGTGGTCCCCAGCGGTGTCCCGGCGATGCCCTCGGCCTTGTTGCCGTGCACCCCGGCGGTGGCGCTCACCGCGGTGTCCGCCGCACTGTGCCCGGGGGCGCCGCCGCGCTGGATCCCGGGGGCGCCGCGGAAGCCGAGCCCGTCGACGCTCACCGTCCCCGCCAGCGTCAGCGTGGCCGACACGTCCAGGGCCAGCACGCCACCGACCGAACCGTTCCACGGCAACGCGGTCAGACCCGAGCTCGTGGTCGCCGTCGTGTACGACGGCACTCGCACCACCTCGAACGTGCGCCGGCCCCGCGCACCCGTCGCGGCCGCCTCCGTGTACGTGTGCAGCAGCCCGCCGCCGGGCCCGGCACCCTTGACCTGCACCGCACCGGCCGTCACCGCCGACGTCGCCGTGACGTACTCGTACGAACCGGTCGCGCCGAGGGCGGTGAAGCCGGCGGCCGGGTCGGCGGCCGGGCCGCCGTGCCCGTACGAGCCAGTGTTCGACGAGTCGAACTGCGCGTCCTGCACCTGGAGCACGAGCAGCACGTCGCCGGCGGCGAGGGGGGTCGCCGCTCCGGCTCCGGCGCCGACGTCGATCGACGTCGCGCCGGCCGCCGCGGTGCCGACGCCCGGGTAGTACCGGTCGACCACGCCGCTGAGCGTCCCGCCCGGTCCGCCCGGGGCCGGGCACACCACGGGGGCGGCCGCGACGGCCGCAGGCCCGACCGCCGACAGGGCGGCGCCGGCCAGCAGCAGGGCCGCCGACGCCGCGGCCGTGCGCAGCACGGTCGTCCGGTTCACGGTCGTCCGGGAGATGCGCGGAGCCGTCATGGCCGGTCACCGTAGGGGCTCCGGCGATGGCGATCCACCATTGGGGTCGGTCGCCTACCAGGCGTAGTCCTCGGGCGCCGTACGGTGACCGGGGAAGATCTCGTCGAGCCGCGCCAGCACCTTCTCGTCCAGTTGGAGCTCGACGGCCCGCAGCGACCCGTCGAGCTGCTCCGCGGTGCGCGGACCGATGATCGGCCCGGTCACCGCGGGACGCGTCAGCAGCCACGCCAGGCCTACGTGCGCCGGCTCCTCGCCCACCTCGGCGCACAGGTCCTCGTACTGCTCGATCTGCGGTCGCAGGGTCTCCAGCGCGTCGTGCGCCCGGCCCGAGTTGCGCCGGCTGGTGTCCTTCTCCTTGCGGATCACGCCGCCGAGCAGGCCGCCGTTCAACGGCGACCAGGGGATCACGCCGAGCCCGTAGTGCTCGGCGACCGGGAGCACCTCGAGCTCGACCGCGCGGTTGACCAGGTTGTAGATGGACTGCTCGCTGACCAGCCCGAGGAAGTGGCGGTTCCTCGCCGCCTCCTGCGCCTGCGCGATGTGCCACCCGGCGAAGTTCGACGACCCGACGTAGAGGATCTTGCCCTGCGCGCGCAGGACCTCCATGGCCTCCCAGATCTCGTCCCACGGCGTGGCCCGGTCGACGTGGTGCATCTGGTACAGGTCGATGTAGTCCGTCTGCAGCCGCCGCAGCGAGGCGTCGCACGCACGGCGGATGTTCAGCGCCGAGAGCCGGCCGTCGTTGGGCCAGTCGCCCATGTCGCCGTACAGCTTGGTGGCCAGCACGGTGCGCTCGCGCCGTCCGCCGCCGGTCGCGAACCAGTTCCCGATGATCTGCTCGGTCCAGCCCTCGCCGCGGCGCCAGCCGTAGACGTTCGCCGTGTCGAAGAAGTTGATGCCGTGCTCGTGGGCGCGGTCCATGATCGCGTGCGAGTCCGGCTCGGTGGTCTCCGGGCCGAAGTTCATGGTGCCCAGGCACAGGCGGCTGACGGACAGGCCGGTACGGCCGAGGTGGGTGTACTCCATGGTGCCGTCCTACTCCGCAGGTGGTTGAAGAGCAAATCAACGTCGACAGGCACGATGGGGCATGCTTCGAGGCGTGGACCAGCCCTCGCCCCCGCAACGTCCGGACCCGGACGACGTCGTCGGCGCGGGCAAGAGCCTGCAGCACAGCGGGATCTTCACGATGTTCATGGGAGCGGCTGCGGCGTTCGGCGGCGGGTCGCTGGCCGGGCAGCGCGGCCCGCGCTTGTCCAGCCGGGTCAAGGACACGCCCTGGTGGGTGCAGGTGGCGTTCGGCCTGATCCTGTGGCAGCCGATCGTGACCATCCCGCTCTTCTACCTGGTCACCGGCAGCTGGGGGCGGGCCTTCGTCATCGGCGCGCTGCTCTGGGTCGGCTGCACCCTCGTGGGCAGCCTGCTGATCTCGGTCTTCGCGATCCGCCCGTCCAGGCACGACCCGCCGGACGACGGCTGAGGGTCAGCGGCGCCGGCGCGACCCCGCCTTGGGCAGGGACAGCTCCAGCACGGCGCCACCGGCCGCCGCAGCATCCGCCGACCGGTCCAGGTTGCGGGCCGTGACCGTGCCCCCGTGCCCGGCGGCGACCTCGCTCACCAGGGCCAGGCCCAGTCCGTAGCCGGTCCTGGCCGCGCCGGGTGCCGGCGACGACTCGAACCTCTCGAACAACCGGGGCAGCAGGTCGGGCTCGATCCCGTGCCCGTCGTCGCGCACCTGGACCACGACATGGGTCCCGGTGCCCTGCACGCCGACAGCCACCTGCGCCGCCGCGTGCCGGACCGCGTTGTCGACCAGGGCCGTGAGCGCCCGGCGCAGCGCGGTCGACGACGCGTTCTGCACCACGGTGTCCCCGTCCACCTCGCAGCCGACCTGCACGCCCTGGGCGCGCGCTGACGCCGCTGCGGCCGCGGCCACGTCCACGGCCAGCCGCCCGACGTCCACCCGCTCGAGGCGCCTGCTGCTGCGCGGGTCGGCCGCGACCAGCAGGTCCTCGAGGACGCTCGCCAGGTTCCGCGCGTCGGCGACCAGGCCGTCCACCTCGCCCGCCACGACGGCGGGGTCGGCCCCGGCGCGCACGTCCCGGCGGACCAGCTGCGCCCGGGTGCTGAGCAGGGTCAGCGGCGTGCGCAGCTCGTGGCTCGCGTCGGCCACGAACCGCCGCTGCAGGGCCAGCGCCTGCGCGGTCGGCCGCATGGCCCGGACGGCCAGGAAGACCCCGGCCGCTGCGGCCAGCGCGAGGCCGAGCACCCCGCTGACGCCGAGCGCCAGCGCCAGCCGGTTGCGCTCGGCCCGGTCCGCGGACAGGTCGAGCACGCCCTGCACCACCGACGACCCGCGCGCCGCAGTCACCACGAGGTACTCGCGGCCGTCGACCTCGGTCGTGCCTGTCTGCTCCGCGCCCGTGGCGGCGGCGACCATCGCCGCCCGGTCGGGGAACCCGCGCGGGAGGCCGCGCGAGCTCACCTCCTTCGTCGGCGTCCTGATCGTCAGCCACGCGCCCGCCGGCGGGTCGGTGACGTCGTCCGCCCTGGCGACTGTCTGCCGCAGCAGGTCATGCTCGGCGCCGCTCTGGCTGCGCAGCACAACGACCAACGCGACCGCCTCGAGGGTGAGCACGACGAGCGCGATCAGGCCGGCGATCTGCACGGCCAGCCGGACCGAGTCCCGGCGCAGCGAGCGCGGCGGCGGACCGAGGGTCATCCCGGTCGTCAAAGGTGGCCCAGCTGGTAGCCGCGGCCGCGGATCGTCCGGACGATGCCGCGCCCGAGCTTGCGCCGCAGGTAGTGGACGTACGTGTCGATGACGACCTCGCTCTCGGCGTCCTCGAACACCAGCCCGCGCAGCTCGCCCCGGCCGAAGACGCGGTTCGGCCGTCCCGCCAGCGTCGCGAGCAGACCGCACTCGCGCTCGGACAGCTGGACGGCGGCGCGGTGCGCCTGCGCGTCGCCGACCGGCCCGGACAGGACCTGACGGCTGTCCAGGTCCAGCCGGCCGCCGGGCAGCAGCAGGCTCCGCGAGGTGTCCGCGTGGCGGCGGCGCAGGGCGCGAAGCCGGGCCAGGAGCTCCTCGACGTCGAACGGCTTGCTCAGGTAGTCCTCCGCGCCCGCGTCCAGGCCGTCGACCCGGTCGGAGGGGTTGCCGAGGGCGGACAGCACGAGCATGGGCGTGGTCACGCCCCGGCTGCGCAGGCGGGCGATCAGGTCGAGCCCGTCGATCGACGGCAGCCCGCGGTCCATCACCATCACGTCGTAGGAGCGGGTCAGGCCCAGGTGCAGGCCGCGCTGGCCGTCGGGCGCGTGGTCGACGGAGTAGCCCTCACCGCTCAGGAGGTCGGTGAGCAGGTCCGCCAGGGAGCGGTCGTCCTCGACGAGCAGCAGGCGTACGACGCCCGTCATCGCCTCGGCCACGGGCCTATCTTCTCCGATCGCCGCACGCGGAGGTCGCCACGGCAGCCCGGTGCGCTCCCAGAAACTTCCAAGGCTTCTCCCGGACACTCGAACGAGCCGAGGAGGAGGAGTCCGCGTGGATCACCACCAGCGCCATCGCGAGACCGCACGCGACCAGGCGCACAGCGCCGTCGCGACGGTCACCGCGACGTGCGCCGGCGTAGGGGCCGCCGCGGCGGTCCTGCTCGGCACCCTCCTCGCGCACGCCGACGCGTCCGCCGCCGCGGCCAGCGCCACCCCGGCCGCCCCGCAGCCCAGCGGCGTGGCCGCCCCGGCGTCGACCACCGCGCCGCTCGCCCCCGCACCGTCGGCCTCGGCACCGTCGCTGCGACCTCCCAAGACCACGCCGACCTCGGCCCGGCCCACCCGCACCAGGACGACCGCACCGAAGCCGACCCACACCGTCGTTCCCCAGCCACGGCCGACGTACTCCCCCGCGCCGGCCCCGACCCCCACCAGCGGGTCATGAACCAGGCTCTCTGGTACGCGAGCCGCGCGACCGGCCTGGTGTCGCTCGTGCTGCTGACGTCGACGATGGTCCTCGGGCTGCTCGGCGCCGGCCGGCTCACGCTCGTCGGCTGGCCCCGGTTCGCGATGACGTCGCTGCACCGCAACCTGTCGCTGCTCGGTGTGTGCTTCATCGCCGTGCACGTCGCCACCGCCGTCATCGACCCGTACGCCGGACTGCGCTGGGTCGACGCGGTGCTGCCGTTCGCGTCGCCGTACCGCGCCTTCTGGGTCGGGCTCGGCGCCGTCGCGCTGGACCTGGTGATCGCGATGATCGTCACCAGCCTGCTGCGGGCCCGGATCGGGCTGCGGACCTGGCGCGTCGTGCACCTGACCGCGTACGCGTGCTGGCCGGTCGCGTTCGTGCACGGCCTCGGCGTCGGCGGCGCGGACAGCCACCGGGTCTGGGTGCTCGCGATCGACCTGGTGTGCCTGCTCGCGGTGGCCGTGGCGGTCACCGTCCGGACCGCGACCACCCACCCCGACACGCTCGCCCGCCAGGCCGCCTCCCCCGTCGCCCGATGAGCCGGACGTCACCCGTGCAGAGCCGGCACCTGATCGAGTCCGCGCCGCCGCCGCCCACCGGCGACTGGCGGCTGCTCGCGGGGTGGGCGAGCACCGGACGGGCCCAGGACCACGCCGAGCACCAGGCCGTGTTCGGACCGCTCCCGCTGCGGGACTACCGCGGCGGCGCCGGCCGGCAGCGGCTCGTGGACGAGATCGACCGCGCCGGGCTGCGCGGCCGCGGCGGCGCCGGGTTCCCCGCCGCTCGCAAGCTGGCCGCCGTGGCGTCCGGACGCCGGCACCCGGTCGTCGTCGGCAACGGCTGCGAGGGCGAGCCGGCCAGCAAGAAGGACCGGCTGCTGACCGAGCTGGCCCCGCACCTGGTCATCGACGGCGCGCTGCTGGCCGCGCACGCGACCGGCGCCCACGACGTGTACCTGTGCGTCGACGCGAACGCCACCGCGTTCACCCAGCTCGGCCGCGCGGCCAGGGAGCGCAGCACCCGGCGCAAGCTGAGCGTCGTCGGCGTACCGGGGCACTTCGTGGCCAGCGAGGAGTCGGCCCTCGTCGCGTACCTGAACGGCGGGCCGGCGAAGCCGACCGGCCGGCGGCAACGGGTCTTCGACAGCGGCGTCGGCAAGCGGCCCACGTACGTCGGGAACTTCGAGACGCTCGCCCAGCTCGCCCTGGTCGCACGGTTCGGCGGCGACTGGTTCCGGTCCGCCGGGACGCGCGAGTCGCCGGGCACCGCGCTGGTGACGATCGACGGGGCGGTCCGCAGCCCCGGCGTCGCCGAGGTGCCGTACGGCAT
The DNA here is from genome assembly GCA_963771835.1 of uncultured Actinomycetota bacterium. Taxonomy (GTDB): domain Bacteria; phylum Actinomycetota; class Actinomycetes; order Prado026; family Prado026; genus CAVQCJ01. Next base: position 1,164,881 of record CAVYVA010000001.1, read on the forward strand.
CAGCCTGAGCGAGGTCGTCGACGCCGGTGGTGGCGAGACCGAGCCGCTGCAGGCAGTGCTCGTCGGTGGCTACTCCGGCGGCTGGCTGGCGATGCCGGCCGCCGGCCTCGTCCCGTTCAGCCACGAAGGGCTGGGCGCGCTGGGCCTGTCGGTCGGGGTCAGCTCGGTGATCGCGCTGCCGGCGCGGGCCTGCGGTATCGCGGAGACGGCTCACGTGCTGCGCTACCTCGCCGACGAGTCCGCGCGCCAGTGCGGCCCGTGCATGTTCGGCCTGCCGGCGATCGCCGCCGACTTCGCCGCGCTGACCGCCGGCAGCACGATCAGCGACAGCGCGGCCGTCCGCCGCCTGGAGCGGCGGCTCGCCACCATCCCCGGCCGCGGCGCGTGCGCCCACCCGGACGGTGCGGTGCGGCTGGCCAGGAGCGCGCTCAGCGCGTTCGGCAACGATGTCCGGATGCACCTGGCCGGCCGGCCGTGCGCGTACGCCTCCGCGCCGCCGCGGCTGCCGCTGCTGCAGCCGGGCCGCGGGGTGCTGGTGTCCCGATGACGCTGCAACCGGGGTTCGTCCCGCCGAGCTGGACCCTCGACGTCGACCCGATCCTGTGCCGCGCGCACGGTCTGTGCGCCGAGCTGGTCCCCGAGGTCGTGGACCTGGACGAGTGGGGGTACCCGATCGTGCGGCGACCTGTCCCCGGACTGGCCTACGGACATGCGCGGGCCGCGGTCAGCGCGTGCCCGACGCTGGCATTGCGGCTCATGCGCGGGGACCGCGCATGAGCGCCGGCCGGAAGGGACCGCCGTCCGACTCGCTGGTCGAGCGGATCCGGACCTCACCGCGCCTGCGCGACCCGGGCTGGGTGCTGCTGCCGCTGCGGCTGTTCCTCGGCGTCACGTTCGTCTACGCCGGCGTGCTCAAGCTGACCGACCCCACGTACTTCGACGCGTCCTCGCCGAACTCTGTCCAGGCGCAGATGGAGCGCGCCGCGCAGACCAGCCCGATCGGGCCGCTGGTCTCGTTGTCGGCGCACGCATCGCTGGTGACCGGGTTGGCGATCGCGTTCGGTGAGCTCGCGGTCGGGCTCGGCGTCCTGCTCGGTCTGTGGACGCGGCTGGCGGCGCTGGGCGGCCTGCTGCTGTCGCTGTCGTTCTTCCTGACCGTCAGCTGGAGCACGCGGCCGTACTTCTTCGGCTCGGACATCGTCTTCGTGTTCGCGTGGACGCCGATCCTGCTGGCAGGCGACGGCGGCCGCTTCTCCGTGGTGTCCCTGCTGCGGGCCCAGGCGGCCGAGCAGCTCGGGGTGCGCCCCGGCCGGCCGGTCCCGGCGGCGCAGGCCCAGGCTGTCGAGCGGCGGACGGTCGTCCGGACCGGCGTGCTGGCGGCCACGCTCGGCGGGCTCGCCGCGGTCCTCGGCGGTGCCGCCGTCGCCGACGCCCACCGCCGTGCCGTCGCCGCGCCCGGCCTGGCGCCCACCGGCGGCGGGACGGCCACGCCCAGCCCGTCCGGGTCGGGGTCGTCGACGTCCGGTACCGCGATCGGCCCGGCCTCGCAGGTCCCCGTCGGCGGGGCCGCGCAGTTCACCGACCCAGCGAACGGCCAGCCCGCGTTCGTCGTCCAGCCCGCGCAGGGGACGTTCAAGGCGTTCAGCGCCGTGTGCACGCACGCGGGCTGCCAGGTCGAGTTCCAGCAGGGCCAGTTCTTCTGCCCGTGCCACGCCTCGTCGTTCGACGGCTCGACCGGCGCGGTGCTGTCCGGCCCGGCTCCGTCGCCGCTGCCCAGCATCCCGATCCACGTGACCGGCGGCACCATCTACGAGGCCTAGCGCGCCACGGCGTCCACCGATCGACCGTCGCTGTCCGCGCCAGGGGTTGCAGCCACCGGCGCGGATCCCGCAGCGTGTGCGCATGACCCGTGCCGACCGCCCGCGCCTCGTCGACCTCACCCACGTGCTCGAGGACGGCATGGTCACCTACCCGGGGCTGCCGGGCCCGAGCGTCTCGGACTACCTGTCGTGGGAGGACTCCGCGAGCCGGTACGCGCCCGGCACCGAGTTCCAGATCGGGCGCATCGACATGATCGCCAACACCGGGACGTACCTGGACGCGCCCGCGCACCGGCACCGCGGAGCGGCCGACCTGGCCGACCTCCCGCTGGAGCGGGTCGCCGGGCTGCCGGGCCTGGTCGTCGACGCGCACCGGCGGCCGGCCCGGCGGTCGACCGTACGGCGTTCGGTCGGGTCGACGTCGAGGGCTCGCGCCGTCCTGGTGCGGACCGGGTGGGACCGGCACTGGCGCAAGGACTCCTACGGCGGCGCCGGACGCACCGCACCTGACCCGGGACGCGGCGCAGTGGCTGGTCGACCACGGCGCCGCGCTTGTCGGGATCGACTCGCTGAACGTCGACAGCGGGCAGGACGGCGAACGGCCGGTGCACACGCTGCTGCTCGGGCTGGGCATCCCGGTGCTCGAGCACCTGACCCGGCTCGACCAGCTCCCGGCCGACGGGTTCGAGCTGCACGCGGCTCCGGTCCCGGTGCGCGGCATGGGCACCTTCCCGGTCCGCGCCTACGCCGTGCTGCGCCCCTGACCCGGCGCCGGCACTACTCGGGGACGCCGAGGCGCTCGAGCAGAAGCGTGCGGACGCGGGCGGCGTCGGCCTGACCGCGGGTCGCCTTCATGACGGCGCCGACGATCGCGCCGGCCGCGGCGACCTTGCCGGACCGGATCTTCTCGGCGACGTCCGGGTTCGCCGCGAGCGCCTCGTCGATGGCGGCCAGCAGCGGGCCGTCGTCGCTGACCACCTGCAGCCCGCGCGCGGCGACGACGTCGTCCGGACCGCCCTCGCCGGCGAGCACGCCGTCCACGACCTGGCGGGCCAGCGTCGCGGTGAGCGCCTTGGACTCGACCAGCTCGATCACCCGGGCGACGTGCACCGGCGTGACCGGCAGCTCGCCGACCTCGACGCCGCGCTCGTTCGCGATCCGGGCCAGCTCGCCCAGCCACCAGTTGCGGGCGGCGGCGGGGTCGGCGCCGGCGGCGACGGTCGCCTCGATCGCGTCGAGGGCGCCCGCGTTGAGCACGGACTGCATCTCGAAGTCGCTGATCCCCCAGGCCTCCTGCAGCCGTCGGCGGTGCACGGACGGCATCTCCGGGAGCGTGCCGCGCAGCTCCTCGACCCAGGCCGCACCGGGTGCGACCGGGACCAGGTCGGGCTCGGGGAAGTACCGGTAGTCCTCGGCCTCCTCCTTGCTGCGGCCCGAGGTCGTGACGCCGGTGTCCTCGTGCCAGTGCCGCGTCTCCTGCACGATCCGGCCGCCGCCGTCGAGCACGGCCGCCTGCCGGCTCATCTCGTACCGCACCGCCGCCGCGACCGACCGCAGGGAGTTGACGTTCTTGGTCTCCGTACGGGTGCCCAGCGGCGCGTCCGGCGACGCCCGCAACGACAGGTTGACGTCGCACCGCAGCGAGCCCTGGTGCATGAGCGCGTCGGAGACCCCGAGCGCCACGAACAGCGAGCGCAGCTCCGCGACGTACGCACGGGCGACCTCGTGGGCCAGCGCGCCGGCGCCGGTGATCGGCTTGGTGACGACCTCGATCAGCGGGATGCCGGCCCGGTTGTAGTCGACGAGGGAGTAGTCGGCGCCGTGGATGCGACCGGTGTCACCGCCCTGGTGGCTGGTCTTGCCGGTGTCCTCCTCCATGTGCGCGCGCTCGATCTCGACCCGGAACGTGCGGGGCCCGTCGCCGGTGGGTACTTCGACGTCGATCCATCCGTCGTGGGCGATCGGCTCGTCGTACTGCGAGATCTGGTAGTTCTTCGGCATGTCCGGGTAGAAGTAGTTCTTCCGGGCGAACCGTGACCACGGCGCGATCGTGCAGTTGAGGGCGAGCCCGATCCGGACCGCCGACTCGATGGCGACCGCGTTCACGACCGGCAGCGAACCGGGCAGCCCGAGGCAGGTCGGGCAGGTCTGCGTGTTCGGCTCGGCGCCGAACGTCGTCGAGCAGCCGCAGAACATCTTGGTCGCCGTGCCCAGCTCGACGTGCACCTCCAGCCCGAGCACGGGGTCGTAGCGGGCCACGACGTCGTCGAAGTCGACGAGGGACACCTCGTGCACGGCGGTCACCGGGCCACCTCGACCAGCGCCGGGGCAGAGTCGAGCAGCGGCGCGCCCCAGCGGTCCAGCAGCGCCGCCTCGAGCGCCGCCCCGACCCGGTACAGCCGGTCGTCGGCCAGCGCCGGCGCCATCACCTGGATCCCGACCGGCAGCCCGTCCTCGGGCGCCAGCCCGGCCGGCAGCGAGAGCCCCGGCGTGCCGGCCAGGTTGGCCGGGATGGTGGCGATGTCGTTGAGGTACATCGCCAAGCGGGTCGTCCAGCTTCTCGCCGAACCGGAACGCGGTCGTCGGCGCCGTCGGCGAGACCAGGACGTCGACCGTCTCGAACGCAGCCGCGAAGTCGCGCTGGATGAGCGTTCGCACCTTCTGCGCCGAGCCGTAGTAGGCGTCGTAGTAGCCGGCCGACAACGCGTACGTGCCCAGGATGATCCGGCGGATCACCTCGTCGCCGAACCCGGCGGCCCGGGTGCGGGCCATGACCTGCTCGGTCGACGCGGTCCCGTCGTCCCCGGCCCGCAGCCCGAACCGCATCCCGTCGAACTTGGCCAGGTTGCTGGACGCCTCGCTCGGCAGGATCAGGTAGTACGCCCCGAGCGCGTACGGGAAGTGCGGGCACGACACCTCGACGACCTCCGCGCCCAGGTCGCCGAGCAGCGCGACGGCCTCGTCGAAGCGTTGCTGCACGCCGGCCTGGTAGCCGTCGCCGGTGAGCTCGCGCACGACGCCGACGCGCATCCCGCGCACGTCCGCGCGACGGGCCGCATCGACCACCGCCGGCACCGGCTGGTCGACCGACGTCGAGTCGAGCGGGTCGTGCCCGGCGACCACCTCGTGCAGCAGCGCGGCGTCCAGCACCGTGCGCGCGCACGGCCCGGCCTGGTCGAGCGAGGACGCCAGCGCCACCAGCCCGTACCGCGACACCGCGCCGTAGGTGGGCTTGACGCCGACCGTGCCGGTGACGGCGGCCGGCTGCCGGATCGAACCGCCGGTGTCGGTGCCGATCGCGAGCGGCGCCTGGTACGAGGCGACTGCCGCGGCCGAGCCGCCGCCGGACCCGCCCGGGATCCGCCCGAGGTCCCACGGGTTGTGGGTCGGACCGAACGCCGAGTGCTCGGTGGACGAGCCCATCGCGAACTCGTCCATGTTCGTCTTGCCGAGGATGACCACGCCCGCGGCCTTGAGCCGGCTGGTCACCGTCGCGTCGTACGCGGGCTTCCAGCCGTCCAGGATCCGCGACCCGCAGGTGGTCGGGACGCCGCGCATGGTCAGCACGTCCTTGAGGGCGAGCGGGACGCCGGCCAGCGCGGACAGCGGACGGCCGGCCGCACGGTCGGCGTCGACGGTTGCCGCCGCCGCGAGCGCGCCGGCGGTGTCGACGTGCAGGAAGGCGTGCACGGCACCGTCGACGGCGCCGATGCGGTCCAGGTGCGCCTGCGTCACCTCCACCGCGGACGCCTCGCCGGACGCCACCAGCGCGGCGGTGGCCGCTGCCGTCAACCGGGTCAGGTCGGTCATCCGCACACCGCCGCTCACGCCTGGTTGTCGAGGATGCGCGGGACGCGGAACCGACCGGCCTCGACGGCGGGGGCGGCGGCCAGCGCGTCGGCGGCGGACAGGCTCGGGCGCACCTCGTCGGCACGGAACACGTTGGTCAGCGGCAACGGGTGCGAGGTCGGCGGGACGTCGGCGCCGGCGACCTCGGCGACCTGGGCGACCGAGTGCAGGATGACGTCGAGCTGCCCGGCGAGGCGGGCCAGGTGCTCGTCGTCGAGCTCGATCCGGGCCAGCGCGGCCAGGTGACGCACCTCGTCCAGGCTGATGGACGGCGACTCCGCAGACATGCTGCGCATCCTAGGTGCCGGCCCCTGCACCGCAGGGCCGCCCACCCCCCGGCGTTCAGGTGCCGGGCCCGACCAGGCGCAGGGTGTGGTCGCTGCGGGCCAGCGCGGTCGGGTCGGCGTGCTCGTGCAGCCACGCGGTCGCGGCGTCGGCCGGCATCGGCCGGGCGACGTACCAGCCCTGGGCGGTGTCGCAGCCCAGGTCCTGCAGCTGCTCCCAGACCTCGACCGTCTCGACGCCTTCGGCGACCGCCTGCAGCCCGAGCGCGTGCGCCAGGTCGATGATCGACCGCACGATCGAGGCGTCCTCGCCCCGGTCGGCCAGCTTGCTGACGAACGACCGGTCCACCTTGATCTCGCTCACCGGCAGCCGCTTGAGCATGAACATCGACGAGTACCCGGTGCCGAAGTCGTCGAGGCTGAGCTCGACGTCGAGCGCCTCCAGCGCGACCAGCGTGTCCAGCACGCGGCTGTGCTCGGCCATCAGGGTCCGCTCGGTGAGCTCGAGCTTGAGCAGCGGGGCCGGGCACGCGGTGCCGGGCGAGCCCTTCGGAGACGGTGCGGGCCAGCTCGGTGCCGTGCAGGTCGCGCGCCGACACGTTCACGGCGACCGCGACCGGCAGCCCCTCGGACCGCCACTGCGCGACCTGCGCGAGCGCGGTGTCGATCACGAAGTCGGTGAGCCGGTGCATCAGCCCGGACGTCTCGGCCAGCGGGATGAACTCGTCCGGCGGGATGAAGCCGCGGCTCGGGTGGTTCCAGCGCACCAGCGCCTCGACGCCGACCACCTGCGAGCCGATGTCGACCCGGTCCCCCAGCGTGACCTTGGGCTGGTAGTGCAGCTCGAGCTCGTCGGCGTCCAGCGCGCGGCGCAGCGCGGCCAGCAGGCCGAGCCGGTCGGTCGAGTTGCGGTCCCTGGCGGGGTCGTACACCTCGACGCCGGTGTGCTGCTCCTTGGCCAGGTACATCGCGACGTCGGCCCGGCGCATCAGCTGCTCGACGTCGGTGCCGTGGTCGGGGTAGACGGCGATCCCGATGCTCGCCTCCAGCTCGAGGAGCACCTCCTCGAGGTTGAACGGCTCGACCAGCGCGTCGCGCACCCGGCGCGACACGTCGGCGACGTTGTCGTCCGACCCGACGTCGGGCATCACCACGGCGAACTCGTCGCCGCCGAGCCGGGCCACCAGGTCCTCCGGCCGCAGCACGCCCTGGATCCGCCGCGCCACCAGCTCGAGCAGCCGGTCGCCGACGTGGTGGCCGAGGGTGTCGTTGACCTCCTTGAACCGGTCCAGGTCCAGCAGCGCGACCGAGAACCGCTCGATGTCCGGACGATCGACCGCCTCGCCGAGCCGTTGCAGCAGCAGCTTGCGGTTGGGCAGCCCGGTCAGCGGGTCGTGCAGGGCGGCGTGCTGCTCGACGACCGACATCCGGGCGGTCTTGTGGACCGCGAACATCGGGATCAGGAGCAACGGCACGTACCACGGGCTGCTCACCGCGGCGAGCACGACCAGCGGCGACAGCGCCAGCACCGCCGCGGTCGTCACCACGTAGTACGAGAAGTCCTCGGTGAACGTCTCGCGGAAGGACTGCCCGGTGTCGGCGCCGACGCCGGACACCAGGATGTTGTTGACCAGGAACCAGACGACCCAGGTCGGGACGATCCAGAGCAGGTCCGAGCCGGTCAGGGAACGACCGGCCGGCACCAGCCCGTGCGGCAGACCGGCGATCACCATCGGGACCGAGGCCGCGGTGGCCGAGATCACGTACTGCCCGACGTTGAAGAAGAGCTTCCACGGCGGCTTGCGCTTGACCAGCTCGGACGTGACGGTCACGCCCGCCTGCAGCAGCAGCGCGGGCCACAGCCCCCACAGGTACATGATCGCGAACACGAAGGCGGTGGAGGTGACGGTGCCCTGCGAGTCGTACCCGCCGGCGGTGCGCACGGGACGGAGCTCGCCGAGCAGGACCAGGGCGGCGACCACCCAGAAGGCCGCGGGCATCTCGCCCATGATCGGCTGCACCTTCACCGCGGCGACGACGACCAGGGCCCAGCCGACCCACACGGCGAAGTGCCAGGTCAGGGAGAACAGCGACCAGCGGGCCAGCGAAGGCCGGGTGGGCAGTCCCCCCATGACACCTCCCTCGGACCCGGATCGGCCCATGGGCGGACAGACCCTCATCCTCTCCTCGACTCCCGCGCGGCCGGTCTTGAGCCGTTCGAGTGAGGACCGGAGACGAGTACCTCGGCTCGCTGCCCGCCGAGGTCCAGGTGATCGTCCGCGAGGTCCGCCGGGCCGCTCTGGCGGCCGCACCCGACGCGCAGGACGCCATCCGTTACCAGATCCCGACGCTGACGCTGGGCGACCAGAGCCTCGTGCACTACGCGGCCTGGGCGCACCACCTCAGCGTCTACCCGGTGCCCCGCGCCGACGCGGCCCTGCGGGTCGAGCTCGCCGCCTACGAGGCCGGCAAGGGCACGCTCCGGTTCCCGCTCGACCGACCGGTCCCGTACGACCTGATCGAGCGGGTCGTCGCACAGCTGCGGATCGAGCGCGCCTCCTGACCGGCCGGCTGCCCTACAGCGCCCAGGGCGGCGTGAACGGCTCGTCGCCGGGGATGTGGGCGCGCCCGCCCACCGGCAGCACGGCCACCGCCTCGAACGCCGGCTCGCTCCCGTCGTCGGGCTCGGCACAGCGCAGGGCGAACGGGGCGCCGGCCGGCACCACGATCGCGTCGCCGGCCGAGACCGCGTGCTCGGCCCCGTCCAGGGTGGCGACGGCCCGCCCGCTCAGCGCGACCAGCACCTCCTCGCGGTCGAGGCTGTGGACCGGGCCCGGCGCCGCGGAGCTGAGCCGGACCCGCCACACGGCGTTCTCCCGGCTGCCCCGGCTCGGCGCAGCGAGACCGGTGAACTCGACGTCGTCCAGCACGAAGGTCGGCGCGACGGCGGAGCTGATGATCGGCATGTCGGCCCTTCCTGATTGGTAACCGAAGTTCTATAACTCAGGTTTGCTAATGTCAAGCCATGCATCACGACGACCTGGGGATCCAGCTGGGCCTGGCCTACGCCGCCTTCGTCGACTGGCTGAACGCCGAGATGGCCGCCGCGGGCTTCGACGACCTCGGGGCCCGGTTCGGCTACCTGTTCCGTGCGCTCGCGGACGGTCCGGCGACGCTCACCGGCCTTGCGGACGGGCTGCGCATGAGCACCCAGGGCGCGGCGAAGATCCTCACCGAGATGCGGGCCCGCGGGTACGTCCGACGGGTCGCGCACCCGACCGACGCGCGGGCCCGGCTCATCGAGCTCACCGATCGGGGCCGGCTGGCGCTGGAGACGGCGCACGGCTTGCACCTGCGGTACGAACAGACGCTGGCCGACCGGGTCGGGGCACCAGCGGTGTCGACGCTGCGGCGGGCGCTCGCCGACATCCTGGAGATCGGCGACGTCGACCCGGCCAGCCGGCTGCTCCGCCCCCTCTGACCGGTCGCTGACTGGCTCGCTGAATGGCTCGCTGACCGGCGGGCTGGCCGGCGGACAGGCTCAGCGGAAGGCGATCGGGCTCTCGCTCTGCAGGATCCGCAGCGCGCGGGACCGGCTGGGGTGCCGCAGCAGCCACTCGGTCGCGCGCTCGGCCGGAAGGGGCCGGCTGACGTACCAGCCCTGCGCGCTGTCGCAGCCGAGGTCCTCGAGCAGGTCCCAGACCTCCTCGGTCTCCACCCCCTCGGCCACCGCCTCGATGCCCAGGGCGTGCGCGAGGTCGACGATGGAGCGGACGATCTTGGCGTCGTCCGGAGACGTCGTCAGGCGCTTCACGAACGAGCGGTCGACCTTGATCTCCGACACCGGCAGGCGCTGGAGCAGCACCAGCGAGGAGTATCCGGTCCCGAAGTCGTCCAGGCTGAGCCGGACGCCCAGCCGCTCCATCGCCTCCAGGGTCTCGCCCACCCGGTTGGGGTCGGACATCAGCACCCGCTCGGTCAGCTCCAGCCGCAGCGCCGCGGCCGGCAGACCGTGCCGGGCCAGGCCGTTGGCGATGGTCTCGGCCAGCGCGGCGGCGTGCAGGTCGCGCGCGGACACGTTCACCGCGACCGGGATCTCCAGCCCGACCGACCACCAGCGCGCGGCCTGCTCGAGCGCGGTGTCCATGATGTGCGCGGTGAGCCGGTGCATGAGGCCGGAGTGCTCGGCCAGCGGCACGAACTCGTCGGGGAAGATCAGGCCGCGGTGCGGGTGCCGCCAGCGCACCAGCGCCTCGACACCGACGACGGCGCCGGACGCGAGCGCGACCTTGGGCTGGTAGTGCAGCTCCAGCTGACCGCCGTCGATCCCCTGCCGCAACGAGCCGAGCAGGCCCAGCCGGGTGGTGGAGTTGCGGTCCTTGTCGGCGCTGTAGACCTCGACGCCGGAGCGCTCCTCCTTGGCCAGGTACATGGCCACGTCGGCCGAGCGCTGAAGCTGCTGCACGTCGGCGCCGTGGTCGGGGTAGAGCGCGATCCCGACGCTGGCCTCGAGCTCGAGCAGCACGCCCTCGAACCGGTACGGCTCGGCGAGCGCAGCCTGGATCCGCAGCGCCACCTCGGTCGCCGCGGCGGCGTCCGGGACGTTGGGCAGCAGCACCGCGAACTCGTCGCCGCCGAGGCGGGCGACCACGTCCTCGGGTCGCAGCGCGCCCTTGATCCGCTCGGCCACGTGCTCGAGCAGGTGGTCGCCGGTCTGGTGGCCCAGGGTGTCGTTGACCTCCTTGAACCGGTCCAGGTCGAGCAGGAACAGCCCGACCCGTCGCCCGGGCGGCACCTCGCCGAGGGCGCGGTCCAGCGCCTCGAGCAGGTACTTGCGGTTCGGCAGCCCGGTGAGCGCGTCGTGGTTGGCCTGGTGCTCCTTCTCCAGGGACATGGCCGACGTGCGGTACACGGCGAACAGCGGCGGCAGCAGCAGCGGGAGCCACCACACGCTGGTCTGCACGGCCACGGCGACCAGGGGCGAGATGACCAGGACGGAGAAGTTCGAGAACAGCAGGTAGCCGAAGTCCTCGAGGAACACCGCTCTGAACGGTTCGCCGGCGTACGCGGCGAGCACGCCCGAGACGATGAGGTTGTTCGCCAGGAAGTAGACCGCCCAGGCCAGCGCCATCGGGGCCAGGTCGCCGGCGGTCACGGTGTGGATCGCGTCGGGCGCGGCCTGGTAGCCGTACAGCTGCAGCGCGCCCCAGGCCAGGGCGAACGACAGGGCGTACTGGGCGGGGTTGACCAGCGTCCGCCACCACACCTTGCGGGTGGTCACGTCCGCGACGACCGACGCCAGCCCCTGGGCCAGGATCGCCGGCCAGGGACCCCACAGGAACATGATCGCGAACGTGAACGCGATCGACGGGGTGGTGCCCTCGCCGTACGAGCGGGAGGTGACCACGGGCCTGAGCTCGCCGAACACCACGAGCGCGGCCAGCGCGGCCAGCGCGACCGGCTTCGCGACCCCACCGGCCCGGGCCATGCCCACGGCCGAGGCCACCAGGACCAGCCCGCCGGCGGCTGCGGTGGTCCAGAGCAGGAGCGCGAAGACGGTGCGGGAGAACGGGCCGGGAGGCGCAGGCGCGGACCCGTCCGTGCCGCTGTCCGGCATGCATCCCCCTCTCCGCCGGCTGAGACGCTCTGTAAGCCTTTGATATCGATCTGTAGCGAAGACGGTAGCCCGAACGGGTCGAAAGCGGGACCATACGTCCGTCCGAGGCGTGCCGTCACCCGTACGGCCGACCCCGGCACCGCCAGGCGGAGCTCGGCACCCCCCTCCGGCTCGACCGGCCGGGCCCGCCTACCCCCCCGGCGGTGCCGCGACGGCGACGGCGGCGGCCGCCTCGGACCCTTGCTCGAGCAGGACGGCGAAGCCGTGGTCGTCCAGGACGGGCACGCCGAGCGCGACCGCCTTGTCGTACTTGCTGCCGGGGTTGTCGCCGGCGACGACGAACGAGGTCTTCTTCGAGACCGATCCGGAGACCTTCCCGCCGCGCTCCTGCACCGCCTCGGTGGCGCCGTCGCGGCTCCAGCCCTCGAGGCTGCCGGTGATGACGACGGTCAGGCCGTCGAGCGGACGGGGACCGTCGGCCTCGCCCGCCTCGGCGGTGCGCACGCCGTCGGCCTTCCACTTGTCCACCACCGCGCGGTGCCAGTCGACCGTGAACCAGTCGACGAGCGCGTCGGCGATGACCGGGCCCACCCCCTCGACGGACGCGAGCTCGTCGGCCGAGGCGGTCGCGATGCGGTCCAGGTCACGCAGCTCCCGAGCCAGCGCCTGCGCCGCGGTCGGGCCGACGTGCCGGATCGACAGCCCCACCAGCACCCGCCACAGCGGCTGCTGCTTGGCCCGCTCGAGGTTGTCGAGCAGCTTGACGGCGTTCGCCGCGAGCGTGCCGTCCTTCTTGGTGAAGAAAGCGCACGTGAGCAGCCGCTCGGCGGTGAGGCCGAACAGGTCGCCCTCGTCGGCCACGAGGCCGCAGTCGAGCAGGGCGACCGAGGCCTCGTAGCCGAGCACCTCGATGTCGAAGGCACCCCGGCCGGCGAGGTGGAACAGCCGCTCCCGCAGCTGGGCCGGGCACGAGCGGGCGTTCGGGCAGCGCAGGTCGGCGTCGCCCTCCTTCTCCGGTCGCAGCGTCGACCCGCACTCGCGGCAGGTCGTGGGCATCACGAACGGCTCCGACGCCGGGTCGCGCAGCTCGATCACCGGCCCGACGATCTCCGGGATCACGTCACCGGCCTTGCGCAGCACCACCGTGTCCCCGGCGCGCACGTCCTTGCGAGCCACCTCCTGGGCGTTGTGCAGGGTCGCCATGCCCACGGTCGAGCCGGAGACCTGCACCGGCTCCATGACGCCGTACGGGGTGGCCCGGCCGGTGCGCCCGATGTTCACCTCGATCCGCAGCAGCTTGGTGGTGACCTCCTCGGGCGGGTACTTGAACGCGATCGCCCAGCGCGGCGCCCGCGAGGTCGAGCCGAGGCGGCGCTGGGTCGCGATGTCGTCGACCTTGACGACCACGCCGTCGATCTCGTGGTCGAGGGAGTGCCGGTGCTCGCCGTAGTACGCGATGAACTCCCGCACGGCCGCCAGGTCCTCGAGCACCTTGTACTGCGCGCTCGTCGGCAGGCCCCAGGCGGTGAGCGCGGCGTACGCGTGCGACTGCGTCGACGGCTCGAACCCGCGCCGCGCGCCGAGCCCGTGCACCACCAGCCGCAACGGCCGGGACGCGGTGACCCGGGGGTCCTTCTGCCGCAACGACCCGGCGGCGGTGTTGCGCGGGTTGGCGAACGGCGCCTTGCCCGCGGCCACGAGCGACGCGTTGAGGTCCGCGAAGCCGGCGACCGGGAAGTACACCTCGCCGCGCACCTCGAGCAGGTCGGGAACCGGGAAGGCCGGGTCGGCGGACGACAGCACGTCGGGCACGTTGTGCAGCGTGCGCACGTTCGGCGTGACGTCCTCGCCGGTGCGGCCGTCGCCGCGGGTCGCGGCACGGACCAGCCGGCCCTGCTCGTACACCAGGTCCACGGCGAGGCCGTCGTGCTTGACCTCCGTCAGCCAGCGCACCGGGCTGCGCGCGTCCCGCTCGACCCGGTCGGCCCAGGCCTGCAGCTCCTCGTCGGAGAACACGTTGTCCAGGCTGAGCAGCCGCTCCAGGTGCTCGACCGGCGCGAACTGCGTCGAGTAGCTGCCGCCCACCCGCTGGGTGGGCGAGTCGGGCGTGCGCAGGCTCGGGTGCCGTTCCTCGAGCGCCTCGAGCTCGCGCAGCAGCGCGTCGTACTCGCCGTCGCCGACCGTCGGGTGGTCGAGGACGTAGTAGCGGTACTGGTGCTCGTCGATCACCTTGGCCAGCTCGACGGCGCGCTCCCGGTCGGCGACCGGCACGCCCTCGACGACCGGCCCGGCCGCCTCCGCGGTGGACCGCCTGCGGTCAGCCACGCGACTGCTCCCTCCCGACGTCCTCCGGGTCCGTCAGCAACGTCCGCGCCGCGGCCCGGCCCAGCTCGAGCGCGGCCCGGGCGAAGTCGGGCGACGCGCCGGCCAGCCCGCAGGTCGGCGTGACCACGACGCTACCGAGCCGGTCCGACTCCAGCCCGGTGCGGTTCCACAGGGCGCGCGCGCCCGCGGCCACGTCGCGACCGGCGTCCGGGCCGTCGGGCAGCGGCCCGCTCGTCGGCACCAGCCCGAGCAGGAGCGCGGTCCCGGCCTCGACCGCCTCGGCGATGGCGTCGTCCTCGGCCCTGGTCAGCAGCGTCGCGTCCAGCGACAGCCCGCGGAAGCCGGAGCGCACGAGCAGGTCCACCGGCGGCGCCGCGACGCACAGGTGCACGAGCGGTACGGCACCGGCGGCGGCCACCGCCGCGACCACGGCCCGCAGCGCCTGCTCGACGACCGGCTCGTCGACGGCGGCGACCGTCGTCAGCCCGCTCGGCGACGGCAGCTCGCCGCGCAGCACCGCGGTCAGCGACGGCTCGTCCACCTGCAGCAGCACGCGGGCCCCCGGCACCCGCGCGGCCAGGTCGGCGCAGTGCGCCGCGGCCGCCTCGGCGAGCGCCTGCCCGAGGTCGCGGACGGCCCCCGGGTCCGCCAGCGCGCGCCGCCCGCTGCGCAGCTCGACCATCGCCGCCAGCGTCCAGGGGCCGCACAGCTGCGCCTTCAGCGGGCCGTCCCAGCCCGTGAGCATCTCCTCGGCCACGTCGAGGTCCTCGTCGAGGTGGCTGCGCGCCCGGCGCACGTCCCGGCCGGCGCGGTCGGCGACCGTCCAGCCGGTCGTCCCCCACTCCGCCCCGATGCCCGGGAGCAGCGCGATCGTCCGGCCGACCATCTCGGCGCCGGGTCCGCGGGCCGGCAGCTCCGGCACGAACGGGAGGTCGGGCGCGGCGTCGAGCACCATCCCGAAAGTGGTCCGAGGATCCGTTCCGGGCATCGAGCCGACCCCGGTCGCCGCGCCGGCCGGCCACAGCGCCGCGGCCGGCTCGACGGGGTCAGGCACCGGTGCGGTCCACGGTCGCGGACCCCAGGACTCGGGTCCCGGCGTACAGCACCACGGCCTGGCCGGGGGCGACGCCGAACGCGGGCTCGGCGAGGGCTACCCGCAACCGGTCGTCCGGCCCCGTCTCGGCGACCGCCGGCAGCTCCTCGCCGTGCGCGCGCAGCTGCGCGCCGCACGGGAACGGGCCCGGCACCGGGCCGGCGCACCAGCGCAGGCCCGACCCCTCGATCGACGACACGGCGAGCTGCTCG
This sequence comes from uncultured Actinomycetota bacterium, assembly GCA_963771835.1. GTDB lineage: Bacteria > Actinomycetota > Actinomycetes > Prado026 > Prado026 > CAVQCJ01. The sequence goes on from CAVYVA010000001.1 coordinate 1,180,081, forward strand.
CGCGACCCGACGGTCACCGTCGACGTCACCGGTGAGATGTCCAGGACGTACCGCGGCCGGCCGTCCGGCGCCGGCCGGTCCAGCCGCAAGCCCTTGCGCTGGCCGACGGTGAACGCGAACGCGCCCTCGTGCTCCCCCAGCACCACGCCGTCGCTGTCGACCACCGACCCGGGCCGGTCGCCGAGCGAGCGGCGCAGGAACCCGGCCGTGTCGCCGTCGGCGACGAAGCAGATGTCGTGGCTGTCCGGCTTCTGCGCGACCGCCAGGCCGCGCGCCGCAGCCTCGACCCGGACCTGCGCCTTCATGGTGTCGCCGAGCGGGAACATCGCCCCCGAGAGCTGCTGCCCGGTCAGCACCCCGAGCACGTACGACTGGTCCTTGGCCGGGTCGGTCGCGCGGTGCAGCTCCCGGCCGGACGGACCGTCGACCAGGCGCGCGTAGTGGCCGGTGCAGACCGCGTCGAAGCCGAGCGCGCGGCCACGGTCCAGCACGGCGCTGAACTTGATCCGCTCGTTGCAGCGCACGCACGGGTTCGGCGTGCGTCCCGCGGCGTACTCGGCGACGAAGTCGTCGACGACGTCCTGCGCGAACCGCTCGGCCAGGTCCCACACGTAGAACGGGATGCCGAGCACGTCAGCTGCCCGGCGCGCGTCGCGGGCGTCCTCGAGCGTGCAGCACCCGCGCGCGCCGGACCGGAACGAGGCCGGGTTGCGGGACAGCGCGAGGTGCACGGCGGTGACGTCGTGCCCGGCCTCGACCGCGCGGGCGGCGGCGACGGCCGAGTCCACGCCGCCGGAGAGTGCGGCGAGGACCCTCATGGTCGGCGGGCGGCGGCCAGCCGGGCACCGCGGGCCCGCTCGACGACCGGGCCGATCGCCTCGGCCAGCGCGTCGACGTCGGCGGGGACCGACGTGTGCCCGAGCGAGAACCGCAGGCTGCCGCGCGCCATCTCGTCGTCGGCTCCCAGGGCCAGCAGCACGTGCGAGGGCTGCGCGACGCCGGCGCTGCACGCCGAGCCCGTCGAGCACTCGATCCCGCGCGCGTCCAGCAGCAGCAGCAACGAGTCGCCCTCGCAGCCGGGGAAGGAGAAGTGCGCGTTGCCGGGCAGCCGTCCGGCCGGGTCGGGGTCGCCGTTGAGGCGGGCGTCCGGCACCGCGGCGAGCACCGCGGCCACGAGCTCGTCGCGCAGCGCACCGATCCGCGCCGAGCGCTCGCCCAGCTGTGCCGACGCCGCGTCGGCGGCTGCGGCGAACCCGGCGATGGCGGCGACGTCGAGCGTGCCCGAGCGCACGTCCCGCTCCTGGCCGCCGCCGTGCAGCAGCGGCGTGACCTCGACCCCGCGGCCGAGCAGGAGCGCGCCGACACCGATCGGGCCGCCGATCTTGTGCGCGCTCACCGTGAGCGCGTCGGCCCCGGACGCGGCGAAGTCCAGCGGCAGCTGCCCGGCGGCCTGGACGGCGTCGGTGTGGAAGGGCACGCCGTGGCCGCGGCAGACGGCGGACAGGGCGCCCACCGGCTGCACCGTGCCGACCTCGTTGTTGGCCCACATGACCGTGGCGAACGCGACCTCGTCCGCACGCACGGCCAGCACGGCGTCGAGCTCGGCCGGGTCGACGCGACCGAGCCGGTCGACCCCGAGCCAGACGATCTCGGCCCCTTCGTGCGTCCCGAGCCACTGCAACGGGTCCAGCACCGCGTGGTGCTCGACCGGGCTCGCGACGACCACCCGGCGCACCGGGTCCGCACCTCGGCGGGCCCAGTACAGGCCCTTGACGGCGAGGTTGTCGGCCTCGGTCCCGCCGCCGGTGAAGACCACCTCACCGGGCCGGGCCCCGAACGCCGCGGCGACCTGCTCGCGGGACTCCTCGACGACCCGGCGGGCCCGCCGCCCCGCGGCGTGCAACGACGAGGCGTTGCCGACCAGTCCGAGCTCGTCGGTCATGGCGGCCAGCGCCTGGGGCAGCAGCGGCGTCGTCGCCGCGTGGTCGAGGTACGCCATCGCCAGATGATTCTAGGTTGAAACACCCGCTGGGGCTGAGCGCCCGTTCAACCCTGGGCTGCCGGCATCAGCCCTTGCGCTTGCGGATCTCCGCGGTGGCCTGCGGCAGCACCACGTGCAGGTCGCCGACGACGCCGAAGTCGGCGATCTCGAAGATCGGCGCCTCCGGGTCCTTGTTGACGACCACGATCGTCTTGGACGTCTGCATGCCGGCCCGGTGCTGGATGGCGCCGGAGATGCCGTTGGCGATGTACAGCTGCGGCGACACGGTCTTCCCGGTCTGGCCGACCTGGAACTGGTGCGGGTACCAGCCGGCATCGGTGGCCGCCCGCGAGGCACCGACCGCTGCGCCCAGGACGTCCGCCAGCGCCTCGACCGGGCCGAAGCCCTCCGGGCTGCCCACCCCGCGTCCGCCGGAGACGACGATGGATGCCTCGGACAGCTCGGGCCGGCCGGTGCGCTCGGCCGCGGTCCGGCCGGTGACGCGGGCGCCCTTGGCGGCCTCGGACAGCGTGAGCGGCAAGTCGCTGCGCGCGGCGGCCGCCGCGGACGGCTCGGGCGCCGTGGCGTTGGGCCGCACGGTGATCACCGGCACGCCGTGCGTCACCCGGGACTTCACCACGCTCGAGCCGCCGAACACCGACTGGGTCGCGACCAGACCGGTGCCGTCGGCTGCGTCGGTGACGACGTCGATGGCGTCGGTCACCAGGCCGGAGCCGAGCCGGACGGCCAGCCGCCCGGCGGCCTCCTTGCCCTCCGGCGTCGACGGGACCAGGACCGCGGCAGGCGCCCCGGCCGCCTGCACGGCGGCCTCGAGCGCCTCGGTCAGCGGCGCGACCACGTAGTCGGCGGAACCGGCGCTGCCGTCGCCGTCGACCACGTACACCTTCGCCGCGCCGTACTCGGCGAGCCGGTCGCGGGCCGCGTCGTAGCCCGCACCCACGAGGACGGCGGACGGCTCGCCCAGCCGACGGGCCAGGGTGAGCAGCTCGGTGGTGACCTTCTTGACCGTGCCGTTGTCGTGGTCGACCAGGACCAGGACCTCTGCCATGTCTGTGCCCGACCCCTCAGATGAACTTCTGCGACGCGAGGAACTCGGCGAGCTTCAGGCCGCCGTCCCCCTCGTCCTTGACGACGGTCCCCGCCTGCTTGGGGGGCCGCGCGGCGAACTCCGACACCGCGCTCCACGATCCGCCCAGCCCGACCTGGTCGGCGCCGATGCCCAGGTCGGCCAGCGACAGCGTGGTCACCGGCTTCTTCTTCGCGGCCATGATCCCCTTGAACGACGGGTACCTCGGCTCGTTGATCTTCTCGACGACGGACACGACTGCGGGCAGCGCCGCCTCGACGGTGTCGTACCCGTAGTCGGTCTGTCGCTGCACGGTCGCCCGGCCGGCGGCCGCGTCGACCTCGACCTTGCCGGCGAAGGTCAGCTGCGGGACGCCGAGACGCTCGGCCAGCATCGCCGGCACCACGGCCATCCGCGCGTCGGTGGACTCGGTGCCGAGGATCACCAGGTCCCACTGCAGGGTGCCGAGCGCCTTGGCCAGCACCAGCGACGTCCCCAGCGCATCGGTGCCGTGCAACCCGTCGTCGAGCACGTGCACGCCGGCGTCGGCGCCCATGCTCAGGGCCTTGCGAATGGTCTCGCCGGCCTTCTCCGGACCCATCGTGAGGATCGTCACCGGGGTGGCCTCGGGCCCGCCGTTGGCCTCCTGGATCCGCAGCGCCTCCTCGACGGCGTACTCGTCGAGCTCGTTCATCACGGCGTCGGCGGAGTCACGGTCCAGCGTGCTGTCGGCCGGGCTGAGCTTCTTCTCCGCCCAGGAGTCGGGCACCTGCTTCACGCACACGACGATGTTCATCCGCGCGAGCGACCTCCCACTCGTGGGGCGCCTTCGCGCCCGCCGGCTGCAGTGTGTCAGCGGCTGCGCCGCCGGATCGAACCGGGGCGGCCGCGCCGACCCCGCGGCGATGTTACCGGCCAGTAGCCTGCGGGTCGAACCGGACCGGATCTCGGTCGCGGCCGTCCCGTGACCTGTCCCGGGTACGGTGCCCGGCAGGGGCGCACCGCCGGGTGCCCGATGGGTCGCGAGAAGGGGCTCGGGCGTTGCCGTCACGGTGGCTGTCAGCGTTGCCGCGGCTGGGCCTCACGTTCCGCGGGCTGTGGTGGCGCCGGGGGTCCGCGCTGACCCTGCTCGCGGTGGCCACCGTCACCATCGCCGCCGCGGCGCTCGGGCCGGTGTACGCCAGGGCCGCCGGCGAGTCGACGCTGCGCGACCGGCTGACGTCGTCCCCGGTCACCGACACCGGGCTGGTGTACAGCGACGTCGTGGACGCCTCCCAGGACGGCGCCCCGTCGGGCGGCGTCTCCTCGCCGCCCGCGCCCGGTGAGCTGTTCGCCTACCCGACCCGGATCCCCGCGCTGGCCGCACCGGTCGGGACGGCGGTCGTCGGCGGCAGCGGCGCCGAGCAGTCGCTCGTCGTGTGGCGGGACGGCTTCTGCGGGCAGGTCGTGGTGGTGCGGGGGCGGTGCCCGACGGCCGCCGGGGAGGCGATGGCCAGCGCCCGCACGCTGGCGGGCGGCTACGGCTGGAAGCTCGGCTCGAAGATTCGGGTGGCCGGGCTGAACGTGGACGTCGTCGGGGGCCCGTCCGGCGGTGGCCAGGCCCCGTTGCAGCTGCGGGTCGTCGGGGTCTACCGGCCGGCCGACGCGGCCGCCGGCTACTGGTTCGGGCACCCGTACTTCGATGCGCAGCAGCACAGCGGCGACCAGCCGGACTCGATCGACTCGGTGTTCGTCGACCGGTCGACGTTCCTGAGCCTGAGCGCGTTCAGCCAGGTGCCGCTGACGGTGGACTACCCGATCGACCCGACCCGGGTCCGGCTCGCCGACGAGCCGCTGCTGCGCCGGCAGGTGCAGTCGGTGCAGGCCCGGTTCGTCTCCGGCGACACCCCCGGCCTGCGCACCGGCGTGCTCAAGGTGCTCGACGCCGCCGACCACGAGCGCACGCTGCTGCAGATCTCGACCGCGCTGGTGGCCGCGCAGCTCGCGCTGCTGGCCTGGCTCGTGCTCTACCAGGTCGTCACCGACGCGGCGGAGGCTCGCGGCAACGAGGTGGCATTGGCCAAGCTGCGCGGCTTCCGGGCCCGCTCCACGGTCGCGTTCGGGCTCGGGCAGCCGGTGGCGGTGCTCGTGCTCGCCCTGCCGGTCGGCCTGCTCGTCGCCTGGGGTGCCGTCGTGCTGATGAGCGGCTGGGTGCTCGTCCCGGGCACGCCGGTCACTGCTCACCTGGGGCGCGGTCCTGGGCGCCCTGGCCGGCTTCACCGGGGCGTTGGTCGGCGCGGCGCTGGCCGCCCGGCGGGTGCTCACCCGGCCGGTGCTCGAGCAGTGGCGGCGGGTGCCCGACGTGCAGCACGGCGCCGCGTCGCTGGTGCTCGACCTGGTCCTGGTGGTCGGCGCGGTCGCCGGTCTGCTCGCACTGCGCGCGAACGGCGTGGCCGGGACCGCCCCGCGGCCGGTCAGCCTGGTCGCCCCCGGGCTGTTCGTGCTCGCCGTCGCCCTGCTCGGCGTGCGCCTGCTGCCGTACTTCGGCCGGGCCGCCCTGCGTCCGACCCGGGCCTCGCCGCGGGTGGGATCGTTCCTCGCTGTCCGCCAGGTGCTGCGCCGTCCGGCCGGGCTGCGCCTCGCGGCCCTGCTCGCGGTGGCGGTGGGGCTGGCGACGTTCGCGATCGACGGCGAGGCGGTCGCTGCGGCCAACCGCGCGACGCGGGCCGGGCTGGAGGTCGGCGCACCCCAGGTGCTGACCGTGCAGTACGACGTCGCGCACAACCCGGTGACGATCACGCACGAGGTCGACCCGCAGGGTCGGTGGGCGATGGCCGCGGCCACCTGGGTGGGCAACGGCGGTGCGGTGACCGGCAGCGTCCTCGGCGTCGACACCTCGCGGCTGGCCGCGGTCGTGCACTGGTCGCCGACGGCGGCGGTCCCCGTCGACGCGGCCGCGACCGAGCTGGGCCCGAAGGTGCCGACCCCGATCACCTTCACCGGCACCGCGATCCGCGTGCGCGTCACCGAGGTCGCCCGCGGACCCGGACCGGCGCCGAACGTGACGATCGAGGTGCGGCCCGGGATCAAGCACGAGGTGCTCCAGCGGATGGGCGTGCTGCGAACGGGCACCGCGACGTACACCGCCGCCGTGCCCTGCACCGGCGGCTGCACGCTCACGCGACTGGTCTGGGACCGGCCCATCGACTTCGGCGACGAGATGACCGGCTCGGTGCTCGTCAGCGCCTTCGAAGTCCGCTCCGGCGACGCCTGGCAACCGCTGGACGCGCGGCTCGCCACATCCGGGCAGTGGCGCGGCGCCGGCACCGGCGGTGTGACGCAGGACACCCTCACGCCGTCGCCGCAGGGGTTGCGCGACGACTTCACCAGCACGTTCGGGGCGTCGCCGGCGATGGGCCACGTGGACTCGCCGACCCCGCTGCCGCTGCTGGCCACCCCCGTCGCGATCCGTACCGACGCCGGAGCGGACGCGGTCCTGATGGACGCCAGCGGCCGGTCGGCCGCCGTACCAGCAGGCCGGCACGGTGGCTCTCCTGCCCGTCGCGCTCGACGACGGGGTGCTCGTCGACGTGCGCTACATCGGGGCCCAGCTGCCGGACTTCGCCGACGAGGCCGACTGGCAGGTCTGGCTCGGGCCGCAGGCGCCGGCCGACGGGGTGCAGCGGCTGAAGGCCGCCGGGCTGCTCGTGCAGAGCGTGCGCACCGAAGGGCAGCGCGCGGACGAGCTGGCCCGGCAGGGCCCGGCGCTGGCACTGCTGCTGCTCGTCGCCTGCGCGGTCGTCGGGGCGGCGCTCGCCGCCGGCGCCACAGCGCTGGCGGTCGCCGTGACCGGGCGGCGGCGGGCGTTCGAGCTCGCCGCGCTGTCGGCGGTCGGCGTCCGGCGGCGGTCGCTGCTGCGCTCGTGCATCGGCGAGCAGCTGATCCTGCTCGGGACCGGCTGCCTGCTCGGTCTGCCGGCCGGCGTGGTCGCCGCCCGACTTGCGCTGCCGGCCATCCCGGAGTATTCCGACACGACCGCGGTTCCGATGGACTACACCCCGCACGCGGCGGTGCTGCTGGTGTTCGCCCTCGCGGTCGCGCTCCTGCTGCTGGTGACGGCGTGGGTGGCCGGCAACGCGCTGATGCGCTCGGCCGTCCCCACCCGGCTGCGGGAGGCGGCGCAGTGACAGCCACCGACCGGGTCGGGCTGCAGACCGGGCTGGCCGTCAGCTGCCGGGCGCTGCACCACGTCTACCACCTCGACGGCGAGGAGGTCGTGGCGCTGGACAGCGTGGACCTGACCGTCCGCGCGGGCGAGAGCGTGGCGCTGCTCGGACCGTCCGGGTCCGGCAAGTCCACCCTGCTGACGCTGCTGGCCGGCCTGCTGCGGCCGACCTCCGGGCAGCTGTACATCGGCGGCGACGACATCGCCCGGATGACCGAGCGCGAGCTGCTCGGGCTGCGCTCCCAACGCGTCGGCGTCGTGGTGCAGGGCCCGTCGCGCAACCTGCTCCCGTACGGGACGGCGGAGGACAACATCGCGTTCGCCCAGCGCGCGGTGCGCGGCTCGCGCCGCTCCGACCTGCCGCCGCCGGCCGAGCTGCTCGACCAGCTCGGCCTGCAGGACCTGTCCGGTCAGGTCGTCGGACGGATGTCCGGTGGCGAGGCGCAGCGGCTGGCGGTCGCGGTCGCGCTGGCGGGCGGCCCGGGCCTGCTGCTCGCCGACGAGCCGACCAGCCAGCTGGACCGACCCAACCGGGACCGGGTCGTCGAGATGCTGCACACGGTCACCCGCCGGTTCGGCACCACCCTGGTGGCGGTCACGCACGACGCGGACGTCGCTCAGGCGCTCGGCCGCACCGTCACGATCGTCGGCGGACGGGCCGACGACCACGGCCAGCGGCGCGAGCAGTTCGTCCAGGTGTCGGTGGCGGGTGCGGTCCAGCTCCCCGACGACGTGCTGGACGCGCTGCCGCCGGGGTCCACCGCGCGGCTGGTCCGCAAGCCGGACGGCGTCGAGCTGGTCCGCCACGACGGCGACGAGCCCGAGGCCGCAGCGCAGGCGCCCGCCGGAGCCGAGGCCGAGGGCGAGGAGGACGGGCCGTGAGCTGGGAGAAGTGGCTCGAGGACGACGAGATCCTGCCGGCGCAGGACGCCGCACCAGGTGCGGCGCAGCGCCAGCAGGACAAGACCCGCCGGCCGAGCTACCAGCAGGGCTCGCACCGCTACGGCGAGCCGCTGCCCGGACGCCAGCCGGTCCGCGAGCTGGTCGGGACCGGCCTGGCGTTCGCGCGCGGCGGGCGCACGATCCTCGACGACGTGACGGTCGCCGCGTTCGCCGGCGAGCCGGTCGCCGTCACCGGACCGTCCGGCAGCGGCAAGTCCAGCCTGCTGGCGCTGCTGGCGGGGCTGGAGCGCCCCGACGCAGGCAGCGTGCGGGTGGACGGTCGGCCGATGCCGGACCTCGTGCCGGACGGGTTCGGTCTGATCCTCCAGGGCTACGGGCTGGTGTCGGTGCTCACGGCGGCGGAGAACGTCGAGGTGGCGCTGCAGGGACGCGGCCTGCCCCGCGAGGAGGTCCGCGACCGCGCCGCCGCGGCGCTGGAGGCAGTCGGGCTGGAGCCGGTGGCCGACCACCTCGTCGAGCAGCTCTCCGGCGGTCAGCAGCAGCGGGTCGCGGTTGCGCGCGCCCTCGCCGTCGACCCGGCCGTCCTGGTCGCCGACGAGTTCACCGCGGAGCTGGACGCAGACTCGCGGTCGCGCATCCTCGCCCTGGTCCTGGGCGTGGCTCGGCGCGGCGCCGTCGTCGTCATCGCCACCCACGACCCCGAGGTGGCGCAGGCCTGCGCCGGCGAGCTTCGACTCGTCGACGGCCGCATCGCCTAGCTTGTCCGGGTCAGTTCTCGGGAGGTGCGGTGTCGGACGGACCAGGGCTGGCGCTGACCGGCGAGCGGACGCTGCCCGGGATCTGGCACGAGCGCTACTGGTTCGCGCGGCACGAGGTGAGCTACCGGTACGTGGCCGACGCGCTGGGAGCCGCGGCGGCGCGGGGAGGACGTGCGCGTGTGCTCGACGCCGGCAGTGGCGAAGGGTACGGCGCCGACCACCTCAGTACGGCCACCGGAGCCCGCGTCGTCGGCATCGACTACGACCCGACGAGCGTCGCGCATGCCAGGCGCACGTACCCGTCGGTCGACACGGTCCGCGCGAACCTCGTCGCGCTGCCGCTGCGCGACGCCTGCGTCGACGCCGTCGTCAGCCTGCAGACGGTCGAGCACGTGTGGGACCAGCCCGGTTTCGTCGCCGAGTGCGCGCGGGTGCTGCGGCCCGGTGGCCTGCTGGCGGTCTCCACCCCCAACCGCCGCACGTTCCCGGCCGGGAACCCGTTCCACGTGCGCGAGCTCGACGCCGCCGAGCTGTCCCGGCTGCTGGCCCCGCGCGCCGGTGACCTGCGTCTGCTCGGCGTCCACCACGGAGCACGGATCCAGGAGTTCGAGACCAGGCGGCCGGACCTCGTCCGGGCCCAGCTCGACCGCCCGTACGGCGCATGGGACACGGACCTGGCCGCGTTCGTCGCGGGGCTGTCGGCGGTCGACTTCGTCATCGCCGCGGACAGTCCGGAGCACCCGCTCGAGCGGTCCCTGGACCTGCTCGCCCTCGGGTCGGCCCGGTGACCGCACCGGTCGGGACGTGCTGCGTCGTCCTGCACACGCACCTGCCCTGGCTGGCGCACCACGGTTCGTGGCCGGTCGGCGAGGAGTGGCTGTACCAGGCCTGGTCCGGGTCCTACCTGCCCGTGCTCGGGCTGCTCGAGCGGCTGGCCGCCGAAGGGCGCGAGCAGCTGCTGACGCTGGCCGTGACCCCGGTCCTCGCGGCCCAGCTCGACGACCCGTACTGCCTGCGCGGCATGCACACCTGGCTCGGCTTCTGGCAGGCGAGGGCCGAGTCCCTGGCCACCTCGCGGGACCGGGACCTGCGGACCGCCGGCGCCCGCGAGTTCCGGGCCGCCCGGGCGGCGCTGACGACGTTCGAGAGCCGGTGGCGGCACGGCGCCTCGCCGGTGCTGCGTGGCCTGGCCGAGGTGGGGGCGGTGGAGATCCTGGGCGGGCCGGCCACCCACCCGTTCCTGCCACTGCTCGACGAGCGCGTGGCGGACTTCTCGGTCCGCACCGGACTGGACGACGCCCAGTTGCGGTGGGGGGCGCGGCCGGCCGGGGCATGGGCGCCCGAGTGCGGCTACCGGCCCGGCCTCGAGCGGATGTACGCAGCCGCAGGCGTGCAGCGGTTCCTCGTCGACGGCCCCACGCTGCTCGGAGCCGGGCGGTCGACCGCGGGCGCGTGGACCGTCGGCGACACCGACGTGGTGGCGTTCGGCCGGGACCTCGACGTGACCTACCGGGTCTGGTCGCCCCGGCGCGGCTATCCGGGCGGACCGTGGTACCGCGACTTCCACACCTTCGACCACGGCTCCGGCTTCCACACCTGCAGGGTCACCTCGACCAGGACGCAGCCGGAGCACAAAGCCCCGTACGACCCGGACCGCGCCGCCGCCGCGGTCACCGCGGACGCCGACGACTTCGTGGCGGTGGTCCGTCGCCGGCTGCTCGACCTCGCCGCGCGGCGCGACGGCCGGCCGGGCCTGGTCACCGTCGCGTACGACACCGAGCTGTTCGGCCACTGGTGGTACGAGGGCCCGGCGTTCCTGGAGGCGGTGCTGCGCCGCCTGCCGGCGGCGGGGGTACGGGTGACGACGCTGGCCGGCGCGGTCGAGGCCGGGCACGTCGCGGGGACGACGCGACCCGGTCCCGGCTCATGGGGTTCGGGCAAGGACTGGCGGGTGTGGGACGGCGAGCAGGTCGCCGACCTGGTCGCCTCGAACGCCCTCGTCGCCAAACGCCTGCTCGACGTGGTCGACACGACGCTCGCGGTGGCCCGGGAGCGCACCCCGGGCGCGCTCACCCGCCGCCCCGACCTGGACCAGCTCGTCCGCGACGCGCTGCTCGCACTCGCCAGCGACTGGGCGTTCATGGTCTCCAAGGACTCCGCCGCGCAGTACGCGCGGGACCGCGTCGCCGGGCACCTGCACGACTTCGAGACGCTGGCCAGGAACCTCGAAGGAGGACCGTTCGAGCGCCGGATCCGCACTGCCAGTCGCCGACCGGCAGCGCAGCGTCGACGGACCCTTCGCCCACATGGACGCACGCCTTATGGCGCGCCCGAAGGACGTATAGCCTCCGCGGATGCGCATCCTGCACCTGTCCTGGGAGTACCCCCCACAGGTGTACGGCGGGCTCGGGCGGCACGTGCACGGACTGGCACGGGCGCAGGCCGCGGCCGGCCACGAGGTGACGGTGATGACCTCGGCCGTCGACGGGGCGGACCACGAGGAGGTCGTCGCCGGGGTGCGCGTCGTCCGGGTGCCCGCCGACCCGCCGCTGGTGCCGCGCGAGGACCTGCTGGCCTCGGTGCTCGCGGACGGGCACGCGTGGGTACGGGCCGGTCGGCGCGCCGCCGACGAGCTCCGGCCGGAGATCCTGCACGCGCACGACTGGATGACCTGCCACGCGGCGACCGCGCTGAAGGAGGCGATGCGCCTGCCCCTGGTGGCCACCGTGCACGCCACCGAGGCCGGCCGGCACCAGGGCTGGCTGCCCACCGGGCTGAGCCGGGCCGTGCACACCACCGAGTGGTGGCTGACGTACGAGGCGCGCCGGGTGCTCACCTGCTCGGAGTCGATGCGCGACGAGGTGGTGCGGCTGTTCGAGCTGCCCGTCGACAAGGTCGACGTCGTGCCCAACGGCGTGGACGTCGCGCAGTGGACCGTCCCGCCCGCACGCGCGGCCGCGGCCCGCCGGACGTACCTGGGCGAGAGCGCGAGCGGTCGGTCCGGCCCGGCACCGCTGCTGGTGTACGCGGGCCGGCTGGAGTGGGAGAAGGGCGTGCACACCCTGCTCGACGCCCTCCCCCGGCTGCGCCGGCGGTTCCCCGGCGCGCGGCTCGTCCTGGCGGGTCGGGGGACCTACGAGCCCGAGCTGCGCGCGCGGGTGCGCCGGCAGCGGCTGACCGGCGCGGTGACGTTCGCCGGCTTCCTGCCCGAGCCGGAGCTGGCCGCACTCCTGGCCGGTGCCGACGCCGTGGTCGTGCCGTCGCTGTACGAGCCGTTCGGGATCGTCGCCCTGGAGGCCGCCGCGGCGCGCACCCCGTTGGTGGTCGCCGACACCGGCGGCCTGCGCGAGATCGTCGAGCCCGGCGTCTCCGGCGCGACGTTCACGGCCGGCGACGTGACCGGCCTCGTCGACGCGGTCGCCGAGCTGCTCACCGACCGGGTGCTGGCGCAACGCACCGTCCGCGCGGCCCACCGGCGCGTCGCCCGCGACCTGCGTTGGTCCTCCGTCGCGGAGCGGGTCGTGCAGACGTACGAACGGGCGGTGCGCGAGGAGCGCGCGCTGCAGGCCGGGCTCGCGGGTCGGCTGGAGCGGCCGCTGCGGGTCGTCGTGCGCGACGGCAACCTGCTGGCCGAGGCACCCTGAGAGGGTGGGGCCGCCGCAACCGGGGCAGAGAGTGGGCTGCACGCGCATGGTGAGCTGGGACGGCACCGTCGTCATGACCACGCCGCGGCTCGTGCTGCGGACGTTCCGGGAGTCCGACCTGCCCGCGTACGCAGCCCTCAACGCCGACCCCGAGGTCTACGCGACCCTCGGCGGCGAGCCGTTGTCCCGGCAGCACAGCGACGAGATCGCCGAGTGGGCGCAGGAGTGCTACGAGACCGAGGGGATCGGGCTGCTCGCGGTCGAGCGCCGTTCCGACGGTGCGTTCCTCGGCCAGTGCGGCGTGCACCACCAGGAGTCGTACCCGGACGAGCTCGAGGTGGCCTGGCGGTTCGCGTTCGAGCACTGGGGGCACGGCTACGCGACGGAGGCTGCGTCCGCGTGGCTCGAACGGGCGTTCACCACGCTCGACCGGGAACGGGTCATCTCGATAACGGACGAGCCGAACACCCGCAGCCTGGCGGTGATGCGCCGCCTGGGCATGACCTTCGACCACGCGGGGCACATCGTGGACGACGGGCTGGAGTTCGACGTCGTCGTCTACTCGATCACCCGCGCCCGCTGGTCCACGTGGCCCAGGTGACTTGTCAGGGTCAGCAGGAGCCTGAGGGGCTGCTCACCCTGACGAGTCGGGCCGGACCGCGTGCGCGGCCCGCGCAGTCTTGCGAGCGATGTCCTCCAGCGCAGCGCGGCGCGCGGCGGCGGCCTCGTACATCGCCACCCGGTCCTTGACCACGCGACCGGGCACGCCGGCGACGACAGACATCGGCGGGACGTCGCGGTTCACGACGGTGTGCGCCGCGAGGACGCTGCCCCGGCCGACGGTGACGCCGCGCAGCACCGTGACCTTGGTGCCCACCCAGCAGTCCGGACCGATGCGCACCGGCGACTTGACGATGCCCTGGTCCTTGATCGGTACGTGGATGTCGTCGTAGACGTGGTCGAAGTCGCACACGTACACCCAGTCGGCGACGATCGTCGCCGCCCCGACCTCGATGTCGAGGTAGGCGTTGAAGGTGTTGTCCTTGCCGAAGACGCACTTGTCGCCGATGCGGAAGTTGCCCTCGTGGCAGCGCAACGAGTTGCCGTCGCCGATGTGCACCCAGCGGCCGACGACGAGCCGGCCGTACCCCTTGCGGGCGGACAGCTCGACCCGGCGGCCCAGGAACACGAACCCCTCGGTGACGACGTGCCGGTTGCGCAGCCGCCACCGGAAGAACCGCCAGTACCGGACGAGGTACCACCACGACCACGCCCGGTTCCGGACGACCCAGCGCAGGCTGGCCGCGGTGAGGAAGCGGGCCTGTCGCGGGTCGCGGGGTTGACGTCCGGGCACGGCGAGAACCTACAGAAGTAACCGCTGCGCTGATCGACGGAAACGTGCCGGCAACGTGCCCCGTCCAGCCTGGACGGCATGACGGCAACCGGCGGTCCGGCGCGGCCGCTGCGCGAGGCGGCGCTGGAGTGGGTGGCGCGCCCGCGGCGGCTGGTGCTGCCGCCCGGCCCGCCGGGGAGCGCCCGGCGGGCGTGGGCGCCGGCCGAGCCGATCCTGGTCGAGGTCCGCGGCGCGCGGCCGGACGACAGGCGCGGGCTGGCCGCCATGCACGCCCGCTGCACGATGGAGACGATCTTCCGGCGGTACCTGTCCGTGGTCCCCGCCCTGTCGCCGGCGTGGCAGGCGCAGCTGCTCACGACGACGGTGGCGCTGGTGGCTGTGGACGAGCGGCACCGGGTCCGGGCGCTCGGGAACGTGGCGCAGCTGGAGCGGCCGGGCACGGCCGAGCTCGCGGTGCTGGTCGAGGACTCGTACCAGGGCCGCGGGCTCGGTACGGCGCTGGCCCGGCACCTGGCCGCGGCCGCACGGCTCGCGGGATTCCGCGCACTGCGGATGGACCTGCTGCCTTCCTCGGACGCCGCGGCCCGGATGGCCGCGCACCTGGGACCGGCCGTCGCCGTCGTCGGCCAGGGCCTGGTGACGCTCACGGTGCCGCTGCGGGTGGAGACGCTCAACGGGCTGGCTGCGGCCTGACCCCGGTGAGGCACACGTTGTAGAACAGCTCGTCCGGGACCACCCGGGCGAGCACGTGCTGGTCCAGCGCGGACAGCCGCTGCCAGCCGCGGTAGGCGAACACCGCCCACCCCCAGCCGAGCCGGTCGGGGTTGACGGCGTACTCGAAGGTCCGTGCCGGCCAGCCGAACCACGACGCGGTGAGCTCCTCGGTCACCGTCCGCGCGTCGACGGCCCCGGCGCGCAGGGCGGTACGGGCGAGCGCGTCCGGGTCGAACGTGTGCAGGTCGACGACGGACTCCAGGCCGGCCGCCTCGGACGACGCGGCGAGCTCCTCCCGCGGCCGGGCCCAGCGCTCGCGCAGGGGCGCCCACTGCGTGACCCGGGTGGCCGCGTACCAGGTGAGCCGCGACAGCCGCCTGGCCACGAAGTCCCCGCGCTGCGTCGGCTCACCGGCGAACACGAACCGGCCGCCGGGCCGCAGCACCCGCAGCACCTCGCGCAGCGCCTGCTCGACGTCGGGGATGTGGTGCAGCACCGCGTGGCCGACGACCAGGTCGAACGAAGCGTCCTCGTACGGCAGGCGCTCGGCGTCTGCGACCCGGCCGGCGACGGTGAACCCGAGGTGCTCCGCGTTGCGCTCGGCCGCGGCGACCATCCCGGGCGAGATGTCGGTGACGTGCCCGCGTTCCAGGACGCCCGCCTGGACCAGGTTGAGCAGGAAGAAGCCGGTCCCGCAGCCCACCTCGAGCGCGTCGCCGTACGGCCAGCCGTCCCGGCCCGCGACGTGGACGAACCGGTCCCGGGCGTAGTCGATGCAGCGCTGGTCGTACGAGATCGACCACTTGGAGTCGTACGTCGACGCCTCCCAGTCGTGGTACTCGACGTTCGCCCGGCGCTGGAGGCTGGCGTCGCCGGCCGCCAGAGCCTCGCGGACCATCTGCGGGGTGAGCTGGTCACCGGTCGCGGTCATGCTGCGGTCAGCGGCCGGTGAACTCGGCCTGACCCGGACCGTGCTCGACGAACGAGGTCAGCCCCCTCTGCCCGTCCTCGGTGGCGAACAGAGCGGCGAACAGGTGCCGCTCCAGCGCCAGCCCGCTGTCCTGGTCGACCGACATGCCGGCGTCGATCGCCTCCTTCGCGGCGCGCAGCGCCTGCGCGGGGCCGCGGACGTACTGCTCGACCATCGCCCGCGCCTGCGCGTACACCTCGTCCGGGGCGACGACCCGGTCGACCAGCCCGATCGCCAGCGCCTCCTCGGCCCCGACGAACCGGCCGGTGAACACGATGTCCTTGGCCCGGGCCGGACCGACCAGCCTCGGCAGTCGCTGCGTGCCGCCCGCACCGGGGATGAGTCCCAGCTGGATCTCCGGCTGACCGAGCCTGGCGTTGTCGCCGGCCACCCGGAAGTCGCAGCACAGGGCCAGCTCGAGCCCGCCGCCCAGGGCGTACCCGGTGATGGCCGCGACCGTCGGCTTGGGCAACCGGGCCACCGTGGTGAACGCCGACTGCAGCCGGGTCCCGACCTGCACGATGTCGGCGTACGACCAGCCGGCCATCTCTTTGACGTCGGCGCCGGCCGCGAACACCTTGGGGCCGCCGTGGACGACCACGGCGCGGACGTCGGTGCGCTCGGCGGCCTCGGCCGCCGCGTCGCGCAGCTCCTCCTGCACCTGCCGGGACAGGGCGTTCATCGGCGGCCGGTCAAGCAGGATCGTGCCGATGCCGCCGTCTACCTCGAACCGGACCAGCTCTCCCACCCGCCTCACCCTAGTCGGGCAGGGCAGTCGGTCGGGCAGGATGGCGGCGTGACCGAGGACGTGACCGGGGAAGCGACCGTGCCGTGGCCGGGAACGTGGGCACCGCTGGGTGCCACCCCCGACGACGGGGGCACGAACTTCGCCGTGTGGGTCGACCACGCCGAGTCGGTCGAGCTGTGCCTGGTCGACGACGACGGCCACGAGACCAGGTACCCGTTGCCCGAACGGACGTTCCACGTGTGGCACGGCTACCTGCCGGGAGTGGGTCCCGGCCAGCGGTACGGCTTCCGCGTGCACGGGCCCTGGGACCCGGCGCACGGGCTGCGCTTCAACCCGGGCAAGCTGCTGCTCGACCCGTACGCGCGCGCGATCGACGCCGAGCTCCGCTACGAGCCGGCGATCTACGGGCACGCGGCCCGGGACGGGTTCGGCGCCTGGGCCGACCCGGCCGGGCAGGACCTGGTCCGCGACGACCGCGACTCGCTGGGGTCCGTGCCGCTGTCGGTCGTCGTGCGGGACGGGTTCGACTGGGGCGACGACCGGCCGCCGGCGACGCCCTGGTCGGACACCACGATCTACGAGCTGCACGTGCGCGGCTTCACCCGCACCCACCCGGGCATCCCCGAGCAGCTGCGCGGCACCTACTCCGGGCTGGCCCACCCGGCCGCGGTCGAGCACCTGGTCTCACTCGGCGTGAGCGCCGTCGAGCTGCTGCCTGTGCACCACTTCGTCACCGAGCCGGACGTCCGCTCGCGCGGGCTGACCAACTACTGGGGCTACAACTCCGTCGCCTACTTCGCCCCGCACGCGGCCTACGCGGCCTGCGGGACCGACGGCCGCGGCCGGCAGGTGACCGAGTTCAAGGCCATGGTGAAGGCGCTGCACGCGGCCGGGCTCGAGGTGATCCTCGACGTGGTCTACAACCACACGGCCGAAGGGGCGCAGGACGGGCCGACGCTGGCCTACCGCGGCCTGGACAACGCGGCGTACTACCGGCTGCGCGACAACGGGCGCCGGTACGCCGACTACACCGGCTGCGGGAACACCCTGGACGTGAGCCACCCGCACGTCCTCCAGCTGGTGATGGACTCGCTGCGCTACTGGGTCCTGGAGATGCACGTGGACGGGTTCCGGTTCGACCTGGCCGCGGCGCTGGCACGGTCCATGCACGACGTGGACATGCTGGGCGGGTTCCTGACCACGATCGGCCAGGACCCGGTGCTGTCCCGGGTCAAGCTGATCGCCGAGCCGTGGGACGTCGGGCAGGGCGGCTACCAGGTCGGCGAGTTCCCGCCGCTGTGGAGCGAGTGGAACGACAAGTACCGCAACACCCTGCGCGACTTCTGGCGCGGCGCCGGCGCCGGGGTTCGCGACCTCGGCTACCGGTTGTCCGGCTCGTCGGACCTGTACGGGGACGACGGCCGCCGGCCGTTCGCGTCGGTCAACTTCGTCACGGCGCACGACGGGTTCACGCTGCGCGACCTGGTGACGTACGACCGCAAGCACAACGAGGCGAACGGTGAGCACAACGGCGACGGGACGGACGACAACCGCAGCTGGAACCACGGTGTCGAGGGTGAGACCGACGACGCCGCGGTGCTGGCGGACCGGCGACGGTCGATCCGGAACCTGCTGACCACGCTGCTGCTGTCGACCGGCGTACCGATGCTGATGGCCGGTGACGAGATGGGCCGCACCCAGCGCGGCAACAACAACGCGTACTGTCTGGACGACGAGACCTCATGGGTCGACTGGGACCTGCAGCCCTGGCAGCACGAGCTGCTGGACTGGGCCCGCGCGCTGCTCGCCGTCCGGCGCGCGCACCCCGTGTTCCGGCACAAGCACTTCCTGGAGGGCCGGCCGGCCTACCCGGGCGGGCTCAAGGACCTGGCCTGGTTCGGCGCCGGCGGCGCCGAGCTCACCGACACGGACTGGTTCAGCACCGACCTGTCCACCGTGGGCATGGCCCTGTCCGGCGACGGGTTGCGGGCGCGGACCCGGACTGGCCGGCGACGGCACGACGACACGTTCCTGCTGGTGCTGCACGGGGGCGCCGAACAGGCCCGGTTCGTGCTGCCGGACGGGCCGTGGGGCCAGGCCTGGAGCGTGGTGCTGGACACCCGCGACGACCGTCCCCTGGACGCTCCGTCGGCCCAGCTGGCGGCCGGCGCGTCCCTGGACCTCAGCCCGCGCTGCGCGGTGCTCCTGCGCGCGACCCCAGCCGCAGGCTGAGCCCGCCGCCGGCAGAACGCGGACCGGCTAGCGCAGGTCGCCGTCGGTCATCGCACCGGGCGTCTGAGGCAGCGCGACGAGGTTCATCTCGGCCGGGGACGCCAGGTGCGGCTCGCTCGGCAGCACCCGGACCGTGTACCCGAACGAGCCGGCCCTGGCCAGCGGCAGCAGGCCGTCGTACCGCCACCGGCCGCCCTCGTACTCGACCGCGGCCGCCAGCTCGATGGCGGCCGGGGCGGTGAGGCGGTCGTCGCTGTCGACCTGGCCGTAGAGCACCTGAACCTGGACGTCGGAGGGTGCCAGCGCGCCGAGGGACACGAACACCCGCAGCTGGAGGGTGTCCCCGAGCGCGGGCGCGTCGCCCACCCCACCGGCTTCGAGGTGGTCGACCCGGACGCCGCCCCACTCCTTGGCCACCCGGTGCTTCCACTCGGCGAGCTGCTTCGCGGCGACGTGCAGAGGCGTCCGGTCCAGAGCCCGCCCGGACGCGGCCGCGGGCATGTACAGGTGGTGCACGTAGTCCGAGACCATCCGGCTGGCCAGCACCCTGGGTCCGACCGAGCGCAACGTGTGCCGCACCATCGCGATCCACCGCTCCGGCAGCCCGTCGTGGCCACGGTCGTAGAAGCGGGTCGCGACCGGGCCCTCGACGAGGTCGTAGAGAGCGGCCGCCTCGATGTCGTCTCGCCGGTCCGGGTCGTCGACGCCGTCGGCGGTCGGGATCGCCCACCCGTTCTCGCCGTCGTACATCTCGTCCCACCAGCCGTCCAGCACGGACAGGTTCAGGCAGCCGTTGAGCGCCGCCTTCATCCCGGACGTCCCGCAGGCCTCCAGCGGGCGCAGCGGGTTGTTCAGCCAGACGTCGCAGCCGGGGTACAGGTCCTCGGCCATCGCCATGTCGTAGTCGGGCAGGAACACGATCCGGTGCCGGACCGCCGGGTCGTCGGCGAACTCGACCAGCTGACGGATCAGCTTCTTGCCGCTGTCGTCGGCCGGGTGCGCCTTGCCGGCGACCACGAACTGGACCGGCCGCTGCGGGTCGAGCAGCAGCGCCCGGAGCCGGTCCGGGTCGCGGAGCATGAGGGTGAGGCGCTTGTACGACGGCACCCGGCGGGCGAAGCCGATGGTCAGCACGCCGGGGTCGAGGACGTCGTCCACCCAGCCCAGCTCGGCGGCGCTGGCGCCGCGCTGGAGCCAGGCGGCGCGCAGCCGCCGCCGGACCACCTGCACCAGCCGGGCGCGCAGGACGTTCCGCACCGACCAGATGTCGTAGTCGCCGACGTGCTCGATGGACTCCCACCCGCGACCCTCGTCGACCAGCTCCGGACCCACGGTCCGGCGGGCCAGGTCGATGACCTCCTCCGCGACCCAGGTGGGCGCGTGCACCCCGTTGGTCACCGACGTGATCGGTACCTCGTCGGCGTCGAACGCCGGCCACAGACCGTTGAACATCCGCCGGCTGACCGCGCCGTGCAGCCGCGCAACGCCGTTGGCGCGCTGGGCCAGCCGCAGCCCCATCACGGCCATGTTGAACACACCGGGGTCGCCGCCCTCGTACGTCTCTGCGCCCAGGGCGAGGATGGCGTCCACCGGCACGGTGGGGACCGCGTTGTCGCCGCCGAAGTACTGCTCGACGAGCTCGCGCGGGAACCGGTCGATGCCGGCCGGGACCGGCGTGTGGGTGGTGAAGACCGTACCGGCGCGGACCATCTCGACCGCCCCGTCGAAGTTGAGCCCGGCCAGGGTCAGCTCGCGGATCCGCTCCAGCCCGAGGAAACCGGCGTGCCCCTCGTTGGTGTGGAAGACCTCGGGGTGGGGGTGCCCGGTGAGTGCGCAGAAGGCCCGGATCGCCCGCACCCCGCCGATCCCCAGCAGCATCTCCTGCAGCAGCCGGTGCTCGCTGCCGCCGCCGTACAGCCGGTCGGTGACCTCGCGCTCGGCCGGGGCGTTCTCCTCGACGTCGGAGTCCAGCAGCAGCAGCGGCACGCGGCCGACCTGCGCCTTCCAGACGTGCGCAGCGAGCCGGCGCTGCCCGGGCAGCATGACCTCGACCCGCAACGGGGTCCCGTCCTCGGCGTGCAGCTGGGTCAGCGGCAGGCCGTGCGGGTCGATCACCGGGTAGGTCTCGAGCTGCCACCCGTCCCGCGAGAGGGACTGCCGGAAGTACCCGCTCCGGTAGAGCAGGCCGACGCCGACGATGGGGACGCCGAGGTCGCTGGCGGCCTTGAGGTGGTCGCCGGCCAGGATGCCGAGACCGCCGGAGTACTGCGGGAGCACCGCGGTGATGCCGTACTCCGGCGAGAAGTAGCCGATGGCGACCGGCGGCGCGTCCGCCCGGCCGGCCTGCTCGGCCTGCAGGTTCTGGTACCACCGCGGGGCGGTCAGGTAGTGCTGCAGGTCCTCGTGGGCGGACCGCACCCGGGCCGTGAAGTCCCCGTCGGCCGCGAGATGGTCGAGCCGCTCGGGGGCCACCGCGCCGAGCAGCCGGACCGGGTCGTGCTCCACCTCGGCCCACACCTGCGGGTCGACCGCCGCGAGCAGGTCCCGTGTCGGCGGGTGCCACGACCAGCGCAGGTTGGTGGCGAGCTCGGCGAGCGGGGCGAGCGAATCGGGCAGGGTCGTACGCACGGTGAACCGGCGGATGGCGCGCATGGTCGCAGAGCCTAAATGACGGGCGCCGGGCCGGCGTTACGGCCGCGTTTCGGATCCGAGCCGATAGGTTCGCACCCGATGCCCACTCCACGGCCCACCACCCGTACCGGACGCATCCCCGTCGTCGATGTCGAGCCGACGGTCGACTGCGGTCGGTTCCCGGCGAAGGCTGTGGTCGGGGAGTCGTTCCCGGTGACAGCGACCGTGTTCCGGGAGGGCCACGACGCGGTCGGCGCGAATGTGGTCCTGCGCGGGCCCAAGGGCGCCCCGGCGGTCCCGTGGACGCCCATGGACGATCTTGTACCGGGAACCGACCGGTTCGGCGCCGAGGTGGCCGCGACCGCCGTCGGAGACTGGACGTTCTGGGTCGAGGCCTGGGACCACCCGCTGGCCACCTGGTGGCACGACGCCGCGATCAAGATCCCCGCCGGCCAGGACGTGGACCTGGTGCTGAGCGAGGGTGCTCTGCTGTTCGACGAGGCCGTCGCGGGTGCGAAGGGGGCCGAGCGCGACATCCTCCGGGACGTCGCGGTGGCGCTGCGCGACGAGCGGCTCCCCGCGCCGGTCCGGCTGGCTGCGGCCCTGGCCCCGCAGGTGCTGGCGGCCGGCCGCCGCTACCCCGTCCGCCGGCTGGTGACCCGATCCGACAAGGTGGCGCTGCGGGTGGAACGGCAGCGGGCGCTGTACGGCGCCTGGTACGAGCTCTTCCCGCGCTCGGAGGGTGCGGTCGTCGTCGAGGGCAGGCCGCCGCGCAGCGGGACGTTCGCGACGGCCGCGGCCCGGCTGCCGGCGGTGGCCGCGATGGGCTTCGACGTCGTCTACCTGCCGCCGATCCACCCCATCGGGCGCTCCTACCGCAAGGGGCCGAACAACACCCTGGACGCCGGGCCCGACGACCCGGGGGTGCCGTGGGCGATCGGCGCCGCCGAGGGCGGCCACCTGGCGATCCACCCGGACCTGGGCACGATGGCGGACTTCGACGCGTTCGTCGCGGCGGCCGGCGAGTCCGGGCTGGAGGTCGCGCTCGACCTGGCCCTGCAGTGCTCCCCCGACCATCCGTGGGTCACCGAGCACCCGGAGTGGTTCCGGCACCGCGCCGACGGCACGATCGCCTACGCCGAGAACCCGCCGAAGAAGTACCAGGACATCTACCCGATGTACTTCGACACCGACCCGGACGGGCTGTTCGCGGCGGTGGTGGAGATCGTCGAGCACTGGCTCTCGCACGGGGTACGGATCTTCCGGGTGGACAACCCGCACACCAAACCGCTGGCGTTCTGGGAGCGGCTGTTCGCGCACTTGCGGGTCACCGCGCCGGACGCGATCTTCCTGGCCGAGGCGTTCACCCGCCCGGCGATGATGCGCCAGCTCGCCAAGGTGGGGTTCCAGCAGTCGTACACCTACTTCACCTGGCGGACGGCGAAGTGGGAGCTCGAGCAGTACCTCACCGAGCTGTCCACGACGACGGCGCCGTACATGCGCCCGAACTTCTTCGTGAACACCCCGGACATCCTGCACGCGTCGTTGCAGTACGGCGGCCCGCCGGCGTTCAAGATCCGCGCCGTGCTCGCGTCGATGCTGTCGCCGACGTGGGGGGTCTACGCCGGGTACGAGCTCTTCGAGCACGTCGCGGTCCGGCCCGGGTCCGAGGAGTACCTCGACTCGGAGAAGTACCAGCTGCGCCCGCGGGACTGGGCCGGCGCCGAGCAGTCCGGCCACAGCCTCGCCCCGTACCTGACCCGGCTGAACCAGATCCGCCGTGACCACCCGGCGACGCAGCGGCTGCGCAACCTGCGGTTCCACCGGACCGAGAGCGACGAGGTGATCGCGTTCAGCAAGACCGAGGGCGAGGACACGCTCATCGCGGTCGTCAACCTCGACCCGCACGGCGCCCGCGAGACCGTGGTCGAGCTCGACCTGCCCGCGCTGGGCCTGGACTGGGACGAGACGTTCTCCGTGCACGACCTGCTGTCCGGCAACAGCTGGCTGTGGGGTGCTCGCAACTACATAAGGCTGGACCCGTTCGTGGAGCCTGCGCACGTGCTGGCCGTGCGCAGGAACGCCCCGTGAGCCGCGCGCTGCCGGACCCGTACGACGAGCGGACGCCCGGCGACCCCGACTGGTTCAAGCGCGCGGTGTTCTACGAGGCGCTGGTCCGCTCGTTCTTCGACTCGAACGAGGACGGCATCGGCGACCTCAACGGGCTCACCGAGAAGCTGGACTACCTGCAGTGGCTCGGCATCGACTGCCTGTGGCTGCCGCCGTTCTTCCGGTCGCCGATGCGCGACGGCGGGTACGACGTGGCCGACCACATCGACGTGCACCCGGACCTGGGCACGATCGGCGACTTCGTCGAGCTGGTGGACGAGGCGCACGAGCGCGGCATCCGGGTGATCATCGACTTCGTCATGAACCACACCTCGGACCAGCACCCGTGGTTCCAGGCCAGCCGGGCCGACCCGGGCGGGCCGTACGGAGACTTCTACGTCTGGTCCGACGACGACATGCGCTACAGCGGCGCGCGCATCATCTTCGTCGACACCGAGACGTCGAACTGGACCTTCGACCCGGTGCGGCGGCAGTACTACTGGCACCGGTTCTTCGCGCACCAGCCGGACCTGAACTACGAGAACCCCAGGGTGCAGGAGTCGATCCTCGAGGCGCTGCGATTCTGGCTCGACCTGGGCATCGACGGCTTCCGGCTCGACGCGGTCCCGTACCTGTACGAGGCCGACGGGACCAACTGCGAGAACCTCCCGGCCACGCACGAGTTCCTGCGCCGGGTCAGGACCGAGGTCGACCGCCTCTACCCCGACCGGGTGCTGTTGGCGGAGGCCAACCAGTGGCCGGCCGACGTCGTCGACTACCTGGGCGACGGCGACGAGTGCCACATGGCCTTCCACTTCCCCGTGATGCCGCGGCTGTTCATGGCCGTCCGGCGCGAGTCGCGCTACCCGATCTCCGACGTCATCGCAGCGACCCCGCCGATCCCCGAGCGCTGCCAGTGGGGCATCTTCCTGCGCAACCACGACGAGCTGACGCTGGAGATGGTCACCGACGAAGAGCGCGACTACATGTACTCCGAGTACGCCAAGGACCCCCGGATGCGGGCCAACATCGGGATCCGGCGGCGGCTGGCGCCCCTGCTCGAGAACGACCGGCGGCAGATCGAGCTGTTCACGGCGCTGCTGTTCTCGCTGCCCGGCTCTCCCGTCCTGTACTACGGGGACGAGATCGGCATGGGCGACAACATCTGGCTGGGCGACCGGGACGGGGTCCGGACCCCGATGCAGTGGACCCCCGACCGGAACGCGGGCTTCTCCGCCTGCGACCCCGGCCGGATGGTCTTCCCGCCGGTCCAGGACGCCGTCTACGGCTACCAGGTGACCAACGTCGAGGCGGCCCTGAAGAACTCCACCTCGCTCCTGCACTGGAGCAGGCGGATGATCGAGGTGCGCAAGCAGAACCCCGCCTTCGGGCTGGGCACCCTCACCGACCTGGGCGGGAGCAACCCGTCGGTGTTCGCTTTCGTCCGACGGTGGGAAGGACCGGAGGGCGTGGACACAGTCCTGTGCGTCAACAACCTGTCCCGCTCGGCCCAGGCGGTCGAGCTGGACCTCCGAGCGTACGAGGGGGTACAGCCGGTGGAGGTGCTCGGCGGCGCCCATTTCCCGCGGATCGGCGAGCTGCCCTACCTGCTGACGATGGCCGGGCACGGGTTCTACTGGTTCCGGCTCGACGGCGGCGCGCCGTGAGCCGGCACGCTGGCCAGCCCAGCAGCTCCGAGGAGCACCTGCCGTCGGCGGACGAGTTCGCCGAGTTCCTGTCGGCCCAGCGCTGGTTCTCCGGCCGCGGCAGCCAGGTCGAGGTGGTCGAGGTGCGCCGGCTCGCCCGGCTGCTGGACGACCCGGTGGTCGAGCTGCTCGTGGTCACCGCCCGTCCGCTGGACGGGGCCGCCGCTCGCTACCAGATCGCCGTGGAGTGCCCGGCCGAGCCGGTCCAGCGGCTGGAGCACGCGCGGATCGGTGCGCAGCCGTGCTACGACGCCCTGCACGACCGGGACGTGACCGGCGTCTGGCCGCGGCTGATGGCCGAGGAGGCCACCGTCGACGCTGTGCGGTTCCACCGGGCCGGCCCGCGCATCGAGGCGGACCGACCCAGCCTGGTGCTGACCGGCGAGCAGTCCAACACGACGTTGGTGTACGGCGACGCCATGGCGCTCAAGATCTACCGGCAGGTCGCCCCCGGGGTGAACCCCGACGTCGAGGTGCAGCTCGCGCTCGACTCCGTCGGGTGCCGGCACATCGCGACCCCGCTGGGCTGGGCGGACAGCGACGACGGCGTGCTGGCGTTCCTGCAGGAGTTCCTGGTCGGCGGTACCGAGGGCTGGGAGTCGGCCCAGGCCAGCGTGCGGGACCTGTTCGTCGAGGCCGACCTGCACCCCTCCGACGTCGGGTCCGACTTCGCCGGCGAGGCCGAGCGGCTGGGCCGGGTGACCGCCGAGGTGCACGCCTCCCTGCGGGAGGCGCTGCCCACGTCGGTGCTGGACTCCGAGCAGGTCGCGGCGCGGGTCGCCGGCATGCACGCCGACCTGGACGAGGCGGTGGCCGAGGTGCCCGTGCTGGGGCAGTTCTCGGCCGGGCTGCGGCACGCCTACGACGACCTGCTCGCCCTGGCCCGCTCGGGCCAGAAGGTCGACGTCCAGCGCGTGCACGGCGACTTCCACCTCGGGCAGACGCTGCGGACCCCGGCCGGCTGGAAGGTCCTCGACTTCGAGGGCGAGCCGGCCCGCCCGGCCGACGAGCGCCGGGCCCTGGACACCCCGCTGCGCGACGTCGCCGGCATGATGCGCTCGTTCGACTACGCCGCCCGCCTGGTCCTGCTCGACCACCCCGGCGACTCCCAGCGTGCGTACCGCGCGGCCGAGTGGGTCGAGCACAACACCGAGGCCTTCTGCGCCGGCTACGCCGAGGCGTCCGGGCGGGACCCCCGCGACGACGACGTGCTGCTCCGTGCGCTGCTCACCCAGAAGGTCGTGTACGAGGTCGTGTACGAGGCCCGGATGCGGCCCGGCTGGCTCGTCCTGCCGCTGACCGCCGCGGAGAGGCTGGCCGCATGAGCCGCGACCCGGTGCCGGTCGACACCGTCCCCGTCGAGGAGCTCGACCGGCTCGTGGCCGGGGCCCACCACGAGCCGCACGCCGTCCTCGGCCCGCACCCCGGCCCCGACGGGATGACCTTCCGCGTGCTGCGGCCGTGGGCCAGGTCGGTGACCGTCCTCGTCGGCCCTGACCGTCACCCGCTCGAGCACCGGCACGAAGGTGTCTGGTCATCCGTGCTCCCGCTGCCCGAGGTGCCCGACTACCGGATCGAGGTCGACTACGGCGACGGCCCGATCGTCGCCGACGACCCGTACCGCTTCCTGCCCACCCTCGGCGAGCTCGACCAGCACCTCATCGCCGAGGGCCGGCACGAGCAGCTGTGGGCGGTGCTCGGGGCGCGCGTGCACGACTACCCCGGCTTCGCCGGCCCGGTGCACGGCACGGCGTTCGCCGTGTGGGCGCCCAACGCGCAGGGCGTGCGGGTCGTCGGCGACTTCAACTACTGGGACGGACGCGGCTTCCCCATGCGCTCCCTCGGCTCCACCGGGGTGTGGGAGCTGTTCGTGCCCGGCCCGGGTGCCGGCACCCGGTACAAGTACGAGATCCTCGGCCGCGACGGCGTCTGGCGGCAGAAGGCCGACCCGATGGCCAGGGCCACCGAGGCACCACCGGCCACCGCGTCGGTCGTCGAGCAGTCCACGTACACGTGGGAAGACCAGGACTGGATGGCCGCGCGGGCCGCGGCCGACCCGCACACCGGCCCGATGAGCATCTACGAGGTCCACCTCGGGTCCTGGCGGAAGGGGCTCGGCTACCGCGACCTGGCCGAGCAGCTCGTCGACTACGTGCGCGACACCGGGTTCACCCACGTCGAGCTCATGCCCGTCGCCGAGCACCCGTTCGGCGGCTCGTGGGGCTACCAGGTCACCTCCTACTACGCACCGACGGCGCGGTTCGGGCACCCCGACGACCTGCGGTACCTCGTCGACCGCATGCACCAGGCCGGCATCGGCGTCCTCGTCGACTGGGTCCCCGCGCACTTCCCCAGGGACGCGTGGGCGCTCGCCCGCTTCGACGGCACCCCGTTGTACGAGCACGCCGACCCGCGCCGCGGGGAGCAGCCCGACTGGGGCACGCTCGTCTTCGACTTCGGCCGCCGAGAGGTCCGCAACTTCCTGGTCGCCAACGCGGTGTACTGGCTCGAGGAGTTCCACGTCGACGGCCTGCGGGTCGACGCCGTCGCCTCGATGCTCTACCTCGACTACTCCCGCGAGCCGGGGCAGTGGACCCCGAACGCCCTCGGCGGTCGGGAGAACCTCGAGGCCGTGTCCTTCCTGCAAGAGGTCAACGCCACCGTCTACAAGCGCGCCCCCGGCGCGGTCATGGTCGCCGAGGAGTCCACCGCCTGGCCGGGCGTCACCCAGCCGACCGACTCCGGCGGCCTGGGCTTCGGGCTGAAGTGGAACATGGGCTGGATGCACGACACCCTCGGGTACATCGCGCACGACCCGATCCACCGCGCCTACCACCACAACGACATGACCTTCCCGTTGATGTACGCGTGGAGCGAGCGGTACGTGCTGCCGCTCTCCCACGACGAGGTCGTCCACGGCAAGGGCTCGTTGCTGCGCAAGATCCCCGGCGACCGGTGGCGTCAGCTCGCCACCCTGCGGGCGTACTTCGGCTACCTGTGGGCGCACCCGGGCAAGCAGCTGCTGTTCATGGGCGGCGAGCTCGCGCAGGAAGCCGAGTGGTCCGAGCAGCGCAGCCTCGACTGGTGGCTGCTCGACAACGCCGACCACCGCGGCGTCCAGTCGGTCGTCCGCGACCTCAACAGCGCCTACCGCGGGACCCCCGCCCTGTGGCAGCGCGACCACGACCCGGGCGGCTTCGAGTGGATCGACGCCGACGACTCGGTCGGGAACGTGTTCGCGTTCCTGCGCTGGGGGTATGACGGGTCGGTCGTCGCGTGCGTCGCGAACTTCGCCGCCGATCCCGCACGACGGCTACCGGCTGGCCCTGCCGTTCGAGGGACGCTGGGACGAGATCATCAACACCGACTCGGGCCTGTACTCCGGCAGCGGCGTCGGCAACCTCGGTGGCGTGCAGGCCGGCGCCGGCTCGCACCGCGGCCGCCCCGCATCGGCGCGCGTCATCCTCCCGCCGCTGGCCACGATCTGGCTGCGGCACGCCGGCTGATCTCGCCCTCGCCCGAGCGGAAGAAGCAGCTGCTGCGCTTGATTCGTTCGTCGAATTTGGTGTGCCGGGATCCGTCTAACGGCAACACGGTCGACCGCTTCGGCCGTTCTCCGCGCCGGACGCGTCGTCGTACGTTCGCGTCTGCCGGTCGACAGGTCGCGACCGCACCCGACACGAGCTCGAGGAGTACCGCATGCAGCACCGTCAGAGGGGAACCGGGACGTTCGCCGCCGTCCGGATGACAGCGGCGGCGACCTCGCTGGCGGTGGTGGCACTGGCCGGCAGTGCGGGGGCTGCATCGGCCGCCGGGCAACCCGCTTCCGCCTTTGCGAACCCGGTGTCGCTGGTGTCGGCCGTGCCCGCGACGGGCACCCCGGACATCCGGGACGGCGCGGTCCTCGACCTGGCCGAGGTGGGCAGCCGGATTATCGCCGGGGGCACGTTCACGTCGGCCGCGACGAGCGCCAAGGCAACGGCCGTGACCCGGCAGCGGCTGCTCGCGTTCGACGCCGCGACGGGAACGCTCGACCCCGGCTTCGCTCCGCTGGCCGACGGCGAGGTCGACGCGGTCGCGCCCGGACCGTCGGCCGGCACCGTGCTCGTCGGTGGAACGTTCACGCACATCGACGGCGCGGCGATGCCGCACCTCGCGCTGCTCGACACCGTGACCGGTGCACCGGTCGCCGGCTTCGTCCCGCCGGTGCTGAACGGCCCGGTCGACGACATCGTGGTCACGCACGGACATGTCCTGGTCGCCGGCGGTTTCACCAAGGCCGGCGCCGTCGGCCGCCGCGGTCTGGTGAGCCTGGACCCCGCGACCGGGGCGGTCGACGGCTACACGAAACTCGCCTTCACCGGGCACCACAACTGGACCGGGCTGCCCGGCGAGAGCAAGGCCTGGGTGGGCCCCACCCGGCTGGGCGTGTCCCCTGACGGCACGCACCTGGTCGCCATCGGCAACTTCACCATGGTGGGCACGCAGTCCCGCGACCAGGTCGCGATGCTGCTCCTCGGCCCCACCTCGCTGACGGTCGACGCCACCTGGGCGACCTCGCTGTACGTGCCGCCGTGCATGACGTACTGGGACTCCTACGTCCGGGACGTCGCCTTCTCCCCGGACGGCGGCTACTTCGTGGTGGTCACGACCGGCGGGTACGGCCTGAACGGCGAGCGCTGGGCCTGCGACGCGGCAGCTCGCTGGGACATCGGCCGCACCGGCTCCGACGTGCCGCCGACCTGGGTGGCCGAGACCGGGGGCGACACGCTGCTGTCCGTCGCCGTCACCGCGACGAGCGTGTACGTCGGTGGCCACATGCGCTGGATGAACAACACGACCGCGACCTGGTCGGCGCTGCCCGGCGCCGTCCCCCGGCCGGGCATCGCGGCGCTGGACCCGTTGACCGGCCTGCCGCAGGCGTGGAACCCGGGCCGCAACCCGCGTGGCGTGGGCACGACCGCGCTGCTGGTGACGGAGAACGGCCTGTACGTCGGCAGCGACACCGCCTACATCGGCGACCGCAGGTACCGACGTGGTCGGGTGGCGTTCTTCCCCTACGACGGCACGTCGCCCGCGGCGGACGCCGTGGCACCGACGCTGCCGGTGCGCGTGTGCCGGCTGGCTGCGGTCGGCGCCCCGGACGCCGGCGCGGCCTGCCGCACGTTCGACGGGTCGACGGTGGGCCCACAGACGACGCAAGCGGGCGCAGGGTGGCCGGCCGGCAGGTTCGCGTTCACGGTCGGGAGCACGGTGTACGCCGCACCCGGTGACGGCACGCTGCGCGCTCGGGTGGTCGGACCGGACGGCCCGGGCGCGCAGACCGTGCTCGATCCGTACGACGACCCGGCCTGGGCCACGGTGAAGAACGGCTTCCCCACCGGCCAGACCTACCGCGGGATGCCCGCGACGCTGCTCACCGACGAGACGAGCTGGGTCACCGCCGCCTTCGTCGACGCCGGCCGCCTCTACTACACCCTGGCCGGCTCGCCCTCGCTGTTCTGGCGGGCGTTCGGCCCGGACGCGGGCATCGTCGGCGCCGAGGAGCACGTGGTGGCGGGCGGTGCGGACGCTGCCGACCTGACCGGCACCACCGGTGCGTTCGTAGCCGACGGGACGCTGTACCGGGTCGACGGGGCGGGTTCGCTGCACGCGGCGGACTGGGCCGGTGGTGCTCCGACGGCGAGCTCGGACCGGGTGGTCAGCGGGCCGGCGCTCGACGGTGTCGACTGGCTCGGTTCCGGGGCGCCCCTCGTCGTGCTCCCCGGTGCCGGCGGCTGAGCGGGAGGGCTAGAACAGCGCGTTCGCCAGCGCTGTGCGGCCCTTCGGCACCCGCGGGTCGTCGTCGCCCAGCAGGTCGAACAGCCCGATCAGGTGGGTGCGGGCGGCGTCGCGGTCGGCACCGTCGGTGCGGCGCACGGTCTCCACCAGTCGGGCGATCGCCTCGTCGACGCGTCCGTTCGCGACGTCGAAGTCCGCGGCGAGCGTCTGCGCGCCCACGTCGTCGGGGGCGGCTTCCGCGGCCGCCCGCGCGGCGACCGCGTCGGCGTCCCGGGTACGACGGAGCAGATCGACCCGGGCCCGCCCGATGCGCGCCTCGGCGTTGCCCGGCTGCGCCTCCACCAGCCGCGCGAACGCCTCCGCGGCCGCGTCCAGGTCGCCGGCGTCCAGGGCGTCCAGCGCCGCCTCCTCCAGCGGGTCGAGCGGTTCCGCTGGGGGTGGCTCACCGGCGGACGCATCGGTGCCGGTCGCGGCGGTCGAGGAGGTCCGGGTCGGCAACGCGGCGACCTGCTCGGCGAACGAGCGCAGCTCGGCCTCCGGCAGCGCCCCGGTGAACCCCGGGATGAGCTGGCCCTGCCAGACGACGAACACCGTCGGGATGCTCTGGATCTGGAAGGCCTGGGACAGCCGCGGGTTCGCGTCGCTGTCGACGGTGACCAGCACCCACGCGCCGGCCGCCTCGACGGCCAGCTTCTCCAGGATCGGGGAGAGCTGCTTGCACGGCCCGCACCACGTCGCCCAGAAGTCGATGACGACCGGGACCGCGAACGAGCGGTCCACCACGTCCGCCTGGAACGTGTCCTCGGTCACCACGGTCACTGCCGCGGCGGGCGGCACCTCGCCGGCGGCCGCGGCGCGCGCGGCCTCGGCCATCGCGGCCTCCGCGCGCTCCTTGGCGGCCCGTTGCGCGGCGAGCGCTCCGAGGTCGACCGCGCCGTACGCGCTGAACTGGGGTCCGGGTCCCGCAGGCGTGCTCATGCCCCCATCTTCCCTGACCGCCCGGCGCGGCCGCGACCGGGCGGTGGCGACGAGCCGACCGGTGGCCGGGCATGCTGTCCGCCGTGGACTGGAACCTGCGCGGCTGCGCCCGGCACGGGCACGCGACCTATGCGCCCGACGAGCCGGCGCTGGCCGACCGCATGCGTACCGCCACGCCGGCCGGCGAGGCCTGGCGCTGCCTGCGCTGCGGGGACTTCGTGCCCGGCGACCCGGCCGGGAGCGGTCCGGCCGAGCAGGCGCCCGTCGTGCTGCGCGGGCGGGCCCTGCGGGACGCGACCGTGCTGCGGCTGTTCGCGCGTCGAGCGGTGGCTGCGGGCGCTGCTGCTCGCCCTGCTGGGCGTGGCCGTCCTGCGGTTCGAGAACGCCCAGACCTCGCTCCAGCAGCTGTTCGCGCAGATCCTGCCCGCGGCCAAGCCGCTGGCGGACGTGCTCAACATCGACCTGGCGCGCAGCCCCACCGTGGCCCGCATCCAGAGCCTGCTGGGAGCCTCCCACGGCACGCTGACCTGGGTGGCCGTGGCGCTGTTCGCGTACGCCGCGGTCCAGGTGGCCGAGGGGGTGGGCCTGTGGTCGCTCCAGCGCTGGGGCGAGTACCTCGCGGTGATCGCCACCGGGGCGTTCCTGCCGCTGGAGGTGTACGAGCTCACCGAGAAGGTCACCTGGCTGCGGGTGACCGCTTTCGTGGTCAACCTGGGGCTGGTCGCCTACCTCGTCGTGTCCAAGCGTCTCTTCGGGGTCCGCGGCGGCGTGGCGGCGCACGAGCGGGAACGCGCGAGCACGTCGCTGCTCGAGGTGGAGGCGGCAGCCGCAGGGTGATCTGGAGGCGGCGGCGGGACCGGCCTGATTTGATGGACGGGTGCACATCTCCGCGAAGGCCGACTACGCGGTTCGGGCGCTCGCCGAGCTCACGGCCACCGGCGGCACCGGGTACGTGACGGTGGACACCCTGGCGGCGAGGCAGGGCCTGCCGGCGAAGTTCCTCGAGACGATCTTCACCGAGCTGCGCAAGGACGGCGTGGTGATCAGCCGCCGTGGCGTGGACGGCGGCTACCGGCTGGCCCGACCGGCGAGCGACATCGCCGTGGCGGACGTGATCCGGGCGGTGGACGGCCCGCTGGCCGCGGTCCGCGGGCTGCGTCCCGAGGACACCGAGTACGAGGGCGCGGCCACGGCGCTCCCGCACGTGTGGATCGCCCTGCGGGCGGCCGTCCGCGAGGTGCTGGAGGGCGTGTCGCTGCAGGACCTGGTCGAGGGCCACCTGCCGGCCAAGGTGGAGGCGCTGACTACCGCGCCGCAGGCATGGCAGCGCCGCTGACGGCCAGCAGCTCGTCCGCGGCCCGGTAGGGGTCGGTCTCGCCGGTGCGGACCCGTTCGGCCAGGCTCTCGAGCAGCCCACCGTCGTCGAACGACCCGGCACCGGCCCGCAGCCTGGCCAGCGCCAGTGCGGCGATCTCGTCGGCGGCCCGGCGCCGGCGGCGCACGACCAGCGCACCGCTGGGGCCGGCCCAGGCCAGGTGCGCGTCCAGGGCGGCGACGAGCCCCGCGACGCCGGTCTCGTCGGTGCGGTCAGCGCCGGTGGCCACGGTGCGCAGGACGGGCCGCTCCCAGCCGGTCCCGTCGGCGGTGCCCAGCTGGCGCCCGAGCCGCACCATGTGCCGCAGCTCCCGCGCGGTGGCCTCGGCTCCGTCCCGGTCGGCCTTGTTCACCACGTAGACGTCGCCGATCTCGAGGATGCCCGCCTTGGCGGCCTGGACGCCGTCGCCCATGCCCGGGGCCAGCACCAGCACCACCGTGTCCGCGGCGGCAGCGACCTCCACCTCGGACTGCCCGACGCCGACCGTCTCCACCAGCACGACGTCGAACCCCACCCCGGACAGGACCCGGATGGCCTGCGGCGTCGCGGCCGCCAGGCCGCCGAGCTGCCCGCGGGCCGCCATCGACCGGATGAAGACCCCGGGGTCCGTGGCGTGCTCCTGCATGCGGACCCGGTCGCCGAGCAGGGCGCCGCCGGAGAACGGCGACGACGGGTCGACAGCGATCACGGCGACCCGCTCCTGCCGAGCCCGGAAGGCGGTCACCAACGCGCTGGTCAGCGTGGACTTCCCGACCCCCGGCGGTCCGGTGAGGCCGACCACCCGGGCACCGCCCGATGCGTCCCCGCCGGGAGCGGCTCCTCCCGCGCACAGCAGGGCGGCCAGCTCGGGCAGCAGCGGCGAGCCGTCCTCGACCAGCGTGACCAGCCGGGCGGTGGCACGCGGGTCACCGCGGCGGGCCCGGTCGAGGAGGTCCGGGACGCGGTCGGCGCGAGGCACCGGACGGGTCAGCTCCCGGGCACGTGGACGACGAGGGCGTCGCCCTGGCCGCCGCCGCCGCACAGCGCGGCCGCCCCCACGCCGCCACCGCGCCGCTGCAGCTCCAGCGCGAGGTGCAGGACCAGCCGGGCGCCGGACATCCCGACCGGGTGACCGAGCGCGATGGCGCCGCCGTTCACGTTCACCTTGTCGTCCGGCAGCCCGAGCGCACGCTGGGAGACCAGCCCGACGGCCGCGAACGCCTCGTTGATCTCGACGAGGTCGAGGTCGGCGGGCTCCAGGCCCTCGCGGGCGAGCGCGGCCCTGATCGCGTTGGCCGGCTGCTCGTGCAGCGAGGCATCGGGGCCGGCCACCACGCCGTGCGCACCGATCTCGGCGAGCCAGGTCAGGCCCAGCTCCTCGGCCTTGGCGCGGCTCATCACCACGACCGCGGCCGCCCCGTCGGAGATCTGCGACGACGTGCCGGCGGTGATGGTGCCGTCCGGCCGGAAGACCGGCCGCAGCCGGGCGAGGGTCTCGGCGGTCGTGTCGCCTCGGATGCCCTCGTCGGTGCTGACCACGACCGGGTCGCCCTTGCGCTGGGGGATCTGCACCG
This sequence comes from uncultured Actinomycetota bacterium, assembly GCA_963771835.1. Lineage (GTDB taxonomy): Bacteria > Actinomycetota > Actinomycetes > Prado026 > Prado026 > CAVQCJ01. Next base: position 1,214,809 of record CAVYVA010000001.1, read on the forward strand.
GCGCGATCTCCGCGTCGAAGATCCCGTCCTTGGCCGCCGCGGCCGCCCGCTGGTGCGAACGGGCCGCGAACGCGTCCTGGTCCTCACGGCTCACCGAGTACCGGTCGTTGTACGTGTCCGTCGCCAGCCCCATCGCCTTCTGGTCGAACGCGCAGAACAGCGCGTCGTACGCCATCGAGTCGACCAGGGTGACGTCGCCGTACTTGTAGCCCTCCCGCGAGCCGGGCAGCAGGTGCGGAGCCTGCGTCATCGACTCCATGCCGCCGGCGACCACGATCTCGAACTCGCCGGCCCTGATCAGCTGGTCCGCGAGCGCGATGGCGTCCAGGCCGGACAGGCAGACCTTGTTGATCGTCAGGGCCGGGACGGTCATCGGGATGCCGGCGGCGACCGCGGCCTGCCGCGCCGTGATCTGGCCGGTCCCGGCCTGGAGGACCTGGCCCATGATCACGTACTCGACCTGGTCCGGGGCGACGCCGGAGCGCTGCAGCGCGGCCTCGATGGCGACCCCGCCGAGCTGCGCGCCGGACATGTCCTTGAGCGACCCGAGCAGGCGCCCCATCGGGGTGCGGGCCCCCGCGACGATCACCGAGCGGGTCGCTGCAGAGTTCGGAGCCCCGGTCATGGCACCCCTCCTGGGGACTGTGGACGGCTGACCTGCAACGATACCGGCGGCGAGGGCGACCATGACGACGGAGGGCTCCTGTGTTCAGCCGCATGGATCACGTGGGGGTGGCCGTCGCCGACCTGGACCTGGCCGTCGCCTTCTACGAGCGGACCTTCGGGATGAGCTGCGTCCACGTCGAGACCAACCAGGACCAGGGCCTTCGGGAGGCCATGCTGGCCACCGGCGACGGGCGGACCAGGCTGCAGCTGCTGGCTCCGACCACCCCGGAGTCGGCTCTGGCCCGGTTCCTGGACCGTAACGGGCCCGGGATCCAGCACATGGCCTACACCGTCGACGACATCGAGGCTGCCTGCGCCGACCTGCGTGCGAAGGGCCTGCGACTGGTGTACGACGAGCCCCGGCACGGGACGTCCGGCAGCCTGATCAACTTCGTGCACCCCAAGGACGCCGGCGGGGTCCTGGTGGAGCTGGTCGAGCATCCGGGGAGCGTGGGGTGAAGGAGATCCTGGAGGCGATCCTGGCCGGGGACGGCACCGTGGAGACGTTCGCGGCGCTGCCGGTGCCGGCGGAGTACACCGCGGTGACCGTGCACCGGGACGAGCAGGAGATGTTCCAGGGGATGGCCTCGCGGGACAAGGACCCGCGCCGCTCGCTGCACGTCGAGCAGGTCCCGACGCCCGAGCTCGGCCCGGGCGAGGCCCTGGTCGCCGTGATGGCCAGCTCGATCAACTACAACACCGTCTGGACGTCGATCTTCGAGCCGGTCTCGACGTTCGGGTTCCTGCAGCGGTACGGGCGGACCTCGCCGCTGGCCAAGCGGCACGACCTGCCGTACCACGTCATCGGCTCGGACCTGTCCGGGGTCGTGCTGCGGACCGGGCCGGGCGTGCACGTGTGGAAGCCGGGCGACGAAGTGGTCGCGCACTGCCTGTCCGTCGAGCTGGAGAGCCCGCAGGGGCACAACGACACGATGCTCGACCCCGAGCAGCGGATCTGGGGGTTCGAGACGAACTTCGGCGGGCTCGCGCAGCTCGCGTTGGTCAAGGCCAACCAGCTGCTCCCCAAGTCCGCGCACCTGACCTGGGAGGAGGCGGCCGTCCCCGGGCTGGTGAACTCGACCGCGTACCGCCAGCTGGTGTCGCGCAACGGCGCCGGGATGAAGCAGGGCGACATCGTGTTGATCTGGGGAGCGTCGGGCGGGCTCGGGTCGTACGCCACCCAGCTGGCCCTGGGCGGCGGCGCCACGCCGGTCTGCGTGGTGTCCAGCGAGGAGAAGGCCGCGATCTGCCGCTCGCTCGGCGCGGAGCTCATCATCGACCGCGACGCCGAGGGCTACCGGTTCTGGAAGGACGAGCACACCCAGGACCCCAAGGAGTGGCAGCGGCTGGGCAAGCGGATCCGCGAGCTCACCGGCGGGGACGACGTCGACATCGTCTTCGAGCACCCGGGCCGGGAGACGTTCGGCGCGTCGGTGTACGTCGCGCGCAAGGGCGGCACCATCGTCACCTGCGCGTCGACCAGCGGGTACATGCACGAGTACGACAACCGCTACCTGTGGATGAACCTCAAACGCATCGTCGGCTCGCACTTCGCGAACTACCGCGAGGCGTGGGAGGCCAACCGGCTGATCCAGCGGGCGCGGATCCACCCGACGCTGTCGCGGGCGTACGCGCTGGCGGACACCGGCCAGGCGGCGTACGACGTCCAGCACAACCGGCACCAGGGCAAGATCGGCGTGCTCGCCCTGGCCCCGTCGACGGGGCTGGGCGTCCGTGACCGCGAGCTGCGCGCGAAGCACCTGGCCGCGATCAACCGCTTCGCCGAGGTCTGAGCCGCCCGTCCCGGGTCAGGTGACGGACAGGCCGCCGTCCACGACGAGCTCCTGGCCGGTCATGAAGCTGGACGCGTCGCTGGCCAGGAACACCGCGGGGCCGGCGATCTCCTCGGGGGTGGCCCACCGCTTCATGGGCACCCGGCCCAGCAGCCCCTCCTCGATCGACGGCTCCGCCCGGGCGAACTCGGTGAGGTCGGTGGCCACCCAGCCCGGGACCAGGGCGTTCACCCGCACGCCCGCGTACGCCCACTCGACCGCCAGCGACCGGGTCAGCGACAGCACCGCCGCCTTCGCCGCGCCGTAGTGGGACATGAACGGCACCGCCGCCAGCCCCGCCACCGACGCCACGTTGACCACCGACCCGGACCTGCGCTCGAGCAGGTGCGGTCCGACCGCCTGGCAGACGTGCACCGTGGAGTCCAGGTTCAGCGCGATCGTCTTCTGCCACCCGGCGAAACGGATGCCCACGAACGGGGTCGAGAACGAGTTACCGCCCGCGTTGTTGACGACGATGTCGAGGTGGCCGAGCCGTTCGATCGCCGACGACACGGCCAGCTGGACGGCGTCCTGCTGGGTCACGTCCGCGACCAGCACCACCACCCGGCTGCCGGCGGACTCCACCGCTGCGGCGACCTCGGCGAGCCGCTCGGCGTCGCGCGCCAGGATCGCGACGTCCGCGCCGGCCTCGGCGTACGCGACCGCGATCGCCCGCCCGATCCCGCGCGACGCCCCGGTCACCAGCGCCGTCTTGCCGGACAGATCGATGCTCACGTACCCGCCCTCGCCGTCCCGGTCAGGTCGTTCCAGGTCACGTACGGACCCTCCCACGTGGTCGGCAGCGGCGCAGCACCCGGGACCACCTGCTGCACGATCTCGTCCAGCACGCGTCGCACGTACGCCTCGCCGACCCACAGGTGGCGGGCGCCGTCCACCCCGACGACGCGGGCCTGCGGCACCCGCGCGAACCGGCGCCTGGCCTCGTCCGGCTGCAGGTAGTCGTCGAGCTCGGGCACCAGCGCCAGCAACGGCTTGCCGGAGGCGGCCCAACGGTCCAGGTCCGCGTCCGTGGCCGACTTCAGCGGCGGGCTGAGCAGGATCGCGCCCTCGACACCGCCCAGGCAGCCCCAGCGCAGCGCGAGCTCGGTACCGAACGACCAGCCCAGCAGCCACGGGTGGGGCAGGTCACGCCGTACGGCTTCGTCGACCGCCGCGACGACGTCGGCCCGCTCGGTGTCACCGTCGCCGAACGCACCGTCGGAGCGGCCGGCCGCCGACTCCGTGCCGCGGGTGTTGAAGCGCAGCACCGCGAGGCCGGCCAGCGCCGGCAGCCGCCAGGAGGCCTTGCGCAGCACGTGGCTGTCCATCATCCCGCCGGCGGTCGGCAGCGGGTGCAGGCAGACGAGGGTCGCGACCGGCTCGCGGTCCGGCGGCAGCGCGAGCTCGCCGAGCAGGGTCAGGCCGTCCTCCGTCGCGAGGCTCAACGGCTCGCGACGCGCCGGCAGCACGGTGTTGGAGCGGATCTGCACGCTCATGCGCTCTCACCACCGGGCGCACCCGTGCTCGGCTCCCCGGTGCTCGCTTCGTACGCCGCCTCGGCTTCGCGCTCGGCCCGGCGTCCGAGCCGGACGACGAACAGCACGCCCACCGTGAGGACGACGAGCGCCCCTATGCCCCAGTACTTCAGCCCGGCCTCGAGCCGCTCCAACGAGTGCGCGAAGGCGTACCCGAGCAGGACCACGCCCCCGCCCCAGACCAGCGCGCCGAGCGCGTTCCACGGCAGGAACGTCCGGTACGGGAGCCCGCTGCTGCCGGCCAGCGCGGGCACCAAGGCCCGCAGCAGGGCCTGCGCCCGGCCGAGGAACACCGCCTTGCCGCCGTGCTGGGCGAAGAACCACTCGGCGGTCCCCCAGCGTCTGTCGCCGATGCGCCGCCCGAGCCTGGACAGCCGGATCCGCGGCCCGAAGTGCCGCCCCACCTCGTACCCCACCGAGTCGCCGGCGATGGCCGCGACCACGGCGGCCGGCAGGAAGGCGGCGAGCGGGAAGACCCCGGTGGCGCACAGCGCGCCGCCCAGCACGAGCGCGGTCTCGCCGGGGATCACGAACCCGAGGAAGAACGCCGCCTCGGCGAACGCCAGGAACAGCAGCAGGGCGAACAGCCACGGCGCCCAGCCGTTGTCGACCAACCAGGTCGACGTCCGGTCCAGCCAGGCCGCCATCCGGCCAGGCTAGCCGCCGGGTCGGGCCGCCCGCCGGGTCAGCGCGGCCGGCGCCGCTCGCGCGCCGACCAGCAGGCGGTGTGCCAGTGCCGCCGGTCCTCGAGCCCGCGGCCGGACTGCGCCGGCCACGCGACGACGTGCGGGGTCGCCGGCCGGATCTGCTGGTCGCAGCCGGGGCAGCGGTACGGCTTCGTGGACGCGGAGCCGGTGATGCGGCGGGCCACCCACTCCTCGCCGTCCCACTCGACCAGCTGTTCGGGACCGCTGTACGCACCGGCCCCGACCGGCTGCTCGTCGTCGCCGGCGGACGGCTGCCGCCGGACGCCCGCCCCGGCGCGGGCGGTTGGTGCGCGGGCTCACCCGCCCAGGGTACGGACCGCTACTGCTCGTAGACCCGGAAGCCGCGACCCGCCTTGCGGCCGACGTACCCGGCCGTCACCAGGTGCTCGAGCATCGGCGCGGGCGCGAAGCCCGGCTCGCGGAACTCCCGGTACAGCGTCGTCTGGATGGCCAGCGCCACGTCGAGCCCCACCACGTCCAGCAGCTCGAACGGCCCCATCGGGTAGCCGCAGCCGACCTTCATCGCGGCATCGATCGCGTCCGCGGTCGCGTAGTGGGCCTCGAGCATGCGCACCGCGTCGTTGAGGTAGGGGAAGAGCAGGGCGTTGACGATGAAGCCGGCCCGGTCCGGGCAGGTCACCGCGTGCTTGCCCAGCTGCTCGCACACCGACAGCGCCGTCGCCTCGGTCTGCGCGGACGTGTTCACCGTCGACACCACCTCGACCAGCTGCATGACCTGTGCCGGGTTGAAGAAGTGCAGCCCGACCACGTCGGCCGGTCGTGCGGTGGCCGCGGCCAGCTCGATGACCGGCAGGCTGGACGTCGTCGTGGCCAGCACGGCCCCCGGCGGCAGGATCTCGTCCAGTGTCTCGAACAGCGCCTGCTTCACCGACAGCTCTTCCACGACCGCCTCGACGACGAGGTCTCGGTCGGCCAGGTCGTCCATCCGTGCCGTCCCGCGCACCCGCGCGAGCGCGGCGTCGCGGTCGGCCTCGTCGAGCTTGCCGCGCAGCACCGCCTTGTCCAGCGAGCGCTCCAGCGCGGCCCGCACCCGGGTGACCTTCTCCTCGCCCCTGGCCACGTACAACGTGTCGTAGCCGGCCTTGGCGAACACCTCCACGATGCCGGTGGCCATCGTTCCGGAACCGACCACGCCGACCCGGCGCACCGCAGCCGCACCGTCCGCGCCGCCCCCCGCGTGCGCGCCGGGCTGGTGCGGCTGCGGGGTGTGCACATCGGGCACCACGACCGGCGAGTCCGGCGCGTCGTAGGTGTAGAAGCCACGTCCGGTCTTGCGACCCCGCAGCCCGGCCGTGACCATCTGCTTGAGCACCGGTGCGGGCGCGTGCAGGCGGTCACGCGACTGCCGGTACATCGTGTCGAGGATCTCGTACGCCGTGTCCAGCCCGATGAGGTCGAGCAGCGCGAGCGGACCCATCGGCAGCCCGCAGCCGAGCTTCATCGCCGCGTCGATGTCCTCGCGGCTGGCGTACCGCGTCTCGAACATCGATGCGGCGTGGTTGAGGTAGCCGAACAGCAGCGCGTTCGCGATGAAGCCGGCCTTGTCCCCGACCACGACCGGGATCTTGCCGAGCCGGACGGCGAACGCCTCGACCTCGGCCAGCACGCGGGCGTCGGTCACGACAGTGCCGATCACCTCGACCAGCCGCTGCACCGGCGCCGGGTTGAAGAAGTGCATCCCGACCACGCGGGACGGGCGGCCGCTGGCGACCGAGATCTCGGTCACCGACAGCGACGAGGTGTTGGTCGCCAGCAGGGTGTCCGGCTGGGTGATCGCCTCCAGCCGGGCGAAGATCTCCCGCTTGAGCTCCAGGCTCTCCGGGACCGCCTCGACGACCAGCTCGACGTCCTTGAGGTCCTCCATCGACGTCGTGAACCGGATCCGGTCGAAGATCTCGGCCTGCTCGGCCTCGGTCAGCTTGCCGCGGCGGACCGCCCGGTCGGTGGACGCCTGCAGGTGGCCGCGCCCGCGCTGCACGGACTCCTCGTCGCGGTCCACGCCGACGACGGACGAGGCCGTTCCGGGCGAAGACCTCGACGATCCCGGCCCCCATCGTGCCCAGCCCGACCACTCCGACGCCGCCGTGGCTGCCGAGCTCCCGCGCTGCCGACACCGCCGCAGGGTCCATGCTGCTGTCCGACATGTCCGTCCCTTCGAGCCGTGCCGATGGCTCCGATGGCATGGTGATCCGACGGCGGAAGTGTCGCAGACTGTCCCCGACGGTCCGCGCAGACCGGCCCGGGTAGAACTCGAAGTAGACCTCAGAGGAAGGCGCCGAGATGACGCTCGCGCACGACCGGCAGGCTCTGGACCGGTTCGGGTCCCTGGACCCGGCGACCGGCGAGGTGATCGCCACCTGGCCGGTGGACGACGAGGCCACCGTCCGCGAGAGCGTGGACCGGGCCCGGGTGGCCGCCCAGTGGTGGGCCGACCTCGGCTACGCCGGGCGGCGGGAGCGGCTGCTGGCGTGGAAGGGCGTGCTGACCCGGCGGATGCGCCAGCTCGCCCAGCTCGTGCACCGGGAGAACGGCAAACCGGTCGACGACGCCCTCCTCGAGATCATCCTGACCATCGAGCACGTGGACTGGTCGGCGCGGCACGCCGCCAAGGTGCTCGGGCCGCGCACGGTCCGGCCCGGCCTGCTCTCGCTGAACCAGCAGGCCTGGCTGGAGTACCAGCCGGTCGGGGTCGTGGGGGTGATCGGGCCGTGGAACTACCCGGTGCTCACGCCCATGGGGTCGATCGCCTACGCCCTGGCGGCCGGCAACGCGGTCGTGTTCAAGCCGTCCGAGCTGACGCCCGGGATCGGCGCCTGGCTGGTGGACGCGTTCGCCCAGGTGGTGCCCGAGCAGCCGGTCCTGCAGCTGGTCACCGGGTTCGCCGGCACCGGGGAGGCCCTGTGCCGTGCCGGGGTGGGCAAGCTCGCGTTCACCGGCTCGTCGGAGACGGCCAGGAAGGTGATGGCCGTCTGCGCGCCCACGCTGACCCCGGTGCTGATCGAGTGCGGCGGCAAGGACGCCCTGATCGTCGACGAGGACGCGGACCTGGACGCCGCCGCCGACGCGGCCACCTGGGGCGGTCTGGGCAACGCCGGCCAGACCTGCGTCGGGGTCGAGCGGGTCTACGCGGTCGACTCGGTGTACGACGAGTTCCTGCGCCGCCTCGCCGACCGGATGCGGGTCCTGCGGCCCGGCAGCGACTCGGCGGCCTCGTACGGACCCATCACCATGCCGCGCCAGCTCGAGGTGATCCGCGAGCACGTCGCGGACGCGCTGTCCCGGGGCGGTCGGGCGGTCGTCGGCGGGACCGGGTCGGTCGGCGACCCGTACGTCGACCCGGTGCTGCTCGTCGACGTCCCCGAGGACTCCCCTGCGATGACCCGGGAGACGTTCGGGCCGACCCTGGCGGTGGCCCGGGTGCGGGACGCGGACGAGGCGGTGGACCGGGCGAACGCGTCGGCGTACGGGCTCGGGTCGGCGGTCTTCTCCCGGCGGCGCGGGATGGAGCTGGCCCGGCGGATGCGCTCGGGGATGACCTCGGTGAACGCCGCCGTGGCGTTCGCGACCGTGCCGGCGCTGCCGTTCGGCGGGGTCGGCGAGTCGGGCTTCGGCCGGATCCACGGCGCCGACGGCCTGCGCGAGTTCAGCCGCCCCAAGGCGATCACCCGGCAGCGGTTCCGGCCGCCGGTCGCGCTGACGACGTTCGACCGCAAGCCTGCGTCGGTCGACCTGCTGGTGAAGGCGATGACGGCGATCCACGGCCGTCGGCGGGGCTGGCGACAGGACTGACGACCAGCACCGCCGGCCCAGCCGGCGGCCGGGGCTACCCGCTGGCGGACAGCCCGGCCGACTCCTCGGCGCGCACGGCGGCGGAGCACTGCGGACAGACGTCGACGCGCCGCCGGCTGAAGTCGTCCTCCGGCCACAGGGCCATCCGCTCGGTCAGCAGGCCGCACACGGCCCTGGCGGGGGTCCAGCGCGGCACCGCGTGGCACTGGCCGGTGGGCACCCGCCTGCGGCCCTCCCTGGCGACGGTGCCGCCCGGCAGGGCGGGAACGAGCTTGGAGCCGTCGGCCGCCGTCGAGTACCTGAGCGCGCCGACCGTGCGGGGGGCGAACGAGGGCAGGACAGAGTCGCTTGCGGGAACTGTCATCCGAGTGCCGTCCCTCTCCCGTCAGCGGGAGTGCTCAGCCTCAAGATGAGGATGCCTTCCACAGTACCGCCGCCTCGACGAGCCGCTGACCAACCTGCTCCAGGGCCCGGGGCGGGGCAGCACGACGGTGTCGACACGTCGGCGTTCACGGAGAAGGTCCTGGGTGCGGACCACTGGACGGTCCTGGGCATGTACGCCGAGAACTGGGCGAGCGTGTCGTCGCGCATGTCGTCCAGCACGATGTTGAGCACGTTCTGGCGCAGCCCGGACGGTCCTGGCCGCACGTGCCGTGCGCCGGGTGCGGCGCTCGCACTCGGACGAACGTAGGCAGCGCCGGCGGACGTGGCAGGGCCACAGGTCCCGTCGGCGGCGCGCGACGGCGGACGCGACCGCTCGCTAGGTTGCGGGCATGGCCGAGCTGGTCGTGGCGCACACCGCGGACCTCGAACCGCGGACGCTGCTGGCCGCGCGGGCGCTGCTGGACGACGTGTTCGCCCCGGAGATGACCGACGAGGACTGGGAGCACGCGCTCGGCGGGGTGCACGCCGTCGTCGTCGACGACGGCGAGGTCGTCGGGCACGCCTCGGTCGTCCAGCGCCGGCTGCTGCACGGCGGGCGGGCGCTGCGCACCGGGTACGTCGAGGGCGTCGGCGTCCGCGCTGACCGCCGCCGCCGCGGGCACGCGACGACCATGATGGCCGCCCTCGAACGGGTCGTGCGGCGGGCGTACGACCTGGGCGCCCTGGGCGCGACCGACGAGGCGGTCGACTTCTACCTCTCCCGCGGCTGGCTGCGCTGGCAGGGCCCGACGTTCGCGCTCACCCCGGCCGGTGTCGTCCGCACCGGCCGAGGAGGAGGGTTGGATCTTCGTGCTGCCGGGCCCGGTCCCGCTGGACCCGTCCGGCGACCTCACCTGCGACTGGCGCGACGGCGACGTCTGGTAGCCGTGCTGTGCCCGCTGATAGCGCAGTGCCAGCTCGGAGGTCAGGCGGGGGCGTCGGCGGGTAGTGGTTCGCGGCCGAGGATCAGGTCGCTGGCGCGCTCCGCGATCGCGATCGTGGGCGCATTGGTGTTCCCGCGCGGCACCGCCGGCATCACCGAGGCGTCCACGACGCGCAGCCCCTCGACCCCACGGACTCGGCACTCCAGGTCGACCACGGACTGGTCACCGACGCCCATCGCGCACGTCCCCACCGGGTGGTACAACGTCTGGCTGTGCCGGCGCACCGCCTCGCGCAGCTCGTCCGGGCTGACCGCGCCGGGACCTGGCAGCCACTCGTGCGCCAGCCACTTCGGCAGCACACCCTCGCGGGCGATCGCCCGCGAGATCCCGATCCCGGTGACCAGCGCCTCGAGGTCCTCGTCGGCCGACAGGTAGCCGGCGTCGATGACCGGGCGCCAGGACGGGTCGGCCGAGCCCAGCCGCAGCGTGCCGCTGCTCGCGACGGACACCAGCACCGGCGCCATCGTGAACCCCGGTCCCGGCGGCTCGGCGAGCCCGTTCTCCGCGAACGCCGCTGCGGCGACGTGGTACTGCAGGTCGGGTGCCGGCAGCGCGGGGTCGGATCGGACGAACGCGCACGCCTCGGCAACCGTCGAGGCGAGCGGGCCGTCGTGGCGCAGCTGCCAGCGCAGCAGCGAGGCGAGGTTCTCGTGGTCGTGCAGGCTCGTCGTGCCCTGGGTGATCCAGATCGCCGGCGCCGCCAGGTGGTCCTGCAGGTTGCCGCCGACCCCGGGCAGGTCCGAGACGACGTCGATGCCCAGCTCGCGCAGGTGCGGGGCCGGACCGATCCCGGACAGCATGAGCAGCTGCGGGGAGTTGACCGCTCCCCCGCTCAGCACCACCTCGGCGGTGGCCCGCGCCTCGTGCTCGCGGCCCTCGCTGCGCCAGCGGACGCCCACCGCGCGGCCGCCGGCGACGACCACGCCGGTCACCAGCGCGTGCGTGACCACGTCCACCCCGGCGATCTCGGTCGCGGGGCGGAGGTAGGCGTCGGCAGCCGACCAGCGCCGGCCGCCGCGCTGGGTGACCTGGAACAGCCCGGCCCCGTCCTGCCGGGCGCCGTTGAAGTCCTCGTTCCGCTCGATCCCGTACATCGCGGCGGACTCGACGAATGCGTGGCACAGCTCGTGGGTGAACCGGGCGTCCTCGACCCGCAGCGGGCCGCCTACGGCGTGGTAGTCCGACGCGCCCCGCGAGTTGTCCTCGGCGCGCAGGAAGTACGGCAGGAGGTCGGCGTAGCCCCAGCCCGACGCACCCGTGCCCGTCCCGCCAGGTGTCGTAGTCGAGCCGGTTGCCGCGCACGTACAGCTGGGCGTTGATCGACGACGATCCGCCGAGGAGCTTGCCCCGCGGCCAGTACATCCGCCGGCCCAGCGCGTGCTTCTGCTCGACGGTCTCGAAGTCCCAGTCGTGCTCGGTCTTGAACAGGTTCGGGAAGGCGGCCGGGATGGCCACCTCGTCGATGCCGCGGTCGTCCCCGCCGGCCTCCAGGACCAGGACCGAGTGCCCGGCCCGGGCCAGCCGGTAGGTGACCACGCAGCCGGCGCTGCCGGCGCCGACGACGATGTAGTCGTACGGCCCGGAGTCGGTCGGCTGCTCCACGCGACGCAGGCTAGCGTGCCCTGCATGCGCCTGGTGATAGCCCGCTGCAGCGTCGACTACGTCGGCCGGCTCAGCGCCCACCTGCCGACCGCGCTCCGGCTCGTCCTGGTCAAGGCCGACGGCTCGGTCTCGGTGCACGCCGACGACCGGGCGTACAAGCCGCTGAACTGGATGAGCCCGCCCTGCACGCTGCGGACCGAGCCGGACGGCGAGGGCGCCGGCCAGCTCTGGACGGTCACCAACAAGGCCGGCGAGCAGCTGCTGATCCGGATCGAGGAGGTCGTGCACGACTCGACCCACGCGCTGGGCACCGACCCCGGCCTGGTCAAGGACGGCGTCGAGTCGCACCTGCAGGAGCTGCTCGCCGAGCAGGTCGACCGACTCGGCAGCGGGTGGCGGCTGGTGCGGCGCGAGTACCCCACGGCGATCGGCCCGGTCGACCTGCTCTGCCGGGACGCCGACGGCGCGGCGGTCGCGGTCGAGATCAAGCGCCGCGGCGAGATCGACGGGGTCGAGCAGCTCACCCGGTACCTGGAGCTGCTGAACCGGGACCCGCTGCTGGCCCCGGTCCGCGGCGTGCTCGCTGCGCAGGAGATCAAGCCGCAGGCACGGGTGCTGGCCGGCGACCGGGGCATCGACTGCGTGACGCTCGACTACGAGGCGCTGCGCGGGGTGGACGACTCCGGCTCGCGGCTGTTCTGAGGCCGTCTGAGGAAGACATGAGGAAGGCATGAGGAGGCATGTGGAAGGCTTGACCCGTGCCCGGAGCCGACGGTCCCGCCGACGCGATCACCGTGCGAGGTCTGCACAAGCGGTACGGCCAGGTCGAGGCGGTCGCCGGGATCGACCTCGAGGTCCACCGCGGTGAGATCTTCGCCCTGCTCGGGCCCAACGGTGCCGGGAAGACCACCACGGTGGAGATCCTCGAGGGCTACCGCGACCGCACCGCCGGCGACGTGCTCGTGCTCGGCGAGGACCCGGCCCACCGCCGGCCCGAGTGGAGGGCCCGGATCGGCATCGTCCTGCAGTCGACCCAGGACAACGCCGACCTGTCGGTCGACGAGGTGATCACGCACTTTCGCACCTACTACCCGGCTCCGCGCGACGCGGACGCCGTCATCGAGGCCGTCGGCCTGACCGCCAAGCGGGGGGCCCGGGCCCGCGAGCTGTCCGGCGGCCAGCGGCGCCGCCTGGACGTCGCGCTGGGCATCCTCGGCGGCCCCGAGCTGGTCTTCCTGGACGAGCCGACCACCGGCTTCGACCCGGAGGCGCGACGGCAGTTCTGGGACCTGATCGAGAGCCTGCGCGCGGACGGCACCACGATCCTGCTGACCACGCACTACCTGGAGGAGGCCGAGCGGCTGGCCGACCGGGTCGGGGTGATCGCCGGCGGCCGGCATCGTCGAGATCGGCGAGCCGGAGACGCTCGGCGGCCGCCAGCAGGCGCCGACCACGGTGTCCTGGCTCGAGGACGGCGAGCGCCGCAGCCTGCTGACGTCCGAACCGACCAAGGTGGTCACCGAGCTGGCCGGGCGGTTCGGCGGCGAGGTGCCCGAGCTGTCCGTGCTGCGGCCCAGCCTCGAGGACATCTACCTGCGCATGATCGGGGCCACCGAGGAGGCCGACGCATGAGCAGCACCGACGTCCGGCTGCCTCCGCTGAGCCGGGTGGTCCGCGCCAGGGCCGTCGTGGAGATCAAGGAGTTCGTGCGCAACCGCGAGGCGCTGATCTTCACGTTCGCGCTGCCGGTGCTGCTGCTGCTCATCTTCGGGTCGGTCTTCAACACCGACATCGCGCCCGGGGTGACCTTCAGCCAGTACTTCGTCGCCGGGATGATCGCGTCCGGCCTGGTCTACACCGGCTTCCAGAACCTGGCGATCTCGATCCCGCAGGAGCGCGACGACGGGACGCTCAAGCGGCTGGCCGGGACCCCGCTGCCGCCCGCCGCGTACTTCATCGGCAAGGTCGTGCTCGTGTTCGTCTCGCTGGTCGCGCAGGTCTTCCTGCTGCTGCTGATCGGCGTGCTGCTGTTCGGGGTCAAGCTGCCGGACACGGCCGCGAAGTGGGCCACGTTCGTCGGGCTGCTCCTGGTCGGACTGTTCTGCTGCACGCTGCTGGGCATCGCGTTCTCGTCGCTGCCGAAGAACGGGCGCAGCGCACCGGCGCTGGTGTCCCCCGTCGTGCTGGTCCTGCAGTTCATCTCCGGCGTCTTCTTCGTGTACGCGAACCTGCCGCACTGGATGCAGCAGATCGCCGCGCTGTTCCCGCTCAAGTGGCTGTGCCAGGGGATGCGGTCGGTGTTCCTGCCGGACTCCTTCCAGCGCAACGAGCCGGCCGCGCACTGGGAGCTCGGCAAGGTCTGGCTGGTGCTGCTGGCCTGGACGGTCGCGGCGGCGGTGCTGTGCGTCACGACGTTCCGCTGGCAGCGGCGCGGCGACCGCTGACCTCAGCGACGGGCAGGCCGTGCGCGGCGCGGATCACGGCCACGATCCGCAGCATGACCGCTCCCAGGTCGTAGTCGGCGGGCGTGAACACCTCTGCCACGCCCAGCGCGCGCAGCGTGGCCGCGTCCGCCGCCGGGATGATCCCGCCCACGACGACCGGCACGTCGCGGACGCCGGCGGCCTCGAGGCCGGCCAGCACCTCGGGGACCACCGACAGGTGCGACCCGGACAGCACGGAAAGGCCCACGCAGTGCACGTCCTCCTCGACCGCCGCGGCCACCAGCTCGGCCGGGGTCAGCCGGATCCCCTGGTAGACGACCTCGAAGCCGGCGTCGCGGGCCCGGACCGCCACCTGCTCGGCGCCGTTGGAGTGCCCGTCCAGGCCGGGCTTGCCGACCAGCAGCCGCAACCGCCCGCCGAGCGCGGCACCGGTGTCCCGGACCGCTGCCCGCACCGCGGCGGGGTCGACGCCCGAGACGCTCGCCTCGTCGCCGCCGTGCACCGTGACGCCGGCCACCCCGGTGGGCGCGCGGAACTCGCCGAACACCTCCCGCAGCGCGCCGGCCCACTCCCCCGTGGTGACGCCGGCCCGCGCGCACTCCAGCGTCGCCGGCACCAGGTTCGCCGGGCCCGCCGCCGTCGCCCGCAGCGCGTCGAGCGCCCGCCGCACCCGGTCGCCGTCCCGGGCCGCTCGCCAGGCCAGCAGCTCGGCGACGGCTCGCTCCTCGACGGCGGGGTCGACCGTCTCGACCGAGCCGGCGACATCGGCGAGCAGCGGGTTGGGCTCGGTCGAGGTGAACGCGTTCACCCCGACGACGACCTCGGCGCCCGACTCGATCCGGGCCCGCCGCTCGGCGTGCGCGGCGACGAGCCGGGACTTCAGGTAGCCGCTCTCGACCGCCGCGACGGCGCCGCCCATCGCGAGCACCCGCTCGATCTCGGCGCGGGCCGCGTGCGACGAGCTCGTCCGTCCGCGCGCCGACGACGACGGATCCCTCGAACAGGTCGTCGTGCTCGAGCAGGTCGGACTCGAAGGCGAGCACCTGCTGCATCCGCAGCGACCACTGCTGGTCCCACGGCCGCGGCAGCCCCAGCGCCTCGTTCCAGGCCGGGAGCTGGATCGCCCTGGCGCGGGCGTCCCGCGACAGGGTGACGCCGAGCATCTCCAGCACGATGCGCTGCACGTTGTTCTCCGGCTGGGCCTGGGTCAGGCCGAGAGAGTTGACCTGCACGCCGTACCGGAACCGCGCCTGCTTCTCGTCGGTGATGCCGTAGCGCTGCGCGAGCAGCTCGGTCCAGAGCCGCCCGAACGCCCGCATCTTGCACAGCTCCTCGACGAACCGGACGCCGGCGTTCACGAAGAACGAGATCCGCTCGACCACGCCGCCGAAGTCAGCCGGCTCGACCTGGCCGGAGTCGCGGACGGCGTCGAGCACCGCGAGGGCGGTGCACAGCGCGTAGGCCAGCTCCTGGACCGGGGTCGCGCCCGCCTCCTGCAGGTGGTAGCTGCACACGTTGATCGGGTTCCACCGCGGCATCTGCTCGACGGTGTACGCGATGAGGTCCGTCGTCAGCCGCATCGACGGCGCGGGCGGGAAGACGTACGTCCCCCGGGACAGGTACTCCTTGACGATGTCGTTCTGGGTGGTGCCGGCCAGCAGCTCGGCCGCCGTCCGGCCGGCCGGCACCGCCGCCTCGCCGGCCGCCGCCTGCTCCTCGGCCACCACCTGGTAGAGCGCGAGCAGCCACATCGCCGTCGCGTTGATCGTCATCGACGTGTTCATCGCGGTCAGCGGGATGCCCTCGAAGAGCCGCCGCATGTCGCCCACGTGCGCGACCGGCACACCGACCTTGCCCACCTCGCCGCGGGCCAGCGGGTGGTCGGCGTCGTAGCCGGTCTGGGTCGGGAGGTCGAAGGCCACCGACAGCCCGGTCTGACCCTTGGCCAGGTTCAGCCGGTACAGGGCGTTGGACGCGGCCGCGGACGAGTGCCCCGCGTACGTGCGCATGACCCAGGGCCGGTCCCGCCCGCCGTCCCGTTCGCGCTCGCCCGCCACCGGACGAGGGTACTGGCCAGGGTCAGGCGCCCTGCGCCACCACCGGCACCGGCGGGACGCCGGCCCGCTCGACGTGCAGGACCCGGTGCAGCCGGGTGACCGCGAGCAGGCGCAGCAGCCGCGGGGGCGGGTCCACGAGCAGCAGGCGACGACCGGACGACCGGCACGCCCGGTGCGCGGCCAGCAGCAGGCCCAGGCCGACGCTGTCCACCACGAGCACGCCGGAGACATCGACCACCACGTCGCTCCCAGACCCCGCGTCCAGCGCCAGCCACAGCGCCTCGCGCAGCTCGGGGACCGTGGTGGCGTCCAGGCGTTCGGGCATCACCAGATCTGCTCGCATCAACCGCCTCCGCTCCGGGCGCGGCCACAGGCCGGGTCCCGCGGCAGGGACCCGGAGGGGGGAAGAGCCGCGCCGACGTGGTCGGAGCCGGTTCCCGCGGGGCGGGACCCGGCTCGTCCGACGAACGGTAGGGAGCCGGACAGGCAATGTCGCCGCGACACGCCCAACGGCCCCGGATCGGCGCACACTGGAGGCATGCTCCACGGCCTGGACTGGCCGGCCGGCTCGGCGGGCATCGCACCAGCACCGCCAGCACCGCCGGCACCGCCAGCTCGTTCTCGTACGCGTTCACCCCGCTGGTCGCGTTCGGGGCCGTCGGCGTGCTCGTGGTCGTGCTGCGCTGGGCCTACCGGCGCGGCGGGTCGCTGGTGCCGCCCCCGCCCCGGCCGGGCCGGCCCGACGAGTACGGGCTGCTGGTCTCCATCGCCGCACCGCAGACGGCGACCCAGGCCGAGGAGGCGATGGAACGGCTGGAGCAGGGCGGGGTCCGGGTCACCCTCGCCGGGACCAGCTCCGGTCCGCGGCTGATGGTGTTCGCCGACGACGAGTCCCGGGCACGGGCCCTGCTGGCTCAGCCGCCGGTGTAGTCCTCGACGTCCGGTTCCCGGACGATGTCCGCGCCCAGGGAGCGCAGCTGCTCGTCGAACCCGGGGTAGCCGCGGTCGATGTGCGCGATGTCGCTGACCGTGGTCACCCCGTCGGCGACCAGCGCCGCCACGACCAGCCCGGCGCCGGCCCGGATGTCGGTGGCCCGCACCGGCGCCGCCGACAGCCGCGGCCGCCCCCGCACGACGGCGTGGTGACCGTCGGTCCGGATGTCGGCGCCCAGCCGGGCCAGCTCGTCGACGAACATGAACCGGGCCTCGAAGAGGTTCTCGGTCACCATCGCCGCGCCGTCGGCGATGGCGTTCATGGCCAGCACCATCGGCTGCAGGTCGGTCGGGAAGCCCGGGTACGGCAGCGTCACCACGTCCACCGCGGTCGGCCGGCGGTCACTGGTCACCCGGAAGCCGTCCACCGTCCGCTGCACGGTCGCCCCGGCCGTCACCAGCTTGTCGAGCGCGATCTCCAGGTGCTCGGCCTGCGCACCGTGCACGGTCACGTCGCCCCTGGTCATGGCGGCGGCGAACGCCCAGGTGCCGGCCACGATCCGGTCGGAGACCACGTCGTGGGTGACCGGCCGGAGCGCGTCGACACCCTCGACCTCGAGGGTCGACGATCCGACGCCGCCGATCCGCGCGCCCATCTGCGGTGAGCATCGCGCAGATGTCGACGATCTCCGGCTCGCGGGCCACGTTGTCGATCACCGTCGTCCCCTTGGCCAGGACCGCGGCGGCCAGGACGTTCTCGGTGGCCCCGACGCTGGGGAAGTCCAGCCAGACGGCGGCGCCGACCAGCCCGCCGGGGGGCGCCGTCGCGACCAGGAACCCGTGCTCGTTCCGGACCGTCGCTCCCATCCGGACCAGCGCGTCGACGTGCAGGTCCAACGGGCGGGAGCCGATCGCGTCGCCGCCGGGCAGCGCCACGTGCGCCTCGCCCTGCCGGGCCAGCAGCGGACCGAGCACGTTGATGCTGGCCCGCATCCGGCGGACCAGGTCGTAGTCGGCCTGGTGGCCCAGCCGCTCCGGCACGTCGATGGTGACGGTCGCCGCCGCGTGGTCGTGGGTGACGGTGCAGCCGAGCCGGCGCAGCAGGTCGGACATGATCTCGACGTCGAGGATGTCGGGCACCCGGCCCAGCGTGGTGACGCCCGGGGCCAGCAGCGCGACGGCCATCAGCTTGAGCGCGGAGTTCTTGGCGCCGGTCACCGCGACCTCTCCGGCCAGCCGCGCCCCGCCCGTCACCCGGAACCGTTCCACCGCGTCAGCGTACGCCGCGCCGGCCCGTAGGCTGGCTCGATGGTGAACCTGACGCGCATCTACACCAGGACCGGCGACGACGGCACGACCACGCTCGGCGACATGAGCCGGACCCGCAAGACAGACCCGCGGCTGGCCGCGTTCGCGGACGTCGACGAGACGAACTCGACGATCGGCGTCGCCCTCGCGCTCGGCGCGCTCCCGGCGGACGTCGCGGACCTGCTGCGATCGGTGCAGAACGACCTGTTCGACGTGGGCGCCGACCTGTGCACCCCGGTCGTCGCCGACCCCGCGCACCCGCCGTTGCGGATCACCGAGGAGTACGTGACCCGGCTGGAGTCCGCGTGCGACGAGTACAACGGGCGGCTCGACAACCTGCGCTCGTTCATCCTGCCCGGCGGGACCGCGGGCGCGGCCCTGCTGCACGTGTCGCGGACCACCGCCCGCCGGGCCGAGCGGGCCACCTGGGCGGCGCTGGACGCGCACGGCGACACGATGAACCCGCTGGCTGCGCGGTACCTCAACCGGCTGTCCGACCTGCTGTTCATCCTCGCCCGGGTGGCGAACACGGCCGACGCGGGTGGCACCGGCGACGTCCTGTGGGAGCCCGGCGGCGGTCGCTGACCACGGCCCGACGGGCAGGACCGCCCGGGCGGGTCAGGAGCGCGTGCGTCGGCCCAGGTGCCGGACGACCTGGTCGGCGACGGTCTGCGCGTCGCGCGGGAAGCCGTACAGGATCGAGGACGCGCGGTGGGTCAGCCAGCGAAGACCCAGGAACCACAGGCCCGGCACCGCCCCGGTGACACCGTCGCGCACGGGCTGCCCCGTCGGGCTCCGCAGGGCGTCGGGCAACCACGAGAAGTCCCCGCCGAAGCCGGTGCACCACACGATGCTGCCGACGTCAGCGGCGCGCAGGTCGAGCTCGGTGACCGGCTCGAGCCGCACGGGTTCGTCGTCCTGGTCGGCCTCGGCTGCCGGCGCGTCGACGGCGCCGCGCTCGATCAGCGCGTCGACCATCGCTGCGGACCCGGGCGGCGAACGCCTCGCCCGCTGCGACGTTGGCCTCGGCACTGCCGTCGAGCCGGATGCGGTCGCCGACCACCGCCGTCGGTCGCCCGACCAGGACCGCCCCGGCGCGCGCCAGCGTGGGCAGGCCGAGCGGGCGGCCGCCCGGGGCCAGCAGCGGGTTGGGGGCGAGCCTGGCGGCCGGGTCCGGGACGTCCCGGGTCAGCTGGTCGTAGAAGCCGTCGCTGACGAGCCACCACAGCGTCTCGCGCCCGCGGTAGGGCGTGGGTACCCGCCCGACGGCGCTGGTCGCGACGTACACGCGCCGGCCGGCCGACAGCAGGTCCTCGGCGATCTGGCAGCCCGACTGCCCGGAACCGACCACCAGGACCGCGCCGGCCGGCATCGCCTCCGGGCAGCGGTAGCCCGCCGCATGCAGCTGCGCCACCCCGCCGGGCACGTCGGTGGCCAGCGCGGGCGTCCGCGCGACGTTCTGGTCGCCGGTCGCCACGACCACCGCGCGGGTCCGCAGCGGCCCTTCGCTGGTCCGCAGCACGAAACCGTCGCCGTCCGGCTCCAGGCCTTCGACCGCGACGGAGGAACGCAGCGGACCACCGGCGGCGAGCGCCTCGAGTCGTTGCACCACCTCGCTGCGGACCGGGTACGCGTCGTCGTCGGCGGGTCCGAGCATGCGGCTCATCCAGCCCGGGGTGTTCAGCCGGAAGGAGTCCCACCGCTGCGACCGCCAGGTCTGCCCCGGCTGCCCGCGGTCGAGCACGACATGGTCCACGCCGCGGCCGCGCAGCGCCTGCCCGGCGGCCAGACCGGCCGGTCCGGCGCCGACCACGACGCAGTCCGCTCTCGTCTCCATCCGGCCTCCTCGCCCCGTCGGCTCAGCCGGTCGTGACCCCCGCGACCTCGATCGCGCACTTCGGCCCGCCGCAGCGACGCCTCGGCCTGGGCCAGCTCGGCCGACCCCTGCGCGTCCTCGGCCGACGAGCCCGACCGCAGCTGGTCCACGCGCTGCTGCGCGGCGGCCAACGCCTCCTGGGCGCGCGGCACGTCGATCTCCTCGGCCCGCTCGGCGACGCCGGCCAGCAACGTCACCCGCGTGGTCAGGCCGGCCAGCGGCCCCTGGCCACCGCCTTCGACGCCGTCCGCGGCGTTCGGGCTGGTGTCCACCTGGACGAACCCGCCGTGCACCGCCACGTGCAGGGTGGGCTCCTCGTCCCGCTCGATCTTCACCTCGCCCGGCACGACGTCGCCGACGAACGGCGCGTGACCGGCCAGCACCGTGAGGCTGCCGATGGTGGTGCGCAGCACGACCGCCGTGGCCGGACCCGCGTAGAGGTTGACCTCGGGGGTGACGAGCTCGACGGCGAAGGAGTCGGCCATCAGGCGCCCTCGCCCTCCAGCGTGCGCGCCTTCGCGAGCACCGACTCGACGCCGCCGACGTTGAGGAACGCCTGCTCCGGCACGTTGTCGAGGTCGCCGTTGACGAGCGCCTCGAACGACTCGATGGTCTCGTCGATCGGCACGAAGATGCCGGGCACGCCGGTGAACACCTCGGCGACGAAGAACGGCTGGGACAGGAACCGCTGCACCTTGCGGGCACGGTTGACGGTGACCCGGTCCTCCTCGGACAGCTCGTCCAGGCCGAGGATCGCGATGATGTCCTGGAGCTCCTTGTACCGCTGCAGCACCTGCTGCACCCGACGGGCGACCGCGTAGTGCCGCTCGCCGACGACGTCCGGCGCGAGGATGTTCGACGTGGACGCCAACGGGTCCACCGCGGGGTAGATGCCCAGGGCCGCGGTCTGCCGGGACAGCTCGGTGGTCGCGTCGAGGTGCGTGAACGTGGTGAACGGCGCGGGGTCGGTGTAGTCGTCAGCGGGGACGTAGACCGCCTGCAGCGAGGTGATGGACTTGCCCCGGGTCGAGGTGATCCGCTCCTGCAGCTCGCCCATCTCGTCGGCCAGCGTGGGCTGGTAGCCCACCGCGGACGGCATCCGTCCGAGCAGCGTCGACACCTCGGAGCCGGCCTGCACGAACCGGAAGATGTTGTCGACGAACAGCAGCACGTCCTGGTTCTGCACGTCGCGGAAGTACTCGGCCATGGTGACCGCGGCCAGCGCCACCCGCAGCCGGACACCCGGCGGCTCGTCCATCTGGCCGTAGACGAGCGCGGCCTTGTCGATGACGCCGGACTCCTTCATCTCGAGCAGGAGGTCGGTGCCCTCGCGGGTGCGCTCGCCGACGCCGGCGAACACGGACACACCGCCGTGGTGGGTCGCGACGCGGTTGATCATCTCCTGGATGAGCACGGTCTTGCCGACGCCGGCACCGCCGAACAGGCCGATCTTGCCGCCCTGCACGTACGGCTCCAGCAGGTCGATGACCTTGATGCCGGTCTCGAACATGGTGGCGCGCGGCTCGAGCTGGTCGAACGCGGGCGCGGCCCGGTGGATCTCCCAGCGTTCCGCGACCGGGCCGATGTCGTCGGTGTCCAGCGGGCGGCCCAGGACGTTGAACACGTGCCCGAGCGTCGCGTCGCCGACCGGCACGCTGATCCCGCGACCGGTGTTGCGCACCGCCGTGCCGCGGACGAGACCGTCGGTGGGCTGCATGCACACGCACCGCACGCGTCCCTCGCCGATCTGCTGCGCGACCTCGGCGGTCACGGTGACCGTGCGGCCCTCCAGCTCCAGGTCCATCTCCACGGCGAAGTTGATCTCGGGGAGGGCGTGCGGCGGGAACTCCACGTCGACGACGGGCCCGGCGATCGCCACGACCCGGCCGTTCTCGAGGGCGATGCCCTCGGTGCCCTCTGGGCCCCTCGGGCCCCCGGAGGTCTCGGGTGCGGTGGTGGTCATGAGCGTCAGGCTCCCTTCGGTCGTCGGAGCGCCTCGGCGCCACCGACGATCTCCATGATCTCGGTCGTGATCGAGTCCTGCCGGGCTCGGTTCATGATGCGGCTGAGGGTGCGGATCAGCTCGTCGGCGTTGTCGGTCGCCGCGGCCATCGCGCGCTGCTGAGCGGTGAAGAACGACGCGGTGGCCTCCAGCAGCGCGGAGAAGATCTCCGACTCGACCGCGCGCGGGGCGAGCTCGGCCGAGCAGCTTGGCGGCGTCCGGCTCGAACTCGGTGTAGCCGTCCAGGCGGCTGCTCCCGGCGTCGTCGTCGGCGTCACCGGCTCCTTCCGACGGTTCGGGCAGCGGCAGCAGCTGGACGGTCTGCACGTTCTGCTGGCCGGCCGAGACGTAGCGCGTCGAGACCATGAGCAGCTGGTCGAGCTCACCCGCGACGAACGGCCCGGTCACCGTCGCGGCGACCTCGCGCGCGTCGGCGAACGTCGGCCGCTGGCCCATCCCCGCGAACGCGCGCTGCACCGGGATCCCGCGGAACCGGAAGTACGCGGGCGCCTTCTTCCCGACGGTGAACATGGTCACCTGCGCACCCTTGCCGCGCAGCTCGGTCGCCAGCCGTTCGCTGGCCCGGAACACCGACGTGTTGTACGCGCCGGACAGCCCGCGGTCGCCGACGATCGCCAGGATCGCGACGTGCTCCGGCGACGCGGGGGTGCCGAGCAGCCTGCGCGCCGCCGCTGGGTCGCCCTTCGCCGCAGCCACCACGATGCGGGCCATCCCGTCGCGGTAGCGGCGGTTGGCCGCGATCCGCTGCTGCGAGCGCACGATCTGGGACGCGGCGATGAGCTCCATCGCCTTGGTGATCTTCTTCGTCGCCTGGACGCTGCGGATCCGTCTGCGCAGCACCCGTTCCTGGCCGCCTGCCATAGGTCAGTCGACCTTCCCGGTGTCGAAGCCCTCGAGGAAGGTCTTCAGCCCGCCGTCGAGCGCATCGGTGTCCGGCATGGTCCCGGTGGTCCGGATGTGCGTGAGCATGTCGGCGTGGTGCGCGCGGAAGTGCTCGCGCAGCTCGACCTCGAACCGCCGCACCTCACCGACCGGGACGGTGTCGGTCCAGCCGCGGGTCCCGGCGTAGACGACCAGCACCTGCTCCTCGACGGGCACCGGTGCGTTCTGCGGCTGCTTGAGCAGCTCGGTGAGCCGGTAGCCACGGTCGAGCTGGGCCTGCGAGACCTTGTCGAGCTCGGAGCCGAACGTCGCGAACGACTCCAGCTCGCGGAACTGGGCCAGGTCCAGCTTCAGCGTGCCGGAGACCGTCTTCATCGCCTTCACCTGCGCGGCACCGCCGACCCGGCTCACCGAGTTGCCGACGTTGATGGCCGGGCGCACACCGGAGTAGAAGAGGTCGGACTCCAGGAACACCTGACCGTCGGTGATCGAGATGACGTTGGTCGGGATGTACGCCGAGATGTCGCCGGCCTTGGTCTCGATGATCGGCAGCGCGGTCAGCGAACCGCCGCCGAGGGCGTCGGAGAGCTTGGCGGCGCGCTCGAGCAGGCGGCTGTGCAGGTAGAAGACGTCGCCCGGGTACGCCTCGCGGCCGGGCGGGCGGCGCAGCAGCAGCGAAACCTGGCGGTACGCCTCGGCCTGCTTGGACAGGTCGTCGTAGACGACGAGCGCGTGCTCGCCGTTCTCCATCCAGTGCTGGCCCATCGCGCAGCCGGCGTAGGGCGCGAGGTACTTGAACGGCGCCGGGTCGCCGGCGGACGCGACGACGACCACGGTGTACTCGAGCGCGTCGTGCTCGGCGAGCAGGCTCACCGTCTGCGCGACCGACGAGTTCTTCTGCCCGATCGCGACGTAGATGCACTTCACGCCCAGGCCGCGCTGGTTGATGATCGTGTCGATCGCGACCGCGGTCTTGCCGGTCTTGCGGTCGCCGATGATGAGCTCGCGCTGGCCGCGGCCGATCGGCGTCATCGCGTCGATGGCCTTGATCCCGGTCTGCAGCGGCTCGGAGACGGGCTGGCGACCCATGATGCCCGGCGCCTGCACCTCCATCCGGCGGGTCTGGTCGGTGCTGATCGGGCCCTTGCCGTCGATCGGCTCGCCGAGCGCGTTCACCACCCGACCCAGCAGCGCGTCCCCGACCGGGACCGTCTGGATGCGGCCGGTCGCCTTGACGACCTGCTCCTCCTCGATCTGGTCGACGCCGCCGAGCACGACGGCGCCGATCGTCTCCTCGTCGAGGTTGAGCGCGAGCCCGAGCGTGCCGTCCTCGAACTCGAGCAGCTCGTTGACCCGGGCGCCGGGCAGCCCGGACACGCGGGCGATGCCGTCGCCGACCTCGACCACCCGGCCGACCTGCTCGGAGCCGACCGCCGGGGTGTACTCGGCGACGTGCCGGCGCAGCGCCTCGGTGATCTCGGCGGCGTCGATCGTCAGCTCTGCCATCAACGTGCTCCCTCTGCGTCGGTCGGGTCGTGCGGGTGATCCTCGTTGCTGTGGTCGTCGGGGTCGGGGCGGCCGTACGAGGCCTGGTCCCAGCTGCCGGTCAGCAGATGCTCGCGCAGCGCGTCGAGCCGGCCCCGCGCGGTCGAGTCGACCTGCAGGTCGCCGACGCGCACGAGCACGCCGCTGAGCAGGTGCGGGTCGACGGTGACCTGCAGCTCGACCGGCGAGCCGGCCAGCCGGGTCAGCGCGGCCGAGAGCTCGCGGCGCTCGTCGTCGTCGACGGGCTGCCCGGCGAGCACCCGGGCGACCCGCCAGCCGCGCGCGGCCGCGGTCTGCTCGACGAGGAAGTCCAGGGTCCCGACGATGTCGCGGGCCCGGCCACCCTCGATCGCGTAGTGCACCAGCGCCAGCGTCGCCGGCCGGACCTTGTCGCCGATGAGGTCGTCCACGATGCCGTGCCGCGCGTCGAGCGGGAGGTCGCGGTCGCCGAGCGCGTGCCGCAGCGCCGGCATCCCCTCGACGGTCCGGGTCAGCCGGAAGAGCTCGTCCTCGACGTCTTCGAGCTCGTCGGTGGGCAGCTCTTCGAGGACGGCGGTCGCGAACCCGGCCACCCGGCGCCGGGCGGCCATCAGGCCCAGCGGGGGCTCGGGACGGACGTCGCCGTCGGCGAGCTGCGCGGCGCGCACGCAGAGCCAGCCGATGGCGACCGGCACCTCGGGCGCCGACACGGCGCCGCCGGCGAACACCGACACGCGGCGCACGGCGTCGGAGACCTTGCCCTGCAACAGCTCGGCCAGCACGCCGCGCCGGGCCGGTGCGGGCACCGCGGTGTCGGTCAGCGCGGTGAACAGCTCGCCGCTGTCGGCGATCAGGGCGTCCACCGCGCGCAGCTCGGCGGCGACCTGCTCCCGGGAGCCGGCCGGGACCGCGCCGAGGACGGCGGCGGCATACCCCTGCAGGCTCGGGTTCACGGGCGCGACCCGGCGCCGGCGGTGGCGCCGTCGGCGCCCGCGTCGGCGGTGAGGGCGGCCACGGCCTGGTCGATCAGGTCGCGGTGCATGCTCAGGTCGACCTCGCGGCCGATGACCAGCTCGACGGTCTCCAGGACGATCTCGCCCATCCGGCTCGCCGCCTCCTCGACCGCGCGCTGCCTGGCCAGCGCCACCTCGGCTTCGGCCTGGGCCAGGATCCGGTCGTACTCGGCCTGACCGCGGCCCTGCGCCTCCGAGCGGACCTGGTCGGCCGTGCGGTTCGCCTGCGCCACGATCTCGCGCGCCTGCTGCCGGGCCTGCTCCAGCGCGGCACGGCGCTCGTCGTCGGCCACCGCAGCGTCGGCCCGGGCGGCGTCCGCGGCCTCGAGGGAGTTGCGGATGTGCGCCTGGCGCGACTCCATCGCCTTGTTCAGCGGCGGCAGGATGTACTTCCCGATCAGGAAGATGAGGACCAGGAAGACGGCCAGCTCGACGAAGAACGTCCCGTTCGGGAGCAGGAAGATTCCGGCTGTCTGCATCGCGTCAGCGCTCTCTCGCTCGTGTCCAGGTCCCGGCTGCGGTGGTTACTTCGCCGAGAACACGTAGACGAAGACGACCATGAACAGCAGGTTGATGAAGTAGGCCGCCTCGACCAGACCGACGGTCAGGAAGAAGTACTGCCGGGCCTTGGCCTCGATCTCCGGCTGGCGTGCGATGGCCTGGATGGTCGAGCTGCCGACGAGGCCGTCACCGATGGCCGCACCAGCGGCACCGCCGGCCAGGGCGAGGCCGCCGCCGATGAGCGCGCCGGCGATGCGGATCGCCGAGTCGAGACCGGCATCTGCTGCCATGGTGTTCCTCCACTGAGTTTGTTCGGTTCGGAGTGTGTTCGGTCGGAGTGTTTGCTGCTGGTCGGTTGCTGCTGCGGCTAGTGCTCTTCGGTGCTCGTCGCGATGCTGAGGTAGATGATCGTCAGCAGGGCGAAGATGAACGCCTGGATCGCGCCGACGAACAGGGCGAACGGCTTCCAGACGAGCTCGCCGACCGGGACCAGGTAGATCGGCAGCAGCGCCGTGATCACCGAGATCATCAGCACGCTGGCGAACATGTTGCCGAACAGCCGGAACGTCAGCGTGATCGGCTTGGTGATCTCCTCGATGATGTTGATCGGGAGCATCACCGGGTACGGCGTCAGGTAGTGGTGGAAGTAGCCGCGCCAGCCGCGCGCCTTCACCGAGTTGTAGTGCACGATGAAGATCACCGTGAGCGCCATGGCCAGCGGCAGGTTCACGTCGGCCGTGGGCGCCGGGAACCACTCCGGGTTGTGGCCGCTGGGGATGACCTCGATCCAGTTGCAGGTCAGCAGGAAGATGAAGATCGTCACGGCCAGCGGCACGAACCGGCGGCCCGCCGGGCCGAGCGCCGAGTCGGTCAGGTCCTGCACCTGCTCGACCAGCACCTCCCAGAACAGCTGGAGCTTGCCCGGGACCCCGTCGGTCGCCTTCCGCCGCATGAGCAGGCCGAGCGCGAGCACGACCCCGGCCGCGAACAGCGTCACCCAGACGATGTCCAGGTTGACCTCGAGGCCGAAGATCTTGGTGGTGACGGCATGGCCGCCGACCTCGATCTCGGTGTCCGCGTGGACCGCCGCCAGGATCCCCGTGCTGATCATGACCGTCCCGCCCTACACGATCCCGGCCGACAGGACCGCGCGGCCGGCGTTGACGACGAACGCGATCTGGAAGATGACCAGGCCGACCACCATGCCGATGCCCAGCGGGGGGTCGATCAGCACGAGCCCGATCGCGACCACGGTCACGATCAGCAGCCGGACGGCGCTGCCGCGGCGCAGGATCTTGCGCACGACCTTGTTGTCGTTGGTGCCGTCGGTCTCCACCTTGGTCACGCGCGCGCCGAGCATGCGCACGTTGAGGATCGCCACCGCGATGCCGATCACGATGCCGACGGCGGCCGGCGTGGACGACAGCAGCAGCGCGACGCCCACGGCGATCACGCCGGCGATGACGGCGGACAGGATGGTCGGGCGCATGATGCGGGAAAGCGCCCCCACCTCGAGGTCGGCGAACATGGGCTAACCCTCTCGCCCTAGAGGAACCGGCGCACCTGGGCGACCACAGTGGCGACGGCCGCCGCCAGCCCGAGCACCAGCCCGACCACCAGGAACAGCGGCGAGGTCCCCAGCCAGCCGTCCAGCGCGATCCCGCCGCCGACGCCGACCGCCACACAGCCGGCCACCGTCGTGCCCAGCCCCACGAAAGCCATGGCACCGGGCAGCGGCTTGACCGGTTCGTCCGGACGGTCCGTGGGCTCGGTGGGCTCCGGTGGGCTCTGCGGGCTCGGCGGTCATCGAGAGCACCGGTGGGGACGGGGACCGGCGATGAGGTCGTCGACACCTACGTCCCCTCTCGTCCTGCGGCTCGTCGTGGTCGCTCTGGCGGTGCAGTCCGGGCAGGCGGGAGGCCGATGGCCCCCAGCTGGGCCGCCGGTCCGGGCAGCCCGTGGTGGAGGACTGTACACACAAAGCATCGTCCCATCCCAACGGGGGCGAGGCGCTGGCGGGGTCCCACCCGTGGGCCTCAGACGAGGGCCCCCGGACGCAGCCTGGGCCACTCGACCAGCAGGATCAGGGCGACCAGGCCGGCCGCGATCGCGGCCACCGCGAGGGGTGCCGGGAGCACCGCAAGGCCGACCGCACCGTAGGCGATCAGGGCCGTCCAGCCGTACAGGATCAGCACCGCGCGCCGGTGCGTGTGGCCGATCTCGAGCAGGCGGTGGTGCAGGTGCTGCTTGTCCGGCGCGAACGGCGACCGCCGGGCCCTCGTCCGCCGCAGGACCGCGAGCAGCAGGTCGGCCACCGGCACCGCGAGCACGGCCAGCGGGAGCAGCAGCGGCACCCACACCGGCAGCGCCAGGTTGAGGTTGCCGAGCGAGCCGTAGTTGACCCGCCCGGTCAGCGTGATCGAGCAGGACGCCAGCAGCAGCCCGATCAGCATCGATCCCGAGTCGCCCATGAACACCCGGGCCGGGTTGAAGTTGTGCACCAGGAAGCCCGCGCACACCCCGACCAGCACCGCCGAGATCAGCAGCGGGGTGGCGGCGTGGTCGGCGTCGTGCTGCACGGCGAGGATGTACGAGAACAGGAAGAACGCGCCCGCGGCGATGCCGACCACCCCGGCCGCGAGGCCGTCCAGCCCGTCGACGAAGTTGACCGCGTTGACCGTGACGACCACGGCGAGCACGGTGATGAGCGTCCCCGACGTGGCGTCGAGCACGATGAGCCGGCCCGGCCACGGCAGCCAGAACAGCTGCACCCCCTGCAGGGCCATCAGCCCGGCCGCGAGGACCTGGCCGGCCAGCTTGGTGACGGCGTCCAGCCCCCAGATGTCGTCGACCACCCCGACCAGGCAGATCACGACCGCGCCGGTGAGCACGCCGCGGATCTCGTCGCCGGAGGTGAAGATGCGGTGCAGCAGCGGCAGCTTGGCCGCCACGGCGAGGGCGGCGAGCACGCCGACCAGCATCCCCACCCCGCCCAGCCGAGGGATCGGGACGTCGTGCACGTCGCGGTCGCGGATCTCGGCCAGGATGCCGGCCCGGATGGCGCCCGCCCTGACCAGGCCGACGGCGAGGTAGGTGAAGGTCGCCGCGACCAGGAGGGTGAGGAGGTACTCGCGCACCTGCCGGCTTACCCGCGCGGGTAAGCCGGGTGGGCCGCGACCAGCGCGCCCACGGCCTGCCCGATCTCGGCGGCCGCGGAGCCGTCGGCGTCGCGCACGGCCCGGCCGATGAGGCCGGCGATCTCCTTCATGTCGGTCTCGGTCATGCCCTGGGTGGTGACCGCGGGGCTGCCGACGCGGATGCCCGACCCGACGGCCGGCGGCTGCGGGTCGTACGGGATCGCGTTCTTGTTCAGCGTGATCCGGGCCGCGTCGCAACGGGTCTCGGCGTCGGTGCCGGTCACGCCGACACCCTGCAGGTCGATCAGGGCGAGGTGGGTGTCGGTGCCACCGGAGACCGGCCGCATGCCCTCCTCGGCGAGCCCGTGCGGCGAGCGCCTGCGCGTTGGCGACCACCTGGCGCGCGTACTCCTGGTACTGCGGCGTCGCCGCCTCGAGCAGCGCGACCGCCTTGCCTGCCACGCAGTGCATGAGCGGGCCGCCCTGCATCATCGGGAAGACCGCCTTGTCGATCGCGGCCGCGTGCTCGGCCTTGCACAGGATCATGCCGCCGCGCGGCCCGCGCAGGACCTTGTGCGTCGTGAACGAGACGACGTCGGCGTACGGCACCGGGCTCGGGATCGCCTTGCCGGCCACCAGCCCGATGAAGTGCGCGGCGTCGACCATGAGGATGGCGCCGGACCTCGTCCGCGATGGAGCGGAAGGCCGCGAAGTCGATCAGCCGCGGGTAGGCGGTGGCGCCGCAGATGATCATCTTCGGCCGGTGCTCCAGCGCCAGCGAGCGGACCTCGTCGTAGTCGATGAGCTCGGTGTCCTTCCGGACGCCGTACGAGACGATGTCGAACCACTTGCCGGAGAAGTTCACCTTCGAGCCGTGGGTCAGGTGCCCGCCGTGCGGCAGGCTCATCGCGAGCACCTTCTCGCCCGGCTTGACGAACGCTCCGTAGACCGCGATGTTCGCGCTGGCACCGGAGTGCGGCTGCAGGTTCGCGTGGTCGGCGCCGAAGAGCTCCTTGGCCCGCTCGATCCCGATGAGCTCGGCCTTGTCCACCTCGGAGCAGCCGCCGTAGTAGCGCCGCCCCGGGTAGCCCTCGGCGTACTTGTTGCTGAGCGTCGAGCCGATCGCGGCCAGCACGGCAGGCGAGGTGAAGTTCTCGCTGGCGATCAGCTGCAGGCCGCCACGCAGGCGTGCCAGCTCGCCGAGGACGACGTCCGCGATCTGCGGGTCCTCGGCCTGCAGGGCGGCGAAGTCGGGACCCCAGAAGGGAACGTCGGTCATCGGGCCTCCTGGTCGGGCGGTGCCGCGCGGCGGCGACCTGGTGCGGTGCGGGCGGGGTGGACTGTCCGGGCGGAGTCTACGACCTGCTCACGCGGCGGCGAGGATGGCCCGCACCGCGGTCTCGATCTGCGTCGCGGTGGCGGTGAACAGGTCGGGCGGACCGCCGAACGGGTCCTCGATGTCGTCGGCCGTCCGGCTCGCCGCCGGGTGCAGCCCGCGCAGCTCGGCGGCGGCCGCGGCCAGCGCGCGCAGCCGCGTCCCGGCCGTGCCGGCCGGCAGCGCGTCCGGCGGCACGTGCCCGGCCAGCCTGGCCAGCTCGCGCAGCGTGAACGTGCGGCGCAGCGCCCTCGGCTCGAGCTCGAGCACCAGCGCGCGCTGCTCGGCGGTCGCGGTGAGCAGCAGGTCCGCCCAGGCCGCCTGCGGCTCGCGCAGCCAGGTGGCCGTGAAGTCGTCGGAGTCCAGGCCGCGCGAGGTCAGCTCGGCCGCGGCAGCCGGGTTCATCGGGCCGCCGGCGTGGCCGCCGTACGTCCCCGCGCTGTGCACGAGCAGGTCGGTCACCGGGCCGAACCTGGCCGCCACCTCGGCCCGCATGATCCGCTCGGCCATGGGTGACCGGCAGATGTTGCCGGTGCAGACGTGCAGCACGTGCAGCGCGCGGGCCGGCCCGGTCACGGGGCCACCCGCAGGTCGGGGCAGACGGTGCGCAGGTCGTCCAGCCCGACGGCTCCGGTGCGCAGCACCGTCGGGACCTCACCGGTGAGGTCGACGATCGTGGAGGGCACCGGATCGCCGCTCGGCCCACCGTCGAGGTAGACCGCCACCGCGTCGCCGAGCCCGGCCTGCGCCTCGTCGGCGGTGGCCGCCGGCGGCTCCCCCGAGCGGTTGGCCGAGCTGACCGCCATCGGCCCAACCTCGGTGAGCAGCTCGATGGCCACCGGGTGCAGCGGCATCCGGAGCGCGACCGAGCCGTCGGTGTCGCCCAGGTCCCAGACCAGCGACGGCGCCTGGCGGACGACCAGGGTGAGGCCACCGGGCCAGAACGCCTCGACCAGGGCGTGCGCGACCGAGGGCACGCCGAACGTCAGCCCGGCGATGGTGCGCGGGGAGCCGACCAGGACCGGCACCGGCATGTCCCGGCCGCGACCCTTGGCGGCCAGCAGCGCGCGCCACCCCGTCCGCGCGCGAACGCGTCGGTGCCGAGGCCGTAGACGGTGTCGGTCGGCAGGACCACCAGCGCGCCGCGCCGGGCCGCCTGCGCGGCCTGCTCGAGCCCGCGACGCCGCTCGTCCGGGTCGTCGCAGTCGAACCGGCGGCTCATCGGCCCTCCGTCCCGGGTGCGGCGCCCTGCGCGGTCCGGTCCGCGGCCCGGCGGGCGGTCGTGAACCGGTCGCGACCGGCCAGGTCGCGGTGGTCGACGACCTGTTCCCATCCTCCCTGCCGCAGCAGCGCCGCGGGTACCGCCGCGCCCTGCAGGTCCGCGTGCTCGACGACGAACCAGCCGCCGGGGCGCAGCAGCGCGGCCGCCCGGACGGCGACCGCCCGGAGCACGTCGAGCCCGTCCGGCCCGTGCCCCCACAGCGCCGCGGGCGGGTCGTGCTCCAGCACCTCCGGGTCGCGGACCACGCCGTCGTCGGGGATGTACGGGGGGTTGCTGACGACCACGTCGACGGTGCCGTCCAGGTCCGGCAGCGCGGTCGGCCGCGTCGCCGGCGTGCAGCGTCACCGCGGCGCCGTCGAGGTTGCGGGCCGCCCACACCAGCGCGTCCGGGTCGAGCTCCACGGCGTGCACCCGCGCGCCCGGCACCTCGTCGGCGACCGACAGCGCGATGGCGCCGGAGCCGGTGCACAGGTCGACCACCAGCGGGGCCCGGCCGGAGCCGGCCACCTCGCGGGCGCGGTCGACGGCCCACCCGGCCACGACCTCGGTCTCCGGCCGGGGCACGAACACCCCCGGGCCGACGGCGACCTCGACGTGCCGGAAGGCGGTGGTCCCGACGATGTGCTGGAGCGGGACCCGCCGCTCCCGGCTCCGCACCGCCGACTCGAACCGGGCCAGCGCGTCGTCGTCGAGCCGGTCCACCGAACGCAGCCGCCCCCGGCGCACCCCGAGGGCGAACGCGGCGAGCTCCTCGGCGTCGTACCGGGGCGACGGGACACCCGCCGCGTCCAGCCGCTGGGCCGCGGCACCGACCAGGTCCCACAGCCGCGCCTGCTCCGGGGCGCTCGGGTCAGGCATCGCCGGACAGGCGGGCCGCGAGGTCGGCGTCCATGGCCGACTGGACGACCGGGTCCAGGTCGCCGTCGAGGACCTGGTCGAGGTTGTACGCCTTGTAGCCGGTGCGGTGGTCGGCGATGCGGTTCTCCGGGTAGTTGTACGTCCGGATCCGCTCGGAACGGTCCACGGTCCGCACCTGGCTGCGCCGTGCGTCCGAGGCCGCCGCATCGGCACTCTCCTGGGCGGCCGCCAGCAACCGCGCGCGCAGGATGCGCAGGGCCGACTCCTTGTTCTGCAGCTGCGACTTCTCGTTCTGGCAGGACACCACGATCCCGGTGGGCAGGTGCGTGATGCGCACCGCCGAGTCGGTGGTGTTCACGCTCTGCCCGCCCGGGCCGCTGGACCGGTAGACGTCGATGCGCAGGTCGTTCGGGTCGACGGTGACCTCGACGTCCTCGGCCTCGGCCAGGACGAGGACGCCGGCGGCGGACGTGTGGATGCGACCCTGCGACTCGGTCGCCGGCACCCGCTGCACGCGGTGCACCCCGCCCTCGTACTTCAGCCGGGCCCACGGCGCCTCGCCGGGTTCGGGGTTGCCCCTGGCCTTGACCGCCACCGAGACGTCCTTGTACCCGCCCAGGTCGGACTCCTGGGCGTCGAGGATCTCGGTCTTCCACCCGCGTCGCTCGGCGTAGCGCAGGTACATCCGCAGCAGGTCGCCGACGAAGAGCGCGGACTCGTCGCCGCCCTCCCCCGCCTTGACCTCCAGGATCACGTCCCGGTCGTCGTCGGGGTCGCGCGGCACGAGCAGGAGGGTGAGCCGGTCGGACAGCTCGGCGCGCTCCGTCTCCAGGCGCTCCAGCTCGGCCGCGAACGAGGGGTCCTCGGCGGCGAGCTCGGTGGCGGCCCCGACGTCGCCGTCGGCCTGCTTCCAGGCCCGGTACGCGGCTACCACCGGGCCGAGCTGGGAGTAGCGGCGCCCCAGGGCGCGCGCGGCGCCCTGGTCGGCGTGCACGGACGGGTCGGCGAGCCGGCGCTCGAGGTCGGCGTGCTCGGCCACGAGCTCCTCGACGTTGTCGAACATCGCGCACCCTCCCTCCGCACGGTCCCGGCCGGCAATGACGGACGGCGCCGCCCCCGGGCGTGAACCCTGGGGCGGCGCCGTCTGCACAGCTACTTGGCGGCGTCCGACTTCTTGCCGAACCGCTGCTCGAACTTGGCGACGCGACCGCCGGTGTCGAGGATCTTCTGCTTGCCCGTGTAGAACGGGTGGCAGGCCGAGCACACGTCGGCGTGGATGACGCCGTTCGCCGCGGTGCTCCTGGTCACGAAGGTGTTGCCGCAGGTGCAGGTGACCTGCGTCTGGCGGTACTCGGGGTGGATGTCGGGCTTCACGGTCTTGCTCCTGTCAGTCGGTCGGCGCCGGGTCGTCCGCCCCGGTGGGGTGGACGTGAACCGGACCTGTCGAGCGCGAGCCAGTGTGGCAGTCGCGTCCGTGTCGCCCAAACGCGGGCGGCAGGACGGTCATTCCGGCTCGTCGTGCCCTGCTGGGTGTCGCTAGTCGTCCGACCCGCCGGACATCGGCGTGGTCTTCTGGACCTGCAGCAGGAACTCGTAGTTGCTGCCCGTCTCGCGCAGCTTGTTGATGAGCAGCTCGATCGCCTGCTGGCTGTCGAGCGCGTGCAGCACCCGGCGCAGCTTCCAGACGATCTTCAGCTCGTCGGGGGCGAGCAGGATCTCCTCCTTGCGGGTGCCGGACGGGTCGACGTCGACGGCCGGGAAGATCCGCTTGTCCGCGAGCTTGCGGTCGAGCTTGAGCTCCATGTTGCCGGTGCCCTTGAACTCCTCGAAGATCACGTCGTCCATCTTCGAGCCGGTCTCGACCAGGGCCGTCGCCAGGACGGTCAGCGAGCCGCCGTCCTCGATGTTCCGGGCGGCGCCGAAGAAGCGCTTCGGCGGGTAGAGCGCGCTCGAGTCGACACCACCGGACAGGATGCGGCCCGACGCCGGCGCGGCCAGGTTGTAGGCGCGGCCGAGGCGGGTCATCGAGTCGAGCAGGACGACCACGTCGTGGCCGAGCTCCACCAGCCGCTTGGCCCGCTCGATCGCGAGCTCGGCGATGACCGTGTGGTCCTCGGCCGGCCGGTCGAAGGTCGAGGCGATGACCTCACCCTTCACCGAGCGCTGCATGTCGGTGACCTCCTCGGGCCGCTCGTCGACGAGCACGACCATGAGGTGCACCTCGGGGTTGTTGGTGCTGATCGCGTTGGCGATCGCCTGCAGCACCATGGTCTTGCCCGCCTTGGGCGGGGAGACGATCAGCCCGCGCTGCCCCTTGCCGATGGGCGCGACGATGTCGATCACCCGGGCGGTGAGGTTGGACGGCTCGTTCTCCAGCCGGAGCCGGTCCTGCGGGTACAGCGGGGTCAGCTTGTTGAACTCGGGACGGTTTCGCGCGGTCTCCGGGTCGAGCCCGTTGACCGTGTCGAGCCGGACCAGCGCGTTGAACTTGTCCCGCCGCTCGCCGTCCTTGGGCTGCCGAACGGCTCCGGTGACCGCGTCGCCCTTGCGCAGTCCGTGCTTGCGGACCTGCGCCAGCGTGACGTACACGTCGTTCGGGCCGGGCAGGTACCCGGTGGTGCGGACGAATCCGTAGTTGTCGAGCACGTCGAGGATGCCGGCCACCGGGAGCAGGACGTCGTCCTCGCCGATGACGGGCTCGGCCTCGCCGCCGAAGCGGTCCGGACGCTCGCGCCCGCGGGTACGGTCGCGGCCGCGCCCGCGCCGCCGGCGCCGGCCGCCGCGCTCGTCGTCCTCGTCGAAGTACCGGTTCTGGCCGCCCTGCTGGCTCTGGCCGCCCTCTGGCTCTGGCCGCCCTGCTGGCTCTGGCCGCCGCCCTGGTTCTGGCCGCCCTGCTGGCTCTGGCCGCCGCCCTGGTTCTGGCCGCTCTGCTGGTTCTGCTGGCCGCGCTGGCGCTGGTCGCGCCCGCCGCGGTCGCGGTCGCGGGTCCGCGGCCCGGTCTCGCCGGTCGCTGGCTGGCCGCCGTTGTCGGTCTTGGCGTCCGAGGTCGGCGCGCTGCTGCGGTCCGCGCCGTCCGCGCCCTCCGCAGCGGCCGGGGCCGGGGCCTCGGTGCTCGCGTGGCTCGCCCGGGCTGCCGAGCCGCTCGAGCCGCTCGAGCTGCCGGAGCCGCCGGACTGGGCGGCGGTGATGGCCTCGATGAGCTGGCCCTTGCGCATGCGGCCGGTGCCGGTGATGCCCAGGCCGGAGGCGACCTGTTGCAGCTCCGCGAGCACCATGCCGTTCAGGCCGGCACCGGACTTGCGGCGGGCCGTACCCGTGGAGGAGCCGTTGGTCTGGGCGTGGTCCGAGCCGTTCGAGGTGCCGGACTCTGCCGGCCGCGCGTCGACGACGTCGGTGGTCGTGTCGCTCACAGATGCATTCCTTAAGGAAGCGGGATTGAGACGTGCACCCAGGTGGAGCGGTGGCGGGCTCTCACGTCGCTGGACCACCCGGGTATGCCAGACCGGCTGGCGTACAGAGGGGGTTCGGTGGAGCACCGGCCCGTCGGGCGCCTGGTGCGATGCACACACTAACACCTCGGCGAGCCGATCCCTTCCCCCGGCCGGGCGTGTTGCCCGGTCGTGACCTGCAGACCCGGCGGGACGGCCCGAGGCAGCAGCTCACCTACTCCATCGGCAGGATGCTGGCTCCACCGGAGTCGACAGCCAGCTCGTGCACCTCCCAGCCCCTGGGCGCGGTGGCCACGGCCTTGGCGGCGGTGCCCGGCGAGGCGAGCACGAGCACGGTCGGACCGGCCCCGGAGACGACCGCCGGCAGCCCGGCCGCCCGGAGCCTGTCGACCAGCGCCGCGGAGCGGGGCATGGCCTCGGCGCGGTACTGCTGGTGCAGCCGGTCCTCGGTGGCCGGCAGCAGCAGGTCCGGGCGGGTGGTCAGCGCGACGCTGAGCAGGGCGGCCCGCCCGGCCGAGTGGGCGGCGTCCGCGAACGGGACCGATTCGGGGAGCATCCGGCGGGCCTTGGCCGTGGAGACGGCGGTGGTCGGGACCAGGGCCACCGGCACGACGCCGTCGGCGACGCGGCTGGACACCGCGCGTACCCCGCCGGGCTCGGTCCAGGCCAGGCTGAACCCGCCGAGCAGGCAGGCGGCCACGTTGTCGGGGTGGCCCTCCAGGCTCACCGCCAGGCGCAGCAGGGCCAGGTCGTCCAGCCGGTCGGCGCCGCCGACGACCAGCGAGCGGGCAGCGACGACTCCGGAGACGATCGCCGCGGCGCTGGACCCCAGGCCGCGCCCGTGCGGCACCCGGTTGGCGCACCGAAGCGCGAGGCCTCGCGGCTGACCGCCGAGCACCTTGAAGGCCGCCCGCATCGCCCTGACCACGAGGTGCCGTTCCCCCGAGGGCACCTTGTCGGACCCCTCGCCGGCGACCTGCACGTCGAGCCCGGACTCGGTGACCTGCACGACGATGTCGTCGTACAGGGCCAGCGCCAGCCCGCAGGCGTCGAAACCGGGCCCGAGGTTCGCCGCGGTCGCCGGGACCCGCACCCGGACCGGGGCGGCGCGGAACATCGCCCCGGCCATCAGCCGTCCAGGCCGAGCAGCTCGGCGGCCGCGTGCGCGTCGACGGGGACCGTCCGCGGCACCGGGGCGCCGTCGATCGCCCACTGCGGGTCCTTGAGCCCGTGGCCGGTCACAGTGCAGACCACCCGCTGGCCCGGCGCCAGCAGGCCCGCCTCGTGCGCCTGCAGCAGCCCGGCCACCGACGCGGCGGAGGCCGGCTCGACGAAGACGCCCTCCCGGGCGGCCAGCCAGCGGTACGCCCGCAGGATCTGCCGGTCGGTCACCGCCTGGATGAAGCCGCCGGACTCGTCCCTGGCCGCGATCGCGAACCCCCACGACGCCGGGTTGCCGATCCGGATCGCGCTCGCGATGGTGGACGGACGGGCGACTGGCTCGCCGCTGACGAGCGGCGCCGCCCCGGCCGCCTGGAACCCCCACATCCGGGGCCGCCGGGACGCGGTGCCGTCGGCGGCGTACTCGCCGTAGCCGCGCCAGTACGCGGTGATGTTGCCGGCGTTCCCGACCGGCAGGCAGTGCACGTCGGGCGCGTCGCCGAGCGCGTCGACGACCTCGAACGCCGCCGTCTTCTGCCCCTCGATCCGGGCCGGGTTGACGCTGTTGACCAGCGCGACCGGGTAGTGCTCGGCCAGGTCCCTGGCCAGGCTCAGGCAGTCGTCGAAGTTCCCCTGCACCTGCAGGATCGCGGCCCCGTGCGCCAGCGCCTGCGACAGCTTCCCGAGGGCGATCTTGCCCTCCGGCACGAGCACCGCGCAGACCATGCCGCCGCGGACCGCGTACGCGGCGGCCGACGCGCTGGTGTTGCCGGTCGAGGCGCAGATCACCGCGCGCGCCCCGGCCTCGGCCGCCTTCGAGATGGCCAGCGTCATCCCGCGGTCCTTGAACGACCCGGTCGGGTTCGCACCCTCGACCTTCAGGTGCACCTCGCAGCCGGTGACCTCGGCCAGCGTCGGGGCGGGCACCAGCGGGGTGCCCCCCTCGCGCAGCGTGATGACCGGGGTGGCGGCTCCGACGGGCAGCCGGTCGCGGTACTCCTCGATCACACCGCGCCACTGGTGGGTGCCGGTCGCCATCGTGCTCACTCGCCCTCCACCCGCATCACCGAGTCGACCGCCCGCACGACGTCGAGCCCGCGCAGGTCGGCCACGACCGCGGACAGCGCCGCGTCGGACGCCTTGTGCGTGACAACGACGAGGGCCGCCTGGTCCCCGTGCATGTCCTGGCGCAGCGTCTCGATCGACACCCCGTGCGCGGCGAACGTCTGCGCGACCGTCGCCAGCACGCCGGTGCGGTCGGCCACGTCGATGCCGATGTAGTAGCGGGTCTGCGCCTCGCCGATCGGCCGCACCTCGAGGGCGGCGTACGCGCTCTCGCGCGGGCCGCGCCCGCCGGACAGCCGGTTGCGGCCGACGGCGACGAGGTCGCCGAGCACGGCCGACGCGGTCGGCGCGCCGCCTGCCCCGCGGCCGTAGAACATCAGCTGGCCCGCAGAGTCGGACTCGACGAACACCGCGTTGTAGACGTCGCGCACGCCGGCCAGCGGGTGCGTGGTCGCCACCATCGCCGGGTGCACGCGCACGGAGACGCCGCGTCCGTCCGGCGAGCGCTCGCAGATCGCCAGCAGCTTGACCACGTGACCCATCGCCTGCGCGATCGCGACGTCCTGCGCCCGCACGCCGGTGATGCCCTCGCGGTGGACGTCGGACATCGTGACCTGGGTGTGGAAGGCCAGGCTGGCCAGGATCGCGGCCTTCGCGGCGGCGTCGTAGCCGTCGACGTCGGCGCTCGGGTCGGCCTCGGCGTACCCCAGCGCCTGTGCCTCGGCGAGGGCGTCGGCGAAGGTCGCGCCGCTCTCCCCCATCCTGGTCAGGATGTAGTTCGTCGTGCCGTTGACGATCCCCAGCACGCGGTTGACGTTGTCGCCGGCCAGCGACTCGCGCAGCGGACGCAGCAGCGGGATCGCGCCGGCGACGGCGGCCTCGAAGTACAGGTCGACGCCGGCGTCGTCGGTGGCGCCGTACAGCTCGGGGCCGTGCTCGGCGAGCAGCGCCTTGTTGGCGGTGACGACGCTGGCGCCGCGGTGCAGCGCCTGCAGGAGCAGCGTCCGCGCCGGCTCGATGCCGCCGATGGTCTCCACCACGACGTCGACCTCAGGCCGGCCCACCAGCGCGGCCGGGTCGTCGGTGAGGAGCTCGCGCGGCACGAACGGCCCGCGGTCCTGGCCGAGGTCGCGCACACCGATCCCGACCAGCTCGATCGGCGCGCCGATGCGGGCGGCGAGATCGTCGGACTGGGACCGCAGGAGCCGGACGACCTCGGTCCCGACGACCCCGCAGCCCAGCAGGGCGACCCGGAGCGGCTGCGCGCCCATGACCGGCTTCTCCTCGCGTCGGCTTGTGCGGGCGACCCTACCGCGAGGACGCCCACGGCACGGCCGCGGGTCAGGCGCCGGGGTCGAGCGCGAGCAGGTCCTCGATCCCCTCGCGGCGCAGCAGCACCGTGGTCGCGCCGGACCGGACGGCGACCACCGGCGGGCGGCCGACGAGGTTGTAGCTGGACGCCATCGCGCGGCAGTACGCACCGGTGGCGGCGACGGCGAGCAGGTCGCCGGGAGCCAGGTCGGACGGCAGCCACGCGTCCTTCACCACGACGTCGCCGGTCTCGCAGTGCCGGCCGACGACGCGCGCGAGCATCGGCGGCGCGTCCGACGCGCGCGACGCCAGCGTCACCGTGTACTCCGCGTCGTAGAGCGCGGTGCGGATGTTGTCGCTCATCCCGCCGTCGACGCTGACGTACGCGCGGTGGTGGCCGCCGTCCAGCTCGACGTCCTTGACGGTGCCCACCTCGTACAGCGTCAGCGTGGTCGGGCCGACCAGCGCGCGGCCCGGTTCCACGCCGATCCGCGGGGCGTCGAGCCCGAACGCCGCCGACTCGCGCGCGACGATCGCCGCCAGCGACGTGGCGAACGCGAGCAGGTCCGGCGGGTCGTCGCCGGGGACGTACGCGATGCCGAGCCCGCCGCCGAGGTTGATCTCGGCCGGCTGGATGCCGTGCTCGTCGCGCACCTGCGCCGCCAGCCCGACGACGCGGTGCGCGGCGACCTCGAACCCGGAGGTGTCGAAGATCTGCGACCCGATGTGCGAGTGCAGGCCGGCCAGGTGCAGCTGCGGCAGGGCCAGGACGCGGCGCACCGCCTCGGCCGCCTCCCCGGTGGCCAGCGAGAAGCCGAACTTCTGGTCCTCGTGCGCGGTGGCGATGAACTCGTGCGTGTGCGCCTCCACGCCGACCGTGACGCGCACCAGCACCTCGGCCCGCACCCCGCGCTCCTCGGCCAGGAAGCCCAGCCGCGCGATCTCGGTGAACGAGTCCAGGACGATCCGGCCGACGCCGGCGTCCAGCGCCGCCGCCAGCTCGGCCACCGACTTGTTGTTCCCGTGCACGACGATCCGGCTCGCCGGGAAGCCGGCCCGCAGCGCCACCTCGAGCTCGCCGCCGGTGGCGACGTCCAGCCCGAGGCCTTCCTCCGCCACCCAGCGCGCGAGCGTCGTGGTGAGGAACGCCTTGGCGGCGTAGTGCACGTCCGCGTCGGCGAACGCGGTGCGGAACGCCCGGCAGCGGGACCGGAAGTCGTCCTCGTCGAGCACGAGCAGCGGGGTGCCGTACTCGGCCGCGAGGTCGCGCACGTCGTGCCCGCGCACGGTCAGCGCCGCATCGTCGCCGCGGGCGACGCCCGCCGCCCACACCGCCGGGTCCAGCCGGGCCTGGGCGCCGGAGTCGGCCGGCGGCGGGGTCGGCGCGTGCGGGTGCAGCTGGTCCCCGTGCAGCGGTCCCGCGGGGTGGGCGCGCACGGGCTACATCCGCTCGGGCGCGCTGACGCCCAGCAGGTCCAGCCCGTTCTCGATGACCTGCCGGGTGGCGGCGTTCAGCCACAGCCTGGCCCGGTTCAGCGGGGTCGGCTCCTCGCCGCCGTACGGCAGGATCCGGCTCGAGTCGTAGAAGCGGTGGTACGGTGCCGGCCAGCTCCTCGAGGTACCGGGCGATGCGGTGCGGCTCGAGCAGCTCGGCCGCCGTCGCGACCACCCGGGGGAACTCGGCCAGCAGCCCGAGCAGCTCGCCGTCCGCGGGTCCGTCGAGCAGGGCCGGGTCGAACTCGTCCTCGGTCCCCAGCGTGAGACCGAGGTCCGCGGCGTTGCGGGTGACCGAGGCGGTCCGGGCCGCGACGTACTGGACGTAGTAGACGTGGTTCTCGTTCTTGTTCGCCGTGAGGATCTCGATGTCCAGGGTCAGCGGCGAGTCGACCGGGTACCGGCACAGCGAGTAGCGGGCCGCGTCGACGCCGACCTCCTCGACGAACTCCTCGAGCGTCACGATCATCCCGGCCCGCTTGGAGAGCTTGACCTCCTGGCCGCCGCGCATGATCTTCACCAGCTGCCCGATCAGCACCTTGATGGTGACGTCGGGGTCGTCGCCGGCGCAGGCCGCGACGGCCCGCAGCCGCTGCACGTACCCGTGGTGGTCGGCGCCGAGCAGGTAGATGCAGACGTCGAAACCGCGCGCCCGCTTGTCGACGTAGTACGCGGTGTCCGACGCGAAGTAGGTGAGCTCGCCGTCGGCCTTGACCAGGACCCGGTCCTTGTCGTCGCCGAAGTCGGTCGTGCGCAGCCACACGGCGCCGTCCTGCTCGAAGACGTGGCCCTGCTCGCGCAGCTTGGCCAGGCCGCGCTCGACCGCTCCGGAGTCGTGCATGGCCCGCTCGGAGGACCACACGTCGAAGTGCGTGCGGAAGCCGTCGAGCACGGCCCGGTGCTCGGCCATCTGCAGCTCGTAGCCGGCCTCGCGGAACGCCTGGGTGCGCTCGTCGACCGGCAAGGCCGAGAACTGCGGGTGCTCGGCCGCGATCAGGGCGCCCATCTCGACGATGTAGTCGCCCTGGTACCCGTCCGACGGCACCGGCAGCCCGGCGGCCGCGGCAGCGAGCGAGGCGCCGAACCGGTCCATCTGCACGCCGCGGTCGTTGATGTAGAACTCCCGGGTCACCACGGCGCCGGCCGCCGCCAGCACCCGGGCCATCGCGTCGCCCACCGCCGCCCAGCGGGTGTGCCCCAGGTGCAGCGGCCCGGTCGGGTTGGCCGAGATGAACTCGAGGTTGACCCTCGTCCCGTGCAGCGGGTCCGACCGCCCGTACGCCGTCCCCGCCCGCAGCACCGCCGCGGCCACCGCGCCCGCGGAGGCGGCGTCGAGGGTGATGTTGAGGAACCCCGGCCCTGCGACGTCCACCGAGGCGACGCCCGGTGTCTTGGCCAGGTGCGCCGCGACGGCGGCAGCGACATCGCGCGGCGGGCGGCCGGCCTTCTTGGCCAGCTGCAGCGCCACGTTGGTCGCGTAGTCACCGTGCTCGCGGACCTTCGGACGCTCGACCGTGGTGCTGGTGGGCACGTCGA
Source organism: uncultured Actinomycetota bacterium (assembly GCA_963771835.1). Classification (GTDB taxonomy): domain Bacteria; phylum Actinomycetota; class Actinomycetes; order Prado026; family Prado026; genus CAVQCJ01. Next base: position 1,257,557 of record CAVYVA010000001.1, read on the forward strand.
CCGGGTCGAGCACGAGGTCGCCGGCCGTCACGGCGGCCCGCACCGCGGCCAGGACTGACTCGGCGAGCTCCTCGGGGGTCACGCGCACAGGTTAACGGCGGACCTACGCGCCGGGCGGACGCACCTGCGCCGGGAGCAGGTCGAGCACGGTCGACACCAGCTCGTCCGGGTCGAACGGCTTGGTCAGGTACGCGTCCGCACCGGCCTCGTGCCCGGCCCGGCGGTCCGAGGCCTGCGCCCGCGCGGTGACCATGACGATCGGGATCCCGGCCGTCGCCGGGCTGGCCTTGAGTCGTGCGGCCGCGGTCAGGCCGTCCATGCCCGGCATCATCACGTCCATCGTGATCAGGTCGGGCGCGACCGCGTCCACCATGGCCAGCGCCTCGTGCCCGTCGCAGGCCACGTGGACCTCGATCCCCTCGAGCTCGAGGTTCACCCGGATCAGCGCGCGGACGTTCGCCGTGTCGTCCACCACGAGCACGCGCGCGGGCCTGTCCACCGCTCCAGCGTAGGCACGTGGACGGCCGGCCGCGGCGTGTTGGGCTGATACCGTCTGACGTCCCGAGCCCCCGTAGCTCAGGGGATAGAGCACCGCCCTCCGGAGGCGGGTGCGTAGGTTCGAATCCTACCGGGGGCACCGAAAACGACCCGCCGGTGATCACGCCCGGCGCGCCCGGACCTACGTCCCGTCCAGGGTTTCCTCGACATCCGCACCGGCCGTGACGAAGCAGGTGCCGGCGCCGTCGACGACGACCGGCGACCCGAAGGGGACGTACGCCGAACGTCCCGGTGCGAGGGCGACGCCGCCGAGCACGACCGCCCCGGCGACGCACACGGCGATGCAGGATCCCTCGACGGGCACCTGCACTGCGAAACCGTCCGGCCGCGCGCGCCACACCGCGAAGTCGCCGACCGGCACGGCGTAGGCGTCCAGTCCCGGCCCGCACAGGACGGGTGCGACCCGGTGGCCGGCCGCGACCTCGAAGCGCACGACGCTCAGCAGCGCAGGGACGTCGACGTGCTTGCCGGTGAGCCCGCCGCGCAGCACGTTGTCGCTGGAGGCCTGCACCTCGACCCCGGCGCCGTGCAGGTACGCGTGCAGCACGCCGGCGTCGACGAACAGCGCGTCGCCCGGCGCGAGGACGACGTGATCGAGCAGCAGCGGCGCGAGCGCGCCCGCGTCGCCGGGGTACCGCGCGGCGAGCCGGACCACCCACCGCGCCGCGGCCCGGTCCGCCGCGTCCGCGTCGCGCGTCGGCGTCGGCGTCGGCTTCGGCGGCCCGCCGGGCGCAGGCCCGGGTCACCTCGTCCAGCAGAGCGGTCCGGGACTCGCCGCGGAGCACGAGCAGCCGGCTGAAGATCGCGCGCAGGGCCTCGCCCGGGTCGCCGCCGGCGCTCGCCGGGCCGACCAGCTCGGTCAGCGCCGCCGACCCGAGCCGCCGGGCGGTCGCGGCGATGTCCGCGGGCGGACGGAAGCCGCACAGCGTCTCGGTGGGCTCCAGAGCGACGAACAGCTCGGGCTTGTGGTTGGCGTCCTTGTACGTGCGATGGCCGGCGGCCAGCGGGACGCCGCGGGCCTCCTCGGCGGCGAACCCGGTGCGCGCCTGGACCCGGTCCGGGTGGGCCTGGACGGACAGTGGCTCCTCGGCGGCGAGCAGCTTGACCAGGAACGGCAGCCCGGGGGCGACCTCGGCCAGGCTCCGTCCGTCCGGCAGGTGCGACGGCTCGAGCGGGTGGGCCCCCATCCAGATCTCGGCCCAGGGCTCGGCGGCCGGGACCGGTTCGCCCAGCAGCGCCGGCAGCACGGTCCGCGACCCCCACGCGTAGTGCCGGACCGCGTTCGACAGCAGCACGGCCGGGGCGTCGGACATGCGCGCAGCGTACGGGGAACCGGGTCGCCGGAACGGCTCCGCCGGAAGGTCAGCCGCCGAGCGCCGGGCGGCCGTTCGCGTCGTCGGCCAGCGCTGTCCGTGCGGCCAGCCACCCGCACATGCCGTGCACGCCCGGGCCCGGCGGCGTGGACGCCGAGCACAGGTAGACGCCCGGCACCGGGGTCCGCCACGGCCGCACGCCCGGCACGGGTCGCGCGAGCAGCTGGCGCAGCCCGAGTGCTCCGGCGCCGATGTCGCCGCCCACGTTGTTGCGGTCGTGCGCCTGCACGGCCCCGGTGTCCATGGTGTGCCGGGCGAGCACGAGGTCGCGGAATCCCGGCGCGAACCGTTCCACCTGCCGCTCGATGACCTCGGTCCGGTCCAGGCGGCTGCCGTTCGGGACGTGGCAGTACGCCCACGCCGTCTGCTTGCCGACCGGCGCCCGGCCGCGGTCCGCGGCCCCGGCCTGCACCAGCAGCACGTACGGCCGGTCCGGGTGACCGCCGCGGGCGACGTCGCGCTCGGCCGCGGCGATCTCCTCGAACGTCCCGCCCAGGTGCACCGTCGGCGCGGCGGCCGTCCGTGGGTCGCGCCACGGGATCGGACCGTCCAGGGCCCAGTCCACCTTGAACACGCCCGCGCCGTGGCGGAACCCGGCCAGGGCCCTGCGGTACCGGGCCGGTGCGGCCGGGCCCAGGATGTCGAGCAGGTCGCCCGCCGCGACGTCCAGCAGCACCCGGCGCGACGGCGGCAGCTCGGCGAGCGAGCTGACGGTCCACCCGGTCACCACCTCCCCGCCGAGGCCGCGCAGCCGGGTGGCGAGGGCTTCGGACAGCTGCTGCGAGCCGCCCGCGACGACCGGCCAGCCGCCGAGGTGCGCCAGCGCGCCCAGGACCACCGCGAGCCCGCCGGTGACCGGCGCGCGGAGGTCGAGCATCGAGTGCGCGGCGAGCCCGGCCAGCATCGCGCGCGCCCGGGCGGAACCGAGCAGGCGGGCCGTCGCGGCCGCCGGCAGCGCCGCGGTCGCGCCGAACCGGGCGGCGGCGACCGGCGCCCCGGGCCAGGAGAACGGGTCCAGCACGGTCGAGACGAGGTCCAGCCCGCCCGCGCGGAACGGCTGGGTCAGGCGGCGCCACCCGGGTCCCCCGGCGCCCAGCCGCTCGACGGTCAGGTCGAGCGAGCGGGAGACCAGCACGTCCGGCTCGCCCTCGAGCGGGTGGGCGAACTCTTCGGCGCCGTGCAGGAACGTGACCCCGAGCTGGTCCAGGCCCATCGCGCGCAGCGCCGGCGACACCACCGCGAGCGGGTGCGCGGTCGAGCAGACGTCGTGGTGGAACCCCGGCAGCGTGAGCTCCTGGGTGCGCGCACCGCCGCCCACGCGGTCCGCGGCCTCGACCAGCAGCACCGACCGGCCGGCATCGGCGAGGACGTTCGCGGCGACCAGGCCGTTCGGTCCAGCCCCGACCACGACCGCGTCGTACCGCTGCCGCGTCGCTGGCCCGGTCACGACCTAGGGGTGGGCGGCCATGTACGCACGCAGGCCCTCGGCGGCCTGGGCCCGCACGGCCCTGCGGACGTAGGGCGTCCAGCCCAGCAGCCGTCCCTTGGGTCCGAGCGCCATCGCCGACCAGCCGTGGAAGTCGAACACGTCCCGCTCGGCATCGATCAGCCCGTCGGAGAACTCGAACGTAGAGGTGACCAGGTTGGCGACGGGTCGGCGGTCCGGCCCGAACAGGTACCGCGCCATCCAGGTCGCGTGGCCCTTGTGGCCGTCGGCCTGCAGCGCGCGCACCTCGATGGTCAGCTCCTGGGCGCGGCCGGTCAGCATCCGCCACATGGCCCCGACCTCCGGGCCGGTCAGCTCGGGGTAGACCGGGTCGGAGAACCGGGCGGTGGGCGTGTAGCAGGCCGCCATCGCATCGCCGTCGGCCCGGCCGAAGGCGGCGTAGAACCGCTCCAGCGTCTCCCGGGCCGCGGACATCAGGCGACCTGCATCGTCGCAGGCTCGTCCGGCACCGCGACCGGCGGTCCGGTGGCGGCCCGGACGTCGTCGACGCTCACCCCCGGCGCGGTCTCGCGCAGCACCAGCCCGTCCGCCGTCACGTCCAGCACCGCGAGGTCGGTGATGATCCGCTGCACCACGCCGCGTCCGGTGTACGGCAGCGTGCACTCGGTCACGACCTTGTGCGAGCCGTCCTTGGCGACATGCTCCATCATCACGATGACCCGCTTGGCTCCGTGCACCAGGTCCATCGCACCACCCATCCCCTTGACCATCTTCCCGGGGATCATCCAGTTCGCCAGGTCACCGGTGCCGGAGACCTGCATCGCGCCCAGGATCGCCGCGTCCACGTGCCCGCCGCGGATCATCGCGAAGCTCGTCGCCGAGTCGAAGTAGCTCGACCCGGGCAGCACGGTGACGGTCTCCTTGCCCGCGTTGATCAGGTCGGCGTCGACGTCGTCCTCGTAGGGGTACGGCCCGACCCCGAGGATCCCGTTCTCGGACTGCAGCACCACCTGGACGCCGGGCGGCAGGTAGTTCGGCACCAGCGTCGGCAGGCCGATGCCGAGGTTGACGTACTGGCCGTCGCGCAGCTCCAGCGCGACCCGCGCGGCCAGCTGCTCCCTGGTCAGCGCCATCACAGACCTCCCTCGGTGCCGGCGGCGGCCGGGCGCGGACGCACGGTCCGCCGCTCGATCCGCTTGTCGGCGGCCTCGTGCGCCGCCAGCGGCACGACCCGCTGCACGAAGATGCCGGGAGTGTGCACGAGGTCCGGGTCGAGCTGTCCGGGTTCGAGCAGCTCCTCGACCTCGGCGATGGTCACCCGGCCGGCCATCGCCGCCAGCGGGTTGAAGTTGCGCGCGGTCTCGTGGAACACCAGGTTGCCGTGCCGGTCGCCGCGGGCGGCCCGCACCAGCGCGAAGTCGGTGCGGATCGCCTCCTCGAGCACGTACTGGCGGCCGTCGAACTCGCGGGTGTCCTTGGCCGGCGACGCGAGCGCCACCGAGCCGTCCGGGTGGTAGCGCCACGGCAGCCCGCCGTCCGCGACCTGCGTCCCGACGCCGGTCGCCGTGTAGAAGGCCGGGATCCCGGCGCCGCCGGCCCGCAGCCGCTCGGCGAGCGTGCCCTGCGGGGTCAGCTCCACCTCGAGCTCGCCGTGCAGGAACTGCCGCTCGAACTCCTTGTTCTCCCCCACGTACGAGCTGGTGGTCCGGGCGATCCGGCGGGCCGACAGCAGCACGCCCAGGCCCCACTCGTCGACGCCGCAGTTGTTGGACACGACCCGCAGCCCGTCCGTGCCCTGCTCGTACAGCGCCCGGATCAGCACCGTCGGGACGCCGCACAGACCGAAGCCGCCGACGGCGATCGAGGCGCCGGTCCCGATGTCGGCGACGGCCTCGGCGGCCGAGCCGACGGTCTTGTCCAAGCTCATCTCGCAGGCCTCCCGGCTGTCGGTCGGGCGAATCTACCGCGCGGCTAGGTTGGCTCCCATGAGCGCACCGGCCGGGTACTCCGGGACCCCGTTGCCGCGCAAGCTGGGCATCGCCTCCGGGCATGCCGTGCTGCTGTCCGGTGCGCCCGCCGGCTTCGACCTCGGCCCGTTGCCGGACGCGGTGACCGTGCACCGGCGCCGGTCCAGGCCGCGGTACGACGTCGTCCTCGCCTTCTGCCCGGACCGGGCTGCGCTGCAGGCCGGGTTCGGCCCGTGGAAGGCCCTGCTGGGGCCGGCCGGCGCGCTGTGGGTGGCGTGGCCGAAACGGGCCTCCGGCGTGGTCACCGACCTCAGCGACAACGTCGTGCGCGAGCACGGCCTGGCCGGCGGCCTGGTCGACGTGAAGGTGTGCGCCGTGGACGAGGTGTGGAGCGCGATCAAGCTGGTCTACCGGGTGTCGGACCGCTCGAGGGTGTCCAGCACCCAGGCGTAGACCTCGGCCTCGTAGCCGAGGTGCCCGAACCGTCCGGACGGCCCGACGTGCGCCCCGGCACCCAGCTCCATCCGCAGCAGCAGCCGGTCGTCGGCGGACCCGTCGGCCCGCAGCCGGGCCACCCACTTGGCCGGCTCCCAGTACATGACCCGCGGGTCGTGCACGGCGCCGGTGACGAGCAGCCGCGGCCGGTCCGCCAGCGGTGGGAGGTTGTCGTACGGGCTGTACGCGCGCATCCAGGCGAAGTCCTCGGGCCGGCGCGGGTCGCCCCACTCGTCCCACTCCTGGGCCGTGAGCGGGAGGGACTCGTCCAGCATCGTGTTCACCACGTCGACGAACGGCACCTCGGCCAGCACCCCGCGCCAGCGGCGCGGCGCCTGCGAGAACACCGCGCCCATCAGCAGCCCGCCGGCCGACAACCCCCGCGCGACGATCCGCTCCCCGTCCACGAGCCCGTCCATGCCGTCCGCGGCCGCGACGAAGTCGCTGAAGGTGTTCTGCTTGTGCCGCAGCGAGCCGTCCAGCCACCACCGGCGGCCGCACTCGCCGCCACCGCGGACGTGCGCGTGGGCGAACACCACGCCGCGGTCGAGCAGCGAGACCAGCGCCGGGTCGAACTCGGGCTCGAAGCAGTACTCGTACGCGCCGTAGCCGTAGAGCAGGCACGGCGCGCTGCCGTCCAGCGGGGTGTCCGCCCGGCGCGCGACCGTGACCGGGACCAGCTCGCCGTCGGGCGCCTGGACGGCGTACCGGTCGGACACGTACGCGGAGGGCTCGTAGCCGGGCACCTCGAGCCGCTTGAGCAGGGTCCGCCGCACCGGTGTCCAGGTCGACCGAGTACCAGGCGGTCGGCTCGGTGTAGCTCTCCACGACCACGGTGACGGCGGTCGCGTCGTAGTCCTCGTTCGTCCCGAGCCGGATGGTTCCGGCCGGCACGCCCGGGTGCAGGTCCAGCGCCTCGGCCGAGCCGTCCCGGCGGACGACCCGCAGCAACGGGCTGCCGTCGCGGCGCAGGACCAGCACGACGTGCGCGGCGAAGACCTCGGCGTTCTCGAGCCGCTCCAGCGGGGTCCTCGCCGATCAGCTCGGTCCAGCCGGCGCGGCCGGGGTCGGCCACCGGGGCCCGCATGAGCCGGAACTCGGTCGCCGCGTCGTCGGTCACCACCAGCAGGACGTCGCCGTCCGGTCTGGGCGCGTGCGCTACGGAGTACAGCAGCCCCGGGACCCTGGGCTGGACCACCCGCGCCGGCGTACCCGGCCGGTCCGTCGGGACCAGCCAGACCTCGCTGGTGTCCTTGGACTGGATGCGGATGACCACGTAGGCGCCCGAGCGGGACCCCTCGCAGAAGACCTCGAACCGGTCGTCGTCCTCCTGCAGGACGAGGACGTCCTCGGCCGGGTCGGTGCCCAGCTCGTGCCGCCAGACCTGGTGCGGGCGGTAGGCCTGGTCGTGGACCACGTAGAAGAAGGTCCGCGAGTCGGCCGACCAGGCCCCGCCGTAGTAGGTCCTGGCCACCGTCTCCGGAAGGTCCTTTCCGGTGACGGTGTCCCGGAACCGCAGCTCGAAGACCTCGTCGCCCGGCCAGGTCGACGGAGTAGGCCAGGGCGCCGCCGTCCGGGCTCGGCTCGCGGAGCCCGAGGGCGAAGTAGGGCGACCCGTCAGCGAGATCGTTCTCGTCCAGGACCAGCTCCGCCGGAGAATCTTCCGCCCCGAGCCGGAACAACTGCTGGTATTCCTTCCCTGCGGCGGTACTGGTGTAGTAGACAAGGCCCCCACGCGACCAACTGACTGACCGGTCAGACGGCACAGTGCGGCTGACCATCTCCTCGAACATCGTCTGCTGGAGGGATCGGGTATGGGCCGTCCGGGCGTCGTAGAACGCCCGCTCGTCCCCCAGATAACGCTGCGTGAGCGGGTCGTCCACATCGCGCAGCCAGGCGTACTCGTCCTCCCACGGCTGCCCGTGCAGGATCCGGCCGGCCGCCGGCCTGGCCGGCGCGAGGGGGGCGGGCAGGCCGGTGCTGTCCGGCGAGTCAGCCGCGGAGTGATGCACGTCACGGAACCTAGCGCCCGGCGGTCCCGTCTCCACAACAGTTCGGCCACGACCTCGGCCCTGAGCGGTGCCCGGGTCCCCCACCCAGGGACTATCGGTCCAAGACGCTCGACTGCGCTCACCGGCCACAGCCGCAGCGCTCGACCAGACCACTGACGTAGCACTCGACCCTGTACCTCACGACCCTGGACCTCTCGACCCCGAGCCAGCTCCCCCGACCCGGAGGCTTTGATGAACCGCACCTTGTGGCGACGGACCGCGGCACTGGCCGCGGCCGGCGCGGTGGCGATCCTGCCGTCGGCGGCGTTCGCCGACAGCGCCTCCCCCGCTGCCAGCGCCGGGGCGTCCAAGACCGCGACGACGACGTTCACCGTCGGCTTCCTCCAGGACGTCGACTCGCTGAACCCGTTCGTCGGCATCCTGTCCTCGTCGTACGAGGTGTGGAGCGTGACCTACGACCAGCTCATCGGCTACAGCCAGAAGGACTTCTCCCCGGTCCCCGCAGCTGGCCGAGTCCTGGAAGGAGTCCGCCGACCACACGACCTGGACGTACAAGATCCGGTCCGGCCTCAAGTGGTCCGACGGGCAGCCGCTGACGGCCGAGGACGCGGCCTACACGTTCAACCGGATCATCAACGGCAGCGACGAGCAGACCAACTTCGGCAGCTACGTCGCCAACATGACCAAGGCCGAGGCCCCGGACGCGACCACGCTGGTCCTGACGGTGAGCAAGCCGACGCCGATCATGACCAGGCTCGCGGTGCCGATCCTGCCCGAGCACATCTGGAAGAACATCGACGCGAAGGCGGTGTCGACGTACAAGAACGAGCCGATCGTCGGGTCGGGCCCGTTCATCTTCGACCAGCACGTGACCGGCCAGTACATCTCCTTCCACGCCAACCCGAACTACTGGGCCGGCGCGCCGCACATCAAGAACCTCGTGTTCCGGATCTTCCAGAGCGAGGACACGATGGTCGCGGCGCTCAAGAAGGGCGAGATCGACTTCGCCGACAGCCTCGGCGCGACGTCGTTCAACTCGCTGAAGAACGTCAAGGGCATCACCACCGTCCCGGCCGAGTACTCCGGCTTCGACGAGCTGGCCTTCAACACCGGCGCGGCCACCGACACCGGCATCCCGATCGGCGACGGCAGCCCGATCCTCAAGGACAAGAGGGTCCGGCAGGCGATCAACTACGCGATCGACAACAAGACCCTGGTGTCCAAGGTCCTGGGCGGCTACGGCGAGGTCGGCAGCTCGATCATCCCGGACATCTACGCGGACACCCACTACGACCCGGCCGACAAGACCCGCAACTTCGACCCGGCCAAGGCCAACCAGATGCTGGACGACGCGGGCTACACCAAGGGCTCGGACGGGATCCGGGTCGACCCCGCGTCCGGCAAGAAGCTGTCCTTCCGGCTGTTCGGCCGCGACGACAGCCCCACGTCCAAGGACTCGGTGCAGTACATCGCCGGCTGGCTCAAGGACATCGGCATCGAGGCCAAGATCCAGATCGTGTCCGAGGACAAGCTGACCGAGATCATCGGCGCCGGCGAGTACGACATGTTCGAGTGGGGCTGGGTGGTCGAGCCCGACCCGGACTACCAGGTGTCGACGTTCCTGTGCTCCTCGCGCAGCACCAAGGACGGCTCGACCATCAGCGCCGGCCTGTCCGACAGCTTCTACTGCAACCCGGCCTACGACGCGCTGTACCAGCAGCAGTCGACGACCACCGACGCGAACGCGCGCGCGGAGATCGTCAAGCAGATGGAGGCCATGCTCTACGACGACGCCCCGTACGTCGTGACCTACTACTACGCGAACCTCGAGGCGTACCGCAGCGACCGGTTCACCAACTTCAAGCCGCAGCCGGACCCGAAGGGCTCGCTGCTGTTCCAGTACGGCACCTACAGCTACCGGGAGATCACCCCGGTCACCCAGGCCACCTCCTCGACGTCCAGCAGCACCGGGCTGTGGGTCGGGCTGGCGGCGGGCGCCCTGGTGGTGCTCGGGCTGGGTGGCTTCCTGGTGACCCGCTCGCGGCGTACGGCCGACGACCGGGAGTAACGGGACGTGGCGCCCATCAACCCCGTCGAGACGCTGCCGTCGGCTCCTTCGCCGGCGGCAGCGTCGGGCGGTTCCGGCGGGGCCACCACGGCCCGGTTCGTGGTCACCAAGATCCTGGCCTCGCTGGCCAGCCTGCTCTTCGTCGCGATCTTCAACTTCTTCCTGTTCCGGGTCCTGCCCGGCGACCCGGCGAAGATCCTCACCCGCAACCACGCGGTGCCGCCCGAGCACATCGCCCAGCTCCGGCACGAGTTCGGGCTCGACCAGCCGCTGCCGCAGCAGTTCGTGACCTACCTGAAGAACCTGTTCCGCGGCGACCTGGGCATCTCGTTCAAGTTCCGCCAGCCGGTGACGACCGTCATCGCCGACCGGATCTGGCCGACGCTCCTGCTGGTCGGCATCTCGACCATCCTCTGCACGATCATCGGGCTCTGGATCGGCATCCGGGCGGCCTGGAACCGGGACGGAACCTTCGACCGGGTCAGCACCGGCACGACGCTGACGCTGTACTCCATGCCCGAGTTCTGGCTCGGCATGATCCTCATCCTGGTGTTCGCCACCGGCTTCGGTCCGATCCCGGGCCTCTTCCCGACCAGCGGCCTGGTCACCCCGGGCGTCGAGATGGGCTCGGTGAAGGGCGTCATCGACGTCGCGTACCACCTCACGCTGCCCGTCATCACGCTCACGCTCGCCTACCTGGCGGAGTACTCCCTCGTCATGCGCTCGTCCCTGCTGGACGAGATGGGTGAGGACTACCTGACGACCGCGCGGGCCAAGGGACTGCGCGACCAGGACGTGCGCCGCAAGCACGCGGTGCCGAACGCGCTGCTGCCCTCGTTCACCCTGCTCGTCCTCTACCTCGGGTTCGTCGTCTCGGGCGCGATCACGATCGAGACCGTGTTCTCCATCCCGGGCCTGGGCCTGCTGTCGTACGAGGCGCTGAAGGTGCCCGACTTCCCGCGTGCTGCAGGGGGTCTTCCTGCTGTTCTCGGCCGGCGTGATCATCGCCAACCTCGTCGCCGACCTGTGCTACCCGCTGCTCGACCCCCGGGTGCGGCCGGCATGAGCGCGCCCACGACCGACCAGGCTACCGGCCGACCCGGGCGCGCCGCCGGACCCGGCGGTCCGCAAGCTGCGCTCGCCGCGGGCACTGGCCTGGGCCCGACGCCGGGCGTCGGCAGGGCGGATCTGGAAGGAGTTCCGCAAGGACCGGGCCGGCCTGTTCGGGCTCGCGCGTCCTCGTCTTCTTCGTCCTCATGGCGCTGCTCGCGCCGTTGCATCACCGACGATGCGACGCTGGACGTCACCACAGCGCCCGGCGAGCCGATGCACCCGCCGTACGCCGGGTTCCCGCTGGGGACCGACGAGTACGGCCGCTCGATCCTGACGCTGGTCATCTGGGGTGCCCGGATCTCGCTGCTGGTCGGCTTCGCCGCCGCCCTCATGGCGATGGTCATCGGCACCCTGATGGGCATCGCGTCCGGGCACTACACGGGCTTCGTCGGCGGTTCGCTCAGCCGGATCACCGAGTGGTTCCTGGTGATCCCGTTCCTGCCGCTGGCCATCGTGCTGGCCACGGTGCTCGCGACCCGGTTCCCGGCGTTCCGACGATCGGCACGCTGATCATCGTCATCGGCATCACGAGCTGGGCGGCGACCGCCCGGCTGATCCGGGCGCAGACGCTGTCGATCGAGGCGCGGCCCTACCTGGAGCGGGCCAGGGCGCTGGGCGCGGGCCACTGGCGGCAGATGAACCGGTACGTGCTGCCGAACGTGATGCCGCTGGTGTTCGCGAACACCACGCTCACCGTGGCGGCGGCGATCCTCACCGAGACGACGCTGTCGTTCCTCGGGCTCGGCGACCCGTTCCACATCTCCTGGGGGCCGATCCTGGAGAGCGCGTTCGACCACGGCGCGATCTCGGCCGGCGCCTGGTGGTACCTGTTCCCGCCCGGCGTCGCGATCATCGCGGTGGTGCTCGCGTTCACCCTGGTCGGGCCGCGCCCTGGAGACCGTGCTCAACCCCCGGCTGCGGGAGCGCTGAGCCCGGCCATGTCCCTGCTGGAGATGCGCGACCTGTCGGTCACCTACCGGACCGCGGCCGGCCCGGTCGCCGCCGTGCGCGGCGTGGACCTGTCCGTCGACAGCGGCGAGATCCTCGGCGTCGCCGGCGAGTCCGGCTGCGGCAAGTCGACGCTGGCCGCCACCGTGCTGCGCCTGTCGCCGGCCAACGCCGAGGTGACCGGCCAGGTGCTGCTCGACGGCGAGGACGTCCTCACGATGAAGTGGGGCGCGCTGCGCGCGGTGCGCTGGGCGCGACGCGTCGATCGTCTTCCAGGGCGCCCTGCACTCGCTCAACGCCGGTGCGCACCATCGGCGAGCAGATCGCCGAGCCGATCCTGCTGCACGAGAAGGTGTCGCCAGCGCGAGGCGGACGGCCGGGTGAAGGACCTGCTCGAGCAGGTGGGGCTGCCGCAGCGCCGGGCCAAGGCGTACCCGCACCAGGTCTCCGGCGGCCAGAAGCAGCGCGTGATGATCGCGATGGCGCTGGCCTGCCGCCCGCGGCTGGTGATCGCGGACGAGCCCACCACCGCGCTGGACGTGATGGTGCAGGCCCAGGTGCTCGACCTGATCGGCTCGCTCGTTCGCGACCTCGGCGTCGGCATGATGATGATCAGCCACGACCTGTCGGTGCTCGGCGCCACCTGCGACCGCGTCGCGGTGATGTACGCGGGCCGGGTGGTCGAGGAAGGGCCGGCCAAGGACCTGTTCGGCGACCCGAGGCACCCGTACAGCGAAGCGCTCGGCGCGGCCTTCCCGACGATCGGCGACCTCGCGTCGCGGCGGGCGCCGCGCGGCCTGCCCGGCGACCCGCCGGACCCCCAGCGGCTGCCCCCCGGGCTGCACCTTCCACCTGCGCTGCCCGGTCGCGCTGCCGAGCTGCTCCACCGGCGACGAGCCGCTGCTGCGGGACGCCGGGCCCGGGCGGGCTGCGGCGTGCGTGCTGGTCGGACGGGACGCGTGAGCGCGCCGAGCCCGGCTCCGGGCGGACCGGTCGTCGGTGCGGACGTGCCGGCACTGGAGGTCCACGGCCTGGGGGTCACCTTCCGCGGCCGCGGCCAGGCCCCGGCGCGTGCGGTCGACGGCGTCGACCTGGTCGTCCGGCAGGGCGAGATCCTGGCGCTGGTCGGCGAGTCGGGCTGCGGCAAGACCTCGCTCGCCCGCGCGATCCTCGGGCTCGTCCCGCCGACGACGGGCACCGTGGTGCACCTGGGCAAGCCGCTGGGCTACGGCGCGCGGGCGCTGCGAGCGTACCGGCGACGGGTCCAGCTGGTCCTGCAGGACCCGTCCGGCGCGCTGAACCCCCGGCACACCGTGTACGAGGCCGTGGCCGAAGGGCTTGCGCATCCACAAGGTGCGCGGGGACGAGCGCGAGCTGGTCGCGCGAGCCCTGTCGCGGGCCGGGCTGCGGCCGCCGGAGCGGTTCTTCCTGCAGTACCCGCACGAGCTCAGCGGCGGCCAGCGTCAGCGCGTCGTCATCGCCGGGGCGCTGGTGCTGGAGCCCACGCTGATCGTCGCCGACGAGCCGGTCTCGTCGCTGGACGCCTCGGTGCGCGGGGAGATCCTCGCGCTGCTGCTGCGGCTGCGCGACGAGCTCGGGCTGACCGTCATCGTGGTGACGCACGACCTGGGGCTGGCCTGGAACATCGCCGACCGGATCGCGGTGATGTACCTGGGCCGGGTCGTCGAGCTCGGCGCCACCGAGGACGTCCTGGAGCGCCCGCAGCACCCGTACACCCGGGCCCTGCTGTCGGTGGTGCCCGAGATCAAGCACGCGGAGCCGATGGTGCTGGCCGGCGAGCCGCCGGACCCGACCCGGATCCCCGCCGGCTGCCGCTTCCACCCGCGCTGCCCGGCGCTGGCCTCCGGCGAGGCCGCCCGAGCCGGCGTTGACGACAGCTGCCGCACGGCCGCGCTGCCCATCCTTGCGCCGGTCGAAGGACATCACGCCGCCTGCTGGCTAACCGACCTCGGGTAGTGTCATGCTTACTGACGCGCGAGTCAGTAAGAATGACAGCCGGCAAGCATGACAGCCAGTAGGTTCGGCGGCCGCGGACACCGAGGAGCACGAGTGGGCAACGGCTACGACGTCATCGTGGTGGGCGGCGGGCACAACGGGCTGGTCGCGGCCGGCCTGCTGGCCCGCCAGGGCCTGCGCACGGTGGTGCTGGAACGCCGCGGGATCGTCGGCGGCGCGGCTGTCAGCGAGCACCCGTTCGGGCCCGACTACACCGTCACGTCGCTGTCGTACGTCGTGTCGCTGTTCCCGCCGTCCCTGGTGCGCGACCTGCAGCTGGACCGGCACGGCTACCACGTCTACCCGCAGGGCCCGTACTTCTCCCCGCAGCGCGACGGGCGCTACCTGCAGCTGCCGTCCGAGCCGCGCCGCCCGGCGCGAGCAGATCGAGAAGTTCTCCTCCAAGGACGCCGACGCGATCGAGGTCTGGGACCGCCGGCTGGACGAGATCGGCCGCGTGCTCGGGCCGATGCTCAACGACATCCCGCCGAAGGTGGGGTCGCACCGTCCCGCGGACCTGGCCCGGCAGGCGATGCTGCTGCGCCGGCTGCGTGGCGTCGACGAGCGCAAGGCCGTCGACATCACCCGGCTGATGACCTCGAGCGTCGCCGACCTGGTCGAGGACCAGTTCGAGTCCGACGCCATGCGCGGCGTGCTCGCCGTCTCCGGGGTCATCGGCACCTGGGCCGGACCGCGGTCCGCCGGCACGGCGTACGTGATGCTGCACCACCACATCGGCGACATCGGCGACGGGCAGACCGGCGCCTGGGGCTTCCCGCGCGGCGGCATGGGCGCGGTCACCGAGGCGCTGGCCGGCGCGGCCCGGTCCTTCGGCGCCGAGATCCGGACCGAGGCCCCGGTGGCCAGCATCACCACCAAGGCCGGCGCGGTCACCGGCGTCGTGCTCGAGTCCGGCGAGGAGCTGACCGCGCCGACCGTCGTCACCACCGCGCACCCGCAGATCTCGTTCCTGCGGCTGCTGGACCGCCGCGACCTGCCGGCCGACTTCGTCGAGGAGATCGAGACCTGGAAGAGCCGCAGCGGCACGGTCAAGGTGAACGTCGCGGTCGACCGGCTGCCCGAGTTCACCAGCCGGCCCGGGTTCGACCCGCAGGTGCACGGCGGCACGATCGTGCTGGCCGAGTCGCTGGACGACATCGAGGGCGCGTTCCAGGAGGCCGTCGCGGGCCGGCCGGCCACGCTCCCGTTCGCCGACGTCTGCATCCCCAGCGTCTTCGACGACAGCCTCGCGCCGCCCGGGCAGCACATCGTGTCGATGTTCACGCAGTGGGTGCCGCACACCTGGAGCGCGCAGCCGCACGCGGCCGAGCTCGAGGCGTACGCGGACCGGGTCGTGGCCCGGATGGACGCCGTCGCGCCCGGCTTCGCCGACTCCGTGCTGCACCGCCAGGTGATCGGCCCGCACGAGATGGAGCACGAGTACGGCCTGGTCGGCGGCAACATCTTCCACGGCGAGCTCACGGTCGGGCAGATGTTCCACGCGCGCCCGGCCGCCGGCTACGCGGACCTGCGCACGCCGGTGCGCGGGCTGTACCAGGCGGGCTCGGCCACGCACGGCGGCGGCGGCGTCACCGGCGTGCCCGGCCGCAACGTCGTCCGCCAGGTGCTCGCCGACCGCCGGCGGTCCGCCGTCGCGCAACCGCCTGCGACTGGGAGGTTGAGGTGGGTCGGCTGCAGGCCGCGCTCCCGCGCGAGCACTACGTCTCCCCGCAGGCGTACGGGGTCGAGCGCGAGCAGGTGCTGTGCCGGTCGTGGACCTGCGCCGGCCGGCTGACCGAGCTCGGGCTGCGCGAGCCGGGACGGCTCGCCGTGGTCGACGTGCTCGGCGAGTCGGTGCTGCTCACGGTGGACAAGGCCGGCGCCCTGCACGGGCACTTCAACGTGTGCCGGCACCGTGGCTCGCAGGTCGTCCCGGTCGACCCGGCCGGTCCGCCGCCGGCGCCGTGCCGGGCGTTCGCACTGCGCTGCCCGTACCACTCGTGGACCTACGACCTGGACGGCTCGCTGCGGTTCGCGCCGCACACCGAGGACGTCGACGACTTCGAGCCGTCCGCGTTCGGGCTGCACCCGGTGCTGGTGGACACCTGGGGCGGGTTCGTCTGGGTGAACCTGGACGCGGCCGCGTCGCGCACGCTCGCCGACGAGCTCGGACCGGTGCCGGAGCGGATCCGTCGCTACCCGCTGGACTCGCTCGTCGTCGGCCGGCAGCTGGTCTACGAGGTCGCCGCCAACTGGAAGCTGGTCGCCGAGAACTACAACGAGTGCTACCACTGCGGTCCCGTGCACCCCGAGCTGGTGCAGCTCGTGCCGGCGTTCGGCCGCGGCGGGTCCGACCTGGACTGGGACGTCGGGCGTGCCGCACCGCGAGGGCGCCTGGACGTTCACGTTCTCCGGCACGTCGGACCGAGCCTGCTTCCCGGGCCTGGACGCCGACGAGCAGGTGCGGCACAAGGGTGAGCTGGTGTACCCGAACCTGCTGCTGTCGCTGTCCGCCGAGCACGTCGCGGCGTTCCGGCTCGAGCCGCTGGCCGTCGACCGCACCCGGATCGTCTGCGACGTGCTGTTCGCGCCGGACGAGGTGGCGAAGGAGACGTTCGACCCGGCCGACGCCGCCGACTTCTGGGACCTGGTGAACCGGCAGGACTGGGCGATCTGCGAGTCGGTGCAGCGCGGCATGTCCTCGCGGGCGTACCGGCAGGGCTGGTACGCCCCGATGGAGGACGCTTCGCTGGACATCCGCCGCTGGCTGCTGCCGAAGCTGGGCCGGACGGTCGACGACGACACAGCCGGTGGCGGCGCGTGATGGCCGAGACGTTCGAGTACGCCGTCGTCGGGCTCGGCGGCCTGGGCAGCGCCACCGCCTGGCAGCTGGCCCGGCGCGGCGAGCGCGTGCTCGGGCTGGAGCGGTTCGAGCTGGGGCACGAGCGGGGTGCCTCGCACGACTCGTCGCGGATCATCCGGCACAGCTACCACCGGCCGGACTACGTACGGCTGACCTTCGAGACCTACCGCGACTGGGCCGAGCTGGAGGCCGAGACCGGCGAGCGGTTCGTCACCGTCACCGGTGGCATCGACCTGTTCCCGCCCGATGCGGCGATCCCGGCCGTCGACTACACCGCGTCGATGGACGAGGTCGGCGTCCCGTACGAGGTCCTGGACCGGGCCGCGGTCGCGGACCGGTGGCCGCAGATCGTGCTCCCCGACGGCACCGTGACCGTCTACCAGCAGAGCACCGGCATCGTGCCGGCCGCGCGGGGAACGGCAGCGATGCAGCGACAGGCGCAGGTGCACGGCGCCGTCCTGCGGGACCGCTCGCCCGTCACCGCGGTACGCGACCTCGGCAGCGCAGGGCTCGAGGTCGAGGCCGGCGGGACGACCTACCGGGTCCGGCGGCTCGTCGTCACCGCCGACGCCTGGGCCAACGACGTGCTGGCGCACCTGGGCCGGACCGTGCCGCTGACCGTGACCCAGGAGCAGGTCACGTACTTCCGGCCGCCGGACCCGCAGCGGTTCGCCGACGACCGGTTCCCGGTGTGGATCTGGATGGACGACCCGTCGTTCTACGGCTTCCCGCTGTTCGGCGAGCCCACGGTCAAGGCCGCGCAGGACTGCGGCGGTCCGGAGGTGACCGGCGACGGGCGCTCGTTCGACCCGGACCCGGCGCGGGTGGCGCTGCTGGCCGAGTTCATGGCCAGGACCTTCCCCGGCTCCGGACCGGTGGACCGGTCCAAGACCTGCCTGTACACGCTGACCCCGGACCGCGACTTCGTGCTCGGCGCGATGCCCGAGCACCCGTCGGTGGTCGTCGGGCTGGGCGCCGCCCACGGTTTCAAGTTCGCCCCGATGTTCGGCCGGCTGCTCGCCGACCTCGCCGTCACCGGCGCCGCCGGGACCACGGTCGACCTGACCCCGTTCCGGCTGGACCGGCCGGCGCTGACCGACGCGGACCACCCGGTCAGCTGGCTGGTGTAGCCGATGACCACGAAGCCGACGACCACGAAGCCACGACAGACCGCGTCAGCCGAGCGTCCCGGCGGCCAGCCCGAGCTCGCACTCGGCCAGCTGCGCGACCCAGCCGGACATCTGCCCGCGGGTCAGCACGCCGCGGTGCACTGTCACCTGGATCGCCAGCCCGTCGATGAGCGCGGTGATGCGCCAGGCCGCGCCCTGCGGGTCGGCGCAGGTGAACTCGCCGGTCCCGACCCCGTCCTCGATGACGCCGGCGACCGTCTCCTTCCAGCGCAGGTCCAGCTTGCGCGAGACAGTGCGCAGCTCGGGGCTGCGCAACGCCGCGGCCCAGGCGTCCACCCACAGCGTCCAGCCCGGCGGCGTGGACCCGCTCGGCGAGTACAGCTTGAGCACCGCGCGCAGCCGCTGGGTGGCCGAGCCGTGCCCGTGCACGGCCTTGTCCAGCCGGACCAGGTCGCGTTCGGCGGCGTACGCGAACGCCTCCGCGAGCAGCCGGTCCTTGGTCTCGAAGTGGTAGAAGACCAGCGCCGGCGAGATGCCCAGCGCCGCAGCGACGTCGGCGACCCTGGTCTGGGCCAGGCCGCTGCGCTGCACCTCGACGACGGTCGCCGCGAGGATCTCCTCGCGGCGCACCTCCACGCTCCTGCGGGCCACGCCCGGACCCTACTGTCCCGCCGCCCGGTGAGGGGAAACCTGTGACCACGAGCCCGACGACCGAGTTCCGGACCGCGTCCGCGCCGCTGGACCCGGCCGAGCTGGACCGCGCCCTGCGTCCGTTCGGCCAGTCCACGATGCTGCCGGCCGCCGCGTACACCGACCCCGCGGTGCTCGCCTGGGAGCGACGGCACTTCTTCGCGGACAGCTGGCCGTGCCTGGGGCGGGTCGACGACCTGGCGAAGGACGCGGCCGGAAGTCCGCTGAGCCAGCGCGCGCTCAACCTCGGCGACATCCCGGTGCTGCTGACGTTCGAGGCGGACGCGCAGGCCGTCGACGCCACGACCGTGCGGGCGTTCGCCAACACCTGCCGGCACCGGGGGCACGAGCTGCTGCCCGAGGGCGGCACCGGCAGCCGTCGCGCGCTGACCTGCCCGTACCACGCCTGGTCGTACGACCTCGCCGGTCACGCCATCGCCTCCCCGGGCTTCGACACGGTGCCGACGTTCGACCGGTCCGAGTACGGGCTCGTCGAGCTGCCGTCGCCGGGTCTGGCACGGGTGGGTGTTCGTCAACGCCACCGCGCGGGCCGGCTCGTTCGAGCAGCACGTCGGCGAGCTGGACGGGCTGGTCGCGCCGTACGCGCCGGAACGGCTCGTCCTCGGTGCCCGGCACACGTACGAGATCGCGGCCAACTGGAAGATCGTCTGCGAGAACTACCACGAGTGCTACCACTGCCCGATGATCCACCCCGAGCTGTGCCAGGTCTCGCCGCCGACCTCGGGCGCGAACTACGACCTGCCGGGCGCCTGGGTCGGCGGGGCGATGGACCTGGCCGACGACGCGGTGACGATGTCGCTGACCGGCGCGTCCGACGGGCTCTTCCTCGAGGGCGTCGACCCGCGCAAGGTGCTGTACCTCGGGCTGTTCCCGAACCTGCTGCTCTCGCTGCACCCGGACTACGTGATGACGCACCGGATGCTCCCGCTGGCCCCGGACCGCACCTGGATCGAGTGCTCGTGGTTCTTCCCGTCGGAGTCGGTGGACCCGTCGTACGCGGTCGACTTCTGGGACCTGACGAACAAGCAGGACTTCGGCGCCTGCGAGTCGGTGCAGCGCGGGCTCACCTCGCCGCACTTCAAGCCGGGCCCGTTCGCGCCCAACGAGGACGCCGTGCACCGGTGGGTCAGCCTGGTCGGCCGCGCCTACCGCGGCGTCCCGCCGCACCAGCCGGCCTGACCGCCCGCGCGGGTCAGAGGCGACCGTGACCGCGGAGCAGGCCCACGAGCTCGTCGGCCGGCAGGCCCTCGCGGGTGTTGCCGGCCCGCCCCTGGACGGTCGGTGAGCCGAGCAGCGCGTTGAGGACCGACTCCTCGCTCGCGTCGACGACGGCCTCGAAGAACGGGTCCAGGTCCCAGGCCGTCAGCGGGGTCGGGCCGTGCGGCCGGCCGCGGCGGTCGGCCCGGATCCCGGTCGCGCAGGCCAGGAAGATCTCGCCGCTGCCGTGGTGCGCGGTCGACCCCGCCCTGGCCAGCCCGAGCCCGACCCGGCGAGCCAGCCGGGCACACGCGGCGGCGTCCAGCGGGGCGTCGGTGACGACGACGCCGATGCACGACCCGGCCGGTCCGGGCGGCGGGGCGTACGGGTCCGGCGGCAGCAGCCGGCCGACCGGCACGCCGTCGACAGTGAGACGGCTCCGCTCACCGAAGTTGGCCATGAGCAGCACCCCGAGCGTGTGCCCGGTGGGCAGCACCCGCGAGGCCGTCCCGATCCCGCCCTTGAACCCCAGGCAGGACATCCCGGTGCCGCTGCCGACCGAGCCCTCCGCGGGGGCCAGCAACGACCCCACGGAGTCGCGCGCGGCCTGCCACGCGGTGCGGACGTCGACCGCGGTCACCTGCATGCGGCGCACGTCGGACAGGAACGAGTCGTCGCACTCCGCCACGACCGGGATCGCGACGTCCTCGCCGATCAGCGGCTGGGTCTCCTGCAGCAGCTCGCACGCGGCGTCGTAGACCCGGCCCAGCTGCATGGTGGAGGTCAGGAAGACCGGCGTCTCGAGCAGACCCCACTCGGCCGCCGCGAGGAACCCGGTGCACTCCCCCGCACCGTTGAGGACCGCGCCGCCGGCCGGCACCGGACGCTCGAACGCGTCGTCGGCCGGCAGCAGCACCGTCACCCCGGTCCTGGCCACGCCCCGCCCCTGCGGCGGGTCGGGCTCGTCCCGCCAGACGGTGGCGTGCCCGAGGCCTACCCCCGGCACGTCGAGGACGGAGTTCGTGGCGCCGGTCGGCAGGGTCCCGATCCTGATGCCAAGGTCAGCAGCGCGCGGCATGGGTGGCATCCTGCCGTACATGTCTGCCCTGCCCGGTGTCCCGCTGGTGTGGTCGCCGGACTGCGTCCGGCACGACCCGGCCGCCGAGATCTGGGTCGGTGTGCGCACGGTGGGCACCGAGGTCGCCGCCAGAGCGACGACGATCCGCGAGGCGCTGCTGGCCTCCGGGGCCCCGCTGGTGCTCGCGACGCCGCACGACGACGCGGTCCTGGACCAGGTCCACGACCGCGCGCTGCTCGAGCACCTGCGCACGGTGCACGACGACTGGGTGGCGGCGGGCTACCCGGACGACCCGGGGCAGGACCGGGTCGTCCCGTACGTCTTCCCGACCGAGGGACTGCTCGCCGGCCTGCCGCTGCGCTCCCCCACCGCCGTGCACGCCAGGGCCGGCCGCTTCTGCTACGACACGATGACGCTCGTCGGCCCGGGCACGTGGGAGGCCGCCCGCGGCTCGGTCGACGCGGCGCTGACCGCGGTCGACCAGGTGACGACCGGAGCGCACCGCACCGCGTACGCCCTGTGCCGGCCGCCCGGGCACCACGCCGGCCGGGACTCCTTCGGCGGCTCCTGCTACCTGAACAACGCGGCGGTGGCCGCCCAGGCGCTGCGCGCCGCCGGGCACGAGCGGGTCGCGGTGGTGGACCTGGACGCGCACCACGGCAACGGAACCCAGGCGCTCTTCTACGACCGCGCCGACGTCTTCTACGGGTCGGCGCACGTCGACCCCGGTGCCGGCTGGTTCCCGCACTACGTGGGGTTCGCCGACGAGACCGGTTCGGGCGCCGGTGCCGGCAACAACCTGAACGTGCCGCTGGCGCCGGGCACCGGCGACGACGGGTGGCTGGTCGGCGTGGACCGGATCGCCTCCGCCGTCTCGGCGCACGGCACCACGCGCGCTGGTCGTCTCGCTCGGTGTGGACGCTGCCGCCGACGACCCGGAGAGCCCGCTGCAGGTCACCGCGGACGGGTACCGCGAGGCCGGCCGGATGCTCGCGGCGCCTGGGGCTGCCCACCGTGGCCGTCCAGGAGGGCGGCTACCACCTGCCCACCCTCGGCGCGCTCGTCGTGGCCACCTTGACGGGGCTGGCCGGATAGCCGCGCACCCCCGCGCACCCCCGCGCCCCCCGGCCGGCGCAACGGACCGACCAGCACGGCGCCGAGTGCATCAGCGGAGCCGGGATCATCAGGTACCGTCTCATCGCCCAGAGCCGTGAGTGGGGGATGCAGCTGTGAGGACCGGACCGATGGCCGACAGGTCTGCACGCCGCGCCACCGCAGTCCTGGGGAGCCTGTCGCTGGTCGCCGCGGGGCTCGTCGCGACAGCACTGCCTGCGACGGCGTCGGCGCTCGCGTCATCGGCCACTCTTCCGAAGGCACCTCGTCAGCTGCCCCGGCCGAGCGCCCACGCGACGCCGAGCGCGCACGCCACCGACCACGTGCTGGTGCGGTTCCGGTCGGGCACGACCTCCGCCCGCGCCTCCGCGGGTGTGCGTTCCGCCGGAGGCACGGCCCTGCGGGCAGTCAGCTCGACCGGGTACGCCCGGGTCGTGACCACCGACGTCGCCGGCAGCCTGCGCGCCCTGAAGGCCGACCCCGCCGTCGCCTGGGCCGGTTACGACTACGTCCGGCACGCGACCACAGTCCCGAACGACCCCGGCTACTCGGCCACCTTCCAGAAGCCCTACCTAGACCTGGTGCGGCTGCCGCAGGCGTGGAGCGTCACGACCGGCTCGCTCAGCCAGGTCGTCGCCGTCGTGGACAGCGGCGTCGACAGCACCGCCCCGGACCTGGCCGGCCGCGTCCTGCCCGGTCACGATTTCTTCGACGCCGGACTCGACGACAGCAACGCCGCACCGGCCCCCGTGGACAACAACTGCGCCGACCCGGCGCGACAGGGCACGGCACGTTCGTCGCCAGCGTCGCCGCCGCCGACACCAACAACGGGTACGGCCTCGCAGGAGCGGCCTGGAACGCCAAGGTCCTGCCCGTGCGGGTGCTCGACCAGTGCGGCGACGGGTTTCGACTCCGACGTGCGCGCCGGCATCGTGTGGGCCGCCGACCACGGCGCGACGGTCGTCAACCTGTCGCTCGGGGGTCCGGACCCCTCGCCGCCGTTGCAGGCAGCGCTGCAGTACGCCGTCGGCAAGGACATCCCGGTCGTCGTGGCCGCCGGCAACGACGGCAGTGCCGTGCCGCAGTACCCGGCGGCCTACCCCGAGGCCATCTCGATCGGCGCCACCGACGCCACCGGGCAGCTGACCTCGTTCAGCTCGTTCGGCGACTGGGTCGACCTGGCGGCCCCCGGATGGGACATCTCGGGGAGGAGCCGCGCGCGCTGTGCGCCGACGCGAGCGATCCGCATCCCACCGACTGCTACTTCGTCGGCGCCGGGCACGTCGTTCGCCGCCCCGCTGGTCAGCGGCGTCGACGGCGCTGTTGAGGACCAAGTCCCGTCCTGGACGCCGGCTCAGATCCGAGCCGGCTGGAGGGACGGCGCGGGACAGCGGTGCCGACCGGGTTCGACCCGTTCTACGGGTACGGCGTCGTCGACGCCTACGCCGCCGTCGGCGGCCCACGCACCATCGGCCGGACCGACCCGGTGATCCCGGCTGTCGCCGCCCGACTTCCCCGCGGGTGCCCAGAGCACGTCGAGCAACACGTGGAGGGTCGGGTTCGGTTACACCGGACGTCCGGTCTGGTACCGGTTCTCACCTGGCTCGGACGCCTCGGCGACCATCAGCATCGTGCCCGACCCGGTCGGCGTCGACCGGACCACTCTGCCGGCCCAGCTCAAGCTCGTGGTCTCCGCCTACGACTCGCAGCTGAGGCTGCTCGGCTCTTCGTCGGCCGACGCCGACGGGAGCCCGGTCACGCTGAACGTCACGCTGCCGAACGGGGTGGACTACATCGCCGTGAGCAACGGCAACGGCTCGGTTCCCGGCGACACCCAGCCGGCCACGGCCACAGTGACTCTGCACGGGCCGGGCACCGTCACCACGCCCGGCCCGGCGGCATGGGTCGACACGGCCTGGCCGCAGGACCTCGTCGACAATCCGCAGCCCCCGCTGACGGCCCGACCGACCGTGACGTTCGTCCGGGACATGGACCCGAGCACCTTGACGAGTCAGTCCGTGCAGCTGCGCGACGGCACGACCGGCGCCGTCGTCCCCGCCACCGTGTCCTACGACGCTCCGACCCGGGTGCTCACCCTCATACCGACCGCACCGCTGCTGGAGGGGACCCCTACGTCGTGTCGGTCAACGCCGGGGCACCGGGCTCGCCGGCCACGGACGCCGGGGCCGTCGTCATGCCCGAGTTCCTCGACTGGTTCAAGACCTACGCCGGAGCAGCCCGCCGCCGCCCGTCACGAACCTGCACGCCGGCGGGTCTCCCTGGGGGGCCGACGCTGTCGTGGGACCACCCACAGAACGGCGACTTCGGGAATGTGGTCGTCCGGTACTCGACCGGATCGACGCCGCCCACAGCGACCACCGGCACGCTCGGGTACTCCGGCAGCCTCGACAGTGCCACGATCAGCGGGCTGGTCGCCGGTCAGGACTACGCGTTCTCGGTGTTCACGTACGGCACGTACGGGTTCAACACTCCGGACGTCAGCACGGCCGGAACCCTCGTCCTGCCCGGGTCGAGGACCACGCTGACCTCGACGCTCGGCGCTCCGGCCTACGGACAGACCACCACCGTCACGGCGACCGTCCGGTCGCTGGCCGGCTCGCCGGCCGCAGGGCGGACGGTCCTGGTGTACTGGCGGCGTACCGGCACGACCGCATGGACCCTGGTCGGCAGCCCCACGACGAAC
This sequence comes from uncultured Actinomycetota bacterium, assembly GCA_963771835.1. Lineage (GTDB taxonomy): Bacteria > Actinomycetota > Actinomycetes > Prado026 > Prado026 > CAVQCJ01. The sequence continues at coordinate 1,282,350 of CAVYVA010000001.1, forward strand.
CCGTCCGGACAGGTCTCGTTCCCGTCGACGCCGCCGTGGAACGCGACCTACTACGCCGTCGACACCGGCGGCGCCGGGACGATGGGCTCCACCGCGATGCTGGCGCTTCCGGTGCACTTCGCGATCACGTCCGCGACGATCCCGGCCACCGCGTCCGTCGGTCAGACGATACGCGTTCAGCGGGACGGTGGCGCCGGCGCGTCCCGGTGGTGCGGGTCTGGCTCGAGGGCCTGTGGAGCAACACATGGCACCTGGTCGGGTCCGCGCACTTTGACCAGCCACAGCAGCTACTCGTTCACGGTCGTGCCGACCAAGCGCTCCACGTACGTGTACCGCGTCTACGAACCCGCTGACACGCTGCTCACCGCAGGAGTCGACGGCCAGCTACCGGATCGTCGTCTCCTGACCCAGGGCTCGCGCTGCCGTTGTCGTTGCTGCCGCTGCTAGTACAGTCCGGGCACGTGATCGGCGTCGAGCCACCTGTCGAAGTCGTTCGGCAGCCTGCGTGCGGTGGACGACCTGTCGTTCACGGTGGCGGCCGGGACGGTCACCGGGTTCCTCGGGCCCAACGGCGCCGGCAAGACCACGACGTTGCGGATGGTGCTCGGCCTGGTCACGCCCGACGGCGGGCACCGCGACGATCGACGGCCGGCCGTACGCCGACCTCGACGACCCGGTCCGCACGGTGGGCGCCGCGCTGGAGGCGTCGAGCTTCCACCCCGGCCGCACCGGACGCGACCACCTGAGGGTGATGGCCCGCGCCGGCGGCCTGCCGGACCGGCGGGCCGACGAGGTGCTCGAGCTGGTCGGCCTGACCGATCCCGGCGCGCGCCGCGTCGGCACCTACTCCAGCGGCATGCGGCAGCGGCTCGGCCTGGCCGGCGCGCTGCTCGGCGACCCGGCGGTCCTGGTCCTGGACGAGCCGGCCAACGGGCTGGACCCGGAGGGGATCGCCTGGCTGCGCGGCTTCCTGCGCCACCGCGCGTCCCAGGGTGGGACGGTCCTGGTGTCCAGCCACGTCCTGGCCGAGGTCGAGCAGACCGTCGACGACGTCGTGATCCTGGCCCGCGGCCGGCTGGTCCGGGCCTGCCCGCTGGCCGAGCTCGTCGCCGGACGCGGTGCGCACGTCGTGGTCCGGACCCCGCAGTCGGCCGCGTTGCGCGCGGCGCTGGCGGCCGGGGTCGACGGCGTCGTCCCGACCGGCATGCGGGACCGGCCCGACGGCGCGCTGGACGTCCTCGGCGTGGACGCGGCGCTGGTGGGCCGGGCGGCGCTGCGGTCCGGCGCCGAGCTGCACGAGCTGCGCGAGGAGCGCACCGACCTGGAGGACATCTTCCTCGCGCTGACCCGCGACGACGCCGGACGGTGCGCCGTGACGCGCGGCCTGCTGCGGTCCGAGCTGCTGAAGATCACCAGCGTCCGCAGCACCTACGCCCTCGCCGCCGGCTGCCTGGCCTACGTGGCGCTCGACGTCGTCGCGCTGGTCTTCGCCGCCGGGCAGCCCGGGGTGCCTGCGCTGTCCGACCCGGCCACGGTGCGCACGGTCTTCGCGGCGTCCGGGACGCGCGTCCGCGCTCGTCCTCGTGATCGGCATCCTCGGCATGACCACCGAGTACCGGCACCAGACGGTCACCCCGACGTTCCTGGTCACGCCCCGGCGCGGGCGGGTCCTGACGGCCAAGCTGGTCGTGCACGCGCTCGTGGGCCTGCTGATCGGCGTGCTGTGCGCGCTGGTCGCCACCGGACTGGGCACGGCGGCGCTCGCCCTGCGCGACGCACGCCACGGTCCCGGCGTCGACCGTGGCGCAGATCGAGGGCGGCGCGATGCTCGGCTACGCGATCTACGCGGCCGTCGGGGTCTGCGTCGGCGCCCTGGTCCGCAACCAGATCGCCGCCGTCGTCGGGGCCCTGCTGTGGACGGTGCTGGCGGAGTCGCTGACCGTGGCCCTGCTCCCGCAGGTCGGGCGCTGGCTGCCGGGGGGTGCGCTGGCCGGAGTGCTCCAGAGCACCCCGGTGCGCGGCGGGACGTACCTGCCGGTCTGGGCGGGGGCCCTGCTGCTCACGGCGTACGGCGTGGCCTTCGCGCTGCTGGCGGCCGCGACCACGCTGCGCCGCGACGTGACGTGATCCACGGCGCGGGCCGCCTGGTCGGCCCACGCCCGGGGATACGCTGACCGGGTTCGGCTCGCATCCTCCGGAAGCAGGCGGTCGCCCGTGTCCTCCCAGGCACCTTCGAGCAACCCGATGGCCGGTTTCGGCCCCAACGAGTGGCTCGTCGACGAGATCTACCAGCAGTACCTGGCCGACAAGAGCTCCGTGGACCCCGCGTGGTGGGACTTCTTCGAGGACTACCAGCCCGCGGACGCGACGCTGCCGCGGGCCGAGCGCGCGACCGGCAACGGACACCCGAACGGCGCCGTCGACCGTCGGCACGACCACCGCGCCGCGCCGACGCCCGCCGCCGCGGCGCCCACCGCCGCCGGCTGCGCCGCGCCGGCCGCAGCGCCGGCACCGGCCGCGGTCCCGGCCGTCGAGGCAGCCGCACGGGTCGCCGACGAGATCGAGACCATCCCGCTGCGCGGCGCCGCGGCCCGCGTCGTCGACAACATGGAGACCAGCCTCACCGTCCCGACCGCGACCTCCGTGCGGGCCGTCCCGGCCAAGCTGCTCATCGACAACCGCACCGTGATCAACAACCACCTGGCCAGGGCGCGCGGCGGCAAGGTCTCGTTCACGCACCTCATCGGCTGGGCCGTCGTGCAGGCCGTGAAGCTCATGCCGGAGATGAACGCCGGCTTCGCCGAGGTCGACGGCAAGCCGGTCGCTGCAGCGCCCCGCGCACGTCAACCTCGGTCTGGCCATCGACCTCACCAAGCCCGACGGCACCCGTCAGCTGGTCGTCCCGAACATCAAGCACGCCGACGCCATGGACTTCGCCAAGTTCGTCGCGACGTACGAGGACCTGGTCCGCAAGGCCCGCCAGAACAAGCTGACCGTCGAGGACTTCCAGGGCACCACGATCAGCCTGACCAACCCCGGCACGCTCGGCACCGTCCACTCCGTGCCGCGGCTGATGTCCGGGCAGGGCACCATCGTCGGCGTCGGTGCGATGGAGTACCCGGCGGAGTACCAGGGCGCGTCGCCCGAGACCCTGGCCCGGCTGGCGATCAGCAAGACGATGACGCTGACCTCGACGTACGACCACCGCATCATCCAGGGCGCGCAGTCCGGCCAGTTCCTCGGGCACGTGCACGAGCTCCTGCTCGGCGACTGGTTCTACGACGGGGTCTTCGCCGCGCTGCGCATCCCGTACGAGCCGATCCGCTGGGCCCAGGACGTCCAGGAGTCGCACGACGACGACATCAACAAGGTCGCGCGCGTCCAGGAGCTGATCCACGCCTACCGGGTCCGCGGCCACCTGATGGCCGACACCGACCCGCTGGAGTACCACCAGCGCAAGCACCCCGACCTGGACGTGACCCGGCACGGCCTGACGCTGTGGGACCTGGACCGGGAGTTCCCGACCGGCGGGTTCGGCGGCAAGCCGTTCGCGAAGCTGCGCACGATCCTGGGCGTCCTGCGCGACTCGTACTGCCGGACCGTCGGCATCGAGTACATGCACATCCAGGACCCCGAGCAGCGGGAGTGGATCCAGGCCAGGGTCGAGCGCCCGCACGCGCGGACCGAGGCGGCCGAGCACCTGCGGATCCTGCGCCGGCTGAACGCCGCCGAGGCGTTCGAGACCTTCCTGCAGACCAAGTACGTCGGCCAGAAGCGGTTCTCGCTCGAGGGCGGCGAGACGGTCGTCGCGCTGCTCGACGCGGTGCTGGAGTCGGCCGCGCACGACGGCCTCGACGAGGTCGCGATCGGGATGCCGCACCGCGGCCGGCTCAACGTGCTGGCGAACATCGTCGGCAAGAGCTACGGCCAGATCTTCCGCGAGTTCGAGGGGAACATCGACCCCGGCAGCGCGCACGGCTCCGGCGACGTCAAGTACCACCTCGGCGCCGACGGCGTGTTCACCGCCGACGACGGCAGCACCATCAAGGTGTCGCTGGTCTCCAACCCCTCGCACCTGGAGGCCGTCGACCCGGTGCTCGAGGGCTTCGTGCGGGCCAAGCAGGACCTGCTCAACCGCGGCGAGCAGTTCCCCGTGCTGCCGGTGCTCATGCACGGGGACGCGGCGTTCGCCGGGTCAGGGCGTCGTCGCGGAGACCCTCGAGCTGAGCCAGCTCAAGGGCTACCGCACCGGCGGGACCGTCCACATCATCGTGAACAACCAGGTCGGGCTTCACCACGTCGCCGGCCGCGAGCCGCTCGTCCACGTACGCGACCGACGTCGCGCGCACGATCCAGGCGCCGATCTTCCACGTCAACGGCGACGACCCCGAGGCGTGCGTGCGGGTGGCCCGGCTGGCGTTCGACTTCCGGCAGGCGTTCAAGAAGGACGTCGTCATCGACATGATCTGCTACCGCCGGCGCGGCCACAACGAGGCCGACGACCCGTCGCTGACGCAGCCGCTGATGTACCAGCTGATCGACAACAAGCGGTCGGTGCGCAAGCTGTACACCGAGGCGCTCATCGGCCGCGGCGACATCTCGGTCGAGGAGGCCGAGCAGGCGCTGCGCGACTACCAGTCCCAGCTCGAGAAGGTCTTCCAGGAGACCCGCAACGCCGCCGAGGACACCCACTCGCTCAGCGACGTCTCCGGCGAGGTGGAGCGCGAGGGGCAGGCCGTGCTCAAGCCGCAGCGGCCGTCCGCCGACGTGCCGACCGCCGTGACCCGCGAGGTCGTCGACCGCGTCGTCGCCTCGCAGCTGACCATGCCCGACGGATTCACCGTGCACCCGCGGCTGGCGCCGCAGCTCAAGCGCCGGGCCGAGATGGTGGAGACCGACAGCATCGACTTCGGCATGGGCGAGGCGCTCGCCATCGGCTCGCTGCTCAGCGAGGGCGCGGCGGTGCGCATCGCCGGCCAGGACACCCGCCGCGGCACGTTCGGCCACCGCCACATCGTCATCGTCGACGCGCAGGACCGGCTGGCAGTACAAGCCGCTCAAGCAGCTGTACGCCAACGGCGGCAAGCTGTACGTCTACGACTCCCCGCTCTCGGAGTTCGCCGCGATGGGCTTCGAGTACGGCTACTCCGTGGCGCGGCCGGAGGCGCTGGTCATGTGGGAGGCGCAGTTCGGCGACTTCGTCAACGGCGCGCAGACCATCGTCGACGAGTTCATCTCCTCCGGTGAGCAGAAGTGGGGCCAGGAGTCCTCCGTGGTGCTGCTGCTCCCGCACGGCTACGAGGGCCAGGGGCCGGACCACTCCTCGGCGCGGGTCGAGCGCTTCCTGCAGCTGTGCGCGCAGGACAACATGACCGTCGCCATGCCGTCCACGCCGGCCTCGTACTTCCACCTGCTGCGCTGGCAGGTGCACTCCGACCTGCACCGGCCGATGGTGGTGTTCACGCCGAAGTCGCTGCTGCGGTCCAAGCTCGCGGCGTCGGCCACGTCCGACTTCACCACCGGCCACTTCCGCGCCGTCATCGGCGACGCGGGGGCCGACCCGGCCGCCGTCGCGACGCGTCCTGCTGTGCAGCGGCAAGGTCTACTACGACCTGCTGGCGGAGCGGGCCGCGCGCGGGGCGCCGGACACCGCGATCGTGCGGCTCGAGCGGCTGTACCCGCTGCCGGTCAAGACGCTGCCGGCCGAGCTCGACCGCTACCCGCACCTCGAGGAGGTCCGCTGGGTGCAGGAGGAGCCGGCCAACCAGGGCGCCTGGCCGTTCATGGCGCTGCACCTGCCCGAGCGCATCGGCCGCCCGCTGGTCCGGGTCTCGCGCGCGGAGTCGTCGTCGCCGGCCGTCGGGTCGCACCACCGGCACGACGCCGAGCAGCGAGCGCTGGTCGAGCAGGCCTTCGCCTAGCCCCGACGATGTACTTCACCGACCGCGGCATCGAGGAGCTCGAGCAACGCCGCGGGGACGAGGGCGTCACGCTGGCGTGGGTGGCCGAGCGGCTGCGCGAGTTCGTCGACCTGAACCCCGAGTTCGAGACGCCCGTCGAGCGGCTGGCCACCTGGCTGGCGCGCCTCGACGACGAGGAGGACTGACTCCGACGCCCTGCGACACGAGTCAGCGGCGGTTCTTGACCGCCCACTCCAGCGACTCGTCGGCGACCTCTTCCCAGCCCGGCACAGCCATCGTGAAGTGCGGCCGGCCGGGGTAGTTCTTGTACTCGGTGACCGCGGTCGACCGGTGGTAGCGCATCAGCGTCTCCCGGACCAGCGAGACCGGCACCGTGTTGTCCTCGCTGCCGGAGACCAGCAGCAGCGGCGCCCGGTCGTTGTTGCGCAGGTTCACCTTGGTCGCCGCGTTCGGGTTGACGTTCGCGGACGCGGCCTGGAACAGCGGGCGGCCGGGACCGGGCACCTGGTAGCGGTCGTACAGGTCCTGCGACTCCTCGTCGCTCACGGTGTTGGCGAAGCCGAAGTGGAACTGCTGCGGCGTGAGCATCACGGTGCGGTTGCGGTTGAGCGGGTTGCTGAGCACCGGGAACGTGGCCTTGAGACTGGACAGCGGCAGCCGGAGCACGCCCTTGATCGGAGCGGGGTGCAGCGCCACGCCCGCGGCACCCACTCCGCGGTCGAGCAGGATCTGCGTGACCAGGCCGCCGAACGAGTGCCCGATGATGATCGGCTCCTCCGGCAGGGTCCGGATGATCGCCTCGTAGTGGTCGGCGACCTCGACGACGCCCAGGCCGTTCATCACCGACGGGTCGCGGCGCAGCTCCTCGACCTCGACCTCCATCCCCGGCCAGGCCGGCGCGAGCACCTCGTACCCGAGCTTGCTGTAGCGGTCGACCCAGTGCTCCCACCCCCGCGGAGTGAGCCACAGACCGTGGATGAGCACGATGGTGCCGGCGGGACGGGTGGGGTCCTGCGGGTCGTCCGACATGGCGTTCTCCCCGGATGGTGGGACGCAGCGGTCCCCACGAACCTATGCGGCGTATCCGGCTGCTTCAAGCCGCAGGACCAACGCCTCTACGCCGCCCCGAGCCGGCGCGGGACGGTCGGGAGAGCGCGACAGCCGAGAGGAGTCAGATCTCATGAACGACATGCACTACTTCCCCATCGCCACGATCGCCGAGCAGAGCGCCGACTTCCGGAGAGTCCTCTGGACCGGGAAGCACACCCAGCTCGTGATCATGACCATCCCTCCTGGCGGCGAGATCGGATCGGAGACCCACGCCGACACCGACCAGATCCTGACGTTCGTGAGCGGCATCGGCGAGGCGGATGTCGCGGCGGCGACGATGAAGGTCGCCCAGGGCGATCTCGTCGTTGTTCCGGCAGGCACTCGCCACAACTTCCGCAACACCGGCGTCAACCCGCTGGTCCTCTACACGGTGTACGGCCCGCCGGAGCACGCCGACGGAGTCGTGCACGCCACCAAGGAGGAGGCCGACGCCGACGAGGCGCACACGCACTAGACCGTCCCCCGCCTCCGTCGTTGCCTACGGATTGGGGGTCATGACCCCCAATCCGTAGGCAACGACGGCTAGAGCAGGTCGGCGACGGTGAGGACGATCTTGCCGAACGCGTCCCCGGACGCGAGCCGCTCGAACGCCGACCGGGCGTCCCGCAGGTCGTACGTCGAGTCGACCAGCGGGTGGATCCCGTCGCGCGGCCAGCAGCGCCGCGAGCGACTCGAGCTCCTCGCGGGTCCCCATCGTCGAGCCGACGACGGACAGCTGCAGGAAGAAGACCCGGTTGAGCTGAGCGGGCGGGTTGGCGCCGGACGTCGCACCGCACACCACCAGCCGCCCGCCCGGTTTGAGCGCCTTGAGCGAGTGGTCCCACGTCGCCTCGCCGACGGTCTCCATGACCGCGTCGACGCGCTCGGGCAGCCGGGCGCCGGCCTCGAAGACGGCGTCGGCCCCGAGCTCCAGCGCGCGGTCGCGCTTGGTCCCGTCCCGGCTGGTGGCGTACACGCGGAAGCCCCCGGCCTTGGCCAGCACGATCGCGGCCGTCGCGACCCCGCCGCCCGCCCCCTGCACCAGCACGCTGTCGCCGCGGCGCAGCCCGGAGCGGGTGAACAGCATGCGGTACGCGGTCAGCCAGGCCGTCGGCAGGCACGCAGCCTCGGCCCAGGACAGCTCGGCCGGCTTGGCGACGAGGTTGCGGCGCGGCACGCGCACGAGCTCGGCCAGCGTCCCGTCGTGCACCTCGGACAGCAGCGACCGCTTGGGGTCGAGCGTCTCGTCGCCGCCGCCGGCGGCCGGGTCGCCGATCACGGCGTGCACGATGACCTCGCGCCCGTCCTCGTCGACGCCGGCGGCGTCGCAGCCGAGCACGATCGGCAGCCGTTCCGGCGCGATGCCGACGCCCTTGAGCGTCCACAGGTCGTGATGGTTCAGCGCGGCGGCCCGGACGCGCACCGTCGTCCAGCCCTCGGACGGCTCGGGGTCGGGGCGCTCCCCGAGGCCGAGCCCGGCCAGCGGGTCGGCGGCGTCGATGCGGTCGGCGGTGACGGCGAACATGCCGGTCAACCTACCCGTCGTGCTGCGCGGGGCCGCGCCGTCCCTGACCGTCCGGTCAGCGCCGCGCGACGCCGTCGGCCCGGGCTGCCGCGGCGACCGCCTTCGCGACCGAGGTGGCCACCAGCGGGTCGAACACGCTCGGGATCACGTGGTCCTCGTCGAGCCGGTCGCCGACGACGTCGGCGATCGCCTCGGACGCCGCCAGCGTCATGCCCACGGTGATCCGGGTGGCCCCGACCGACAGGGCGCCCTTGAACACGCCGGGAAAGGCCAGCACGTTGTTGATCTGGTTCGGGAAGTCGCTGCGGCCGGTGGCCACCACCTTGGCGTACCTGCGGGCGATGGTCGGGGTGCACCTCGGGTTCCGGGTTGGCCAGCGCGAACACGCAGCAGTCCGGGGCCATGGAGGCGATCGCCTCCTCGGGCACGGTCCCGGCCGAGACGCCGATGAACACGTCCGCCCCGGCCAGCGCGTCGACCAGCGTGCCGCTGCGCCCCTGCCGGTTCGTGTTCGCGGCGAGCCGCTGCTTCACCTCGGTCAGGTCGTCGCGGTCCACGTGCACGATGCCCTTGCTGTCGGCCACCGCGATCTCGCCGACGCCCGCGCCGACGAGCATCTCGGTCACCGCGACCCCGGCCGCGCCGGCGCCGGACACGACCACCCGCAGGTCGGCGAGCTTCCGGCCGGTCACCCGCGCGGCGTTCCGCAACGCGGCCAGCACCACGATCGCGGTGCCGTGCTGGTCGTCGTGGAAGACCGGGATGTCCAGGAGCTCCTGCAGCCGCCGCTCGATCTCGAAGCACCGCGGCGCGCTGATGTCCTCCAGGTTGATGCCGCCGAACGACGGCGCCAGCCGTTGCACGATGAGCACGATCTCGTCGGTGTCGCGGGTGTCCAGGCACAGCGGCACCGCGTCCACGCCGCCGAACTCCTTGAACAGCAGGGCCTTGCCCTCCATCACCGGCAGCGCAGCCGCCGGCCCGAGGTCGCCGAGGCCGAGCACCGCGGTGCCGTCGGTGACGACCGCGACGAGGTTGGACCGCCAGGTGAACTGGTCGACGAGCGTGGGGTCCGCGGCGAGTGCCGCGCTGACCCGTCCGACGCCCGGGGTGTAGGCGAGCGCGAGGCCCTCGTCGTCGCGGATGCGGACCGTCGGACGGATCTCGATCTTGCCGCCGCGGTGCAACGGGAAGGCAGGGTCGAGATCTCGTTCGGGCACTCGTTCAGTCTGGCACAGCGCGCGGTGCGCGGACCGGCCGTGGTGGCCATACCCGGGCCACCACCACCGCCACGATGTCGTGGTCCGGGATCGCGCCGACGAGCCAGGAGTCGACGCCCTCGTCGGGGCTGTCGCGCTCGACCCACCAGCCGACGCTCTCCCGCCGCGCGATGCGCTTGACCGCCAGCGGACGCCGACCGCCGTCAGGCCGGTCGGGCAGCCGCACCAGCGCGAGGTCGTCCGGCCACGGGACGTCGTCGTAGCGAACGAGCAGCAGGTCGCCGTCGGCCAGCGTCGGCAGCATCGAGCGGCCGTGCACCCGCGCCAGCCCCAGCCTGCGCATCCGCTCCCCACCTCCCGGGGGTAGTGTCCCGAACACGGCCGCCGAGCACATCGATGTGCCTCGACCCGGCATCCGGCTCCGACTCGGACAGAAGGGACAGCGCATGCGTATCGGCCTGTTCGCCCCCACGGTCGCGGTGAGCGCCCACTGCGACCTGCCGTGCGGCGTCTACGACCCGGCCCAGGCCCGGATCGAGGCGCAGTCGGTCAAGGCGGTCATCGAGAAGTACGCCGCCAACGAGGACCCGGCGTTCCGGGCCCGCGCGATCCAGATCAAGGAAGAGCGGTCCGAGCTCGTCAAGCACCACCTGTGGGTGCTGTGGACCGACTACTTCAAGCCGCCGCACTTCGAGAAGTACCCGCAGCTGCACGGTCTGTTCAACGAGGCGACCAAGCTCGCCGGCGCCGGCGGGACCAAGGGCTCGCTGGACGTGGCCGTGGCCGACCAGCTGCTCGCGAAGATCGACGAGATCGCCGAGATCTTCTGGGAGACCAAGAAGGCCTAGCGGTCCGGCGGGACGGCTCGCCGCACCTGTCCGGCGTCGTGCCAGCCGAACCTGTTCTCGGCCACGCCGGTGCGCCACTGCACGTAGACCCGCTCCCCGCGCCAGCCGAGCGCGAAGCCGGGGAAGGTGCCGGCGACCGGGTACCGCGGGCTGTTCACCGCGACCGTCACCTCGACCGGCTCGGCGAACGTCCGGTACGGGGCCATCTGGCGATTGTCCGTCAGCTGGCGGCGGGCGTTCACCGTTCCCGGCATGCTGTGCGGTGTGAGCGTGCGCACCGTCGTCCTGGTCCGGCACGGGAGCACGCAGTGGTCCAGAGGCGGGCAGCACACCGGCCGCACGGACGTCCCGCTGGACGCCGACGGCAAACGGCAGGCCCGGGCGCTGGCCGCCGCGCTGGAGCGGCTGACCCGGCGTACGTCCGGCGCCAGGCTGGTCCTGGTCAGCCCGCTGGTGCGGGCGGTGCGGACGGCCGAGCTGGCCCGCCTGGGCCCGTTCGAGCTCGACGCCGACCTCATGGAGTGGGACTACGGGGTGTACGAGGGCCTCACCACGGCGCAGATCCGGGAGGTGGCGCCGGGGTGGTCGGTGTTCACCCAGCCGTGCCCGGGCGGCGAGACGCAGGACGACGTCGCGGTCCGGTGCGACCGGGTGCTCGCCCGGCTGGAGTCCGCCGACGCCGAGCTCGCCGTCCTGGTCGCGCACGGTCACCTGCTGCGTGCCCTGGCGGCCCGCTGGCTCGACCGACCCGTCGCCGACGGCTCGATGCTGCGGCTCGGCACGGCGGCGACGTGCGTGCTCGGCTACGAGCACGGCGGCCGGTGCGTGCACCGCTGGAACATCGCCAACCCGACCGAGGAGCCCCTCCCGTGAGTCCAGGTGTCATCCGGCCGATCCGTCCCGACGAGGTCGACGAGCTCTACGCGATGATCCGCGAGCTCGCCGACTACGAGCGGTCGCTGCACGAGGTCCGGTCCACCGCCGAGGACTTCCGGGTCGCGCTCTTCGGGCCCGAGCCCAAGCTGTTCGGCCACGTCGTGGAGCACGACGGCGCCCTGGGCGGCTTCGCCGTCTGGTACGTGAACTTCTCCACCTGGAGCGGCCGCCACGGCATCTACCTCGAGGACCTGTACGTCCGCCCGCACCTGCGCGGGCTCGGCTACGGGAAGGAGCTGCTGCGAACGCTGGCACGCATCTGCCTCGAGCGCGGCTACGCGCGGCTGGAGTGGTGGGTGCTCGACTGGAACGAGCCGGCGATCAGCTTCTACCGCTCGATCGGCGCCCTCTCGATGGACGAGTGGACCGTCAACCGCCTCACCGACGAGCCGTTGCGCAGCATGGGTGGCGGCTGACCGGCGACGGTCGGGAGCACCTGCGCGGGCCGCTAGGCTCGAACCGTCACGGGGACCGAGGCGGAAGGGCTTTGGGAGTGCAGAAGGGCACGAGCGGGTCCGGGGACCCGTCCACCGCCGATGTCGTCGAGCTGAGGCTTCCGGCCGAGTCCGCGTACCTGTCCGTGCTGCGCACGGCCACCGCGGGACTCGCCGCCCGCCTCGACTTCACCCTCGACGAGATCGAGGACCTGCGGATCGCGGTCGACGAGGCCTGCGCGCTGCTGCTCCCCGATGTCGTGACCGGCACGCCGCTCACCTGCCGGTTCGTGCTCGACTGGGACTGTCTGGAGGTCTCGGTCATGGCCAGCAGCATCAGCGGACGCCCGCCGGCCCGGGACTCCTTCGCCTGGACGGTGCTCACCGCGCTGGCCGGCGAGGTCGAGGCGTCCGCCGACCACGGAACCGTCACGGTCACGTTGCGCAAGCGGCGGGGTTGGTCGGAGTCCGCGTGAGCGACGGAGTCGACCCGACCTCCGACCCACGAGCCGCCGCCAGAGCCCGATCCCGCCATCTGTTCGGGCTCCTCGCCGCCACCGCGCCGGGCAGCCCCGACCACCAGTCGGCCCGCGACGAGCTCGTCGAGCTGCACCTGCCCCTGGTCGAGCACCTGGCCCGGCGCTTCGCCGGCCGCGGCGAGCCGTTGGACGACCTGGTCCAGGTGGGCACCATCGGCCTGATCAAGTCGGTCGACCGCTTCGACCTCGACCGCGGCGTCGAGTTCTCGACGTACGCGACGCCGACCGTCGTCGGCGAGATCAAGCGGCACTTCCGCGACAAGGGCTGGGCGGTCCGCGTGCCGAGACGGCTCCAGGAGCTCCGGCTCGCGCTGGGCGCGGCGACGGAGGAGCTCTCGCACTCCCTGGGCCGGTCACCGACCATCGCCGAGATCTCCGCCCGGATCGGCGTCTCCCAGGAGGAGGTGCTCGAGGGCCTGGAGTCCGCGAACGCCTACAGCACGGTGTCCCTGGACGCCGAGACCGACTCCGAGGACGGCGGCGCCGCCATGCTCGCCGTCATCGGGACCGACGACGACGCGCTCGAAGGCGTCGAGTACCGCGAGTCGCTGCGCCCGCTGCTCGCGCAGCTGGCCCCGCGGGAGCGGCAGATCCTCATGCTGCGGTTCTTCCGCAACATGACCCAGTCCCAGATCGCCGACGAGGTCGGGATCTCCCAGATGCACGTGTCCCGGCTGCTGGCGCGCACGCTGGCCCAGCTGCGCACCGGGCTGCTCGAAGCCGACTGACGTCTCGGCCGCGGCCGGGCGGTCAGCCCTCGAGCTCGGTGGTCACGGCCGGGCTGAGCACCGACAGCAGCCCGACGACCGCCCCCACCACGAGCAGCACGCCGGCCCAGCGCGCCCCGGCCCCCTGCACCAGGGGGACCCCGACCGCGAGCAGCAGCAGCTCGGACATCACCAGCGGCGCGCGGGACCAGTGCCGCCGCCGCAGCAGACCACGGGCGCAGAGCCCGAGCGCCGCGGCCCAGGCCAGCAGCAGCGCCACGAGCAGCAGCGCGTTGGCCATCGACGACCGGTCCCCGCGCAGCGCCTCGACGACCACCACCGCAGCGAAGACCCCCAGGCCCAGGGCCTGCAGGACCGCGACCCCGGCCGCGATCCGCATCACCCTCGGCGCGAGCGGGCGATGCTCCGCGTCCGGGTCGCCAGGCTCGAGCACGCGAAGACCCTACTGGCCGGCTGCCTTACGCTGACCGCCATGCGCGGGCTCCTGGTGGTCAACCCCAAGGCCACGACGACCACCTCCCGCAGCCGGGACGTCCTCGTGCACGCCCTGCGCGCCGACCTCGACGTGCAGGTGGTGATGACCACGCACCGCGGCCACGCCACCGAGGTAGGCCGCCGCGCCGCCAAGGAGCGGGTCGACCTGCTGATCGCCCTCGGCGGCGACGGCACCGTCAACGAGGCGGTCAACGGCCTGCTCGAGGACGGCCCCGACCCGGACGGCCCGGCGCTCGCCGTCGTCCCCGGTGGCTCGACGAACGTGTTCGCCCGGGCCCTCGGGCTGCCCAACGACCCGGTGGAGGCGACCGGACAGGTCCTGGACGCCCTGCGGGAGGGACGGCGGCGGCGGGTCGGCCTGGCCACGGCCGACGGGCGGTGGTTCACCTTCTGCGCCGGCCTCGGCCTGGACGCCGAGGTGGTCGACGCCGTGGAGCAGCGCCGTGAGCGCGGGCGGCGGCCGACGGGGACCATGTTCGTGCGGTCCGCGCTCAACCAGTTCTACCGCGAGACCGAGCGAGAGCAGCCCGGGCTGACCGTGCAGGCCGACGACGAGGATGCCGGTCGAGGGGGTGTTCCTGGTCATCGTCCAGAACACCGCCCCGTGGACGTACCTGGGCAACCTCCCGGTGGACCCCCTGCCGGAAGCCTCGTTCGACACCGGGCTGGACGTGCTCGGGCTGACCCGGCTGCGGACCCTGTCCACGCTGCGGCACGCCCGGCAGTTCGTCCAGCCCGGCGCCCGCGTGCACGGCCGCGACGTCTACACCCGCCACGACCTGGGCCGGTTCACCGTCTGGGCCGACCGACCGACCGCCCTCCAGCTGGACGGGGAGGCGGTCGGGGACCGGGTGAGCGTGCACTTCCGGGCCCACCCGGAGGCTCTCTCGGTCGTCGTCTGAGCTCCGCGACGCCCGGACGGGCGACCCGGTTCCCGGACCTGCATGTGACGAAATGCACCCGGGTACGCAGGACTTGTGTTTCCAAAACTCTTGTGTGGGCGGTCGGGCTTTGCGAGGGTTGGCGGGCGAGGGGAACACGGGCTGCTGCGCGGTCGTTGTTCCCTGCGTCAGCCCTGAGTCCACGAGCCGGGAAACCGGCCTCGTGCTCGGGGACAGTTAGTGAAGACGTTCACAAGCACCACGTCAGACCCGGCGTCACATCAGAACCTACGAAGATCGACCGCGATCCACCCACGAACACGAGGAGTTGGCGCAAGCCATGGACTGGCGTCACCGTTCCGCCTGCCGCGACGAGGACCCCGAGCTGTTCTTCCCGATCGGGAACACCGGCCCGGCGCTCCTGCAGATCGAGGAGGCCAGGGCCGTCTGCATGCGCTGCGAGGTCCGCGAGGAGTGCCTGCGCTGGGCCCTGGAGTCCGGACAGGACCACGGGGTCTGGGGCGGCCTGTCGGAGGACGAGCGTCGCGCGCTCAAGCGCCGCACCGCTCGCGCCCGAGCCCGGATGGCCTGAGCAGCCCGACCTGAACCGACCGACGCCCGGTCTGCGCCGACTGCGCAGCCGGGCGTCGTGCGTTGCGGACCACGATCAGGCGGCGAGCGGGATGTCGAGCGCGGCCCTGGTGCCGCCGCCCTCGCGCCGGTCCAGCCGGCAGGGTTCCGCCCAGCTCGCCCTCGACCAGGGTCCGGACGATCTGCAGGCCGAGCCGGTCCGACGCCGCCAGGTCGAAGCCGGCGGGCAGCCCGACCCCGTCGTCCAGCACCTCGACCCGCAGGGCGCCCTCGGCCCGCTCCGCCCGCACCTCGAGCAGACCGGGCCCGCCGTCCAGGCCGTGCTCGACCGCGTTCTGCACGAGCTCGGACAGCACCACGGCCAGCGGGGTGGCCACCTCGGCCCGGACGTCGCCGAACGAGCCGGTCCGCACCGGACGGACGACCGACGCCTGACCCCCGCCATGCCCGGCCCCGGCCCGCGCCGGGCCCTGGCTGGACAGCTCCGCCACCATCGACAGCACCCGGTCCGCCACCTCGTCGAACGGCACCGACTCGTCCGGTGCCGTCGACAGCAGCTCGTGCACGAGCGCGATCGAGCCGACCCGCCGCACGGCCTCCTCCAGTGCACTGCGGCCCTCGGGGACGTCCAGCCGCCGCGCCTGCAGCCGCAGCAGCGCGGCGACGGTCTGCAGGTTGTTCTTCACCCGGTGGTGGATCTCCCGGATGGTCGCGTCCTTGGTCAGCAGCTCCCGTTCCCGGCGCCGCAGCTCGGTCACGTCCCGCACCAGCACGAGGCCGCCGACACGGGCACCGCGCTGAAGCAGCGGGATCGCGCGCAGCTGAACGGTCGTGCCCTTGCCCTCGACCTCGACGCCGCGCGCCGTCCGGCCGCCGGCGACCGCGGCGAGGTCCTCGTCGACCGGGCCGCGGCGCGGGACCAGCTGCCGGGTGACGGTGTCGAGCCGGTTGCCGACCAGGTCCGCGGCCAGCCCGAGCCGGCGGTACGCGGACAGCGCGTTGGGGCTGGCGTACAACGCGGTCCCGTCGGTGTCGAGCCGCACCAGCCCGTCCCCGACCCGGGGCGAGGAGTCGAGCCCTTCCAGGCCGCCGGGGAACGGGAACGACCCCTCGGCGACCATCTCGCCGAGCCGCTCGGCCAGCTCCAGGTACGCCGCCTCCAGCCGTCCGCTGGTCCGCGTCGTCGCCGGGTCCGCGTGCCGGGCGACGACGGCGACCACGCGTCCATCGGGACCGCGCACCGGCAGCGCCTCGGCCGGGGCCAGGGCCAGCTCGGTGCGGCTGCGCACCACCCGGCCGAGCTCGAGCGCCTCGTCCAGCAGCGGGCGGCGCCCCTTGGGCAGGAAGGTCCCGACCAGGTCGTCGCCGAACACCGTCGAGCCGGTGGTCGGGCGCATCTGGGCGCCGGCCACGTAGCCGGATCCGTTCCACGTGGGCAGCCACAGGACCAGGTCGGAGAACGCGAGGTCCGCGAGCAGCTGCCAGTCCGACAGCAGCAGGTGCAGCCGCTCCAGGTCGGCCTCGGTCAGCTCGGTGTGCCGCTGGGCGACGTCGTTGAGACTGGGCACCGCCGAAGGCTACGCGCGGGCGTGCACCCCGGCGTGCCAGGATCGCGGGCGTGACCTCGCCGGACCCGTTCGCCTGGCTGGCCGAGCGCGCGGCGCAGCGCCGCCGCGACGGGCTGCGCCGCGCCCCCGCGCCTCGACCGCCCGGCCCTGGGCCGCTGGACCTGGCGTCCAACGACTACCTCGGCCTGGCCCGCGACCCGCGCGTCGTCGAGGCGGCGGTGGCCGCGACCCGTACCTGGGGCGCGGGCGCGACCGGGTCGCGGCTGGTGACCGGCTCCACCGACCTGCACGCCGAGCTCGAGGACGCGCTGGCCAGCCCTGGCCGGGGCGCCGGCTGGGCTGGTGCTCTCGTCGGGCTACCTGGCGAACCTCGCGGCGGTGGTCTCGCTCACCGGTCCCGGTGCCCTCGTCGTCTCGGACGCGCACAACCACGCCTCGCTGGTGGACGCGTGCCGGCTGTCCCGGGCCAGGGTCGTGGTCGTCGCGCACCTGGACGTGGAGGCGGTCGCCGCCGTGCTGGCGTCCCGGGCCGAGGAGCGTGCGCTCGTGGTCACCGACGGGGTGTTCTCCGTCGACGGGGAACGGGCTCCGGTCAGCCGCGCTGCTGGAGGTGGCCACGGCCGCCGGGGCCGGGCTCCTCGTCGACGAGGCGCACGCCCTCGGCGTGCTCGGGCCGGGCGGCGCCGGCGTCTGCGCCGACGAGGCGGTCGGCGGGCACCCGGCGCTGGTGCGCACCGCGACGCTGTCGAAGGCGCTCGGCGCCCAGGGCGGTGCCGTGCTCGGGTCCCGGGCGGTCGTCGACCACCTGGCCGACAGCGCCCGCAGCTTCGTGTACGACACCGCGCTCGCGCCGGGCAGCGCCGGCGCCGCGCTGGCGGCCGTCCGGCTGCTCGCGGCCGATCCCGACCTCCCGGTCCGGGCGCGGCGGGCCGCCCGCGCCCTGCACGGGATCGCGGTGGCCGCCGGCTTCGAGGCACTCCCCCCGGACGCCGCCGTGACCGCGGCCATGGTCGGGGCTCCGGACGCGGCGCTGGCGGCGGCCGCCGCCGCCGCCGGGTGCGGCGTGCGCGTCGGCTGCTTCCGGCCGCCCACCGTGCCCGACGGCGTCTCCCGGCTGCGGCTGACCGCGCGGGCCGACCTGTCCGGGCCGGATCTCGAGCTGGCCGCCACGGCGCTCGACGCCGCCGCGGCCGCCGTGCACACCGTGCGTGCGGGGGCGGCCGTCCGTTGACGGTCGTCTCGGCGCCGCGGCTCCTGGTCGGCGGCAGGCTGGCCGGACCTGGTGCGGTCGTCGTGCAGGACGGCTTGGTCGCCGAGGTGCTGGACCGCCGCCCGGACCCCGGCGCCGGCCACGTTCGGCTCGACGGCGGGCTGCTCACCGCCGGGCTCGTCGACCTCCAGGTGAACGGAGCCTTCGGCGTGGACCTGGCCACCGCCTCGCCGCCGGGGTGGGAGCTGGTGGCGCGGCGGCTCCCGTCCACCGGGGTCACGTCGTTCCTGCCCACGTTCGTGACCGCCGCCGTGCCGGACCTGGTGGCGGCGCTGGACCGGACCGCGGCGGCCCGGAGCCGGACCGGCGACGGCGCGGCCCGCATCCTCGGCGCGCACCTGGAGGGACCGTTCCTGAACCCGCTGCACGCCGGCGCGCACGACGCGTCGCTCATGGTCGACCCGGCCGACGAGCTTCTGGACGAGCTGCTCGCCGGGGAGCCGGCCCGGGACGTCCTGCGGATGCTGACTCTTGCGCCGGAGCGCACCGGCGCGCTCCCGGCGACCCGCCGCCTGACCGCGGCCGGGGTCGTGGTCAGCCTCGGGCACTCGGACGCGACCGCCGCTCAGACCACCGCCGCCGCGGACGCCGGCGCACGCATGGTCACGCACCTGTTCAACGCCCAGCGCGCCCTGCACCACCGCGAGCCCGGTCTGCCCGGCCTCGCGCTGTCCGACGACCGGTTCACGCTCGGGCTGATCGCCGACCTGCACCACGTCGCCGCACCCGTCCTGTGCCTGGTGTTCCGGGCCGCCGGCCGGCGGGTCGCGCTGGTCACCGATGCGACGGCCGCGGCCGGGATGCCGCCGGGTCGCTACGACCTGGGCGGCGTGCCCGTGACGGTCGAGCCGGACGACCACGTACCGAGGCTGCCGGACGGGACGATCGCCGGATCGTCGCTGACCCTGGACGCCGCCGTGCGCCACGTCGTGTCGGTCGGGGTGGACCCCGCGACCGCTCTGCTTTCGGCCACCCGGGTGCCGGCGGATCTCGTCGGCCGCGACGACCTCGGCCGGCTCGCGCCCGGTGCCCGCGCCGACCTGGTGTGGTGGGACGACGACCTCGTCCCCCGCCGGGCCTGGGTGGGCGGCGTCGAGGCCGGCTAGACCGCGGTGCGCAGGACGTGGATCCGTCCGTCGTGGTCGATGAGCGCGAGCGTTGCGCCGATCCGGTCGAACGGCCCCCGCCCCCGGTACGCGACGACGTCCACGAGGTAGCCGCCGTCGGTCTCGCTCACCTCGAGATCGACCCGTACGTCCGGGTCCGCGCAGGCTGCCCACCGGCGCGCCAGCACGAGAGCGCGCTCCCGGCTGACGAACCCGTCCACCCCCCCAGCGTGGGCCACCGCGGCGCCGACTCCAAGAGCTGGCACCCGGCGGCGCTACCAGGTGCGGGTGACTTTCGAGAGGCTGCGCGGGGCGTCCGGGTCCAGCCCTCGCGCCAGCGCCATCTCCAGCGCGAGCCACTGCAGCGGCACGATGTCCACCACCGGGTGCACCCGCTCGGACAGCCCTCCCGGCAGCCGAAGCCCGTGCGCCCCCGGCGGCGGGTCCTGCGTCCCCAGGACCAGCAGGTCCGCACCCACCTCGAGCAGGCGGTCCAGGACCGGGCTCATCGCGTCCGCCCCCACGCCACCGGGCACGACCGCGACCACCGGGTACTGCGGGTCCACCATCGCCAGCGGTCCGTGCAGCAGGTCCGCACCGGAGAACGCGTGCGCGGCGACATAGCTGGTCTCCATGAGCTTGAGCGCGGCCTCGCGCGCGGTCGGGTACGCGTAGCCGCGGCCGGTCATGACCAGCCGCGAGGCGAACCGGTAGCGCTGCGCCGCGGCAGCGACCTCGCCCCGTCGCGACACCAGGTCCGCAGCGGCGTCCGGCAGTCCGGCGGCCTCCGTACCGTCGCCGCCCGCCCATGCGTCGACGACGAGGAACAGGGTGAGCAGCTCGGCGGTGTACGACTTCGTGGCGGCGACGGCGAGCTCGGCGCCGGCGTGCACGTCCAGGTGCAGCTCGGCCGCCCCGGCCAGCGCGGAGCCGGGCGCGTTGGTCACCGCCAGCGTCGCGGCCCCGCAGGAGCGCGCCACCTCGACAGTGCCCACCAGGTCGGGCGAACCGCCGGACTGGCTGACGGCGACCACCAGCACGTCCCGCAGGTCGGGCCGGGCGCCGTACGCGGTGAACGTCGACGGCGAAGCCAGCCCGCAGGGCAGCCCCAGCCCGATCTCGACCAGGTACTTGGCGTAAAGCGCCGCGTGGTCGCTGGTGCCACGGGCCGCCAGCAGGACGAATCGCGGCGCCCGCCGGGCCAGCAGCCCGGCGACACCCCGCGCGTCGGCGGTGCCGTCGTCCAGCACGCGCTGCAGCACGGCCGGCTGCTCGGCGATCTCCGCCGCCATCCGTGCGCCCGGGCCTCTCACCGTGTCACCGCTTCTCCCCATATTGGTTTAGACCACTAGTGCCAGTAGACCACAGCGAACGGTGCGGGCGAAGGGCCCGCGACTCCTGCGTGCCCCGGGTCGTCTGCCACGATGGGCCCGGCCGGGAGGAGGACCATGACGCGGCAGGCCGCGGCGCAGCAAGGAAGGGGCGGGGCGCCCGACGCACTCGATCGGCACAGCCCGCGCGAACCCAAGTACTACGGGCTCAAGCGGCACCTGACCGAGCTGTCCCGCACGCTGCCCCCGGGCAGCCCGCTGCCCCCCGAGCGCACGCTGGCGGTCGAGTTCGGCACCTCCCGCACGACGGTCCGGCAGGCCCTGTCCGAGCTCGTCGTCGAGGGCAGGCTGGAACGCCAGCAGGGCCGCGGAACCTTTGTCGCGAAGCCGAAGCTGGCCCAGCCGCTGCACCTGACCTCGTACACCGAGGACACGCTGGCGCACGGCATGCAGCCGACGTCGCGGGTGCTCGTCCTCGACCAGGTGCGCGCCGACGACGTGCTCGCCGAACGGCTCGGGGTGCGGCGCGGCGAACGGCTCGTGCACCTGGAGCGGCTGCGGCTCGCGGACGGCGAGCCGATGGCGATCGAGCGGACCTACCTGCCGGCAGCGCGCTTCCCCCGGCTGCGCCAGCACCTGCTCAGGCTGGGTTCGCTGTACGCGGCGCTGGACGCGGAGTTCGGGGTGCGCCCGGTGCAGGCCGAGGAGACCATCGAGACGGCGCTGGCCACCCCCGAGGAGGCGGCGCTGCTCGGTGTCGACACCGGGCTCCCGCTGCTGCTGCTGTCCCAGCGCAGCCTGGACGCGGACGGCGTCCCGGTCGAGTGGGTGCGCTCGGTGTACCGCGGCGACCGGTACAAGTTCGTCACCCGCCTCAGCCGTCCGGAGGCCGCCGAGTGACCGTCCTGGTCGTCACCGGGACCGGGACCGGGGTGGGCAAGACCGTCGTGACCGCCGCGCTGGCCGCCCTCGCACGCCGCGACGGACGTTCCGTCGCCGTGGTCAAGCCGGCCCAGACCGGGCTGGCTCCCGGCGAGCCCGGCGACCTCGCCGAGATCGCCCGCCTGGCCGGGGTGGGCGCCGCCGACCTGCACGAGCCGGCGCGGTTCCCGGCGCCGCTGTCCCCCGCCGCCGCCGCTCGGCACGACGCGCGCCGCGGACCCGCGCTCGCCGACGTCCAGGCACTGGTGGAACGCCTGGCGGCTCAGCGCGACCTGGTGCTCGTCGAGGGTGCGGGCGGGCTGCTGGTCCACTTCGACGACACGGGGTGGACGATCGCCGACCTGGCCTTAGCGGTGGGCGCCGCCCCTACCGTGCTGGTGACGAGCCCGGGGCTCGGAACGCTGAACCACACCCAGCTGTGCTTGGAGGCTCTCGCCCACCGGCAGGTGGGGTGTGCGGGGGTCGTGCTGGGGTGCTGGCCGTCGCCGCCGGACCAGCCGGACCTCGCCATGCGCAGCAACCTCGAGGACCTCGAGCAGATCGCCGGGGCTCCGCTCGCGGGCGCCCTGCCGGCCGGAGCGGCGGCGCTGGAGCCGGAAGCGTTCGCCGCCGCGGCGGTCGCAGGCCTCGGTCCCCGGTTCGGCGGGAGCTTCGATGCGGCAGACCTCCGGCGCACTGGGGGCGTACGTCACGGTGCTCGGCGACCGGTGGCTGACTGACACCAGGTTGGGTCGCGAGTACCGTCAACTCATGAGCAGCGCCTCGCCCTCTCGCGCTGTGGCGGCCATGCGGCATCTCGCGCACTGGTTCGCACACCTGCTGGACGACCGGGAGCCTTCGCGCAGATCGGACCTGGTCATCCGTGGACAGGACGGCGAGGCGAAGGTGATCCTCCCTAACCATGACGGAAGCGCCGGGCACTAGCTGGTTGACCTTCGACCACGTCGACGTCTTCGCTGACGAGCCGATGAGCGGCAACGGGCTGACGGTGGTGCACAGTCCCTCCTCGCTCGACGCGCTGCTCATGCAAAGGGTCACCCAGGAGTTCCGACAGTTCGAAACCATCTTCCTGTTCGAGGAGGATGCTGACGGAGCCACCGCGCGGATCTTCACCGAGCAGGAAGAGCTCCTGTTCGCAGGACATCCCGTCCTCGGAGCGGCAGCGGTGCTGCACCGACGGCAGCGGCCGCACGAGATGGCCGCCACCTGGGTCATTCGGGTCGGAGGCAGACCGCTGACGGTTCGCACCCAGCAGACGGACCGACCTACCGTGCTGCGCGCCTCCATGGACCAGGGCGCGGCCCACACATCCGCCACGCTCGGGGACGGTCAGCGGATGGGCTTCGCCGCCAGCTTGGGTGTGCCGCCCGCTCAGATGCACAAGACCCTTCCAGCGCAGGTCGTCTCGACCGGCCTGCCCTACCTTGTCTTCCCGGTCACGGCGAACGGGCTGGCCGGCGGCAACGTGGCGGTGCCCGATCTGGAGGAGCGACTGGACGCCGTCGGGGCCAAGTTCGTCTACCTGCTGGACCCCGACGGACCAGAGGGCAGGACGTGGGACAACCTCGGCCTGGTCGAAGACGTGGCGACGGGGAGCGCGGCGGGCCCAGCGGCGGCCTATCTGATCTCTCACGGTCTGCAACCGGCGGACGAGCCGTTCCGGATCAGCCAGGGTCGCTTCACGGGTCGCTCGAGCTCCATGCTCGTCCACCAGGACCCGGCGGGCTGCATCTGGGTCGGTGGCTCGGTCACGCCGTTCAGCGAAGGTGTGCTGCGGCTCGCCCGGTAGAGACGGTCCCTGACCAGCCCCGCCGGCCGTCCCCTCACGCCGCCGTCGGCACCGACCCGTCGTCGGTGATGAGGATCCACGACCCGAAGCGGGCCCGGATCCCCTGCGCGACGTCGTCGTGACCGGGGACCAGCTGCGCGTTCAGCCGGTTCTGCTGGACGACGGTGCCGACGCCGGCCAGCGTGACGTCTGTGCGGACCGACCCGCTCGCGCTGTCGCCGTACACAAACGTGAACACCTGGTGCCCCAGCGCGTCGAGCTCGGCCTCGCTGTAGCGGACCTTGACGACGTGAAACGGGGTGTCAGGGTGTGTGCGGTGCATGACGGCGGCCAGGTGCGACGCCGTGCCGGCCCAGTACTTCGCGGCCACCGCGACGCCCAGGCTCTGGCCGTCGTCCGCGATCCACGAGCCCCCGAAGCGGCTGCTGGAGTCGGGATAGCCCTGGATGAGGTGCTGCAGGGTGTCCAGGGCCTGCCTCACCGTGCGGCGCACGGGATGGTGCGTCGCCGGGAAGGGACTCGTGTCGTAGTGGAACGGCGGGCCCGACCACGACGGGGACGGCGTGACGGACGGTGCCACCGACGGAGCCGGCGCGGCTGCCGTCGGGGTTGGCACAGCGGGGGCTGTACCGGTGCAACCGGCGACCGCAACGGTCCCCAGAGCCACGATGCCCGCGACCCACCACGGCCTACCAGCACGCGCCATACCTCATTCTCGCGCAGACCTGCCAGCCGGTTTGCCGAGACCGGGTTCGGCTAGTACGCGCCGTGGCTGCTGCTGGACGTCGACGGCGACTGGCCCGCACTGCCCGCCGTGGACATGATCTCGGCACCGCTCGTGGAGGCGACCCACCAGAGGCCACCGAACTCGTTCGAGCCCTGCCCGGAGGCCACTCCCGGCGAGTTGTCGAGCGCGAACGTGTAGACCGGCCATCCGTTGACCGTCAGCTGCTTGCTCCCGTCCGGGCGCGTGATCACTCCGAGACCGGCGGTGACGCTGCTCGCCGCCGTCGGCATCTCATCGCTGGACGTGACCGGCGGCCAGTACTGGAGGCAGGCACCCGTGCAGTTCGAGTGACCCTTCGTGTCGGCGGCAAAGCGGTAGACCGTCCTGCCCTGGCCGTTCACGAGGATGGTTCCGAGCGCTGTCCTCGCCGTGGTCAGCTCGGCCCCGGCCGGTGCCGGGGCGACCGACGCCGGCGCAGACGGAGCTCCCCCATATCTCGCCGACGTGCCTGACGCACTGCTGCACGCCGCCAGCGCGAACGCGGACGCCGCGACCCCGGCCGCCAGCGTGAATGCCTTCGCTCGCCATGGGCCACGGAGCGCGCGGATGGACTCTCGGGTGGTTGATCTGGACGACATCATTCCTCCATTGGTGTTCTAGAAGGAGGAACGAGGCCCCGGCCGCGTACGTTCAGCCGGCCGTCATGTGGTACGTCACAGCACGCGAGCGGAATATTCCGACACGTCCGCACCCGACTCCACGGAGCCGGAGGAGCGGTCCGGTGCCCCCACCGGTGCACACTGATGCGCGTGCAGGCTTCGCGCAGTGATCGTCGGCGGGGGTCGTTCGACGAGGTCGCCGACCTGTATGACCGCGCCCGGCCGGGCTACCCACCGGAGCTGGTCAGCGACCTGTCCGCCCTAGCCGGGCTGGACGCCGCAAGCCGAGTTCTCGAGGTCGGCCCCGGGACTGGACAGCTGACGGTCGAGCTGGCTGCTTCGGGCTGCCGCATCGTCGCTGTGGAGCTTGGACGCGACCTGGCGCGCATCCTGGAGCGCAACGTGGCGGCCTTTGAGAACGTCGAGGTCGTGCAGGCTGCTTTTGAGGACTGGCCGCTGTCGCACGAGCCGTTCGACCTCGTGGTGTTCGCCACCGCCTTCCACTGGATCGACCCAGCCGTTCGACTGGTCAGGAGCGCCGCCGTGCTTCGGCCAGGAGGCTCGCTCGCGATCATCAGGACCCACCACGTCGGCGGCGGGACGCCGCGATTCGCCGAGCTCGCCACGCCGTGCTACCGGCGGTGGATAGCAGCGGATGCAACGTTCGTCCTGCCGGATCGGGACGCGATCCCGGTCGACCGCGAGCTGGACGAGTCGCCTCTGTTCATGGACGCGTCACGCCGCTCGTACCTGCGCGACCTCAGCTACACGAGCCGCGAGTATGTCGACCTTCTGGCCACCTGGTCGCCCAACCGCGCTCTGACGGAGCAAGCCCGCGCCGGCCTTCTCGCCTGCCTCGAGCGGCTGATCGATTCGCGCCTCGACGGAAGGGTCACGCTCAGCTACCTCACCGAGCTCCAGGTGGCACGCAAACGCACCTAGTGCCAGCTAGGTGGGCGCACAGAACGGCACGTAGGTCGGTACTCCGAACCGCAGCCGGGCGGCTCGGTGAGATGCTCACGGTGCGACACGCGGTAACCCCCAGAGCATCTCGTAGAGAACCTGCGGGCGGCCTGAGTCGTCGAAGCCGCCGAACGTCACCGTCGGGGTGTCTGGGTCTGCCGGGTCGACGACGAAGGTCCGCCCGTCGAGCGGCGCCGCGTCCAACGAGCTCTCGGGGAGCAGGATCCGGAGACCGTCCGCAGCTGTGGTCACCTCAACCCGGCGGTCAGCCCACGCGTACACCCCGGCGAAGCGGTGCACGTCGCCGGCAGCATCGGGGACGGGATCCAGACGCAGCGCCGGGACTCGGACGCCTGTCGTCGCCGGTAGGAGATCGGCGAAAAGAGACCGGTACATCGCGCGTCCGCTGTCCGCGTTGGTCAGCAGGACGAACGCGCTCCGCTGCCCCGGCAGCAGCCGGAGGATGGCCCGCTCACCCGGCACCAGGCCGTCCCAGCCCCATACCTCCTCACCATCCCAGTCGAACCGGGCCCAGCCCAGGCCCCACGCATCGAGCCAGCCGTAGATGGCGACGTCGCTGTGGACGGCGCGAAGGTCGGCCAGCGCGGGCTCGTCGAGATGGGTGCCCGCGAGTCTGAGCAGATCCGCGGCAGTCGTGACGAGGCATGTTCCGGCCGGGGCGTATGCCTTGGAGACCAGCGGCTCGACGGAAGCGATACCGGTGGTGGTGACCGAGTGCCCGCGGACACGGGACGATGCAGGGTCCGCAGGCTTTGTGTCTCGCATCCCCAGGTCGTCGAGGAACCGGTCGATCGCCTCCTCGAACGGCTGCCCGGTCACGTTCTCGACAACGCAACCAAGGACGCACCAGCCGACGTTCGTGTAGGACCAGAATCGTGAGGCTTCCTCATCTCGCGGCAGGTCGGCCACGAGACGTACAAGGGCGCCGTCGTCTGTGTCGAGACGGTCGTCGAAGCCGAACTCGAGACCGGCCCGCAGCGGCAGTCCGGAGCGGTTCGCCATCAGATCGCGGACGGTCGTCGACGACGCCCAGCGAGCTCCCTGCAGTTCCGGGACATGCGCAGTCACCGGATCGTCCAGAGACAGTCGACCGGCACCCGCGAGCGCGGCCAGATGAGTGGCCACCATGGACTTGGTGAGGGATCCGGCGCTGAAGGGCGTCGTGCTCCTGACTGGCCTGCCGGAGGCGACGTCCGCGACACCGAAGTACGCCACCGTGACAGTGCCACCGTGGAGAATCCCGAGCGCGGCTCCCGGGACGGACCACCGGGTCGCGTGCACCCGGAGCAGCTCGGCGATGTCGTCCTCGTCCACGAGACGGATCCTAGGTAGGGCAACGCCGACGCTGCACTGCGACACCCGATTCCAGGCACCAGCTCGCGGTCCGTTCCCCAACCGGGTTCGGCTGCCTACTCGTGGAACGTCGCGGGGTCGGCGCGGACGAACTTCCCCGTTCCGTCGGGGTTCCCCACGCCACCTACGTACAGCGCCGCGAACCGGGAGAAGGCCACCGCCCCAGCCGCGACCGCGACCGCTGACACCCGGAACGGCTTGCCGTGGTCCGACACGACCTGCGTGATCGTCTGCGTTCCGTCCAGGACGGTGAACTGGAGGGTGAACTCGCAGTAGTACCGGTTGGTCTGCGCGGTGATCTCGAAGGCTTGCTGCTCGCCACGGGTGAGGGACACGGTCTTCTGCTGGAAGTACGGCCCGCCCCACTCGCCGCCCTGCAACGACCTGGCCACCGTGACGGGCTGGTCGAGGTCCAGGCCCACGCGCACCGTGTCATCGGCGCCCGCCGACGGGGAGAAGACGAGCGTCCCGGTGTAGGGGTCCCGGCACGTCTTGAGGGGCCGCATGTCGAGGATCCGGATGGGCTGGTCCCGGTTCCCTTCCAGGATCAGCTTGATGTTCAGGTAGCCGTCGGCCGCGCCGCCGTGCGCGCGGACCCAGTCGTCGTACGCTCCGGGGACGGACGACTGGCTCGCGGCGTTCATCGCCTGGAGGTCCGTGCCGGTGAGGTCGAGCGGCCGCTCGAAGAGGAAGGACTCGCTCTCGCGCTGCTCGAGCTGCAGGGCCCGCACCGCGATCGCGTTGCCGGTGGGCCGGTTGATCGCCGTCTGCGCCGACTTGAGCAGCTGCTGGCTGAGCGTCGTGACCAGGGCGATGACGACGGCCGTAGCCACGGCGCCCAGCCACACGATGGGTCGGTGCAGGGCACGCCGCCAGGCCGACGACGCCTGCGCCTGACGGTGTCGGCGCTCAGGTTCGCGGGGACTCGACGCAGGGTCCACGGCCAGCCTCCAACAGTTCGTCGGCGAGCGGCGAGGCGATGCCACGCCGCTCGCCGGACGAAGGTCCTGGGCTCAGGCCCCTATCTCGAACGGGTACGGACCGTTCCAGTTGAACGACGGGCCGGAGTCGCGCCAGAAGAAGTGCAGGCTGTCCCCGGTCTCGGCAACCAGCTCGAGGTTGCCCGGGTCGCCGAAGTTGCTCTGCGTGAGGCTCACCTCGCTGTAGCTCGCGCCGGCTCCGAACGGGTACGGCCCGTACCACGGCATCGCCGGGTCGTCGTTGTCGCGCCAGTAGTGGGCCAGCCCACCACCCACGCACGGAACGACCAGCTCGAAGTTGCCCCGGGCACCGAACCGACTCTGCACCATGGCCGGTCGGCCCTGCACGCCATCGGCGAACGAGTACGGGCCGTTCCACGTGAACGACGGGCCGGAGTCACGCCAGAAGAACTGCAGCTGCGTCCCGCACCGGGCGACCAGCTCGAGGTTGCCCGGGTCGCCGAAGTTGCTCTGGAGCATGGCGACCTTGTCGACGCTGCCGACGCTGGCCCCGAACGCGAACGGCCCGTACCACGGCATGGCCGGGTCGTCGTTGTTGCGCCAGTAGTGCGCGAGACCGCCGTCGCGCAGCGGTACGACCATCTCGAAGTTGCCGCGGCCGCCGAACCTGCTCTGGACGAGTGCCGGGTTGCCGTCGACGTCGCCGGCGATCCGGTACGGACCGTTCCACCAGAAGCCCGGCCCTGAGTCGCGCCAGTAGAAGTCCAGCTGGTCGCCGGCACGGGCGATCATCTCGAGGTTGCCCGGCTCACCGTAGTTGCTCTGGATCATCGTGACGCTGTCGTAGCCGGTGGCCGTCGGGCCGAAGCTGTACGGCCCGTACCACGGCAGGCTCGGGTCGTCGTTGTCGCGCCAGTAGTGCGCCAGCCCGCCGATGTCCCGTGGCGTCACCATCTCGAAGTTGCCGTGGTTGCCGAAGCGTCCCTGGAGCATGAAGCCTGCGTGCCGGTCCAGGGGGAAGGGGTTGTCGTCGACCAGGCCAGAAGGGGTGCCGATCGGGTACCTCGCGGCGAGCTGGGTGGAGAAGCGTGCCCAGCCGTCGGTCTCACCGGTGAGCTGGGTGTACGTGCCGGCCAGGGTGGACGCGCCGCTGGAGACGATGTTCTGCCAGCCGTACTTGAGCTCGTAGCGCAACCAGTTGAGGAACAGGACCGAGCAGCCGGTCGAGACGTAGCTGCGGTCGGTCGGGTCGTTGACGTCGACGAAGTTCGGGCGGTCCGGGGTGTCCAGCCAGGTCGAGCCCGAGTTGAACCCGTCGAGCTGCTCGGGGTACATGAGCACGGCGAGCACCCGCGACAACCCCTCGCCGTTGCTGGCGGAGCAGTCCCAGCCGATCCCCTGGTCTGCGCTGAACACCTCGACCTCCTCGGCGACGACGAGCATCCGCGAGTGGTCGATGTTGACCGGGCCGGTCTCGGCGTCGACGTACAGGTCGGTCGCGGAGCAGCCCCAGTGGTAGGCGCCGCCGATCCCAGCGGCGATGATGATGTTGAAAGACGCGGGTGCCACACCGACGAACATGCCCTCCAGCCGGGAGTACTCGCCCTCGCAGCTGCCCAGGACGCCGTCCGCGAGGGTCGCGCCGTCGGTTCCCAGAGCTGGGTCGTAGTAGACGTTGAAGTGCGGGGTCGAGCCCCGCAGCACGGTCGGGTAGTCGAACCCGGTCGGCAACAAGGCAGCGGCAGCCGCGGAGATCTCCAGCGCGGGATGCTCGAAGACGTGCTTGGTGGTGCCCCTGGGGGGACGGGCGCCTCGGGGGCTCGTCTCGCCGGTGCCGGGGGCCCGGAGTCGCTCGCCGATCGGGACCGGGGAACGCAGGTCGACCTTGTCGGCGACGACCGGTGCCCGTTCGACGGAGATCTCGGGCGTCCTGCGGGTCGGACGGGTGGTGGACATGGCGGGGTCCTCTCTTCCTGGCTTGCGACGTCGGCAGTCGGTGCGGCCGGGGAGGCCCAGACCCGGCTTGCGGGTGACACCCAGAAGGCGTCGGTCAGGTATGGCGTGCGGCGGCGAGCGTTGGCCCGCACTCCTCACCTGGCAGGCGGCTCGCACGGAGGGCCGCTGCGCAACGGTTCTGCACGCATGGCACCTCCCTACCCCAGATCGGTTACACACAGCACACGCGCACACACGCTGGGTTCGTACGGGGCGAGTCAACCCCCCACCTCCCGCGTTGTCCAGAGCCGATTTGGGGGGCTTTCGCACGAGTGTCCGGTCGCGGCAACGGCCGTCCCGGGCGTCGACCGCCGGCCGGGTGGGCGACCTTCGCGATCGTCCCCACGGTGAGCCTGAGCCGGCGCTGCGGCTGCGCCGCCGGACCCCTACGCACCGCCCCCCGCCACCGGCGGCCTACCCGACGGCTCTGGACGTGGTCAACGTCCTCGTCCTGGTCGCCTCGGTGGTCGGCAGCCGTCCCTACGGCCTCGACACCCGAGATCATCCGCTGCCTCAATCGCTACGGGGCCCGCGAAGTCTTCAACGCCCTACCCCCGCGCAGCGCTCGCTTGACCGTAGGAGCATCACATCGGCGTGGCCGGCTGCCGACCAGCACATGGAGATCATGTGGGAGTACAGCACCTTGTGCCCGGACGTCGTCGACCGCAACGCGGTCTTCGGGCCGACGGTATGCGGCGCACGACTTCTGCTTCCCGGCGTCCGAGGCGCTGCTGTACCGCGTTCAGGCTGTACCGAGACGAACGTGGGGTTCGACGGCGGCTCCTACACACCGGTATGGCCGGATGCAAACACCAACACCAACACGGGCGCGGGATGCACGTTGATCCCGGTCACCGATGCCGGCGTCTTCGCGCGGTACGGGTCGCTGCTCCCGCTGACTTACCTCAGATTCGGCGGCGGCAGCAGCACACGCATCCGCTTCAACGACTTCCGGAGATCATGCGCAACGCCTGCTAACTGTGCAGCGCGTCTTTGGTCTTGTCGGCGAGCTCCTCGACCTTGTCCCTGGTCAATTCGATCACCTCATCGGCCTTGTTCTTCGCGTGGTCGATCTTCTCCTCGGTCTCGCCCGTGCGCCTATCCGCCGTTCCTTCCGATTCGAGGTCCTTGTCGCCGGTGAGCACACCCGCGGCCTCCTTGACCTGGCCTTTGGCCTGATCAGACTTCGCACTCATCGCATACCGCCCTTCCCCGTCGTGTTCTCCCCAACCATGGTCCGGACGCCACGGGCCCAGCCAGAGGAATCAGTCCTCCTGACCCCGGGTCCGCAACCAGCGGAACTAGTTAAGCGTCAACCCAAGACAGCGCCGAACAGCACCGTGAACACGGGCAGTTCACCTTCTTCGCAGGATGAACATCGCCAGAGCAATGATGGCGAGGATCAGCACGACGGTGATGAGCAGGCCTTGGGACACTTGAACACCTCCTCGATTCGTGTTGCGGTCAATGCGAAGGGCCGTGGGGTCAATCTGTCGACGGCACGGACATGGCCATCTGGCGCCGCCAGAGCCTGAAGGACAGGACCGTCGGCTCGTGGCAGCCGGGGCAGCGGGCCGCGAGCCGCTTGTCTGCGGACCAGTAGACGTACTCGAAGGAGTCCGCCGGGATTCTGTAGGAGCACGAAGCACAGTGGACGCTCGGGATCAGCGATTGGTAGTCGACCGGGACGGTCTGCTCTGCCATGGGCCCAACCCGCCTTCCTCGCGCTGTGAGCGGCGAGGTGGCAGGGTCTGGGCAGACCAAGCGCGCTAGGCACTCGGAGTCTGGCACGTCTGCGCCGATACTGCGAGCCATCATGGGTCGCCGGTTCCGGCGCCACGCCGATCCGGGGATCTGACCCTCGCAACCGGCCCGCCCGCGCGACCCTCGCTCGCAGCGGATGCCGGGACACGGGCGGGCTCCGTCCCGGGCCGCGTCCGTGTTCTGCGCTTCACCCGGGGGCACCGACCGACGTACGGGCCTGGCTCGACCGTGATCGTCTCTGTCGGATCGCCCCCATTGTCCCCGACCACGAGCTGGCCACTAGCCAGCAGCAGCGGCCCCCGAACACCTGGTGAAGATCCGCCGAGCCAGGGTCCCCGAGACCACGTTCGCACCGCTGAAGGCCCCCGGCTGTTGCCTGGGTGTGCCCCCAGGGCGGACACTGAGGCTGGCGACGAGCGCGTGCCGTGCGGGAGGCAGTGCAGGGCGCGTTCACGACGGTGGCTATCGCGACGGCTGCCGCGCGACGGAACTACCAAGGTGAGCAGCTCATGAGGTCACAACCAATTCGCCCACGCCTCGCCCCATCGGCCGCCGCCATCCTGGCGCTGCTCGTGATGCTCGCGGGTGCCGGCGCAGTCGCTCTTGGCGCCACCAGCGCAGCGGCAGACTCGGGCCTGCAGGTCTACGTCGGCTACATGGACACCCACTCGCATCCGGTGCCGTCGCTCAGCTCGCCCAGTCCCTGGCCGAACACGGACGCGGCCGCCTTCATCGGCACCGCCTGCCCGCAGTGGCCCAGCTCGTCGGCCTACAACATCTGCTGGGACGCCGCGGCAATCCGGCTGGTCAACACCACCAGCTCGCCGATCAGCGCGGTCAGTGCGAAGGTGGTGATCAGTAACGGGACCACGACCAAGACCTACAGCCTGTGGGGCAGCTTCACCGTGCAGGCCAACGGCCAGATGGTTCTGACCGAGACGAGCTCGGGGAACCTCGACCTCTCTGACAAGGCGCCCAACTCCTACAACGGCGGCAACACGGCCTCTTGCGTGAACTCCGGCGCCATCCCGGTCGTCAACGTCACCGCCGGCGGGGTGACCACCGGCTACCCGGACATCGGCCAGGTGCTCAACACCGGCGGTGTGGACGCCCGGCACTGCGTCAACGGCACCTACACCTCCTCCGGTAGGAACGAATCCGAGCCGTGGGCCCAGGTGTTCCCTGGCAGTTCACCAAGCCCGTCATCCTCCCCAACCAACACGACGTCCTCCCCGTCACCTTCCCCGACCAGCACCGCGACGTCCTCCCCGTCACCTTCCCCGAGCACCACGGTGACGTCCTCCCCGTCACCTTCCCCGAGCACCACGGTGACGTCCTCCCCGTCACCTTCCCCGAGCACCACGGTGACGTCCTCCCCGTCACCTTCCCCGAGCACCACGGTGACGTCCTCCCCGTCTCCTTCCCCGACCAGCACTGCGACCGGTTTCGCCCTTGGTGGCACGGTTGGCTACGCGCAAGGCAGCATGACCTCCGCCCCGGTCACGGTCCCGGCCGGCGGGGTACCAGCCGGTAGTCTGGTGGTCGTCGGAATCGTCTCGTATACCGCGTCCGAGACCTTCACCGTCAGCGACTCGGCGGGCAATGCCTACACCTTGGACAACTCCCGGATCCTCTCGTCGCCCTACGGTTACCAGTTCCACTCGCTGACCGGATCGCCACTGCCGGCGGGAACCACCCTCTCGGTGCAGTGGGGAGGGGTGAGCATCGACGCGGTCATCGAGGCAATCTGGTTCTCCACGGGCTATACCTCGGTGAGCAGGGATCTTGCTGTGTCGGGCCACGGCAGCGGCACCGCCCTGTCGACGGGGAACACCAAGGCGACCGCCTTCGCCAATGAGTTGGTCGTGGGCATGGGTGGGCCGCGGATGCCCGGGACGGCCGCCTACCAGGAGGACACCGTTGACGGATACAGCCAGGCACTGTTCACCGGTGACAGCAAGCAGAGCAACGATCTGTCCTACAAGGTCGTGCCTGCGGCTGGCCTCTTCGACTACAAGCCCACCATCGGCGTGTCCTCGTCCTGGGTGGACCTGCTGACCACATACAACGGGAACTGAGTCCGTGGGAGCGCCGTGCAATCCAGGTTCGACAGCTCGGCCGTCCAAGGCGCGACCGGCACGCGGAACTGTTCTTGCTCCCCCGTGTCGGTGGACCCAGCCTCACCCCTGGTGCCTACGCGGGCCTGGCCCGGTAGCAGCGCGGCCGACGCGGCAAGGGCTAGGCCGCCAGGCTTTGGGACCGTAGTGCGTGGCGGATGGCGCGCGTGACGAGGAGCGGGATGTAGTCGCGGATCTTGGCGTCGCTGTAGCGCTGGAGCTCACGCAGGATGAGCGTGTGAATGGTGTCTGGGGACACCGCGGGGAACTCGGAGGCCAGGGCGGCCTCGGCGGCCTTCAGATGGCCTGACTGGCTCACGACGGGGGAAGTCGTCATGTGACGGAGATTCTCACAGCGGCGTTGGACTGTCACCACCCGTCTGTGACCCTCCGGCTCGGCCACGCAGAGCGACGGTTCAGGTTCCCCCTCTTTCCTGGGGGGAGATTCTCGGACCGACCGGGGGTAGGTTCAGGTTCCCCACCGGAGGAGAGCTCTCATGCGGAAGTCCCCGCTCGCGATCATGGTCGCTGTCGTAGCCGGCAGCACCCTGCTCGCCCCGACCGCACACGCGGCGGGACTGGTCGCGTC
Organism: uncultured Actinomycetota bacterium; assembly: GCA_963771835.1. GTDB lineage: Bacteria > Actinomycetota > Actinomycetes > Prado026 > Prado026 > CAVQCJ01. The sequence continues at coordinate 1,316,692 of CAVYVA010000001.1, forward strand.
CTGGCAGATGAACGAGGCAAAGGGCTCGACCGTGCTGGTCGACTCCGGCCCGAACCACCTCAATGGCACTATCGGCAAGACCGTCACGCTCGGCGGCGGGGTGCACTCCTACCCGGCGGTCAAGCGCGGCGTCGGCGGCACGGTCGACCCCCAGCACTTGGACGTGGTCAACTCCGCGCTGCTCAACCCCGGAACCGCCGACTTCGTCGTCACCGTGCGGTTGCGCATCCCGTCCATCGCCGCGTCGTTCGGCAACGTCATGCAGAAGGCCCAGTCAGGCAGCCCGACCGGCTTCTGGAAGATCGAACTCGACGGCGGCAACGGCCGGGTGTTCTGTGGCTTCCGCTCCGTCGTGAACGGCGTGACCACCAGCGGAGGCATCCGCAGCCCGATCCTGGTCGCGGACAACGCCTGGCACATCGTGACCTGCGAACGCGGGCCGGGCTTCGTGTCCACCACGGTCGACGGTCACGTCACCATGCAGGCCAACCACCCGACCGGCGCGATCGTCAACAACGTGCCGCTGACCATCGGCGGCAAGGCCAACTGCAACGCCACGGCAGCGCACCTGTGCGACTACTTCACCGGCCAGATCGACTACGTCCAGATCTCCACCAAGTGAGGAGCACGTATCCGGTCGCGGTCCTCGTGCTCGCCGCCCTACTGATGCGCCGCCGCGTTCAGACGTGGAGATCCCATGGGGGCTGCTAACGCGCGGTGATGTGGCGCACGGAACATCACGGTGATGGCGTCGGCCGGAGGCGACGTTAGCCATCATGGCGACCGTCAGCACGTGGCAGACCTTCGGCGCGTGCCGACTGGGGCCACGGTCGTCGAGGCCGATGAGGTGTCTGTGCGCGGACCGTACGTGACCGACCGACCGGGTCGGCGGACCGTTCCCATGGCACCGCCACCCTGAGGGCTCTGGCCGGGTCCCGCAGACGGGCGAGGGTGGTTCGTCAGCCAGTCCATGAGGCGAGTCCGCTTGACCCGCAGGACGCCGAAGGTGAGTCGAGCGCGAGTGCGCGTCTCGGGCGTCAGCGTGCCGGTCGCGTAGGAGGCGCGAACCATCGCACGGTACTGACGACGCCGCATCTCGACGGTCTCGATCGAGGCCAAGATCCCTGCGCGTGTCAGTGTCATCGGGCTCCCCGGCTCGAAGGAGTCAGTGGGGACTCGACTGGTTCGAAAGGGAAAGTCTGCTCTGCCATCGGCGAACCCGCTTCCTCACGCTGTGAGCGGCAAGGTGGCAGGGTCTGGGCTGACCAGGCGCGCTAGACACCCGCAGTGTGGCACCCGTTCGCCCGAACCGCGAGCCGCAACCACCCTCAGCATCGGCGTGCGCACCCCGATCCGGGTCTGGACGGCCGGGGCTGGCCGAGGCGGGTCGGGTCACCGGCCTGGCCCGCGGGCCGTGCGGAGTGCGACCGGGGTCGGCTGTAGCCTCGCTCCGATCGCCGACACGTGCCCCTGGTGAGTACGTTCGGCGTTACCCAGGGTCTGACCGCGACGCCTGAGGCGGACGCAGGAGAGGGGTGGGCGTGGCCGACGTCCTGGACACCGCGCGCGAGCAGGTCCTCGAGCACGGTCGCGGACTGAACGAAGACCAGGTCCTCGCCGTCCTGCAGCTGCCGGACGAACGCACCGCCGCGGCGCTCGACCTCGCGCACCGGGTACGCACGCGCTGGTGCGGCCCCGAGGTCGAGGTCGAGGGCATCGTCTCGGTCAAGACCGGCGGCTGCCCGGAGGACTGCCACTTCTGCTCGCAGTCCGGGCTGTTCAGCTCGCCGGTGCGGGCCGCCTGGCTGGACGTGCCGTCGCTGGTGGCCGCTGCGGTCGAGACGGCGGCCACAGGCGCCACGGAGTTCTGCATCGTCGCGGCCGTCCGCGGCCCCGACGCTCGGCTCATGGCCCAGATGCGCGAGGGTGTGGCGGCGATCCGTGCGGCCGTCGACATCAACGTCGCCGCCTCGCTCGGCATGCTCACGCAGGACCAGGTGGACGATCTCGCGTCGATGGGCGTGCACCGCTACAACCACAACCTCGAGACAGCGCGCTCGTACTTCCCGAACGTCGTGTCGACGCACACCTGGCAGGAACGCTGGGACACCCTGGGCATGGTCCGCGACGCTGGGATGGAGGTCTGCTGCGGCGGCATCGTGGGCATGGGCGAGACCCTGGAGCAGCGGGCCGAGTTCGCGGCCCAGCTCGCCGAGCTGGCGCCGGACGAGGTGCCGCTGAACTTCCTCAACCCGCGGCCGGGCACGCCGTTCGGCGACCTGCCGGTGCTGGCGCCCGACGACGCGCTGCGCACGATCGCGGCGTTCCGGCTTGCGCTGCCGCACACGATCCTGCGATTCGCCGGCGGTCGGGAGATCACCCTCGGCGACCTCGGGACCCGTGACGGCCTGCTGGGCGGCGTCAACGCAGTCATCGTCGGCAACTACCTGACGACGCTGGGGCGACCGGCCGCCGACGACCTGGCGATGCTGGCCGAGCTGCGGATGCCGGTCAAGGCTCTCAACGCCGCCCTCTAGCGCGCGCTGTAGGTTGCATCGCATGGCCGACGCGGACGCGGAGCGGATCGAGGGGCACGGCGGCGAGCTCGCCGTGGCGGCGGCCCGCGCCCACGGGGTGCAGACGATGTTCACCCTCTCCGGTGCGCACGTGTTCCCGCTCTACGACGGTGCGGTCAAGGCCGACCCCCCGATGCCCATCGTGGACGTGCGGCACGAGGCGACCGCGGTGTTCGCGGCCGAGGCGACAGCGAAGCTGACGCGCCGCCCCGGGCTCGCCGTGCTCACCGCCGGACCCGGGGTCACCAACGGGGTCTCCGCGGTGACCAGCGCGTGGTTCAACGGCGCCCCCGTCGTGGTGCTGGGCGGCCGCGCGCCCGCGTTCCGTTGGGGCAGCGGGGCGCTCCAGGAGCTGGACCACCCGCCGCTGCTGGCCCCGGTGACCAAGCACGCGGCTACGGTCCGCTCGGCGGCCCAGGTGACCGAGCGGGTTGCCGAGGCGTTCCGGGTGGCGACGATGCCGCACCGCGGCCCGGTGTTCCTCGACGTCCCCATGGACGAGCTGTTCAGCCGGGCCGAGACCGATGCCCCGCCCGCGGCGGTCCGGGTGCGGCTCGAACCAGACCCGGACGACCTCGCCGAGGTCGCGGCGCTGCTGGGCGAGGCCCGGCGTCCGGTGCTCGTGCTCGGGTCCGACGTGTGGGCGGACGGCGCCGAGGACGCCGCCGTGCGGCTGGCCGAGACGTTGCAGATCCCGGTGGTGCCCAACGGGATGGGGCGCGGCGTCCTCGCGGCCGGCCACCCGCTGCTCGTGCCCCGGGCGCGCGGCAAGGCCTTCGGCGGCGCCGACCTCGTCGTCGTGGCGGGCACGCCGCTGGACTTCCGTCTGGGGTTCGGGAGCTTCGGCCAGGGCGCGGAGGCCGCCAAGGTCGTTCACCTCGCGGACTCGGCCGGGCAGGTGGCCACCCACCTGGACCTCGCGGCGTCCGCCGCCGGCGACCTGACCGCCGTTCTGGACGGCATCGGGGCCGCCTGGGAGCAGCTCATCCGCCGACCTTCCTACGCGGACTGGCTCGGGCAGCTCGCACAGGCTGCCGCCGCCGCGGTCGCCGGCGACGCCGACATGCTGGCCGCCGACACCGACCCGATCCACCCGGCCCGCATCTACGGCGAGCTGCTCCCCCGCCTGGCCGAGGACTGCGTGCTCATCGGCGACGGCGGCGACTTCGTCTCGTTCGCCGGGCGGTTCGCCGAGCCCGCCCGGCCCGGCGGCTGGCTCGACCCGGGTCCGTACGGCTGCCTGGGCACCGGCCCCGGGTACTCGATCGCGGCGCGCCTGGCCCGCCCGTCGGCGCAGGTCGTGCTCCTGCTGGGCGACGGAGCCGCCGGCTTCTCGCTGATGGACGTCGACACGCTGGTGCGGCACCGGCTGCCGGTCGTGATGGTGGTCGGCAACAACGGCATGTGGGGCCTGGAGAAGCACCCGATGCAGTTCCTGTACGGCTACGACGTCGCCGCCGAGCTGCGGCAGGAGACGGAGTACGACGGGGTGGTCCGTGCGCTCGGCGGCGCGGGCGAGACGGTGTCCCGCCCGCAGGACGTCGGGCCGGCGCTGGACCGGGCGTTCGCATCCGGCGTGCCCTACCTCGTGAACGTCCTGACCGACCCGAAGGTGGCGTACCCCCGCACGACCACCGGCGTATGACCGGCGCCGTCGTCGACATCCGTCCGGTACGGCCCGAGGAGCACGCGCCGGTCGCCGACCTGGTGCTGCGCGCGTACCGCACCGCCGGGGTGCTGGGGCCGGACGACACGTACGCCGGGGTCGTCGCGGACGTCACCGGCCGCGCGGCGGTCGCCGACGTGCATGTCGCCATCGGTGCCGACGGGCGGCTCGTGGGGACGGTGACCACAGCGCGGGCCGGGCAGCCGTACGCGGACGTCGCCAGGGCCGGCGAGCTGGAGATGCGCATGCTCGCGGTCGAGCCGGCGGCAGCCGGTCGAGGCATCGGCCGCACGCTGGTCGACTTCTGCGACTCGTTCGCGGTCGCCGGCGGCGAGCACGCCCTGGTCGCCAGCGTGATCGAGTCGAACGCGGGCGCCCTGGCCATGTACGACCGGCTCGGTTTCCGGCGCCGGCCCGAGCGCGACGTGCGACCCGTGCCCGGCGTGCTGCTGCTGGTGCTGACCCGCGACGCGGGTGGCTAGAGACGGTCGATGAACCGCTGCCGGTCGACGGCGACCCGGGTCACCGTCCCGCTGGCGAGGAGCCGGCCCGCTGCGTCATGCGCGGCCACCGCGAAGCGCAGCAGCCGCCCGTCACGATGGGCGACGTCGGCGGTCACGGTGACGACCGTCCCGACGCCGCACGAGGCCACGTGCTCGAGCTCGACCCGGGTGCCGACCGTGGTCCGGCCCGGTTCCAGCTCCGGCGCTGCGGCCACGACGGTCGCCGCCTCGAGCCAGGCCAGCAGCCTCGGTGTCGCGAGCACCGGGACGTCCCCGCTGCCCAGTGCGACCGCGGTGTCCGGCTCGCCCACCAGGAACTCGAGCTCAGGCACCTCGCCAGCGTACGGCCGACCGGTGCCTACGCTGGAGCGGTGTACTGCGACCGGTGCGGCTACGACCTGGGTGCCGCGGCTGCCGGCCCCGGCGGCGCGGTCGACGGGGCGCACGCCGGCTGCGTGCGCGGGCGCGAGCTCGAACCGCCGAGGTTCTGCCCGTACTGCCGGCGGCGGATGGTGGTGCAGGTGACCCCGGGTGGCTGGTCGGCCCGGTGCTCCGAGCACGGGACGACGACGGGTTGAGCCCGGTCCGCAGGAGCGGTCAGGCCACCAGGCCGAGCCGGCGCAGCTCGACGGTGAGGTCGTGCGGGCTGGTGGACGCGCCCATGGCCGCCTCCAGCGTGATGATGCCGTCCCGGATCAGCGCGACCAGGTGCGCGTCGAACGTCTGCATCCCGTAGTACGCGCCCTCGCCGATCAGCTGACCGATCGTAGAGGTCTTGTCCGGGTCGGTGATGGCGTCGGCGACGCGGCCGGTGTTGATGGCGATCTCCATCGCGACGCAACGACCCAGCCCGTCCGCGCGCTGCACGAGACGCTGGCAGATGATGCCGCGCAGCGCACCCGCGAGGGACAGCCGGACCTGCTTCTGCTCGTGCGGCGGGAAGAAGTCGATGACCCGGTTGATGGTCTCGGCCGCGTCGGTCGTGTGCAGCGTCGACATGACGAAGTGGCCGGTCTCGGCCGCGGCCAGCGCCGCCTTCACCGTCTCGGTGTCGCGCATCTCGCCGACCAGGATGACGTCGGGGTCCTGCCGCATCGCGGCGCGCAGCGCGGTGGAGAAGTCGCTCGTGTCGACACGTACCTCGCGCTGGTTGATCATCGAGAGCTTGTCGAAGTGCAGCACCTCGATCGGGTCCTCGATCGTGACGACGTGCACCTCGCGGTTGTTGTTGATGTGGTCGATCATGCCCGCGAGCGTCGTCGTCTTCCCGGAGCCGGTGGGGCCGGTGACCAGCACCAGGCCGCGCGGCTCGAGGGCCATCGGCGCGAGCACGGGAGGCAGGCCGAGGTCCTCGAGCGGGATGGCGCCGACCGACACCCGCCGCAGCACCAGGCCGCACGAGCCACGGGACCGGAAGACGTTGACCCGGAACCGGCCGACGCCGGGCGAGGAGTGGGCGAAGTCGGCTTCGTTGGTCTTGTGGAACTCCTCGACCAGGTCCGCGCGCAGGATCTCGTTGACGAAGGCCTCGGTGTCGGCCGGGGTCAGCACCGGGGCCTGCAGCTTGCGCAGGCGACCGTCGATGCGCACCCGCGGCGGGGAGCCCACCTTGCAGTGCAGGTCGGACCCGCCGCACTCCAGGAGGGCGCGCAGGTACGGCTCGATGGAAGGGTGGGCCTCGGAGGTCACGAACAGGTCATCGTCGCCAGGGGGCCGGACCTTTACCCCCCGGCTCAGGTCTACGTGGTCAGATCTCCAGGATGACGAGGATGTCGCCCTCCTGGACCACGTCACCCTCCGTGACCGCGACCTCGGTGACGGTCCCGGCCCGCTCCGCGAGCACGGGGATCTCCATCTTCATCGACTCCAGGATCAGCAGGGTGTCGCCGTCGGCCACCGAGTCGCCGACGACGACGACGATCTTCCAGACGTTCGCGACCATCTCGGCCTGGACCTCGTGCGGCACCTCGGCTCCTCACCCTGCTCCCGACCCGGCCGGCTCCGGCCCGACTGCCGTCGCCAAGCGGACCCTACTCCGCACCCACGCCCCGGTCCGGCCGGGTCGAGCGCATGGCGTCGACCAGCCCCGTGTCGTATCGGCCGGAGACGAAGCGGGGGTCGGACAGCAGCTCGGTGAAGAACGGGAGGTTGCACTTCGGCCCGGCCACGTCGAAGTCCGCGACCGCCGCGCGGGCCCGGGCCAGTGCCTGCGCCCGGTCCTGCCCGTGCACGACCAGCTTGGCCAGCAACGGGTCGTAGTGCGGCGTGACCAGGTCGCCCGCCTGGTAGCCGGAGTCGACCCGGATCCCGAGGCCGTGCGGCTCGTGCCAGGCGGTGATCAGACCGGGCCCGGGCAGGAAGCGCACCGGATCCTCCGCGTAGACGCGCAGCTCGATCGCGTGCCCCGACGCGGTGAGCGTGTCCGGGTCGAACGTGACCGCCTCCCCCGCCGCGATGCGCAGCTGCTGCTCGACAAGGTCGACCCCGGTGACCATCTCGGTGACCGGGTGCTCGACCTGCAGGCGGGTGTTCATCTCGAGGAAGACGAAGTCGCCGGCCACCGGGTCGACGAGACACTCGACGGTCCCCGCGCCGCGGTAGCCGACCGCCTCGCCGGCGCGGACCGCCGCCGCGAGCATCCGGGCCCGCAGCGCGTCGCCGACCCCCGGGGACGGGGTCTCCTCGGCCACCTTCTGGTGCCGCCGCTGGACCGAGCAGTCGCGCTCCCCGAGCGTGACGACCCGGCCGTCGGCCAGCCCCAGCACCTGGACCTCGACGTGCCTGGCGCCGGCGATGTACCGCTCGAGCAGCACGGCGGGGTCGCCGAAGAAGCGCTCCGCCCGCGACCGCGCCGTTTCGAACGCGGCCCGCAGGGCGGCCTCGTCGGTGGCCACCGACATCCCGATCCCGCCGCCGCCGGCCGACGCCTTCACCATCACGGGGTAGCCGATGGCCGACGCCGCCAGGACCGCTGAACCCACGTCGGACAGCGGCTCGGTCGAACCGGGAGCGACCGGGACGCCCGCTGCGCTCATCAGGTTGCGCGCGCTGACCTTGTCGCCCATCAGCTCGATCGACTCCGGGTCCGGCCCGACCCAGACGAACCCGGCCGCGCGCACCGCCCGGGCGAACGCCGCGCTCTCGGACAGGAACCCGTAGCCGGGGTGTACGGCGTCGACCCTCATCTCGCGGGCGGCGCGCAGCACAGCAGTCGGAGTCGAGGTAGCTCTGCGCGGGAGGGGCCGGTCCGAGCCGCACCGCGTGGTCGGCCTCGGCGACGTGCAGGGCGTCGGCGTCGGCATCGCTGTACACCGCGACCGTGCGGATCCCCAGGTGCCGGGCCGTGCGCAGCACCCGGCGGGCGATCTCTGAGCGGTTGGCGACCAGCAGGGACCCGATCACCCCGGCGACCCTAGCGGCCTAGAGCCCCAGCCGCTGCTGCCGCTCGACCACGCGGGCGAGGCTGCTGACGACCCGCGGGTCGTAGTCGTAGGCCATCGACAGCCGCAGCCGTTCCAGCGCCTCGAGGCGGCGGACGCTCTCGCGCGAGTCGCCGACGAGGTCGTCGTACGCGTTGGCCGCCTTGATGATGCGGCTGGCCAGCGGGAGCGTGCCGTCGACCGTCTCGTGCGGGCGGCGGTACGGGTCGGCCTGGCGCTCGACGATGTCGGCGACGCGCTCGAGGACGCCGGTCTGCCGGATGACCTGGGCGCCCATCTCGGCGATGTACCGCTGCTCGCTGACACCGGCCATCACGGTCGCACCACCGGGGATCGGCTCGGTGAGCGAGAGCTGGCCGAGGTCGTGCATCAGCGCCGCGTACTCCAGGTCCACCAGCTCGGAGTCGGTCATGCCGAGCTCGCGGCCGACCGCGAGCGAGAGCTCGCTGACGCGGCGGGAGTGGCCCGTCTCGGTGTAACCACCGACCTCGGTCACCCGCGACAGCGAGCGGATGGTCTGCGCGTACGTCTGCTTGATCCCCGCGTAGCGGCGCACCGAGAACTGCGTGAGGAGCAGCGGGACCACGAAGACCGGGATCGCCCACATCTTCATCACCTGGGCGGCGAGCGCGATGAGCACGCCGGTCGCGCCGATCGCCGACCCCAGTCCCACCAACGAGCGCAGCTCGCTGCGCAGGGACGACACGTACGGAGCACGGTCGCGGTCCGCCCGTACCAGCGCAGCCACCCCGGCCTCGAACAGTCCCGCGAGCACCGCGATGAGCACCATGACCACCGCGAGCTCGGCCTGGCCGTGGTCCTTGACCTGCTCGAGCCGACCCAGGACACCCTGCCCGCCGTCGTACAACGGACGGAACAGCACCGCGGCGAGCGCGACCGCGAGCACCCGCCGGGCGAGCACGTCCAGCCCGATCTGACGACCGGCCACGACGTGCGGCACCGCGCCGACCATGCCGGCGAGCGCCGTGACCGACACGACGTCGGCGACCGTGTGCGTCGTCGGGGTGCCACCCCAGGAGCCGAGCAGCGCGTACGCCAGCGCGGCTGCGGCGGCGATCGGCGCCGCCTCGCCGTCACCGGGGAGGCTGATGCGGACGACCTCGCCGAGCGCGATGAAGATCGCGAACGCGATGGCGATGCCGATGCCGCGCCGGTCCGGGTGCGCGTTCATCGCCGAGACGATGGAGATGACGGTGACCATAAGGGCCGCGCTGATGACCAGGGCGGTCCCGCGGGCGTCGTCGATGCGGCGCAGCGCCTGGGTCATGCCCGGTCCTCGCCGGTCGTCACGACGAAGGCCGGGTCGTCGTGGTCGGCGAACGATGCCTGGGCCGCGTCAAGGAACTCGTCGGCGTCGGCGCCCGGCACCTCGGTACGCGCCCACGGCTCGCGGGAGAGCGCCTGCACGAGCGCATCGACCATCCGCGGGTCGAACTGCGTGCCCTTGCAGCGCTGCAGCTCCGCGACGGCCTCCGCCACCTCGCGTGCGCCACGGTACGAACGCGTCGACGTCATCGAGTCGAACGCGTCGGCCACGGCGATGACGCGGGCGAACTCCGGGATCTGCGCGCCCTTGAGCCCCATCGGGTAACCGGTGCCGTCCATGCGCTCGTGGTGGTGCAGGATCCCCTTGAACGCCTCGTCGAGGAACTCGATGTCGCTGAGCATCTCCAGGCCGCGCACCGGGTGCAGCTTGATCGCGGCGTACTCGTCCTCGGTCAGACCGCCGGTCTTCTGCAGCAGCTTGGTCGGCACGCCGAGCTTGCCCACGTCGTGCAGGATCCCGGCGTGACGCAGCGTCTTCACCCGGTCCTCGCGCATGCCGATCACCCGGGCGACCATGACCGAGGCGGTGGCCACGCGCTCGCTGTGGCCACGGGTGTATCTGTCCTTGGTCTCCACCGCCTGGACCAGCGCCGAGATCGTGGACTGGTAGGCGACCTCCTCCGCGGAGAACTGCGAGAACGCCCAGCGCGCGACCAACAGCGGGAGCAGGAGCAGCAGCGCGGACAGCGGTCCGATGCCGACGCCGACCCACAGCACCGCCATCAGCAGACCGAAGATCCCGTAGCCGAGGTACGACACGACGGACTTCTGGATCGCGCCGGCCAGCACCTCGCTGGGGCGCAGCCTGAGCCGTCAGCGCAGATCACCGCGGTCACGAGCAGGCGCGTTGGCGACGCAGTGCGTGACGTCGGCCGACCAGCACCGGCCACAGGACGCGCGGGAAGTCGCCGGCGGCGAGATGGCCGACGGGGCCGCCGAGAGCGACGTAGACGCCGCCGGCGACGAACGCGCACAGCGCGGACTGGGCCCCGTTGAACAGACGCTTGACGGGTTCTTCGTGCGGGAGGCTGAACAGCCTGCAGGCGCCAACGAGCGTCGCACCCCACGGGCCCACGATCATCAACGACGCGAGCGCGAACGAGCTGCCCATGCCCAGCACGACTGCGTTCGGCGTCGTCTCCGTTCGACCGCGAGTCGAGCGCGACGTACATGACCGCGAGAACGAGCACCGAGCAGGATCTGGAACTGCGAGTGGTGCCGGACCGCGCCGACGACCAGCCAGGAGGGCCGCGGCGATGACTGCGCAGACGTAGAGCCGGGCGGGACGCCGAGTCCCTTCATCCGCCGCCCCTCCAGGTGGCGCGAAGAGCGGGACAGGGATCGGCAGCGGCGATAGTCCTTGGGGCTCGGCTGACTCAGGCCCAGTTCCAACCGGCCGTCTCGGTAAGGAAGCGCTCGACAGCGGCCGCAATCTTGTTCATAGGGTTTATCACCTCGACGATTCACGTCACGGGCGCCGCTAAGGCCCGTGCGAGATCCGCTCCGCTTAAGGTGATCTGTCGTGCAGTGTGCTGTCGAAGGACCTCGGAAGGAGGTCCTCCAGAGTCGCGCTGCCGATCCCTGTCCCGCTCTTCAGTTGTCGCTGACCCCTTCGCGCGGGGCGTCTCGCCCCGCACCAAACCAGACGAACGGGCCATCAGCGCCCAATTCGTGTACCCGAGTGAAGGGTGTGGCGAAAGTTCGCGTCAAGTGTCTGGACAGTAACTGCGGGTGAACGGGCGACATTCGAGACCTTCGGGCCATACCGGCCTAGTCATTTCGGACCAGATGATGCACCGTCTGAGGGAGCCCCCACACCGATGCATCGCCGCGTGGCCGGGGATGTCCTAACCTGCGGATAACCCGGGGGCGGGGTGGATCCGAGCGGAGGACGTGGGGGATGGCCACGAGGCGGTCGCGTGAGGCGGCCTTGTCCGACCTTGTCGCAGGGCTGCTGGACGCCCGCCTCGACCCGGCCACCGAACGTTTCGACGCCGAGCTCGCCGCCGCTGAGGAAGACGGCCGGATCGACCCGCAGACGGCCAAGGTGCTGCGCTGGTGGCAGCGCGAGGCCCTGCGCGCCCTCGTCGAGCACGGCCGTGTCGTCCTGCCGCCGACCCTGCTCGCACTCGAGCAGGCCGCGGCCGGAGCCGACCGCGAGGCCGAGGCCTCGGCCGCGTCCTGGGCCAGAGCGGTCGCCGACGAGGGCGACCACGACGGCGGCACGCCACCGGGCGGCGGCCGGCGCTCGACCGAGCGCGACCACGGGGCCCCCGCGGTGTGGCGGCCGTCCGAGGTCGACGTGCGGGACTCCGCAGCGGACGAAGGCTACGCCGAGGACGCCGAGGACGCCGAGGACGCCCAGGACGCCGAGGGCGGCGCCCAGCGCCGATGACACCGACTCGCCGGAGCCGCCGTTGACCCCGCCCGCCGATCTGTCCGAGCATCGGCGCAGACTGTTGGTCGCCGGACTGACCAGGGTCCGCAGCAACCAGCACTAGGCAGCAGCACCGAACTACCGGGACCATCGAAGCTCCGCTCGACCGACCAGCCAGCACCGCCCGAGAGGACCCGCCGCGCCGTGCCAACCCTGCGCCTGCTCCCGGAGTTCGAGGACGAGCTCAAGCGCCTGCCCGGGATCATCGCCGCGAGCGTGGTCACCGGACCGGACGCCGTCCCCAACGAGATCCACGTCCTCGCCGAGCCCGGCAAGCCGCCCAAGCAGGTCGTCCGCGACGTGCAGTCGTTCGCCATGCTCAAGCTCGGACTCGACATCGACCACCGCATCGTCAGCGTCGTGCAGATCGGCAACGACGACTTCGGCGTGCTCGTCCAGCACGACGACGACGCCGACCAGCTGGAGCTCGACCCCAACCTGCCCCGGCCGGCGATCGGGTCGATCATGGTCCGGACCGCGGGGAACGAGGCCGAGGCGCTGGTCACCGTGGCCGCCACGGGCGGTCACCTCTTCGACGGCCGGGCGGTCGGCCCGAGCGGCGCGGCGCACCGCTGCCGGCTGGTGGCGCAGGCCACGCTCAACGCGCTCGAGGAGCTGCTCGGCAGCACGGCGAGCGTGGAGTCGGCCCAGGTCGTCGCCGCCGGCGCCCGGGACGTGGCGATGACCGTGCTCACCGTGCTGGTCCCGCGGCTCGGCGAGCAGCTGCTCACCGGCAGCGCGCTGGTTCGCGGTGACGAGAGCGAGGCCGTGGCCCGCTCGGTCCTGGACGCACTGAATCGCCGGCTGGCCGGCTGAGGCCGCCGGCACGGCGTGGGACACTGGTCCGCCACCCGACCAGACAGGGAGTCCCGAGCATGAGCAAGCGCGCCCGCAAGCGTCGCGACCGCAAGAAGAGCGGCGCCAACCACGGCAACCGCCCCAACGCCTGACCGCTCAGAACCCGGTCAGCGCCGCCCCCGGCGGCCGGCCGGCTCAGTCGGAGCGGTACTCCACGTAGCCCAGCTCGACCTGGACCTGCTGGATCCGCGTCACGATCTTCAGCCGCAGCGACTCCGGGGCCCGGTCGGACCCGCAGCACCGCGCGACGAGCTGCTTGACCTCCTGCTCGATGCCGAACTGGCGCAGGCACGGCGAGCACTCGTCGAGGTGCTCGCGGATCTTGTGCTTGCCGTCCTCGTCGAGCTCACCGTCGAGGAAGCTGTAGACGACCTCGAGCACCTCGGAGCAGTCGGTCTCGTGCGGCTGGCCGCAGCTCATGAGCCCTCCCCGGACGGTGATCCGGAGCCGGCGGGGATCAGGCCCCGCTCGGCCGCGTACTCCTCCAGCAGGTCGCGCAGCTGGCGCCGACCGCGGTGCAGGCGTGACATCACCGTGCCGATCGGCGTCCCCATGATGTCTGCAATCTCTTTGTATGCGAAGCCCTCGACGTCGGCGAGGTAGACAGCGATCCGGAAGTCCTCCGGGATCGACTGCAGGGCTTCCTTGACGTCGGAGTCCGGGAGCCGGTCGAGCGCCTCCGCCTCGGCCGAGCGCAGACCGGTCGAGGTGTGCGACTCGGCCCGCGCGAGCTGCCAGTCCTCGATGTCCTCGGAGGCGCTCTGCTGCGGCTCGCGCTGCCGCTTGCGGTACGAGTTGATGAACGTGTTGGTGAGGATGCGGTACAGCCAGGCCTTGAGGTTGGTGCCCTCGGTGAACTGGTGGAAGGCGGCGAACGCCTTCACGAACGTCTCCTGGACCAGGTCCTCGGCGTCGGCCGGGTTGCGGGTCATCCGCAGCGCCGCGGCGTACAGCTGGTCGAGGAAGGGCAGCGCGTCGCGCTCGAACCGTGCGGACCGCTGATCCGGGGTCTCCTCGACCGGACCCACCTCCTCGGAAGACGTGCGCATCGGGGACACAGCCGAGGATACCGGCCACTCGGGCCAGTCGAGCGGGGACGGTCGCGTCCCGGGATGTACCAGCACGCCGGGAGAACGCGGCGGTCCGCGCAGTTCTTCCCGTGTTCACCCGGGCCGGCCGGGCGGACGCAGCAGGAACCCGGCGACCGCGTCCGAGACGATCTCGAGCGCCTCCCCCTGCGTGAGCACGGCACGCGCCGGGACGGCGAACCCGTGGTCGGCCTGCGGGACCGGCACCACCTCGGGCCGGGCCCGCTCGGGGACCCCGGCGGCCAGCACCGACGCGGTGATCTCCGCCGGGCCGCCGAACGGGTCTCGCTCGCCCTGGACGACCAGCGTCGGGAGCCCGGTGCCGGCCAGCTCGTCGACGCGGCTGCGCTCGGGCCGCCCCGGCGGGTGCAGCGGGAACGCGAGGCACACGACCCGGTCGGCGCCGACGGCCACGGCCGTCCGGCAGGCCACCCTGGCCCCGGCGCTGCGCCCGCCGACGGCGAGCCGGCAGCCGTCGACGTGCAGCAGGTCGGCCAGCTCAGGTGCGGCGAGCACCGCGGCCCAGGCGCGGTCGAGCCGGGCCGGGGCGGCGGCCACCCGGCCGCCGGCTACCCGCCACGGCTGCTCGACGAGCACCGTGGTCACCCCGCGGGCCGGGAGCCGCGCGGCCACGGCGGCAAGGTCTCGGGCCTGGACCCCTCCGCCGGCGCCGTGACCCAGGACCAGCACCACCGGGCCAGACCCGCGCGGACGTCGTCCGGTGGCCTCGTGCACGAACACCCTGGCGAGGCCGACCGGCGTCCCGATCTCGTACCTGCGCACGGCTCAGAACAACCCGTCGGGGCCGGCGTGGCCGTTAGGGCCGCCGGGGCCGCCGGACGAGTCGGGCAGCGGCTGGATCAGCTCCGGTCCGTTGTGGGCGACGCTGTTGACGGCGGTCGAGACCGGGTAGGCGTCCAGCCGGCCGGGGGCCGCCGGGACGAGCAGCCCGCGCAGCAGGTCCGGGTCGTCCACCTCCGGGTCCAGCCAGGCGCCGTAGCGCTCGCGCTCCACCAGCAACGGCATCCGGTCGTGGATCATCCCGACGGCGTCCTCGGCCTGTGTCGTCAGGACCGCGCAGGTCACGAGCCAGGCCTGGGGGTCGTCCTCGGGCACCTCCGGCCGGCGCCAGAACTCGTACAGGCCGGCCATCGCCAGCACGCCGCCGTCCTTGGGATGGATGAAGAACGGCTGCTTGGTCGGCCGCTGCGGTCCGGTCCGCCGGCCCGGGTACCACTCGTAGTAGCCGTCGGCCGGCAGCAGGCAGCGCCGACGGGCGAACGCGCGACGGAACGCCGGCTTCTCGGCGACCGTCTCCATCCGCGCGTTGATCAGCCGCGAACCGATGGAGGGGTCCTTGGCCCAGGACGGCACCAGGCCCCAGCGGAGCACCCGGAGCTGGCGGACCGGCGCTGCCGGCCCGGCCGCCGCGGCCGCCTCCACGGGTGTCCCGTCCGGCCCGCGCTCGCTCCGGGGGGCGCGGGTCAGGACCGCGTACACGTCCTTGGTCGGGGCCACGTTGAAGTCCGGCTCAAGGCGGGCGGGCACCTCGACCCGGTCGACCTCGAACTCCTCGACGAGGTCGTCGGGGTCCCGGCTGGCCGCGTACCGCCCGCACACACCGCCAGCCTGCCACGCCGGCCCGACGCGGCCGAGGCGGCGGACGCGCCCGACGCGGCCGCCGCAGCGGTGGCCGCTGCGATGATGGGGAACGTGCCGGACCCGACCCGTACCGCCGCCGAGCTCTGGGACGCCCCCACGGCGAGCGGGCCGGTGCTGGCGACCGTCCGCATCCCGGGCTCGAAGTCCATCACCAACCGGGCTCTTGTCCTGGCCGCCCTCGCAGACGGGCCGACGACCCTGCTGCACCCGCTGGTGGCCCGCGACACCCGGTTGATGGCGGCCGCGCTGCGGGCGCTCGGGGCGGACGTCGACGAGGCGGCGCCGTCGTGGACTGTCCGCCCGGGCGCCCTGCGCGGGCCCGCCGCCGTCGACTGCGGGCTGGCCGGGACGGTCATGCGCTTCGTGCCGCCGGTGGCGGCGCTCGCCGACGGACCGGTCGACTTCGACGGCGACGAACGGGCCAGGGCACGGCCGATGGGCCCGTTGCTCGGCGCCCTGCGCCGCCTCGACGTGCGCATCGACGCCGGCCAGGACCAGCTCCCGTTCACCGTCCGCGGCACCGGCCGGGTCCGGGGCGGTCAGGTCGCGGTCGACGCGAGCGGGTCCAGCCAGTTCGTCAGCGCGCTGCTGCTGGCCGGGTGCAGGTTCGACGACGGCCTGCGCGTCGTCGACGTCGGCCCGGTCCTGCCGTCGGAGCCGCACATCGCGATGACGCTGGCGATGCTGACCGACCGCGGGGTGCCCGCGGGCCACGATGCCGGCCGCCGGATCTGGTGGGTCGGCCCGGCCCAGCCGCACGGCGGCGACGTGACCATCGAGTCGGACCTGTCCAACGCGCTGCCGTTCGCGGCGGCGGCGCTCGTCACCGGCGGCCGGGTGGTGGTCGGCGGGTTCCCGGTCGGATCGGGCCTGCAGCCGGTCGACGCGGTCAGCGCCCTGCTGGAGGCGCTGGGCGCACGGCTGGTGGCCGACCGGCTCGGGGGCGCCCTGGTCGTCGACGGGTCCGGCGGGCTGACCGGCGCCGGCGAGCTGGACATGTCCGCTGATCGGCGAGCTGGTCCCGGTGACCGCGGCCCTGGCGGCGCTGGCTCCGGGTGTCACCACGATCCGCGGGGTGGCGCACCTGCGCGGGCACGAGACGGACCGGCTGGCCGCCCTGGCCGCCCAGATCAACGGCCTCGGGGGCGACGTCACCGAGCTCGCCGACGGGCTCTCGATCCGCCCCGCGGCCCTGCACGGCGGCGTGTTCGAGACCTACGACGACCACCGGATCGCCACTGCCGCCGCCGTGCTCGGGCTGGCCGTCCCGGGCGTGCGCGTCGTCGACGTCGCGACCACCGGCAAGACCCTGCCCGACTTCGTGGACCGCTGGATCGGGATGCTCCCGCGGTGAGCCAGGGCCGCGGCCGCGACCTGGACGAGGACGACGTCCGGGTCCGTCCCGGGCGGGGCAAGTCCCGCCCGCGGACCAAGGACCGCCCTGCGTACGACGAGGCGGTGCTCGGCTGGGTCGTGACCGTCGACCGCGGCCGATTCGGCTGCCTCGTCGGTGAGGGGAGCCGGCGGCAGACCGTGACGGCGATGATGGCGCGCGAGCTCGGCCGCAAGGCGGTCGTCGTCGGCGACCAGGTCGCCCTGGTCGGCGCGCTGGACGGGGCGGACGGGTCGCTCGCCCGCATCGTCCGGGTGCAGCCCCGCCGCTCGGTGCTGCGACGGACCGCGGACGACACCGACCCGGTCGAGCGGGTGGTGGTCGCGAACGCCGACCAGCTGGCAGTCGTCACCTCCGTGGCGAACCCCGAACCGCGGCCGCGGCTGATCGACCGCTGCCTGGTCGCCGCGTACGACGCGGGCCTGCGGCCGTTGCTCATCGTCACGAAGACCGACCTCGCCGCTCCGGACGAGCTGCTCGCGACCTACCGCGCGCTGGACGTCCCGCACGTCGCGCTGCAGCGCGGCGCCGACCTGGCACCGCTGCTGACCCGGCTGCGGGACCGCCGGACGGTCTTCGTCGGCCACTCAGGCGTCGGGAAGTCGACGTTGGTCAACGCCCTGGTCCCGGGCGCCGACCGGGCGACCGGCGCGGTCAACCTGGTCACCGGCCGTGGTCGGCACGTCTCGACGTCTGCCGTGGTGCTCGAGCTGCCCGAGCGGCGGCTGGGTCATCGACACCCCGGGGATCCGGTCGTTCGGGCTCGCCCACGTGGACCCGTCCCGGGTGGTCGCGGCCTTCCCGGACCTGGCCTCGGGGACCGCCCAGTGCCCGCGCTCGTGCAGCCACGACGAGCCGGACTGCGGGCTGGACGCCTGGGTCGCCGCCGGCCACGCCGACGCGGCCCGGCTGGACTCGTTGCGCCGCCTGCTGCGCGCCCGCGAGCTCCCCGAGAACGACTGAGGCGCCGCCCGTCCGGCTAGCGCGCGTTGGTGGACTTCACGATCTGGCTCCAGACCGCGCGGGAGCCTGCGTCGCCGGTGACCACGATCCAGGACGTCGCGCCGACAGCGGCGACCAGGGTCACCACGCCGAGCAGCCGCAACGTCCCGGGGCTGGGGCTGCCGGCCCACTCCCGGCGGCTGTCCAGGACCAGCCACGCCACCGCGAGCATCCAGAACACCAGCACGATCCACGGCGCCTTGCCGCCGAGCAGGACGTGGCGGTTGAGGTCGGGGTTCGTGGTGATGGCCAGCCGGGCGTCCAGCGCCTCACCGCTCTTCTTGGCGACGAACGCCGACCCGACCGCGATCGTCAGCAGGACCAGCAGCGGCCAGCGCAGCCGCTCGCGCCACGTCGTCGAGAACAGCATCAGAACCGCCATGGCCGCGCACAGCGGGACCAGCACCACCACCGCATGGATGACCAGGATGTGCAACGGCAGCCCGAAGAAGGTGTCGAACACGCGACCTCCCGTAGCCGACCCGGCGTGCGAGCCGTCGATGTGCCGTCCCGAAGGTGGGTACGTACGATCGGCGGCGCCGGTTCATCCGACCCGGGCGGTCCGCTCAGCCTGCCGGATCGTCGGCGGACACGCTGCCGCCGACGCGCCAGTACCAGCCGTTCTCGCGGTCCAGGAACCCCTCGTCGACCAGCGACCGGCGGAGCATCGCGTAGTCGGGGTGCGCCTGGACCAGCAGCTCGTTGACGTGCGCCTCGAGGTAGGCGCGCCCAGGCTCGAACCGCTGCGCGAGCCGGTCCAGCACGAGCAGCCGCTTGGCGCGTTTGGCGGGCATCCGCACCAGCCGGTCGTGGTCCCAGAAGGCCCGGTCGACCTTCTCAGCCAGGTCGCGCACGCCTTCGAGCGTACGCGGGCCGATACTGTGTGGCCCCGTGGACGACGGTGTCGCAGGGCCGTACGCCGCCGACCTGGAGCTGGCGCTGCTGATGGCCGACCGGGCCGACGTGCTGACGCTGGACCGCTTCCAGTCGCTGGACCTCGTGGTGGAGACCAAGCCCGACCTGACCCCGGTGACGGACGCCGACCGGGCGACCGAGCAGCTGCTGCGCGCGCACCTCGCCGAGCACCGACCGCAGGACGGGGTCGTCGGCGAGGAGGAGGGCGGCGACCGCCCGGACCTGGCCTGGCAGGGCCGGCGGTGGGTCGTGGACCCGATCGACGGCACCAAGAACTACGTCCGCGGCGTGCCGGTCTGGGCCACGCTCGTCGCGCTGGTCGACGGGACCGACATCGTGGTCGGCGTGGTGTCGGCACCGGCGCTGGGCCGGCGCTGGTGGGCCGCCCGCGGAGCGGGCGCGTGGACCTGCGCCCGAGGTCAGGACGTGCCCCGCCCGGTACGGGTCTCGTCGGTCCGCGCGCTCGGCGACGCCTCGTTGTCGTACTCCGACATGGTCGGCTGGCCGGACGGCGGTGGCGCGTTCGGCGAGCTGGCCCGCCGATGCTGGCGGACCCGCGCGTACGGGGACTTCTGGTCGCACGTCCTGGTCGCCGAGGGAGCGGTCGACGTGGCCGTCGAGCCCGAGCTGTCGGTCTGGGACGTGGCCGCGCTGGTCCCGGTCGTGCGGGAGGCGGGCGGTCGGATCACCGGGCGCGACGGCGGTCCCGTGCTGCTCGGCGGCGGTGCCGTGACGACGAACGGCGCACTGCACGACGAGGTGCTGAAGACGCTCGCGCCCGGACTGTCCTCCGGCTAGGCGCTCTCGGGTACCGGGTCGACCCGAGCGGACGCCGCCGTCGTGCTGCGCCAGCGCGAGCGGACCCGAGACATCCAGACGAGCAGGACCGGGGCGGCGGCCACCGCCGCCAGGTCGAACCACCCGTAGCCGCCGGCCGCGCCGGACGGCGGGTTGCCCATCGCGACGATCCCGGTCGGGTCCTTCGGCGCCCAGGTCCAGATCCGCATCGACGTCCCGAGCAGCTCCAGGTACGTGACGACGACGAACGCGCCCACGTACAGCAGCCGGGCCCGTCCGAACGCCAGGAACCCGAGCAGGCAGGCGAACCAGAACGCGCCGAGCACGTCCGGCCGCGGCGCCCAGGGGCTCAGCCCCCACAGCGCGTACAGGCCGCCGGCCACCACGGTGGCGACGACGGCCGGGCGGGCGTGCCGGCGCAGCAGCTCGGTCCCCCCGATCGACAGCGCCGCCAGGTACACCAGCCCGTGCCCCGGCGGCACGAACGGGGGGACGTCGTGCAGCCGGTAGACGTACACGTGCAGCCAGCCGGAGAACGTGTACTCGACGACGCTCGCGAACAGCACGACGACGGCCGTCTGGGCGCGGACCAGCGGCTCCTGCCAGACCAGCAGGGCCAGCAGGGTCACCCAGGTGCCGAGCCCGAGCAGGTCCTGGCGCGCGGGCGTCGCGGTGCGCTGCGCGAGCAGGACCACTGGGACCCAGACCAGCACCACCGCGGCGACCCACCACCGGGGTGCGGCGGTCACCTGGCGCAGAGTCGGCAGGCTCATCGCGCCAGTGTGCCGGACCGGGCCGCCCGGCTCACGTCCGGTGTCGGCCGTGGACACGGCGGGCGCTGGGCCCAAAGATGTCCGGCACGGGTCCACCGACACCCGGGACCGGCTGCCACGGGAGGACGCATGACCGTACGAGAGGCGATGAGCCGCGAGGTCCTGACCGTGGGCCCCGGGCACACGCTGCGCGAGGTCAGCGTGGCGATGCGCTCGCGGCACGTCGGCGCAGTGGTCGTGGTCGACCCGGACGGCGAGGGCGCGGGGATCCTCACCGAGCGCGACGTGCTGGTCGCCCTCGCCGAGGGCGCCGACCCCGACGTAGAGACCGTCTCCTCGCACCTGACCACCGAGATCGTGTACGCCTCGCCGGACTGGTCGCTGGAGCAGGCCGCCGAGGCCATGCTGCGCGGCGGCTTCCGGCACCTGGTCGTCCTCGACGGGGGGGACGTCGCCGGCATCCTGTCCGTGCGCGACATCGTCCGGCTCTGGCACACCGAGCGGATCAGCTGACCGCGGCCGGTTCCGTCGCCCCGTCCGGTCCGGGGTCGTGGCTGCGGCCGCGCCGGCCGTAGTAGCCGAACACCGTCGTCAGAACCGCGGCCAGCGGCACCGCGACGACCGCACCGACCAGGCCGGCGAGAACGCTGCCGGCGGTGACCGCGAGCACGACGCCGAGCGGGTGCAGCCGGACCAGCCGACCCATCACCAACGGCTGCAGCAGGTGCCCCTCGACCTGCTGGATGACGATGATCGCGACCAGCACGACCACGGCGGCCACCACGCCGCGCGTCGCCAGTGCGACGACGACCGCGACGAAGCCGCTGACGAACGCGCCGATGATGGGGACGAACGCGCCGAAGAACACCAGCGCGGCCAGCGGCACGGCGAGCGGCACCCGGATCACCGCCAGGACCAGGCCGATCGAGACCGCGTCGACGAATGCGATCAGCAGGGTCCCGCGCACGTACGCCGTCAGCACCAGCCAGCTGCGCTGACCGACCTCGCGCACGCCGTCCTGGCTGCGGGAGGGGAACAGCGACACGCACCAGGACCAGATCCGGTCGCCGTCGAGCAGCATGAACACGGTCGCGAACAGCGCGATCGCGGCCCCGGACAGCACCTCCAGCGCGATGCGGGTCCCGGACAGCGCGCCGGACAGCAGGCCGTTGCGGTTCGCCTTGATGGCGTCCCAGGCCCGCTGCACGTAGTCCTGCAGGGTCGCGTCGTCGATGCCGAACGCGTCCCGCAGCCACGACCGGATCTGGGTGAGGCCGTCGGTGAACTTGTCGCTGAGGTCCGAGAAGGACCCGCTGATCTGCACGGTGAGGGCGGCGAGCAGGGTCGCCACCAGGCCGATCGCGAGCACCAGGACCACCGTGGTCGCGAACCCGCGCGACCCCCGGGCGAGTCGCTGCACGCTGCGCACGGCCGGGTCGAGCAGTGCGGTCAGCAGGGTCGCGACGAACAGGGCGAGGATCAGCAGCTTGAGCCGGTCCGCCAGGAGCAGCAGCGCGAGCACGGCGGCCGCGATGACCAGCAGACGCCAGGACCAGTCGGCCGCCACCCGCACCGGACGCGGCACCTCCAGGTGCGAAGGCTGGCCCCCGCCGTCGAGGTCCCGGTGGTCGCTGGTCTGCATGGCACGAGCCTGAGGGGTGCCGGGCCCCGCAGCCAGCCAGGCGCGCCGGGCGCCGCTAGCCCGACTGGGCCGGATCGTCCGGCAGGTCTCCGGCCACGGCCCCGATCACGAACACCGCCGGCGAGCCGACCTCGCGCAGGTCCGCGCCGTGCGCGACCCCGGAGAGCGTCCCGCGCACAGCCGGCCGGCCGTCCTGCAGCCCCGCCACCGGGGTGGCGCCGGGCAGCCCGCCGGCCAGCAGCGCCTCGGCGACGGCCCCGATGGTGCGCACGCCCATCAGCACCACGAGGGTTCCGCCGACCGCCGCCAGCGCCTTCCAGTCGATGGTCGACGCGGGGTCACCGGGAGGAACGTGCCCGGACACGACGGTGAACGCCTGCACGACACCGCGGTGGGTCAGCGGGATCCCGGCGGCGCCCGGCACCGCGACCGCGCTGGTCACGCCGGGGACCACCTCGACCGCGACCCCGGCCCGGGCGCAGTCCTGAACCTCCTCCATGCCCCGGCCGAACACGTACGGGTCGCCGCCCTTGAGCCGGACCACCACCCGCCCCGCCCGGGCGTGCTCGACCAGCAACCGGGTGATCTCCTCCTGCGGCATCGAACGGCCGCCGGGCACCTTGGCGGCGTCGACCACGACCACGTCGGCCGCCAGCTCGTCCAGCACCGCCAACGGGGCCAGCCGGTCGGTGACCACGACGTCGGCGTCGGCCAGCGCGGCCCGCCCACGGACGGTCAGCAGCCCGGGGTCGCCGGGACCGCCACCCACCAGCACCACCCGGCCCGGCCGCGGGCGGCCTCCCGGCACGGCCGCGACCGGCTCACCGGGGGCGGGGCTCTGCGCCTGCGCGAGCAGCCGGTCGCGCATCGCGGCGGCCCGGCGCGGGTCCCGGTCGGCGTGCACGGCCAGGGTGTACGGACCCGTCCGGCCCGACGCCGGCACCCATGCCGTGGCCGCCGACGCGTCGTCGGCGCGGACGCACAGGATCCGGTCCAGCTCGGCGTCGGCGGCCACCGCCCGGTTCACCTCGGGCCGGTCGGTGCACGCCAGCACCAGCCACGCCCCGGCCAGGTCGCCGGAGCGGTAGGGGCGCTCGAGCCAGCGCACCCGCCCGGTGGCGGCCAGGTCGGCCAGCGCGGGCGTCGCGACCGGGGCGACCACGCTCACGTCGGCGCCCGCGGCCAGCAGGCCGGCCACCCGGCGCAGGGCCACCGCGCCGGCGCCCACGACCACGACGCGACGACCCTCCAGCCGCAGACCCAGCGGGTACAGCGGCGCGGGGCCGGGGCGGGGCTCGTCCATGACCGCCCCATCGTCGCACCCGCCGGCGCCGTCGGACGCTGTCGCGGGCTCCGGTCACAGCGTCTGGCCGAGCCACCAGCCCGCGTACGCCGCGCCGAGGCCGAGCAGCACACTGGCCGTCACGTTCAGCAGAGCCGCTGCGTACTCGCCGTCCTCGGCCAGCCGCACCGTCTCGAAGCCGAACGAGCTGAACGTGGTGAACCCCCCGCAGAAACCCGTCCCCACGAGCGCGACCAGCACCGTGCCGCCGTGGCCGGCGGAGGCCCCGAGCAGGACGCCCAGCACGAGCGACCCGAGGACGTTGATGCCGAACGTCCCCCACGGGAACACGCCTGCGACGCGGCCACGGACGTACTGGTCCAGCAGCCACCGGCTGGGCGCGCCGAACCCCGCGCCGACCATGACCAGCAGTGCGGTCACGCAGCCTCCCCGGCCGGGTCCGGCTGCAGGCGCCGGCCCGTCGCGGCCCGCGCCGCCGCGATGCCGGCGACGGTCGCGACCAGCCCGGCGACCAGGCTCAGGACCAGGTAGGCGCCGGCGGTGCCGGCCCTGCCGTCGGCCAGCAGCGCCCGGATCTCGGCCGTGTACGTCGAGAACGTCGTGAACCCGCCGAGCATCCCGACCCCGAGGAACGGGCGGGCGTACCTGCTCGGCCCTCGCACCTCGACCAGGACCACCATCAGCGCGCCGAGGAGCAGGCAGCCCAGGACGTTCTCCGTGAACGTCGCCCACGGGAAGCCGGCAGACCCCGGCACCAGCTGGTTGAGGCCGTACCGGGCCAGACCGCCCAGCGCCCCACCCGCGGCCACCACGGCCACCACGTCCCAGTGCTCCAGCGAGGGCTTGCCCGGAACCACCTCGTCGGCGCCGTCCAGGTCCGGGTCGACCGGCAGGTGGTGCGCCGGGTGCAGAACCGGGCGCTGAGCCGGGACGCCGGACCCGTCCGGCTCGTCGGGCCGGGCGTCGTCGCCGGACAGCCGGCCGTCCCCGGGAATGTCGTCGTCCCTGTGCAAGCGCGCCTCCGCAGACCCGCCGATGCTAACCGGCCCCGACCGCCGCGCCGGGCAGGCGCGAGAGCCTTGACACCGACGTAGTAGCGATATATCGTCGACACATCATCGACAGAACGGAGATACAACGATGAGTACCGACTTTCCTTTCGAGGCCCCGTGGGCCTGGCATGGGCGGCAGCACCGGCACCAGCACGGCGCCGGTCGCGCCGAGCAGCGCGACGACCGTCCCGACGACTCCGGCGGGCGGCCCCGCGGGCGCAGCCGGGGGCGCCGGCACGGCGGCCCGTTCGGGCCGTTCAACCCGGGGTTCGGCCCCGGCGGATTCGGGCCGGGCGGGTTCGGCCCGCGCGGCGGGCGCGCCCGTCGCGGCGATGTCCGGGCGGCGATCCTCGCGCTGCTCAACGAGGAGCCCATGCACGGGTACCAGCTGATCCAGGAGATCGCCTCCCGCAGCGACGGGGTCTGGCGTCCGAGCGCCGGCTCGGTCTACCCGGCGCTGTCCCAGCTCGAGGACGAGGGACTCGTCCGGCCGGACGTGCGCGCCGACGAGGAGGGCAGCCGCAAGGTCTTCACCCTCACCGACGCCGGACGCACGTACGTCGCGGAGCATGCGAGCGAGCTGGCCGAGCCGTGGGACACCGTGACCGGCGGGGTGAGCGATGGCATGGCCGACCTCATGGGCCTGATGAAGGAGGTCCACTTCGCGGCGGTCCAGGTCATGCGCAGCGGGGACGCCCAGCGGGTGCAGAAGGCGCAGGCCGTGCTGGCCGAGACGCGCCGCTCGCTCTACCTGGTGCTGGCCGGCGAGCCCGGCGACGAGCCCGCGCAGGACTGAGTCAGGACAGCTCGACAGCGAGGGCGACCGCGAACGCTCCGTAGAAGACCGCAGTGCCGGCCACCCAGGCCGGGCGGAGCCGGTTCGCGGCCGCCAGCGTGCGCAGGTAGACGACGGCCGCGAGGGTCGCCACAGACGCGGACAGCAGGATCGTGTCGAACTTCCACGGCGTGAACAGCAGGCCGATCCCGGCCGGCACGGTGGCCTGCACCATCATCGAGCCGGCGATGTTCGCCATGGCCAGTCGCGTCTTGCCCTGCCGGGCCCAGATCACCGCGTTGAGCACCTCAGGCAGCTCGGTGGCGATCGGAGCCAGCAGCAGCGCGACGGCCGCCGGCGGCAGGCCGAGCTCGGGACCGGCCCACTCCAGCTGGTGGACGAACAGCTGCGAGGCGAGCACCACGACCAGCAGCGCAGCGAGGGTCTGCACGATCACGGCCCACCGTGGCGGCGCGCCGTCGCGCCGCCACAGCCGCAGCGAGGCCAGGTCGTCGGCTGAGTGGGCCGGGTCGTCGCCGGACAGCTCGCGCCGGACGTAGATCCCGTAGCCGGCGAAGAAGAGCAGGCCCAGCCACTGCTTGCCGGTGAAGGCGACCAGCCCGAGCACCATCGCGGTGCCTGCGATGACGAGGAACCATGTCTGGTCCAGGACGAGCCGGGGCCGGTCCACGTCGGCGAACGGGTCCACGGCGAGCTCTGCGGCCACCCGGCTCCTGCGACGGCGAACCAGCAGCAGCACCCCCACGACCGCGTACGCGAGGGTGGACAGGACCAGCGGGCCACCCAGCGCCGCGCCGACGCCGATCTCCTTGCCGCCCCGGCCGCCGCCGGACAGCACCGCGACGAGCGTGACCACGCTCTCCGGCAGAGCAGTGCCGATGGCGGCCAGCACGGTCCCCACGGCCAGCGTGGCGACACCCAGCTCGACACCCAGCCACTCGATGGCGTTCACGAAGAACTCGCACGCCACGTAGATCGCCGCCGCGCAGCCGATGAGCAGCAGGACGTGGACGGCGGTCACGCGGCGCCACTGTACTGACGGATCAGCAAGCGCTGACGGAGCACCGACCGCGGCCGCTCGGTGCCAGGATGCGCGGATGACCTCGACGCTGGACTTCCGCCCGGCGGCCGACCATCCCGAGCTGATGGCTCCTGCGGTGGCCCAGGCGCTGCAGGCGCTGCCTGCGCAGCTCGCGACGACCGTCCGGGTGGCGGCCATCGACCCCGACCTCGCGGACACGGCCGCGTTCTGCGCCGCCTACGGGTTCGCGCCCGAGTCCTCCGCCAACTGCGTCGTCGTCGCCGGGCGACGGGACGGGGTGGAGCGCCACGCGGCCTGCGTCGTGCTGGCCACGACCCGGACCGACGTGAACGGGCTCGTCCGCCGCCACCTCGACGTACGCAAGCTGTCCTTCGCTCGGCTGGACGAAGCCGTCCGGCTCACCGGGATGGAGTTCGGCGGCATCACGGCCCTCGGGCTGCCGGCGGACTGGCCGGTGCTGGTCGACGCCGCCGTCATGACCGTGGAGGAGGTGCTCATGGGCAGCGGGATCCGCGGCTCCAAGCTGCTGCTGGGACCCCAGGTGCTGGCGGCGCTGCCGGCGGCGCAGGTCCTCGCGGACCTGGGCCGTCCGCTCGGGTGACCCGCCGCCGGGCCACGCGCCACTCGCGACCCGGCGGCCGGTCACACCCCCGTGGAGTGCGCCCGGCCCAGGGCCCCGGGCCGGATTGGGAGCGCTCCCGGTCTGTCCACCGTGGCCTGGATCCGGCCGGCTGTCAAGGCTTGCCGGTACCGGTCCGTCGCAGCGGCATGAGCGGCTGAGCGCTCGGGCATACTCACGCCATGACCTCGCCGGGCCCGCGTCGTCCGCCCACCCTCGAGGAAGTGGCGAAGCACGCCGGCGTCGGCCGCGGCACTGCGTCCCGCGTGGTGAACGGCGAGAACCACGTCGGCGCGGCGACGAGGGCCAAGGTGCTGCTGGCCGTGGACGAGCTCGGCTACGTGCCCAACCGCGCGGCCCGGGCGCTGGTCACGCGGCAGACCGAGTCGGTCGCGCTGGTGGTGTCGGAGTCGGACGAGCGGTTCTTCGCCGAGCCGTTCTTCGCGGCCATCGTGCGCGGGGTCAGCGCCGGTCTGGCCGGGACGCGCTACCGGCTCCTGCTGTCGATCCAGCAGAGCCCGCAGGACCGCAGCCGGATCGAGAGCTACCTGACCCCGCACCACGTCGACGGCGTCCTGCTGATGTCGCTGCACGGCGACGACCCGTTGCCTCGCATGCTCGAGGACCGCGGCCTGCCCGCGGTGCTCGGCGGCCGGCCGGCCGGCGTCGAGCCCGCCTGCTACGTCGACGTCGACAACGAGGCCGGGGCGGTGCTCGCCGTCGAGCACCTGCTGCGCGGCGGTCGGCGGACGGTGGCCACCGTGGCCGGTCCCCAGGACATGTCCGCCGGGGTCGGCCGCCTGGCCGGCTACCGGAAGGCCCTCGCGGCCGCCGGCATCGACGTCGACGAGGAGCTCGTCGCCTACGGCGACTTCGGCGAGGACAGCGGAGCAGCCGCCGCGGCCGCCCTGCTCGACCGGCGCCCGGACCTGGACGCGGTGTTCGCCGCGTCCGACCCGATGGCGCTCGGCGTGCTGCGCACCCTGGCGGCCCGCGGCCGGGAGGTCCCCGGCGACATCGCCGTCGTCGGGTTCGACGACTCCCCGAGCGCCCGGCACTCCTCCCCCGCGCTGACGACCGTGCACCAGCCGGTCGAGGCGATGGGCCGCGAGATGGTGCGGCTGCTGACCGCGCGGATGGCCGGCGAGCCGGTCGAGTCGCGCGTCGTTCTCGACCCGCACCTGGTGGTGCGCGAGTCCGGCTAGGAGTCGCACAGCAAGCGTCCGGTCGCAGCGTCCGGTCGCAGCGTCCGGTTACATCGTCGAGCCGGGCGCCGGCTCGAGGACGAGCGAGTCGGGCTCCGCGACCAGGCACACGCCCGCGTCGGTACCGACCACGCGCAGCGGCCCGGCCAGCGCGGCCAGCAGTCGCGTCTCGGCCGCCATGGCCGCCGGCGGCCCGGCCATCCGGGTCGTGATCAGCTGGCCGACGACGAGCGCGCCGTCGCCGACCTCGTAACCGCCGTGCAGCCGGTTCACCCCGGTGCTGCCGCTGACGGTGCCGTCGGCGGCGAAGTCGAGCTCGACCCGCTGGACCGGCGTGGCCCCGATGCGCACCACCTGCCAGCTGCCGACCAGCTCGACCTCCGCTGTCCCGACCTCCGCTGTCCCGACCTCCGCTGTCCCGACCGGGGCCACGCCGAGACGACGGTCCCCCCGCCAGTACAGGAACGCCACGCCGAACATCAGACCGGTCACGAGCACGGCGTTGCCCAGGACGCTCGCGTACCCGTGCACGACGACGTCCAGGAACGGGTACGGGTACCAGCCGGCGACGGCACCGTGCACGAGCGTGTACGCGAAGTACAGCACCGGCCAGACCAGCGCCAGCCAGGCGGTGCGACGGTCGATGCGGTGCCGGGGTCCGTAGCCGAACCACGCGAGGACGACGAGGGCGGGGCTCGCGTAGTGCAGCCCGATGTCGGCGACGGCGGGCGCGC
Source organism: uncultured Actinomycetota bacterium (assembly GCA_963771835.1). GTDB lineage: Bacteria > Actinomycetota > Actinomycetes > Prado026 > Prado026 > CAVQCJ01. The sequence continues at coordinate 1,345,543 of CAVYVA010000001.1, forward strand.
CGCTCAGGTCCTGCAGCGGCGCAAGCACCGTGAGGTAGACGACCCCGGTGACCGTGATTCCCAGCAGCGCGTCCAGCCGGACCACCCGCCACATCGGGCCGTCGCGGTCCGGCCGCAGCGCGAGGGCGACCGCGCTGACCGCCACGAGCAGGTTGGACTGGATCGTGAAGTAGCTCGCGAGGTCGACCAGGCGAGCGCCGATCGGGCCGACCCCGTGGCGGACGACCAGCGCGACCTGCAGGACCAGCGCGGCGATCACCACGACCGCAGTCGCGCCGTGCACCAGGTGGGCGGCGGCCGCGCCCCGCCAGCCGGTCACCCGGCCGCCCGGTGTCGTGCTCACCGTGCGCAGGCTAGTGGCCGCACCTGGGCCGCGCAGACTTTCGAATCGAAAGCGACCACCCCTTGACAGGTTGCGGATCGACGGCCAGGGTCCGGGCATGACCACGATCGACCGCCCCCTCCTGCACGCCCTCATCGAGCGCGAGCGCGCCTCGTACGCGGCCGCACACCCCCGCTCGCGCGCGCTCTTCGACGCCGCCGGTCACCTGTTCGGGCGGGTGCCCATGACGTGGATGGCCAAGTGGAGCGGCGGGTTCCCGCTCTACCTGGACACCGCCTCCGGCAACCGCATCACCGACGTCGACGGGCTCGAGTACGTCGACTTCGCGCTCGGCGACACCGGCGCGATGGCCGGCCACAGCCCGAAGGCCACCGTGCAGGCGGTGGTCGAGCGCATGGGCGAGCAGGGCGGGATCACCACCATGCTGCCCACGGCGGAGGCGGAGTGGGTCGGGGCCGAGCTGACCCGCAGGTTCGGGCTGCCGCTGTGGTCGTTCACGCTGACCGCGACCGACGCGAACCGCTGGGCGCTCAGGCTCGCCCGCCTGGCCACCGGCCGGTCGAAGATCCTGACGTTCGCGTACTGCTACCACGGCTCCGTCGACGAGGCGTTCGCGGTGCCCGGCCCGGACGGCGAGGCCGTCGAACGGCCCGGCAACGCCGGTGCGCCCGTCCCGGTCGCGATGACCTCGCGGGTCGCCGAGTTCAACGACCTGGCCGGCGTCGAGCGCCAGCTCGCGCACGGCGACGTCGCCGCGATCCTCACCGAGCCGGCGCTGACGAACATCGGCATCGTGCTGCCCGAGCCCGGGTTCATGGCCGGCCTGCGCGAGCTGGCCACGAAGTACGGCGCACTGCTGATCATCGACGAGACGCACACGATCTCGGCCGGGGCGGGCGGGGCCACCCGCGAGTGGGGGCTGCGGCCGGACATCTTCGTCATCGGCAAGAGCATCGGCGGCGGGATCCCCAGCGGTGCGTACGGCATCACCGAGAAGCTCGCGCACGACATCGGGGCGCACCCGGAGGCCGACCTCGTCGACGTGGGCGGCGTGGGCGGCACGCTCGCCGGCAACGCGCTGTCCGTGGCCGCCATGCGGGCCACGCTCGAGCACGTCCTCACCGACGAGGCGTTCGCCGGCATGACCGACCTGGCCACATCGTTCACCCGCGGCGTCCAGGACGCGATCGACGCGCACCACCTGCGCTGGTCGGTCAGCCAGCTCGGTGCCCGCTCCGAGTACCGGTTCGCGTCGCCGGCGCCGCGCAACGGCACCGAGGCGGCAGCCGCGACCGACGACGTGCTCGACGAGTACCTGCACCTGTACCTGGTCAACCGTGGCGTGCTCATCACCCCGTTCCACAACATGGCGCTGATGAGCCCGGACACCCGGCAGGAGGACGTCGACCGGCACACCCGGCTGTTCGCCGGAGCCGTCGCCGACCTGGTCGGCGACGCCGCAGCGGCCGAGGGCTGAGCCCGTGCTCCCAGCCGCCCTCGACCTGACCGGCCGGGTCGCGCTGGTGACCGGCGCGGGCTCTGCCGACGGCATCGGGTTCGCCTGCGCGCGGATCCTGGCCGCGCTGGGCGCGGACGTCACGGTCACCTCGACCACGGACCGGGTGTACGCGCGGGCGGCTGAGCTCGCCGCGTCCTCCGGGCGGCGGACCCACGGCGCGATCGCCGACCTCACCGACGCCGACCAGGTCACGGCCGTGGTCGACGGGACCCGCGCGACGCTCGGCCCGGTCACCGTGCTTGTGAACAACGCGGGCATGACCGGCGTCGGGGTGCCCGCGGCCGCACTGGGCAACGGCGCCATCGGCGACGTGTCGGTGCAGGGCTGGGAGGACTCGTTGCGCCGCAACGTCGGTACCGCCTTCCTGACCACCCGCGCCGCGCTGCCCGACATGCGGGCCGGCGGCTGGGGACGCGTCGTCATGGTCGCCTCGGTCACCGGACCGGTGATGGCGATGCGCGACAACGTGGCGTACGCGTCGGCGAAGGCCGCGATGGTCGGGCTTGCCCGCGCGGTGGCGCTCGACGCGGCGGCCGACGGCGTCACGGTCAACGCGGTCGCGCCCGGCTGGATCGCCACCGCCAGCCAGGAGGACGACGAGGTCCGCCAGGGCCGCGCGACGCCGCTGGGCCGCAGCGGGCAGCCCGACGAGGTGGCCGCGCTGGTGGCCTTCCTGTGCAGCCCGGGTGCGGCCTACGTCACCGGTCAGTGCATCGCCGTGGACGGCGGCAACAGCATCGCCGAGGAACGTGGGTGACCCGGTGATGAGCGCGACGACCGGCGCACCGCTCGACCACGTCGACCGCCAGCTGCTGCGCATGCTGCAGGTGGACGGCCGCGTCTCGTACGCCGCGATGGCCGTCGCGGTCGGGCTGTCGGCGCCGGCCATAAGGCTGCGCGTGCAGCGCCTCGCCGATGCCGGCGTGCTGCAGGTCGTCGCCGTCACCGACCCGATCGCCCTCGGGTACCCCGTGATGGCGATGGTCGCGATCACCACCAGCGGCGACGTGCGGCAGGTCGCCGACGCCGTCGCGGCGATCGACAACGTCATCTACCTCGTGCTCACGACCGGGGTGCAGGACCTGCTCGCCGAGCTCGTCTGCCGGTCGAACGACGAGCTCTTCGACGTCGTCAACGAGCAGATCCGGCACGTGCCGGGCGTCATCGGCACCTCGGTGTCGCCCTACTTCGGCATCCACACGCAACGGTTCACCTGGGGGGTCCCCGACCCCGGCGCGGAGGGGCTGTCCGCGCCGGGGTCGGTCGGCCGCTAGGGCGTCGAGGTCGAGGCCCGCTGGCCAGCAGCGGGATCGCCCTGACCCATGCCGGACTCGACCTTGGTGACGGCGAAGTCCGCGTTCAGCTTCACCGTGACCGGCGTCCCGTCGGCCTTCTTCATGTGCGCCTCGTACACCCCGTCACCGGCGTCCGTCTCGACGCGGGAGACAGTTCCGCCCGGAACGGCCTTCAGCGCGGCGGCCGTCACCTTCGCCGCATCGTCGGTCGACAGCGCCTTCTCGTCGCTGCGGACCGGCTTCGCGGACATGCCGTTCGGCGCACCCGACGCAGCGCCGGCGGGAGCTCCGGTCGGCGCACCTGACGGGGCCCCGGACGGAGCGGCCGACGGACTGCTGCCCGCGGCGGACGCGCTCACGGTCCCGGCGAGGATGCCGCCGACCAGTGTCCCGGCGGCGAGCAGCCCGCCGACGTACAGCATCCGTCGCCGTCGCGAGCCCGGTGGGGCGGGCCCGGTGGTGGTGTGTCGTGGGGAGTCGTCCATGACAGTGCCTCCTCGTCCCTCTAGGTGGCGTTCACTGGCACGGTGCCGCGGTTGCGGCCCCGCACCCACGAACCTTCCGGGCCAACCTTGGGGCAACCTGCGCCGCGACCACCGGTGGCCTGCGAGCCGTGACGTAGCGTCGGTGCCATGTCGGCCAGCGACCTCGTCGGCCGGACGGTCGTCGTGACCGGCGCCAGCTCGGGCATCGGCGCGGTGGCCGCCGTGTCGTTGGCCGCGCGCGGGGCGACCGTGCACGCGATGGGTCGTTCGCCGGACCGCACGGCTCTGGTGGCGGCGCGGGTGGGCACCGAGTCCCTGGTCGCCGACTTCGCTCGCCTGGACGACGTCCGTGCGGCTGCTGAGCAGCTGCTGTCGACCTGCCCTCGGATCGACGTGCTGATGCTGAACGCCGGCGGCCTCTTCCCGCGGCGCCGCATGACCGTGGACGGTCACGAGACCACGTTCCAGGTGAACCACCTGGCCGGGTTCGCGCTGACGACTCTGCTCATGGAACGGTTGGTCGAGTCGGCGCGCACGAGCCCCGTTCGAGTGGTCGTCACGTCGAGCGGCGCGAACCTGTGGGGCGATGTCCGGATCGACGACCTCGACTGGGAACGACGCCGCTGGAGCTCGCTGCGCGCGTACGGGACGACGAAGCTGGAGAACATCCTGTTCACCGAAGAGCTCGCGCGACGGACCCAGGGAACGGGGATCGGCGCGTACGCCGTGCACCCCGGCGCGGTCGCGACCAGGTTCGGCCGGGACGGCGGCTCGATGGTCGGACTGGTCTACCGCACACCGATGCGCCGCTTGCTCGTGAGCGAGGCGGCGGGGGCGGCGCCGCTGGAGTTCCTGGCATCGGTCGCGGAGGTGCCGGCTCCGACCGGCACGTACTTCGACCGGTTGTCACCAGGTGGTCGGACGCATCGGCAGGCCGGCGACGTCGAGCTCGCCGCGGCGTTGTGGGACCAGTCCGCCGCTTGGTGCTGAGCGCACCGGTCACCAAGACCAGCGACACGGGACAACGCCACCCAGCGTCAAGCGACGGCTCGGCCATGTGTCCCAGACGCGACGGTGCAGGCAGGCAGCTAGAACGTCCAGCAGGCTGGGTCGGCTCCGTCGATCACGGTCTGCACCGCCGTCGTCACAGCGGCCACCGCGACCAGGCTGCCCAGTACGAGCGACAAGCATGCGACGAGCGCGAGAGTCCGGTGCCGGCCGTGGCGCCGGCCGAGCACGAGAAGCAGCACGGTGCCGGCCAGGCCGACCGCCGAGACCGCTACCGGCAGTGGCCCCAAGTCCAAGAAGCGCACCCACCCGTCGGGACAGGCTGGGCGCAGCAACAGGTAGCCCGCTGCGGCGACCAGGGCGATCGCCCACAGGACCGCGGCCGCGCCGCCGACCCACAGCAACACGCGCCTGCTCGTCGTTGCCCGCGGCGCCGCGTCGGTGACCACGACCCATGAATCGGCGTTGCCGGGGCCCGACCCAAGCCCATAGGCCCTTGCACAGGCCCCCAGATGATGGATGGGGAGGTTGGGACCTTGGCCTCTTCTGGACCGGGGGCCAGCGGCTCACTGTGCAAGTCAGTGCGAGCGAGCGCCTGCGTTCGCCCATCTGACCTATCAGGGAGGCCCCTCATGAAGGCACTGGTCTATCACGGTCCCGACAAGAAGAGCTGGGACGAGGTACCCGACCCGACACTGATCGAGGCCACCGACGCCGTTGTCCGAGTCGACGCGACCACGATCTGTGGGACCGACCTGCACATCCTCAAGGGCGACGTGCCCGCCGTGACCGACGGCAGGATCCTTGGGCACGAGGGGGTCGGCACCGTCGTGGAAGTCGGCTCTTCGGTCCGCAACTTCGGCGTGGGTGACCGCGTGATCATCTCGTGCATCAGCTCGTGCGGTGTGTGTACGTACTGCCGCAGCGGGAACCCGTCGCACTGTCTCGCCGAGGAGGGCGCCGCCGGTATCGGCTGGATCCTCGGTCACCTCATCGACGGCACGCAGGCGGAGCTGGTCCGGATCCCGTTTGCCGACAACTCCCTGTATCAGCTGCCAGCCCAGGTGTCCGACGACGCGGCCCTGCTGCTCTCCGACATCTTCCCGACCGGGTTCGAGATCGGCGTGCAGTATGGGCGGGTAAAGCCGGGCGACACGGTGGCCGTTGTCGGGACGGGTCCAGTGGGCCTGGCCGTCATCGCCACCGCCGGGCTATACGGCGCTGCCCAGATCGTCGCGATTGACCTGGACGACAACCGCCTTGCCCTGGCCAAGCAGGTCGGTGCCACCCACAGCGTCAACTCCGGGGTGGCCGGCTGGGAGGAGAAGGTGTTCGCCCTGACGGACGGCTACGGCGTCGACGTCGCGGTGGAAGCTGTGGGCACGCCCACCACCTTCGACATGTGTACCCGACTCGTGCGGCCCGGTGGCAATGTGGCGAACGTGGGCGTGCACGGCAAGGGGGTCCAGCTGGACCTGCAGGAACTGTGGATCAAGAACATCAACATCAGTATGGGCCTGGTGAACACAACCAGTCTCGGGATGCTGCTCAAGCTGGTTGCGCAGGGGAAGCTTCCCGTCGAGAAGTTCGTGACGCACCGGTTCGAGCTCGACGACGTCGCCTTCGCTTACGAGACGTTCGCGAATGCGGCACAGACCCAGGCGATCAAGGTGCTCTTGAGCCGCTAGCGTGCAGCGGACGGGCCCCCCTCGACTCCGGCCGGGCGGGGCCCATGCTCCACATCTGCCTGACGAGGGATGATGCCTAAGGCGTCGGTGACGCCCCGCCGAACCCGATCTCGTTGCCGTCTGGGTCTCGGTAGGTTGTCTTCCGCACGCCGTTCGCGTAGGTCTCCCGCGCTGCGGGCTCGATCCCCCTGCCGGCCACCTCGTCCATCAGTAGATCCAAGTCGGAAACGAAGATCGTGTGCATCGCATGGCCCGCGTGCTCGGGCCGAACCGCTATGTAGACGTACCGGTGTTCGGCGAGCTCCCACACCGCTTCAGTCGCGTTGGGCAAGAAGGACGGCCCGGAGCCGAGCAGTCGCTCGTACCAGTCCAAAGCTCGCTGGTAGTCGCCGACGGGGATTCCGGCGAAGAGGTCCGTAGTCACTATGGGACCCTAGATGACAAGGGCATGGGCTAGGCAGGAAGGGCGCCGAATGCCGGACCGGATCAGCCCCTCCAAGGGCACATCGCGGCGCCGCTCACATCCGTCCCAATCCGGTGCGCCCCCGCTCACTGTCAGGGCTGCGAGTGTGGGACCAGTTCCTTCAATGCCT